>CAVYTY010000025.1:0-214496 GCA_963771395.1 uncultured Acidobacteriota bacterium | reverse complement strand
GCGGTGACGAGCTCACGGTGTACGTCGAGGTCTACGACCAGCTGACGACGCCCCACAAAGTCGAGATCACGACGACGGCCACCGCCGACGACGGCCGGGTCATGTACTCGCGCAGCGATCAGCAGAGCAGCGCGGCGCTCCGCAATCCTGGCGACGGATTCGGCCACGTCTCCACCATTCCGCTCAAGGACGTCGTCCCCGGCCGCTACGTCCTGAAGATCGAAGCGCGCAGCAGCGCCGCCGGCGCCCTGCCGGCCGTTCGTGAACTGGAGTTCACCGTTCGATGACCAGCGTCGAAGAATCCTCGACCGGCCTCACGCCGCGTGTGGCCGCGGTGCTCGCCTACCTCGCCGGCCCGTTCTCCGGCGTGCTCGTGCTGCTGGCGGAACGCACCAGCGGTTACGTGCGCTTCCACGCCTGGCAATCGGTGCTGGGGCTTGGCGCCCTCGGCCTCGTCGTGGTGATGGTGCTGGGGCTCGCCTTCGCCTCGCTGGTGGTCTCGGCCCGGGCCTTCTTCGTCCTCTACCTGGTGGCTGGACTGATCTGGGCTTCGTGGGTGGTGGGCTGGGTGATCTGTATGGTGCAGGCGTTCAACGGCCGGCGATGGAAGCTGCCCATCGCCGGCGCGTACGCGGAACGGTTCAGCGCCCGCTGACTCAGAACGCCTTGACTGCCTTCGCGGTGATCTTGCCGTTGGCGTGCGAGAGGGTGAGGTTCTTGCTCCATCCGACCGGATTGCCCGGGCCGGTGCGTGCGTCGTCATCTCGATGATCTCGCCCGGCTGGAACGGCTGCTTGTAACGCTGGGTGTCGGTCGACACCATCTTGCCCTTCTCGTACCAGTACTCGTCCATCTTGAGCATGGCGATTGGCGCCGACGACGTGTTCTTTACCTTGTAGGTGGTCGTGACTTCCTTCAGTTTCGGATCGAACTTCGACGTCCCCTGCAGGACGAGGACGGTGCCTTCGCCCTTCAGCGGGGTGACGAAGCCGGCCTTGGCGGCAGGAGCCGGAGCGGCCGGGGCAGTGGTCTTTGCCTGAGAGACTGCGGGTTTTGCCTGTGCGACTGCCGATGAAACGGCCACGGAACAGAAGAGCAGCGTGAGGGCAGACGCGAACACGGAGCGCTTCATGACTACCTCCCGGAGGAGTTTTGCGTCGAGCGGTGCGTCGACTCGCCGCGGGGTACCTGGGTTGTGGGCGGCCGCCGGCAGCACGCCGACAACCGGCGCCATTATAGGCGCTTACATTTCACCGTTCCAGTCCTCGGGCTCGAGGCTGGCCGATCGGAAAATGTCCAGGTGCCATTTGCCGCCGCCCCACGGCTCGATGACCTCAGCCGCGACGACGTCGACGAGGATCTCCGCGAAGGTGCGGCCTTCGGGGTCCCCCTCCAGGTGGTAGGCGGCCTCGTCCCAGCTGAAGCTGGGGTAGAGGACCATCGTCAGGAACAGGTCGTAGCCGTCGTCCACGACGATCAGCTGGCCGCAGGGGCGCTTCAGCGTCGAATGATAGATGAGGTATTTCTCGGCGCTGTGGGCGCGGATGTAGCGCTTGAGCGCGAACTCGCGGGCGACGATCTCCTCGACGGCGATCTTCTTGTCCCAGCAGTCGCGGCAGTAGCGTTCGTCGCCTCGCGGCTCGGAGACCTCTTTTGCGCCGCACAGCGCGCACCGCGTCTGCGCCATCGTTTTTCGTGACACCCTTCGAGACCTTCTTCCTACCGTTTCCTACCCGACGATGTCAGCTGGCGCGTGGCCGGGCCGTACATCGTCTCGGCGTACTGCTTGACCATCCGGCGCGCGCTGAAGCGCGGCGTGACCGAGATGATCGCTTCCCTTACGACCTGCAGCCAGCGCCGCGGGATCCCGTTCGTGTCGCGATCGTAGAACGCCGGCACGATTTCCGTCTCGAGCAGGTTGTAGAGCGCGTCGGCGTCGGCGGCGTCGACCGCCCCCGGATCATGCGGCGGAGCCTGCCCTTCGATCAACCAGCCGTTCCTGTGGTTGAACCCTTCCGCCCACCAGCCGTCGCCGATGCTGCAGTGCGGCACGCCGTTGATCGACGCCTTCATGCCGCTGGTGCCGCTCGCCTCGAGCGGCTTGCGCGGGTTGTTCAGCCAGACGTCGCAGCCCTGCACCAGGAAGTGCGCGACGTGCAGATCGTAGTCGTCGACGAACGCGATCCGGCCGCCGAACATCGGGTCGATGGCGCGGCGGTAGACCTGCTGCAGATGGTGCTTGCCGGTCTCGTCGGCGGGATGCGCCTTGCCGGCGAAGACGATCTGCACCGGGCGGCGGCTGGCGTTCAGGATGCCCATCAGCCGTTCCGGGTTGTGGAAGATCAGCTCGGGCCGCTTGTAGCCGGTGAAGCGCCGCGCGAAGCCGAGCGTCAGCGCATTGGGATCGAGCAGCGTGCCGGCGGCGACGACGCGCGGCGGGCTGACGCGTTCCTCTTTCCAGCGCATCCGGGCGCGTTCGCGAATGAAGGCGAACAGGTACTGCCGCAGCGCGTTGCGCGCGCCCCACAGCTCTTCGTCGGGAATCTCGCGGACCTTCGTCCACAGCTCGGGATCGTCGTGGCGCTCGCGCCAGTCGCCGCCGATGTGATCGTCGAACAGCCTCGCCAGCTCGGACGAGAGCCAGGTCGGGACGTGGACGCCGTTGGTGATGTAGCCGACCGGGCGCCGGTCGTCGGGCACGCCCGGCCAGATCGGGCCCCACATCTCGCGGGTGACCTGCCCGTGCAGCGCGCTGACGCCGTTGACGGTCCCCGCGGTGCGGAGCGCGAGCGCCGTCATGTTGAACAGCGGGCCGCTGCCGTTGTCGTAATGCCCGAGCGCCAGGAACTGATCGCGATAGGTGCCGAGCGTGCCCCACGCGCCGGCGAGATGGGTCTCGACCAGGTTGAACGGAAAGGCGTCGTGGCCGGCCGCCACGGGCGTGTGCGTCGTGAACATCGTCGTCCGGCGCACGTCGGTGAGCGCCGATTCGAACGACTGGCCCTGTTCGATCTGGTCGCGAATGCGCTGCAGCACGACGAACGCGGCGTGGCCCTCGTTCAGGTGCCAGACCGCCGGCTGCCGTTCGAGCGCCTTCAGCGCCCGCACGCCGCCGATGCCGAGGATGATCTCCTGCTGGATGCGCGTCTCGCGATCGCCGCCGTACAGCCGCGCGGACAGCTCGCGATCCCACGGCGCGTTCTCCTCGAGATCGGTATCGAGCAGGTACAGCTTCACGCGCCCGAGCTGGACCTTCCACACCGACACCAGCACGCTGCGGTTGCCGAGCGGCACGGCGACGACGCAGGGCTTGCCGTCGGGAAGCGTCGCCTGCTCGACGGGCGCGTCGG
Organism: uncultured Acidobacteriota bacterium; assembly: GCA_963771395.1. Taxonomy (GTDB): domain Bacteria; phylum Acidobacteriota; class Vicinamibacteria; order Vicinamibacterales; family 2-12-FULL-66-21; genus DATBJJ01. The sequence continues at coordinate 211,146 of CAVYTY010000025.1, read as the reverse complement.
CCCAGTTGAGGCGCTCGTAGACCTCCTGCTGCCAGCCTTCCGGCGAGATCATCTGATGGAAGTACCCCTGCGGATACATGAAGCCGACGCCAATCAGCGGGATGCCGAGATCGCTCGCCTCCTTGCAGTGATCGCCCGCCAGCACGCCGAGGCCGCCGGCGTAGATCGGCAGCGACTGGTGCAGCGCGAACTCGGCGGAGAAATAGGCGATGGGGCCCGGGTTGTCCGGGTACGTGTGCTGCCACCAGGTGTCCCTGGCGCTGCGCGCCGCGTCCAGCGCGTCGATCGCCGCGTCGTAGATGGCCAGGAACCGCTCGTCCTTCGCGGCGAGGCGCCAGCATCTCCGGGGAGACCTGCCGCAGCATCAGCACCGGGTTGTGCGCGGTCTGCCGCCAGAGGGTGTAGTCCAGCTTGCGGAACACTTCCCGCGCGCGCGCATTCCATGTCCACCACAGATCGTTGGCGAGCTCAGACAGCCGCTTGATGCGTTCGGGGAGCTCCGGGCCTTGTGCGGAATTGACGTTCGAGTCCAAAGTGATCCTTCCAGTTGCCGTCGTTACGCGCACGCGCCGACGAGTCGGGCGAAGCGCGTCAAATCGATGTTGCCGCCGGACACGATGGCGACGACCTTGCGGTGTCCCCTGGCGATGAAGGCGGGCGAGAGCGCCGCGGCGACCGCGCAGCCGGCGGCGCCTTCGGCGATGACGTGCACGCGATCGGCGAGCGTCGCCATCGCCTGTGCGACCTCGTCGAGCGAGACGACGATCGATCCGTCGACGTACTGGCGCAGGAGCGGCCACATCGTCGCGAGCACCGAGCGGCCGCCGGCGCCGTCGACGAACGACGCCGTCCACTCGGGGAAGTCCGACGCGGCGCCCGCGGCGAGCGATCGTTCCAGCGGCGCAGCCGTCGCCGGTTCCGCCGCGTAGACCTTGACGTCCGGGCGAAGGGCCTTCAAGGCCACCGCCGCGCCGGCGATCAGCCCGCCGCCGCCGATCGGCGCGATCACGGCATCGACGTCCGGCAGATCCTCGAAGATTTCCAGGCCGACGGTCCCGTTGCCGCTGATGAAGCGGTCGTCGTCGAACGGATGGACGAATTGCCCCTCCATGCGATCGGAGCCGTGACGCTCGACGGTGCGCCAGCATTCCTCGAATGGCGCCTGGACGATCCGTGCGCCGAGCCGCTCGATGGCGCGCAGCTTGGTCGCCGGGGCGGTATCCATCACGAGCACGCTGGCCGGGCAGCCGGCCTTTCGCGCCGCCAGGGCCACGCCCTGGGCAGCATTCCCGGCGCTCACCGTCCAGACGCCGCCGGCCCGCTGCGCCGGCGTGAGGTGGCGGACGGCGTTGTAGGCGCCGCGGATCTTGAACGAGCCGATCGGCTGCAGCGTTTCGAGCTTCAGGTAAAGGTCGCGGGCCGGAGCCGGCACCCGCATCGAAGCGCACGAGCGGCGTGCGAACGGCCGCCTCGTAGACCGTCGCGGCGGCCTCGCGGATGGTTTCGAGAGAAATCTGGCGGGCCGCTACCGGGTCGGTCTGCGAAGGCACAATCCACGATCGTAATCGGGCATCTTGTGCCCGTCAATAAAGTCGCTACACTTACCCAGCCATGACCATCAACAGACGCGAATTCATGCTCACCGGCGCCGCTGCAGGCGTCGCTGCCGCAGCGCACGCTCAGACCTCCGCGCCTGCTGTCGCCCGCAGCGGCGTCCGCCCCGTCGTCATCTCCTCGGCCAACGGCCACGAGCACAAGAACGGCGGCCCGCAGACGTGCGTCGAGCGCGCCTTCGCGATGATGACCGACGGCAAGGACGTGCTCGATGCCCTCATCGCCGGCGTGAACATCGTCGAGCTCGATCCGGCGGATACGAGCGTCGGCTACGGCGGGCTGCCCAATGCCGAAGGGGTCGTGCAGCTGGATGCGTCGTGCATGCACGGCCCGCGCAAGCGCGCGGGCGCCGTCGCGTGCCTCGAAGGCGTGCGCACGCCGTCGCTGGTTGCGCAGAAGGTGATGGACTACACCGATCACCACCTGATCGTCGGCCAGGACGCGCAGCGGTTCGCGCGCAACATGGGCTTCAAGATCGAGGACGACCTCAACACCGAGCGCTCGCGCAGCACCTGGCTCGAGTGGAAGCGCCGCACCGACCCTTCCCGCTACCTGGATCCAGTCAAACGCGAGGCGGCGCTGCGCGAGGTCGACCGGCAGATGATGGCGGAAGGGCTGATCGACCCCAATCACTTCTACGGCACGATCAACTGCAACGGCATCAACGCCAGAGGGGAGATCTGCGGCGTCACGACGACGAGCGGGCTGGCGTGGAAGATCCCCGGCCGGGTCGGCGATTCCCCGATCCTCGGCGCGGGTCTGTACGTCGACGGCGCCGTCGGGGCCGCAGGGTCCACGGGCCGGGGCGAAGCCAACCTGTTCAGCCTCGCGTCATTCCTGATCGTCGACGAGATGCGGCGCGGCAAGGCGCCGAAAGACGCCGGCATGGAGGCGCTGCGCCGCATCAAGGCCAATCAGGTCGAGAAGCGGCTCCTCAACGCCCGCGGCGAGCCCAACTTCAACATCAGCTTCTATGTCCTGAACGCCAAAGGCGAGTACGCCGGGGTCACGATGTACAACCCCGGCAAGCTGTCGTTCGCCGTCTGCGACGACAAGGGCCCGCGGCAGGAGAGGATGGAGCCGCTGCTGCAAGGCGCGCCGGAGTAGCGTCAACTCCCAACTCCCAATTCCCAACTCCCAAAGGAACTCGCATTGGAGGTTGGGAGTTGGTCGTTGGGAGTTGACACCTGCGATCCGTTCAAGCCGGCAGCCTACAATCCATCAGGATGGTCTTCAGCTCGCACCTCTTCATCTTTTACTTCCTGCCGCTGGTTCTCCTGCTCAACTACACGCTGCCGTTCCGGCTGCTGTCGCTGATGCTGGTCGGCGTCAGCTACGCGTTCTACGGCTGGATGAACCCGAAGTGGGTGCTGTTGATGTTCACCAGCTCCTTCATCGATTACATCTGCGGCTGGGTGCTGGTGAAGTATTCCGGGCTGCCCATGGACGGCAAGGAGCTGCCGCTTCTGCCGAAGGATCAGCCGCGAAATCGCGCGCAGAAAGCGGCGCTCGCGATCTCGATGCTCTCGAACATCGGCATCCTCTGTTACTTCAAGTACTACGATTTCGGCGTCGCGAACCTCAATGCGGCGCTGGCGGCGCTCGGATTCGGCGAGGCGACGTTCCAGGCGCTCCACATTGCCCTGCCGATCGGCATCTCGTTCTACACGTTTCAGTCGATGAGCTACGCGATCGACGTGTATCGGGGCGACGCGCGGCCGATGCGCAACCCGATCGACTTCGCCTGTTTCGTCGCGCGTGTTCCCCCCATCAGCTGGCGGGCCCGATCATCCGGTACTGGAGCATCGCCGATCAGTTCCGCGCGCGCAGCCTGACGCTAGACGAAGTTCGCGAGCGGCGCGGCCTTCTTCTGCCTCGGCCTGAGCAAGAAAATCATCCTGGCCAACTCCATGGCGCCATGTCGCGGACACGCGCGTTCAACGCCGGCAGCCTGCAGGCGGCACGCCGCGTGGTACGGGGTCGTGGCCTACGCCTTCCAGATCTACTTCGATTTCTCCGGCTATTCCGACATGGCGGTCGGCCTGGCGCTGATGCTCGGTTTCCTCTTCACCAAGAACTTCAACGACCCCTACCGCGCCGTCAGCATCACCGACTTCTGGCGGCGGTGGCACATCGCGCTCTCGACGTGGCTGCGGGACTACGTCTACATCCAGCCTGGGCGGCAATCGAGGGAGCGACGCAGCGGACCTACGTCAACCTGATGACCGTCATGCTGATCGGCGGCCTGTGGCACGGCGCGTCGTGGAACTTCGTGATCTGGGGCGCGCTTGCACGGCGGCATGCTGGCGGTGGAACGCGCCTGGGGGCGCGACCGCGTGTATCGGCGGCTGCCGCAGGCCGTGCGGATCGCGCTGACGTTCGCGATCGTGTGCGTCGGCTGGGTGTTCTTCCGCGCCGCCGACGCTCGACCACGCGTGGACGTATCTGAAGTCGATGGCGGGCTGGACCGCATCCGCGCCCGGCAGCGAGCTGATCCTGGCCAGTCTCGTGACTCCCTACCATGTGCTGATGTTCGTGCTCTGCGCGATCGTGGTGTGGACCGCGCCGCAGACCTGGAACTTCACCCAGCGGCTGACGGCGCCGAAGGCGGCGGTGTGCCTGGCGCTGCTCTGCGTCAGCGTGGTGCTGATGTGGACGCAGGCCGTGAACCCGTTTCTGTATTTCCAGTTCTGAGCCACGACCACCGACGGATGCCCATGACCAAGACGCAGGAACCCCTGAACCAGACCCAGATCGATCATCGCGAGCTGGCGTCCACCGAGATCAGCGCGCGCACGCGATAGCTGTTCTCGCTTGTGGACCGCGGACGATGGTATCGTCGTCCGGCCCGGCACGACCCTCGCCATCCGAGGTGCGTACGAACCAATCCCGATCACGGTGTTTCAAACGCCGGGAGGATTCGAGGTATGCCGCCGGAAACGATTGAAAGCAGGGTAGATCACCTGAGCGTCGGGTGACGGACTTGGAGACACTTCCCGATCGAATCACCGCCGTCGAATCGCAGATCGTGCAACTGCGGACGGAGATGCGCGGTGAATTTTCTGCCGCTCGTGAGGAGATTCGTACCGGCGATGAAGAAACTCGCCGTGTGCTCGGCGAGCGTAGCGACTCGGTGCGGTCCGCGGATCGAGACCGCGGTGCTCGGCGGCGGATCGATGAGCTCCGCGTGCTCGGCGAGCGGCGGATCGATGAAACCGCTCGTGTGCTCGGTGAGCGGATCGACGAGACCGCTCGTGTGCTCGGTGAGCGGATCGACGAGAACGGCCGCCACATGCGCGTGCTGCACGAGGACGTCATCGGCCGCCTCGCGATTATTCAGGAAGGGCAGTCGCCGCCGACGGCGCAGGCGAAAGGACGGCTGAAGTCGGCCAGCCCTGAGCCGCCAGCCGGGAGCTTTCTCGATTCTTGTGTCTTTCTGTATAGAAATCTCCGTCCTCGATCAGTCGACGTGCCATGTCCGCGATCATGGCGGAGATGTTACGGTCTTCCTGACACGGCTGCGGCCCCTAGCGGTGCACACACCGTCGCGCACCTCGCGCTGGGAGGTCCCGGGGGTCGGGGTGAAAGGCCCTCCCAGCTTCCACCCCAGATCCGCGTGGTCGGCCCCTCCGAACTGAGCTATTTCTCGAAGACCTGCACGTCTGACCGAGGCTTGCCGTCTTCGGTCACGCCCTTGCTGGTGACGGTCAGCGTCTTGCCATCGGCGGAGAGTTTCCGCGTGTTCGTGGCGGTGACCTTGCCAGCCTTCTTGAATGTGCTCTCTCCGGTCAGGTCGTCAATCCGCTTCACCGACACCATGTCGGCGTTCGGGTTGCCCTTGACCGGGTATTCCTTGCCGTCATAGTGGGCCGTCATCTCCCAGTGCTGGGCCGCTCCCGTTGCCGGCGTGACCTCGACGACGATCTTCATCCCGTCGGCGCCGACGGCTGAATAGGTCACCGACATGACCTTGGGAGTCGGACCCGGGCTGAACGTCGACTTGGCCGCGTTCAGCTTCCAGGTACCTTCGAGACCCTTGGGTGCTTGTGCATTGGTTCCGGCGACGACTGCTATCACGAACCCGGCGAGGACGACGAGAGAGCGTGTCGACATCTTCATAGGCATAGGCGCACCTCCGTGCAGCGAAGCCGCGATAGTGCCGCCAAGCTCAGCCGGTGTCAATGAAATCCGTGCAGGGCGCGTATGCTACTTCATCCTCCTAAGCGCATCTGAAACGATTGGGCCAGCTGAGCTGTCCGGCTGGAGCGCGCAATAGTAACCGGCGCAATTCGCATGCTGTCTGTGCGATGCAGCACACCCGCTCCGACGGGCAGGTCCATGATGGCTCCGGTAGTCGGAGTCGCTCGCCTCACACGGACTGTCGAGGTGACCTCCATGGCCGCCATAACTGGAGAGACGCATGAAGTTGACTATTTCGACGGTAGCGCTGGTAGCCCTCGCGGCGGTCAGCGCGGCTGCCGCCGGCGCGAGCCAGGACCAGGTTCCTGACGCGCAGAGACCCGCCAACGATGGACGCCCCGGGCATCACGATCACAGGCTGTGTGGCGCGCGGAACCGCCGCCGACACCTTCACCCTTGCTGAGGCGAAAAAGGGCGAACCCGCCGCTGCAGACGCCACCGCTCCGGCCGCGCTCGTGACCCTCACAGGCACCGAGGTGGACCTGAGCAAACACGTGGGACACAGCGTGGCTCTGACGGGTTCCTATGCGAGCCCCACCGCGACCGTCGGCACGTCCGGAACCGAGAAGCCGGCCACCCCGGCCACCCCGGCCGCGACCGAGGACAGCAAGAAGGCGGCAAAGACGTTTACGGTCAAGTCGCTGAAGATGGTCTCGCCAACCTGCTAGCCGCAGACGAGTAGGAGAACGGGCCGCCGCACATACCTGCGGCGGCCTGTCGCTTTTTGTGGAGGCACCATGAGCAATGCCCTTACCCGCTCTCAGCCATGCCCCCAGTGCGGCGCCGATGTCTTGTGGACTCAAAACGGCTGGAAGGTGGGGGACACAACGAGCGCAGCGTACGTGTGCGCCGATGGCCATGCCATCAATCCACACGAGACGCGGCAGTGCCCGAAGTGCGGCCTCCACGACACGAGCCTGCTCAGCGATGTGGAGGGCCGGCAGGAGTTCCGCTGCGCGCAGTGCGGTGAATCGTTCGTCCACCCGCGCGAAGTCCGCTCAGTCCGCGAACCACGAACCGACGAACCCGCGGACCCGCGGCCTACGGCTTCGCCGTCGCGGCCGGCGGCACGGTCAGCGTGATGTTGTGCTTTGCCAGCGACGCCGACAGTGTCTGCAACTTGCCCAACAGCGCCTGCGCTTCTTCGAGCGCCTTCGGCACTTCGGTCTTGGCGCGCTTGTAGGCGTCGAGCGTCTGTGCGGTCGCCGGCATCCCGCCCATCAGCCCGTTCTTCGCCTGCGTGAGCCGGGCGACGGGGGTATCCGCCGCGCCGCCGCGTCCGCCACCCCGCCGCCACCGCCGCCGCGGCCGCCCGCCGGCGGGGCGAGCTTCGCGGTCATCTCGAGCAGCGACTTGTCGACCGATTCGAAGCTCGACTTCACGTCGGCGGGCAGATCGCTGCGCCCTTCGATCGTCTTCTGGATGGCCGGAATCTGGCGGTTGACGGCGGTGAACGCGCTGTTCACGTCGCTCACGCGCCGCTGGAGATCGTGCATCTCCATCGCCATGTCGAACATCCGCTTGCGCTCGGCCTCGGTCAGCGACACTTCCGGATCGGCCATGACGCGAAGCGGCCGCGTCTCGATCGACTTGCCGTCGACGACCAGCGACACGCTGTAGACGCCCGGCAGCACGTACGGTCCGGGATTGCCACCGCCGCCGCCGCCGAAGCCGCCGCCGCCGAACCCGCCGCCGCCACCGCCGCAGCCCGCACCGAACGGGCTCACCGGCGGGGTCTGCGCGCCACCGCGTCCGCCCTGTTCGGCCGCGGCCGCGCCGCCACGGCCAGCCGCATCACCACCGCGTCCGCCGGCACCGGCCGGCGCGGGTACCGGCTGCACGCGCAGGTCCCAGCACGCCGACTGGATCCCGGCCTTGTTCGAGTTCGCCAGGACCGGCCCGGAGATCTCGCGCACGGCCCGCCCGGCAGCGTCGGTGATCCGCAGGGCCACTTCACCCGCCGGCTTCTTGAGCAGCCAGGTGATGACGGCAGCCTGCGGCGGGTTCTCGCCGTAGAAGGTCTGATCGCCCCAGAACTCGTAGTTGCGATCGCGCGTGGGCCGCCGGTACATCGCGGCCGGCGCCGGCGCGAACAGCTTGGCGTCCACGGTCGCCGCCTGTGCGGCCGCGTATTCCTGGATCGGCGCCATGTTGTCGAGCACCCAGATGGCGCGGCCGTGCGTGCCGAGGACCATCGCGTTGTCGCGAGGGTGGAGCGTGATCTCGTCGATGCGCACGGTCGGCAGGTTGGCCCTGATCCGCTGCCAGCTGCGGCCGCGATCGATCGTCACGAAGAGTCCCGTTTCGGTGCCGAGATACAGCACGTCGGGGTTCTTCTGATCCTCGGTCAGCGTGCGCGCCACTTCACCTTTCAGGTTGGCCGCGATCGAGCGCCAGTTCTGCCCGTAGTCGGAGCTCGCATAGATGTAGGTCTCGAAGTCGTTGTTGCGATGGCCGTCGAACGTCGCATAGACGGTGGCCTCGTCGAACCGCGACGGCACGACCTCGGACACGAACGTTTCCTTCGGCAGGTTCGGGATGCGATCGGCCGACGCTCGCCCAGTCCTTGCCGCCATCGCGCGAGACGTGCAGGTTGCCGTCGTCGCTGCCGGTGTAAAGGACGCCGGCACGCTTCGCCGATTCGGCGAACGAGACGATCGTTCCCCACGCGACGATGCCGTCGTTCCTGGCGATGCGGATGTCGCTGTTCTTCACCCCCATCGTCTCGATCTCGTCGCGGTTCTGGTTCTTCGACAAGTCGGGGCTGATGGCGGTCCAGGTCAGGCCGCGATCGGTGGATCGGTACAACCGGTTGGCGCCGGCGTAGACGACTTTCGGATCGTGCGGCGACAGCGCCAGCGGCGTATCCCAATGGAAGCGCGCCGCAGGTTCGCCTTGCGCGGCGACCGGCCGGATGCCCAGCGTCTCCCCGGTGACGCGATCGACGCGGACGATGTTGCCGTCCTGCGACTCGGTGAAGGCGACGCGGTAATCGGCCGGATCCTGCAACACGACGAACCCGTCGCCCCCGAGCAGCGTCCACCAGTGGAATCCGGCAATGCCGGCCGAGCCGCGCACCTGGCTGGGGCCACACCAGTTGTAGTTGTCCTGCATGCCGCCGCAGATGTTGAACGGCACGGCGTTGTCGACGCTGACGTGATAGAAGAGCCCGACCGGCAGGTTGGGAAAGAACTGCCACTTCTGGGCACGATCGAACGAGACCGCGAGGCCGCCGTCGTTCCCGATCAGGACGTGATCGGAGTTGGCGGGATTGACCCAGATCGCATGCACGTCGTCATGAGTCGAGGCGGCGACGTCGGTCGCCATGGTCCGTCCGCCGTCGAACGTCTGGTGCAGCCCGACGCCGGCCATGTAGACGACCTCGGCGTCGTTGGGATCGATCCGGACCTTGCTGAAATACATCGGGCGGGGGTTGGCGTTGTTCACCTTCCGCCACGTCGCGCCGCTGTCGTCGGAACGGTAGAAGCCGGTCGGCTCGGCGTTGGGCCCCTGGGCGCCACGGCCGCCCTGCCGTCCCGCGCCGCCTGCCGCTGCGCCTTCGGCCTGCGCTCCCGGCCCCTCGGCGGGTGTTGCAGCGGCGCCCCGTCCGCCCCGGCCGGCGGCGACGGGGCCTTCAATCGTCGCGTAGAGAATGTTCGGCCGCTTGCGGTAGACGTCGAACGAGATGCGGCCCAGCGCGCTGATCGAGCACGCCGCCCTTGATGCGGGTCCAGGTCTCGCCGCCGTCGGTCGACTTCCAGATGCCGCTGCCCGGGCCGCCGCCGTTCATGCAGCACGCCGTCCGTCGCCGCTGATAGGTCGACGCGTAAACGATCTGGCTGTTCGTCGGATCCATCACGAGCTCGTTCGCGCCGGTGTCGTCGTCGACCTTGAGCACGTGCTTCCAGGTCTTGCCTCCGTCGGCCGTCTTGAACACGCCGCGTTCGCCGCCCGGGCCCCACAGGCTGCCGGTGGCCGCAACCAGCACGACGTCGGTGTTGCGCGGATCGATGGCGATGCGGTTGATGTGCTTCGACGTGCGAAGGCCCATGTTCGTGTAGGTCTTGCCGCCGTCGGTCGACTTGTAGACGCCGTCGCCCCACGAGGTGCTCTGCCGGTTGTTCGATTCCCCGGTGCCTACCCAGACGAGGTCGGGATTGCTCTGCGAGACGGTGACGTCACCGATCGACATGTGGCCCTGGTCCTGGAACTGCGCCTCGAACGTGGTGCCGCTGTTGGTCGTCTTCCACACACCGCCGTGCGCGGTGGCGACGTAGAAGATCGGCCGGGTTCGCCTCGATAGACGGCGAGGTCCGAGATGCGGCCGGACATCGACGCCGGCCCGATCGACCGGAAGTGCAGGGCGTCGAAGGGACCGGTCGCCGGCGGAGTGACGGGGGTTGCGCCTGTTCCGCGCGGCCGGTCAGGAGCGACTGGGCCGCGATGGCGACGACAGCAATGGCGAGGACGACTAGGCGTAGACGTTTCATAAGAGTGCGCGACCGTGTCACGGAGAAGGGTTGCTGTGGCTTCCGGCTTCTGCCGGAAGGATGCCGCCGGCGCCGGATTCGCTGTGGCAGAAGTCCGAGGGCCGATAAGTGGGAATTATAGCCGTCCACCGAGCATTTCCAGACCGACAAAACCGTGGTGGACTTCGAACATGTGCACGCAAAAACGGCGCGATGCGACGGCGAAGTCCGCCCAATAATATGCGCGGACGGCGGTCGGCGGATCTTACGGACCAGCGGACCCGCGGACGGCGGTCAATTCGGGAGGTGTGTCGATGCGCCAGTGGTTGCAGCGCAGGTCGCTCGTGTGCGGGGCGGCGTTCGTCGCGGTCCTTGCAATTCTCTCAATCGACGTCCGCGGGCAGGCCGGCAAGCGGCCGCTGACCTACGACGTCTACGACGCGTGGAAGACGATTCAGGGCACGACGCTGTCGCGCGATGGCGTGTGGCTCGCGTATGCCACGACGGCGCAGGGCGTCGACGGCGAGCTGATCGTCCGCAACCTGCAGTCCGGGCAGGAGTATCGCCACCCGCGCGGCATCAACCCGCAGATCACCCCCGACGCGAAGTTCGTCGTCTTCACGATCGCGCAGTCGAAGGCAGACGAGGAGCGGCAGCGCGAGCAGGAGCGCCGCGCCGGCGCCCGCGGCCAGGCTCGCGGCGGCGAGAATCAGGGCGAGACGGCCCGCGCGCCAGTGCGCACCGCGGCGGGAATCATGGCGCTCGCCACCGGCCAGGTGACCACCGTCGAGCGCGTCGGCAGCGTGAGCCTTCCCGAAGAGTCGTCGACCTGGGTCGCGCTCTATCGCGGCGCCGGCGGCGCCGGCCGTGGCGGCGGGCGCGGCGGCCGCGGCGGCGGCCGTGCCGGTGGCCCTCCGGTTCCTCCGCCGTCGACACCCGCAGCCAACACGCCCTCGACCAACCCGGCGCCGGCGCAGCCGGCCAGGGCACCACGCCGGCTGGACGCGGGACGCAGGCCCAGGCCACCGAGCCCGAGGCGCGCGAGGGCTCGACGTCGCCGCGCACGCGGCGCAAGGAATCGGGCAGCGATTTGATTCTGCGGAACCTGGTCAGCGGCCAGGAAATCACGCTGCCGCTCGTCAGCGACTTCGAGTGGAACCGCGACGGCTCGTGGATCGCCTACGGCGTGTCCTCGCCGAAGGCGGAGGAAGACGGCGCGTTCGCCCGGCAGATGAGCGACGGCTCGGTGCGAACGCTGCTCAAGGGCAAGGGCAACTACAAGGCGTTCGGCTTCGACGAGGACGGCAGACAGCTGGCGTTCCTCAGCGACCAGGCGGAGTACGACAAGGACGTCGCGCCGTACCGCGTCTATTACTGGAAGTCCGTCCGACGCGCACCGCGTCCGAGCTGGTCGCCGCGACGACCCGCGGCCTGCCGTCGGGCCTGGTGGTCAGCGACCAGGGGACGCTGTCGTTCTCGAAGGACGGTCACCGGCTCTATCTGGGCACGGCGCCGCCGCCCGCTCCACCCGCGCCGGAAGGCGCGGCCGAGCCGCGCGGCGTGGACCTGTGGCACTGGAAGGATCCGCTGCTGCAGCCGATGCAGCGCGTGCGCGCACAGCAGGAGCGCAACCGCACCTACCGCGCGGTCGTCCATCTCGCCGACAAGCGGTTCGTGCAGCTCGCCACGCCCGAGATGCCGACGCTCACCGCGGGTGAGGATCCCGCTGCGTGCGCTCGGCACCGACGATCTGCCGTACCGGCAGGAAGTGTCGTGGGACACCAACTACGGTGACATCTACCTGGTCGATCTGAAGAGCGGAGAGCGGAAGAAGATCAACGAGCACTTCCGCAGCGGCGCGCCGATGACCTTGTCGCCCGGCGGCAAATTCCTGCTCTATTTCGACGAGTCGCAGAACGACTGGTTCTCCTACCGCATCGCCGACGGCGCCCGCGTGAACCTGACCGAAAAGCTCGGTCTCAACTTCTGGCGCGAGGATCACGACACGCCGAATCTGCCTCCGGCTTACGGCACCGCCGGCTGGACCGCCGACGATCGTTCGGTGCTGCTCTACGACAAGTACGACATCTGGGAAGTCCGTCCGGACGGCAGCAACGCGCGCATGGTCACCAACGGCGAGGGGCGCAAGCAGGAAATCGTCTTCCGCTATCGCTCGCTCGACCCCGACCAGCGCGCGATTCCGCTCGACAAGTCGCTGCTGCTCTCCGCCAACGAAGATCGCACGGAGGACAGCGGCTTCTACCGCGTCAACCTGACGGGCACGGCCGCACCCGAGAAACTGCTGATGCTGCCGAAGGCGATCGGCCAGGTCACCAAGGCCAAGAACGCCGATCGCCTCGTGGTCACGCTGTCACGCTACGACGAGTTCCCGGATCTCTGGGTCACCGATACATCGTTCCGCGAGGTCAAGCGGGTCTCGAACGCCAACCCGCAGCAGGCCGAGTTCGTCTGGGGCAAGGCGGAGCTCACGAAGTACCGCAACGCCGACGGCAAGGAGCTGCGCGCCATCCTGGTCAAGCCCGAGAACTTATGAAGCTGTTCGCGTCGTACTCGTTCGGCGGCGGGAACACCGTGAATACGATTACCGCGCGGCTCGACAACGCCACCAACGAGCTCTACCGCAACCACCTGTCGTTCATCAAGGATTTCGTGCCCGAGATGGGGCGCAACTTCAAGGTGGTGTATTCGGTGAGATTCTGAGTCGGGGATCGGGGATCGGGGATCGGGGATCGGGGATCGGGGATCGGGGATCGGGGATCGGGGATCGGGGATCGGGGATCGGGGATCAGGGATCAGGGATCAAGACTGCCCACTCGTTGAGTCCCGTATCCCTGATCCCTGGACCCCAGATCTCTGATCCCCGGATCCGCGTCAGCGCCCTTCGCTCGACGGCGGCACGATGCCCTTGGCGCGCATGTAGGTCACGAGGTTGCCGTAGTGCTCGTTGTTGTGGGCGATGTTGCTGATGAGCGTGTTGCCGCGCGCGCGATCGAGCGTCGTGTTGTTCGGCCCGGGTCGCTTCAGCATCTCGTTGATCGTGGCGCTGGTCTGCGCGTCGTAGATGGCGTCGCAGTAGGCCAGCGCCTCGGTGAGCATCTTCACGAGGTCCGCCTTCGGCTGCATTTCCTTGTTGTTGGCCGCGTGCTTCGGCGCCGGCTCGGGTTTCGCCGACGCGCAGATGTTGTAGTTGGTAGCCACGAGATGCGCGACGATCTGGCCGAATGTCATCACCTCTGGCGCTGCGCCCTGCGGCCGGAAATTGTAGTCACGCGTCAGCCATCTTCATGGCCGAGGCAGCGAGTTGCGCCGATGCTCCGATGCTGCAGCTTGAGCGAGCCCGCGATGTCCAGTGTGGGCGGCGGCGCCGGCGTCTGCGCGCCAAGCGTCGCCACACCGAGCGCGATCGCGAGCATGGAATACGTCGATGTTTTGCCGTGGTCATGACTCTTTCCTCGTGAGCAGCCTCTATGGTGAGGTCTTGTGTCAGTATGGTTTGTGAGTGCGAGCCGCGAACCGCGAGAAGCGAACCGCGAGCCGCGAGAAGCCGATGCTCTACTTCAACCTGTCCGACAGCATCCCGATGCTGATGGCGTAGCTCGTGGCGCAGTTGTAGGCGAGCAGCGCCTCGTAGTTGCGATAGACGAGGAAGTAGCGCGAGCCGTCTGTCACCATCGAGGCATCGAGGCGCCGCCGGGCAGCGCGGTTCCGGCGGTCGTGCGCACGCCGAGCTTCGTCCATTCCTTGAGAGAGCGCGGCGCGGTGAGTGCGCGCTCGGCACGACAGCCCTCCGTCCGGCGCGGCACGGCATCGAGCTTGGGCTTGAGCGCCTTCGACACCTTGACCTCCCGGCCCCACGTGGCGTTGTCCGACCAGCCGTGCTCCTTCAAGTAATGTGCGACCGAAGCAAACACATCGGCCTGAGAGCGTCCAGATGTCCCGCCGGCCGTCGCCGTCGAAGTCCTGGGCGAACTCGAGATACGTCGACGGCATGAATTGCGGCTGGCCGAGGGCGCCGGCCCACGAGCCTTTCAGGCGCTCGAGCTCGATATCGCCGCGATTCACGATTTCGAGCGCGCTGAACAGCTCCTTGCGGAAGAGCGTCGCGCGGCGCGGATCGTAGGCGAGGGTGGCGAGCGCCGGGATCGTCGGGACGCACGCCGGCGAAGCGGCCGAAGTTCGATTCGAGCCCCCAGACGGCGGTGATGATTCGCGGCTGCACGCCGTATTTCTTGCCGACCGCAAGGAGGAGGTCGTGATGCTGCGTGTGCATCTGCTGCGCGGTCTGGACCGCGCGGCGAGTCAGCCTGCGCTTGAGGTATGCCGTCAGATCGAGCGCGAACTCGGCCTGCGTGCGGTCGCGCTCGAGAATCTGTTCGACCGGCTGCATCTCGGCGAACGCCGCGTCGAGCACCTCGGGGCGGATGCCGCGCGTGATGGCTTCGGCCCGCACCTCGGCCAGCCAGGCGTCGAACGGCTGTGGAGCGGCAGTCAGGCGGATCCGGAGTCTGCGCCGCAGCCACACTCGACAAGAACAGGATGGCAATGAGTGTGGTAAAGCCGCAGCATCCTTCACATTCTACCGGGTTTTTGGCTGAGCCTTCTGAGAATTGCCCAGGCGCTGGCACGGGCTGACGGCCGCACTCACGATGGTCACGATGCCACGATGGACACGATGAAACCTTTTGTCTGGCTGCATCGTGGCCATCGTGCCATCGTGTGCATCGCGAGACGCCGTCGGCGCGTTCATCTCGACTCGAGTGCTCAACGAAAACTCCGAACGGGAAGTCGGATTGCCGCGCCTACTGCTCCAGACTGGCCCCGCCGGCGGTCGCAGGCTCGATCAACGCGAGCGAGGCGAGCATGACGATCGCGAGGCTGACGAGGACGGCGGCGATCCCGGGAGTCGTCTCGGCGACGACCGCCGCCGAGCCGAGCATCAGGACGGCGATCCCGGCTTCGGCGCCGGCGATCCAACGGAAAAGCCGTGACCGATGCGGCTGCAGCATCGCCGGATGCACGCGCGCGGTGAAGAGCAGGTTCAGCCGAAGGGTCACCGCGGCGGTCGCGAGCGCCAGCACGGCCAGGAACAGCTGCGTTCGGATCGACGGGCCGAGGGCCGGCCGGATCACCCACGCGAGGATGGGGGTCACCGCATCGACGACCGTCATGGTGCCCTGGTGGAACTGCCACCACCACAACCCTCTTCCATCGTCTACCACAGCAGGGGACACGAGCGGCGTGCCCGACGCGGTCGTCAGCTTGCGCAGGTCGTCGAGCACCTCGTCGGCCGACGCGTAGCGCTCGGCAGGCGAGACCCGGAGGCATTTGCGGATGATGGCGTCGAGCGCGGCGATAGGCAGTTGCCGCGACAGCGTAGCGGGACGGCCCTCCATCATCCGCGCGAGCATGAGGGCCGGGTTCGACCCGAACGGATGCTCGCCGGTCGCGAGCTCCCAGGCGACGACGCCGAACGCGAAGAGGTCGGTACGCGCGTCGATCTCGCCGCCGCTCAGCTGCTCGGGCGCCATGTAGCCGGGTGTTCCCGGCGCCGTGCCGGGCTCGGTCAGACCGCGTCACGGTCGGTATGTCGGGATCGACGAGGCGAGCGAGGCCGAAGTCGAGGATCTTGATGTGGCCGTCGGTGCGGCGGATGAGGTTCTCCGGCTTCAGGTCCCTGTGGATGATGTTGCGTCGCGTGCGCGGCGGCGAGCCCCGAGGCGATGTCGACGAGCGTCGCGATCAGCCGATCGGGCGCGACGGGGCCGTGCCCGAGCTCGCTGCGCAGCGTTTCGCCCGGCACGAGCTCGGAGGCGATGAACAGCTCGCCGTCGATCTCTTCGAGCGCGAAGACCGTGGCGATCGCTTCGTGCGTGAACGCCGCCGCGGCGCGTGCTTCGCGCGCGAGCCGATCGCGATGCCGGCGATCGCGCGTGTACTCGGGCGGCAGCGCCTTGAGCGCGACCATGCGGCCGAGACGCTCGTCACGCGCGGCATAGACCAC
This sequence comes from uncultured Acidobacteriota bacterium, assembly GCA_963771395.1. Lineage (GTDB taxonomy): Bacteria > Acidobacteriota > Vicinamibacteria > Vicinamibacterales > 2-12-FULL-66-21 > DATBJJ01. Next base: position 194,841 of record CAVYTY010000025.1, on the reverse strand, counting down.
GCCCATGCCGCCGCGGCCGATCTCTTCGAGAATCGTGTAGTTGCCGACCTGCTTGCCGACGAGCGACTCGCTCGTCCACCAGCAGGTCGGCGGCGACGGTCCACGCCGGAGCATCGAGGAACGCCGCATCTGGTTGATGCCGGGCGAGCAGCGATTGCACTTCCTCGGACGAGCTCGGGGTCGGTCGCGGCCGTGGCGCGGAGCAGTGCGTCGCGCTCCGCCCCCTCGAGCTCGAGCGCGGCGTGGAAGAGCGAGTTGACCTGACGCCAGCGGTCCGCGTTCACGCCGTCGAGTTGTCCTCCAGCTCGCGGGCGAGCCAGGCGCGCGCGACGGCCCAGTGCCGCTTCACGGTTGCCGGCGAGATGGACATGGCCTCGGCGGTCTCTTCCACGGTGAGGCCGCCGAAAAACCGCAGCTCGACGAGGCGGGCCTGCTCGGGATCGAACGCCGCGAGCTTCTCGAGCGCGGTGTCGATCGCCAGGATGTCGAACGTCTGCTCGCCGCCGGCGACGAGCGCCTCATCCAGCGTGACGCGTGGCTGCGCGCCGCCGCGCTTGAGCGCGCCCCGCGCGCGGGCGCGCTCGATGAGGATCTGGCGCATGGAGTGGGCGGCGATCGCGCAGAAGTGCGCGCGATTCTGCCAGCGATCCGGCCGGTCCTTCATCAGCCGCAGATACGCCTCGTGGACGAGACCGGTCGGCTGGAGTGTCTGCCCTGGACGCTCGCGGCGGAGATAGTTCGCCGCGAGCCGCCGCAGCTCCTGATAGACGACCGGCAGCAGCGAATCGAGCGACTGCCGGTCGTCTGCCACTAGGCCACCCGCTCGATCGTCACCTTGTTCATGACGACGGGCGTGACGGGGCGGTCTTGACGGCCCGTGGGCACCGACCCGATGCGCTTGACGACGTCGAGGCCCGAGACGACCTCGCCGAACACCGAGTGCCGGTTGTCGAGGTGCGGCGTCGGTCCGAGCGTGATGAAGAACTGGCTGCCGTTGGTGCCCGGGCCGGCGTTGGCCATCGACAGGATGCCCGCCTTGTCGTGCCGGCGCGTCGGGTGGAACTCGTCGCCGAAGTTGTAGCCCGGGCCCGCCGGTTCCCTGACCGAGCGGGTCGCCGCCCTGGATCATGAAGCCCTGGATGACGCGGTGGAAGACGATGCCGTCGTAGTACGGCGCCTTCTTCTTCTCGCCCGTGCCCGGGTGCTTCCACTCTTTGGTGCCCTTCGGCGAGACCGACGAAGTTGGCGACGGTATTCGGCGCTTCCTTCTCGAACAGGCGGATGGTGAACGACCCCTCGGTCGTGTCGAACTTGGCGTAGATTCCTGGCTCCATAGACTCCTTACCCACTCATCATGTGCGCGTCAATTCAGCCAAGAATTATAGCCAACAAAAAGCACGCACCTGTCGTCTAAGGTGCAGGGCCTGATCCTCCCGGGATAGCGGGAGGGCGGGTGGATCGCTCTCGCGCCGGGGATATCCCTTCTCCCTGTCTCCGGCCGAGGGATTTTCGCCCGTCCTTTCGCCTGTTCCGTGAGGCAGGCCCCCTTTAATCGGCAGATCTACGAAGATCTTCGTTGACATTTACGAAGATGTTCGTAGACTTAGGACGTTCAGTGGCGTCCGCGGACGAAAGAGGACGTCCCGTTTCCGCGCGTCGCCACCGACGACGCCACGTGTCGGGCTTCGGTCGAGGTCCGATTCGAACCTATGTCCAAGACACCCCGACCCACCGACGCCGAGCTCGCCATCCTGCGCGTCCTCTGGCAGCTCGGCCCCAGCACCGTGCGTCAGGTGCACGACGTGCTGATGCGCGAGCGGCCGACCGCGTACACGACCGCGCTGAAGCTGTTGCAGATCATGACGGAGAAAGGCCTCGTCCGTCGCGACGAGGCCGATCGCACGCACATCTATCATCCGCGGCTGACCGAAGAGCAGACGCAGCGGCAGCTCCTCCGTGACCTCATGGACCGCGCGTTCGGCGGCTCGTCGTCGAAGCTGGTCCTGCAGGCGCTCGCGAGCAAACGCGCGTCGTCCGACGAGCTGGCGGAGATTCGCCGGATGCTCGAGCGAGGAAAAGAGAGCGGCAAAGAACGTCCGGAAATGGAGAGCGAGGTTCCTGATGAACGCGATTGAGCACCTGCTTCAGCAGCCGGCCGCGCAGGCCATCGGGTGGGCCCTGCTCCAGTTCGTCTGGCAGGGCGCGCTCGTCGGCCTCCTCTCAGCCGCCGCGCTCTTTGCGCTCCGCCGCAGCGCCGCCGACGTCCGCTACGTCGTCGCCACCATCGGCCTGTCGCTGATGTTGACGATGCCGGCGGTCACGGCGCTCCAGGCGTGGCGCTCGATGACGGACGGCACGGCGTCCCGCGGACGCCGGGTCTGGTTCGCTGGCGTCTGCGGCCACAGTCCGGGACACCGCGCTCCAGTCGATGGCTAGCGTCTCGCCGGACGCATCGTAGCGCCGGCCGGCAATGCTGTCCAGCCGTTCGCCGATCGCGCGCACCGCATCCTCGTGACTGGGCCCGCGCGCATGCTCGTCGCGTGGCTCTCGGGCGTCGCCATTCTGACGCTCCGGCTTCTGGCCGGTTGGATCTGGGTCCAACGTCTACGGTCTCGTGGTACCGCGCCCGGCACCAGCGGGGTGGCAGCAGATGGCCGCCAGGCTGGCGAAGCGCCTGCACATTGCGCGGCCGATCCGGCTGCTCGAGTCTTCGATGGTCGACGTGCCGACCGTGATCGGGTGGCTCCGGCCGGTGGTGCTCATGCCGGCGAGCGCGCTGGCCGGGATGGCGCCGCAACAGCTCGAAGCGATCCTCGCGCACGAGCTCGCGCACATCAGGCGCCACGACTACCTCGTCAACCTGCTGCAGACGCTCGTCGAGACGTTGCTCTTCTATCATCCCGCGGTCTGGTGGCTGTCGCGCCGCATCCGGGTCGAGCGCGAGAATTGCTGCGACGATCTCGCGGTCAGCCTCTGCGGCGATCCGTATGCCTATGCCAGAGCGCTGGCCGACCTCGAGGAACTGCGCGCTGATTCCAGCCGCCTCGTCCTCGCGGCAACCGGCGGGTCTCTCCTCCATCGCGTCCGTCGCCTGATCGGCACGCCGATCGCATGCAGGCCGGGGCCCGGGATGGCTCGCGGGCGCCACTGCGGTCGTGCTCATCGCGGGGATCGCCGCTGGAGCCGTTGGGAAAGAACGCGCTCAGTGCGGACCAGGCCGAGGCGTCGGCGGCCGTGCTGCCGGCTGTCACGACGGCCGACGCGCCAGCGCCAGTGCCGGCCTCCCGGTCGACTGCGCCCGTCGTGGCGCCTTCGGCGCTTCGGCGCAGTCAGGTGACGCCGGTCGTCGCGCGTGCGCAGCCGAGTGCAACGGCGCAGTCAGTCGCCCCCGTCGTCGCGGAAGCGTCTGTTGCCGAGGCCGTCGTCGGGTTCGTGGCGGACGTGCTCGAACAGTTCGTATGGCCGTATACGCTCCCACCCACACCGACCCACACCGCCGACGCCCAGCCGACGCCGCCGACGGCAGCGTGGTTTGTCGCAGCGCCCGCGCCACCGACGCCGCCCACACCGCCAACGCCCCGGTGCCACCGACGCCGCCGACACCACCGACGCCGCCAACGCCGGCGACGCCGCCTACACCACCAACACCGCCGACGCAGCCGACACCGCCGACGCCGCCGACGCCTCCAACGCCACCAACGCCACCGACGCCGCCGGCGCTCCGGTTGGTTTGACCGCATCGGGCAGAGCCGTGGCAACTTCTCGTGGTCGGACGGCAAGCAGAAGCTCGAGGTCAAGTACGAGGGCACGGTTGAGTTCACCGACGACGACAGTGATGTGAAGAGCCTGTCGCCCGGTGGCAGCCTGCGGATCAGGGAAGGCGGATGGATCAGCAGCCGGACGGTGGAGTTCCAGGCTGATGGCTCGGGAAACATCCAGCGGCGTTACTGGGTCGGCATGTCCGAAAAGCCGTTCGAACCGGAGGGCAGGGCGTGGCTGTCGCAGGCGTTGCCGCGAATCATCCGTCAGACGGCGATCGGCGCCCCGGGCCGCGTGGCGCGGATCCTCAAGGCGAAGGGACCGTCGGGCGTGCTCGCCGAGATCGCGCTCATCGACGGCAGCTGGGCGAAGCGGGTGTACTTCACCGAGCTGCTGAAATCGCCAGGGCTCGACGCGGCCACGATGCGCCAGGCGCTCGAACAGGCCGGCCGCCAGATCGACTCGGACTTCGAGCTGGCGAGCCTGCTGATTTCCGCCGACCGCCTGCTCGCCGACGATGCGACGCGCCGCGTCTACTTCGATGCCGCCAGGAGCATCCAGTCGGACTTCGAGATGCGCCGCGTGTACTCGTCGGCGCTCAAGCGCGGACCGGTCTCCCCGGAGGTGCTCGCGGGTGTGCTCGACGCCAGCACCGCGATCGAGTCAGACTTCGAGGAGGCCGCAGCTGCTCGTGCAGATCGCCCGGCTTCAGCCGCTCGATCCCCGCACGCGCGCGCCGTTCCTCAAAGCCCTCTCGACGGTGGACAGCGATTTCGAGTGCCGCAGGGTCGTGAGCGCCGTCGTTCGGGCGGACCCGAGCCCCGAAACGCTCGCGACGATGCTCGACCCTTCGATTGCCATCGATTCGGATTTCGAACAGGCATCCTTCCTGATCGACGTGGCCAAGTCGCAGTCGATCGACGGCCCGCTCCGGGCGCCGTTTTTCAAGGGCGTCGACACGATCGACTCGTCGTTCGAGCGGGGGCGGGTGCTGCAGGCCGTGGTGAAGCGCGGGAACCTGCCGCCGGAGACGATTGTGGCCGTGCTTCGAGCCGCGCAGAACATGGGCAGCAGCCACGAGACGTCGCAGGTGCTGCTGTCGGTGGCCTCCACCGCATCAGATTTCCGGCGAAGCGCGTGATCTGTATGTCACGGCGGCCGGACGGCTCGGCGATTTCGAAGCAGGGCCGGGCGCTGACGGCGCTCGTGAAGAACGAGCGAAGAAATTCTGAATGCTGAATGCTGAATGCTCGAAGTGAATTCAGAATTCAGTCTCGAGCATTCATCATTCAATATTCAGCATTCGGGTTCTTCGCATTCCACGTCGTCGCGCGTTCGTGGGCGAGCGCGACGCGCAGCATCGTCGCCTCGTCATAGAGGCGGCCGGTGACCATCAGCATCAACGGCGCGTTGGCCACGAATCCTGCTCTGACCGCCACGGCGGGATGCCCGGTCAGGTTGGTGAGAGCAAGGCTCGCGCTGTTGGTCGGCGACAGGAACACGTCGTACTCCGACATCAGCTTGTCCATCTCGCGCATCAGCAGCGTGCGGATGCGCTGAGCCCTGATGTACTCGACCGCGGGCACGAAGCGGTGTGTCCGGAACGAGTTCGGCCACGCGCCGAGGCTTTCGTCCTTGATGCCGGGGCCTCGCGTGAGATCGTCGAACGCGGCGGCCGCTTCGGTGCTCAGCACGAAGCTGAGGGCCGACGAATTGCGGGTCAGGGTCGCGGGCAGCTCGAACGGGTGCAGCGTGGCGCCGGCCTTTCGATAGACCTCGAGCGCGCCGTTCAGCAGCGTCAATCGCTCTTCAGCGCGCCGCCGCTGCTCTTCGGGGGACAGCCCTCCGCGTCCGCGCCTTCGCCGCGTCCCTCACCTCTGGCGCCGCCCTCGCCGCGCGCCCCTCGGCCGTCGGCGGACGGCGGCTCGAACTCCGCCTTGATGTAGCCAATCTTCAGCTTCGCAAGGGGCAGGTCAGGGTTCCACAGGAATGGCGCATCGACCACGGTATCGTCGCGGCCGTCCGGGCCGTAGATGGCGTTGAAGACCAGCGCGCAGTCCTCAATCGATCGGCACATCGGACCGATCTTGTCCATCGTCCAGCTCAGGGCCATCGCGCCGTGGCGGCTCACGCGGCCGTACGTCGGGCGAAGCCCCGTGACGCCGTTGACCGCAGACGGCGAGATGATGGACCCGCGGGTCTCGGTGCCCACGGAGAAGCCCACAAGGCCGGCCGCTGTGGCCGACCCCGGACCGGCCGAGGATCCGCTCGATCCCGTTCTCCGTGTTCCACGGGGTCTTCGTCTGTCCACGGAACCACCGGTCACCCTGCGCGAGCGCGCCCATCGAGAGCTTGGCCACCAGAACCGCGCCGGCCTCGCGGAGCCGCTCGACGATCGTTGCGTCGTAGTCGAACACCTGATGCTGAAACGGGCCCGCGCCCCACGTCGTGGGGATGCCCTTGGTCGCGAAGAGGTCCTTGCCGCCCCATGGGATTCCATGGAGCGGTCCCTTGTACTTGCCGGCGCGAATCTCCTTGTCGACCTGCGCCGCCTGGGCGAGCGCCAGCTCCTCGGTGAGCGTGACGACGCAGTTCAGCTTCGGCCCGTACTTCTTGAGCCGATCGAGGTACATCCTGGTCAGATCGGTCGAGGACACCTCGCGCCTCTGGACGAGCGGCGCGAGCGATGTGACCGGAAGGAACGCGAGATCGTCGAGCGACGATCTCGCTGCGGACGGGGCCTGGAGGCTCACCTTGATCTTCGCGCCGGGCGTCGCGCCAGGCTTGGGCTTCCTGCCCGGGAGATAGGGACGGAAGGTGACGGCCGGTTCCGTGTCGAGCGGCACGTCGACTCGGCGCAGCTCTTCGTAAGTGTCGAGATTGCGGTTGACGCCCGTGAGCGCCTGTTCTTCTTCGGCGTCGGTGAAGTCGACGCCGAAGATCTTCTCGCCGCACTCGAGCATGTCCTTGCTGATGCGTCGGGCCTGCTCCTGTGCGGGAGGCTGCGCCAGCGCTGGCACCACCAGACCGCCCGCCACGGCGGCAGGCACGGCCTTGAGGAACCGCCGCCGCCGAGCCCCGTCCCTACGCAAGTGCTTCATTGTCTCCTCCCAAACCAAACGCGCGGCGGCGGACGCACCCGATCCGACGGACGACGTCGGGAAAGTCCCGTTCTGCATGCGCGGCCCGACGATTGTGCGTCCGAGTCGGCGTTATGGTCAACCGCGCTCGCTCACGCGACTCGGCCCGGGGCAGGGTCTCTTTCGAGGTCCACCATGAATCCGCTCGTCGCTCGTGTAGAGCCACGGGGTCAGATCTTGTATTTCAACATTTCCTGAACCGCACCTGACCGCGCGTTCGAGCTCTGAATGTTGAAATACAAGATCTGACCCTCAAACCGGTGCAGGTACGACGCTTTGAAGAGCGGGCCGCGCTGGCTGGGTGCGTGGCGGCCGGGCAACCGGTTTGACGCGGTGTCCGGTTCGGGGTGCCGTCTGCGTAGTTACAGGCAGGCAGAAGAATCCCATTCCGGCAAGGTTCACGGGGTTTGAGCACAAGGGTGCTCATCTTGATCGGAACGGTCCAGAGAGGCAGATCCGATGGGCGGCACGATTCCAAAACCCCGCGGTCTTGGTGTATTGTCCGGCGATGTCGGATGCACCCAGCCTCACCGAGCTCATTCATCGGGCGCAGCGTGGGGATGCGGGTGCCGCCGATTCGCTGTTTGCCGCCACGTACGCCGACCTTCGCAAGCTCGCCCGCGCGCGTCTTCGCGCGGGTGGACGGAACACATTCCTCGATACGTCCTCACTGGTACACGAGTCCTATCTCCGCTTTGCCGGCGCAGGACGGCTGCAACTGGACGACCGGATCCACTTCATGCGCTGGGCCGGCCGCGTCATGCGCTCCGTCATCGTCGACTTTGCCCGCCGCCGCCAGGCGGACCGTCGGGGCGGCGGCATGGCGCGGCTCACGCTGACGACGCAGGTCGAGGGCGAGATGGTAAGCGGTGAAACCGAGATCCTTCGGGTGCACGAGGCGCTCGACGAGATGGCCGCCATGGACTCGCGCATGGCGCAGGTCGTCGAGATGCGCTATTTCGGCGGGATGACCGAGGCCGAGATCGCCGAGGCGCTGGGCGTGACCGACCGCACCGTGCGTCGCGACTGGGAGAAGGCGCGGCTGCTGCTGCGCGAGGCCCTGAAGTAGAATCGCTCGCTCGAAAACGACACCGAGTCCATGGACGCCAGCGCCTGGGATCGTCTCAGCCGGCTGCTCGACGAGGCGCTCGATTTGTCTCCCGACGGGCGCGCGCGGTGGCTTGGCGCGCTTGCGCCAGAAGACGAACCGCTGAAGGCGCGCCTCATCTCGCTCCTGTCGCACGCACCCTCGGTGCAGGCGTCCGGCTTTCTCGGCACACTCCCGAAGCTTGACGTCGGGGAAGCCGACGGCGCTGACGAGTCGGCCGACGAGTCCGCCGATCGACCCGGCGCAACCGTTGGAACCTACCGCCTGCTGCGCCAGCTCGGCGAAGGCGGCATGGGCACTGTGTGGTTGGCCGATCGGGCCGACGGCCTGATTCGCCGGACCGTGGCGCTGAAGTTGCCGCGCGGCGCCTGGTCGCGCAAAGCGGTCGCAGATCGCCTGGCTCGCGAGCGCAACATCCTCGCGACTCTTGCGCACCCGCACATCGCGCGACTGTACGACGCCGGAATCACGCCCGCGGGACCTAGGCTAAGCCTAGAAGCTGTCTCACAAGCGGCTGGCCAACCCGATACTCGCACTGTTCAAGCGCTTCTCACCGCAGAGGCCGCCGAGCGCGCAGAGAAGACCATATGGCTCCGCGTCCTCGGCGTGCGGTGAAAGGCTCTTTGACAGCGAGGAGGCTAGTCCTTCAGCTTGAATCCCGCCGGGATGTCGACGTCTGTCGCGCCGACGGCCGTCGCGATTTCGAGCGTCTCGGAATTGATCGTGAAGATGGTCGCGCGCGGCCGGTTGTCCGTCTTCACTATCTTTCGCGCAAGCATGCCGCTCAGGCCCCCGCCGCCGCTGTTCTTGCTCGCCTCTTCGACCTGCGCCTTGCTCTTCACGCCGTCAAACGTCATCGCCGTGGCGAGCGGCGTGCCTTTGAGGCTGACGTTTTCCTTGGCCAGGCGGTCCATCGCCGGCTTGATCATGGGATACATCGCAGCAATGGCGGCCATCTGCTCTGCGGAAACGAGCGCCGTCTCCGGCGCTATGGCCTTCCAGTACTTCATCTCGAACTCGGCGAGCTCCTTCATGGCAGGAATGTCCGGCCCCAGCCAGGAATCGGCGGTCAGCACGACACCGCCGCTTTCATCGAGCGTCTTGCCCTTCTCGCGTACGGTGACGGTCATGATGACCTGCTCTGGCATCGTACCCGGCGATCGAGCGGGTCTGCCCTGTCTCTTTCACGTCGAAGTCGAACTCGAGCTGTTTCTCGCTGCCGGACGGCTGGGCCGGTTCGCCGGCCTCCTTCGGCGCGTCCTTGGCTTGCTTGGCGGCGCGTTCCTGCGCCTCGCGCATCTTGGTGCGAAGCTCGTCGAACGTGGTGACCGTGTAGCTCTTCTTCTTCATGTCCAGGTCGTAGACCTTCTGTTCGCCGAGGTCCACGATCCGGCCCGTCGCGTCGTTGAGAGTGGCCTTCCGGTTGCCTTTGACGGCATTGGTCGAGACGATGCCTTCGCTGAGCGCCTTTCCGCCAAACATCCGCATCGTCGTGCCGAGCATGCCCTCGAACTTCACCTGGCCCTTTTCGCGCGTCTTGACGTCGGCCAGCGCCGGGGCGGCTGACAGGGCGAGCAGGGAACAGGCAATCGCGCAGGACCAGAACCACTGCGACCGGGGATTCGACGACTTCATCAGGGCCTCCGTATGGGGTTGCCCTCTGATATTACACTCGCAATGCTGAATGCTGAATGCTGAATGCTGAGTGCTGAAGTGAATGCTGAAAGCTTCAAATGTGTCGGTGACGCGGATTCGGAAACGGTAGAATTGAGCTCATGCGTGCGTGCCTTCTCCTGCTCGTCAGTAGCCTCGCCATGTCTAGCCAATCTCCGAACAAAGCGATTGTCACGGTGGGGACGGCCCCCACGCTTCCCTACAGCCATGCAGTCAAGTCCGGCGGTCTCGTCTACACCTCGGGCGTCCTCGCGCAGGACGCGAGCGGCAACATCGTGCCGAAGGACGACATCAAGGGCCAGACGAAAGCCGTCATCGAGCGTCTGCGCGAAGTCCTGATCGCGGCCGGCTCGTCGCTCGACCAGGTGGTGTCGGTGACGGTCTACCTGAAGTCCGCCGGCGACTTCGCCGCGATGAACGAGGTCTACAGCGGTTTCTGGACGAAGGATCCGCCGACGCGGACGACCGTCGTTGCCGGGTTCGACCGGCCGGACGCGCTCGTCGAGATCTCGATGATCGCCGTGCCCACGGGCGCCGAGCGGGTCGTGATTCACCCGGCCAGCTGGATCAAGTCGCCCAGCCCCTACAGCTACGCGATTCGCACCGGCGACACCGTCTTCCTCTCGGGCCTTGTCTCGCGCAACGGCCGCGACAACTCGGTCGTGACCGGCGACATCAACGCGCAGACGACGGCCGTCCTCGACAACGCGACCGAGCTCCTGAAGGCCGCCGGCATGACCATGGAGAACGTCGTCAGCTCGCGCGTGTACCTTCCGGATGGGGCCAGCCTTCCAGCCGATGAACGCGATCTACCGCAAGTACTTCTCGTCGTCGCCACCGGCGCGTGCGACAGTCGTGGCGGGCCTGGCCGGCAAGGACTACGTGGTCGAGATCACGCTCGTCGCCTCGTCTTCCCCGAAGCGCGTCATCGATGATGGCCGCCCGGCGAATCCGAACCTCAGCGCGGCCATCAGGGCCGGCGAGCGCGTGTACCTGTCGGGCATGCTGGGGAATACTCCCGAGACCACAGGCGACGTCGGCAGCACAGACGCGCGAGACGCTGGCGCGCATCCGGCGCGCGCTCGACGCGAGCGGGCTGCTCGCCGGCCGACGTCACCGAAGGCGTGGTCTACCTGACGGACATTACGAACTTCAGCGCGATGAACGACGTATACCGCGCGTTCTTCGAGCGCGATTTTCCCGCGCGCGCGACGGTGCAGACCGGCCTCGTCGCGGCAGACGGGCTGGTCGAGATCATGTTCACCGCCGGATGTCCCCGCAAATGACTGTTGCGACCCTGCCGCTCGGCCTCGAGGTCTTCGACGCGGCCTGGCGTCACGTGGCGCCGCACACGCATCGCACGCCGCTTCTCTCGTCGCGGATGCTGAGCGAGCGGACGGGCTTCAACGTCCGCCTCAAGGCGGAGATGTTCCAGCGCACCGGCTCGTACAAGATCCGTGGCCCGCTGAACAAGTTCATGTCGCTTTCCGAGGACGAGCGCCGGCGCGGCGTCGTGTGCTCCTCGGCCGGCAATCACGCGCAGGGCGTTGCGCTCGCCGCACGCATCCACGGCATCAACGCGGTCGTCGTCATGGCCGAGAACGCGACGCCGTCGAAAGTCGCGGCGACGCGGGCGTACGGCGCCGAAGTCGTGCTGCACGGCGCGATCTGGGACGACGCCAACGAGAAGGCGAAGGAGTTGGTCCGCGACCGCGGGCTGACCTACGTGCACCCGTTCGACGACCTGCAGCTGATTGCAGGGCCAGGGCACGCTCGGGCTCGAGGTCGTTCGCGACTGGCCGGCCGTCGACGTGATCGTCGTGCCCATCGGCGGCGGCGGTCTCATCTCCGGCGTCGCGATGGCGGCCAAGGCGATCAAGCCGTCGCTCAAGGTGATCGGCGTCGAATCGTCCGGGGCGCCGGGCATGCGCGACAGCGTGCGTGCCGGCCGGTCGTCACGCTCGACCGGGTGGACTGCGTCATCGACGGCCTGCGCGTGAAGCGCGTCGGCGAGACGACGTTCGAGGTCGTGCGCCGCATGGTCGACGAGATCGTCACGCTCCCAGACGAACGAATCTTCGACGCGATGCTGTGGATCATGGCGCACGCGAAGCTGGTCGTCGAAGGCGCTGCCGCCGCGCCCGTGGCCGCGTTGCTGGACGGATTGGTGCAGGCGCCCGCCGGGTCGAACGTCGTCTGCGTGCTGAGCGGCGGCAACGTCAACCTCGATCAGCTTCGCGGATTGAAGTGGAATTGAGCTCGCGATCCGCGCTGTCGATGGTGACACGAGCCGACGGCCCAGGCACGATGACCACGACTGACACGAAGCGCACCATGAGTATTCCGAAAATTGGTCATCGTGGCCTTCGTGTCATCGTGGTCTTCGTGAATGCCGTCCGTGGCACTGCTCGACTATGTGAGCGGCAGGAATTCAGACTCGCGCGCTTCAATGGCCCAGGGTTCACGGCTCAGGATCGGCATCTCCTCCTGTCTGCTCGGGCAGGAAGTGCGGTTCGATGGCGGGCACAAGCGCGATGCATTTCCTGACCGACACGCTTGGACCGCAGGTCGAGTGGGTGCCGGTCTGCCCGGAAGTCGAGATGGGTCTCGGGACGCCGCGCGAGACGCTTCGGCTCGTGCGGTCCGGCGACCGTCGACGCCATTGAGGATGATCACGACGAGGACACTGGCGTCGATCACACCGACGGGATGAACCGTGGGCCGCGCGCGACTCGAAGAGCTCGCCAGGGCGAGGGACCTCTGCGGTTACGTGCTGAAGAAGGATTCGCCGAGCTGCGGGATGGAGCACGTCAAAACCTACGCGCCGGCGGATTGCCGAGCGGATGGCCGCGGCCTGTATGCGGCGGCCCTCATGCGGCGGTTTCCGGCTGCTTCCTGTCGAAGAGGAGGGCCGCCTGGCCGATCCCCGGCTCCGCGAGCACTTCATCGAGCGCGTGTTCGCCTATCGCCGGCTGAAAGACCTTTTTCAGCCCCGGTGGTCGCTCGGCGATCTCGTGAAGTTTCACGCCGCGCACAAGATGGCTTTGCTGGCCCACTCGACGACGCGCTACAACGAATTGGGTCGCCTCGTCGCTCGAGGCGGCGGGATTCCCAGACGCGAACTTCGCAACCAGTACCGAGACGGCGTTCATGGCGACGCTGGCTATCGCCGCGACGCCGCGCCGGCACACGAACGTGCTGGCCCACATGATGGGTCATTTGAAACGACAACTCGATCCCGAGTCGAAGCACGAGCTGCTGCAGTCGATCGAGGAGTATCGGTACTGGCATCGTGCCACGTGTCGTGCCGCTGACCCTTCTTCGCGACTACGTGCGGGTGCATGGGATCGGCTACCTCGCCGGGCAGACCTACCTCGAGCCCCATCCTTGCGAGCTCATGCTCAAAAATAGCGCCGCCGATCCGACCCTTCGACGAGCTCAGGCTCGCCCTGAGCCGGGTCGAAGGGCGAGCGCGGCGCGACCAGCCTCCGCTAGAGCAGGCGAAAGGCGCCGAGCGACGAAAAATGTCTAACGATGCTCCCAGGCCGGAGCGCCGGCAGTACCGCTCCGTGCCCGTCACGGTCGTCGGCCGGCCCGGCCGCGGGACGGAAGGTGCAACGCGCGATCTCGCGGCGGTGGAGGAGCCGCTCGAGGTCCGGCTGCACGGAAAGCCTTTCGCGGTCATCATGCGGACGCCGGGCGAGGATCGTGCGCTCGCGGCCGGCTTCCTGCTCTCGGAAGGCGTCGTGCGGACAGCAGATGACATTGGCGCCATCGAACACTGCCGCCACCCGGACCGTCCCGACGGGCACAACGTGGTCGACGTCTATCTGCTCGGGGCCTCCAGGTCGTCGCTCGACACGCTTCTGGCCGACCGTCGCAAGGTACTGACCAACTCCTCCTGCGGCCTCTGCGGCCGCCTCACGATCGACTCGCTCAAGACACGCGCGTCGGCATTGCCGGTCACGTGGATGATGTCGACGAGCGTGGCGGCAGGGCTGCCCGACGCTCTGCGCGTCCGCCAGCGGGTATTCGAGGGGACAGGCGGGCTCCACGCGGCGGGGCTTTTCACGCCCGACGGCATCTGCGAAGCGTCAGCCGAAGACGTCGGCCGCCACAACGCCGTGGACAAGGTGATCGGTGTGATGGTGCTCGACGATCGGTTGCCGATCGCCGCGCACGCCCTGGCCGTGAGCGGGCGTACGTCGTTCGAGATTGTTCAGAAGGCCTGGCTGGCGGGCATCGGCCTGGTCTGCGCCGTCTCCGCGCCTTCGAGCCTGGCGATCGACCTCGCGGAAGAAGCTGGCATTACTTTGCTCGGGTTCGCGCGCGATGGCGGGTTCAACGTCTACACCCACGCCGCCCGGCTTCCTGAAGTGTGAACGTCCCTACCTAACCTCGTCCATCTCACCGCAATCTCAACCTTTCCGGCTGGCATTGCCGTTGCTCGATTGACATCGCGGGATGCGACAACGGTTGATTGTCGGCGCAGTGATGGTGATGACGGTCTGCGGCTGGTATGCCGCCTACCGAACAGTGAGGTTCACGGTCACGATCGCAAGCGAGCTCGACCGCGCCAACGACCTGACCGGCATCGGCCGCACGGGCCCAGTCGACGATCGTCATGGATCGGCGGGGCCGTCCGGCGTTCACGTTCTACTCCGAACAGCGGATCGACGTGCCAATCGATCAGGTCTCGCCCCACATGGTGAACGCCCTCGTGGCGGTGGAAGATCGGCGCTTCTACTCGCACTACGGGCTCGACCCCATCCGCATCGTCGGCGCCGCACTGAACAACCTTCGCGCGGGAAGCGTGCTCGAGGGTGGCAGCACGATTACGCAGCAGCTCGCTCGAGCGGTTCGTCTGTCGCCTGCGCGTACGTTCGAGAGGAAGCTGCGCGAGGCCATGCTGGCTCTTCGGCTGGAGGAACGCTACTCGAAAGCCCAGATCCTTCAGGAGTACTTGAACACCGTCTATTTCGGTGAAGGCTTCTATGGCGTCGAGGCGGCGTCGCGCGGCTACTTCGGGAAGCCTGCGTCCGAATTGGCGCCCGCGGAGGCGGCATTGCTGGCGGGCCTGGTCCGAGCGCCCTCGCGTGACGCGCCGTGCGTCTCGGTCGAGCGCGCCACAGGGCGGCGGAATCTCGTGCTGCGGCGCATGCGCGCGCAGGAACGGATCTCCGACGCGGAGCTTGCTGCCGGACTTCAGTCTCCGCTGCCGAGTCCGGTCACACGACCATGGTAGCGTTGTTGCGCACGTCGGGCGACCCCGGCGGCGAGTACTTCCAGGAAGAGATCCGGCGCCAACTCGTCTCGCTGTTTGGATCGGAGCGCGTGCTTCGTGGCGGCCTGCGCGTGTACTCGACGTATGACCCTGTGCTCCAGCGAGCCGCCGAGCAGGCCATTCGCACGCGCGTGGCCGAGATTGCGAAGGCGCGACCCCGTGCGAAGGACCTGCAGGGAAGCCTCGTGGCCATCGATCCCGCAAACGGGGACATCCTCGCGCTCGTTGGCGGCCGGAACTATCAGGAAAGCTCCTTCAACCGGGCGACGCAGGCCAGGCGCCAGGCCGGATCCGCGTTCAAACCGATCATCTACGCCGCGGCGCTCGAGCGCGGCTACGCTCCCGGATCGATGCTCCGTGACCTCGACACGCCGATTGCGGCTGCCGAGGGGGCATGGCTTCCCGTCGGCGAGCACGAGAACAACGAATACACGCTGCGCAAGGCATTGAAGGTCTCGAGCAATCGCGCTGCGGCGCAGTTGCTGCAGCACGTCGGCGTCCGCGCGGCTGTCGACTACGCGCATCGCCTCGGGATCGAATCCGATCTGCCGATGGTCCCGTCGCTCGCGCTTGGCACCGGCGAAGTGACGCTGCTCGAGCTGACCTCCGCGTACGGCGTATTCGCGAACCAGGGCTTGCTCGCCGCGCCGCGTTTCATGACGCGCGTCGAGGATTGCGACGGCACGGTGATTTGGTCTGCGCCGACCGAGACCAGCCGCGCCATCAGTCAGACGACGGCGTTCCTGATGTCGAGCATGCTGGCAAGACGTCGTGTCGAGCGGGACCGCGACTGGCGCGCGCGCGGCCGGCTTCACGCTTCCCGCGGGCGGCAAGACCGGCACGACCGACGACTACTCGGACGCGTGGTTCGTCGGATATACGCCGCATCTCGTCGCGGGGGTCTGGTTCGGGCTCGACACGCCCGCACCGATCATGAATCGGGGCTTCGCCAGCGTGGTCGCCGTGCCCGCCTGGGCGCGTTTCATGAAGGCGGCGACAAGTGGCGACAAGCCGGACTGGTATCACAGTTCCCGCGCGACGTGGAGAGAGTCGCCATCTGCCGGCTGTCGGGCGCGCGTGCGACGGATGGATGCCGACACGCAGATCTCAGAAGGCGCCGGTGTCGCGCGTGGCGCTCGTCGGTCTGGTCTCCGAGTCGTGGCTGGATCCCGTCGCCTCTCTGCCGAGCGCGCCGGCTGAACCGAATGTCTACGAGGACTATCTTCCCGCTTGGCATGCTCCCCTCTGAGCTGTGTCCTCTGCACGGCGCGGCCGTCGGGGTGGCGTCGGACGCCTCAGGCGTCGTTCCCGCGTCAGGCGTTGTTCCCACGTCAGGCTTGTTCCCGCCTCGATACCAACTCCCGCTGTCGTGATCGAGCGGGCTCTCCGAACCGATGGAACCGCGGCACTCACCATGAAGCGAGGCGGCGGTTAAGCAATCTCAGCCGGACACACCTCAGCGTTCACCGACTGATTCCGATCCGTCGCTACGTCGAGGCGCCAAGGTGTTGACGAGCAGCGTCAGGAAGAGCACCGCGTTCGAGATGTGCCCGGTCCAGCAGATGCGGCATTGGTGGCCGTTGACGATCAGGCTGCGGCCCGAGAAAGGCGCTCATCGCGACGGCGGGCAGCGTCATCGCCAGGAGCAGCCAGGCCGGTGCTTGCATGACCAGGCCCGCCGCCAGCAACGCGTAGAGCGCGAGGCCGAGCGTGGCGTTTGGCACACCCAGCAGCGCCGCTCGCGGGCTGCGGAAGAGCACGGCGCAGCCGCCATCCTCGAGCCGGCAGATTTCAGGTCCGGTCAGCCACCCGGGAAGCACGTAGTAGTGGCCATAGAGCGCGGCGGCGGCGGCCGCGGTGCCTCCGCCGAGCGCCAGCCAGATCAGGACGTCTGACACACCGGACACCAATAGGTCAACCGCGCGGCCATTCCGTGTTTGCGAATCCCGATTGCCGCGCCGCATCGACGGCAGGGCAGCCGCGCGCGTCCGTAGACCCAGAGACGCTCGTTCGGATCGTCTCTGCCCGTCGTGCGGCGGTGCCCGCTGTGGGCCGTCATGCCTGATGTGGAAGTACCGACGTTCTCCTGCAATAGCTTCCGCCCCGTGTCGACGAGGCTCCCGAGCTGCCGATCGTCGAGGTCGGAGACGGGCACGAACGGGTTGACGCCACACGAAAACAGCACTTCCGACTTGTAGACGTTGCCGAGCCCAGCGAGCAGACGCTGATCGAGGAGCGCGTCGGCGATTGGCAAGGACGGTCGCGCGCGCAGGCGCCGGACCGCTTCGTCCCGATCGAAACGCGTGCCGAGCCCATCAGGTCCCAGCTTTGCGAGGACCTGGTGCTTCGCGAGGTCGCGCTCCTTGATGAACTCCGCGACCGGGATGTTGAACCCGACTGCCTCGAAGTCCGACGTGGCAACCAGCACACGCATGTCGCGGGCACTTCGGTGCCAGCGCTCGCCGGGCCGGTAGATGTGCCAGCTTCCGTGCATCCGCATGTGCGTGCGCAGCACGAGGCCGCCCGAGAAGTGCATCAGGACGTGTTTTCCGACCGACTGGACCCTGTCGACGGTCATAGCCGTCAGCGGGCAGTCATCGTGCACGCGTGTCAAGGCGGGAAACACCGACTCGAAGCGCACGACACCCCGACCCGCGAGGGCGCGGTGCAGTGTCGCCGCGGCGCGATAGATGGTGTCGCCTTCGGGCACTAGATACGACTTTCAGCGTCAACGAAAACCATCACGAAGATCGCGACGATCCGAAGATCGGGAAGAGGTTCTGCCAGGTTCGTCTTCGTGCTCATCGTGATCTTCGTGCTCTTCGTGAATGCCTTCCGTGGTCACGTGGCAAACTGCAACGGGCTACGCCCCTCTCCCGAAGCCGGATTGCCGGATCTGGAAGCCCATCGCCGACGGGTTGAAGCCCGCCTCGACGAGATACGCGGCCAGCGGATGTTCTGACGCAGGGAGCCCGTTGATCTCGTGCACCAGAAGCCCGAGTCGCGCCAGCGTTATCGCCAGTGCGCGCGCCGTGGTCGAATGCGCCGGCTCGTCCTCCGGGAGGAACGCGAGCAGCTGCCGAGCGCCGCGGCTGATGTAGGCCGCGAGCGAACCGTTCACCATCACGATGAGCGAGCCAGCCGATCGTGTGGGCCCAGCCTTCGCGCGCCCTTCGTTCTCTGCCGCGCTTCGGCTCGGCAGGCCAGCTTTCGCGCGCGCCTCGTTTTCTAGCGCGCTTCGGTTCGGCACGCCCCGAGACGACTCAGGCCAGCGCAGGATCGTGCCGTACGGGTTGGCCGGGTCGGTGGCCGCCAGCACGACGACTTCCGGATCTTCGGGCGTGTCCTTGAGCGATCGGAGCAGGTCGAGCGCCGCGGGCAGCGCGAACTGCGTCGCGCCGACGCCACTCGCGAAGTAGCCGCGTCGAATCCGTCCGGCATCCTCGAGTGCTTTGAGGACGTCGTAGACGGCACTGAAGCCACCGGTGATGCCCTCCGCTGTCGCGACCTCGCGTGTCAGGACGCCGTAGCGGGCCAGCAACTGCTGCGCGAGCGCGGTGGCCGACTCCGTCGCCGTCACGGTCGCGCCGGCACGGGCGGTCATCAGTGCCCAGCGCCCTTCGGCGGTCGGCGGCGCCATCCGCCGGCTGCGGAAGCTTCGAGGAGGCCGGGTGCGTTCGGGGATTGCGGAGCGTGTCTTGCGGCCCCGGCGTTCGGGTGGCCGGGTAAACGCGCGCACCGCGTTCAGGCTGTCGTTCGTGATGGCACCAGCCCACACCAATGTCCAGATGGCGTCGACGGTGTCACCCGGATATCCTCCGCCGGCCGCCTCGTGCACCGCCGCAAAGAATGACGCCCCGTTGCGCTCGAGATGCTCGACGATCGCGCGCTCCCGATCGGGAAGCTCAGTCAGCACGGGCGGTTGCCGCAGCTTTGCGACGTGGTCGGTCAGGTAGAGGGCCAGCCGTCCATCGTGCTCGCCGAGCGGTCCCAGACCGCCCCACACCACCTCACCCGCCGTCGTCAGCGCGTCCAGGTCTGAAGGCTGGTAGCCCTCAACACGGGCCGGGAGGATTTCGGTTTCGAGAATCGACGCGACGAGGGGTGCGCCCTGAAGGCCCTCGATCGCGTCGAGCAGTGCATCCAGCCCCGCCCGGGGGCGGACGACGCCCTGCCAGTGCGTGACGAGCCGTCCAAGGACGGCGGGCTCGACTGGTTCGACCTGGTGACGAAGCTTCGCCAGCGAACGGCGGCGAATCGACTGGAGCACGTCGGGGTCGCACCATTCGCGCCCGGCGCCTCCGGGTCGGAACTCTCCTTCGAGCAACCGGCCGCCTGCGGAGAGCTCCCTGAGAAGCGCGTCTGCCGTGGATCGTCCGAGCCCGTATCGAGCGGCAAACTCCGTGGTGGTGAACGGGGCGTGGGTTCGCCCGTAGCGTCGGGCCACGTCCAGCGCGGCATTCGGAGCGGGTTCGAGAAGCGACTCGGGCAACCCCGGCGGCAGCGGGACGCCGAGCCCGTCACGGTACCGGTTCGCGTACTCGACGGGGATGATGCGCGGATGGCCGGAGAGTGACACCGCGATCGCCCGTCTGGCTCTGACCAGTTCGTCGGCTGCGCGCCGTCCATCGACCTGCGCGCGCGCGTCGATTTCCTCGATCGCCAGATCGCCGAGCCGCAGCAGCATGTCGTGGACGCCGTCCACCGTGCGTGCCCGGCGGTCGCCGTGAAGCTGCTGAAGCTCGGTCTCGACGTCGGCGATCGTGTCCGCGTCCAGCAGGTCGCGCAGCTCGGCGTCGCCGAGCAGTTCCCTGAGCTGCGCCTGATCGATGGACAACGCCTGCGCCCGACGCTCGGCGAGCGGCGCATCACCGTCGTAGAGGTAGTTGGCGACGTAACCAAACAGCAGCGCGGCGGCGAAAGGCGAGGCGACGGTCGAGTCGACGGTGGCGACCCGGATCTCCCGCCGTTCCATCCGGCCGAGCGTGTCCACGAGCGCGGGCATGTCGAAGACGTCTCGCAGACATTCGCGGTACGCCTCGAGGACGATGGGGAAGGACCCGAATCGCGACGCGACAGCGAGCAGATCGGCCGCGCGTTTCCTCAGTTGCCAGAGCGGGGTGCGGCCGCCGGGCCGGCGCTTGGGCAGGAGCAGCGCGCGGCCTGCCGCCTCGCGGAACTTGGCCGCGAACATCGCGGTCCCCCCGAGCTGCCGCAGCACCAGCGCCTCGACCTCTTCGGACGCGGGCAGCATCAGCCGTGGATCCGGCGGCTCGTCGGTCTCGGGGAACCTCACCACGAACCCGTCGTCGGTCCACATCGTTTCGACATCGAGCCCGGTTTCCGCGCGGGCTCGTTCGACGACGGCCATGGCCCAAGGCGCGTGGATGCGGCTCCCGAATGGCGAGAGGACGCAGACGCGCCAGTCGCCCAGCTCGTCGCGGCAGCGCTCGATGAGCACCGTTCGGTCGTCGGGGACGACGCCGGCCGCGGCGCGTTGATCGGAGAGATAGCGCAGGAGATTCTCGGCTGCCTGCGCGTCGAGATCGTGGTGACGGACCAGCCGCTCGATCCCGGCAGCAGGCGGCAGGGCCCCGAGCGTGCGCACGAGCTCGCCGATCGTGCGTCCGAGCTCCAGCGGCCGGCCCGTCGCGTCCGCCTTCCAGAAAGGCATCTTGCCGGGCTCGCCCGGGGCAGGGGTCACGAGCACGCGGTCGTGAGTGATCTGGTCGATGCGCCAGCTCGACGCGCCGAGCAGGAATGTCTCGCCCACGCGGCTCTCGAAGACCATCTCTTCGTCGAGCTCGCCCACACGCGCCCCGGCTCCGTGCTCGCCCGCCAGGAACACGCCGTACAGGCCGCGGTCGGGGATCGTGCCGCCGTTGGTTACAGCGATCCGCTTCGCACCCTCGCGCGCCGTCACCACGTTCTCGAGCCGGTCCCACGTCAGCCGCGGACGGAGATCGGCGAAGTCGTCCGACGGATAACGACCCGAGAGCATGTCGAGCACGCCCTCGAACGTGCCTCTGCCGAGCTCGGCAAACGGTGCCGCCCGCCGGACGGTGTCGAAGAGCCTCTCGACCGTCCATTGATCCATCGCCACCATCGCCACGATCTGCTGCGCAAGGACGTCGAGCGGGTTGCGCGGATACCTGGTGCTCTCGACCTGCGCCTCGTGCATCGCGCGGGTGACCGCGGCGCACGCCACCAGATCGCCGCGGAACTTGGGGACGATGATGCCGCGGCTCGCCTCGTCGATGGTGTGGCCCGACCGGCCGATTCGCTGCATGCCGCTCGCGACCGACGGCGGCGCCTCGATCTGGATGACGAGATCGATCGCGCCCATGTCGATGCCCAGCTCGAGCGAGGAGGTGGCCACCAGCCCGCGTATGAGCCCGGCCTTGAGCCGATCTTCGACTTCGATCCGCTGCGGCCGGGCGAGCGACCCGTGGTGCGATCGCACCAGTGTTTCGCCGGCGAGGTCGTTGAGCGCGCTGGCCAGGCGTTCCGCGATGCGCCGGCTGTTCACGAAGATGAGCGTCGAACGATGCGCGTTGATGAGCTCGAGGAGACGCGGGTGTATCGCGCTCCAGATTGTCGCGCGCACAGGCCCCTGCGACGCGGGCCCGCTCGGGATCGCCTCGGCCTGCCCGATGCGGGCCATGTCCTCGACCGGGACCTCGATCGTCAGGTCGAGGCGTTCTTCTGGGGTGTCGACGATGATTCTGTCCCGGCCCGAGGGCGGTCGACGCATCGGCGCGCTGCGGAGCCGCCAAGGAATCGTGCGACTTCGTCGAGCGGCCGCTGGGTGGCCGAGAGGCCGATCCGCTGAAGCGGGGCAGCGCCGTTCGGCCGAATCGCCTCGAGGCGTTCGAGCGACAGTGACAGATGAGCGCCGCGCTTGGTCGGGACGAGCGCGTGGATCTCGTCGACGATCACCGTGTCCACGGCGCGGAGCGCCTCACGGGCGTTCGACGTCAGGAGCAGGTACAGCGACTCGGGCGTCGTGATCAGAATGTCGGACGGGTCGCGCTGGAACCGGGCGCGGTCGATCGCGGGCGTGTCCCCAGTGCGGACGGCGATCGACGGCGCGTGGTGGACATCGCCACGGGCGCTGGCACGGTTGGCGATGCCGGCGAGCGGCGCCCGCAGGTTGCGCTCGATATCGACCGCCAGCGCCTTGAGCGGCGACACGTACAGTTACGCGGCACCGCCGGTTCCTGTCGGGCGGCTCATCGAACATGAGCCGATTGATGCACCACAGGAACGCGGTCAGCGTCTTTCCGCTGCCGGTCGGCGCCAGGATCAGGGTGGATTGTCCGCGTGCAATCGCCGGCCATCCCTGCGCCTGAGGTGGCGTGGGTCCGGCGAAGGAGTGGCGGAACCACTCCGCCACCGCCGGGTGAAACAGGCCGAGCACGCCGGTCGGGTTGGCCACACCCCATATTCTATTGCGCTCTTGCGCACGAAGATGATTGCCGCGCGCCGCGGATTCATGCAGAATTGAAGCTTGGTCTCGTTCACTTCAGCGTTCAACACTCAGCAGTCAGAATTGCACTATGGGTGACTCCGGAGAAGGCCTGGTCGACGCAGACGCGAGAATCCAGGAACAGATAGAAGAGCGAGAGGCCGAACGGCGCCGCCGTGGAAGCCCTCAAAAGGCGACCGACCCCGAGCGGACCCGCGCAATCGAGTCGCTGCGTCTGGCCCGTGCCGAGCTCGAGCGCCAGTCCACGGCGACGACGCACCCCGGTACGGAAGCAGCAGATTCAGGCGGCCCTCGCCGAGATCGACAAGCGCCTCGCGGCCCGCTAGGATCACAGACTCTCGCCTCGCCGAACGTGGACCTCTCGCTGACGGGGACGCGGATCGCGGATTTTCCTGACGGGGACGCGGATCGGCGCCGATCTCCTTCTTTGACGGGACGCGGATCGCGCGGATCTTCAGTTTTGACGGGACGCGGATCACGCGGATTACGCGGATCCTCAGTTTTGACAGGACGCGGATCGCGCGGATCTTCGTTTCGAGGCTGATCACGGGATCTCGAGTCCCCCCAATGAATCGTTTGATCGTCGCGCTTCTCGCTGCCTCTACCATGACGCTGGCAGGTCGCACGCCGGCAACCCTGGACACTGTCCCAGTCCTGGCCGAGGTGACGCGGAAGGTCTATATCTCCGCCACCGACGCCAAGGGCGCGCCCATCACCGACTTGACCGCCGCGGACATCACGGTCAAGGAGGGTGGCAAGGACCGGCCGATCGCCAGCCTGCAACCGGCGGTCGCGCCCATGCAGGTCGCTATCCTCGTCGAAGATGGCGGTGTGGGAGCGTTCCAGTCTGCAGTGGCGCAGTTCCTCCAGAAGACCATCGGCCGCGGTCAGTTCAGCATTACTCAGCTCATCCCGCAAGCGATCAGGGTCGTCGATTTCACCGACGACGTCGGCGCGCTGAAAGGCGCGCTCGAGCGACTGGGCCCGCGCGGGCGCGTCCAGCCCGATGGCGACCAGATGCCAGACGCGATTCTGCAGGCAGCCAGGGCGTTGCAACAACGGAAGGCGGAGCGGCCGATCATCCTGGCGCTGACTGGTCTCGGGGGGCCACCACAGTCGGTCGAGCCGAGGGACGTGCTCACCGCGGTCCGGATGAGTGGCGCGGCATTGAACGTGGTCTTCATGACGGGCGCCGACCTGGGCATGGTGATGGGCGACGGACCCAGACAGTCCGGCGGCCGCATCGAACAGGTCGGGACGACAGTGGCTATCCCGGCGGCGGTGTTGAGAATTGCGGACGCCCTTCAGCACCAGTACCTGCTGACCTACACGCTGCCGGATGGCGTCAAGATGTCCGACCGCATCGCCGTGGCCACGTCACGCAAAGGCATTACCCTGACGTCGCCATCGCGCATCGCGGACAAGTAGCCGGTCCTCGGCACGTCAGCAGCGATCACCGTCGCCTTGGTTCGACGCCTGAGCAGTCGTCGCTCTTGCCGGCACGCCTGGGCACGATGTGTGACAGGATCGCCGAAGGGATTCTCACGATGGATGCGCTGAGCTCTTCTCTCTCCCTGCTGTTCGCCGAGCTGACTGACGGACCGTCGCCTGACGCGGCGTACATGCTGAACGGAGGGGATCCCGGGCTGCTGCGATCCCTTGACGGTCTGTCTGCCGAGGCGGCATCGAGGCCGTCCGCGTCAGGAGGCGCGTCGATTGCGGCCCATGTGGACCACCTCTGTTACGGGCTTGACCTGATGAATCGCTGGAAAGACGGCGAGGCCGACCCCTGGAGCGGCGCGGACTGGACGGCGAGCTGGCGTCGTACGACGGTCACCGAGAGCGAGTGGGCCGCCCTGCGCGAGCGGCTTCGCCAGACCACGCGGTGCTGGCGCGAGGCCCTGCAAACCCCCCGCGCGATGTCAGCACTCGAGCTGAACGGCGTCATCGCCAGCGTCGCGCATCTGGCCTATCACCTGGGCGCCATCCGGCAGATCGATCGATTGGTTCAGGGTCCGAAGGCTGACGGCAGCACTCCGGCCTGACGACGAGGTCCGGGGACCCTCACCCGCGCGGCGTCCCCTCCTTGGTTCGCTCGCGCTACTGGCAACTGTCGGATCCGTTGCCTTCGAACCGGTTCTTCTTTATGGTGTTGCCGCTGAGGGGTCCCTTCAACCCGCACGTGTTCAGCTCGAGAGAGTTCCTGGCAACGGTATTTCCAACTGCCGACTGAGTTCCGGTCAAGAGGAACTCGATTCCGGCGGGATTCGACGTAACCGTGTTCCTCAGGATGAGGTTACCGGTCGCAAACGTATTGATGCGGATCCCCGCCAGTGTGCCTGCGGACACCAGGTTGTCTTTCACGGTGTTGTTGACGCCCGCGAACACGAGGATGCCGACGCGGTTCCCGGCGAACGTATTGTGCCTGATGACGTGATCAGTTGACTCACCTCTGATCATGATCCCTCGGCTCAGGTTGTTCCTGAAGTCGTTCTGCCTGATCGTGTTCCCACGGCTGCCGGCCTGAAGGTCGACACCGTCGACGTTCGCCTCGAACTGGTTCCCCTCAATCACTATCTCGGTCGACATGTTGGTGAGCACGCCTGCCCCGAAGTTTCTGATGATGCCCCCGAAGATGGAGACATCGGTACGCCCGGTGACGTTGATCCCGGCCCCAGTGCCCGAACCGGTGATCGTGTGGCCATTCAGGTCCAGTTTGATCGCATCTGCGCCGACGATGAGCCCATTGCCGGCGCAGGCCAAATCATGATTCAGTTTCAGGTTCCCGGTGATCGTGACGCCGCACAGGTCATTGGCCGGATGCGATGCGGGTATCGGTCCGTTGGCGATCGACCAGAAGAAGAACGGCTCCCAGAAGTCGCAGTGCTCCTCCCGCAGGCGCTTGTCCTCACGGAGTGGCCAGTCGAGAATCAGGTACTTGTCGGCCCCCCTTCCCTGCCCGCCCGGGTGTTTGTAGATCGGCCAGCGAAGGCCTTCTCCCTTGTGCTGATTCGGGTTGCCTGCAGCCGCAAAGCGCGTCCAGTAGCCCGCGATGGCACCAAAGAGCGCGAGATCGTCCGCGTTCAGCACGTAGTTCGGTTGCGGAGGTCCGAAGTTGTTTCCGAAGACGAAGTTTCGGTCGAGTCCGTGAATGACGAGGTCGGTGGCGACCGCGTCTACCTCGCGCTCGAAGGAATACAAGTAGACGGGCGTCCCGGTCCGTTCGACGAGGCGTGCGACCCTGCGCGCTTCGCACACGGCTTCGACGTCGCCCGTAAGCCGCGACAGCGCCAGTTTTGGCGACGCGAAGTCGGCCACTGGATACTTCGCGAGGATCGCGGCCGCGTCCGCAACCCCGAACTCCGTGGCGACGGCGGTCTCGTACTGTGCCTCTGTCAGGCCGGCCGGGAAACTCCGGTCTACATAAACCCATCCTTCGTCCCTCGTGGCGCCGATGATGATGGGCACGTGGTTGAACGTGCCGTTCTTGTACAGCGTGCGAGGTTGATCGGGGATGTCGAGGCCGTCCACCACGGGACTCCAGGCCACGCGTGCAGTTTCAGCGAACTCCTGCTGGCCATTTGGAAAGGCCAGCAAAACCTCGGCTCGTGTCTTGGAGCGCAGGCAGGTGAGGACCTGGTTCGGATCCGTGCAGCCCAGGGCCAGCGCGAGTCGGCCGCCCAGCGCTTCGGCGTCCGCAAGCGTCGGCAATCGCGTCGAGGCGGACCCGCTCTGCATGACCGCGCGACCGAAGTAACCGGCGCTGGCGGGCGACACGACGTGCAGACTCACACTGTGGCCTCCGGCCGACTGCCCGACGATGGCCACGTTGTTTGGATCGCCCCCGAACGCCGCAATGTGATCGCGCACCCACGCAAGGGCCGCGCGCTGGTCGAGGAACCCGTAGTTCCCCGATGACGGGTAACCCGGGTCTTCAGCGGTCAACGCGCGGTGCCCGAGAAAACCGAAGGGCCCATGGCGATAGTTGGCGGCGACGACGATGGCTCCGGTCTGCTCGGCCAACTTCCGCCCGTTACTGTCCGCCACGTTCGCAGAGGCGGCCTGGAACGCGCCGGGGGGAATCCAGACGATCACTGCCGCTGGCGAGGCAGGAGCAGGATCGGGAGTCCAGATATTGAGCTTCAGGCAGTCCTCGCTGCCACCGGTCGTCATGCTGCCCGGCGGATTGACATTCGAGCAGGCCGGCCCACCGGTCGCATTCAGCGTCGCGGGCGCCCACGGCGCAGCCGGCTGCGGCGGTTTCCACCGTAAGTTATCTACGGGCGGAGCCGCGAAGGGGATCCCGAGAAACGCGCACGATGCGCCCAGGTCCGAACCCTGCACCTCACCGTTGGTCGTGGTCACCAGGCAGGACACCGCCTGCGGGCTGACCTCGGGTGATGACCACACAAGCGCTCCCGACATGACCGCCCAGCACGTGATGACGAGGGCCACGGCCCCGCGACGTCGTTTCATTGCTTGCCTCCACTGAAAACGGACGACAACGATGCGCATTGCGAGCGCCCGCCGCAACAGGCAACAGCGCGCACCCTCATCTGCCCGCTAACGCCCGCAACTGGAAAGGGGCTAGACTGCCGAAACCCGGAGACGATCAGGTGACTGAACACGTGCCGCGCTCGTCGGAGCCCGCGCAAGCCCCGCTCGCGAATGACCGACTGGACTCCTGGAAGGAAATCGGCGCGTACTTGAGGCGCGATGTGACGACGGTGCGACGATGGGAAAAGCGTGAGGGCTTGCCCGTTCACCGCCATCTCCACGACCGTCGCGAGTCGGTGTACGTGTACCGCCACGAGGTTGACCGGTGGTGGGACGAACGGCGCAACCACCTCGCGAACAAGGTGCCGGCGGAGCCGGCGGTCGAGGTCCACAGTCGCAGCCGGCTCGCGTGGGTGCTGGCCGCCGTGTTCCTGACAACGACGCTCGTCGTGACTGGCGGTCTTGTGGTGCAGTTCCTCCAGGATCGTCCCCGCGGCGACGCCCAACTACGCTTTTTGGAGCACTCTCCGGCCGGGACGACCTTTGGAACCATCGCCCTTTCGCCGGACGGACGTCATTTGGCCTTCACGGCAGTCACGCGCGACGGCAAGCCGATGCTCTGGGTGCGAGCACTGCATTCGGGCACCGCCGTCACCCTCCCTGGGACCGAGGAGGCCTCGTTCCCGTTCTGGTCACCGGATGGGCAATCGATCGGATTCTTCGCGCCGGGCAGCCTCAAGAAGACCAGTGCTTCCGGGGGAACGCCTCAGATCATCTGCGATGCGGCGGGTGGGCGTGGTGGCGCGTGGAATGCAAACGGAACGATCCTCTTCTCTCCCAGCCGCGAGAGCGGTCTCTCTCGCGTGCCGGACACCGGCGGATCGCCAGCGCCGGTCACGACCGTCGACCGTCCCCGCGAGCGAGGCCACCTGTGGCCAGAGTTTCTTCCGGACGGCAATCACTTCCTCTACCTGGCTGACAGTAGCGAGGCGGAGCACCACAATCTGTTTGTAGGCGCGCTCGCGAGCCCAAAGCGGAAGCGCCTGTTCCCCCTCGTGTCAGACGCGCGGTACATACCCGAGGGCTACCTGTTGTTCGCCGCCCTTGACGGAAAGCTGGTGGCGCAGCCCTTCGACGCGAGGCGCCTCGAACTTACCGGGGAACCGGTGCCGATCGCCGCCGAAGTGCTGCAGCCGTGGAACGTCGATCACAAGACGGACTTCTCGGTCTCGGCGAACGGCATCCTGATGTTCCGAGGCATCCGTGGCCTGGACACGCGACTCGTGTGGCGCGATCGTGCGACCGCTCAGTCCGTGCTCGTCGAGCCGCCGGCTCACTACACGGAGCCCACGATGTCCCCCGACCAGAAGCGGGTCGCGCTGGCGGTGTTCGACCCGCGGCCGTCGCCGCAGTTCGGCATCGGCGCCACGAAGGTCACGTCGGACATCTGGATGATCGACGCGGAGAGCGGCGCCGGCTCGCGTTTCACGTTCGACCCGTCGGCGGACTTCGCCCCCGTCTGGTCGCCCGACGGGACCCGCATCGTGTTCTCCTCGAATCGCGGTGGCGACGTAGGCCTGTATGAGAAAAAGGTTGACAGCGCCGGCGGCGAAGATCTGCTGCTCGGGACACCCGGAAGGAAGCATGCGCAAGCCTGGTCCCCCGACGGACGTTACCTTGTGTATGCCACCTACGATCCGAAAACGCGGGTCGATCTCTGGCTGCTGCCGATGACCACGTCTGGCGGTCGCGCGCCTATGCCCCTGCTGCGGACCGAGTTCAGCGAAGAACAGGCGACCATCTCGCCTGACGGACGCTGGATGGCCTACACGTCGAACGAAACGGGGCGCTCCGAGGTCTACGTGCAGAGCTTCCCGTCACCTGAGGGGAAATGGCAGATTTCGACGACTGGCGGGGGCGACGCACGGTGGCGTGCTGACGGCCGCGAGCTCTATTACATCGGCGAGGATCGCAGGCTCATGGCCGTCGCCGTCAGGAGCGGAGGCACATTCGAACGCGGCGTCGTGACGCCGCTCTTCGACACGGGAATGCAGC
The DNA here is from genome assembly GCA_963771395.1 of uncultured Acidobacteriota bacterium. Lineage (GTDB taxonomy): Bacteria > Acidobacteriota > Vicinamibacteria > Vicinamibacterales > 2-12-FULL-66-21 > DATBJJ01. The sequence continues at coordinate 165,835 of CAVYTY010000025.1, read as the reverse complement.
CCCACTGGGCCGCGGCCCGCAACCACTACGACGTGAGCCGCGATGGTCAGCGGCTGCTCTTCATGTCGCCAGTCGTCGACGACCGCTCCTCGCCGTTTACCGTCATCGTCAACTGGGCCGCCGAGCTGGCTGGGGCGAAGCGTTAGCCTGCCATCGACGATCCGCGAGATCCGCGTCCCGTGAACAAAGCGATCCGCGAGATCCGCGTCCCGTGAAAAAGGTGATCCGCGAGATCCGCGTCGTGATCCGAAAAATCAGCGATCCGTGGCCAGCCCCGCCGACAGCATCGTCGCGAACGCCTGGGGCGTCGCGGGGCGGCGATCGGGATCGGCGTCGAGCGCCGCGCGGATCGCGCGCTCGGCGGCCGCGGGGACGAGGTCGGGCGGCATCGCGGGCACGCCGCGCTGCTGCGCGAGCACCACGTCGGCCAGCGTGCCCCGCCCGAACGGCAGGACACCCGACAGCATCTCGTACACCACCACTCCCAGGCTGAAGACGTCCGTGCGCGCGTCTGCCTCGACGGCGTGGAACTGTTCCGGCGCCATGTAGGCCGGCGTGCCGATGATCATCCCCACGGCTGTCAGAATCGTGGACGCTTCGCTCGCACTCGGCCCGTCTCCTGTCTCGGCTCCCTCCCTGGGGCGATCGTCGGCCACCAGCTTGGCGACCCCGAAGTCGAGGACCTTGGCCTCGCCGCCCCCTTCCGGCAGGAGGATGTTCTCCGGCTTCACGTCGCGGTGCAGCACGCCTTCGCGGTGCGCGGCGCCGATGGCGGCGCACACCGCCGTCAGGATACGCATCGACTCGTCGGTGTGCAGCCGGCCCTCGCGCTGGAGCACGTGCCGGAGATCCTCTCCTTTGACGAGCTCCATGACGAGGTAGGCGCCGCCGTCGGGAAACGTGCCGTAGTCGTAGACCGCGACGATCGAGGGATGCTGCAGCCGCGCGACGATCTGCGCCTCACGCCGGAACCGGCGCCTGGCCTCGACCTCGCCGAGATGCTCGGCGCTCACGACCTTCAGCGCGACGAGGCGATCGAGCCGCATGTCGCGCGCCCGGTAAACGGCACCCATCCCGCCTCGCCCGAGCAGCTGCTCGATCCGGTACTTGTTGTCCACGGTGCGCGGAACCGACGGCACGGGGCGCATCGCGGTCCCGTCCAACGGACACTGGGAGACGCCGGCCTCCTCGCAGCGCCCGCAGCGCGGGCATTCCGTCATCGGCTCGAGGAGTGGCGCGGCGGCGGTCACGATACGCGTGCGATCGCTGTCCTCCTGAGTCTCGCGGCCGACCCGCCGCCGCAGCCGCACGACGTCGAATCCGAGCGACATCTGCGCGGCGATGCTCGCCAGCAACTGGCGATCGTCGGGGGTGTAGGCTTCTTCGGAACGGCGTTCGCCGAGTGCGATCATCGCAATGAGCGCGCGATCCTGGCCGACGACCGGCACGAGCAGCACCGCGCCGGTGCACTCGAGCCACTCGCGCTCCTCCGGTGGTAGCCGCCGCGCCGGTGACCGCGGATCGCTCAGCACGATCTCGAGCGGCTCGTCCGACCATCGCAGCATCGACACCAGTCCGCCCTCGAGCGGCAGCGACTCGGCGCTGCCGTGCAGCACGGTGACGGGCGACAACCGGTCGTCGTCGATCCCGCTCACGAGGATCGCGATCATCAGCGGGTGCAGCGCCTCGTCGAGCTGATTGACCACCATCGTCGACAGATCGGCCGGGTCGGTCTCGAAGCGGACGCGGCTCGCGAGGGACAGCAGGATCTTCCGCGCGTCGTACTCTTCGCGAAAGAACCGCTGGTCGAGCCACTGCCGTGCGCGCTCGCGATTCATGAAGGTCGCGGCCGAGGCGACGATGAGGAGCACGTAGAGCGCGGAGCTGCTCGACGCTATCTGGGAGAGCGTGCGGTCACGCTCCTGGACCAGTGAGAACGCAAGGGCGATCGCGGGCAGGAAGATCAGCACAGTCAATGTGCGGTTCGCGAGCGCGTACTGCAGGCTGCGCCGCAGGACCACGCGCGGTCCGAGGACGTGCGCAACACCGACGGCGTAGACGAGGCCGAATGCCGGCAGCAGGACCAGCGCGTCGAGGACGACAGTCACCGCACCGGGATACTCCGGACCGTCCGATTTGAACAGCTGGGCGACTATCGGGATGCCGTCGCGGATGGCGTAGGCGAGGATACCCGGGACGGCCGTGTAGAGCGCCATTCGGATCCGCCGCCGCTCGTTCGCGTCGCGGTTGACCCGGTAGCGGAAGGCGCCCTCGGCGACCGCGAGGACATTGATCGCGAGCGCTACCGCGAACGCCCCGTAGTACACGCCGGGATGCGTGGCGTCCCACACCGCGAGGCCGTGCACCGAGTCCACGCCGGCCAGGTACAGGCCCGTCATGAGTGCTGGGCCGAAGAGCGGTGCTGCGGCCAGGAGCGGGACGGCGTGGAGCCAGGGGTAACGGTCGAGCAGGCGCGATCGCGTAGGGAAATAGAGAATCGCAAGAGCGATGGTCGGGAAGGCAAGCGAGCTCGCGATCCAGGCAAAGACGGTGAACACCGAGTGCACGAGGGTGATGCGCTCGGCGCCGAGCAACGGACCGCCGCCTCCGACCGCACTGAAGGCGAGCGCCAGCACGCAGAGCCCTGCGGTCAGGTCATAGCTCCGCATCAGGAGGAGCAGCAAGGCCGCACCGGTGAAGACCGACGTCTGGACGATCATGCCCAGGTGGCGTCGTGCCCATCCGTGGGTGCCCGAGCCCCAGGCCGACGGCCGGTCGAGCGTCGTGTGGCGTGTCGCCCCATCAGGTCCTTCGATTTCCCAATCGACGGATCCACGAACGCCCATCCAGTACAGCTCGCGCCAGACCTCGACGCGCCCCGCCTGGCTCGCGAGCCGCGCGTCGAACATCACCCGCCGGCCAGGTTCGTCGATCAGGTGCTGTCCACGGAGCCGGCTGTGAGGGACGATCCCGGCTCCTGCCGCGGGGCTGCCTGGCGCCACGCGCGTGATCTCCGGCGGGGCAGTGAAATCAGAGCCAACGTCGGGCGGGCGGGCCTTGAGCGGAAGATGAACCGTGGGATCGCCGGCGAGCGTAGCGCCGGTGCCTGCCGGCCACAAATAGGGCCGCACCAGCAGGACCTGCATGACCGTGTAGAGGACGGTGAGGCCGACGACGCCGATGATGGCCCAGGCGAACGGGGGCAGTCGCTCGAGCCGGGCGGATTCCGAAGCAGGGGCCATGCGCCCACGTATTATGGTTCAGCACATGAACCTTTTCTCGGCATGGCTCGTCCACCTCTACACTGCCTCCGGCGCCCTCGCGGCGTTTTTCGGCACGCTTGCGGTCTTCGACGGGCACTACCGGGCGGCGCTGCTCTGGATGGTCGCCGCGACCGCGGTCGACGCGACCGACGGCCTGCTGGCGAGGAAGGCCCGCGTGAAAGAGCGGCTCCCGGCGTTTGACGGCGCGCGCCTCGACGATGTGGTGGACTACCTCACGTTCGTGTTTCTGCCGGCGCTCTTTCTCTACAGGTCCGGAGCGCTGCCCGAAGGGTGGGGCGGGGGGATCGCGTCGGTCATGCTCCTCTGCAGCGCGTATGGATTCGCCGCCGCCGATGCCAAGACGAATGACCATTTCTTCACCGGTTTTCCCTCCTACTGGAACATCGCGGCGGTCTACCTGCACATCGCGGCGTTGCCGCCGGCCGCGAACGCGATGATCCTCCTGGTGCTGAGCGCGCTCGTGTTCTGGCGAGTCGGCTACGTCTATCCGTCCCGCACCCCGACCCTTCGCTGGCTGACGATCGGGTTGGGGGCATGCTGGGGTGTCGTCGTGGTGGCGATGATCCTGGCAATGCCTCACGTGCCGCCCGCGCTCTTCGCCGTGTCGTTCGTGTTCCCCGTTTACTATGCGGCGCTGTCCTTCACGCTGCATGTCCGCCGGCCGGTGCGGCTGCTGCCGTGACGAAGCCCTCGCGCCCGATTCGCGACCGCATCGCCGCCGTCCTTTTCGCCGTGCTCGTCGTCGTGACGGCGTTCGCGGTCACGTGGCTCCTGCGGCAGGGCTACGCGGTGCACCGTTTGACGCGCGGCGTGGGGGACACGTGGTTTCTCGCGGCCGATGGCCGCCGCTGGTTCCGGATGGACGAGCAACGGCGCGACGTCGCGCTCAGCGAGATTCCCGAGCACCTGCAGCACGCCTTCATCGCGATCGAGGATCACCGTTTCTATTCGCACCCGGGTGTCGATCCCATCGCGCTCGGCCGCGCCGTCGTCCGGAACCTCCGCGAGCCGGGGACGGTCGAGGGCGGCAGCACGATGACGCAGCAGCTGGCCAGGACGCTCTTCCTGTCGAACAAGAAGACGTACGGCCGCAAAGTTCGTGAGGCGGCGCTCGCGGTGATGATCGACGCACAGCTGAGCAAGGATGAAGTGCTCGAGCTGTACCTCAACCGCATCTACCTGAGCGCGGGTGTGTACGGCGTCGAAACGATGTCGCGCCATCTCTTCGGGCGGCCCGCGAAGCAGTTGAACCTGGCGGAGTGCGCGCTCATCGCCGGCCTTGCCCGTGCGCCGTCGACGCTGTCGCCGTGGTCGAATCTCGAGGGCGCGCGCGCACGCAGCCACGTCGTGTTGTCGAGGATGCGCGCCGAGAAGTTCATCAGCGAATCCGAGGAGCGGGAGGCGCTCGGGACGAGCCTGCGCATCCGGCCGTATCCCGGGACGAGCGATCCGCGGGCCGGCTATGCCAAGGAGTACCTGCGCCAGCAGTTCCGCGAGCAATTCGGCGGCGACCATCCGCCCGACTGGGAAGTCCGCACGACATTCGTGCCCGTCCTGCAGGAGGCGGCCGAGCAGGCGGTGCGCGGCGGGCTGGCCAGGTTCAACGCCCCGGAGCTGCAGGCGGCGCTCGTCGCGATCGATCCGCGGACCGGCGACCTGCTGGCGCTCGTGGGCGGTCGCGATTTCAGTCAGTCGCAGTTCAATCGCGCCAGCCGCAGCCGGCGTCAGCCGGGATCCGCCTTCAAGCCGCTCCTGTTCGCCGCCGCGCTCGAGCAGGGGTATTCGCCTGTTTCGCTCATCGAGGGGCTGACGACCATCGAGCCACAGGGCCCGGATGAGTGGGCGCCCAGGAACGCCGACGGCGAGACGCCGGAGGTGCTGACGCTGCGCGCCGCATTGCTCGAGTCGAACAATCGTGCGGCGACCGTTCTGCAGCAGCTGGTCGGCTCGCGTCCGGTGCTGCGGCTCGCGTCGCACGTCGGGCTTCACGACATGCCCGACGTGCCGTCGTTGTCGCTCGGCACGGGCCTCGTGACGCCGCTCGAGCTGACGGCGGCGTTCGCGACGTTTCCCAACGGGGGTCTTGCGGTCACACCCCGCGGGATCGTGCGCGTGATTGACGCCGACGGCGGTGTCGCGCTCGACAACCCTCTCCGCAGCGAGCGGGTCGTGTCGGTGCAGACGGCATTTCAGATGGTGTCGATGCTCGGCGACGTCATCGACCGCGGCACGGGCTCGGTCGTGCGGCGCGGCGGCGTGACGTTCCCCGTGGGAGGGAAGACCGGGACGACCAACGATTTCAAGGACGCCTGGTTCGTCGGTTTCTCGTCGAACCTGGTGGTCGGCGTGTGGGTCGGCTTCGATCAGCCCAGGTCCATCGGCCGCGAGGCCTATGGATCGCGCTATGCGGCGCCGATCTGGACCGACTTCATGCGGCGCGCGGCACGCACGCGCCGCCCGGAAGCGTTCGACCCGCCGAGCGGCCTCGAGGAAGCGACGCTTTGTCGGATCTCGTATCGACGGCCGGTCGAAGGATGTCCGACCTACACCGAGTACCTCAAGCCCGACGACAAGGTGCCTGGTGGGCTCTGCACGATCCACAAGGGCACGATCAAACAACAGGTGCGCCGCGCGATCCAGGGGTTGCTCTCGGAGGTGGGGAAGAAGATTCGGGGGATCTTCCGATAAGATGACGCTCGAATTCACGGCCAACCAGAAAGTCTGAAGTCTGACGTTTGAAGTCTGAAGTGGGCAAGTTTGAATTCTGAAGTAGGAAGTGGAAGTCGGAAGTAAGTAGGAAGTGGGAAGTGGGAAGTGGGAAGTGGGAAGTGGGAAGTGGGAAGTGGGAAGTGGGAAGTTGGGAGTGTCAGAGCCCCACTTTGAGCTTCCTACTTCCTACCTACTTCTGACTTCCACTTCCTACTTCCCGCTTCCGACTTTCGCACTTCAGACTTCAAACGTCAGATTTCAAACTTTCTGCTATTCAGTAATTCAGCCAGTACCAGAACTTCACGAGGAACACGTTGCTGGCTGGTACGCTGAAGACGCCGCTGAAATCGCGGCCGAAGCGGAAGTCGCCGTACGGGGAGTTCTCCTCGCGGCCCTGCTGCCAGACGACGAAGAGGCTCGAGCCCGGACGGTATTCCCACCGCAGGACGTTCGTGGTCCTGAACGAGCGATAGTTGAAGTCGGCGGTGCCGGCGTACGCGTACGGCGCGTAGCGCGACTGCCAGTCGTCCGCGCGGCCGTCGACGAGCTCCTTGTAGTTCGTATACGCGCCGGCAGAGACGAACGGCTCCGCGTAAATCTGGAGCGACAAGGTCGGGGACATCGTGTAGTTGACCCGCGTCGTGAGCGCGACGGTCCGCTGGTCGAGTCGCGCGAACACATAGTGCGTTGGCGCGGCGGCGCTTTCTTCGTTCGTCACCCACTGCGCGTCGTGGGCGAACTTGTTGAACCGGAAGCCGCCGCTCACCGACAGCGGCGGGAAGGGCCGGAACGTCAAACCCGGGTTGACGTCGAAGAAGTGGGGTCCGAACTCCGAGTGTCCACCGCCGAGGAAGGTATCGAAGGCGACCGGCTTGCGGTCATCGGTACTCGATGTAGCTCCAGTAGCTTCCGCTGCCATCGTAGTTGGCCCCCGGCCCGCCGCGCGTGGCACGGTCGTCGAAGCTCCCGCGCTCGCGGTTGATGCCGAGCCCGGTGCTCCAGTTGTTCTTGAACGTCCAGTGCGCATTGACGTTGCCGGCGAGGCTCAGCCGGTCGCCGTCGAAATTGTGGTTGCCCCACTGGTTGATGTTGAACCGGAAGCTGCGGATGTACTTTCCCGGCTTGTCGTGCCGCCACTGCAGCCAGTTGCTCTGCGTAATCTGATCGGCCCGCCGGATGAAGCCGAGGTCGTTGCTGTCGAAGCCCGGTGACTTGAAGCCGATGTTCGATTCGAACCGCACGCGCGCGCCGGAGATCTTGCGAAACGCCAGGAACCCCGACTGCCCGCTGAGCGTGGTTCGTGTCGGATCGAATTCGACGTGGGTCGCGTCCGGCCGCTGAAAGCTGTGCACGTTGTTTTCCTGGAGCCGGGCGATCGCCGCTTCGGTGCCGTTGATGGTGGTGCCGGCCCAGTAGCCCGCCACGGTGTACCGCTTGCGCATCAGGCGAAGGTCCCAGTCGATGCCGCCCGAGTAGGCGGAGTTGGCGAGCACGCGCATCGGGCTGCGCTCGTCGCCGACGTTGCGGTTGGTGGCCGTCATCATGAGGCCGACCGCCGACTGGTTGGCGAACTCGCGCCGCGCGCGGCCGACGGTGTAGCTGGCGAAGGGCTCGATCGGCGCGGTTGATGGCCGTGAGCCAGACGCGACCGGCGCCGCTTCATCACCCGTCAGCGCCATGCGCGCCGCTTCGTCACCCGTCAGCGCTATACGCGCTTCCTCCTCCGCCGTCACCGCGTTGAGGATGCCGACCGAGAAGCCGCCGATCCGCCCGGTGACTTTCGTCGCACCGATGATTGTCGTGTTGGAGGGCGCCGAGACGAAGCCGCCGTCGGGGACGTCGGCCGAGAGCTGCGGCTGACGGCCGATACGGCGCGTGTAGAAGAGGCCGGTGCAACTGCCATCGTTGCAGTCCATGTCGAAACGGAAGACGCCGGATCCTTCGACGAAGAACGGCCGGCGCTCCGGGAAGAACGTCTCGAATGCGCTCAGGTTGACGACCGCGGGATCCGCCTCGACCTGTCCGAAATCTGGATTCACCGTCGCGGTCAGCGTCAGCGCCGGCGTGATCGCGTACTTCATGTCGAGGCCGATCGACGCTCCAGGGTCCACGCCCTTGACGAGCGGGTTGCCGCTGTCAGGCTTCGTCGACAGGTCCCCAACGGTGTACGGCAAAAGCTCGAGGCGCTTGGGCGACTTGGAGAGCTCGAGCCCGCGCAGCTCTCCGAACTGCGAGACGATACCGTTGGTGCTCTTGGCGATGAGCGGCCAGGTCGACGTTTCGTTCAGACGGGCAATCTGCCGCGAGAGCGCGAATCCGAACGTCGGCTTCTCCGATGGCGGGAAGCGAAGCTGAGAGAGCGGGATGCGGAACTCGGCGCTCCATCCGTCGGCGCGCCTGGCGACGACCACGTCCCAGACGGCGTCCCATCCCTGGTCCTCGTCGCCGTCGTTGAAGTAGTACTTGTCCTGCTTCACACCGGCCGGGTTCACCGAGAACTCGAACGCCGTCCGCTTGTCGTGGTACGAGTCGATCACCACCGCGACCCAGTCCGACGGCGAGTAGGTGTCGCGGCGGGTCAGGAACCCCCTGATCTTGTCCGGTTCCGGATCGTGCGCCAGAATCGCGACATAGAGGTGCTGGGCGTCGTAGACCACACGCGCTTCGGTCGGGTAGGTCGGCGCCGCCCCCTCTTTCGGATCGCGCTGAACGAAACCCTCGATCTTCGGCGCCCGCGACCACACTTCGTCGGTCAACTCGCCGTCGAGCTTGAGCGCCGTCGCTTCTCTGAGCGCCACCGCTTCCACCACCATCGCGGCGCGTTCCGCGGACCCGTTTCTGGCGGCGCCAGGCGGATCGTCGCCCGCCGTGGAACGCGCGAAAGCCGGGCGAGAGGCGAGCGGGCAAGCCGCGAGCAGGATGAGCAGAAGGACCTTCGTCATGAACGATGGCTTAGACGAAAACCGGAGGTGTTGGGTTTGCAGGGGAGCTAGGAGCGAGAAGTCAGGAGGCAGGAGGCAGGAGGCAGGAGGCAGGAGACCTAGAAAAACACCACGTCGCCGCGCTTGGCGACGAGCGCGTCGATCTTCTTCTTCATTGCGTCCCGCCGGCGGATGAGCGACTGGATCTGACGGCTGTCGAGCCATGTCCCCATTGTGGTCTTCAGCCCCGGCGCGTCGAGCGCCAGCATCCGGTCCCAGAGCTTGCGGTCGATGTTCTGCAGCTCCTGGGGCAGCTTCATGTCGGTCACGAACGCGCGCGAATGATCGATGAGGAAGATGTGCCAGTCGGCGTCGACGAGCAGGTTGCCCTTGTTGCGATCGCTGTTGCTGATGAGATCGTCGAACATCTTCATCCGCGCGAGCTGAAAGTCCCAGGTCGCGGGCTTGGGGAGCGGGAGCACGGTTTCCCACGATCGCACGCCCTCGATCCACATCACCGCCGCACCCTCGTCGTTGTTGACGCGCCGTTCGATGACGACGGGGACCATGTTCAAGCCGAGCAGCTTGTCGAGCTCGTAGGCGGCGATCTCCGACTTGTAGCTCTCGAAATAGCCGTCGTGGATTCCGGGGCGGAGCGGCTTCCAGGCAAACGAGCTGACGGGCCCGCCTGGCGTCAGAAACGCCCGCCGCGGACGGGTGACCCCGACGGGGAGATCCGTGACCTTCTCGACCTTGGCCGTCCGGAGATACTCCTCGAATTCCACCTGGCGGTTCTGCCAGACGTTGGAACACGCGACCGGCTTCGGCTGGGCCTGAGCCTGCGGAAAGGCGAGGACGAGCAGGGCCAAGAGCATCGCGAACATAGCTCGGTACAGTAGCACGTCTATTGAATACGCGGCTCGCGGCTCGCGGTTCGCGGCCCGCGGCTCGCAGCTCGCGGTTCGGCCTTCGTTCCAGGCCGGAACCCGGTCCCGAGCCGGCGACTCGAGTCGCAGGCGATGAGAAGCGAGCCGCGAACCAGTATGGTCTAATTGTCACGTGCTCTCCCCCGGCCAAGTCCTCGACGATCGCTACGAGATTCTGGCGTTGCTGGCCGAGGGTGGAATGGGTGCGGTGTATCGGGCGCGCCGGACCCTCCTTGGCGACGAAGTCGCGATCAAGATCGTTCGCGGCGAGCACAGCGGGCCGGGTCCGCGCGATCGGTTCTTCCGCGAAAGCCGGGCCAGCGCCCGCCTGCGTCATCCCCACATCGTCTCGATACTCGACTTCAACGTGGACGACGAGGACCATCCCTTTCTGGTCATGGAGCTCCTCAACGGGCCCTCGATCAAGGAGGAGATTGCCACCAAGGGGCGGATGAGCCTTGCCGAAGTGCAAGCGATCGTGCCCTCGCTCTGTACGGCGCTGCAGTTCGCGCACGACCTTGGCATCGTCCACCGCGATCTGAAGCCGGCCAACATCGTGGCGCACGAGTTCGCTCCAGGCCAGCGGGTCTACAAGATCGTCGATTTCGGCCTGGCCAACCTGCGTGACACACAGGAAACGCGGCTGACGGGGCCGCACGAGTTCCTCGGAACGATTGCCTATGCGTCGCCCGAGCAGCTCAAGGGAGCGGTCGTCGACGCGCGCTCCGATGTCTACAGCATCGGCGCCGTGGTCTTCGAGATGCTGACTGGGCGACTGCCGTTTGCGGGCGCTGACGCGATGGCGATGCTGTCGGCGTCCTTGCATGCCCCGGTGCCCAGGCTCGCGGACACCATTGCCGACGTACCCGTGTGGGTCGACATCGCCGTCGGTCGCGCGCTCGCCAAGGAGCCGGCCGATCGATGGTCGACGATCGCTGACTTCGGCCACGCCCTGCTCGCGGGAGACGGCGGCTCGACGACGAGGATTCGGACGGCGCCAACACAGGGCGGCCTGCTGTCGACCTACGATCTCGGTGAACGGATCGGCCGCGGACGGCTCGACAGCGTGGTCTACCGGGGTACGCATCGCGCGCTCGGCCACCCGGTCGCGATCCGGCTGCTGCGCCGCGACACCGAGCGGAATTGGGAGGGCGCGCGCGCGCGGTTCATGCGGGAGGCGCAGGCACTGCAGGTAGCGCACCCCTCGATCATCCAGGTGCGCGACTACGGCGAAGAGTCCGACTTCGTGTATCTGGTCACCGACTACATCGAGGGGCAGAGCCTGCGGGAAATGATGAACGCCGCGGGTCCCATACCCTGGCCACGGCTCGCGCGTCTCCTTGCGCAGCTCGTCGAGGCGACACGCATGCTCCACCGGCGCAAGGGCCTTCTGTGCGGCGTCAGTCCGGACATCATGCGCGTGACATCCGATGACGAGGGAGAACGTTTACTGATATCGAGCGCCGGTGTCTGGCAGGCCCAGGACCTGCTTGCGACGTTGCAGGACGACACGCTGCGAGGCGTGGCGCTCGCCGATGCCGAGCTGCGCTACACGGCGCCGGAGCTGCTGACGGGCCGGAACGCCGATGTCCGCTCGGACGTTTTCACCATGGGCGTGCTGGCCTACGAGATGGCCACCGCGACGCTCCCCTACGATGGCGGCTCGATGCAAGAGCTCCTCGGCAACATGCTGAGCGGCGAGCCCGCTGATCCGTGCACGCTCCAGCCGACGATGCCGGTCTCGGCGGGAACAGCGCTCCTGAAAGCGTTGCGGCCCGCCCCGAAAGACCGCTTCGCCACCGTGCAGGAGTTCGGTGCCGCGCTGCTGGCGCGTTGAACCGACCCGAGCTCTGAACCCGACTGAACCTCGTGAACCCTTGAACCTCGTGAACCCCTTGAACCCCTTGAACCCCGTGAACCCCCCTGAACCCACATTCATCTAGATACGGAAAGCGCCATCGCCCGCACCGCAGCGCCCAGGAGGCCGGCGTCGGGATTGAGAATCACCGAGACCGGAACGGTGGCGACCAGATCCGCCATTGGTTCCTTCGCGCGGAATGCTTCGAGGAAGAGTCCCGACTCGAGCACTGTCAGGATCTTGGGTGCGATGCCCCCGCCGATGTAGACCCCGGCCGTGGCGAGCGCGCGCAGCGCCAGGTTGCCGGCCTCGGACCCGTAGGCCGAGACGAACATGTCGTACGCTTCCACGCAGTACGGGCAACGGCGTTCGCGCGCCGACTCGTAGATCTGTGCGGCGAGATCGGCGTGGCTGCGATTCATCCCCACACCGGCGCAGAGCCGCGCGGGCGCGATGCTGTTCGGCGTAATCATCGGACCGGTGCCGAACGTCTGATGCGTGAACTGATAGATGTTGACCAGCCCCGGTCCTGAGACGACGAGCTCCACGCCGACTCGGCCGAACACACGTGTGAGCTCGGCGACGAGCTCGAGCTCGCGAGGCGTGCGCGCGGCGAAATCCGCGTGGCCGCCCTCCGAGGCGAACGGCACGAACCGCCCGTCGACGTTGTGCAGCATCGCGATGCCGAGACCGGTACCGGCGGCGATGATGGCCGCGTTGCCGAGGGGCTGTGCGATGCCCTGTTGGAGCACCTTGCATTCGTCCGGCTCGAGGACCGGCACCGCGTAGGCGAGCGCCTCGAGGTCGTTGATCACTTCGGCGCGCCTGAGGCCGAGCGCCGGGCCCACCGTTTCGGCGTCCACGCGCCAGGGCACGTTCGTCAGCCGCGCCACCTGATCCGTGACGGCACCCGCCACGCCGATGCACGCCGCCGAGATGGTGCGCGCGTCGATCTTCCAGGCGCCCAGGAATTCGCGCACCATCGGCTCCAGCCCGTCATAGTCGAGCGTGACGAACTCTCCGACCTCGATCGGTTCGGGCCGGTCACGGTCCGGGGAGAACAGCCCGAGCAGCGTCTTGGTGCCGCCGATGTCGCTCGCGAGTAGCATGGCGCTGTATTCTAGCGAGGAACAGGTTGCTCTGCACGAATCACGCTTGACATTCACCTCCATCTCGCGCATCTTCGCGGAAGCAATGGCGTCGTCGCCGTCATCCCTCATCGGGCCCGGCGGGCCGTATGGTCTCCGGGACATCCGCAGCCTCTATCCCACCATCAGCGAGAATCATCTCCGCTATCTGGAGAAGTGGGGTCTGCTTCGCCTGAGCGGACGTCCGCGCGCCGAGCGCGAGTACTCGTTCACGGACCTCCTCACGATCAAGCAGGTCGCGAACGAGCTCGAGAGGGGAACGCCGCTCAAAGTCATCCTGCGCAGCCTGCTCGCCGAACGGCAGGGGCAGCTCGCGCTTGATTTTCACGCCGCACCCGACACGCCCCGGGCCAAGGTCGTCGCCCTTCAGGGGCGGCGCACGGTGCCCATCGGTGTCGTCAGCGCCCCGCCCCTGCATGCCGGCGCGCCGGCGGTGCGGGATGGAGCGTACCAGGCGTTCCCATTCACCGACCCGCAGACCGCGCTCGCGGCGAAATACTTCATCGAAGGCTCGCGCCTCGACGACGGCGAGGAGCTACACATGGAGGGGGCGGCCGCGGCGTATCGGAAGGCGCTCGTCATCGATCCCGATCTCGTGCCGGCGATCGTCAACCTGGCCAACATCCACTACGCGTGCGACGAGATGATTGAAGCCCAGGCGCTCTACGAGCGGGCCATCGGTCTCGACCCGGACTGTTTCGAGGCGTACTTCAATCTCGGGAACATCCACCACGACCTGAGCAGGTACGAGGACGCCCTCCGCTGCTATCGCGGCGCCGTCCGCCTCAATGCGGCGTATCCCGACGCCCATTTCTACCTGGCGGTCACGCTCGAAAAGACCGGGCACTCACCGGAGGCCAAGCCGCACTGGAAGGCGTATCAGGATCTCGCGCCGAATGGCGAGTGGGCGGATCTGGCGAGGGAGTTCAGCGAGTAGGCGGGTAGGGATTCAGGGATCAGGGATCAGGGGTCCAGGGGTCCAGGGGGCAGGGGCAAGCCCGATCCCTGATCCCTGATTTCAATACATGTAGTCGTTCTTATCCCGCTTCTTTGGCGTGCGCCGCAGTTTGTAGAAGGCGCACTCGGGACACCAGGACTCTGGCTTGAAGCCTTCCTTGCCCGCAAACGGCAGCACGTCGCGGTGGGTGCAGTACTCACCCGCGTCGGGCGTTGCCCGCCAGCGGCACGAACGGAATTTCTCGACCGCGGGGTCCACCTGCGGCAGATCGGCGGCCGGCGCCGCGGACGCGTCGGCGTCAGACGACGGGGGAGACGGCCCTGGCTCGTCGTCCGGGGGCTCGGGCAGCGAAGCGGCCGGACCCGACGCCGGACCATATCCGGACCCGGGCGGGAATCTCGAGCCGGATCCTGATCCGTAACCCGGTCCGAATTTGGTGTCGTCCATCATTTCCTGAGCGCGGGCGCGGGCGTCAACCCTGCAGTTCCATCCCGAACGAGCGCTGCAGCGCCTGCAGGGCACGGAGCTCTTCCGGAGCGACGAGTGTCAGCGCCGTGCCAGTCGCCTCGGCGCGTCCGGTCCGTCCGACGCGGTGCACGTAGGTTTCGCGATTCGACGGCACTTCGAAGTTGACGACGTGCGTGATGCCGTCGATATCCAGGCCGCGAGCGGCGACATCGGTGGCGACGAGCACGCGGAAGCGGCCGCTCCGGAATCCTTCGACAGCCTGCGTGCGCTGTGCCTGCGTGCGGTCGGCGTGCAGGGCGGCAGCCTTAAGGCCGCCAGCCGCCAGCCGGCGCGCGAGCCGCTCGGCGCCCGACTTGGTCCGCACGAACACGAGCACGGGCCCGGCGGTGCGCCGCAGGAACTTCGCGAGCCATTCGGCCTTCTGAGCCGCGGCGACGTTTTCGATCGTGTGCGTGATGCTCTTGGGGCCGCCCGCCGAGCCCACCTGCACGAACTTCGCGTCGCACAACACCTCGTCGGCGAGTTTCATCACTTCCTCGGGCATCGTCGCCGAGAAGAGCAGCGTCTGCCGGGCCGCGGTGTCCGGGAGGGCCGAGACGATGCGCCGCACGTCGGGCCAGAACCCCATGTCCATCATGCGGTCCGCTTCGTCGAGCACGAGCGTGTCGAGCTTGTCGAAATTCACGGCACCGTTCCGCATGTGATCCATCAGCCGTCCCGGCGTCGCCGCGACAATGTCGACGCCCGACTTGAGCGCGCGCTCCTGCGGGTCCATCGGCACGCCGCCGTAGACGGCGATGCTGGTCAGGTCGGTGTGATACGTAAAACCCTGCACGTCGTCTTCGATCTGCCCGCAGAGCTCGCGCGTGGGTGCCAGAATCAGGACGCGCGTGAAACCGCGCTCGTCGGGCGCCGTCGCGCGTGCCCTGAGCATACGGTTGAGGATCGGTAGAAGGAAGGCCGCCGTCTTTCCGGTGCCGGTCTCGGCGCAACCGATGAGGTCGTTGCCGTCCATGACGATCGGAATGACCGCGCTCTGAATCGGGGTCGTGCTCGTGAACCCTCGAATGCGAATGCCTTCGAGGAGCGACTGCTCGAGCCCGAGCGTGTCGAACCCGACGGGCCTCGGATTGTATTCGGCCTGTGGCCGCACGACGGCCGGGGCCGCCTGGGAGTGTGGCGTCACGTGACTTCGAGGGCCGGCCGGGCGTGGCGAACCGCCGTGACCGCCTGGCCGTCGTCCTCGTCGTCCACGCGAGCTGTTCGGTTGACTTGTATGGGAGGTCAAAACAGTGGTTTTTCTAGCGGGCGCGGAACGTAATGATGCCCCGAACCGGATCGTAGGGTGAAACGCCGACGGTCACGCGGTCGCCAGGCACCACCTTGATGCGGAACCGGCGCATACGGCCGCTCAATTGCGCCAGCACCTCGTGACCCTGGTCGCACTGCACGCGGTAGAGACCCCCACTGTGCACCGCGACGACGGTACCCTGAACATCGATAAGATCGTCCTTGCTCAACTATTTGTGAATCCTTTCAATCAAAGAGTGTGCCACATCTGACGTGGTTCCGCAAACACAGCCACAAACGACCACGCGGAGGCTCGTATGGCCGTTCCGACGCCAACACGGATCAGACGACACGACGCAGAAGTGGTGCAGGCTCAGCCATTGAGCGTGGGCGGGTCGTGGGCGGGCACCTGGTCGAGGTTGGTCACGGCAGCTTCAATCCTGGCCGCCATCTCGGAGTAGTCGTGTCCCTTCAAGACCATAGGAGCTCCGAACGTGACGCGCGCGCGGCCTCGTCGAGGAAATTTCCACGATTGATGAAGGACGCGATCCAGGCCTTCGAGCCGGACCGGCACGACGGGGACTTCGAGGCGCGCGGCGATCATGGCGGCGCCGGGTTGAAAACGAGCGATCTCGCCTTTCTGCGTTCGCCGGCCCTCGGGATAAATCAGGATGGAGTAGCCTCGACTGATGAGCTCGCCGATGTAGCGGAGTGTCTGACGCGTGCCGGTCTCGCGCTGCGGCAGCGGGAAGGCGTTGAAGAAGAGCGACGCCAGATAGTAGTTCGCGCTGTTCTGCAGGTAGGCCTTCCGGCTGAACTCGTTCGGGTTGAAGTGCGCCTTGAAGAACTCCTTGGCCATGGCTGGTGCGACGCGGTAGCGCCAGCGCGCGGGCAGCGCATCGAGAATCACCGGCGTGTCCAGATGGCTCTGGTGATTGGCGGCGAAGATCACCGGTCCTTCCACGCGATCGAGGTGATCGAGGCCGCGCACGTCGACTCTGGCGAAGATCCGGCCGAGGGGAGAATCCACACCGGGAGGCTGGCGCGGCGCAGGACGCGGGCGGGGAGCGATCGGTTCCACGCTGGGAACTGGATGGCGTCGGTCGCGGCCAGCGTCGCCGGTCCTGCCGCCTCGAGCGGACTGGTCAGCGCGTCGAGGTCGGCGACGGTCCTGGCGGCGCTGAATCGTCCTTCGTCCACGGTGACCTGGAAGGCCTCCTCGAGCGCCATCATCAGCTCGACGCGTTCGAGCGAGCTCAGTCCGAGCGCGTCGAGCGTGGTCTCGGGGGTCAGCGTCCGTCCTGGTGCGAAGCGTTCGAGCACGGATGCGACGCTGCGTGCCTGGGCGGCGCCTGAGGGTTTCTGCCGGCCCTGTTCGCCGGTGAGCCAGGACTTGAGCTCGCGCCGCTTCAGCTTCCGCGTGCCTTCCGTGCGTGGCAGCTCGCTTCCCTGCCACACGGCGGCGGCGCGCACCTTCTGATGATCGCTCAGCCGAAGGTTGGCGCCGCGCACGACTTCGTCGACGTCTGCGCCCGGTTCGAGCACCAGCACCGCGTGCACGCGCTCTGCGGTCGAGCCGGCCGCCGACGCGCCGACCACCGCCGATTCGCGCACGCCCGGCTGGGCGTTCAGCGCCTGCTCCACGTCTTCGGGAAAGACGTTGAGCCCCTCCGGGGTGACGATCATCTCCTTCTTGCGGCCGCGGATGCGCAGCTGTCCAGTGCCGTCGATCTCGCCCACGTCCCCGGTGTGGAACCAGCCGTCCCGGAAAGCCGTGCGCGTCTCCTCGGGCGCGTTGAAGTACCCGCGCGTCACGTTCTCGCCGCGCACGAGGATCTCGCCGTCGTCAGCGATCTTGATCTCGACGCCGGCAATCGGCTTGCCGACCGCGCCTTTGGTGGCGTGGAAGGGATGATTCAGCGTGACGATTGGCGCCGTCTCGGTGAGGCCGTAGCCCTGGATCACGACGAATCCCAGTCGTCCCCAGAAGGCTTCGAGATCGGCGTCGAGCGGCGCGGCGCCGACGACGATCGCCCAGAACTTGAATCCGAACATGCGATGCACGGCGCGGTACTTCCACCAGCGCGTCGTCCAGTGCATCTTCTGCGTTGGCGCTTCCGCCGTTTCCGGTGCGGCGCGTAGGAGGTGGTCCTTGAGGACCTCGAGCATCTTGGGAACGCATACGAGAACGGAGACGCGACGCTGGCGGATCTGCCGGATGATGTCGTCGGGCGAGTAGCTGCGCGTGAACAGTACGAGCCCCGGCAGCATCGGCGGCACGAACGTTCCCATCGCCTGCCCGAACATGTGGCTGAGCGGCAGCAGATTGAGGAACCGGATCGGCAGGAACGGCCTGGCCCACTGCCGGTATTTGGCGATCTCTTTTTCAATGGGGACGATGTTGGCGAGGATGTTCCGGTGGGTGATGACTACGCCCTTCGGGTCCGCGGTGGCGCCGGAGGTGAAGATGATTTCGGCGGTATCGTCCGCGGTCAACGCTGGGGTCGGATCTTGTATTTCAACATTTCGGGCGGTGCCAGGGGCGAGATGTTGAAATACAAGATCTGACCCCAAGGGCGATCTGAGTTCGGCGAGCGGCCAGACCGGGCGCGCGGGATCGGCGAGCGGGGCGCTGTCGACGACGTCGCCGGCGAGGATCGCGCGGGCGCTGACGATGTCGGCGACCCTGAGGAGGAAGGCTGCCGACGTGCGGTAGTCGATGGGGACGAGGATGACGCCTTCGAGCAGGCATCCCCAGAGCGCAACGATCCACTCGGGGCGGTTCTCGCTCCAGATGGCGACTGACTGTCCCTTGACGACGCCCGCCGCGCGCAGACGCGCGGCAAACGCGCGGGCAGCGTCAGCGGCCTCTCCGTACGTCAGCGACCACGTACGATAGCCATCGTCGTAAACGAGGAACTCTCCGTCGATGACCGCCAGATCGTCGAAGAAGTCGATGAGGGTGCGCCGCGGCATGCGAGATGAATTATGATCTAAAATCTCATGGCGCTTCCGCCAGTCTTTGCGGCCAGCGCGCTCTACGATAATCTCCTGCAGTCCGCGCTGCGGCAGTTCTTCGGGCGCGCCACGTTCGAGACCCAGCCGATTCCGTCGCTGTCGTCGGATGGACGTCTGGCGATCGAGCCGACCAACGATCCGTCGGTGCTGTCGATTCGCTGGTTCGGTTCGCGGCACATCGTGCACGTGCCGGCGCGCCGTCCGTTCACGCCGCACGAAGTCCGGCTGGCGAAGGCGATTGGCAGCGTGCTCGCGCTGCGCTATCGGGCGATCTTCGACCCCAGGCAGATGCTCGAGCGGGGTGACCTCTTCCGCGGCGCGATCGAAGACCGCTACATCAGCGCGTTTCTGAACGCGCAGGAGCAGACCGACGCCGCGCATGCGCGCGCCGACCTGGTCGCGACCGCGCTCGAGATCCTCCGCGTGGCCGCGCTCTCGAGCTACGAGAACAAGGCGATCTCGTCGGGCGTGCTGCTCGTCGACGACGAGGACGGACGACACTCGATGGAGGCCGCGGGCCCCGCCGGTCTGTCGTACAAATATTCGCCCGCACTCACCGGCATCAAGAGCTTCTATCGCCTCAGTGATGGCATCGAGACGTTGTTTCTCGTCAACCGCGACGGCACCGTGCTCGACATCGTGGAGGTGGCGCGGTACGTGACGTCGGTGAGCCGCGTCAGCCCCGTGATTCTCGACGTGGCGTGTCCGACCGCCTACCGCCACCACGCGACGGCGACGGCCAACAACCGCAACATCTGCCTCGTGCTCAGCCCGTCGCACGAGATCAAGGTGTTTGCGCAGGGCGTCGAGGTGTTCAGCTTCCGGAACGCGCGCTGGCACCTCCTCGACGTGCAGGCGAAGTACAACATGTGGGAGCGAGCGGTCGAGGACGCCGCCCTCGCCAGCCGGCTCTTCCAGACGGCGCTCGACCTCTCCGACACGCGACAGGGCGCGCTCTTCGTCGTCTTGCGCGATGCGCCGGTCTCGCTTCCGCTGCTCGTCGCGCCAGGCGACCGCCTCGATGCGCCGCGCGGGAAACCAGGCGACGCGCCCGACCGCGTCCAGCTGCTCCACATGCTGCGCGGACGAAGCGCGGTCAATCTGGATCCCGCCGTGCTGGCCGGGCTTGCCAAGACCGACGGCGCCACGGTTATGGACGGCACCGGACGCCTGCTCGCCGTCGGTGCGATCCTGATGCACACCGAGCCGCTCGAGCCGCACTCGACGCTCGCCGTCGAAGGCGCCCGCACGACGGCCGCGATGGCCGCCGGCCGGTACGCCGCGGTCCTCAAGGTGAGCGAGGACGGGTTGATCACCTTCTACGATCGACAGGAAAAGATTTGGGACATTTGAAGAAATGCTGAAGCGCGGAAGGTCGAAGGGGAAGGTCGGAAGGGAAGTCTGCAGCTACTTCAGGCTGATTCCGGCGCTGAAGGCCATTATCCGGCGGCCATCGTACGCCGGGCGTCCGGTTGTGGCCTCTTGGGGATCGATTCGATAGAACCGGAGGTCGAAGGTGAAGGCGACGTGTTCTTTGGCGAACCACCGGGCACCGCCGCCGTAGTTGAACGCCCGTGTGCGCCCGGTTGCGTCCGCAACGGGCGCGTCTTCGAGCTCGGTTGTGAACGACACCCATCCGATACCGCCGCTCACGTAGCTCCATCCGTTTCGTCCGCCGAAGTTCAACGAGACCTGCGGCGAGAGTGCCGAGAACCGAGTCGTGACCTTCGGGCCGCTGGGGCCGCCCTCCTCCTCAGGATCGAGCGTCTTGCTCCCGCGGCTGAGGAGCCACTCGCCACCGATGCCGAGCGCCACCTTGCCCAGGCGCGCCGGATAAACGGTGACGCCCGCCGCCAATCCCAGGCCGCGGCCCGGCAGGTTCTCGGCCGTGACGCCAAGCGCGGTGACAGTCGCCGGATCATCCGGATACCGCGGCAGCGCGACTCGGGCGTCCACGGCAAATCTGCCGATCGGCTCTTTCTCGGGCTCCTGGGCGGCAGCTCCAGGGGCAAGGCTCGCCATGGCCACGGCGACGAGTACGCACTGAACCCAGACGATTCATCTCAGATCGGACCTTTCCGTCATGACTGCGGATACTGCTGGTGCACGCTGTCCGCGACGATCGTTCTGGCGCGCGCGATGCCCTCGTCAAGTGTCTGCACGTGCCCATCCAGCTGCTCTTCGTAAACGCGGCGCAGGATCTCTCCCATCCGGGGACCGGGTTCGACGCCGAGCTCGAGGAGATGGCGGCCCTTGACAATGGGCGACGGCGGCCGGTGTTCGACGCCGAGGGCGCGCGCGCGCTCGAGAAAGCGGTCGATGGCCGAGCAGTCGAATGTGCCGGTCCTCCCATGACAGTCCGACGTCGCCACGCGCGCGAGCAGCTCCAGGTCCACCTTTTCCGCGAGCCGACGGTATGCGCCATCGCCCACGGGCGTTGCCGATTTGGAGAACGCGTGCGGTTTCAAGTGGTGCGCCACGATCCCGATCACCTGGCGTGCGACGTCGTAGCCGCCGATCGTCTGCACGTTCAACCGGCTCAGCAGCGCGGCCGCTGGCGCGACACCGCCCTGCTCGTGGTCGAGGGACCGGATCCGCCCGTCGACGAACGCCGTCGTGAGCGGCTTCCCGAGGTCGTGACAGACCGCGCCGAGCATCACCGTGATCTGTCGCGGGTGGTCGAGGTCGGCGATTCGGCGGCGCGCTTCGTCGATGACGAGCAGCGTGTGCACCCAGACGTCCCCCTCCGGGTGCCACTCCGGCTCCTGTGGGCACCCGACGAGCGCCTTCAACTCGGGGAAGAGCTGGTCGATCACTCCGAGCTCCAGCGCGAGTGCGAAGCCCACCGACGGCCGCTCGGAGAGGAGGAGCAGCTTGTCGATCTCGCCCCAGACGCGCTCGGCCGGTAGATCGTCGAGGGGGATGAGGCGGCAAATCGCCTTCGTGGCCGGGTCCATCTCGAGGTCGAAGCGCGCGGCGAATTGGATCCCGCGGAGCACGCGAAGGCTGTCGTCACCGAAGGTCTGCGGATCGACGGCGCGCAGCACCCGGCGCTCGAGCAGATCCCGCCGGCCGTCGAACGGGTCGATCCAGGTGTCGGTCAGCGGATCCCACGCGATCGCGTTGACCGTGAAGTCCCTGCGCCGCGCGGCTTCCCCGGGCGGCATGTCCGGATCGCCGCTGACATCGAACGCCCGATGCCCGCGGCCGATCTTCGACTCCCTGCGCGGCAGCGACACGTCGACGTCGAGAACCTTGTAGACCGTGAAGCTCTCGCCGACCGTATTCACCGGCCCGAGGGTGGCGAGCAGGACCTTCAGTCGAGCTGCGGGCAGGCCGTAGACTTCGACGTCGACGTCCTTGCTTGGACCAGCTGTGCCGGACCGAACGGGGCTGGGACCGTCGAGGCCGTGCAGTCCGAGCAGCCGATCGCGCACCCATCCGCCCACGACCAGGGCGCGCCCGCCGTGCTCGTGCACGAGCCGTGCGATGGTCGTGGCCGTCTCGATGCTCATCGTGCGCGCGATCGCTCGGCATCCGACGACGCCGGTTCGACCACGCGGCGTCTGCCGTACCTGCGCATCAGCCCATCGGTGAACGCCGGCGCAACGGCGTTGAGAATCGCCAGCGCACGCGAGGCGCGATGCGGATACACCTCCGCCGACGGCCGTCGAATGCACCGCACGATCGCGCGCGCGACGACGTCAACGGGCTGCTTGGGACCGAGCCCTGACACCTGGTGACCGAAGTCGCGCTCCATCGCCTCGCGAAACTCCGTGGTCGTCGACACGGGAAACACCGCGCTCACATGGATGTCGGTGCCGGCATGCTCCGACCGCAGCGACTCGGCGAACGCCGCCTGCGCCGCCTTCGTCGCGCTGTAGCCGCTCATCAGCGGGATCCCCCGCTTGCCGACAATCGACGAGACGAAGATCAGGTGGCCGCGCCCCTGCCGGCGGAACACCGGCAGCGCGGCGCGCGTGCCGTAGAAGGTCCCCATGAAATTGACGTCCATCATCCTCCGCATGACGTCGGGATCCATCTCCTCGACCGTTCCGTAGTACCCGAACCCGGCATTGCAGACCATGATGTCGAGACCGCCGAACGCCTGCTGCGCCCGCGTCACGAGCTGCACGACGTCGGCGTCGCGTGTCACGTCCATCGCCAGCGATTCGGCGCGTCCGCCGGCCGCCCGGATTCGCGTGACCGCCTCTTCGAGCCGATCGAGGCGCCGCGCCCCGAGCACGACCGCGACACCCTCGCGCGCGAGGTGCTCGGCAACAGCCAACCCGATGCCTGAGGAGGCTCCAGTAATCGCCGCGACCGTCCCCTTCAGGTCCATGGTCGCCATGATACTGTAGTCGTCAGTCGACAGTCGTCGGTCGTCAGTCACAGTCCACAGTCCGCGTCGTCAGTCCACAGTCGGAGTCGCCAGTCGGAGTCTTCAGTCGCACCCGGCTTCGACTGAAGACTTCGACTGAGGACTTGGACTGTCCACTGACGACTCGGACTGTGGACTGTGACTGACGACCGACGACTGCCGACTGACGACTGACGTGGACCCAGCCATCCAGCTCCTGTCCGATCTCATCGCCATCGATTCGATCAACCCATCGCTTGTACCCGGCGCGGCCGGCGAAGCGCAGATCGCATCGGCGATCGCCGCGCACATGCGGCGCATCGGACTCGATGTCCACCTGCAGGAGGTCGCGGCCGGACGGCCCAACGTGATCGGCGTGCTTGAAGGCCGCGCTCCCGGCCGATCGCTGATGTTCTGCGGACACGTGGATACGGTCGGCGTCGAGGGGATGGAGGCGCCGTTCGTGCCAGAGATGCGATCGGGCCGAATCTATGGCCGGGGATCCCAGGACATGAAGGGCGGCGTGGCCGCCATGGTCGATGCCGCTCGACAGGCTGCGGCGCGCGGGCTTGCAAGAGGACGGCTGATCGTGGCCGCCGTCGTCGACGAAGAGTACGCGAGCCTCGGGGCCGACGCGCTCGTCAGAGACTGGCGGGCTGACGGCGCAGTCGTCACCGAGCCCACGGACCTGCAGGTCGCCGTCGCCCACAAGGGGTTCGCCTGGATCGACATCGAGACGCTCGGTCGAGCCGCGCATGGCAGCCGCCCCGCGGATGGGCGAGACGCCATCATGCGCATGGGACGCGTGCTGCAACGGCTGGAGGTTCTCGACCGCGAGCTGCAATCCCGACCGCCACATCCGATGATGGGCGCCGGTTCACTGCACGCATCCATCGTCAGCGGGGGCTGCGAGCTCAGCTCCTATCCGGATCGCTGCCGGCTGCAGATGGAGCGCCGGATGATTGGAGGAGAGAGTGAGGAGTCCGCGCTTCAGGAGGTGACGACAATTCTCGAAGCGCTCGCGCGCGAAGATCCGGAGTTCGAGGCGTCGGCCACGGTGACGTTCTCGCGCCCGCCATACGAGCTCTCGCCAAATCACGCGCTACCGCGAATGCTCGTTGAGGTCGTCGAATCGCTCGGAAGCCGGACATCCACCGGGAAAACCAGCCCTGGGACGACCGGCATGAGCTTCTGGACTGACGCAGCCGTGCTTGGCGCGGCGGGAATACCGTCGGTCCTCTTCGGGCCAGGCGGTGCTGGACTCCATAGCCGAGAGGAGTACGTCACGGCTAGCGACGTCGTCACGTGCCGCGACGCGCTCAGCCGCCTGGTGCGCGACTGGTGTTGAGGTCCGACTAGGCGCTCTTCCGCAGCGCCAGTTCGGGTTCAGCGCGCCTGAGCAGCGCCAAGTGCGGCTTGAGGACATGCCGCCGGGCGTCGCCAGCGTAGCGCATGCGAGGACCGTTGCCGGTGATCTCCCACCCCGGGGTCTCATGTCCGCACGACGTGCACCGCATCTGGACGCGGTTGGCCACGAAATGCAGGACCGCATCGTGGCCGTGCAGTCCGCAGACGACCTGTCCGATCCGAATGGCCATCCTGGCCATCAGGCCGCCTTCCGTTGTTGCGTTGCGGGTAACTTCAGCCGCCGCCGTGAGTTGCTGAGGGCAGTTGGTAACCATGGGCTTCTCCCTGTAACCTCCAGTTGCCTTGACCCGTAGGACTCCGGCTCCAGTTGAGCCGTTCCCGGTTTCGGCGCAACCCTTCCATTTCAATAGGTGTGCCACGACCGTGACATAGCAGCATTTTGATTAGTATCAACACTTTAGCTGCTGTTTGCTCGACGAAATACACTTGTGTCGCTGTGGCATTTCCGGAGGCTCGGAGAATCCCGCAACCCATGGGTCTCACAGGGAATACCCAGTCCTCGACACCCCGACTATGGACGTTCCGGAGGGGACTATTTGTCGCCGGGAGGGATGACTAGCTAACCCCGCAGTGCAGGGCTCGTCGGGCCGATCAATGTGTACGCGGAGGACGTTTAGAGCCCGTCAGGAGGTGCTGGAGGGTGCGAGCGTAGTAGCGAAGGACCGTCCGCTCGCGGACGCGGAAGCGGCCACCGCGTTCGACGTAGATGATGTTCCGCGACTCGAGCGGCGCAGTGCCCTCCTCGACGGCCTGGCGTCCGTTTTCCACGCCCATGTTGGCCCCCGCTGCCCGGAGGGTTTCAACCAACTCGTCTGCCCGGGCCTCGAGCTCGCGCCGCGTGATCGATGGGCGCATCGCCGCTGCCACGACGGCGGTGGGGAGCACCTTGTAAAGCCGTCCGATCGAGTCGCGAATCTGATGCGCGAGATTCATCACATCGCGCCTCGAGCCGGGGTCGTAGCCGTCGAGCGAAATCGGCCCACCGAAGGTCACGAACGCGCGCGACTGATACCCCACCGCGAATCGGACCATTTCCGCCACTTCGCGGGCGAACGCCCGCGGCCGCCGTTTCGCTCCTTGATGGGCCAGGATGTGGTCCTCGAGCACGAGATCGTACGACACGGCGAGAGGGATGATCGAGGAGTCCAAGCCCTCCGCCTGCACCGCGGCGTGAAGCAGCCCGGTCTTCGGCGATTTCATCTCGCCGCTGTAGCTCCGGCCGCCTTCGATGTAGAAGAGCAGATCGTGGCGCTGAAGCAGCTCCGCGACATACGCCTTCAGCGTGACGAGATAGGCCGGGTCTTTTGCGTTGCGGCGAATCGGTATTGCGCCGGTCACGTGGCGGTGAAGCAGCCCGAGCGGACCGCCGAACAGGTTGATCCCCGCGGCAATCACGGGCGGCCGGATGCCGTTGTCGTCGATCACCAGCGGCTCGACGAGATAGTCGAGGTGGCTCTTGTGATTGGAGATGTAGATCGTGCGGCCGCGGCCGGTGGCGTCCTGGGCGATGCGGACGTTTTCCTCGATCCGCTCGATTTTCCGCAGGATCGGATAGAGCGGATGCTTGAGGGCGCGATAGATCGGGTACCGCTGTGTGGTCCGCAGCTCGTCGAGGTAGGCGTGAATCCGCTCGCGGGCTTGCAATTCCGACTGCCCGGGCCCCCCCCGCAGGTAGCGCCCTACGTCTTCCCGCGCCAGCACCGCCTGGGTGATGTCGTCGAGCATGCCGGAAGCGACTATATCAAAGATACCGGCCTGTATACTGACATCCTTGACTCGGGTGCCCTCAGTCCACGCCCGTTTCGTGCAGAGGTGCCAGGCATTTTCCCCAGCTGCCCTTCGGCGGTGGCCTTGCGCCGTTCTGGCTGTTGCCGGGCTGCTGTCAGTGCCGCCCACGCCGACCGCCGGTGCCGTCTCCCAGCGCGTCAGCTTCCGGACAGACGACGGGCTGACGCTGGCCGCCACCTGGTACGAACCATCGTCGCGGCCAGCGCCCGCGGTCATCTTCATCCACATGCTGCAGAAATCACGGAGCGACTGGGATCAGGTCGGCGCACAGATGGCGGCCGAAGGCATCGGCGGTCTTGCGCTGGACTTGCGCGGTCACGGCGACTCGCCTGGCAGCCCACAGGACTACGCAGGCATGGTTCAGGACGTCCGCGCCGCGCGTCGCTTTCTCACGTCGCGCGCCGACGTCACGCCCGCACGCATCGGGGTCGCCGGCGCGTCGATCGGTGCGTCACTCGCGGCTCTGGCGTCGGTCGACGATCCGTCGGTCGTGAGCCTCGCGCTGCTGTCGCCGTCGCTCGACTACCGCGGGCTTCGCCTCGACGCGGCCGTCAAGAAGTTCGGCGCTCGTCCGGTGCTGCTGGTGGCGAGCGACGACGATGGGTACGCGGCGCGGTCGGTGCGGGCACTGCGCAAGGCGGGCGCCGGGGTTCGCGAGGTCGTCGTCCTCAGCCACGCCGGCCACGGCACGGCGATGCTGGCGAGCGATGCCGATCTCGGCCGCCGCCTGCTGGAGTGGTTCCGACAAACGCTGCTATGATCGGGAGCCAATCAACTCGGAGAGCGCCTCCCTGTGCCAAGAGAATCAGTCGTCTTCGGTCTCGCCGGTGTGTTTTTCGGCATCCTCGTCGGCTGGATCGTCGGTAGCCAGCAGGGTGCGGCGCCGCGCCCCGCGAGTGCGGCTGTGGCCGAGCGCGCGGCGCCGTCGAGCCAGTCGTCGTCGGCGGCACCGCTCGACGAGTCCCGGGCGGCCACGCTCGCGCAGACCGCCGAACGCAATCCACGCGACGTGAGCGTGCGCATCGAGCTCGGCAACCTGTATTTCGATTCGGAGCGCTTCGAGGACGCCGTGCGATGGTATGAGCAGGCGCTCGCGATCGAGCCGCGCAACGTGAGCGCGAGCACCGACCTCGGCATCGCCTACTACTACATGAACCAGCCGGACCGGGCGCTGCAGCAGTTCGATCGTTCGCTGGCCATCGATCCTCGCCACACCAAGACGCTGCTCAACCTCGGCATCGTGCGGGCGTTCGGCAAGGACGATCTCGAAGGGGCTACGCAGGCCTGGGAGCGTGTCGTCGAGTACGCGCCCGATTCGCCGGAAGGGAAGCGCGCGAAACAGGCACTCGACAGCATGCGGAACGCGCACCCCAACCTGCCGGGCGGAGCGGCGCCGGCCGGCAAGCCTCCAGGGTCGCCTGACTGAGGCCGCGGCTGACGCGGACAACACGGCTCATGGTGCTCCGTCTACTTCAGTTTCTGTTGATTCTGGCCGTCGCCCGCGCGGTGTGGCGTCTGGCGAAGGGTGTTCTCGAGGGTGCGGGGTACCGTCGCGTCGATGGCTCCGCCAGGGTAGGCGTGAAGCTGGTGCGCGATCCGGTCTGCGGCACGTACGTCTCGCCCGCCAGCGCACCACTGCTCCGGATTGGCGGCGAAACACTGTACTTCTGCTCGGACAGGTGCCGGCGCGAGTTCGAGCGCCGGTGAGGCTCCAGGCCAATCTTCATCGGACTCTCAGTGACGTCGTCGTTCATGGCTGATCGCTCGGAACAGCAGCATCGCGCGGACATCGTCGAAGTCGGTCGACGGCTGTACGCGCGCGGCTACACGGCCTCGAACGACGGCAACATCAGCCTGCGGCTCGACGCGTCCCGGTTGCTGATGACGCCGACGAGCGTGTGCAAGGGCTTCATGACGCCCGAGATGATGTGCATCACCGATCTCGACGGGAAGAAGATTCAGGGCGATCGCCATCCCTCGTCCGAGATGCAGATGCACCTCGAGGTCTACCGCCAGCGCCCGGAAGTGCAGGCGGTGGTCCATGCGCATCCGCCGATCGCGACGGGTTTCGCCGTGGCCGGCATCCCGCTCGATCGTGCGGTGCTCGCTGAGGTCGTGACGACACTCGGGAGCGTGCCGATCGCCGAGTACGCGACGCCGTCGACCAAGGAGCTACCAGAAGCCGTGCGCAAGTACGTCAAGACGCACGACGGGATGCTGCTCGCCAACCACGGAGCGTTGACGCTCGGCGCCGACGTGTTCGCCGCGTACTACAAGATGGAGACCATTGAGCACTTTGCCAAGATCAGCCTGGTGGCGCGGCTGCTCGGCGGTGAGCGTCTGCTGTCGCGCGACGAAGTGACCCGTCTCGAGAAACTGCGCGGCTCGTACGGCATTGCCGCCCCGGCGCCGATCTGTCCCGAGCCCGCGGCCTCCGATCCTGTCGATTGCCAGGTGGTGCAGGCCCCCTTCTCGACGTCGGGCGAACGGCTGGTACCGGAGAGCGCAGGGCAGGGCTGGCGGCCGCCAGCTCGACGCGCGGCGAACGTAGGCCCGGACGAGGAAATTCGACTAACATACAGCGAACTGACCGCGCTCATCGAAGATGCGGTCAGGCACTTGAAATAGAGCACGGATAACCCGGACAGCACGGAATAGGGCCACGGGCAACACGGGGCTGCAGGAAAAGTCGTGGAGGCACAAGATGGGTGAGGCGCTCGGGATGGTCGAGACCAAAGGTCTCGTCGCGATGATCGAGGCCGCGGACGCGATGGTCAAGGCCGCCAAGGTCACGCTCGTCGGCTGGGAAAAGATCGGCGCCGGCTACGTGACCGCGATCGTGCGCGGCGATGTCGCCGCGGTCAAGGCGGCGACCGACGCTGGCGCGGCCGCCGCGCGGCGCGTCGGGGAGCTCGTGTCCGTGCACGTCATCCCGCGGCCGCACGCCAACCTGGAGGAGGCGCTGCCGATTGGAAAGGCGACCGCAAACGCGAAATGATCCTCGCGAAGATCGTCGGCACCGTGGTCGCGACCCGGAAGGACGACCGGCTGGTGAGCAGCAAGCTGCTCGTCGCCCGACCCATGGATCCGCGAGGCAAGCCCGAAGGCAGCTATCTGGTCGCCGTTGATACCGTGGACGCGGGTGTGGGCGAGACGGTGCTGATTGTCAGCGGAAGCTCGGCGCGCATGGCGGCGGGCCTGAAAGACTGTCCCGTAGACGCCGCGGTGGTCGGCATCGTCGACGCCATCGAGATCAAGGAATAAGGAGCCATCGTGCAGCTCGCGCGCGTCATCGGCGAGGTCGTGGCGACGGTCAAGGACGCGAACCTGACGGCGACGAAGCTGCTGGTGCTGCAACCGCTCGCCGCCTCCGGTGAGCCTGCCGGACGTACGCTCGTCGCGCTCGATTCGGTCGGCGCGGGCGTGGGCGAGAACGTCTTCTTCGTCCGCGGCCGGGAAGCCGCCTTTCCCTTCTACCCCGTCGAGCCGCCGACCGATGCCGCCATCATCGGGATTGTGGATTACTGGCATGTGAACGGCGACAGAGTGGAGAGTCGTTAGTTACCGTGATCACCGACACGAGCCCACGGCCAGCCCACGATGCCACGATGGTCACGATGGAATCCTGTGGATACGAGTCTTCGCGCCATCGTGTCCATCGTCAAGGGCGCGGCCATGTCCCGGTCGAACGGCGCTCGGTTGGAGTGTAGAGCGATGCAGATTGCCCGCGTCATCGGCACCGTCGTCTCCACGCAGAAGAACCGCAAGCTCGAAGGGGCCAAGCTCCTGCTGGTGCAGCCGCTCTCGATCGATGATGAGCCGCGCGGCGTCTCACTCATCGCGATCGACTCGGTCGGCGCCGGCGTGGGGGAGAAGGTGCTGGTGGTCATCGAGGGCAAGGCTGCCGGCGACGCGCTGGGTAAGAAGGCCGCCGCCGTCGACGCCGCAATCATTGGGATCATTGATGAGGTCACTGTCATGCTGAATGCTGAATGCTGAAGGGAAGGTTGAATGGCAAATGGACGAACAGGCATTGCGGGCGATGGTTCGAGAGGCGGTGTCGAAGCACCTCCAGGGGGCTCCGCCGGCCGCGTCTGGCGGGCGGCCGTCGAACGTCGCCGCGCACGTGAGCCACATCCGATACCTGCTTCCGGAATCCGACGGGCCGTGCCTCATCGAGCCGGCCGTTCACTGCAACCACTGTGGTTACTGCGAATCCCACGGGCACTGATTCACGCCCCCGTGTCCTGCTGACCCGCCGGATCCCTGCGTCTGTCCAGTCGAAGCTCGAGGCCGGCAGCCACGTCGAGCTGTATGACGGCCCCACACCCCTGACGGCCGACGAGCTCGTGCGCCGGCTGCAAGGGAAACAGGGGCTGATATCGGTACTGACCGATCCGGTCACGGCAGACGTGCTGAACGCGTCCCCCGATCTGAAGGTCGTCGCGAACATCGCGGTCGGCTACGACAACATCGATGTCGCCGCCGCGCACTCGTGCGGCGTCGTCGTCACGAACACGCCCGACGTGCTCACGCAGTCGACCGCCGAGTTCACGTGGGCGCTGATCCTGGCGGTGACGCGACGGCTGTCGGAAGGCGAGCGGCTGGTGAGGCGCGGGGACTGGAAGGGCTGGGCGCTCGATTTCATGCTCGGCATGGAGCTCGGCGGCAAGCAGCTCGGCATCATCGGCCGCGGGCGGATAGGCCGTGCCGTCGCGGCCCGCGCGCCCGCCTTTGGCATGACGGCGGTGTTCCTGGCCAGGGAGTCGCGTTCGTCGTCCGACGTGCCGGAACTGTCGTTCGACGAGTTACTGGTCAGCTCGGACGTGATCTCGATTCACACGCCGCTCACGCCGTCCACCCGACACCTCATCGATCGCCGTGCGCTCGCTCGAATGAAGCGATCGGCGTATCTCGTCAACACCGCGCGCGGACCCGTTGTCGACGAAGAGGCGCTCGCCTGGGCGCTCAAGGAGCATCTGATTGCGGGCGCCGCGCTCGACGTGTACGAGCGCGAGCCGGAGGTCTTCGCGGGCCTCCTCGATCTCGAGAACGTCGTGCTGGCGCCGCACCTCGGGAGCGCCACGCGCGAGACGCGGACGGCAATGGCGGATCTGGCCGTGTCGAACGTCCTCGCCGTTCTTCAGGGACGTCCCGCGCTCACTCCCGTCAGCCCGAAGTAGCTTCCTGTGCCCGTGCCACTCCAGCCACGAATGCCTCGCGGCCGAATCCGTGCCGTCATGCGCCGGCTCGCGAAAGCCATCGACGGCCTGGACGAGCCCGCCGTCGAGAAGATCGCCGAGGAGCAGCAGGAGGATCCGTTCCAGGTCCTCATCGCGACGATGTTGTCGGCGCAGACGCGCGATCCGGTGACGGCGGCCGCGTCGCGGCGGCTCTTCAAGGTGGCGCGCACGCCCCGCACGATGGCGAAGCTCGCCGCGGCGCAGATTCAGAAACTCATCTATCCGGTGAGCTTCTACAGGAACAAGGCGGTGCACGTCGTCGAGACCTGCAATCAGATCATCGGGCGGTTCGGCGGGGTGGTGCCGCGCACGATGGAAGACCTGCTGACGCTGCCCGGCGTTGGCCGCAAGACGGCGAATCTGGTGCTGATTCTCGCGCACAGCAGCACCGACAACATCTGCGTCGACACGCACGTGCACCGCATCTCGAACCGGCTGGGGTGGGTGAAGACCCGGACGCCCGAGGAAACCGAGCACGCGTTGTACGGCGTGGCCGAGCGGCGCTGGTGGCCGATCATCAACCTGTATCTGGTGACCTGGGGACAGAACGTCTGCCGGCCGGTCTACCCGTTGTGTCCCAGTTGCGCGATTGCCGACCTTTGTCCCAGAATCGGCGTAACCAAAACGGGGAAGTCTTGAGCGGAGCAGGTCAGGTTGAGTTGAGCGGAGTAGGTTCAATAGGTTCAAGGGTTCACAGGGTTCAAAGGTTCAGGATCCGTCCGATGTTGCGAGGACTTATGAAGCTCGTTCCGTGTGTGTTGGCTGTTCTGTTTCTGCTGTCTTCGGCCGTCCGCACCGAACAGGCGTCTCCTGGCGCCGGGCCGGTCATCGTGCTCGAGACCGTCAAGGGGGTCATCGAGATCGAAACCTACCCGGAGGAGGCCCCGAAAACCGTCGCGCACGTGCTGGCGCTCATCAAGAAGGGCTTCTACAACGGATTGCGGTTCCACCGCGCCGAGCCGGGCTTCGTGATTCAGATCGGCGATCCCCAGACGCGCGACATGACGAAGCAGGCCTCCTGGGGCACGGGCAACAGCGGCACGGCGGTTGGCGTCGCCGAGATCACGAAGAAGCGCCGGAACGGACCGGGTGCGGTCGGCATGGCGCACAGCGGATCGGCGAAGGATGCCGCGAGTCAGTTCTACATCACGCTGCGCGCGGCACCCACGCTCGACGGCAAGTACGCCGTCTTCGGCAGGGTGATCAAAGGACTCGACGTGGCGGCGAAGATTCAGAAGACCGACGTGCTCAAGAAGGCTTCGGTGAGGGAATGAGCGACGGCGGCAGGATCTTTACCAGGCCCTTCAGATCGGGGTAGCGCTCGACGAACTCCTCCGGGTACTCGCCCGGAAGCGGTTGTCCGAGCTGATGCTTGAGGATGGCCGCGTTGGCGACCGACTTCGCCGAGAAGTGGTTGTTCGCGTAGAGATACGCCTTCTTCACCGCGCGCGAGGCTTCGCCTGCGGCTTCAGCGAAGGGCTTCAGCTCGTCGGCTGAGTACAGATAGTTGTAGCGGTCCTCGGACTTTTCGTGCGTCCACCACTGCGCGGCATTGCGGCCATGCAGGCGCAGGTAGTAGAACGACCGGACATTGGGCCGCAGGCTCTGCCTGATCGAGGTCTTGAACTTGGGCTCGTCGATCTGCGTCCACGCCGCGCCGAACGTCTCCAGCAGTTCAAAGGTCGGCACTGGATCGTCGCTCCAGCTGCGATGGCGCAGCTCAACCGCCACGTTGTAGTCCCGGAACCGCTCGAGCACCCACTCCAGGTATCCGCG
Organism: uncultured Acidobacteriota bacterium; assembly: GCA_963771395.1. GTDB lineage: Bacteria > Acidobacteriota > Vicinamibacteria > Vicinamibacterales > 2-12-FULL-66-21 > DATBJJ01. The sequence goes on along the minus strand of CAVYTY010000025.1, from coordinate 132,660 downwards.
CGCGTCGGGTTCGTTCGTGAAGCTGGCCGGGAACTGCGCGAGGAGCGCGCCGAGCTTGCCCGCGGATGCGAGCGGATCGAGTGCACGCTGGAACTCGTCCACGTCCTTGTCGCCGAGGTTCAACGGGTCCTGCCCCGATGCCTTCTGGAACATCTCGGGGTGGGTGAACTTCTGAAAGAGCTTGAGCGAGAACTCGAAGCCGGCCGGGGTCCGTTCAGCCCATCGTTTCGTCGTCGCGGCCGACGGCACGCCGTAGAACGTCGAGTTGATCTCGACCGTGTCGAAATGCTCGGCGTAGAAGGCGAGCTCGTCGAACTTGCCGCGCCCCCGCCCGCGCGGCTGCGAGGGATAGAAGATGCCGTTCCAGGTACCTTGACCGGACGGGTAGCTCCAGCCCGAGGTGCCGATCTTTATCATTTATCAGAGCTCGCGGGGGCCCCACCCCCGCTCGCGCGGCCCCGCGCATGCGCGCGCGGCCGCAGCCGCAGGCGCTGCTGATAGGGCACCAAGATTCTTCCAACAATCTCTCAGCACGGCCATTGGGCTAGGGCTTGTACGCCTCTTTGTTGAACCCGAAGGTCACCTTCGAGCCGCGAATCAGGATCGGGCGTTTGATGAGGTTGGGTTGCTCCATCATCAGGTCGATCGCTTCCTTCTTGGACCGTGGCAGCGGCCGCGTCTTGAACACGGGGCTGCGGGTGCTCACGAACTCGAGGAAGCGGTCGGCCTCGACGTGCTGTTCGAGAAACGCGCGGTCCGGCGGATTCCTGTTGATGTCACGTTCTTCGACGTCGATCTTCTGCTGCTCCAGAAAACTTCTGGCGTTTCGGCATGTCGTTCACGTGGGCTTGAGGTAGAGGATTGGCTTGGGCATGGCCGTATTGTACTTCTCGATAGCAGTACAATTGCATCCAGCCTCGATGTTGACGATCAACGAGATTTTTCACTCGATTCAGGGGGAGTCGACCCATACCGGCCGGCCGTGCGTGTTCGTCCGCCTGACCGCCTGCGACCTGCGCTGCTCGTGGTGCGATACGCCCTACGCGTTCCACGAAGGCCGAAAGATGAGCATCGACCAGGTCATCTCGGACGTCACCGCCTTCGAGTGCCCGGTCGTCGAGATCACGGGCGGTGAGCCGCTGCTCCAGCCCGACGTCTATCCGCTCATGCGCGAGCTCGTCGACCGTGGCCATACGGTCCTGCTCGAGACAGGCGGCCATCGCAGCGTTGCCCAGGTGCCCCCAGGAGTCATCCGCATCCTCGATGTGAAGTGTCCGGCCAGCGGGGAGTCGGGAAAGAACGACTGGTCGAATCTCGATCTCCTGGCTCCGGCCGACGAGGTCAAGTTCGTCGTGCAGGATCGGCAGGACTACGAGTTCGCGAAAGACGTCATCACGCGGCACGCGCTCGAGGGCCGGTGCGCCGCGATTCTGATCTCGCCCGTGCACGGAGTGCTCCCCGGCAGAGATCTCGCCGCCTGGATCCTCGAAGACCGTCTTCAGGTGAGGCTGCAGCTGCAGGCGCACAAGTACATCTGGAGCGCGGATGCCCGAGGCGTGTGACGCCCGCCGGGCCATCGTCCTGCTCAGCGGAGGGCTCGATTCGTTCACCGCCGCGGCGATGACGAAGGCGGATGGCTACGAGGTCTACGCCCTGAGCATCCGCTACGGCCAGATCCACGCGCGCGAGATTGAAGCAGCCCGCCGGGCGGCCCGCTCGCTCGACGTCGCCAGGCACCTCGAGCTCGCCGTGGACCTGGCTGCGTTCGGCGGCTCCGCGCTCGTCGGCGACGGTGCCATCCCGAAGGATCGCGCGCTCGAGAGCGATCACGGCATCCCGTCGACGTACGTGCCCGCACGCAACACCGTCTTTCTCTCGCTCGCGCTCGCGTGGGCCGAAGTCGTCTCGGCCTCTGCTATCGTCATCGGCGTCAACGCGCTCGACTATTCCGGCTATCCCGACTGCCGGCCGGAGTATCTGGAAGCCTTCCAGCGCCTCGCCGCGCTTGCCACCAAGGCCGGCGTCGAAGGGCGGCCGCTGGCCGTTCTTGCCCCGCTGCTGCGCCTCTCGAAGGCCGACATCATTCGCCGTGGCATCGCCCTCGGGCTGGACTACGGAGTCACCCACAGCTGCTACGATCCGACTCCTTCAGGCGCGCCTTGCGCCCGGTGCGACAGCTGCCGGTTGAGAGCGCGAGGCTTCGCAGAGGCAGGCGTGCCGGATCCCATCTTCAGGACCAACGCGGCGCCGTGAACCCACCGCACATCCGAGTGACTATAGTCACCCCGAACACGGACTCTTGCAGCCGTCTGGGCTAGACCTGTTTCGCTCATAAGTCGTTTGGGATGTGGGTCATAAGGACCCCAAGCCAACCTCTACAGTGCTGGTACCGTTCTTGGATAGCGCGCCGTCGGAACCAGTGTCGTTCCTTGCTTTCGTGATCCTCGACAAACGTCTTCACTAACCGACTTCGCGAACTGGAGAGCGCTCAATGAAAACACGCGGACGATGGATTCGGCTGCTGAGCGGAACGGCTGTGGCCCTGGTTTTGGGCGCGGCGTTGCTCTGGACACAGACGCCCTCGCATGCCCAGACCACCCAGGACAGCAAGGGCACCGATTTCTGGCTGATGTTCACCTCAAACTTCGACTCGAGCGCTCAGCTGACGCTGTTCATTACCGGGGAGACGAACACAACCGGCATCGTGTCGATTCCTGGACTGGCAGTGCCGTTCACGGCCCCGTTCATCGTCACCGCCGGCGCCGTGACGTCGGTGCCTATTCCTAGCACCGCGATGGTGGCCGCCACCAATGTCGTGACGAATCAGGGCATTCATGTCACGTCGCTGGCGGAGGTCACGGTCTATGGGCTGAACCGCATACAGGCTACGACTGATGCCTACCTGGGCCTCCCGACCGACATCCTGGGCACGGAATACGTTACCCTCGGGTACAGAAATACCAACATCGTCAATGGATCGTTGTTCGGTGTCGTCGGCACTCAAGCCGCCACGACCGTCACCATAACCCCGTCATCGGCGACGCCGGGCCGTCCGGCCGGCGTGCCCTACAACATCACGTTGAACCAGGGCCAGACCTATCAACTGATCAACACGAATGCGGCACCGGCCGACCTGTCGGGCAGCATCGTGACGTCGGACAAGCCGATCGGCGTGTTCGGCGGCCATGTGTGCGCAAACATCCCGGCGGGATTCACCTTCTGCGATCACATCGAGGAGGAACTCCCGCCAGTCACGACGTGGGGCAAGTCGTTCGTCACGATGCCTCTGGCGACGCGCGTGGGGGGCGACACGTTCCGGATTCTGGCTGGCAGCACCGGCATCACCACCGTGCTCGTGAATGGCGTTGCAGTGGCCACGCTCAACAGGGGCCAGTATCACGAACGCATCATCGCCGGACCTGCCACGATTACCGCCAGCGAACCGGTGCTCGTGGCCCAGTACTCGAACGGCACCAGCTTTGACGGCGTGACGTCGGACCCGTTCATGATGCTCATCCCGCCCTTCGAGCAGTTCCTGAACCGGTACACGGTCACCACCCCAGCCACGGGGTTCACCATCAATTTCATTAACGTGGTCGCGGCCACTTCAGCGGTGGGCAGCGTCACGCTCGATGGCGTGGCCATTCCGCCAGCCGCCTTCACGCCGATCGGCGCGAGCGGCTTCTCGGGAGCGCAGCGGCCCGTCGCGCTGGGCTCGCACACGCTCGGGGGTCCCTCGCCGTTTGGGGCGTTCATGTACGGGTTCGCGAACGCCGATTCCTATGGCTATCCGGGCGGTCTGGCGCTCGGTCAGGTAGCGAGCGTAACCAGCATCGTGTTGACCCCGCCGACCGCGACCAATCCGATCAACACGTCGCACTGCGTGACGGCCAGCGTAGCCGATCAGTTTAGCGCGCCCTTGAGCGGCATTCGCGTCGACTTCAGCGTGGCGGGAGCCCACACGACGACGGGCTTCGCGTTCACCGATGCGGGCGGCCTCGCGCAGTTCTGTTATACGGGCACGGTCGCGGGTACGGATTCCATCACTGCAGCGGTTGGCACGGTCAACTCCAACGCGGTCAGCAAGACGTGGGTCGCAGTCGCGCAGGTGGCCTGCGACGTCGACGGCGACCGGGACGTCGATCTGACCGACATCAACGCGATCAACGCGGCCCGCAATACGGCGGCCGGGCCCGGCGATCCGCGCGATGCCAATGGTGATGGCACCATCAACGTCGTCGACTCGCGCTACTGCGTCGTAAGGTGCACGCGCGCCGGCTGTGCCATCAACTGACCGGAATCTCCAATCACCAACGGACAATGAGGACTGACATGAGAAAAAAGCTGATACTTGCCGCAGTGGTGATGGCCGCCGCGGTATGGCTGCCGACGACGGCATCGGCGGCCCCAATCGTGAGCGTCGTTCCCGGCTTCCAGTCGGGGAACATCGGAGATCTGTTCAACGTGGACATCGTGATCTCCGGCCTGGACGGGGAGTCGATCGGGAGCTTCGATCTGGACCTCGCGTTCGATAACCTGATCCTAGCGGGCCAGTCGTTCGCATTAGGGAGCAGCCTGGGCACCGGCGGGGACGTGATTGATCTGTCGCTGGGGTTTGCGGGCGGCATCATCGACCTCGCGGCAGTGTCGCTCCTGGGTGCCTCCGATCTGCTGACGCTCCAGGGGGGCGCGAGCTTCACGCTGGCGACGTTGACGTTCCTGGGGAACGCCAACGGACTGAGCCCGGTGAACATCACGCAAGCGATCTTCGCGGACGGGGACGGCAACAATCTCGCGGTCGGTGTCGGCAACGGGTCGATCCAGGTTGGCGATGTGACACCGATACCCGAGCCCGGCACCATGTTGTTGTTCGGATCAGCGGCGGCGCTCGCTGCCCTCCGGCATCGGCGGCAGCGGCGTCTTCAATAGCGGAGCGTTCTTGCCCGCGGCACGGCCGAGCCGTGTCGCGGGCCTTATCACCCGGTCACGGACTCTCTTCCTTACTTCTTCATCCCACCAAGCCTCAATTCCGTCCGCGTCCTCGGATCGGATCTGTCGCGATCGTCTGGCTTCCGACTTCAGGCGGACGAACCGGCGTCGCGGTGTGCTTCCGCGCTCGGCTCGAGCCGCGCGACACTGGCCAAGGTGGCGTACGCCCAGACCGCCGCGGCCCCGACGACTATGAACGCCGCGAGATAGCCCCAAAACGCCGCGTCGGCGCCCGTCTTCCAGATCAACGGCGGAGGCGTTGCCGACGTCTGCCACTCCGGCTGACCCGTCGTCCATAGACGTGTCAACGAAAAGACGTCACCGCCCGCGTGAAGAACGAGCCCAGGCAGTATCGAGTTCGTCGCGTACGCGAGACCGCCATAGATCGCGGCGACGGCCACGTAGAACGGCATCATGGACAGTACGGACTCCGGGTGGTGCGCAAAATGACCGAATCCAAAGAGCGCGCCCGTGGCCAGAATCGCAACGACGGGCCCGTGACGCCGCTCGATCGCTCCCTGCATGTAGCCGCGGAATGCCGCTTCCTCGACGACGCCGGCGACGACCGATGCCGTGACGAGCAGAAGAAACACCGTGAGGAACGGCATCTGTGGAGGCAGCGTGATCGACTGTGCTTCCGCCGGCAGCCTGACGAGCCGGCTGAGGACTCCGAGCAGAGGCAACAAGGCCGCGAGGCCAAGCACACCGGCGAAAACCGCCATTCCCCACACGTCGCTCGAGAGACGGTTGGCGCGTAGACTCGCGCGCCGCGCTACCGCGGTCGACCGCGGCCATCCCGCGCCCTGCAGGTATTGCCAGAACAGCCAGAGGTACAGAGCCGTCGGAACGATCGCCCAGGGGACGCTCATGAGCACTCTCTGATTCCACGTGACGAAAAAGCTCCACGGGAGAATCCCCGCGGCCGCCACTACGCTGCCGGCGAGGACGGCGCGGACGATGACCGGCAGGCGCTGCCAGAGTGAAAGCATGGTGCGGTTCAAGCCCATCTCAGGAACTTCGCGCATCCGGCCCGTAGCGTGAAGGTCAGCCCGGTTGAGCCGTTTTCGTGCACGCGGCCGATGGCATTCGCCTGACGCTGCGGCGACGCTGAACGGCCATGGCCGGCTTCACCTGAGTCGAAGGAGACCTGCCTTCGCGCATTCGTCGGCAACCGTGAGATAGCGCGTCACGCTGTCGTTGCCGACAATGTAGGGATGAGGATCGCCGGGTTGGCGCTTCGCGAGTGCGGCGAGCTTCACGTTCGTTCGATCGAGTGCCGGGTGGTTGGCGATCAGCACATCTGCGCCCGCCTTGGCGACGATGTCCCGGAAACGTCCGGCCGAGCGGCTGTACGTCTCGAACCAGAACCGATCGGGCCGGCTCGGCGTGATGTAGAGCGTCCGGTTTTGAATCCAGTTGAATCCTGTGCCGCCCCACTCGGCTGCGAGATGTGGCGTTCCGCCATCCTTCACCGGAATGAGCGTCGAGATGGTGCCCAGCGTGTGTCCGGGCGTCAGGTACAGGGTCAATGTCGTGTCACCGAGCGTGAGGGTCTGACCGTCGGTGGCCACCATGTCACGTTTCGGCCTCGTCTGCGGGCTGCTCTCGAGGAGGTCCCAATCCGCCGCCGACAGGATCACCCGGGTCCCGAAGCGTTCCTGCAGATACCTGGCCCCGCCGGAATGATCGAAGTGGCCGTGGCTCACGATGGTGTACTTGATCGTGGCGGGATCGAGCCCAAGCTTCGTCAATCCTCCAACAATCTCGTCCTCCACCGAGTAGTCGAAGATCGTATCGATGACGATAATCCCGGCCGATGTGGTGACCGCCCACGCCGAGTACCTCGTCTGCCCGACGAAATACAGGTTGTCAAAGACTTTTACCGGTTCGGCATGCCATTGGGACCGGTCGGGAGGACCCTTCCTTTGTGCCGCGGGCGATTGGCTTGCCCGGGGCGCCGGAGCAGGTGTCGGCGCGTCACACAGGCCGAGGAGCGCCGTGTGCTCCTGTCCAGCGGCCGCTTTGGCGGCTGCCACGTGCGCCTCCACAGTGTCCGCGCCAGGTTGCGTAATCACGCGCGCGCTGCCAAGCGCGGCGGCGAGACCGACTGCCAACAGCAAACCGATCGCGGGCGATTTCATTCTGCGCTCCATTCGAACGCGGGATGTTAACACGGCCCCCCGGACCGGCAAGTGAGGGAGTGATTGGCTGTCGGGTGCGCGCCATGTGCGCGACTTCCGAGCCAACCGCGGTGGACAGCACACGGGAATGACCGGGAGCTCGTTGTCGTGCGGCACATACTCGATGTCGCCATTTCGCGGGGTACCATTGAGCTCTGGCCTGAACCACTGTGAACCTCGTGAACCCTTGAACCTCACGAACCTTTGAACCCTATGAACCTCGTGAACCTCTTGAACCTCTTTGAACCTTTTGAACCCTTGAACCTTTTGAACCTGTGACCGAACGCATCTACTACACCGATCCCTACGCGACCGAGTTCGACGCGACGGTCGTGGCCATCGCGCCGGTGCCAGACTACGCGGCCCGGCACCGCGTCGTGCTCGACCGCACGGCCTTCTATCCGACCTCTGGCGGTCAGCCGTTCGATACCGGCGCGCTCGGCCCGGCACGTGTCGTCGAGGTCGTCGACGGAGACGACGGCCGCATCGTGCACGTGGTGGATGGGGAGGTGAAGGCTGGTCCGGTGCACGGGACGATCGATTGGTCCCGCCGGTTCGAGCACATGCAGCAGCACACCGGACAGCACGTGCTGTCTGCCGCGTTCGACCGCCTCTTCCAGATCCGAACGGTGAGCTTCCATCTCGGCTCGGCGTTGTCGACCATCGATCTCGCGCGCGAGGCCGCCGTCGGCGAGATCGCGCGTGCGGAGCGCGAGGCCAACCGCGTCGTGTGGGAAAACCGTCCCGTGACGATCCGGTTCGCCGACGCCGAAGAAGCGGCCAGACTGCCGCTGCGCAAAGAATCGCAGCGCGAAGGCGTCCTGCGGCTGATTGACGTGGAGGGCTTCGACGTCTCGGCCTGCGGCGGCACGCATGTGTCGCGCACCGGTGGCATCGGCGTGATCGCGGTGGCGGCCGCGGAGAAGTTCAAGGGCGGGACCCGTCTCGAGTTCCTGTGCGGAGGCCGCGCGCTCGACGGCTTCCACGCGCTCGGAGACAGCGTCGCGGCGAGCGTGCGATTGCTCTCAGTGCTTCCAGGTGAGCTGCCCGCCGGCATCGAGCGAGTGCAGACCGATGCCCGCGAGCTGAGGCGGCAGATCAAAGACCTGCAGACACGGCTCGCAGGCCACGAGGCCGCGGCCCTTGCCGCCGGCGCCGCGTCCGTCGGCTCCACCCGGATAGTCGTGGCGGCCCTCGAGGGGTGGGACACGGGCGGGCTCAAGACGATTGCCGCAACGATTGCGGCGCGGCCTGGTCACCTGGCGCTCCTCGTGAGCGCCCCCGCGCCCTCGGCGATTGTCGTGGCCCGAGCGAGCGATGTCGCGCTCGACAGCGCAGCGATTCTCAAGCAGATGACGGCGACGTTCGGCGGCAAGGGCGGCGGCCGCCCGGAGCTCGCGCAGGGAGGGGGATTGCTGGGGGAGCCCGACGAAATGCTGCGCGCCGCGCGCGCCATGATGCAGCCCCCAGTCTAGACCCCGCGGTGATCCGCGTCTGGTACACGAGCGCGCTAAGTTCACCACAACGCTGCCACGACATTCACACGAAGGTCACGATGACACGATGGCCACGATGGACGGGTACCTGAGATCCGCGCAAGCCGCAACCCGTGAGACGTGTCTGAATCCGCGTAATCCGCGTCCCGTGAGAAATGTCTGAGATCGGCGTAATCCGCGTCCCGTAAAAGACGTTCCTGAGATCCGCGTGATCAGTGTTTGCGGGTGAAGTTCGCCAGGTGCTCGACCGCGAGGTCGGCGATCGAGTTCACCGTCGCTGATGGAATGACGAAGTCGTTGGCGATGATGGAGAAGACGAGCATCTCGCCGTCGCGCGTCCGGACGTAGCCTGACAGCGAGCGCGCGTTCGAAATCGATCCCGTCTTCGCCACGGCGTTGCCCTCGGCGCGCGTGCGCCGCATGCGTGTGGCGAGGGAGCCGTCTTTACCGGCGATCGGCAGGGTGGCGACGAAGGCGTCGCGGTGACGTTCGTCCTTGTACTCGCGCTCGAGGACGGCGGTCACGGTTGCCGGGGCGAGGTAGTTGTAGCGGGAGAGCCCGGAACCGTCGGCATTCACGTAGCCATCGTCGGGCACGCCCCACGAGGTCAGCGCGCGGCGCACGGCCATCAGCCCGCCTTCGAACGTTCCCAGGCCTCCGCGCGCGGCGCCGACCGCCTTCAGGAGCGTTTCGGCGTACAGATTCTGACTGACCTTCATCAACACCGTGGCGATCTCGCGCAACGTCGGTGACTTCGTCTCCACAATCGTACGGCGTTCGGCCGGGGACCCCGCCAGCCCGGCCGCGACATCGTCGAAATCGACCGCGGCACCCGTGACCGCGATGCCACGCGCGATCAATCCGTCCTCGAGTGACTGCGCGAAGAAGATCGTCGGGTTGACAACTGCCACCGTGCGGTCGAGCGGCGCAGAGCCCGCGGCAATCGAGCCGCTGACCTCGAGAAGCGGTCTGTCGAGGTGGCGGCGGTACTCGATGGCTGGCGCCGAGTCCGCGGCGACCGTGGCGACGCGGTTGAAGAGCGTCAACCCGGATCCTCGTGTCAGCGTCACCTCCGCGGTATCGCCCGCCTGGGCCGCTGGACGCACGGTCAGAGTAGCCAGGTTCTCGTTGAACTGCAGCGCGCCCACGGGTGCGGCATAGCCGAACTGCAGATAGTCCCACGCCCATCCAGGGCCGATGCCCTCGTCGTCGAAGAGCTGGTCGTCGCCGACGATGCGGCCGTCGATCTCGTTGATGCCCGCGGCCCTGAGCGCGGCGGCCCATTCGTCGAGCACCGCCGGCGCCCGTCCGTCGCGCGTGTTGATCGTCGGATCGCCCCCGCCGCGCACGACGAGATCGCCTTTGAGCACGCCGCGTTCGACCGCCGCGGACGTTTCAAGCGTGGTGGTAAACCTGTGATCCCAGCCCAGGACGTCCGCCGCCGCTGCGAGCGTGACGATCTTCATGTTGGACGCCGGCATCATGAGCCGGCCGGCGTTGAGGTCGAAGAGCGGCTCGCCGGTGTCGAGCGAGCGGATGTCGACGCCCCACACGCCGCGGGCCATGATCGGGGCGCCGAAGACACGCGCCAGGTCCGCCCGAAGTCGCGTGACCGCGGCCGTTGGTTTGCGGCGTCCTGGCGAGGATGCGGCAGTGTGCGCCCCGCAGCCGACCGACAACACGAGGGCGACGCACGCAATCGCCGCCGTCGTGATCCGTGTTCCCGGGTTGTCCGTGGCGTCGTGAAACGTCTCCGTTGGGCTGGTGCTCTGGGCCTACTTGACGGCCTCGAACGACTTGACGATGTTGTCGATCGTGGCGGCGTCCACCTTGGCGATGCCCGCCTCGCCGTCGCGCGTGCCGTAGCCGTCCGAGCCGCTTCGCGCGAGCGTCACGCGCTCCACACGCTTGCCTTCGTCCGAGGTGAGCGCGATGACGACGTCCGGCTTGGCGAGCTTGTCGGGCCCGATCTTCGCGGAGGCGTCGACGAAGCTCGTGGCGCGCGCCGCGGTGACGGCCGAGATCAGGTTATCGACCGTCGTCTGATCCAGATCACGGGCGGTCGGCGCGGACTGTTTCCACTTCTCTTCGTCCTGCCCCTCTTTGTTCTTCGTCTTCGTCTTCTCGAACACCGCAGTCTGCCCGTTACGCGTCACTTCGAGGCGCGTCGCGTTGAAGGCGCGGGCATCGAAGAGATCCTTCTGCCGGTACTCGCCGGTGTCCTTGGTGACGTCGCCGACGAGCGTTTCGTCGATGGTGATGACTGCCGGCCGCGACTGATCCTTGGCGTAGACGGCGCCATCGCCGGCAACCTTCCCGATGAGGAGCGTCGCCTGCGACGACCCCGACCCGAGCTGGATTCTCGTCTCGGGCTTGTCGAGCCCGTATTCGGCGAGCGCGGTTGGCTCGGGCGCGACGATAGACTTGGTCTGCAGCGTGGCCAGTCGGTTCACGAGCCCGTCGACGGTGCTGAAGTCGGCGCGGCCCTTCGCCGGGAGTGCCATGTGCCACTCGCCGTCGGCCTTGGTGAACTGCAGGGCGCGCTTGGGCGAGGTGATCGAGAGCGCGTCGATCTTGTCGCGCTCGACTTTGAGGACGGTCTTGTCACGCAGGTCGAACGTCGTCTTGTTGAACGTCGTGTCGACGAAGCTGGAGATCAGAAAGACACGCTTCTGGTCGCCGAGCTTGGCGTAGAGATCGGTCGCCGCCGGCGTCTTGCGTCCAATCTGAAGTCGGTGCTCCGTCCCGCCGGCCTTGAACGTGACCTCGAGCCGCGGCTGCGCCAGACCGTACTCTGCCAGGTCCGTGGGATTCTCCTCGATCACGCGCTGGAGCTCGAGCGTCGACAGGTTGCTCGTCAGCCCCGAGACCGCGGCGCCGTCAGGTTGCGCGGCAACGGGTGTCACGATCTGCCATTCGGTTCCGGTCTTCTTGAGCGTCGTGTGCTCGCCCGACTCGGACTTGACGGTCATCTCGTCGATTTTGTCCGATTCGACGGTGAAGACCTTCGCCTTCTTCTCGGCATCCGACGGATCGCGCTTCGACTCGACGAAGAACAGGTACGCGCCGAGACTTCCGCACACGACGAGCAGGAGCAGAAACGAGCGGAGCCCGCGCATCATCAGCGCCTCCGCCACCAGGTCTGGATGCCTGCAAGGAACACCAGACCCGGCAGAATCGCCATCGTGAACCAGAAGATCATCCGGTCCTGACCCGCGGTGAGGGTGATGCGGCGGTCCTCGGGATTGCGCGGCCGCACGGAAATCAGGTTCTCCTGCTGCGCCAGCCAGTTGATCATGTTCAGGAACATGTCCCGGTTGCCGCCCATTCCTGCGACGGAGTTCGACGCAAAGTCCGAGTCGCCGACCACGACCAGGCGGGTCTCGGGCTTGTTGGGGTTCGCGTCCTGTCCGTCGGTCGGCGGCGGCGGGGGCGCGCCCTCGACGGGCGCCGAGACCGCAACGGCGAGCGAAATCGGCCCCTGGATGTCGCCCTTGTCGAAATCAGGGCTCGCTTCGCCCTTGGTGGTGAGCGTCTTCAGGTCGCTTTCGGCCCAGCTGTTCCGGCCGCTCATGACGAACGAGGTCGCCGTGCGTCCCCCCGCCGCGCCCTCAACCGGCTTGACCGAGCGGCTGTACGGGTAGGCCGTCAGCAGGCGGAAGGTGTTCGTGATCTGGTGATACGGATACTGCGCGGCTACCGGCACGTCGGCCTGGGCGCCGCGCAACTGACTCATCGGGTCGAGGACGGCGTTGGTGCCGACATCCACCGACCAGTCCTTGAGGAAGGCAATCAGGCTGGCCACCGGCGGCGCGTCAGGGTTTTGCGGCGGGTCGACAAGGGCCATGAGCTTCCCGCCCTTCGCGAGGTACGCCTTGAGCTTGGTGACCTCCGGCTCGAGGAAATCCGACTTCGGGCCGGCGATGACCACGACCGCGGCGTCGGCCGGGATGTCCTGCTGCAGCAGCACGAGCGGCTCGGTCAGGAAATTGTCCGACTTCAGCTCTCCTGTAATCCCGCCGTAGCCGGCGCCATCGGATCCGTTGATGTCACGTTCGCCGTGGCCCGTGACGAAGAACACCTTGGGCTGCTGGCCCTGCACCACCTTGATCAGCCCGTTGGTCAGGTCCTGTTCGGCCTCGGAGGTCACACGCTGCACGCGGCCGTCGTACTCGAGAACGATCGTGCCGAGCGCGTTCTCCTTCAAGCGCTCGGCGAGCGACGGGCGTTTCTCCGGGTCGATGTAGTCGACCTGCAGCTGTTTGGTCAGGTACTGGTATTCGTCGAGGCGTGTCCGAAAGCGCCCGAAGTCTTCAGTGCGTGCGAAGACAGTGGCCTTGACCGGCCTGGTCAGCCCCTGCAGCACTTTCTTGGTCTGGTCCGACAGCGTGTACTGGCTCGCCGCCGTCAGGTCCCATCGCTTGTTGTGACGCTCGGCAAGGTAGTTGATGGCCGCCAGGATGCCCAGGACCACGAGGACGCTCGCCGCCGCCAGCGTGCCGTAGCGCGCCTGCCGGCCCGAGAAATCGCGCGCGATCTCGCGCCACTGGCTGAACATGTACAGGAGGACGCACACGAGTCCGGCGATGGCCAGGCCGTACCACCACCCCCATTCCGGCCGCAGGTTCCGAATGGCGACCGAGGCGAAGACGAGCGCGACGCCCAACCAGCCCAAAAGTCCGAGGAGTCGTTTCAACATAAGGTGTCAGTTCGGGTGAGGTGAGTCCGTCATCCGCGCCAGCGTTCCGAGTCCACCGACTTTGCGGTCAGGAACAGGCCGAACGTGATGAAGCTCAAGTAGTACACGAGATGTTTCGTATCGATGATGCCCTTGGTGAAGTCGTCGAGGTGCTGGGTGATCGACAGGAACCCGACGATCGTCGCTCCCGTCGGCCCCAGCGAGTTCTCGAACCAGTTGATGATCCACAGCATGAGGAACACCGCGAACGTCATTACGCCCGCCACGATCTGGTTCTTGGTCAGGCTCGAAAGGAAAAGGCCGACCGAGAGGAAGCACCCGCCGAGCAGGAGCAGCCCGAGGTAGCCGGCGAGCACCGGCTTCAGCTCTGGATTGCCGAGCCTGAAGAGGATCGAGACGTCGATGGCCGTCACGAGCAGCATCGCCGCATAGAGGCCCATCGCGCCGAGGAACTTGCCGAGGATGATCTGCACGTCCGTGATGGGAGAGGTCAGCAACAACTCCATCGTGCCCGATCGCTTCTCTTCGGCGTAGGTCCGCATCGTGACGAGCGGCATGACGAAGAGGATGATGATGGCGGCGTTCTGGAGCACTCCTCGGATCAGGTACTCGTTCACGTTCATGTTGCCGCCGCCGCCTCCCATCGCCATGCGCTGGCTCTGCTCGGCAAAGCTCGTCAGGTAGACCCGGAAGAACGCGCCAAAGAGCAGCGCGAACAGCCCGATGAGGATGTAGCCCATCGGCGAGGCGAAGTATCCGCGCAGTTCCTTGCCCGCGATCGCAAGGATGTTTCGAACGCTAGTCACGAGGCGCCTCCTGCATCGGGTCGTCTGTTACGGGGATCGTCGGAAGGGCCGCGTCCGGCGCATTCTCGTCGGTCGTCACCTGGAGGAAGATTTCCTCGAGGCTCATGCGCATGGGCCGGAGCTCGAGCAGCCCCCAGCCGTGATTGACGACCGTTTTCGCCAGTTCCCGCCGCACGTCGGTGCCGCGCTCGGTTTCGACCTCGAAGCCACCTCCGCCGTCCGACACGGCGACGCGCGTGACGCCCGGGATGGCCGCGAGCGCCGGGCCCGCCTCCGCACCAAGCGCGTCAACCTGCACGTACATCGTCTCCGCGCCGGTCAGGCGCGCCGTGAGATTGTCGGGCGTGTCGACCGCGACGACGCGGCCCTTGTTGATGATGACGACGCGCTGGCAGGTCTGGGCGACTTCGGGAAGGATGTGCGTGCTGAGGACGATCGTGTGGTCGCCGGCGAGGCCGCGAATGAGCTGCCGCGTCTCGATGATCTGCTTCGGGTCGAGGCCCGCGGTGGGCTCGTCGAGGATGAGGACGTCCGGATTGTGAATCAACGCCTGCGCCAGGCCGACGCGCTGCCTGTACCCCTTCGAGAGCTTGGAGCAGTGGCGATCGGCCATGTCGGTGACGTGCGTCTCCTGCATGACGCCCGTCACGCGTGACTTGCGCTCGCCTGACGGCACGCCCTTGATGCGCGCGACAAAGTCGAGGTACTCGCGTACCGTCATGTCGGGGTAGAGCGGCGGGGCTTCGGGCAGGTACCCGGTGCGCCGTTTGGCTTCGAGCGGGTGCGTGAACACATCGAAACCGGCGACGAACGCCTTCCCCTCCGAGGCCGGCATGTAGCCGGTCAAAATGCGCATCGTCGTTGTCTTCCCGGCGCCGTTGGGCCCGAGAAACCCGAGGATTTCGCCCCGTTCCACGCGGAAACTGACATCGTCGACGGCGGTCACTCGACCGTACCTCTTCGAGACGTGTTGGACCTCGATCACAGACCACCCCAGCGGTTGAGGGACGCGGGCCGTGGGCCTGGCGCCCGAATCACCTTGCGTAACATGTAGTCAGAAAAGCCGATTACAGACCGATCCTTGAATCCTAGCGGGAGCCGGAAAAAAGTGTCAAGGAGTGCGCTACACTATATATGAACAGTTGCTCAGATATTCATATGATGCGACAGCTCAAGAAACCGGTCATCCCACCAGGTTCAGACTCATCAGCAGCCGTTTCGGTTGCAGACGAGACCTGCAGGGCTCCGCATCATGGCACGAGCGAGGAGCGACGTCGCCTGCTCATGTCACCTCGGGCGGTCGAGTCGCTCGCCGACACGTTCCGCGTCCTCGGTGATCCGACCCGCGTCCGCATCCTGGATGCTCTGTCGGGCGGCGAGTTGTGCGTCTGCGACATCGCCTCGCTCGTCGGCATCAGCGAGTCGGCGGTCTCGCACCAGCTCCGCCTGCTGCGTGGCATGCGGCTTGTGCGTCCGCGGCGGGAAGGGCGGCAGGTCTTCTACGCGCTCGACGACGACCACATCATCGAGCTGCTGAAGCAGGCATTGACGCACGTGGAGGAGTAGGTGGCTGATTGTCCCGTTTGCGAACTGCACGCCGAGTCGGTCTTCAAGATCGAGGGCATGGACTGCCACGAGGAAGTTGCGATCCTCGAGCACCGGCTGAAGGCGCTGACGGGCCTCGAGGCCTGTGACGCCGACGTCGTCGGGCAGCGCCTTCGAATCCAGTACGACGCCGCGAAGCTGACAACCTCGCGAATCGCTGAAGCCGTTGCGCAGACCGGCATGCGCGCCTGGCTCGAGCACGAGGAGCCTCGTCCCGCCTCGTCGTCGGTCTGGCGCGAGCGGCTGGTGTGGCTGTCGGGCGCCTGCCTCGGCGTTGGCCTGACCCTGCAATTGGGGGGTGCGGCGCCGCTCACCTGGCTGCTGCCCTACGTTGCCGCGGTCGTGCTGGCCGGCACTCAGACGCTGCGCCGCGCCTGGACGTCGATATCCGCAGGCCGCCTCGACATCCACGTGTTGATGATGGTGGCCGTCGCCGGCGCGATCGCACTCGGCGAGTGGGCCGAGGGCGCTTCGGTCGTGTTCCTGTTCGCGCTCGCCCAGGTGCTCGAAGTGCGCGCGATGGAGCGGGCGCGCGGGGCGATTCGCGCGTTGATGGATCTGGCCCCGGCGGAAGCGCTCGTCCGCCGCGACGGCGCCGAGCGCCTCCTCCCCATCGACGAAGTCGCGGTGGGCGACATCGTCATCGTCCGGCCCGGGGAGAAGATCCCGCTGGACGGGCGTGTGCACGCGGGTGAGAGTCACGTCAATCAGGCCCCGATCACCGGCGAGTCGCTGCCGATCCACAAGGACCTGGGCGACGAGGTGTTCGGAGGGGCGATCAACGGCCGCGGCGTCCTGGACATCGCCGTGACGCGGCTGCGCCGGGACTCGACGATGGCGCGGATCATCCACCTCGTCGAGCGCGCGCAGGCGCAGCGGTCACCGAGCCAGACCTTCGTCGATCGGTTCGCGCGCGTCTACACGCCGATCGTGCTCGTGCTGGCGGTCGCGATCGCGCTTGTGCCCCCGCTGCTGTCTGGCGGGCCGTGGAGCACGTGGATCTATCGATCGCTCGTGCTGCTGGTCATCTCGTGCCCGTGCGCGCTCGTCATCTCGACGCCCGTCTCGATTGTCTCGGCACTGGCCGCGGCGGCGCGCAAGGGCGTGCTCATCAAGGGCGGCGCGCGGCTCGAGCGGCTCGCAGCCGTCCGGTGCGTGGCGTTCGACAAGACCGGTACTCTGACCAAAGGCCGCCTCCGCGTCACCGACATCGTGCCGGTCAACGGCGCGCAGCCCGCCGACGTCCTCGCGCTCGCGGCATCGCTCGAAACGCAATCCGAGCATCCGATCGGCCGGGCCATCGTGGAACGTGCGGCGGCCGACGGGGTCGCGCTGACGCGTGCCGATCGTGTGGAGGCGTTGCCCGGGCTCGGCGCGCAGGGCTACGTAGCCGCGCGTGCCGTCGTGGTCGGGAGTCATCGGCTGTTCGAGCAGCGCGGCTGGTCCGGGCCGGAGATCGACCGGGCCATGCAGTCGCTCGCCGCTCGGGGACACAGCACGGTGATGGTGGCGGCCGACGGCAAGGCGGTTGGCGTCATCGGGGTAGCTGACGAAGTCCGCGCGGGCGCTTCCGACACCGTGGAGATGCTGGGCCGGCACGGGATCGAGCACGTGGTCCTGCTGACCGGCGACCACGAGCTCGCGGCGCGTGCGCTCGCCGAGAAGGTGGGTATCGCCGACTATCGTTCGGCGCTCCTCCCAGAACAGAAGCTCGAGGCAGTTGAAGCGCTGCGCGTCCGGTACGGCGCGCTCGCGATGGTGGGTGACGGGGTCAACGACGCGCCGGCGCTTGCCGCTGCCGACGTCGGGATCGCCATGGGGGTCGCCGGCACTGACGCGGCACTTGAAACTGCCGACGTCGCGTTGATGGCCGACGAGCTGGCGAAGATTCCCTACGCCTTGCGCCTCAGCCGGGCGACCGTCCGCAACATTCGCGTCAACGTCGGTTTCTCGCTCGCCCTCAAGGCCGCCTTCCTGGTGCTCGCCCTGACGGGGAGCGCCACGCTCTGGATGGCGGTCCTCGCCGACATGGGCGCCTCGCTCATCGTCATCGGGAATGCGCTGAGGCTGCTGCGGGAATAGAGTCGCGGGTCGCGGCTCGCGGCTCGCGGTTCGGCAACAAGCTGGCTGCTTCGACCTGCGAACGGCGAGCTGCGAGCCGCGACTAAGCCTTCCTGTTCGAAAAGAAATGCTGATCGACGAACTCGTCGACCTTGGCCTGATCGGCGGGGTCCACCTTCTCGAATTGCAGCCCCATCCCCACGCGGCGGTCGGTCCAGGCGACGCGCGACTCGGCTTCGATGTCGCGCTTCGATCCTGGCAGGCGAAAGCGCGCGCGGAGCTTGGCGTCCTGCTGCAACGGGCTCATCGTGCGGATGGCGAGCCCGCCCTTGCTGATGTTCAACGTCAGCGCCGCGGCGATGGTGTTCCCGAAGCGATAATTGATCGGAATGCCGAGGACGACGCGAGGGCTGCCGCGACGGTTGAAGTTGTCCGGGAAGAGGTGAGGCGCGAGCGACGGCAGGATGTGCTGTACGGCGCTGTACTCGTTCACGTAACCGGAGACGCCGAGCGCCGCCAGGTCGCGAACCTCTTCTGCCGTCGCGATCGTGCCGCTGAAGACGAGAATCGGCAGCTTTCCCTCGTCGAGCTTTCGAATCGACCGGACGAGGTCCACGCCGCCGGCGTGCGGCAGCCGAAGATCGAGCACGATGAGATCGATGCGCGCCAGGTCGGTGCGCACGCGAGCCAGCAGCTCCACTGCGCTCTTGACGGTGAGCGCCGTATGGCCCGCGGCGAGCAGCGCCGTCGCAAAACGGTCGCGCACGAAGGCGGTGTCGTCGGCGACGATGACGGTTTTGGTTGTCGTCACTGAGGTAGCCGTCACGCTCGACCTATCGGTCGTCGCGTTCCGCGGCGTTAGGCTCGTTGCAGAATCTATCAGGTTCTCGCTATAATCCGAAACCTTGCTGCGATCGCTTGGCGTCGATCCAGGCGGCGCTGAGTCAGACGATACCACCCGAAGCGGAGTGTCGCGCTCGAAGCCGAGGGCTGAGGTTTGAGGAGTTCTGTATGGCCACCTGTCCTGAATGTGACGCCGAAATCGAGGTCGACGAGTTCGACGTCGACAAGGGCGACCTGATTAGCTGCCCCGACTGCGGCTCCAATCT
Organism: uncultured Acidobacteriota bacterium; assembly: GCA_963771395.1. Lineage (GTDB taxonomy): Bacteria > Acidobacteriota > Vicinamibacteria > Vicinamibacterales > 2-12-FULL-66-21 > DATBJJ01. The sequence continues at coordinate 113,715 of CAVYTY010000025.1, read as the reverse complement.
CGAAGTGACCACCACCTCTCCGGTCGAGCTCGAGGCCGTAGACGAGGATGAGGACGAGGACGACGACGACGAGGAGGAGGACGACGACAAGGACGACGAGGACGAAGTCGACGACCTCGACGACGACGATGACGATGTCACCGACAAGGACGACGAGTGACACACGCCCCGACGGCGTGGCCGGCGGGCATTCGGACAGGTGCTCCCGCCGCACACACCGTCGAGATCCCGCGGCCTGAGCGCGAGCTCACCGACGCAGACCACAAGGAACAGGCCCTGCTCCGGACCCTGGCGGGCTGGCCGGCATTGATCGTTGCCTACAGCGGCGGGGTCGACAGCGCCTACCTGGCCTGGGCCGCCACACGGGTGCTCGGACGGGGAGCGCTCTGCATCACAGCCGACAGCCCCAGCTATCCCGATCGGCATCGCGCGCTGGCGCGTCAGATCGCCGCGGACTTCGGCTTCGCACACGAGGTCATCCATACCAGCGAGATGGCCCGTCCCGATACCGGGCGAATCCCGCGAACCGCTGTTACTACTGCAAGCACGAGCTCTACACGCACCTGGCTGGGATCGCGCGCGCGCGCGGGATTCCCGCCATCGCCGACGGTAGCAACGCGGACGATCGCGGGGACTACCGGCCCGGGCGTCAAGCCGCGAAGGAATTCGGCGTCGCGAGCCCCCTCGATGCGGTCGGCCTGGCCAAGGCCGAGATCCGCGAGCTGTCCCATCGTGCGGGGTTGCCCACGTGGGACGAGCCCGCGTCGGCGTGCCTGTCGTCGCGCATTCCGTACTTCAGCGAGGTGACCGCCGCCAAGCTGCGGATGATCGAGCAGGCCGAAACGGTCCTCCGTGAGCACGGGTTTCGGGTCTGCCGTGTCCGGCATCACGGGGACGAGCATCCGACGGCGAGGCTCGAAATCGGTCGCGACGAGATGGCCCGGGCCCTCGAGCCGGATGTGGCCGAGGCGATCGATTCTTCGCTGCGAGCGCTTGGCTATCGCCACGTGACGCTCGACTTGCGCGGGTACCGGCAGGGCAGCCTCAACGACGCGCTTCGACTCCGCCCCATCTGATTTGGTGCGCACACTCGTCGGCGCGCTCGCGGTCGTTTCGCTCGTGGCGCATCTGGCGGTGCTGCCCCCCACACTCGAGGATCTGGACTCGGTCAACTTCGCGCTGGGCGTGCGCCAGTTCGACGTCGCCCATCATCAGCCCCACCCGCCGGGATACCCGATCTTCATCGCGCTTGGAAAGATCGGCACGTCCGTGCTCGCGCGTGCGGGCGTTCCGATGCCGGACGTCCGCGGGCTGGCGATCTGGAGCGCGCTCGCCGCCAGCGTGCTGCCGCTGTTCGTCTTTGCGTTTTTTGGCGCATTGCCTGGCGAAGGGAGCGGCACGGGCGCCGAGCGCCGCGCCGCCATCGCCACGGTGCTGACCGTCTGCAGCCCGCTCCTGTGGTTCACGGCCGCGCGCCCGCTGTCGGATCTGGCCGGGCTCGCCGCCGCCTGGGCCGCCCTGGCCGCGCTCGCCGTGGGGTCAGATCTTGTATTTCAACATGTCCGCAGAACCGTCGGCGGAGATGTTGAAATACAAGATCCGACCCCGAGGTGGATAGTGCTGGGCGCATTCATGGCCGGGCTGTCGATCGGCTTCCGATCGCAGATGGCGATTCTGACGATGCCGCTGCTGTTGTGGGTGTTCGTGGCCGTGGCGCGCACACGGGTCGCGGTGATCGGCGCCGCGGCGGCCGGCGTTGCCGTCTGGGCCGTCCCGCTCGTCTGGTTCAGCGGCGGGCCCCGTCGATACCTGCAGGCGCTCACCAGTCAGGCTGGAGAAGACTTCTCCGGCGTCGTGATGCTCTGGACGCACCCGACGCCGCGCGCCGCCGTCGCCGCCATCCTCCAGACCTTCGTTCGTCCGTGGGACTCGCCGATTCTGGCTGGCGTCATGCTGGCCCTGGCCGCGGCGGGCGCGATCGTGCTGCTCATGAGATCTCCCCGCGTGCTGGCGATTCTCGCGGTGGCGTTCGGGCCGTACGCAATGTTCCATCTCCTCTTCCAGGAAACGCACACCATTCGTTACGCCCTGCCGCTCGTTCCGCTCATCGGCTATCTCGCCGCGGTCGTCCTGGCCGAGGCTGACGCACGCGTGGCCGGCCTTGCCACCGTCGCGCTCGCCGGAGCCTGCTTCGCGTGCCTCGTGCCGGCGACCGCCGCGTACGCCAGGACGCCGAGTCCAATCTTTGCCATGCTCTCCGAAATGCGCATGCTGCAGGAGCGGGGCGCACAGCCCGTCGTCGGCATGCACCGGCGTGTGTTCACCGAGTCGCGGCGCGCGCGTCTCTATGCGGGCGACGTGCCGGGCACGGTGCTGTCGACCCCACGCGACTACGAATGGCTCGAGATGACGCGAGCCTGGCGCGAAGGCCATGACGGAGAAACGTGGTTCGTCGCCGATCCGCGCCGCACCGATCTCGCGCTGATAGATGCTGACCACGCGCGAACGCGCCCGTACCGGTGGCCCTTCGACGGCACCGTCTACGTCGGCGGCGCCCGGCCCGACGAACTGGACTGGCACATCGTCAGCGAGCCAGGGTGGTTTCTCGAGCACGGCTGGGCACTGACACCCGAGACGGCTGGCATCGCGGCACGCGACGGGTGGGGTCCCCACCGACGACCGAGCATCGGGTGGGTGCGCCGACGTGCGACGGACGCGGTCATGATGATTGGCGGCCGTCACCTCGGCGGTGATCCGCCGGTCAGCCTTGTCGTGAATCTCGACGAACGTCCGGTGACGACGATGGTGGTGCGGCCCGGGTTTTTTCTTGATTTCGTCGACGTTCCGGCATCGGCGCTGGCGGGCGCGGGGCGATACGCGAAGCTGACGGTCAGCGCTCACTCGACCGGCGCCACGCCGCCGGTCGCGATCGAGCAGTTCAACCTGCAGGCACCCGATCGGGTGCAGTACGGCTTCGACGAGGGATGGTACGAGCCCGAATACAATCCGCGGACGGCTCGGTCATGGCGCTGGATGAGCGAGCGCGCTGTCGTCAGAGTGCATCATGCCGGCAGGAGCGTGGTGATGCGGTTCGGCGGCGAGTCGCCGCTCCGATACTTCGACCAGGCGCCGCGGATTCGCGTCCTGGTGGGGGAGCGCGTTGTCTCGGAGCTCGCTCCCACATCCGACTTCACCGCCGAAGTGCCGATACCCGCCGACGCCCTCACCGCCGCCAACGGCCGCATCGTCCTCACGTCGGATCTGGGGTTTGTCGCGGGCGAGAGGGAGGGCACGGGCGACAAACGGCGCCTCGCCATACGGGTTTATTCGCTAACGGTGGAGGGGCGATAGTCGTCAGTCGACAGTCGTCAGTCGTTAGTCCCAGTCCTCAGTCCGAGTCGTCAGTCGGCAGTCGGAGTCGCCAGTCTGAGTCGTCAATCCAAAGTCCGCGGCCCGCTGGGCGCCGAACGGCGAACTGCCCACTCGGACGGCCGACCTGGACTGTCGACTCGGCCTGCCGACTCGGCCTGCCGACTGCCGACTCGGACTGAGGACTGTGACTGACGACGAACGACTGTCGACTGACGACTGTCTCATTCCCGCTTCTCTGCCAGCGCGAGCAATGAGCTCCCGAGCGGCATGTCGACGACTTTGAGGGCGATGCCCTCGGCAGCGAGCAGACCGGAAAGCACTGTGTTGACAGGCATTGACGGCACTGTCATCTCCGCGGTCGACTCCTGATGGCCGGCCAGGCGCTGGGCGAAGCGGACGCCGGCGACGATGGGCAGGAGTGTGAAGTTCGTGTAGGTGACGCGCAGAACCGTGAAGCCCGTCCGGGCCAGGTGGTTGCGGAGCTCGGTGCGGGTGTAGCGGCGGACCTCTCCGCCGAGGACGGAATGATTGCCGGTCAGCCATTTCAGAGCGGCAACGTTGATGATGATCTGTCCTCCTGGCCGCAACACCCGATACATCTCATTGAGCGCGTCCCGCTCCATTTCGTCGTCGAAGGCGTAGAGCACGTCGAACGAGGTGACAAGGTCGAACAGGCCGTCAGGAAACGGCAGGCGGGTGGCCGATGCGCGCGCCACCCGAGCTTCGCCGCGGCTTCGTGCGTAGGCGAGCCCGCTCCAGGTGATATCGATGCCGCAAGCGCGGCCGTAGCGACGCAGCATCGCGAGGTTGTTGCCGGTGCCGCATCCGCAGTCGAGGATGATGGGATCACGGCGGCCGCCGGTCGCGCGCTCGAGCAACGGTTCGACGAAGCGGCGAAATCCGCGGAACCAGAAGTGGTCGCGCTCCGCGCGCGCCGTGGCTTCGAGCAATCGGTCCATGAAAATGTGTGTGAGAGAATGACGGTGCTTTCCGTTGGACGGCAGCGACATCTTACTCTGAGGAGACGTTGATGATTCCGAGCTTTCGAACTGGCGCCGCGGCGTTGCTGATTTGTGCGCTGGCGGCTGGCGCGTGCGGAAAGAAGGCACCAGCAGCAATGCCTGCGCCGCCTCCCCCAACTATCGAGAAGCCGGCAACGACGCCGCCGCCGCCGCCGGCCCCGGCACCCCCGGCACCGCCGGTACCAACGCCTGACCGGCCCCTGACCGAGGACGAGATCTTCGCGAAGGCGACGCCCGACGAGCTCACCAAGAGCGGGGTGCTGAAGCCGGCCCTGTTCAGCTACGACTCGATCACCCTGACCGAAGAGGCGAGAGCCGTCCTGCAGAAGAACGTCGAGTACCCTGAAGAGGCGTTCGAGCGTGAAGGTGATAGTCGAGGGGCACGCCGACTCGCGCGGGACCAACGAGTACAACCTTGCGCTGACCTCGCGCCGTGCCGCCGCCGTCAAGTCCTACCTCGTCAGCCTCGGGGTCGCCGCGGATCGCGTCAGCACGGTGGCGAAGGGTGAAGAGCAGCCGTTCTGCAGGGAAGAGACCGAAGCCTGCTGGCAGCAGAACCGCGTGGGCTACTTCGTGTTCACGGCGAAGTAGGTCGTACTATCCGGCGAAGGCGGAAGCCGGGACACTACGGCCCGGGCGTCAGCGCCCGGGCCATTTCTTCCGCGGCCTTTCGCGCGTTCGCTGCGGCAATGATGGGTCTGCCGACGACGAGGTAGCTCGCGCCGGCGGCAATCGCTTCGGCAGGGCCGAGGGTCCGCTCCTGGTCGTCGTTCTTGACCGTCGGCGCTGACGCGCCGTCGCGCTTGACCGTCGGCGCTGACGCGCCGTCGCGCTTGACCGTCGGCGCCGCCCTGCCGTCGCGCTTGACCATCGGTGTATTCGCGCCGCCACGGATGCCGGGCGTGACGATCGCGAAATCCGGTCCGCATCGTTGTCGAATGAGCGCGGTCTCGAGTGGCGAAGCCACGACGCCATCGAGGCCTGCCGCCTGCGCGAGATCCGCCAGCCGCAACACCTGATCGAGGACCGGTGCGTGGACGCCTGTCTCTTCCAGCATTGCCGCGTTCATGCTCGTGAGCACGGTGACGGCGATGACGAGCGGCGGAGCCCGACGTTCGCGCGCGGCCGTCTCGCGCGCGGCGTCACGCGCAGCCTGCATCATCCGCGTGCCGCCTGAGGCGTGCACGTTCACCATCCACACACCGAGCGAGGTGGCGGCCGCCACGGCCGTCGCGACGGTGTTCGGGATGTCGTGGAACTTCAAGTCGAGGAAAACGCGGCCGCCATCGCCCGCGAGCGTTCGGACGATGTCGGGGCCTTCGGTGGTGAAGAGGCGGTTGCCGACCTTGAACCCGCCGACGACATCGCGAAGCGTATGGGCCAGCGCCAGGGCCTCCTGGCCGTCCTGCACGTCCAGCGCAACTAAGAGCTGATCCACGCCTGTTCCCGCCGGCTGACGTCGAGGCTGCCCGTGAGGTCGGCGAGCCGCGTGATGCTGTGCCGCTCCATGTACGCGCGCAGCCCCTCGACGAGCGTCTGCCAGATGAAGGGATCCACGAAGCTGGCCGTGCCGACCTGCACGGCCGTCGCGCCCGCAATCATGAACTCGAGCACGTCGGCCGCGCTGCTGATGCCGCCCATGCCGATGATCGGGAGCTTCACGGCCTGCCGGCACTCGTAAACCATGCGCACGGCAATCGGACGGATGGCCGGGCCGCTCAGTCCCCCGACGATGTTCGAGAGCTTCGGCCGGCGAGTCTCGACGTCGATGGCCATCGCCAGGAAGGTGTTCACGAGCGAGACGGCATCGGCGCCGGCTTCTTCCGCGGCGCGCGCGAACGACGCCACGTCGGTCACGTTCGGCGTCAGTTTCGGGATGACCGGCAGCGTCGTCACCTTGCGGACGGCGCTGACGACGGCATGCGTGCCGGTGAGGCTGCAGCCGAACGTGATGCCGCCTTCCTTGATGTTGGGGCACGAGATGTTGAGCTCGAGGGCCCCGACGCCCTCGGCGTCGCTCAGGATGCGCGCCAGCTCGACGTACTCGTCGATCGTCGTCCCGCAGATGTTGACGAAGACGATCGCGCGGCGATCGCGCAACTCGGGCAGTTTCTCGCGCACGAAGCGGTGCACGCCGATCCCCTGCAGGCCGATTGCGTTCAGCATGCCCGACGGTGTCTCGACGATGCGGGGCGGAGGATGGCCCTGGCGTTCCGCCAGGAACAACCCCTTCACCGCCACGCCGCCCAGCGTCGCGAGATCCACGACGTCGCTGTACCTCGACGCCATAGCCGAAGCAACCACTGGCCGCGATGACCGGGTTCGGAAGTCGAAGCGATCCGATTGATACCGAAAGATCGAGGCTCAATGTGCCAGCGCCTCCCAGACGATGCGCTCCGCGTCGAAGACCGGGCCGTCGAGACACGATCGCACGAAGTGCGGCGGCGCCCCGACCTGCCGCGTGAGGACGACGCAGCTGTAGCAGCCGCCCAGCCCGCAGCCCATGACCTGCTCCAGCGAGACGTCGCAAGGCTGGCCGTGGAATTCCGCGATCGTTGCGACCGCGCGCATCATCGGCGTCGGCCCGCAGACGTAGAGCTTCACGGATTCGCCAGGCCTGAGCGCTGCGAGCGCATCGTTGAGGGGATTGGTGATGAAGCCCTTGGCGCCACGGCTGCCATCTTCTGTCGCGGCGACGGTCCGGACGCCGAGGCGTTCGAAGACGTCCACGTAGTAGAGGTCGCGCGCCCTGCGCGCGCCGTAGAAGAGCGTCGCCGGTGTACCGCGGCTGACGAGCGCCTCGGCGAGCGTCAGGAAGGGCGCGAGCCCGACGCCCCCGGCGACCATCCAGGCCTGAAGCGGCGGTTCGACCGGTTCGAACGGCCGGCCGAGCGGTCCGAGGCAGGCGAGGCGGGAGCCGGGCTCCGCGTCGTAGATGAGACCCGTGCCGACGCCGATGCGCTTGTTGAGAATCGAGATTCCCCGGGGATGACCGCTGGCGTCGCGCAGGATCTCGAAGATCGAGAATGGGCGTCTGAGCAGCGGGTCGGTGCTTCGCGAAGGCTTGACCATTGCGAACTGGCCCGGCCGGGCGAGCCCCGCGATCTCCGGCGCGGCGAGTGCCAGCACGTTGTACTCGTCGGACAGCCGCGTATTGGACAGGACGACCGCGTCGACGTCGCAAGGCACACCCGAAGTATACACTTCGAGTAATGCGGTTCCTCCGGATGCTGACCAACTCGCTGCTCGCGGGAGCGCTTGGCGCGGCATTCCTCACCATCATCGTCTTACAGCTCAACCCGAACGTGCCGCTCGTGTCCGAGACGACGTTGCGGCTCTTCGTCGCGTTCGAGCTCTTCTACGGGGTGCACCTTGCGGTGCTGTTCTATCTGCTGATGGTCGGGCGCGAGTTCATCGGCTTCTACGCCATCTCGCCAGGGTGGGTGAGCGTCCGCGTCCTCGCGTGGCTCTCGGCGGCATCCTCGGCGGTGGCGTCGGTGCTGATGTGGCTCAACGTGGGCGGGCTCTCGGCCGCGCTCGGCGAGACCGCGGTCCGGCGCATGACGGCCGGTGCGGCGGCGACGACCGCCACCGCCATCGTCTTGTTGGGGCTGGCGGCCGCGCACTATTCCTTCGGGCGTCGCGGCAGCCGCGTCGGGGCGGCGCTGCTGGCGATTGCCGTGTTCGGCTCGCTGGCGCTTCCGGTCGCGGCCCGCGGTCCGGGCGTGCCGGCCATCGCAGGACCGTTGTCGACGGTCATGGCCCCGCGTGCCCTGCCGGTCTCCGGTCCGCGAGTCGTGATGCTGCTGCTCGACGGCGCGTCTCTCGAATACGTCTGGCCGCGCGCGGCCGGAGGGCGACTCCCGAATTTCGCGCGGCTCCTCGAGACAGGGGCGTCGATGGCTCTGGCAACGGTGCGGCCGACGGGGCCGGACCCGGTGTGGGCGGCCGTCGCGACCGGTGCTGTACCCGGCGACTAACGGGGTGCGGTCGCCTTCCGAGTACTACGTGCGCGGCGACACCCGCTCGGTCGCGCTCCTCCCGGATTACTGTTTCTCGCACGTCCTGGTCCATCTCGGGTTTCTGCGCCGCGAACCGAACTCGTCCGCGTCGCTCGGTGTGCGTCCGCTCTGGAGCATCCTGGCAGACGCAGGCATCCCCGCCGGCATCGTGCGCTGGCCGCTGACGTTTCCGGCGCAGCCGGTGCACGGATTCGTGCTGAGCGACCGTTTCCACCTGCTCCTCGGATCGTTCCTGGAACTCGACGGCAGCGCCGCGTATCCGGCGAGTGTGCTGCCGGTGGCTCGCAACGCGTTTGCCGACCCGGCAGAGACGCCCGAGTGGGTGCCATCCCCGGTCTCCGCCGGCAGCGCGCCGGCCTCGCTCGAAGCGTCCGCCAAGCTGCGCGATCTGTTCTACAGTCGCGCGATGCGCGACCTGCGGGCGGAGATGCCGGTGCAGTTCTCCGCGGTGCGGTATCAGGGGCTCGATACCGTTGGCCACTACAACCTGCTGTACACCCAGCCGCGCGACGTGGGCGGGGCGAGCGAGGAGGAGCGCCGCCTGCGAGTGCAGGTGATCGACCGCTACTACGGCTACATCGACAGCGAGATCGGCGACGCGCTCGCCAGCCTCCTGCCGGGCGACCTGTTGCTCGTCGTTTCGGGATTCGGGATGGAGCCGCCCAATGTCGTCAAGCGCCTGATCGCCCGCCTGCTCGGAGATCCCATGAACGGCACGCACGAGCGCGCACCGGACGGGTTCCTGCTGGCGTACGGTACGGCAGTCGAGCCGGGCCGCCACCTGCGCGGATCGATTGTCGATGTGACGCCGACGGTGCTCTATTTTCTCGGACTGCCGGTTGGCCGCGATATGGACGGCTACGCGAGGGCGGATCTGTTCAAGAGCACGTTCACGACGGGGCGTCCGATTGCGTTTGTGCCCACTCACAATCGTTGACTTGCATGGTCACCCGTTGCCGTGTCAACGGGGCCTTCGTGAATGTCGTGGCAGCGTTGTGGTGAACTCAGCGCTCTGGAAGTCTGTGCTACACTCAGTCGACTCTTTAACCGCGCCCCTGTGAGGTCGCGAAGAGGTGACAAGCTGACGACCGCCACCCCGAATCCCCACCGCGCACATTCCTTACCTCTTTCACGGTGTGGCCGGAGGCCTGCGTGCCTCAGGTAATGGACGCCGATCGGATGTCGCGCGCGCTGACGCGTATCGCGCACGAGATTCTCGAGCGGAACCGCGGCCTCGACGAGCTGGCGCTCGTCGGGATCCGGACGCGCGGCGTTCCACTCGCGCGACGGCTCGCCCGCGCGCTCAAGGAGATCAACGGCGACGACGTGCCGACCGGTACTCTTGACATCACGCTCTATCGCGACGACCTGATGCGCAATCCCGTCGGGCCGCAGCCGCTCGTCAGGCGCACCGAGATTCCTTTCTCCATCGACGATCGCAAGATCATGCTCGTCGACGACGTGCTCTACACCGGCCGCACCATCCGCGCCGCGCTCGACGCCCTGATCGACTTCGGCCGGCCGCGCGTCATCCAGTTGATTGCGCTCGTCGACCGCGGCCATCGGGAGCTGCCCATCAAGGCAGACTACGTGGGGAAGAACCTGCCGACGTCACCCAGGCAGAGCGTCCAGGTCCGACTCCAGGAAATCGACGGGATCGACGAGATCGTCATCGAGGGGGAGCCATGACCACGCGCGCCGCCGATCGGTCCGACAGCGCCGAGCGCCTGCCGGGCCGGACCGCGTCTCTCGAGCCCGCCGCGACGGGACTGAAGTCGCGGCACCTGCTGGGCATCGCCGGCCTCGACGCGGGTGAAATCACACTCATCCTGGATACCGCCGAGGCCATGAAGGAGATTGGCGGCCGCGCCATCAAGAAGGTGCCGACGCTTCGCGGCCGCACCGTCGTCAACCTGTTCTTCGAGCCGAGCACGCGCACCCGTACGTCGTTCGAGATCGCGGAAAAACGCCTGAGCGCCGACACGCTCAGCATCGCGACGGCGACTTCCAGCGTCACCAAGGGTGAGACGCTGGTCGACACCGTCCAGAATCTCGAAGCGATGTCGCCCGACATGATCGTCATCCGTCACGCCTCGTCCGGGGCACCGGAGCTGCTCGCACGCATCTGCCGCTCGGCGATCATCAATGCCGGCGACGGGATGCACGAGCATCCGACCCAGGCGCTCCTCGATGCGTTCACGATTCGCTCGCACAAGGGCCGACTCGCGGGCCTGAAGGTCGCCATTGTCGGCGACCTGCTCCACAGCCGCGTCCTGCGGTCGAACGTCATCCTGCTCGAGACCATGGGCGCCGAGGTCTGGGCCTGCGGCCCGGCCACGCTGATTCCGCCGGGGCTCGAGCGGCTCGGCGCGCACCCCACGACGTCGGTCGACGAGGCGGTCGAGGACGCCGACGTCGTCATGTTGCTGCGCATCCAGCACGAGCGCATGCAGGGCCATTTCATCCCGTCGGTGCGCGAGTACTTCACCATGTTCGGCATGACGACCGAGCGCGTGCGTCGAGCCCGCGAAGACGTGATCGTGATGCATCCCGGGCCGATGAACCGCGGCGTCGAAATCGACTCAGAAGTCGCCGACGGGCCTTCCTCGGTGATTCTCGAGCAGGTCTCGAACGGTGTCGCCGTCCGGATGGCCGTGCTGTATCTGCTGTCGGGGCGAGAAGGACGCGACGACGAGTCGCTCGTGGAGGGCCGGTAGTCTCTGATGAAGCTGCTGCTGAAGAACGGACGCGTGGTCGATCCGGCCAACGGCCGGGACGGCGAATTCGATGTGTTGATCCAGGATGGCGTGATCAGGCGCGTCGGCAAGGATCTGCCGGCCGAGGGCGCCGAGGTGTTCGAGGTCGGGCGGGGATGGGTCGTGACGCCAGGACTCATCGACATACACGTGCACCTGCGCGAGCCCGGGCAGGAGCACAAGGAGACGGTCGCCACCGGTGCGGCATCGGCCGTCGCGGGCGGATTCACAGCCGTCGCCTGCATGCCGAACACGGACCCGGTCAACGACCATGCCGGGATCACGCAGTTCATCCTGAAGAAGGCGGCCGAAGCGCATCTCGCGCGCGTCTATCCGATCGGCGCCGTGTCGGTCGGATTCGAAAGGCGAGCAGCTCGCCGAGCTCGGCGAGCAGAAGTCGGCCGGCTGCGTGGCGTTCACCGACGACGGTCGCCCGGTGGCGTCGGCGCTCCTCATGCGCCGCGCCCTCGAGTACGCCGGGATGCTCGGCCTGCCGATCGTCAACCACTGCGAGGATCCATCGCTCAAGGGCGACGGCGTCGCGCACGAGGGGTACCACGCCTCGGCGCTCGGGCTGCGCGGGATTCCCGGCGTGGCGGAATCGCTGATGGTCGAGCGCGACGTGTCGCTGGCAGAGCTGACCGGCGGCCACGTGCACATCGCGCACATGAGCGCGCGGCAGTCGCTGAGGGCCGTGCGGGCAGGGAAGGAGCGCGGCGTGCACGTCACGTGCGAAGTCGCGCCGCATCACTTCACGCTCACGGACGAGGCGCTCGAGGGACCGCCGAAGTACGACACGAATCTCAAGATGAACCCGCCGCTGCGCGAGGCGGCGGACCGCGACGCGATGCTCGAAGGCATCGCCGATGGCAGCGTCGACGTGATCGCCACTGACCACGCGCCGCACCACGCGGACGAAAAGATGCTCGAGTTCGACCGCGCACCCTTCGGCATCGTCGGGCTCGAGACGGCAGTGCCGATCGTCTGCGACCGCCTGCTGCACGCGGGAAGGATTTCCTGGAGCCGGCTGGTCGAGCTTCTGTCGGTCAATCCCGCCCGCGTGTTTCAACTGCCCGGCGGATCGCTCGCCGAAGGCGCGCCGGCCGACATCACGCTGATCGCGCCGGACGCGCGCGTGACCGTGCGTGCGACCGCGCTCAAGTCGAAGTCGAAGAACACGCCGTTTGACGGCTGGGAGCTGCGCGGCGGCGTCGCCGCAACAATCGTCGGGGGCCGAGTGGTCTATCGCAACCCGTCCTGGTGAGCGAGGGGAGGACAGACACGGTGAATCGTCTCGAGGACCTGCGGGAGCAGGCGCTGAACAAGCTGCAGACGTTCGAGGTGCTCATGCGGGATGGGCACTTCGACTACCACAACGGATTCCACGGCCGCGTCTATCTGAATCCCCATCAGTTGTTCCGATACCCGTCGACGATCTGGCGCCTGGCGCAGGATCTGCTCGACGTGCTGCCGTCACACCTGCTCGACAAGACCGATATCGTCGCCGGACCCGCCACGGGCGGCGCGCTGCTCGCGCACACCATTGCGGGGCTGCTCGACGGGCGGCGAGCCCTGACGCACCCGTCCTGCAGCTTTGCTCCGTTCACGCCGGGGGAGGGCAAGTTCACGCTGCGGAGCTTCTATGCGCGGTTGATGCAGGGCAAGCGGGTGCTCCTGGCCGACGACGTCAGAAACACCGGAAAGACGTTTCAGCGGTGTGCCGGGCTCGTGCGGGAAGCCGGGGGGACCGTGATCGCAACCGTCGAGATCTGCGATCGCATGGAAGCGATCGTCGACCTGGGTGTGCCCAACTACGCGCTCGTCGAGTACCCCGCGCCCCAGAACTTTCCCGTGACCGAGTGCCCGATGTGCGCGGCGGGAGAGCCGGTGACGGCGTTTTAGGCTCCCAGGCTCCAGCCCCGGCTTTAGGCTCTAGGCAAAACCTCGGAATGCATACTCGAAGCTCTTACTAAAGCCTAAAGCCGAAAGCCGAAAGCCGTGCCCCCACCATCGCTCGCCTCATCCCTCGACGCCCTCTACCGCGACTACAACCGCGAGGAATCCGTCAGCGATCCGGTGCACAGGGTCAGGCCCTTCGCTGATCCGCGCGATCGCGAGGTCGCCGGCTTCTGTGCGGCGGCGCTCGCCTTCGGCCGCGTCGCGAGCGTGCTGAACACGATCGACACGCTCTTCCACATCCTGGGGCCGCGACCCGCGGAGTTCGTCCGGAATTTCGACCCCGGCGCGAGCCACCCGGAACTGCGGGCGATGGTGCACCGGTGGACGCGCGGCGAGGACATCGCCGCGCTGCTGTGGGTGCTGCGGCAGATGCTCGACCGCGGCGGCTCGATTGAAGCCTTTTTCCTCGACGGCGATGCTGCCGGGGCGCCCGACGTGAGCGCGGCGCTCGACAGTTTCTCGACGCGAGCGCTCGCGCTCGACATCCGGCGGGCGTACGGCCGCGTGCCGAAGCGTCCCGGCGTGTGTTATTTCTTCCCGCGACCCTCGGCCGGCAGCGCCTGCAAGCGGCTGAACCTGTTCCTGCGGTGGATGGTGCGGCGGGACGAGGTCGACCTGGGCGTCTGGACCCGCCTCTCGCCGGCGCGACTCATCGTGCCGCTCGACACCCACGTCATCCGGCTGGGACGCTGCCTGCGGCTGACCCGCTACGTCAGCCCTGGCTGGCGGATGGCGGCCGACATCACGGCGTCGCTACGAAACCTCGATCCGGCCGATCCCGTGCGCTTCGACTTCTCCATCTGCCACGTCGGCATGATGAACGCCTGCGGCTTCGGCCGCAAGCAGGGAGACTCGCAATGTCCGCTCAAAGGGCTCTGTCACCCACGGCTCAGCCGCGCACGACCATCCGGTTGACTGTGGCGTTCCTCCTCGGCATCGCCCTCGGCGCCGGGGCCGCGCTCCTCGTGACCGCCCGGGCGACCGATGCGTCGCGGCGCCGCGTGACGGCGCTGATGTACTCGCCCGACAGGTCCCGCTTGGCCGTGGCGCTCGAGATTCCGTGCGCCGATGGCGTCTGCCAGGAACTGCGGCTTGGCGCGTCCCGCGAAACGAGCGTCGTCGTCTCTTCACTCACCAACAGGTCCTGCGGCGAGATCGCATGGACGCCCGACGGCACACGGGTGGCATTCCTGATCGACGGTTCGGAAATGGCGATCTACGACGTGCAGAGCTCGAAGCTCGCGGGAACCGTGAGGCTCCTGACAACGGAAGCCACGTTGACTCGCGCCGCCCGCGGCATCACCTTCTCCGAGAACGGCCGCGCCGCGACGTTCGACGACTGTCCCCGCACCCACTCGGGGTGTCGTGCGGCAGTCGTGGGAGTGCCGCAGTGACTATCTCCTATCTCCTATCTCCTGCAGGTCATCCTCCACATGAGGGCGCATCGCCACCCTCTGATACACGCGCAGCGTTTCCTTCAGCATCCGCTCCGCGCTGAACAGTTCCCGCGCGCGTGCCAGGCCGGCATTGCCCATGCGTTCACGCAGCCCGGGATCCTTCAGCAGTCGCACGATGCCCGCGGCCATCGCGTCGTCGTCCCGTGGAGGGACGAGGATGCCGGTCACCCCGTCGACGACGACTTCCGGAATGCCTCCAGTGGCGGTTGCGACGACGGGCCTGGCCGCGGCCATCGCGTCGAGCAGCGACGTGCCGAGGCCTTCCGTGATCGAGCTCATCACGAAGACATCGAAGGCCTTGTGGATCGAGAGGACGTCGGGCCGGAAGCCGGCGAGCAGGACGTGCTTCTCGAGATGATGCTCCTTGATCTGGCGCTCGAGCGCCGGCCGCAGCTCGCCTTCGCCGGCGATGACGAACCGCGCGTCGGGCACTCTGCGGACGACGAGCGCCGCCGCTTCGATGAGGTGCCGCTGTCCCTTGTGCGGCACCAGCGCCGCCACGTTGCCGACGATCGGCGCCTGATGGGGAAGGAAGAGCTCTTCGTGAAGGTTGGCGCGTGGCGCCGTTTCGACGCGCTCGAGGTCGATGCCCTCGTGCACCGTGACCGTCCGCGCCTCCGGCACGCCGTCGGCCACCAGCATGCGCCGAATCGCTTCGGAGGCGCAGATGAAGCAGTCCACCTGTCGATACTTCCACCGGGACATGGCCCCGCTGCGCAGGTGGAAGTCGACGCGGCGCGAGGCGACGAGCGGCGGCTTGGCCAGTTGCGTGCTCATCGAGAGCGCAAGGCCGGCCATCGCGACGCCGTGAGGGTCGTGGGCGTGGACGAGGTCCGGCTTGAGCTGTTTGAGCAGGCGCGACAGGCGCCAGGCCGCGCTGAGATCCATCTCGGTCTTCGGCGCGAGCGGAATGAGGTCGAGCCCCTCCTTCGCGCGCTGCCGCAGCTCGCCCCCGGGATGCGCCACGAGCATCGTCCGATGGCCGAGAGCCCGCAAGCCGTGGACGGTGACGAGGACCTGATTCTGACCACCACGCCACGTTCGCGCCGTGTCGATGTGGAGAGAGAACATCTATTGCGGCGTGCGCAGCGCCGGAGGCGGAGCAGGGGGCGCCGGGCCGGTCGCCGCGATCGGGTCGGGAAGGGCCTCGAACTCGCTCCGGCCGTCGACGTTCGGTGTCCGGGCGAACTTCGGCCGCCGTCTCGCGCTGCTCGCCCCGGGAGCGCCGCCAGGGTCGGGTGAGCGAAGGCCGCGTTGCAGCTCCCAGAGCTTCAGGATCTTCAGGAAGACGTAGTACCAGTTGAGGATCGAGATCAGGAATCCCGCCGTGCCGTCGCGAAAACCGCCGCGCACGATGTAGTTCCGCAGGAAGGCCGCGGGCGGGTGCACGGCGACTTCGAGCGGGTTCGTCCGGCGTCCTTCGGCGAACCACTCGTCGGCCGCGAGCGTCGTGTAGTGATCGATGCTGGTGACGTGATCGGAGATGTCCCGGTAGGGGTAGTGCTGGAGGTCGTGCCGGAGCGTGCCCGGATGGCCATCCTTCAGCTCGACCGATTCGTGCACCCGCTTGCCGTTGAAGCGGCCGACACGGCGATCGTAGAGCCGCAGCTGATAGTCGGGATACCAGTCGGTGCCGCGAATCCAGCGCCCGAGGTAATAGGAGACGCGTGGCATGCGGTAGCCGCCCGCAGTGGTCCCCGTGCGCATGATCTCCTGGATTTCCGCCGCCAGGTCCGGCGGCACACGCTCGTCCGCGTCGAGCGCCAGGATCCAGTCGTGCGACGCGATCTGGGCGGCCAGGTTGCGCTGCGCGCTGTAACCGCCCCAGTCGTGGATCTCGATGCGGGCGCTGTGTCGTTCGGCGATCGCGACCGTCGCGTCCTCACTATGAGAGTCGACGACCAGGATTTCGTCGGCCCATTTGACGGATTCGAGCGCGCCCTCGATATTGGCGGCCTCGTTCCGCGTGATGACCGTCACGGTCAGCTTCACACGGGGAGTGTAGCACCAGCTAAGAGGGCTAAGGTGCCAGGGGCCAAGGTGCCTGGTGCTTAGGGTGCGAAGGTGCCAGGGGCCAAGGTGCCCGAGTGCGCGAACTGGGCAGCGCACTCCGGCACACTAGCACCCGGCATCCCTGGGCACTCCAAGCACCGGGCACTCTGGCCCCCTCGCACCCTAGCACCTTTCTAGAAGCCTCCTCCTCCGAGCGGCACCGTCTGCACGGCCTCGAAGTTGATGAGCGCCCGGTTGTAGGAGATGATGGCGTTCAGCTCGCTGTTCAACTGATCCGTCAGGTCGCGCTGGGCCTGGAACAGGCGGAACGTGTCGGAGAGGCCGACGGCGAGGCGCTTTTCTTCGGCCTGCACGTTCTGCTCGGCGAGCTGCCGCGCCTTCTGGGTCGTCTCGACCCGCTTGAGGGCCGTCGTGACCTGCCTGCCGGCATCGCGGACCTGCGCGACAACGATCGTTTCGAGATCGCGGAGGTTGGTCGTCTGCTGGTCGCGCTGCAATCGCGCCTGCGCCAGCCCGGCATCCGCGGCGCTCGTACCGATCGGATAGCTCAGATTGAACGCGACGCTCCACGTCTTGAAGTCGTTCGCGAACACGTCATGCAGGGCGTCCGTGAAGCTGCGCTGCGACTGACCGCTGATTGGCGGGGGAAAGACCCCCGATTCGCGGTCGAACTGGAACTGGGTCCCGGCAACGCCCTGCACGTTGTACGCGCCGACGACATCGAGCGCGGGGAGCTTCTGGTTCCGCAGATACTTCATGCTGATATCGGTCTGATCCATCAGCTTGCGCGACTGGATGAGATCCGTGCGATTCGCCAGCGCGTTCTTGATGGCGGCATCGACGTCGAGGGGCTGAGGGGCGAGCTTCGGTCTGTCCGCCGGCTCCAGCTTCGTCGTCCAGAAGTCCGGCTGCGAGGGGTTCATGATGAGGACCCGCAGCGTGTCCTCCGCGGTCTGGATCTGGCCCTCGGCCACGATGACCTGCTCCTCGGTCCTCGCCACTTCGGCTTCCGCCTGCACGATGTCGATCGGCGCCATCGTGCCGAGCTCCACTCGCTTGTTGTTGTTCTTGAGCGACGTGGTGTTCAGCTCGAGCGACTTCTGCGCGACCTCCAGCTGGCCGATCGCGTTGACCAGGTTGAAGTAGGCGTTGCGGACGTTGCGGGAGGTCTGAGTCAGCGTCTGCCTCAGTTGAACGTCGGCAATCTCCAGGCTCTTTTGACTCTGCAACAGGTTCTGCCGCGTGGCGTCGATCTTGAAGTTCCTCAGCAGCGGTTGGACATACGACGCCGCCAGGCTCGAATCGAGCTGCGGACTGAATGGAGCGTCGGGCTGTTCGTTGTCAGCCGGGACGCGTCAATGCCGAGCGTATAGCGCCCGCCGCCCCACGGCACGAACTGCTGAACACCCGCGCCGGTCCTGAAGCTGTCGTTCGTGTTGATGCTGTTGGCCACGCCCGTGGTGAGGAAATCGGTTGGAGGCTGGGTGGCACTCCTCGTCGTCGTGGTCGACGTCAGATTCAATCCGTACGCCGCGCGAGCCTCCGCGACGCCGTACGTCTGGATCTGGGGACCCAGCCGGTCGGCCTGGACACCCAGGTTGTTCTCGAGCGCCATCCTCACGGCCTCGTCCGCCGTCACCTTCAGGACTGTCGGCGCTGCGGTCGCATTCAGCGGCCTCTGCGGCGCCGGCTGAGCGGCGGCTTGAGCCTGTTCGGAAGCGGACACCGAAGGCCCGGAAGCGAACATCCACGAGGCCATTGCGACGGTGACTGCGATACGTACACAGGCTGATACTTGGGCTTTCACACGCATTACACTCTCTCCAGAATTCAGTGACCGAAAGGGTCGAACCTCGACGCTGCAAGAACCGGGCACGGCGCGAAGGGGCCGATTTTCCCGAGTGTATACTGCTGGTCAGGGCCCCAAGGGAGCCCGAGCTCTACTGCCGGGGCTGGTTTCCAAGGATTAGACGTTGATGCGCGCAAATAGTGTTGGTCTCGCGGTAGCCGTTCTGCTGATTGCGGGTCCAGTCACGCACGCTCAGCGAATTACACGCCCCGCCGCCAGCACGAACGGATCGAGCAAGCTCGTCAAGCCTGTCGACGGCCGTTTCGAGCTGACGGTCGACGGCATCATGCGCGGTCCGGATCTCGTCGGCTATCCGCCGACTGGTCTCCGGTGGGCCGCCGATTCCCAGAAGCTCTACTTCGACTGGCGCAAGCCCGCCGAAGAGAAAGCTTCCACCTACGTTATCGGTCGAGCGGGCGGCGAGCCACGCAAGCTGTCCGAGGACGAGGCGAAGAACATCCCCCCGCCGGCCGCCGGCCGCTGGGACGAGGCCCGCCGTCGCGTCCTCTTTGTAGACGGCGGCGATATCGTCCTGGTTGACGCGATTGCGGGAGTCCGTCGCCAGATCACGAAGACTGCTGGCGCGGAGTCCAACCCGCGGTGGGCGCGCAGCGACACCCACGTCACCTGGACCCGGGAGGGGAACCTCTTCATCGCGCCGGTTGATTCCGGCGCGTCGCCGCTCCTGACGCAGCTGACCGACGTCGCCCCGAAGCGGCCCGAGCCGCGGCTGACCGACAGCCAGCGCTTCATCCGCGACGAGGAAGCAGAGCTGATCGATTTCGTGGAGAAGCAAAAGGCCGAGAAGCAAAAGGCCGAGGACGAGCAGAAGAAGAACCGGCTGCCGAAGTTCGAGCTGCAGGACAGGCAGACGGCCGCGGACCTGATGCTCTCGCCCGACGACACCCACGTGTTCATCGTGATCACCGAGCGCGCGGCCGGCGTGAAGCCCACGGTCGTGCCGAACTACGTCACCGCAACCGGATACACCGAAGACATTCCCGGGCGGTCCAACGTCGGTGACACGCAGGATCGGCGGCTGCTCGGCGTGCTGAACCTCAAGACGGGCAAGACCGCGTGGGCGGACGCGAGCTTCGCGCCGCCTGCGCCCGCGAACGCCGCCGAAAAAAATCCCGAGCAACCGCCGCCTCAGAATCCGCGCACCTGAAGTCCGTTCAGCCCGCCGAACCGAACCGGACATCCGTTGGTCGATGCCGGCCGTATCCGACGACGGCAAGTACGCGATCGCGTCGGCCCGATCGGCGGACAACAAGAATCGCTGGCACGTGGCGCTCGACCCCGAGTCCGGCAAGACCCGCGTCATCGATCTGCTGCACGACGACGCGTGGGTGCGGGAAGGCGGGGGTGGAGGCGGGTTCGGCGGAGCGGCCGTCGAGTTCCTGCCCGACAACAAGCGGATCTGGTTCCTCTCCGAGCGCGACGGCTGGATGCACCTCTACACGCTCGACGCGTCGGTCCCGAAGGCGCTGAAGCAGCCAAGCCCGTGCAGCTCACGTCGGGCAGATGGGAGGTCGCCTCGGCGGAGCTTGCGCGCGACGGGAAGAAATTCTACGTGACGACGAGCGAAGAACATCCCGGCGAACGGCACGTCTACACGCTTCCGATCGATGGCGGCCCGCGCACGAAGATCACCTCCATGGCCGGCTCGAATCAGGCAGAGGTGTCGCCGGACGAGTCGACGCTGGGGCTCGTCTTCTCCTACAGCAACAAGCCGCCGGAGGTGTACCTGATGCCGAACGCGGCGGGGGCGTCCGCCACTCAGATCACGACGACGCCGACCGAGGGCTGGCGATCGTTCAAGTGGATCGACCCGAAGGTGTTCACGTTCAAGGCGCGCGACGGCGTCGACATTCCCGCGCGGCTCTTCACCCCCGAAATGATCGGCGCGCGCCGCGACCCGACACGTCCGGGCGTCGTGTTCGTGCACGGTGCCGGTTACCTGCAGAACGCGCACAAATACTGGTCCGCCTACTCCCGCGAGTTCATGTTCCACAACCTGCTCGCCTCCCGCGGCTACGTCGTGCTGGACGTCGACTATCGGGCAAGTTCCGGCTACGGCCGCGACTGGCGCACGGCGATCTACCGGCACATGGGCGGGAAGGATCTCGAGGATGTCGTCGACGGCGCGAAGTACCTGTCAGCCGTCGAAAAGGTGGATCCGAGGCGCATCGGGGTCTACGGCGGGAGCTACGGCGGGTTCATCACCCTCATGGCGATGTTCACGACACCGGATGTGTTCGCCGCCGGCGCCGCGCTGAGGCCCGTCACCGACTGGGCCCACTACAACCACGGCTACACGTCGAACATCCTCAACAATCCTCAGAAGGACGCCGAGGCGTATCGAAAGAGCTCGCCGATCTACTTCGCCGAAGGGTTGAAGGGCTCGCTCCTCATCTGCCACGGCATGGTCGACACCAACGTCCACTTCCAGGATTCGGTGCGCCTCACCCAGCGCCTCATCGAACTGCGGAAGGAAACTGGGAGCTCGCCGTGTACCCGGTGGAAAACCACGGTTTCATCGAAGAGACGAGCTGGGCTGACGAGTACAGGCGCATCCTCAAGCTTTTCGACGACAACCTCCGGAGCCGCGGGAAAGCGACCAGCTGAATGGACCAGGATACCTTGCTCGATCTGTTCGGGAAGTCCGGTGCGCTGCTCGAGGGGCACTTCCGGTTATCGTCAGGTCTGCACAGCGATCGCTATCTTCAGAGCGCGCTGGTGCTCCAGTTTCCGGAGTTCGCCGAAGCGCTCGGTCTTGCCCTGGCCGATCGCACGCGGCATCTGCAGCCGACGGTGGTCCTCTCGCCGGCGATCGGCGGTATCGTCATCGGCCAGGAAGTGGGACGGGCGCTCGGGGTGCGGGCGGTCTTCGCGGAGCGGCAGGAGGGGACGCTGGTGCTCCGGCGTGGATTCACGCTCGACGCCTCGGACCGTGTGCTCGTGGTCGAAGACGTGATCACGACCGGCGGGTCGACGCGCGAGACGGCCGCCGTCGCTGAGGCGTTCGGCGCCCAGGTGACCGGAGTCGCGGCGATCGTGGATCGGGCTCCGGGCCCGGGCATCTCACTCTGCCGACGCAGTCGCTGATACATCTCGACGTGCCGGCATATGCGGCCGAGGCGTGCCCGCTCTGTGCCAAGGGGATTGCCATCGTCAAGCCCGGATCGCGGGCGTCCTGAAGACCAGATTCCTTCGTGCGCGTCGCGATCCTCGTGGATGACCCCGTGCACCACCGCACCCTCAAGCTGACCGTCGAGTACCGACGGGACGAACTACGTTGGCTGGCAGCGTCAGGCCGAAGGCGTGTCGATTCAGGGGCTGCTCGAGGAGGCGCTGGCGCCCTTCGAGGGCGGTCCGCTGACGGTGCACGGTGCGGGCCGGACCGACGCGGGGGTGCACGCGCTCGGGCAGGTCGCAAGCGTGCGGACGCGCACGGCCCATGACGTGTCGACGCTGCAGCGCGGACTGAACGCCGTGCTGCCCGTCGATGTCCGCGTCGTCGCCGTCGAAGACGCGCTTCCCGAGTTTCACGCTCGCTTCGATGCGGTCTCGAAGACCTACGAGTACCGGATCGCGAACACCCCGTTTGTCTCCGCATTCCAGCATCGCTATGTCTGGCACGTCCCGGGGGCGCTCAACGTCGAGGCGATGCGTCGTGGGGCGCAGGCGCTTCTCGGCCGCCATGACTTCGCGGCGTTTCAGTCGATGGGCGGAGACGTGCGCACCTCGGAGCGGACGATTCTGGCGATTCAGGTTGAACATGCGCTCGATTCAGGGATCTGGGATCAGGGATCAGGAAAACCCTTCGAGCGAGGGCTCGGGCGCTCTTCTGATCCCCGATCCCTGATCTCCGACCACAATTCGTCGACCCCGTCAGGGAATCGCGGTTCGAGCACGCTCGTCATCCGCGTGACGGGCGACGGGTTCCTCCGGCACATGGTTCGCACGATCGCCGGCACGCTGGTGGACGTCGGCCTCGGGCGCTGGCCGGCGAGCCAGGTCGCCGCGATCCTCGAGGGGCGCGATCGTACGCTCTCTGGCCGCGCCGCGCCGCCGGCAGGCCTCGTTCTCGTGCGCGTCGACTATCCATGAATGCTCGCGTAGCCGCGCGGCGCCATTTTCCTTTATAATGCAAAGCGAAAATCGGCGTGCCTTGAATGCCCCCGTAAGACTTTGTATCATCGGGGTTTATTTGTCCTGCTGACACGATGGCGCTCGATGACCTCCTTTCCGTCCTGACGTCCGGCTCCCCTGAAGAGGCGCTCGCCCGTCAGGTGGACTTCGACAGACTGCCCCGCCACGTCGCCGTGATCATGGACGGCAACGGGCGCTGGGCCGCGCAGCGTCATCTGCCGCGCGTCGAGGGCCATCGAGCGGGAATCGACTCGGTCCGCGATGTCGTCGAAGGGTCCGCCCGCCTCGGAATCCAGGTGCTCACGCTCTACGCGTTCTCGGTCGAGAACTGGAAGCGTCCGGCCGCCGAGGTGTCGACGCTCATGTCACTCCTCAAGCGCTACCTGCGTCTCGAGCTCAGCACGCTGCTCCGCAACAACATTCGCTTTCACGTCATCGGTCGCGAAGAGGAGCTCGGCCGGGACATCCGCGACGAGTTGCAGGCGGCTGAAGCCAAGACGGCCGGCAACGCCGGCATGCTCTTCAACATCGCGCTCAACTACGGCGGGCGCGCCGAGATCGTCGAGGCTGCCAGGCGACTGCTGGCGGCACAGATTCGGCCCGAGGAGCTCGACGAGCAGCGGTTTGCGGGGTTTCTCTACACCGCGGGCCAGCCCGATCCCGATCTGCTGATACGCACGAGCGGGGAGATGCGCGTCAGCAATTTCCTGCTGTGGCAGATCGCCTACGCCGAGATCTGGGTCACCGACACGCTCTGGCCCGATTTCCGGAAGCGCAATCTGCTGGAGGCCGTGCTGGCGTATCAGAAACGTGACCGACGCTACGGCGGGATCAACAAGCCAGTGGTTGCCGGCCGCTGATGGTACGCGTGCTGAGCGGCGTCGTTCTGGCGACGCTCCTTCTCGCCGTCGTCTGTTTTCTGCCGCCGAACGCGACCCTGCTGCTCGCGGTGCTCGCCTCAGCGGCGGCGTTTGCCGAGTACGCCGACCTCGCGGCCGCGGTCGGTGCCCGCATTCCCATCGTTGCGAGTGGCGCGGCCGTGGCGGCGGCATGCGTGGCCGTGGGCGGTGGCGATCTTCCGCTCGAGCCGGTGTGTCTCGCGGCGCTGATCTCGATCGGCGTGCTCGCCATCGCACGAGGACAACCGGGGCCGGAGGTCCTGCGCGACGCTTCCGCCTCGCTCTTCCCTGTGGTGTACATCGGCATCCCGCTCGGGACGCTGGCCGCCATCCGGTTGATCGGCGGGCGCGACGCGCTGCTTCTGCTGATTGTGACGATCATCGCGAGCGACTCGGCGCAGTACTACACGGGACGCAGGCTCGGCCGGCGCACGCTCGCCCCGGCGATCAGCCCGAGCAAGACCGTCGAAGGCGCCGTCGGCGGGCTGGTCGTCGGCACGGCCGCGATGACACTTGGCGGACTCTGGGTGTTCAAGGGCGTCAACGTCTGGCTGCTGGTGCCAACGTCGGTCGCGGTGGTGGCGCTCGGGATGGCCGGGGATCTTTTCGAGTCGCTCTTGAAACGCAGTGCCGGCGTGAAGGACTCCTCGACTTTGATTCCGGGGCACGGCGGCATGCTGGACCGCATCGACAGCTGGCTGTTTGCCGGACCCGTCTTCTACGTCTTCACCATGTATCTGCAGGCGCCATGAAGCGGGTGGCCATACTCGGATCGACCGGCTCCATCGGCCAGAGCGCGCTCGCCGTCGTCGACACTCATCCCGATCGGCTGCAGGTCGTGGCGCTCTCGGCGGGAGAAAACGTGCCGCGGTTCGTCGAGCAGGTCGCGAAGTACGCGCCCGATACGGTCGCCATGGCCACGTCGGCCGGGATCGCCGAGCTCCAGACCGGCCTCGGGAGCCTGGCCGCTCCGCTGCCCGCGACGACGGCGTGCGGGGCGGAGGGGTTGATTGCCGTCGCGACGCACCCGGCTGCGGATGTGGTGCTCTTTGCCTCCTCCGGGACAGCCGCGCTCGACGCCGTCCTGGCCGCCATCGATTGCGGCAAGACCATCGCGCTCGCGAACAAGGAGATTCTCGTGATGGCTGGGTCGATCGTCATGGATCGCGCCCGCCGGCGAGGCGTCGCCGTGCTGCCGGTCGACAGCGAGCACAACGCCATTCACCAGTGCATGCACGGCCGGGAGGCTCGCGACATCCGCCGCCTCATCCTGACGGCCTCGGGAGGTCCGTTCCGCGAGCTTTCTGCCGCCAGTCTGCAGCACGTCTCGCCGGAGGATGCGCTCCGGCACCCGACGTGGAGGATGGGGCCGAAGATCACCATCGACTCGGCCACGTTGATGAACAAGGGTCTCGAGGTCATCGAGGCGCGCTGGCTGTTCGGCGTCGGGCCCCGTCAGATCGACGTCGTGATACATCCCCAGTCGATCGTCCATTCGATGGTCGAGCTCGTCGACGGTTCGATCATCGCGCAGCTCGGCGTGACCGACATGCGCCTGCCCATTCAGTACGCGTTTTCGTATCCGGATCGGTGGCGTGCCCCGGTCGATCCGCTCGACCTGACGTGCACGCGCCGCCTCGAGTTCGAGCCTCCGGATACCACGCGCTTTCCCTGCCTTGCCCTGGCGTTTCGGGCTCTCGCCGGGGACGTCGGGCTGCCGATCGTATTGAACGCCGCCAACGAGATCGCGGTGGCAGAGTTTCTCGCGTCCCGCCTGGGTTTCACGTCGATTCCAGAGGTGATCATGGAATCGCTGGATGCCTACGAACGGAACGGTCCGGCGACGATTTCCGGGCTGGATGATGTGCGCGCCGTCGATCAGTGGGCGCGAGAGTTCGCCCTTCGACGAGTTGTGGGCGACCTGCGCGTCGGTCGACGGTCGCGGCCCGATCGGCCCGTCCGGTAAGGTAAGATCGATCAGTGACCAGCATTCTGGCTTTCCTGTTCGTACTCGGCGTTCTGATCTTCGTCCACGAGTTCGGCCATTTCATCATGGCGCGGCGCATAGGCGTTCGTGTCATCACGTTCTCGCTGGGCTTCGGCCCGAAGCTGCTGTCGTTCCGACGAGGCGACACCGAGTACCTGCGTCAGCGCGATACCGCTCGGCGGTTACGTCAAGATGGCCGGCGAGACCCCTGAAGACGCGCGAACCGGGTCATCCGACGAGTTCCTCTCCAAGTCGAAGTGGCAACGGTTCCAGGTGCTGGTGATGGGCCCGGTGATGAACCTCTCGCTCGCGGTCATCGTCATGGCGCTCGTCCTGCTTCAGGGCGCGAGGCTTCCCGCCTCCGAAGACAATCCCGTCGTGGTCGGGGGCTTCACGCCCAACTCGGTCGCCGAGGCCGCCGGCATACAGGTGGGCGACCACATCATCAGCGTCGATGACAAGGACGTGCCGACGTGGCGGCAGTTCGACATCGCCATCGCCACGCGCGCCAAGCGTCCCGTCCGGCTCGTGATCGAGCGCGACGGGAAGCGCACCGAGCGTCAGGTGGTGCCCGCCTCGATGGACCGTTTCGACACCGGGGCCATCGGCGTCCTGCGGGTGACGCACCCGCAGATTGCCGAAGTCCGGACAGGGCAGCCGGGCCACGAGGGCGGGCTGCGCGCCGGCGATGCCGTGCTCGCGGCCGGAGGCGAGTCCGGCGTGACGCGCGAACGGCTGATCGAGTTGATTCAGGCGCACGAAGGAAAACCCCTCGCGCTCGACGTGCAGCGGGGAGACGCGCGTCTCGGCCTGACCGTTGTCCCGCGCGTCATCGACGGGCAGGTCCGCATCGGCGCGACAATCACGGCCGTCGAGCTCAAGACCGTCGAACCGGGCCCTATCGACGCGGTCAAGCTCAGCCTGCAACAGAACTGGGAATGGACCACGCTGATTTTTGAAACGCTGGGCGGGCTCTTCACGCGTCAGACGTCGGTCAAGCAACTGATGGGTCCTGTCGCGATCGCCGACCTGTCAGGGACCGCCGCCGAACAGGAAAGCTGGATTCCACTCTTTACCCTGATGGCGATGATCAGCCTGAACCTCGGGCTCCTCAACCTCATGCCGATTCCGGTGCTCGACGGCGGGCACATCGCGATTCTTGCGCTCGAGGGCGTCTCGCGCCGCGACTTCAGCATGAAGGTCAAAGAGAAGATGCTGTTTGTCGGGTTCGTGCTCCTCATGATGCTGATGGTGACGGTCATCTACAACGACCTGATGCGCATCCAGTGGATTGAAAAACTTGTCCCTTGGAGATAGCTTCAAGAGGTTCAAGAGGTTCAAGAGGTTCAAGAGGTTCAGAGGGTTCAAGGGTTCACCAGGAGAACATCGTGTCGATGCGTCGTGGCTTCTTCGTCCTGCTCGCAGCTCGTCGGGAGCGTGCTGATCACCACGCCGTTTGCGCACGAGCAGGAGCGCCCGCCGGATCCGGTCGCCACCTTTTCGATCCTCGGCTACGACCCCGACACCGGCGAGGTCGGTGGCGCCGTGCAGTCGCGCGTGTTCTCGGTAGGCAACGGTGTCCTCTGGGGAGAGGCCGAGGTCGGCATGGTCGCGACGCAGGCCATTGTCGACGTCAGCTACGGCCCGCAGGCGCTGCAGCTTCTGAAGAAGGGGCTCGCGCCCGACGCCATCGTCAAGACCATCTGGGACAACGATCCGGACCTGGGGCTCGGCACGAATCCCTGGCCGAAGGCCGGCCGCCAGTTCGCCGTCATGGACGCCAAAGGAGGCTACGCCGCGTTCACGGGCCCGAAGGCGACGCCGTGGGCGGGGAACAAAAGCGGGAAGTTCTGCACCGCGCAAGGCAACATCCTGGCGGGCGAGGCCGTAGTCGGCGGCATGGTCGACGCGTTCGAAAAGACGGCAGGCCCTCTCTCGTTTCGGCTCATGGCCGCGCTCGACGCCGGGCAGGCCGCGGGTGGCGACACACGGGGCATGCAATCGGCGGCGATGCTCATCGTCAAGAAGAACGGCGGCGTGTGGCTTCACAACGACGTGGTTCTGCGCCTGCAGGTGGACGACAGCAGCGAACCGCTCAAAGAGCTGCGCCGCCTCGTCGAGATGCACGCGAAGCGGTTCGGTCGGCGGTAAGGCGGTTCGTCCCCAACGCCCTACCTGGTTTTTCGCAGCGTGCGCGTGACGCGGCCCTCGCCGCCGGATTCCGTCGTTCCCACGATCGCTCGCACGACGTAGTCGCCTGGCGCCAGCGAGGCGAGCGGGAACACGCCGCTCACGACGAAGCGGTCGGGATCCTTGGTGCCCGAACCCGAGGGCGCCGCCTGCAGCAGCGCCGGGCCGTCGGCCGTGGCCGCCAGCTCCAGCTTGAGCGGAAGCTGGGACGGTGGCTTGCCATAGACCTCGAATGTCGCGATCGCCGACGGCTCGTTCGTGAACTGGAGCAGCGGCTTGAAGCCGCCGGCATCCGCGCCCAGCAGCAGCGCGCTCAGCTTCAGCCCGCCCGCGGAGGCGAGATCCGCCATCGTATCGTAGTCGGCGGTCCCGCTTCGACCTGAGGCGTCGGTCGCCGCCAGACGGATCCGGTACGATCCGGGCGGCACCACGGCTGCAAACATCAGCGGCATCGTCGCGAGGGCTTCCGGCGAAGCCGTGGACTGCGCCGTCAGCTTGCCCTTCGCATCGTATACGCCGATGACGGCGGCGGTGAGCTTGGCGGAGGTGTCGACGAGCTCTCCAAGCGCGACGAGCTTCAGCTTGTCGGAGGCCTCGCGCGAGGCGAACGTCGCCACACGAAGCGGCAGGTCCCGGTATATCGTCGCCTCCCGCAGCATGTCGCGCGGGCTCACCGTGCCCTTGCGCGCGGTCCTGACGTCCGCCCTGGCGATCGCGACCTGTGTTCCGGCGCGCACCGTCACGTCCGGTCGCGTGACGCGGACCTCGAGGCGATGCGGCTTGCCGTTGCGTTCCGCGGGCTCCGGCTCGAACGACGCCAGGTAGGAGGCGGAGGTCTCGAGCGCGATGCGGGTCAGCGCGTTCTCGCCCGCGGCCGCGAGCACCATCACCTGTGCTCCAGTGACGCCCGCGAGATTCTCGAGGCCATCGCTCCTCTGCGCCGGGGTGAGGTCCGCCTGGACCACGTACACGTGCGCGCGCGCCTCGGCGGCTGCGGTCCCGACGTTCTGAAACGCGTCGGTCGACAGATCGCAGTTGGAAGTGCCCAGCGTTCCCGTCGTTCGCGTCGCGGCCGAGAGGCCGGCCGAAAAGAAGATCATCGTGGGAGAAGTACCCGCGCCGGCAAGGCTCGAGAGCAGGGTCCTCAGCGCTTCGAGCGTTTCGCGAGTGCGGCACGCGGCGTCGCCCTCATAACGCTGCCTTCCCGCATTATCGGTGGGGATCGAAGCTCCGCTGCCGGCGACTTTCGCGAGCGCTTGACGGACAGCGGCGGGCGTCGTCGGATCGGTGCGGACCGTGGAAAGCGGCATGGTGAGGATGGCGACGCGATCGGTCGGCGGGATGGCGTTCAGGTACTGGTCGATCGCCTGCTTCATCAACCGCTCGTTCCCCGGCCGGAACGACCCATCGTCGATCACGAGGAACGTCGTGCGGCCGCCGCCGTCCGCGCCAGCGTTGGTGCCGAACGGCGCCGGCAGCGGAGGCCCGGATGACTTCGCGGCATCGCCCGAAGCGGCGGTCTCCGCGTCAATCCGATCGAGAGACGTAATGGTCCGCTGACGGCCGTCGACGCGGAGCTGAACTTCCTCCGGTTTGAGATCGAGGATCGGGCGCCCGTCGCGTCCGACTGTCAGGAATGTCACCTTCACGGGTTCGGCGCCGGCCGGTGCCTGTGCGCGGGAGATGGACTGATACGGCCGCCAGCAGGACGAACATCACGACCGCGACGATGTGACGGAGCGGAAGCATGCTGATCATGGGGCAGAGAATACTCAATCACAGGCAAACAGTAAAGAAGCCTTCGCTGGCGCAGCCTCTTCGTTGCGCTGATGTTGCTCCTCCGCTCGGACGTGAGCAGTTTCCCAGCACCGCGATGGCTTTGGTGGAGGCCTGTGCCGTGGCGTTCCCAATGCAGTTGCGCAGATCATTGGGAGCGCGAATCGTCAACGCGCGTGTCCCTCCGCGAGGTCGATTCTGCGTGCCGTAGGAGACAAACTATAGCTTTAGCGCTACCATCGATATTCTCTCAAACCTCTGTCGCATCCAACCGTTCAAGAGTAAGATGTCGCCTGACTGCCGACGGTGGGAGTCCCAGGCCTATTCGCTCCGATTGAGGTGCGCTTGATGCTTACAGAGGAACTCGCATGGGTGTCAAACCCAAGCTGTTCATAGGCTGTAGTAAACGAGTCATTCGAATTGGCGAGAGCCCTTGCGAGTAAAGTCGAGGGCTTCGTCGAGCCAATAGTATGGACACACCCGGAGGCATTCCTTGGCACGAGGTCGACGCTGGACGATCTACTCAGACATGCCAGAGAATGCCGCTATGCGGCCGTGTTCTTGACAAAAGAGGACACGGTCCTGTCGAAGGACACAAACTCCGGTGAAATGAAACCGGCTCAGGCTCCTCGTCCGAACTGCGTGTTCGAGCTTGGTCTCTTTATTGGCGCCTTCGATCAGCCAGAACGTTGCTTTTACCTTTCGTCGCTGCCAGCCAGCTTCTCCGATGTGGCCGGCCGCACGTCTCTGTCGATAGAAGAACCCACAGACATTGCAAACCCTATCCTATGTGCTGCAGCGGTAGCCACAGCTGCCGAGAAGATCACGCTCCAGGTCCAAGAGCTCAATTCGCCACGGTCTATCAGAGTTCCCGTGACTCGACCTAAACGACCTTGTCTCTCTGGAGGGTCGGAAGCTGACAAGCGGAAACCGCGTTCTGGTTCGCGCGGCAGTTGCCGGGGAACGACTACGGTATTTCGCGTAGACCGTTCTTTCCAATCTGTACTGCGGTGTTAAATAAGGGACTACTATCTATTCGACCCGTCGGACAAGGCCCCTACGAGTTACGCCGCAGTCGCCGAAACGTTGTGGGCGATCGCCACCCGCCAACGTGCTGTCCGATGAGGACGACAGGCACCCAGAAGCGGTAGGAACCCGGTGCGGTCGACGCCAACAAGTCCGTTGTTCTGGACAATCTGGCGAAGATGAAGCAACACCTCTCGGTTACGTTCTATAACGAGCACGCGACTGAGGACATCTGTATCCACACTCATCTCAACGACCCCCAAGGCTACCTGAAGTGGTTTCACACTCCAAAGGAATTTGTCTATCTCGAGCTGTCCAGGGAGCAGTCAAGAGCGAAGGCGAAGCACTACGGAAGAAACGTTGTGGACGATGAAAGTCGCGCATCGTGTGCGTGAAACCCGAATCGAGGCGGCGTTGTTGGAAGGCTAAAAAAACAATTGTACAAAATCGTCTCGGCGAAGCGATTGACACAAGATTCAAGGTGACCTGGAAAGACGAAGTCAAGAACGAGATCTTCGGCAGCTGACAGCCAATTGCATTGCACGCTGCCTTCCCTTCGCGATCTCAATCAGGAATTCCGGCCGATGCTCACTCTCGCCGCGCCGGTCGTCATGGCCGAGCTCGGCTGGATGGCGATGGGGCTGGTCGATACGCTGATGGTCGGCCGGCTGAGTCCTGAGCCATTGGCGCTGTCGGCCTTGGCATGGTTCGTTCTTCATTGGCGTCGTGGTGTTCGCGATGGGGCTGATGCTCGGCCTCGATACCCTGGTGTCACAGGCATTCGGCGCCGGCCAGCTCGAGGAGTGTCACCGGTGGCTGGTGCACGGCAGCGTTCTGAGCCTGGTCGTCGCGATCCCTGTCACGTTAGTAATGTTCGCGCTGACCGACCGGCTTGGCGGATGGGGCGTGGATCCGACGGTGGTCGCCCTGACGCAGCCGTACTTGAACGTCCTCACTTGGAGTGTCGTCCCGCTGCTGCTCTACGCGACGTTTCGGCGCTATTTGCAGGGCATGGGCGTGGTCCGGCCGATCATGGTCGCGCTCATCGATCGAACATCGCCAATCTCGTCCTGAATTGGATCCTGGTGTACGGCAACCTCGGCGCGCCTGCGTTGGGCGTGCGGGGCTCGGCATGGGCCACGGTGGTATCACGTGTGGCGATGGCGGCGGTACTTGCTCGAGGTGATCCTGATGCGAGAGCGGGGTCGAGGCCAGGCTTGTTCGAAACCTCGCTGCGGATCGAGATGGCGTCGTTCCGGCGGCTGATCGCGCTTGGATTTCCGGCGGCGGCTCAACTCTCACTCGAGGTCGGCGTGTTCGCGGCCGCGTCCGTGCTGACCGGCCGGCTCGCGCCGGTCGCGTTGGCCTCACACCAGATCGCGCTCAACATCGCGTCAGTCACGTTCATGGTTCCGCTGGGCGTGTCGTCCGCCGGCGCGGTGCGTGTCGGTCACGCGGTGGGACGCCGCGACACGGCCGGCGCGGAGCGCGCTGGCTGGACCGCCCTGCTCATCGGGTCCGCCTTCATGTCCGTGGCCGCGGCGGCTTTCGTGCTCGCGCCGCGCGCCCTGGTCGGCGCGTTCAGCGTCGACGAAGGCGTGCTGTGTGTTGGCACCGCGCTCCTCTTTGTCGCGGCGGTCTTTCAATTGTTCGATGGACTGCAGTGCGTGGCGACGGGCGTGCTGCGCGGGCTCGGGCAGACACGGACCCCGATGCTGTGGAATCTGCTGGGCCACTGGCTCATCGGCCTGCCGTTCGGCTACGTGCTGTGCTTCGTCCTCGACCGCGGCGTGGTCGGTCTGTGGTGGGGACTGTCCACGGGGCTGATCGATCTGCGGCATCGCCCTGCTCACAGTCTGGACCAAGCGCATAGCGGCGCTGAAGCGCGACAGCGCCCGTCTCGGGCCGACGGCCGGCTCCACTTATCCAGCGGTGCGGCCGCCGGTGTCGATGTAGGCCAACCGTCAACCTCGCGCCCCGTCCGGGGTCATCGCCTGCTCGGCTCCGAGCGTCCGATACCACTCCGCCGTTGGGGGAACCGGCGACGCGGCGCAACGCGCCAGGCCTGGCATCAGGCGCAGGATGGGGGCTGCGATTCTCGAAGATCTCCAGTCCATCGTTCACGTCGATGACACCGGAGACACGCTCCGCCGCGTGCAGCGCGCGTTCGAAGCCAGCGTGCGGCACCAGTCCGATCGCAACCTCCAGCAGCCCCATCAACATGGCGGGTGTTTCAAGCACCGGTAGGTGCGTGTCCGTCTGTCGCGGCTCGCCGCGGACCGAAACAACTGCCAACTCTGAGAACGGGTATCCGATACGTCCAAGCTGTCCCCCGGTCAGAGTCTTGGGGCCCGCCGTGAGTTGGGCCATCGGCACCGAGTCGCTTTCCACGAGCTGCGTGAACAACGGGACCGGCGCGAAGGCCGCGTGAGCAGACTCGTGCCCGATGTCGGAATCCCAATCCCACGTCTCGCCGGGCTTCCGCGACGTGACGAGCCATGTCGTGTACCGATCTCCTTCACGCTGCCAGGCGAGCCCGTGGTTCGTCATCGATGAACAGGGCTTGTACCCGACGCTCGACCCGCTCGGGCGTCGCCGAGAAGTCGATGGGACCGACGCCGCCGTCGCGCGAGTAGTAGAGCAACCACGGTTGGCAGGCCGTGCTTCCCGTGAGGATACGCGTCAGCTCTGCGTCGGTGAACAGACCGAGGTCGACGAAGCGAGCCTTCCGTGTGAGCCGCCGCCCAATCTCTTCCTCGAGGTAGGCGGTCATCTTACGCAGGAACGCATCGATCGCTCGCGCATCGACGTCGACATCCGCGTAGATGGAGATGTATGCTGGCAGATAGCGGCCAAAGTCGGTCGGAAGACGCGCCGCAAACCAACTCTGGATGTTGCCGGAGGTCAGGACTCCATGATCGCGCCAGGGAAGCTGATCGTTGCTGAGATTCATCGTGTGTGCTCCAGAATTCAAGTGGACACGGAGCGGACCTATGAGAAATGCGTCACGCGTTGCGGGGTGCGTTGGTCGTTCCGGGTGCCAAGGTGTCGGGAAAGCCGCCGAGGATCCGCCCTGTACAGGGCCGCGAAGGCGTCCGAATGCTGGAAATCCGCCGCCCGCGGTTTTGGCGTTCCCACGTCGAACGCGTCCAGGATGTGACCGGGCCGGTGGCTCATGAGCAGCACGCGGTCGCCGAGCAGAATCGCTTCGCGGATATCGTGGGTCACGAACATGACGCTGCAGCCGAGCTGACCCACGATCTGCAGCAACGTGGACTGCATGCTACGTCTGACCGGCTCGTCCAGGGCCCCGAACGGCTCATCGAGCAGCAGCAGTGTCGGCTCGACCACCAGGGTCCGCGCGAGGGCCAGGCGTTGACGCATGCCTCCGGAGAGGGCCTTCGGAAAACTGTCGGCGAACGTCGCCGAGCCCCGTCAGCGCCAACCAGTGGTCGACCTTGGTTCGCCGAGTCCCGTCCCCCTCATGGGCGAGACCGAACGCGATATTCTCCTGCACCGTCAGCCACGGGAACGCATTGTAGGACTGAAACACGACGCCGCGTTCGCGACTGGGTCCCGACATCGGCGTGCCTCGATAGAGGACCCGGCCCGACGTCGCGGTCTCCAACCCGGCTGCCAGCCGCAGGACTGTGGACTTGCCGCAGCCGGACTGTCCGACCACGCACACGAATGTTCCGGCGTGCAGCTCGAACGAGACGTGCTCGATGGCTCGAACGGGACGGTGGCCAGCGGGAAAAAACGTCTTGGCCGCGCCGTCGAACTCGAGCAACAGTTCGGTCGGAGCTACTGCCATTGGAACAGTCGCCGTGCGCTAGCGCGGAAGCCGAAGTCCGTTACCAATCCGAGGATGCCGATGAACAGAATGCCCGCGAACACCCGCTCGGTCTCGAGAAAGCGCTGCGACTGGACCACGAAGTATCCGACGCCGGTATTGCCGGCGACCAGCTCGGCGAGCACCAAGTACGACCACGCCCATCCCGCCGCGATCCGCATGTCGTCCCACATCGCGGGCATTGACCACGGCAGAACGATGCGCGTCAGGATCTCGTCCTGCTCTCAGACCAAACGTGCGCCCGGCCTCCAGGAGCTCGTGCGGCACCGACGCGGTGTTCGCCGCGAAGAGCAGGATCAGTTGGAAGACGACGCCGAGCGCGATGACGGCGATCTTCTGGCTGTCATCGATGCCGAACCACAGTATGCACAAGGGCACGAGCGCGGCGATTGGGAGATAGCGGGTGAAGCCGCACACCGGCTCGACGAGCAGTGCGACCCAACGTCTCTGTCCCGCCAGCACACCGAGAGGAAATGTGACGGCCACAGACAGCAGGAATGCTGCGGTGACGCGGAGACAGGCTCGACACCAGGTGGCCGACGAGGAACTCGCGGGAGAGGAGTTCGACAAAAGCTTGGGCGACAGAGGAGGGTCCCGGCAGAAACACGGGGTCGACCAGGCCGGTGGCAGTGACCGTGTACCCAGCCGGCGAGAAGAACGAGGAAGGGCGCCGCCGACGTCCCCCAGTGCTTCCACTCGCTTACTCGCGTCAGCAGCCCAGACCGAGTCTCTGAACTAGCCACGGGTGTGCACCGATTTCAATTGGAGAGAGAGGGCACCTTCGTGTGAACGCGAGGCTCACAGGGCGGGGTCTCTAATGGTGCTGAGACTCTTCTCGTTCAGAAAGCACAACCCTCTTATGACCTCACGATTGAGTGGCCCAAAGGCTGAATCGAGTTGTCGTTTCAGGGCATCTCGAAGCACAGTTTCCTCTTCGTTCTCCGTGCACATGTTGTACAGGAGCGTAGGATAGAACACGGCCGCATCGCCTTCGCTTTTTTGCAGTTGCCTCAGATCGCTGGCGACGTTGAATGCGCCCTGGCCCATCGACCAGCGGTAGAATCTAACTTTTTCACCGTCCCGCAAGTAGCACGTGGCATCTTGATCGTCCCCCGCATTGTGCACGCAGAACAGGAGCGGCGCGCGATCCGGGGGTAAGAAATGGATGAAAAGATGCTCCTGTAACTTTTCGGCAGGCTCTCCACCACATCGTCGGGTCTTTCGCTGGACAATACTCCGTCGATCTGGTTCGCTGAGCGATTTTCCAGTCGTGAGCGGCGCAAGGACGAGTGACTGCAGGAGCGTGATCACGCTCGGCGCCCTGTGAGGATGCGCACGGAAGAAGTAACAAGTAGATGACGCCGTCGTCCATGTTCTCGACGACCTGTCTTGCGATCCTCATGTCGGTTTCTTCGGCAGGCTGCGTGGTGTTTATTACCACTGCGTGTGCCCCACCGACCTTGAGATCGCCGCCCAGCCTTGTCGGCTTCTCACGTTCAAGGAGGTCTTCGGCGCTGAGGACTGGCAAGTAAAGGACGCATCGGTGGGTACTCCTTTGAGCTCGCGACGCGCATGGATGGCCAGGTCGTCGGCCACCTTCTTCATCGTGCTGTCGCACCACGCCGGATCCTTGAGTTGTTTTCGGTTCGGTCTGGGAATCTGAGATACTTTATGCCCCGTAGATCAACCTGCAGGGCTCCTTCGTTAACGGACGATACCAGGACGCTGCGCTTGCCATCCACGCCCAACGCCCCCATGAAGAGGCCCGCCTCGAAAATGCAGTTGTCGCGAGGCTTAAGGACCTTTGTGCCTTTGGTCAGCTCGAGATCGTCTCCCGTCAGCAAAGTGACGGCCAGGTCGGTCTCTGTGCACTGTTTCCTGAGGTTGTCGAAAATTGTGTTGCCGAGGCTTTTCGCCTTTTCCCACCACGCGACGACCGACCACTGAACGGGGTGGACTTTGTTGTCTTCTTCTTGAGGTGCCGGTTCCCCTTCTTCAGCTCGCGCCCTGCCTCGTCGGTCATCCGATCGAGCTGACGGCGCAACGCGTCTCCGAGGGGAACGGCCGCGCCTGCGCATGCGATGAACACGCGAAAGCGGGGTATGTCACGAGCCCTCTCGCGTGGCATCTTAGCTTCCCGCTTGGGCGATGAACCTTGTCGTGATGATAGCGGGAGGCGCGACCGGCACTTGGATAATCTTTGCGCCCAGCCAAATCTCGGAGGCGCGGCTTGCGACGTCGAAGATCGGCCCCGCGCCCGCCCGTACGAAATAATCGCGGTTGCGCGCGAGGTCGGAGAAGCGGGCGCCGCTCAGGATGACCGCATACTTGGCGGCATCCAATTGAAAATGCGGTGCCATGATGCGATTGGATTCGTCGGGATTCTGTTTCCAGTAGTCGATTGCCCGGAGGACAACGTTGACGATCTTCGGTACGTCTCCGGGCGCGCGGGCGACGACGTCCTTGTTGAAGGCCAGGCAGTCGACTATCAGGTCCGGGTCATCCTCTCGTCGATGCGAGGACCCGCCCCTTGCCTTGTTCCGTCGCCCGCGTGAGCCACGGCTCCCAGACGACCGCCGCGTCGACCTTGCCGGCGATGAACGCCGCGCCGGCTTCCGCCGTCTGCAGATCCGTGACCTGAAGATCAGTGAGCGCGACGTTGTTCTTCTGGAGCAGGGCGCGCAGGAAGAACTCGCCCCGGTAGTCCGTGCTGGAACGCCACACGTTTCCTCTCGAAGGTTCTCGACGCCATTGATATCCTTGCGGGCGACGAGGCCATCGCCGCCGACCGACTCGTCTACTGCCATAACCACTGTGGCCTCGAGTCGGTTGCCGGCGGACAAAACGAAGTAGTCGACCGGCGCCGCGAGCGCGTCGATGCGGCCAGACTTGAGGGCGCTGTTCCGTTCGGCAAGACCAGTCAGGACAATCAGTTCCGCATTGATGCCGGCCTCTTTGAAGAAACCCTTCTCGCGCGCGAGATAGAAAGGGCCGAAGCCGACCCAGGGTCCAAGGCCGATCCGGTAGAGGGGCTGTGGCTGTGGCGCCGACTGGTCACTACATCCGGCGCCGGACAGCGTCGCCGCCAGCATCAACAGGATCAGAAGGCGGAGGAGAGCCACGCCCCCGCAGCAGGGGCGCTTATCTCGAGTCTGGCACGAGTGTCTCTTTCTGGCCGCAACAGCGAATCCGCACAGTGTAGCTTTAAGCTGGCCCAGCCTATCGATAATTTGAGTGCATTTTCTATCGTTGGCTAGGTGCCGCTGTCAACAGGTTAGCTCCAACGACGGCGAATGAGCCTGGCGCCAACTATTCCTACTGGGCGCGGCGGCTACATTCGCGCGTTAGCCTGCCTTGCAGGTGCACCCTGCGAGATCAGTTCGCGCAATCGAGTCCGCGTGGATCCGCCGACTGCTTGGGCTGGGCGTGCCGGCAGCGACGCAGATCACGCTCGAGGTCGGTGTCTTTGCGGCGTCCACCGTACTGGTCGGGCGGTTGGCGCCTGTCGCTCTCGCCGCGCACCAGATTGCGATCAACATCGCCGCGCTGTCGTTCATGGTGCCGCTCGGCGTGTCGTCGGCCGGGGCCGTGCGCGTCGGACACGCGGTCGGCCGACGCGATGTTGCCGGCGCGGAGCGGGCCGGATGGACCGCGCTCCTCATCGGCACGGGCTTCATGGCCTGTACCGCCCTCGCGTTCATCCTGATCCCGCGGGCGCTCATGGGCGCGTTCACCCGTGATGAAGGTGTGCTGCAGCTGGGTGTCTCGCTGCTCGCCGTGGCGGCAATCTTTCAGTTGTTCGACGGCATTCAGGGCGTGGCCACCGGCATCTTGCGCGGCCTCGGCGACACGCGCACGCCGATGCGGTGGAACCTCGTCGGACATTGGTTCGTCGGTCTGCCGAGCGGGTACGCGCTCTGCTTCGTGATGGGCCGAGGCGTCATCGGACTCTGGTGGGGACTCTCGATCGGTCTCATCATCTGCGGCGTGGCGCTGTCGATCGTCTGGGCCAGACGCATCCACGCACTCAAGGTGCAAGAGCGGCAGGGACCGGCACCGCCCCCCTTCTTCCCCCCTACTCCGCCCGCAGCGCCACCAGCGGATCAACCCGCGTCGCGCGGCGAGCGGGCAGGTAGCACGCGGCCGCCGACACGCCCAGCAGCACCGCCGTGACGCCGACGTACACACCGGCGTCCATCGCGCCGACGCCGTAGAGCACCTTCGACATCACCAGTCCGAGACCGAGGGAGGCGACGAGGCCGAGTCCGATCCCGATGAACGTCAGCCGCATCCCCTCACGCACGACGAGGCGAACGACGTCACCGTGACCCGCGCCGAGCGCCATGCGCACGCCGATCTCGCGCGTGCGGCGGCTGACCGCATATGAGACGACCGCGTAGAGGCCCATCACCGCGAGGAACAGGCCGATGAGGCCCTGGCCGGCAGCCATCGCGGCTCCCATGCGCAGCGGCATCAGCCCGAGCGCGCTCTCGCGCACGTGCGCCGCCATCGTCTTCACGTTGAAGACCGGCAGGTCGGGATCCATGTCGTGCAGGATCCGCTCGAGCGGCGCCGCCAGCGTCGTGGGCTCCGACGCGGTGCGCACCATCAGCGTGAGTGGCGACATGTACTTTCTGCGCCAGGGGCAGGAAGAAGAACGGGCGCGGTTCCTCGCCGACCATCATGTACCTTGCCGTCTTCCACCACCCCGACGACCTCCACCCAGTCGCCCTCGCGTCCTCCCATGCGGAATCGCCGGCCGACGGCGTCCTTCCCGGGCCACAGCTTCTTCGCCATCGTCGCGTTCACGACCGCCACGCGCCGCGACTGCCCGGTATCGGTCCTGTCGAGGCCTCGGCCGCCGAGCAGCCGCGCGCCCGCC
This sequence comes from uncultured Acidobacteriota bacterium, assembly GCA_963771395.1. GTDB lineage: Bacteria > Acidobacteriota > Vicinamibacteria > Vicinamibacterales > 2-12-FULL-66-21 > DATBJJ01. The sequence continues at coordinate 74,497 of CAVYTY010000025.1, read as the reverse complement.
GTCTCGAGAAACCGCAGCCCGACGACGTTGAAGCCGATGGAGAGGGAATCGTCCTTCGTGCCCGGAATCGTGTCGTCGATCGCGACATCCGACACCTGGATGCCGTAGCCGAACGGCACGTGCACGGAGACCGTGGCCGACGTGACGCCCGGCAGCGACTCCGCCCGGGTGAGCAGGTCGTCTACGAAGCGCTCACCGCGCTCGTCGGCGTACTGCTGCAGTCCGAGGTCCACCGACATCATGAGCAGGCCCTCGGAGCGGAAGCCCATCGTGAGCTGTTGCATCTGCCCCAGGCTGTGGACGAACAGCCCGGCGCCGACGAGCACGACGAGCGAGAGGCTGACCTGAGAAATGACGAGCAGGTTGCGGAGCACGTGGCGCGCCGAGCCCCCGTCGCGTGCGCCCTCCTTCAGCGACTCGACGAGGTTGAATCGCGACGCCTGGCGCGCCGGCCAGAGCGCGGTGGCGATACCGGCAATCGCCGAGACGACGAGGGTGAACGCGTAGACACGCCAGTCGGATGGCTGGTCCTGGTTCACCGGGATGTCGCCGGTGGGGGTGAAGGCCTGCAGCGCCTGGCCCGCCCACCGCGCGAGCAGCAGGCCGGCCAGGCCCGCGATTGTGGCAAGGACGAGGCCCTCGACGACCTGGAGGCGGATCAGCCGGAAGCGGCTCGCGCCGAGGGCCGAGCGGATCACCAGGTCGCGCTGCCGCGCGAGGGCGCGCGGAATCATCAGGTTGGCCACGTTGGCGCACGCGATGAAGAGCACGAGCGCGACCATCGCGAGGAACACCGCGGCGAACGCGGGCAGGACTTCCGACACGCTCGGGTCGGGTCGCGCCCGGTTCTCGGGGATGACCATCACGCGCGTGCCCTTGTGCTCGGCCGGATAGGCGCTCGCGAGACGCTTCGACACGACCTCCAGCTCGGCGCGCGCCTCGTCAAGAATCCTTCCCGGCGCGAGACGTCCCATCAGCCGCCACGCCGGCGCGCCACGGTTGTCGCGGAAGGCGTCGCCGTCGTGCATCATCGTGCCCAGTGCGCCGGACGGTACCCACCCGCTCACCGCCATCGCCCACGACAGGCCCGTGAACCACTCCGGCGCGATGCCGACGACCGTGAACGACTGACCGTTCAGCGTGATCGGTTGCCCGACGATCGACGGGTTGCCGCCGAACCGGCGCTGCCAGTAGCGGTAGGCGAGCACAACCGTGGGCGCGGCGCCCTTCGACTCGCCCTCGCCCGGCTTCAGCAGCTCTCCGAACGCCGGTGTCACGGCACCGAGGGAGAAGTAGTTTGGCGAGACCACCTCCACCCAGGTGCGCTCCGGGGTCTGTCCCCGAGCGCTCAGGTGGACCGGCGTCGGCATGAACGCGACGAGGTTGGTCAGCGCGGTCACGGACTTCCGGTAGTCGAGGTAATCCGGGAAGGAATGGCCGTACGGGACATTGATGATCTCGCCCTTCTGCATGACTATCACGAGCTCGTGCGAGTCCTTCACGGGCAGCGGCTGCAGGAAGAAAGCGCTGACGAGGGAGAAGATGCTGGTGTTGACGCCGATGCCGAAGGCGAGCGTGAGGACGGCGACGGCGGCGAACCCGGGCTGCTTGCGAATGCTGCGGACTGCCTGGCGGAGATCGTCGAGCATGAGTCGCCCTCCTGTCACCCTTCGTGCCCGTCGAGCTTGGCGTCCCTTGCCGACCTGGTGAACGTGACGAGGGGCACGAGCCCGCGCCTATTTGCGCGGATATCGTGTCTCGACGTAATTGTCGACCAGTTCGCGAAACGCGACCGCCAGCTCCTCGTAGGTCCCGCGCAGCGTCGTGTGGTGCTGGCCGTCGATGTAGACGGGACAATTGGGCGCTTCTCCCGTGCCCGGCAGGCTGATGCCGATGCTCGCCGCCTTGGATTCGCCGGGGCCGTTGACGACGCAGCCCATGACGGCGAGGGTCATGGCTTCGACGCCTTCGTGCTCGGCCTTCCAGTAAGGCATGCGCTCGCGGATGTAGTCCTGCGTGCGTTCGGCCAGCTCCTGGAACGTCGAGCTGGTCGTGCGGCCGCAGCCGGGGCAGGCCGTCACGCTCGGCGCAAACGAGCGCAGCCCGAGCGACTGCAGGAGCTCGCACGCGGCGTAGACCTCGTCCCGGCGGTCGCCACCCGGCCGCGGCGTGAGCGAGACGCGGATCGTGTCGCCGATCCCTTCGTTCAGCAGCACGCCCATCGCCGACGCCGACCAGATGAGCCCTTTGATCCCCATGCCCGCCTCGGTGAGCCCGAGGTGCAGCGGCTGATCCGTCCGCCGCGCGAGGTCGCGGTAGACGGCGATCAGGTCGCGCGGGCGCGACGTCTTGCACGAGATGATGATCTGATCCTTCCGCAGGCCGGATTCGATTGCCAGCTCCGTTGACTGCACCGCCGACAGCACCATGCACTCGTTGATGACCTCCTCGGAGGACCGGCCGAGATCGCGGTCGGTGTTCTCCTGCATCTTCGCGAGGACGAGCTCCTGGTTGAGCGAGCCGCCATTGACGCCGATGCGCACGGGCTTGCCGTTGTCGCGCGCGACGTTGCAGATGGTGGCGAACTGCTCGTCGCGGCGCCGGCCGGTCCCGACGTTGCCGGGATTGATCCGGTACTTGTCGAGGGCCCGGGCGCAGTCGGGATAGCGGGTCAGGAGCAGGTGGCCGTTGTAGTGGAAATCGCCGATGAGCGGAGCGGTCACGCCGGCGTCGAGCATGCGCCGCTTGATTTCAGGGACGGCCGCCGCGGCTTCCGGCAGGTTGACGGTCACCCGCACCATCTCCGAGCCAGCCTCCGCCAGCTCGATGCATTGCCGAGCCGTTCCCTCCGCATCGGCGGTGTCGGTCATCGTCATCGACTGGACGACGATCGGAGCGCCGCCGCCCACCTGCAGGGCCCCGACGCGTACCCCGATCGTTCTATGAAGTTTGAGGACGGTCATGTCGATAATCTCTCGATCATAGCAAGGTTCTGCACGCGCCCGGTCGGGCTTGGAAACATGGCCCGCCGCTCCGGCGCTTTTTTTGCACACGATTTCGGATGGGTCTCGAAATGTGCCACGAAAGCCGTATTTGCGCCGGCTGGACGGGTGGCACGCTCGTCTATTGAGTAGCGGTTTTCATGAGACCAGGTGAGGATTCGATGACCGTACATAGAACTATCGGCGCAATGATCGCCGGAATGACGTTTGTTTTGCTGCTCGGCGCCACGGCGCCTGTCGCGGCCCAGAGCCGACTGTCTCGAGTGCTGACATCCAACGGCTGCAGGACGAGGTGTACCAGGCAGGTACCGATCTGTCTCGGTTGAGGACAACCGATGCGCTCCAGGCGGGCCGGCTCCAGGACGAGCTCGATACGCTGCGAGAGGACGTCATCTATCTCAAGGTCAAGCTTCGCAAGGAGAGCAACGTAAGCCGGCAGCGAGTACACCGAGGTTCGCGATCACTTGCAGCATCTCCGGGCGCGTGCTCGCGGGGAGTCTCGCGGGTCGGGCGTTCGAGGCACCGGCACGTCCGCCGGCGCCGGCGCCGGGACCTCATCTGACGCCGTCTACGACGAGCGTCCCCGCTCGACGCACCACGCGACAGAGTCAGAGCGCCATCCCCGTCGGCCAGGAAATCGACGTCCGCATTCAGACGGAGCTGACGTCTGACAACGCCCAGGTCGAGGATCGGTTCGAAGCGACGACCGTCGTCGACTTGTATCAGGGCGATCGCGTGATCATCCCCGCCGGGCTCGGTGATGCGCGGCCTCGTGACGTCGGTGAATCGGGCGTCGCGAACCGACCGCAAGGGCAGCCTCACGGTGGCGTTCAACCAGATTACCGTGCGCGGGCGCAACTACCCGATGCGTGGCACGGTCACCGAGGCGATCGAGAGCTCGCGGCATCAAGGGCGAGGCCGCCCGGATTGGTGCAGGCTCCGCGGTCGGCGCCATCATCGGCGGCATCATCGGTGGCGTGAAGGGCGCGCTCATCGGAGTGCTGATCGGAGGCGGCGGCACGATGGTCGCCACCGAAGGCAAGGACGTCACCCTGCCGGCCGGCACGATTCTTCGCGTGCGGATGGACACGCCGCCTGAGATTGGGTGAACCTTCTGTCGCGGCTCGCGGTGTCCGCGGCTACGCTTCGGCCGCGGCCCGCATTCCCTCGCGCGCGGCTTTGATCGTCGCCGCGATGTCTCGCTCGGTGTGGGCGGCGGAGAGGAACCAGGCTTCGAACTGCGACGGGGGCGGGTAGATTCCGCGGTCGAGCATTGCGTGGAAGAATCGGCCGTAGGCCCGGGTGTCGGCCTTCAGTGCTGACGCGAAATCGACGACCGCCTGGCTCGTGAAGAAGGGCGTCAGCATCGACCCGAAGCCGTTCACCTGGAGCGGCACGCCCGCGTCTCCTGCGGCATCAGCCAGGCCCGCGGCCAGCATCGCCCCGAGCTTCGTCAGGTGCCGGTACAGCTTCGATGAAAGCTCGTTGAGCGACCAGAGGCCGGCCGTCATCGCGAGCGGGTTGCCCGAGAGCGTGCCCGCCTGATACACGGGGCCGGCCGGCGCCACGAGGTCCATGATGTCCGCCCGGCCGCCGTACGCGCCTACCGGCAGGCCTCCACCGATGATCTTGCCGAGGCACGTCAGATCCGGCCGGATCTCGGCGACCTGCTGTGCGCCGCCGATCGCCGCGCGGAACCCCGAAATCACCTCGTCGAAGACCAGGAGCGCGTGCTCGCGATCGCAGAGGTCGCGAAGCCCCTCGAGGAATCCAGGTGCGGGCGGGACCACGCCCATGTTGCCAGCAATGGGCTCCACGAAGACCGCGGCGATCTGCTTCGGGTTCTGCGAGAAGAGCGCCTCGACCGACGACAGGTCGTTGTAGCGGGCGAGGAGCGTGTCGCGAGCCGCTCCAGACGACACGCCAGGGCTTGTCGGCACGCCAAGCGTCATCGCTCCGGATCCGGCCTGCACCAGAAACGCGTCGGCATGCCCGTGGTAGCACCCTTCGAACTTCACGATGCGATCGCACCCCGTCGCGGCGCGGGCGACGCGCACCGTGCTCATGGCCGCCTCGGTGCCCGAGCTGACGAATCGGATCCGCTCGATCGAGGGCATGAGTTTCGCCACGCGCTCGGCGAGCCGCGTTTCGAGCTCAGTAGGTGCGCCGAAGCTGGTGCCGTTCGTGGCGGCCGCGGCGAGCGCCTTCCGCAAACCCTTCGGCGCGTGCCCGTGGATGAGCGGCCCCCAGGACATCACGTAGTCGACATAGGTATTGCCGTCGACGTCGACAATGTGTGCCCCCTGCGCCCGCGCGACGAAGACCGGCGTTCCACCGACCGCCTTGAACGCCCGCACGGGGCTGTCCACCCCGCCCGGGAGAATCCTGGACGCGGCGGCGAAGAGCTTCTCTGAGCGTGCGTACCTCGACCGTTTTCTCCGCAACATAGACCGACGAAGATAGCACGTTCGGTCCAAACGTTCCCTCGCTCATATAAGCTCTCCCTCGGAGGGTCCCGGTCCGATGCCAGCCGTGGCACGTCTGCTCGCGTTTGCGATCGTCCTCGTAGGGGTTGTGCTGGCACTGGTGTGGATGGGCCAGCGCCGGATGATCTACTTTCCCTCGGGCGATGTTCCGGCACCCGCGCAGGTCGGCTTACCCCGGGCGGAGGCAGTGAGCTTCGCGACCGACGATGGGTTGATGCTGCACGGATGGTTCGTGCCGGCCGGACGGCCGGACGCGGAGACCGTGATCGTCTTCAACGGCAACGCCGGGAATCGCGCGTACCGATCGGATCTCGCCGTCCGCTTCGCCGCGGAAGGCATGGCGGTCCTGTTGTTCGACTACCGCGGCTACGGCGGCAACCCGGGCTCGCCGTCGGAAGAGGGCCTCGCGCTCGACGCCCGCGCGGCTCGCCGCTACGTTCTCTCGCGTCCTGACGTCGACGCCCGCCGGCTCGTGTACTTCGGTGAGTCGCTGGGCTCGGCGATGGCTGTGCCGGCTGTCGATGGAGCATCCCGCCCGTGCCGTCATGTCTGCGCTCTCCCTTCACGTCGTTCGTGGACTTGGGGCGGACCCACTACCCTATCCTGCCAGTCGGATTGCTTCTCCTGGACCGGTATCCGTCGATCGATCGCATCACGCGGATCGGGTGCCCGTTGCTCGTCATCGCCGGCGCGAACGACACCATCGTTCCCATCATCCCAGAGCCGACGCCTGTTCGAAGCCGCACTCGAGCCGAAACGGCTGCTGATCATCGAAGGTGCCGACCACAATGACGAGGCCCTGAACGCCGGGCCTCAGCTCATCACGGCGGTGACGGAGTTCGTGCGGGGTCTGAATCCCAAACCCTGAACGTGTGACCCTTGAACCCCCTGAACCTCTGGAACCCCCTGAACCCTTTGAACCTCTTGAACCCCTTGAACCCCTTGAACCTCTTGAACCCCCTGAACCTCTTGAACCCTCCTGAACCCCTTGAACCCGACCCGCGCCTACTTGAGCAGCCTGGCGGCCTCTCGGGCGTAGTACGTGATGATGATGTCGGCGCCGGCGCGGCGGATCGCGATGAGCGTTTCCATCATCGCGCGGGGCTCGTCGATCCAGCCGTTCCGTGCCGCGGCTTTGAGCATCGCGTACTCGCCGCTGACGTGATACGCGGCCGTCGGCATGCCGAACTCGTCCTTCACGCGCGCGATGACGTCCAGGTACGTCATCGCCGGCTTCACCATGACGATGTCCGCGCCTTCCTCGATGTCGAGCGCGACCTCGCGCAGGGCTTCCTCGACATTCGCGGGGTCCATCTGGTGCGTGCGGCGGTCGCCGAACGCCGGCGCCGAGTCCGCGGCGTCGCGAAACGGGCCGTAGAACGCCGAGCAGTACTTCGCCGCATACGACATGATCGCCACCTCCGAGAACCCCGCGTCGTCGAGCGCGCGGCGGATGCGCCCGACGCGCCCGTCCATCATGTCCGAGGGTGCGACGATGTCGGCGCCGGCCGCGGCGTGGGACAGCGCCGCGCGCGCGAGGAGCTCCACGGTCGCGTCGTTGACGACTTCGCCTTCGACGAGCAGACCGCAGTGGCCGTGCGATGTGTACTCGCACAGGCACACGTCGGTCACGACCAGCAGGTCCGGCAACTCGTGCTTGAGCGCCCGGATGGCCGACTGGACGGGCGCGTCGGCATCCCAGGCCGCCGAGCCGGTGGCGTCCTTGCTGTCCGGCAGTCCGAACAGGAGCACGCCCAGGACCCCGTCGGCCTTCGCCGCCGCGGCTTCCTTCACCACCTCGTCGACCGACAGCTGATAGACGCCCGGCATCGACGACACTTCACGGCGCTGGCCCGAGCCCGTGCACACGAACAGCGGGTAGAGAAGCATGTCGGGGCTGAGCCGCGTCTCGCGCACCATGGCGCGAAGCGCGGGCGAGCGCCGCAGGCGCCGCAGCCGTCGCGGGAGGTCGATCCGGGCGCGATCCGACGCGCCGGGGGCAGTGGTTGGTGTCATGGTTCGAGTGGACACTGGAAGTGTCTCACAATGCTGGCTCTGTGTTTATCGGTCTCTACCCGTGTTCCGTTGTCTGTGGCGTCCGCGGTTCTACTCTGTCGTGGTCGCGACGGCGCTCCGCGAAAAGTGCTCGACGAGCGCGTCAACGAGATCCGGAATCGTGTATCGCCGCGGCATCACGTTGGTCGCGATGTCGAGTTGCTGCGCCGCTTCGGCCGTCACCGGGCCAATCGATGCGACAACGGTGGAACCGAGCAGGTCGACCGCCTGATCGAGACCGAGCATCGCGACGAAGTTCCTCACGGTCGAGGCGCTCGTGAACGTCACCGCGTCGATCTGTCGATCGAGCAGCATGCGGTAGATGTCTGGCCCGCCCTCACGGTCCGCGCGCGCCGGCGTCGTGCGATACGCCGCGACATCGAGGACGAAGGCGCCAGCGTCGCGCAGCGCGTCTGCGAGAAGATCCCGGGCGATGTCGGCGCGCGGAAGAAGGAAGCGTTTGCCCGCCAGGTCGCCCGTAGCCACGAGGGCCTCGACGACGGCCTCGGCCCGGAACTCGACCGGCGTCAAGTCGACGCGGATGCCATATCGCGCGACACGGGACGCGGTCGACGGTCCGATCGTGCAGATGCGCACGCCCTTCAGCTCGCGCACGTCGCTCGTCGCCAGCAGGCGCTCCATGAAGTACTCGACGCCGTTGCCGCTCGTGAACACGATCCAGTCGAACGTCGACGCCTCGTCGCAGGCGCGGCCGAGCGCGTCGGCATCCTCGGGCGGGGCAATCTGAATCGTCGGCGCCTGAATCGCTTCGGCGCCACGCTCCTCGAGCATCTCGATGAGCTCGCCGGCCTGCTCGAGCGAACGGGTGACGACGATGCGCTTGCCGAAGAGCGGCCGTTCATCGAACCAGCGCAGATGCTGGACGCAGCCCGGCGACGGCACCGACGACCAGCAGCGCCGCCGCTCCCTCGCGCGCGCGCGTGGCGATGTCGCCGAGCGTGCCCGGAATGGTCTCCTGCGACGGCAGCGTGCCGTCGTAAATGAGCGCCGCAGCTCTCCTCGGCGGGGCGGCCGTGCGAGACGAGGGCCTCGCGTGATCGCGCCAATCTGGCGCGACCCGGCGAAGCACACGATCGTGCCGCCGAGGCCCGGCCAGCCGCGACCAGTCGACGTCCGGCGTCGCATCGACCTCGCCCTCGTGCCCTCTGAGGAGCGTCAGCACGTCGCCGAAGCCGGGATACGTCACCGGGACGCCCGCATACGCCAGGCCGCCGATCGCGGCGGGGATTCCCGGCACGACCTCGAAGGGCACGCCCTGCTCGTGCAGAAAGAGTGCCTCCTTGCCGCCGCTGTCGAACACGAACGGGTCGCCCCACTTCAGCCGGACGACGGTTCGTCCCTCCCGCGCTTTTTCGGCCAGGAGAAAGCAGATCGCATCCTGATCGAGCGGCTTCGGCGCCGCAGGCCCCACGTCGATCCGCTCCGCCTCAGGCCGCGCCAGCCGAAACAGCCGTCGATGCACCCGATGGTCGTACACGATGACGTCCGCCGCCTGGAGACAGCGCTGACCGCGTACGCTCACGAGCGAGGGATCACCGGGGCCTGCGCCGACGATGTAGACACACGGAGTATTCATGGTTCGTGCACGCGAAAACTTCCAATCGTCGGGCCTCTTTCGTCACGGGCCTGCGGCCAACACACGAAGAACACGATGACACGATCTTCACGATAAGTTCATCAGCCTCCATGCGCACATCACGAATGACCGAGGCCGGTGGTCAAATCCTCTTATCGGACCTCATCCAGCAACTCCCGCGCGCCCTCCGCTTCGAGCGCCTCGGCGAGCCGCCGGCCGAGCTCGCCAGGTTCCGACGAGGGGCCGCTCATCGAACGGCGCACGGATCGGCTCCCGTCGAGCGATGCCACGATCGCGAGCATCTCGAGCGTTCCCTCCTGTTCGTCGGCGATGGCGCCGAGCGGCAGCTGACACCCGCCGCCGAGTGCCGTCACGAGCGCTCGTTCGGCCGCGAGCGCCCGTCCCGCCGCCTCGTCATGAACCTGACGAAGCGCCGCTCGGACCGCCTCGCCGTCGATGCGGATCTCAGTGGCAACAATACCCTGACCGGGGGCTGGAACGCACTGATCGACCGGAATCGGCGCCGAGATGCGCTCGCCGAACCCCAGGCGGCGGAGGCCCGCGCAGGCGAGCACCAGCGCGTCGAACCCGCCGGCGTCGAGCTTGGCGAGGCGTGTGTCCACGTTGCCGCGGATCGCTCGCGAACGTCGCTCCTCGGCACGAGAGGCGCCAGTTGCGCCACGCGCCGCACGCTGCCGGTGCCGATGTTCGCGCCCCGTCCAAGCCGCGCGAGCACGTCCGACACGGCGACGGGATCCCCGTGTGCAGGGCGGTGACGGGGAAGAACAATCCCGTCCCGCGGATCCTCCCGCGGCAGGCACGCCGCCACCGCCAGCCCATCTGGCAGCTCGACGGGCAGGTCCTTCGCGCTGTGCACGGCGAGGTCAGCGTCGCCGCGCAGGAGCGCGTCTTCGAGCTCCTTGACGAACTGGCGCTTGCTGTCGTCACCGGCGACGGGGCGCCTGCTGCGACCGATCGCCGGTCGTCGTGATGACGACGATCTCGGTGCGCGTGCCGGCCGCGCGCAAGCGGTCCGACACGGTCTGGGCCTGCCACAGCGCGAGCCGGCTCCCGCGCGTGGCGATTCTGAGCACGCGGGGCGTCGTCAACGGCGCCGCGCTCCGGGGACGAGCGGCTGTCCTCGATCCGCGGGCCTTTCGTCCTCGCTGCTCCTGTCTTCGGGGCTTGCTCTTGGCATCGGGGTTGGGCGGCGTCAGCGCGAACAGCCGGTGCAGCGCTTCCGCGTAGGCGACGACCAGGGTGTCGTCTCCGACCGTCTTCAAGTGTTCGGTCGGCGTGAGGAGCAGCTTCTCGACGAGCAGGCGCGTCACCTCGTCGACGCGCGCGCGGGCTTCCGGACGTCAGGCCGCCGAGCTTCGGCTCGAGGCGGCGCAGCTCGGCCTGGCGGATGCTCTCGAAGCGTTGACGCAGCGCCACGATCGTCGGAACGATCTCGCGCGACTGGAGCCACGAGGCAAACCGCGTGACCTCCTGATCGACGATGGCTTCCGCGCTCGCGAGCTCGGTCGTCCGCCGCGCCAGGTTCTCGCTGACGATCGACTGCAGATCGTCCATGTGATAGAGGAACACCTGATCCAGATCGCCCACCGACGTCTCGACGTCACGCGGCACTGCGATATCGATCATGAACAGCGGGCGATCCCGCCGCGAGCGCATCGCGTCCTCCACCGTCGCCCTGGTCAGCACGGGCTCCGCCGCGCCCGTGGCGGTGACGACGATGTCGGCGGAGTCGAGCGCGGTGCGCAGCTCCTGCCACGGCACGGCGCGGCCTTCGAGCTGCCGCGCCAGGGTCTCCGCCGATGCCAGGGTCCGGCTCGCGATGGTGATCTGCTTCACCCGCTGCGCCCGCAGGTGGACGGCCGTGAGCTCGGCCATCTCGCCCGCGCCGAGGATGAGGACGTTCAGGCCGGAGAGGTCCCCGAAAATCTTCTTGGCCAGCTCGATGGCGGCGTAGCTCACCGAGACGGCGCCTTCGCCGAGTCCGGTCTCGTGGCGGACGCGCTTCCCGACCGCGAACGCGGCTGTGGAACAGCCGATGCGTGACGGTGCCGGTGAAGTGGAGGTCGCTTGCCGTCGGCGTAGGCGGTCTTCACCTGCCCGAGGATCTGCGGCTCGCCGACGACGAGCGAATCGAGGCCCGCTGCGACCCTGAAGAGATGGCGCGCCGCATCGACGCCGCGATGGCAGTAGAGATGCGCGGCCAGCCGCGCCGGTTCGAGGCCGTGGTAGTCGCAGAAGAAGCCCGTGATGGCATCGGCGGCGGCGTCCGAGTCGCCGACCGCGTAGATCTCGGCCCGGTTGCACGTCGAGAGCACGACCGCCTCCGGGCTGACGCCGCGCGCGGCGAGCGCGTGGAGCGCCCGGTCGAGGCCCGCCCGCGCGAAGTCGACGGACTCGCGCAACTCGACGGGCGCCGTGCGATGGCTGAGGCCAACTGCGAGAAGTCGCATCTCAACCTAGAAATTGTGACTCTTCGTCAGGAAATAGCCGATCGGCACGAAGTTCAACAGCACGATCACGAACGCGAGCGCCGAGAGCCAGGCCGCGCGTCGTCCGCTCCAGCCGATCGCGCGGCGCGCGAAGAGCGCGAACGAGTACACGGCCCAGCAGATGATCGCGACGAGGATCTTCGGATCCTGGATCCACATCGCCTGCGCGCGCGGATCGGAGGACGACTGGATCTGCGTCGCCCACAGACCGCCGACGGCGATGCCGAGCGTCAGGAACAGCCAGCCGATCGACACGACGCGGCCGTTCATCGCATCGAGCACCTGGAGCGACGGCAGGCGCGCATAGAAGAAGCCGAGATGCTTGGCCTTGATCTCGTTGAAGAGCAGCACGTAGGTCACGCCGAGCACGCACGCGAGGGCGAAGCTGGCGTAGGCGAACAGCATCGAGACCACGTGCAGGGTGAAGAGCGGGCTCTGGAAGAGCGGCCGGACGCGGGCTGGCCACCGGATCGAGCGCCGGAATCAGGTCGAGCGCGACGATCAGGGGCGCGACGAACACGCCCATCGCCCGCTCGTCGGTCGTCAGCTCGATGTAGAGATACGAAAGGCCGAGCAGCCACACGAACGCCGAGAGCGCGGCGGTCGTGCCGACGAGCGGCGCATGGCCGACGTGCATCGTCTGCATGCCGATGAGAAACGTGTGGGCGAGCACGCCTCCGCCGAGGATGGCGGTCGCCAGCCGGCCGACACGTGGATCGCGCCACGCGAAGTGGGTGAGATAGGCGGCGGCCGCCGCGGCGTAGAAGACGAGCGGAACGAGGTGCATGACCCCTACCGGCCCGTTTCCGGTCCGTAATAGCCCTGGCGCGTGCGCGCCGTCAGCCCCGGCCTGGTCACCCGCACGACGACACGGCGCCAGGCGCCGTTGCGCATCGGGTTCTTCGACGAATAGGCGAGGCTGTACTGGTTGGCCAGCTCTTCGGAAATCTGCTCGTAGATCTTCGGCAGCTCCGACGCCGTGAGGACGAAGTACGCGCGCCCACCGGTTTCCTGCGCGAGCTGCTTGAGCACGAACTCCGCTTCCTTGAACTCCGTGCGATAGGATGCCGCTCGGGCGGAGCCCGATGGCGTAGATCGCGGTTTCCGATCGCTTCGCCAGGTCGAGCACTTCTTCGTAGGCCACGAGGCTCGACGTGTCGTCGCCGTCGGAGAGCACGACGATGGCCTGCCGGCGGATTTCTTCCGCCGAGCTCGCCTTGGCTCGCTTCAGCTCCTTGAGCGACACGTAGATGGCGTTATAGAGCGAGGTCGAACCGTTGACGTCGGTGCTCCGAATCGCTTTCTCGAGCGCCGCGACATCGTTGGTGAACGTCTGCAGGATGCGGGCCTGGCTGTCGAAGTCGATGACTTCGATGACGTCTTCGCGCCGCATCCGCCGCGCGAACCCGATCGCCGCTTCCTGCGCGGTCCCGAGACGCTCGTTCATGCTCGCGCTCGTGTCGAGCAGGATCGCCAGCGCGATGGGCTGCTGCACGCGCGAGAAGAACGTGATCGCCTGCTTGGCGCCATCCTCGAAGATCTCGAAGTCCGACTCGGACAAGTCGCTGACGTAGCGGGTGCCCTCCATGACGGTCACGTTCAGCGATACGAGATCGACGCCGCTGCGCAGCCGCGTCTGGGGCTGCTTGGTCTCCGGTGTTGCTGGCGGCCTGGCCTCTTGTGCGGCAGGCGTGGCCGGCGGCTTGGCGTCCTGCGCAGGTGCGGCAGACGGCTTTGCGCCCCTCGTGACAGGGATTTCAGGTATCGCCGGCGGCCTGACCTCCTGCGCGGACGACCCGGCAAGGCACACGCCCGCCAGCAGAGAGCCGGCGACAAGTGCGTGCACGTGGCGGAGGCGCGGACATCTTGAGCGATCAGCGGACAGGCAGACGCTTCGGCGCCCTGACGGTGAGCCCGGGCTTGCCGACCGAGACAGCGATTTTCTCCGGCGGAATCAGTGTTTCGGGCCTCGAGTACGAAACGACGTACTGGTTCGTCATCTCGTCGGCGAGCTGCGCGAGGCGGTCGGCAAGCCCGCTCTCCGCCAGGACCTGATCGTTTCGCCCGCCGGTCAACGAGGTCCCCTCGGCGATGGTCATGTTACGGTTGCGCATCTCGTCGGTGTCCGACGACGCCGGGGAGCCGATCGCAAGAACGTGCAGCGTCGCGCCGCTTCGCTTCAACGCGTCGAGCACCTTCGTATAGTAGAGGTTGCTGAACTCGGTTCCGCTCTCGACCGCCATGACGACGATGACCGGACGCTTCGCCTCCCGCTTCTCGATCCCGCGCGACAGCTCCACCAGCGCCTCGAGCAGATACGCGCCGGCGCCGGACCGGGCAAACAGCCGCCCGACGCCCTTTCTGGAGCTGGGCCGTGCTGTCGGTGTACTCCACGAGCGGAGTCGGACGTTCGCCATAGGTCGACAGGGCAATCTGTGCCTTACCGTCGAGCTTCTTGAAGAAGCCCGAAAGCCCGTCCCGAATGAACTGAATCGCCCTCGTCGAGGCCTGACTGTCGTCCACCGTGATCGCAATCGTCAGCGGCTCGGTGGCGGGGCCCGCGTTGAGTACCTCGCGCACGACGTTGTCTTCGCGCACGACGAAGTCGGCGGCCGTCAGCCCCGTTACCGGCTTGCCGCTGCCATCGACGACGCTGACGTAGACCTCGCGCGTGCGACGTTCGCTCGGCCGCTGAGGTGTCTGTGAGTCGGGCAGCACGAGCGACAGTAACGAGAGTGCCAGCGCCGCCGGGAGGGCGAGCGCCGCGAGCAGGTGCGCCATACCGCAGTATAGGCCGCGCTTCGAACGGAGCGTCAAGAAAACGGCAGGACGAAAACCATTGCGAAATAAGGGAGTTCTGCGTGAAATAGACCGCGGACAACACCGAGGGCCCCATGGTCGCCGCGGCAGCACGACGACTCTGAGGATGTCCGCAGGGCCGCGGACACACGGAAGTAGTCTGTGGAGAGCTCGCCGAATCAGAATTCAGCATAAGGTTGAACGAACGTGGAACGTCACCTCCTGTCGATCGTCGCCCTTGTCCCCGTTGCCGGCGCGCTGGCGCTCGTTCCCGTCGGTCGCGGCCGTGTCCGGTTGCTCCGGGCGATCGCCTGCGCCGCGACGGCGATCGCCTTCGCCGTGTCGTTGCCGCTCTGGCTCGGATTCGAGGTGCGGGGGGCAGTGGCAGTTCACCGAGCGGCTCGAGGTGCTGCCGTCGCTCGGTGCGAGTTACGCCGTCGGCATCGATGGCCTGAGCCTGCTGCTCATCCTCTTGACGACCTTTCTGAGCTTCATCGCCGTCCTGGCATCGTGGGCGACGGCCGCCTCGCGAGTGAAGGAGCACTACATCGCCCTGCTCTTGCTCCAGGCGGGAATGCTTGGCGTCTACATGGCGCTCGATCTCCTGCTCTTCTCGCTGTTCTGGGTGCTCGCCGTCGCCTCGATGTGTGTCTTGATTGGCACCGCCGGCGGGCGGACGCAGGCCGCGCTTCGCATCAGCCTCATCGCGATTGTGCCGGGCCTCGTGATTCTGCTTGCCGTGGTCGGCTTGTCAGTTGCGGGCCACTCGCTCACCGGCGCGCGTACCTTCGACCTCCGGGTGTTCCAGCACCTCGCGCTGCCGGCCGCCGCGCAGCGCTGGGTGTTTCTCGCGTTGTTCGCGGGGTTTGGCGCCGCGTGGCTTGGCGTGTTCCGCTGGTGGCTGAAGGTTGCTGCCGACGGGCGAGGGGTGGCCGTGGCGATCCTGCTCGCCGCGCTCTTTCTGAAGATGGGCACCTACGGGTTCCTCCGGTTGAGCCTCCCGCTCCTGCCCGACGCGTCGCGCGACTTCGCGCCGGCCGTCGTCGCGCTCTCGGCGGTTGGCATCGTCTACGGCGCGGTGGCCACGTTTCGGCAGACCAACTGGAGCGGCGTCCTCGCGTACGCGAGCGTCAGTCACCTCTGCCTGGTTGCGCTCGGCGCGTTCGCGCTGACGCCCGATGGCCTGACCGGCAGCGCCGTCCACCAGATCAATCATGGCGTCTCGATCGCTGCGCTCTTCCTTCTCGTGGGCCTGGTGGTCGAGCGTGACGGTGAAGGCGGGATCGAGAGCGGGAAAGCCCGCGGACGGGTGCCCGCGATCGCGGAGTACGGCGGCCTGCTCAACGCCATGCCGATCGTTGCCGCTCTGTGGATGCTGATGACGTTGTCGCTCGTGGGCATCCCGAGCTCGAGTGGATTTGTCGGCGCCCGCTTGATCATCGAAGGGATCTGGCCGGTCAGTCGAGTCTGGTCGGTCGTGGCCGTGAGCGGGATGGTCCTGAGCGGCGTCGCCGTGTTCTGGCTGTTCTCGCGGACGATGCTTGGCGAGCTGAAGAGTCCGGCGGGCGGCGGCTCAAGGACCTCCGCCTTAAGCGAAGCGGTGGTGTTCGCTCCGCTCGTGCTGTTTGCCGTCTGGGTTGGTCTCTCGCCGGCGACGCTCCTGGCGAGGGTCGAGACGTCGGTGGCGCGTGTCGTGATGCGGGTGAGTCCGCAGTACGCGCCGGAAGTGGCCGATTGCCTGTCTCAGCCGGCGCCGCCCCCGACCGATTCGGGCTTGCCCGCGGGGATGGTGCTCGTCGCGCCGTGTGCGGACGGGGCCGGAAGTCCCACGGCGCCATCCAGCTTGATGATTGACCTGCTCCTGCTCCTGATGGCCGTCATCTGGGGCACGAACTACTCGATCGTCAAGTCCGCGTTCCAGGAAGCTCGATCCGCAGGCGTTCAATGCCGCGCGGATGATCATCGCTTCGGCGGCGTTCCTGGGCGTCATCGCGCGTTCGGCGTGAGTTCGCCCGGCGCCGGCCATGGCGCCCGGCATCGACAGCATCTTCCGGACCCCGACTCGCCTGACCGGACGCGACTGGGCTCGAGCTACGTCGGGCTCGGCCTTGTCGGTCATTTTCTCTATCAGTACTTCTTCATCGGCGGACTGGCGCTCACCACGGTCGCCAACAGCTCGTTGATGCTCGCGACGACGCCGGTCGTGATCGCGCTCATCGGTGCCGTGCTGGGTCAGGAGCGCGTCGGTCCGACGCCACTGGGCGGGGGCGGCCCTCTCCCTTCTCGGCGTCTACATCGTTGTCGGCCGCGGCGTGGACCTCGCCGGGCACGGGCTTCGACGGGCGACCTGATGATGGTCGCGGCGGTGCTGTGCTGGGCCGTCTACACCCTGGCTCGCGCCGCCTGATTTCGCGTCACTCGCCCGTCGCGAGTCACCGGGCTCTCGATGTCGATCGGCACGCTGGTGTACGTGCCCGTGGTGTGGTCGCACGTGCGAGCCGTCGCCTGGAGCGAGCTGTCGTGGCAGACGTGGATGTCGATCGTCTACTCGTCGATTTTCGCGCTCGGCGTCGCCTACACGATTTGGTACGCCGCCGTCCGCCAGATCGGCAGCGCCAGGACGTCGGTCTACTCGAACGTGATCCCGCTCGTCGCCATGGCCACCGCCGTCATCTTCCTCGGCGAGCCCCTCCGCTTGACCAACGTCCTCGGCGCGACCGCCGTCCTCCTGGGCGTGGCGCTGACCCGGACCGCCCCACAGACCGCCCCTGCCGAGCCGTGTGAGCCATAGGGGTTAGTGGCTCAGGGCTCAGGGATCGAGCCCAGGTACCTTCCGATTCCGAACCGGGCTTCCGATTCCGAGCCGCGATCACCCGGCCGTCGGGAAAGCCCGGAACCCCTGGACCCCTGATCCCAGATCCCTGAACCACCAGACTGGTTCCTGCTAAGATCGCACCGAAATGTCCAACTTCTACGCCCAGCACGCGGTGGCGCTGAAGGCTGAGCTGAGCCGGGCGATCCCGCGCGAAATGCTGCGGCGAGTTCCATCGCAAGTCTGCGATCCGCCATTTCATCGTGGCGATCAGGCAGTTTGCGATCCTCGGGCTCGCGAGCTGGGGCCTCATCCGGTTCGAGCACCCGCTCATCTGGATTCCGCTGGCGTTCGTCCAGGGTTTCACGATCTTCAATTTCACGATCCTGCTGCACGAGGTGCTGCACCACAACGTGTTCGAGCGCGCCGAGGCCGCTCGCGACGCGAGTGCTGGGCCTCCTGTATGCGACGCCGAGCGGGATCTCGGCGAGCCAGTTCACGCGGTGGCATCTCGATCACCATGCCGAGCTCGGATCCGACGAGGACGACCCGAAGCGCCACCACCTGTCGCCCAAGGTCAACGCGCGCTGGTACAAGCTGCTTTATGCCACGCCGGCGCTGTTCCCGATCTATTTCCGTGCGGCGCGACGCGAGACGGCGACGTATCCGGTCGAGCTGCAGCGGACCATCGCCGCCGAACGGAGAGTCTCGATCGCCGCGCATCTCCTCGCCATCGCCCTGCTCTGGTATCTCTTCGGGTTCTACGCGGCGCTGCGCACCAGCATCATTCCGGTGTTCTTCGTCTTCCCGGTCGCGTTCACGCTGAACCGCCTCGGGCAGCACTACGACATCGATCCCGCCGACCCGGCGAAATGGGGCACGCTGATGAAAGGCCAGTGGTTCTGGGACTTCGCGTACCTGAACTCGAACTACCATCTCGAGCACCACTATTTTCCCGGTGTGCCGTTCTATCGGTTGCCCGCGCTGCAGCGCGCGCTCACGCCGTTCTTCAATCAGAAGCAGATGCGGTGGATGACCTACGGCCGGCTCGTGTACGGATGGCTCGTCGAGAATCGTGCTCCGCACACCGATTGGAGTCGCCCGAGCGCAAGCGAGAGCCGGCCCATCACCGCGCCTACACCTCATTCACGATGACCACCATCAACTCGTCCGCCACCACGCTGTCCGACGCCGACGTCATCGACCTCTGCCGGAAGCACACGCTGTTCGAATGGTCCGCGCAGGGGTCGGTCGACCCCATCGCGATGGCGCGCGCCAAGGGCGTGTACTTCTGGACGCCTGACGGCAAGCGCTATCTCGATTTCAACAGCCAGTTGATGTGCGTCAACGCCGGACATGGCGACGAGCGCATCGTCTCGGCGATCCAGGAGCAGGCCGCGACGATGGCCTACGCGAACCCGTTCATGGCGACCGAGGTGCGCGGCCGGCTGGGCGCGAAGCTCGCCGAGCTCGCGCCCGGCGACATCGACGTGTTCTTCTTCACCAACGGCGGTGCGGACGCCAACGAGAACGCGATGAAACTGGCGCGCGCCTATACGGGCCGCCACAAGATCCTCGCGCGCTACCGTTCGTACCACGGCGGCACGCACGGCGCGATGGCGCTGACGGGTGACCCGCGGCGCTGGAGCAACGAACCGGGCATGTCAGGTGTGGTGCACGTCCTCGACCCGTACCACGGGATGGCGCGCGGCTGGGACACCGCGGCCGAGTCGCTCGCGACGCTCGAAGAGATCATCCAGCTCGAGGGCCCGCAGACCATCGCGGCGTTCTTCCTCGAAACGGTCAGCGGCACGAACGGTGTGCTGGTGCCGCCGGACGGGTATCTCGAGGGCGTGCGCGAGCTCTGCACGAAGCACGGGATCCTGATGGTCTGCGACGAGGTCATGGCGGGATTCGGACGGACGGGGGAGTGGTTTGCCGTCAATCACTGGGGCGTCGTCCCCGACATCATCACGCTGGCCAAGGGGCTGACGAGCGCATATGTGGCGATGGGGGCCGTCGGCGTGCGGCAGCCCATTGCCGATCACTTTCGCGACAAGGTCTTCCAGGGCGGGCTCACCTACAACAGCCACCCGCTCGGTTGCGCCGCGGCGCTCGCGACGTTGCGCGTCTACGAAGAAGACGACTTGATTGGCAACGCCCGCCGTCTCGGGCCGCTGATGGCGGATGCTGCTGAGAGACCTGGCCGGGAAGCACGCCTGCATCGGCGCGCATCGCTCGATCGGGCTCTTCGGCCTCGTGGAGCTCGTGAAGGATCCTCGGACGAGGGAGCCGCTCGCGCCGTTCGGTCAGACGTCCCCGGCGACCAGGCGGCTTGACGAAGCTCCTGAGGGAGGAAGGCCTGTACACGTTCGTGCGGTGGCACACGTTCTTCACGAATCCGCCCCTGTGCATCACAGAAGCGCAACTGCGGGAGGGATTTGCGATGATCGATCGCGCGCTGACGACGCTTGGCTCAGAAGAAGCAGAGGGCTGAAGACCGCCGGTCTCCAGCCCTCTCATGACTTTCACGTTACTTCTTTTCTTTCATCGGCACCGTCCAGAGGTACACCGACCGCCCGCGCCGAATCCGATCGTCTTTTCCGGTGGATACTTGTCGCCCATCGAGAATGTCTGCGACACGATGCGTGTCCCCGGCTTCAGCTCCTTGTTGAGCTTCGGGATGAGCTTCTCGTTGAGCGACTGCAGCAGGTAGAGCGTCACGACCGTCGCCTGGCTGATGTCGGCGGTGAAGAGATCGGCGTTGAGGATCTTCACCTTGTCGGTGACGCCGGCCTTCGAGACGCGCTCGTTGGCCTCCTTCACCCGGACCGGATTGATGTCGATGCCGACGGCCCGCGCGCCGAAATCCTTCGCGGCCGCCGTCACGATCATCCCATCCCCACAGCCCAGGTCGTACACGACGTCCTTGGCCGTCACGTTCGCCAGCTTCAGCATCGTGTCGACGACTTCCGCCGGCGTAGGTACGAAGATGACGTCCGGGTCCCTCAACGGTGCTGTCTGGGCGACTGCCGGGGCCGCCGCGGCCAGGGCGGCGACGGCACACACGATCGTATACGTCGAAAAATCGAACTCGCATTCGCATCTCCTCACTTCCTCTCTTCGCTCGCAGAGCGGTCATACCTTATACCTCAATACCCCATCTCGCGCTGAATCCCGCGGACGATCCTGTCGAACTCGTCCACGAGCAACCCGCCGCCGGCCTCGCGATAGGCCCGGACCAGCGATTCGTAATACGCCAGCACATCGTCCGGCGTTGCCGAGAAGCGCTCCCAGACACGCTCGCCGCTGTTGCGCAGGTCGCGCAGGATGGCGTACGAGTTGTGGACCTTGTCGGCCGCCGACACGCGGAGGCTGGGACCAGTCAACCGCCGGGCGCGCTGGATGTAGGCTTTCTTGCGATCGAGCCACGGCTCCTTGGGCTGGGTCCACGAGTCGGTGCAGTCCTCGACGATGCGCGCGACGGCGTCGCCGAAGCGTGTGCGGATGTCTTCGAGGCGTTCGCGTCCGCCCTGGTCTTCGACCGCGTCGTGAAGGAGTGCGGCAATCGCCTCGTCTTCGGTTCCCCCGTCGTCGAGCACGATCGACACGACGCCCAGCAGGTGTCCGACATAGGGCGCGCCGTTGCCCTTCCGTGTCTGCACGCGGTGGGCCTCGTGCGCGTATCTGAATGCGTCGTCGAATCTGGTCGTGAGCGTCGTCATGCCTGGTCAGATTGAAGTCTTGCAGAATTCCCCTGAAGCCGGTAGAACCTTCTGAACCTCTTTGAACCCTTGAACCCTTGAACCCTTGAACCTCTTGAACCTCTTTGAACCCCTTGAACCCCTTGAACCCTTCCGAACCCGATGAACCTCTGAACGACCCCAGCGTGAAAGTGTATGCCACTCTGGACGGGCTGGGCATCACCTACGAGACGTACGCGCATCCGCCCATCTTCACCGGTGAGGAAGCGGCCGAGCACTGGGCGGGCATCGACGGCGCGAAGATCAAGAACCTGTTCCTGCGGAACAAGAAAGGAGACCGCCACTATCTCGTGATTCTGGAGGTCTCGAAGCAGGCGGACCTGCGGCAGATCGTGAAGCTCGTCGGCGATGACCGCCTGAGCTTCGGCTCTCCGGAGCGGCTCATGGCGCACCTCGGCATCACGCCCGGGTCCGTGTCGCCGTTCGGGCTCGATTCACGACACGAACCACACGGTAAGGGTCGTCATCGACGCGGACCTGCGGTCGGCGCGCCGCTTGATCTTTCACCCGAACATCAACACGGCCAGCGTCACGATCAGCGGTCCTGATTTCGAGCGCTTTCTGACATCGAGGGGCAATGTGGTGACGTGGGTGCGGCTCGGTTAGGGTGGGAACCCATGTGCTGTGAACAGAGCCAGGCGCGTGGATTGCGCCTGTTTTCGCGGCCCTTCAGGTTCGTGAAGTTTTTCACAATGTCGGGTGTGTCGAGTATAATGTGGCGCACGCGACCCTGTTCGGTACGATATGGCAAAGCGCAGCCGGCCGTTCCCGTTCGCTAGGTCGGCTAAATCTCTGCAAGAGAACGCCACTCAGGCGGGGCCCGCCGCGTCGGCCAGCTACACCATAATCGGCGCGATCCTCCTGCTCGGCGGTGTCGGGTACGCCGTCGACGTCTGGCTGGAGACGTCACCGTGGGGTTTGTTCGCGGGGCTCCTCGCAGGTATCGTGGTCGGGTTTTACGAGCTCGCGAGAACGATCTGGCGCAAATGACGCTGAAAGACCTTGCCTCGAACCCGCTGACCTGCATGATCGGCGGGAGTCTCAGGGTCCTGCCTGGTGGCGACGGCGTTGGCGGGGCCGGGCCTGACGCGCGAAATCGTGCTCGGGATGGCGGGTCCGCTCTCGAGCGCGGTCGTGACCTGGCTGGTCCTGGAACGGGCGCACGCTTCGGCGCCAGAGCGTCTGACTTCCGTGATGCTCGCGGCCTTCGGGGTCAAGATGCTGCTCATTGGCGCGTACGTCGTCGTGATGCTCGGTGTGCTCGCCCTCCGCCCGAAGCCGTTTCTCGCGAGCTTCACGGGTTACTATGTTGCGCTCCATCTCGTCGAGGCGCTCTTTCTGAGGCGGCTGCTGGCAGACGGCCTCCGGTCGTCCGGCTGGTCCGGACAGCGCATATCGTGAGGCGGCAATCGGCGACGGAAGGCGTCGGCGCCGGTCACGAATCGATCGAGCGCTCGTCGGGGTCTCACTGCGCCCGGCGTCATTGTTGAGTACCAGGATGTTGCAACCGCACGAAACCCAGCACGTCGCGACCGAGGCCGCACGCGAAGGATTCAACGCCGGCGAGACCATCATTTCGCACGTGGCGAACACCAGCCTCGACCACCCGCTGATCCACCTGCCGAAGGTGTTCGGCATCGACTTCTCCGTGACGAAGCACGTGTTCATGGTGTGGCTCGTCGCGGCGCTGCTCTTCGTCGCGGTGACGTGGATCGTGCGGCGCTACATCAGCCGGGAAGGCGATCAGCCGGTGCCGCGGGGGTTCATGAACGCCCTCGAGGCGGTCGTCGAGTTCGTTCGCGACTCCATCGTGCAGCCCAATGTCGGCTCGAAGTGGGTGCGCACGTGGACGCCGCTGCTGCTCACGCTCTTCCTGTTCATCCTGGCTGGCAACCTGGTCGGGCTGATTCCCCTGTTCGACGGCTTCGCGCTGTTCAATCACACGGTACTGCACCTGCCGGCGGATTCGTTCCTCACGATGATGACGCACGGCAGCACCACCGCGACGGGCAACTTCAACGTCACCGCGGGGCTCGCCACGATCTCGTTTTTCGCGGTCATCATCGCCGGCGTTCGCGCGCACGGGTTCGTCAAGCACTGGATGAACATGGTGCCGACCGGGCTGCCCTGGCCGATTTACTTCTTGCTCATCCCGATCGAGATCATGGGCATGTTCGTCCGCCCGTTTGCGCTGACGATGCGGCTTGCGGCCAACATGACTGGCGGGCACATCGCGATTGTGGCGATTCTGTCGTTCGTGTTCATCTTCGCGGACCTCTTCGCCGGCCCTGGCGCGGGGATCGGCGTCGGCCTCGTGCTCTCGCTGCCGCTCGCGGTAGGCGTCTCTGGACTCGAAATCATCGTGGTCCTCGTGCAGGCGTACGTGTTCACCCTACTGACCGCCGTGTTCATCGGCATGGCGATTCACGCTCACCACTGAGCCATCTGACGGAGGAAAAGACGAATGGAAGGTAATGCCATTGCATTCATGGGCGCCGGACTCGGGCTCGGCTTCATCGTGATTGGTGCCGGCCTCGGCATCGGGAAGCTCGCGGCGGGAGCCGCGGAGGCGATCGGGCGCCAGCCGAGCGCTGCGGCGCAAATCACCGCCGCCGTGAACCTTCCGCTGTTCCTGCTCGAAGGCGTCGCGATCCTCGCCGAAGTGTTCGCGCTGCTGATCGTAGTGCTGAAGTAGCCCCGGGCCTTTCAGCCACTCCGCAAGCGTGATCTGAGCTCGTGCGAAAGGATATGGCGCCATGAATAACCCGCTGGTCCAGCCCGATCCGGGACTCTACATCTGGACCATCGCGACGTTCTTGATCCTCCTGTGGCTGCTCGGCAAGTTCGCGTGGCGTCCGCTGCTCGACGCGCTCGATCGCCGCCAGGAGGCGATCCGCAAGTCGCTCGACGAAGCGCGACAGGCCAAGCAGGAGCTGGATCGTCTGCACGTGGAATCGGCACGCATCCTCGCCGAGGCGCGGGCCGAGGCCGACGCCATCATCTCGCGCACGCGAGCCGACGCCCGGCGGGCCGGCGACGAGATGAAACAGAAGGCACGCGCCGACGCCGAGAACATCGTGCGCCACGCCGAGCGCGACATCGCGCTCGAAACGGCGCGCGCCATCCAGAAAGTCCGCCAGGAGGCGGTCGACATCTCGATCGCCATCGCTTCGAAGATCATCCAGCGGAACCTGACGAAGGAAGACAACGCGCGTCTGATCGCCGATACGCTCGGGGAGATCGAGGCGACGCGGCCGAACTGATGAGGCGCCGTTCGGGGGAGACGCGGATCTCAGAGATCCGCGCTCTTCTGCTTGGGTCTCTGATTCGCCGCGAGCACGCGCTTGCGCAGGCGGATGCTCGTCGGCGTGACCTCGACGAGCTCGTCGTCGTTGATGAACTCGATCGCCTGCTCGAGCCCGAGCTTGCGCGGCGGGATCAGGCGGATGGCCTCGTCGGCCGACGAGGCGCGCATGTTCGTCTGCTTCTTTTCCTTCGTCACGTTGACGTCCATGTCGCTCGCGCGCGCGTTCTCGCCGATGATCATGCCTTCGTAGACGATGACCGCGGGATCGATGAAAATCTCGCCGCGCTCCTGGAGGTTGAAGATCGCATAGGCCGTGGCCGGGCCGGTGCGGTCGGAGACGAGCGCGCCCGTCAGGCGGGTGCCGATCGCGCCGTGCCAGGGCTCCCAGCTGGCGAACAGGTGGTTCATGATGCCGGTGCCCTTGGTCTCGGTCAGGAACTGCGACCGGAACCCGATGAGGCCGCGCGCCGGAATCCGGAACTCCATGCGGACGCGCCCGCTCCCGTGGTTCACCATCTTCGTCATGGTGCCGCGCCGCATCCCGACCTGCGCGATGACGACGCCCTGGAACTCCTCGGCGACGTCGATCACGAGCTCTTCGATCGGCTCCATGACCTTGCCGTTGACCTCCTTGGTGACGATGTCCGGCCGCGACACCTGGAGCTCGAAGCCCTCGCGGCGCATCATCTCGATGAGGATGGAGAGCTGCAGCTCGCCCCGGCCGAGCACCTTCATCTGCTCGGGCGTGTCGGTCGGCTCGACGCGAATCGAGACGTTGCCGAGCAGCTCGCGCTCGAGCCGATCCTTGATCTGGCGCGAGGTGACGTACTGACCCTCGCGCCCGGCCACGGGCGACGTGTTGACGCCGAAAATCATCGACACCGTCGGCTCGTCGACCGCGATGGGCGTCAGCGCGAGACGGTGCTCGACGTCGGCGATCGTTTCGCCGATGGTGATGTCTTCGATCCCCGCAAGACAGACGATGTCGCCCGCCGAGGCGTCGGTGATGTCGACGCGGCGCAGGCCTTCGAAGGCGAAGAGCTTGGTGACGCGCGTCTCGTGGACGCTTCCGTCGAGCTTGCAGATCGCGATCGGGTCGCCGACTCTCACCCGTCCGTTGAAGACGCGGCCGATCGCGATGCGCCCGAGGTAGTCGCTCGAATCGAGGTTCGCGACGAGCATCTGCAGCGGGGCGTCGGCGTCGCCTCGCGGCGGCGGCACGCCGTTGACGATGGCGTCGAAGAGCGGCCGCAGATCCGAGCCGGGATCGCCGATCGTCATGCTCGACGTACCCGCCCGCGCGCTCGCGTAGATGATCGGGAAGTCGATCTGTTCCTCGTCGGCGTCGAGGTCGATGAAGAGGTCGTAGACCTCGTTGAGGACCTCCTGCGGTCTCGCATCCGGGCGATCGATCTTGTTGATCACGACGAGCGGTGTCAGCCGACGCTCGAGCGCCTTGCGCAGCACGAACCGCGTCTGTGGCAGCGGGCCTTCGGACGCATCCACCAGGAGGAGCACCCCGTCGACCATCGCCAGCGTCCGCTCGACCTCGCCGCCGAAGTCCGCGTGGCCCGGCGTGTCGACGATGTTGATGAGGATGTCGTGGTAGTGGACAGCCGTGTTCTTGGCGAGGATCGTGATGCCCCGTTCCCGCTCCAGGTCGGTGTTGTCCATCATCCGCTCGGCCACCCGCTCGTTGGCGCGGAAGAGCCCGCTCTGATTGAGCATGGCGTCGACCAGCGTCGTCTTTCCGTGGTCGACGTGGGCGATGATGGCCACGTTTCGCCGCAGCGCGTTGGCTACAGTAGGGCCGGTTTTTTGGAGCGAGGGCATCCGATTAGTATAACAGCCCTCTGAAAGTCTGAAGTCTGACGTTTGAAGTCTGAAGTGGGGAAGTTCGAAGTGGGAAGCTCGAAGTGGAAGTTGGAAGGGAAGTCTGAAGCCAGTGCTCGGAGATAAGCGGGAAGCTGGAACTGAGGCCGAGCTTCGGCCTTCCACTTCACCCTTCACGGCCAACTTCCACGTCAAACTTCCAACTTCAGCCTTCACTTCGAACTTCCACTTCGAGCTTCCCACTTCAGACTTCCCCACTTCAGACTTCAAACGTCAGACTTCAGACTTTCCCCTGGGGCCGATCAACCATCCACGCGGCCCCATGCGTCATACCTCTGACACGGCGCTGAATGGCTGACTCGGAACTGGTTTCCCGCGCGGCGGGCGGCGACCCGACCGCCTTTCAGATGCTCGTCGAGCGGCATCGGTCCATGGTCTATCGGGTGGCCTACCAGTTCGCTGGCAACCACCACGACGCCGAGGACATTGCCCAGGAGGTCTTCCTCAAGGTCTACCGGTCGCTGGATCGCTTTCGCCAGGACGCCCAGCTCACGTCCTGGCTGTACCGTATCGTCATGAATGCCTGCATCGATCATCGCCGCCGACAGTCCCCCGCCGCGACCGCGCCTTTCGGAGAGGAGGCCGAGCGGCGCCTGCTCAATACTCCGGAAGAGAGGCCGGGCCCCGAAGACAGCGCGTATGCGGGCGAGATTGGCCAGGTCCTCGAGGGGGAGATTGCGCGCCTGCCGCACGGCCAGCGGATCGTGTTCATCATGAGGCATCATCAGGGCCTCAAACTTGTGGAGATTGCCGAGGCGTTGGGGCTGGCCGAGGGCACCGTCAAGCGGCAGCTGCACGCCGCGGTGCACCGCCTGCGCGGCGCGCTGGCGCACGCGAATGTGACCGCCGGAGGACGAGCATGATGGGCTGCGAGCGTCACCGAACGGGCGTGGTCGAGCTCTACTTCTACGGCGAGCTGGAGCTGGCGGAGCGATCGGAGGTCGAGCGACATCTGCGGTCGTGCGCCGAGTGCCGCCGGGCGCTCGAGGAACTGTCGACGATTCGCTCCGCACTCGCGGCCAGGCCCAGGATCGACGCTCCGCGCGGCGGCGACTGGACGCCGTTCATGCAGCGTCTGGACGAGTCGCTGCGGTTCGAGGACGCCCTCCACACCGAACGGCGCACCGTCTCGATCGCGCGCTCGCGCGCCGCGGTCGGATACGCACGGTATCTGACGATGGCCGCGCTCCTGACGCTCGTCACGGCCGGCGTGGTCTACGTCGCGCGGTCCACGTCGCGCCCGCCGCCGTTGTCTCCGTCTTCCATCGACGCGCCAGCGACAGTGCCGGCCCAGCGTTCGCCGGTGGTGTCTGCCCCGATCGCGGCAGAGGCGCGATCCGCAGAAGCGGCCTTCGCGGCGCTGAGCGAGCAGCATTTCGAGCGCTCGAAGCTCGTGGTGCTGGGCCTGGCCAACAAGGATCCGCACCGGGCAGGCGAGGCGGACTGGGCGTACGAGCGCGGGCTCGCCTCGAACCTGCTGAGCGACACGCGACTCTATCGCCTGGCCGCAGAGGAACGTGGCATGAAGACGCTCGCCGGCGTCATGGGCGATCTCGAGATCGTCTTGCTGCAGACATCCCTCGCCGATGCGCCCGACGCCGGAGCGCTCGAACAGATCCAGCGGCTGATTCACAAGCGCGATCTCGTCACGAAGATGGACGCTTCTACGACGGGTTCATGAGTTTCAGGGTTCATGGGGTTCAGAGAGGTTCAAACAGGTTCAACGGGTTCAAGGGTTCATCAGGTTCGTTGGGGTTCATGGGGTTCAGGGGATGAGCATGCAGTGGCGACAGACGGCACGAGTTGTGATCCTGACGGCTCTCGCGTTCGGGTGGGTGGCGAGTGCTCACGCGCTCGGTTCTTCCGCGGGCGCCGGAGCCGCGGCGCCGGAGTCGAAGCGGCTCGGTCGCGCGAAGGACTACATTGCCGAAGAGCAGTGGCCGCGCGCGATCGAGGAGCTGCGCGTGGCAGTGGCCGATGCGAAGGAGCCGAGACGCGACGAGGCTCTCTACTGGCTCGCGCACAGCCTGAACCAGTCCGGCGACCAGGCGTCGGCCGTCGAGACGATTAGCCGGCTCGAGCGCGACTTCCCGTCGAGCATGTGGGTCAAGCCCGCGCGTTCGCTGCGGATTGAGATTGCCATGCGTCTGCATCGCAGCGACGTGTTGTGGTGGACGGCGCTTTCACAACCTGCCGTCGTGGCGCCTAGGCCGAAGGCCCCCGCGCGCGGGCCCAGACCGTCACCGCCACCGCAGCCGCTCGAGGCACCGCCGCCGCCGAATCCCTGGTTCACAGCCACGTTCGCGTACGACTCTGATGCCGATCTGCGGATTCAGGCGCTTGGCGGACTGATGAAAACCGATGCCGAGAAAGTCGTTCCGATCCTCGGCCAGATCGCCTTCGAGAGCGAGAAGCCCGGCCCGGCGATCCGTGCCCTGTTCCTTCTGGCGCAATCCTCGCTCCCTACGGCGCGAGCGACCGTCGTGCGCGTCGCGAAGACGGGGCCTGAGGCGGTGCGTCTTGCGGCCGTGCGCGACCTCGGCCGCTTCGGCGGGCCTGAGGCGTCGAAGGACCTGCTCGACCTCTACACGACCGCCAACGAACCGGTGAAGTTCCAGATCGTGAAGTCGCTCGGAGAACGTGCGGAAACCCTCGCGCTCCTCCGCATCGTCGAGGCCGAGAAGGACGGAACGTTGAGCTTCAGTGCCATCGCGTTTCTCGGACAGGCGGGCGGCGTCGAGCAGCTCGCCAGCATGTACCAGCCGGCGAGCCGGCTGAGGAGGCGTCCGATCATCGCCGGCCTCTTCAGGGCTCGTGCCGACGGCGAGCTGATTCGCATTGCCGACGTCGAGGCCGACGCCGAGCTTCGCGAGTACACGCTCGAACGGCTGCGGCTCCTCGGCACGCCGAAAGCCAAGGAGTATCTTCAGAAGGTGAGCAAAAAGCGGTAACATCCGAAAGCGTTTTACGAATCCCGGAACCAGCGGCGCTCGCGACAGAGGCGTAACCTCCGGCTGCGGCGTTGGTTAGCGCACTGGCGCTGATGGCCTCGGGTTCGCACACCTCTTTCGGAGACGATGCCGACACCTGCCGCTCCCCCCACGAACCGGGCCGGCGCAAGACGCTCGCCCTTCTTGTCAACACGACCGTCGCCGTCATCGGCGGCGCGCTTCTCCGTGCTGCTTGGCATCTTCGCCGTGCGCCCTGCCAGGACCGCGACGCCCGAGCGCTGGATCCGCGCCGGGACGCTGGGCGACCTGACGCCCAATGTCCCCGTGCCTCGCGTGCTGTCAGTGCCGCGCGCCGACGGTTGGTACCGCGCCCGGGCGCGCGAAACGGTGTTCCTCGTCTGGGACGGCGCCAAACAGGTGAAGGTGTTCTCGGCGACGTGCAGCCACCTTGGCTGTCAGGTGCTCTGGGACGTCGAGGCGAAGAAGTTCCGGTGCCCCTGCCACGGCGGTGTCTACGACGTCAACGGCCAGGTGCTCGAAGGTCCTCCGCCGCGACCGCTCACGGCGATCGACGCCCGTGTCGACTCGACTGACGAGACCGTGCTGGTGCGGGTGTGACGAGCGGCGGGGGCGTCAAAACTCGGCTGCTGCAGTGGCTCGACGCGCGGACCGGATTCCGTGCGGCGCGTCACGTCCTGCTCGACGAGGAGATTCCAGCCGGCACGGGCTGGATGTTCACGCTCGGCAGCGTGCTCCTCGCGCTCATCTCGATCCAGTTGATCACCGGCGCCTTCCTGACGCTCTACTACGCGCCGACGCCCGACCATGCGTACGACAGTGTGCGCTTCATCAGCAGCACGGCCTCGGGGCGCCTCGTCCGCGGGCTTCATCATTTCGGCGCGAGCTTTCTCGTGGTGTTTCTCGTCCTGCACCTCCTGCGCGTCGTCGTGCTCGGGTCGTACAAGCCGCCGCGTGAGATCACGTGGCTCTCCGGCCTGGCGCTCATGGGGCTCGTGCTGGCATTCGCGCTCACAGGGTATCTGCTGCCGTGGGACCAGCGCGCCTACTGGGCGACGGTCGTGACGATCAACATTTCGAAGCTGGCGCCGATCGCGGGTGAAGCGATGGCGGCGGTGCTTCAGGGCGGCTCGACGATCGGCGCGCTGACGCTCACGCGTTGGTACTCCGCGCACGTGATCTTCCTGCCGGCGCTCCTGGTGGGATTGATCGTCGCGCATCTCGTGCTGATGCGGCTTCAGGGCAGCTCGGGTCCGGTGCGTCCAAAGCGCGGCACTCCCTTTCCCTTCTACCCCTACCAGGCGTTCCGCGACACGGTCGTCGTCTCGATCGTGCTCGTCGCGGTCGTCGCGATGGCGTGGCGCGGCATGCCGCCGCTCGAAGGCCCGGCCGATCCGACCGATGCCAATTACATCCCACGGCCCGAGTGGTACTTCCTCGGGCTGTTCCAGCTGCTGAAGTACTTCCCCGGCCGGTGGGAGGTGGTCGGTGCGATCGTCGTTCCAGGTGTGGCCGCGGCGCTGCTCGCGCTGCTCCCGTGGATCGATCGGGGCCCTGAGCGCGATCCGCGCCGGCGGCCGTTCATCATGGTGACGGTCCTGGCAGGACTGCTGGCAGTCGTCGGTTTGACGATGCTCGGGTGGCGCGACCGGCCGATCACGGCGTCCGCCGACCAGTGGACACTCCGGGAGATCGGCGGCCGCTCGATCGCCGGCTACAGCGGCTGCGCGAAGTGCCATGTCGACACCGGCATCGCGGATCCGCTCGAGTCGCTCGCGCTCGCGCGAGGGGCCGAATGGGTCTCCGGGCACATCACGGATCCGGAGATGATCGCGCCCGGAGTGCGCGAGCCGCCGGCCACGCGGAGCGAGCGAGAAGTCGCGGCGATCGCCGCCTACGTCCGCCGCCTGTCGCGCCAGCCGTATCCCGGCTATCCGCCGAATGTCGAGGTGGCGGCCACCGTGTGGGCGCGCTATTGCGTCGGCTGCCACATCATCGACGGCGACGGCGGCAAGGACGGACCCGAGCTGTCGCATGCGGGCGTCAAGGACGGCAAGCCACAGGATGTGGCAACGATCCGCACGTGGATCGTGGATCCCGAAGCCATCGACCCGCTGGCCGACATGCCATCGTTTGGTAAGCGCCTCACACCGGAACAGCTGGACGCGATCGCCGGCTACTTGGCCGCTCGGAAATAATTCAGAATTGCATATGATCGTCTGAGATGAACGGCAATCCTCTTCATGATGGGCTTCGGCTCGAACCGACGCCGGGGCCGACGACGCTCGTCATCTTTGGTGCGTCGGGCGATCTCACGCGCCGCAAGCTTCTGCCGGCGGTCTATCGCTTGTCTCGACGCGGCCGTCTTCCCGCGCAGTTTACGGTCATCGGCATCGCGCGCGGCCAGATTGACGACGAGGCATTCAGAACCCAGTTCCGCGAAAGCCTGAAAGAATTCGCCGGGGTGGAGGCTGGCGGAGATGAGGTCGCCGAATCGCTGGCCAGGCGGATGTATTACGTCGGTGGAGAAACCAATGATCCGGCGTTCTACCAACGGTTGCAGGCCCGCTTGACGGAGATCGACGGGGCCGAGGGCGTGCTCTTCTATCTCGCGATTCCCCCGACCGTCTATGCGACCGTGATCGAGCACCTGGGAACGTCGGGTCTTGCCGACGCGCCCGAGCGTGGCTGGCGGCGCATCATCGTCGAGAAACCGTTCGGCACCGACCTCGACAGCGCGCGCGCCCTCAACCGCCTCGCCCATCAGCACTTCGACGAAGACCAGGTGTATCGCATCGATCACTATCTCGGAAAGGAGACCGTTCAAAACCTGCTCGTGTTCCGGTTCGCCAACGGCATGTTCGAGCCGGTGTGGAACCGCCGCTACATCGATCACGTACAGATCACCGCCGCCGAGACCGTCGGCGTCGAGCATCGAGCGGCGTACTACGAGGGCGCAGGCGCCACGCGCGACATGGTCCAGAATCACCTGATGCAGGTGATGACGCTCGTCGCCATGGAGCCGCCCATCGCGTTCACCGCCGAGAGCGTCCGGGATCGAAAGATGGATGCGCTGCTGGCCGTACAGCCGCTCGTGTCGAACGGCACCGGCAAGACGCCTCCCAGAGCCCACGTGGTCCGGGCGCAGTATCGAGAGGGATGGGTGAACGGCGCCGAGGTGCCTGGGTACCGAACAGAGAAGGGTGTGGACGCCGTGTCGACAACCGAGACGTACGCGGCCGTCCGTCTGAACCTCGACAACTGGCGCTGGGCCGGTGTCCCCTTTTATCTCAGGACCGGGAAACGTCTGCCCAAGCGGACCACGGAGATTTCCATCCAGTTCCGCCGGCCACCGCTCGAGATCTTCAGGCGTGCGAGTCATGCCTCGGTCGCACCCAATCTGCTCGTGGTCAACGTGCAGCCCGACGAAGGGATCTCGCTGCGGTTCGAGACCAAGCTGCCGGGCACACGGATGCAGATCGCGCCGGTGATGATGAATTTCAGGTACGGAACGACGTTCGGCGGCGAGGTGCCGGAAGCGTACGAGACGCTCCTGCTCGACGCCATGCTCGGCGACGCGACGCTCTTCGCCCGTCACGACTTCGTGGAAGCGTCGTGGGCGCTCATCGAGCCCGTGCTCGACATGTGGCAGGCCGGGCCGCCGGGTGACATCCCGACGTACGAGGCAGGGGAGTGGGGGCCGCCCGAGGCCGACGAACTGATGGCGCAGGACGGCCGCCGGTGGAGAAGCCTGTAAAGCGGCCGCGAGCATTCGAGTTGAAGAAGCGCCTGCGTCCCGAGCGCGGCGCGGGGTCGCCGGGCGAGCGCCTGGGAGTGGGGCCCGACGCACATCCCGGATCAAGAAAGAGGATCTCGTGAACTCGTCACCCTCAGAGCTCCTGCCGGCCGGCGCCGACGTCTCGTTCAACAAGATTGGCGAGGCCATGGCGCGCGGGACCTGCCAGGACAGCGGCGCCACGCCGATGCGGGCGCTCGTGGCGACGGTCGTGGCCATCGGGCCGACCGATCGGCTGGTCGCGGCGGCCAAGGCCCTGCAGTCGCTCGGCGACGCCGGCACGGTACGCGGCATCCTGATCTCCGAAGGCGACAGTGCGGCCACGCCCGCGCGAGTGGCGGGGAACACCGTGGCGCTCCACGGGTTGAAGCCCGCGTTCTTCAACAACGCAGTGGCCGCGCTCCGCTTGTCGAGCCTGCCGACGCTCGTCTGGTGGCGGGGAGGCCGTCCTGATGCCCTCGACGGTCTGGCTGACCTCGCCGATCGCATCGTGCTCGACGACGACCAGCCGTGGCCGGCCTCGCTCGGTGACGACGGGCGCGGGCCGGTCTCGCCCGAGGGCGACCGGCCCGAGCCGATCTGGTCGCGCGCCGCTACCCTCTTCGAAGACAGCGCGTTCAGCGATCTGCGCTGGGCGCGCCTGACCCAATGGCGGGCGCTCATGGCGCATTTCTTCGACATCCCGGAGGTCCAGGCAGCAGCGGCCGAGTTCTCCCGCCTCACAATTGCCGCCTCCGATCGGACGTCCGCACGACTCTTCGCCGCGTGGCTCCAGTCCTCCATTCAGTTCGGGGAAGGCTTTACCGTGGACGTGTCAGACGGCTCGCCGGCCACGCCGATCGACGAGATCCGGCTTGGGGATCACGAGCAGGAGCTCGTCATCCGCCTCGCACCCCAGCGGACGTGCCTCGAGACGGAGGTTTCCGTCCGTGGTCACCGCAGTGCGTCACGTCTCGTGCCGCTCGGCGACCAGAGCTTGACCGGTCTCATCACGGACGAGCTTAGGATTCGCGCGCGCGATGCCGCCTTCGAGCGCGCCCTGGTTCATCTTGTGTCCGCGAGGTAACACCTAGGCACCGGCCTCACCAGCTCGTGGACCGACCACCGGTTGACACAGCCCTGCATCGCCTTGATTCACGGCCATCTACTTGAACGCCATCGTGGGCAGAATCCTCATTGCCACATGGCCGTGACCTTGCATCGGGAAGCCTAGACCCATGGGCAGGCGAGACCGGGGCACGAACCAAGATAGAGGGCGGGACGGAGGACCCGGCGTCGGGACCGGCGTCCCGTCGGTCCGCCCACACCCTCCGAGCGTTGGTTGTCAGGGAGACGGACTAGGTTGTAGTCGCTCGCGCATGGCCTTCGAGGTCCCCAGCTACGGCCCGCCGCCGACGCCACAGTGCGGAAGGTTGAGGGGCTGAGTCATTGCACACGTCCCCGGCAACCTCGATCTCCCTGGCGCCTGCTCCGCAGGCCGTCGAGTCCCCGACGACGGCCAGACTCGCGCTCGTCGAGTTCCTGCTCGCGAGTGGCGATTTGCACGGTTCGGCGCGACAGTGCCTTGACTGGCTCGCACGCCACGCCGAGGTCCGCCAGGCTCTTGTTGCCGTTGTCGATCCTGACGGTCCGGACCTCTTGATTGTGGCAGAACGGGGCATCGCGCCCGGCGTCCCTCCCGGCATCTCGCCCGGCATCTCGCCCAGCATCTCGAACGTAGCGACCGCCGACCGCCCGACCGGCCGCATTGATTCCACCCACGCGCTCGTGCTCGCGATGGAGCTGGACGAGCCGACCTACTTCGAGCGGGCGTGCGGCGTGTACTGGCCGCTCGCGGGTACCGGGTTCCACGCGATTCCGCTGCGGGCCCACGAAGAGGCGACGGCGTGCGGAATCCTGCTCGCCGCGTTGTCCACCGCCGAGATCGATCCGGATGTCGCGTGGCTGACGCGGCAACTCTCGAGGCAGGTCGCGAGGCTGTTCACGCGCCAGAGCACCTCGGTCGCCTCGGTCCAGCGCAACAGCACTGACCTCGCGCACATACGGGCCACGATCGGGGAGAGCAACCGGGCGCTCCGGCAGGTGCAGCTCGAGCGGAAGGTGCAGGAAGCGTTCCTCGCCAACATCTCCCACGAGTTCAGAACCCCGCTCAACGCGGTCCTCGGCTACACGCACATGCTGCTGCAGGGCGTCACGGGCGCGGTGAGCGAGCAGCAGCGCAAGAGCCTGATGCGCATCGACTCCAACTCGCGGCACCTTCTGGCGCTCATCAACGACATCCTGGACATCACGCGCATCGAGACGGGGCGGATGCCGATCAACGTGACCAGCTTCAAGGTTGCGGATCTCGTCGAGGAAGTGATGTCGGAGCTGGAGCCGATGATCCAGAGGTCCAACCTCACCGTCACCGCGCGGATGAAGCGCACGCTGCCGGTGGTCAAGACGGACCGTCCGAAGGTCAAGCAAATCGTTCTCAACCTGTTGAGCAACGCACTGAAGTTCACCCCGACCGGATCGATCACGATCGGCGGCGCCTTCGAGAGCAGGAGCCGGATGGTGACGATCTCGGTCCGTGACACGGGGGTGGGCATTCCCGAGGAGTCGCGGAGCACGATCTTCGAAGATTTCCGCCAGCTCGATTATTCACCTGCCAGAGGATATGGTGGCACGGGTCTCGGACTCCCGATCTGCCGACGACTGGCCCAGATGCTGGGTGGTTCGATCGACCTCGAGAGTCAAGTCGGCGAAGGGTCGACGTTCACGCTTCGGCTGCCCGGCCACGCGCGACGGCGTTGATGGAGCCCATGGCGGACGCCCCGAATCCACTCGTGCTCGTGGTCGAGGACTACCAGGATGCCCGCGAGATGTACGCGGCGTACCTGCAGTTCTCGGGTTTTCGAGTGGCCGAAGCGGCCAACGGTCTCGAAGCGCTCGAGAAGACGCACGAGCTCTTGCCCGACATCATCCTGATGGATCTCGCGCTCCCGAAGATGGACGGGTGGGAAGCGACCCGGCGGCTGAAGGCCGACGAGCGGACCCGCCACATTCCCATCGTCGCATTGACGGGACACGCGCTCGCCGGACACGCCGAGGTCGCGCGCCAGGCGGGCTGCGACGCGTTTGTGACCAAGCCCTGTCTGCCCGACGTTCTGGTGGCCGAGATCCAGCGAATGCTTGCGGGCAGGCCCTCCGAGCCGAATGCCTCACGGGGGTCTGCGCGTGTATCGGGCCGGAACACGCCGTCATAGCCCGGTTCGTCAGCTGGCCGCGGCTGAATCTTATAGCCTGCCTCACCGACACTGCCCGCGACCGCTCTCCACTCGCAAGATGACCGGCAGCACCGTGCCGGACGGACGCGTCGCCGCGCGACCTCACGCAATTTACGGCTCGCGGAGCAGGCTGTCTCGCTGGCGATCCAGCGCCGCGGCCCGCGCGAGGGCCCGTTCCACGAGCGCGGGTGACGCTCCGTTCAAGCGCAGGAGCTCGATGGCGTTTCTCGACGTCGCCGGTCCGGCCTTGAGTCGGTATTCGAACGACAGCCCGTGCGGGCCGAGCGTGTCTTCGAAATGGTACGAAGCGTAGGTGTCCCGCAGGAGCTCGACGAGCTCCGCGTCGTGGGTGGCTGCCACAACGACATGCGGCTTGAACGTCCGCTGGTCGACGACGATTTCGGTGAGGACGGCTTCGGCGGCAGCGATGCGCTCGACGGCATTGGTCCCGCGAAAGAGCTCGTCGAACAGGAACAGGTGAGGCATGTCGCTCGAGCTGGCCTCCACGAGCGCGAGCACTGCCTCGACTTCGACAAGGTAGTAGCTCTTGCCCGAGAG
The DNA here is from genome assembly GCA_963771395.1 of uncultured Acidobacteriota bacterium. Taxonomy (GTDB): domain Bacteria; phylum Acidobacteriota; class Vicinamibacteria; order Vicinamibacterales; family 2-12-FULL-66-21; genus DATBJJ01. Next base: position 37,680 of record CAVYTY010000025.1, on the reverse strand, counting down.
CAGATCGTCGGATCGGCCGATGCAGGTGCGGACGGCGAACACCGGCGCGTCGTACTCGGTCGCGAGGCAGGTGTTGATCGTCTGCGCCAGCACGGCGTTGACCCCCAGCGTGCGGATGAACGTCGACTTGCCGGACATGTTGGAGCCCGTGACGAGCACGCCATGAGGCGGGCACAGCGTGATCGAATTCGACACCGCCCCTTCCACCAGCGGGTGTCGCACGGCGGCCATTACGGCGTGACCACGTTGCGGCTGCAGGGAAGGCCGCGTCCAGATCGTCGCACCCTTTCGAAAGGACGCGACCGCCAGGGCCGCGTCAATCTCGCCGACCGCTGCGATGACACGGAGCAAGGACGCTCCGCGGGCGTTCAGCTCTCCGGCCCCGAAGTAGACCGCGTTGACGTCGAGTAGAAACAGGACGTTCAGGTATTCGAGGATTGTGCCCGCGATGTCGCCACTGCCCGACGGCTCGCGGCCCGTCCACCTGGCGATGCTCTTCAGCCGACTCAGCCCCGGAAGCTCCTGGCGCAGGCAGCCGACTATGGCCTCGACGTTCTTGCCGTCGAGAAACCGGCACGCCTCGGCGGCGCCGACGAGAGGGCCAATCTGCCGGAACGACGCGACGACCGCGAGGACCCTGCCGGCGGTCACGCCGCGGACGATCAGGTTGAGGACGCTCGCCGCGACGACGATGAGGACGGCACCGGGCCAGATCGGCGTCACGAGCAGCGCGCCGATGACCGTCAACGCGGCGATCGGAAAGGCGACGTGCCAGGCGCGTCTGTCGATCGCATCCGGCTGGGCCAGCCACCACAGGTCGTAGCCGGCCGGATCGCGCAGGCGCGCGAGCGCAGCCTGCACACGATCCCTCGCCTCCGAATCGTCACTCATGCGGTTGACGAGTGATTCGAACGCGTGGAGGTTTTCACCGACTGGAGCGGTTCGCAAACGGTGGTAGAGGGCTTGCTGACCGAGCGTGCTCTCCGTGCGGTCGAGCGCAGCGAAGACCTGATCCATGTCGAGGTCGTTCCACGTCCGATCGTCCAGGGACGCGCCGCCGGCCGCTGCGCAGGCGCGCGAGCGGTGATACTCCGCAATGGCGTCCAGCTTGCGGTCCTGCACGTGCGGTTCTCCCCAGGCGGCGCGCACGCGCTCGAGGCGACGGCGTCTGGCTCGCTCCGAGAAGGCTGTCCACACAACGATGAACGCTGCCAGGGCGAAGAGGGCCAGCATCTATCTGGTGTTGAACAGAAAGCAGCCTGGCGTCGCAAGGAGCCGGCCCGTCGGCGTGAACGACAGGCCGCTCGGGGCCATGATGCCGGCGGCCCGGAACTGCACGACGCGTTGTTTGTCGCCCTTGCGGTCGTACACGTAGGTGTAGGGGACATCCAGAGACACCCAGAGAGCGCCGCTGGGGTCCGCCGCTGCGGCGCGGACGGCAGGGCGCACGACGGGAATCTCTCCATCGGCCGTCTTCCGCCTCGGCCACGTGGTCGGGCGGTTCCGCATATAGTCGTCCAGTTCGGTTCCTTCGATGTGACGCTCGAACATCAGCGCGCCGGACGCGTCGTACCTGCGGAACGTCGGCACGCCGGCCACGAAGACGAAATAGAACCCGCCCTCGGGATTGATCACGATGAGCCCGCTGTTGAGGGCGAGGTGCAGATCGCGCTCCTGCTCGTGTCCTGTGGCGCGCAGCTCACCGAATGTGCGCGCCGACACGCCGTCGACGCCGAGCTCGGTCACGAGCGATCCGCTTTCGGGCCGGCTCACGAAGATCGAGCGCCCGTTGTACACGAGCGACCCGAGCCCACTGATCACGAGCCCGTCGAAGGTCACGAGCGAGGCTTCGCGGCCCGGCAGCGCGAATCCCCCGAGGCGCGACCCGCTCGAGGTGAAGAACTGGACGCGCCCGCGGCCTCCGGGTGCGTCGGCGACCACGAACGAGCCGTCCGCAGCCAGGTCGAACGCGTAGGGCCGGAGAATGCGTCCGGGCTCGGCCCCAATCTGGATGATCTCGCGTGGCTCGTCCACCTTGGGCGCGACGAGGAAGACGGTATGGGAGCGGCGGTCGAAAACGGAGAACGAGCCGTCGGCGGCCTGACGGCAGAGCGACAGCTCGGTGAAGCGTCCGGCGATGTGCGCGGGAAGGCCGCCGACCGATCCGAGCGTGGTTTGAGTCGCCGCCGCACCCGTGACGGCGATCGCGACCAGCGAAGAAATGCTGAATGCTGAATGCTGAATGCTGAAGTGAATGTTGAAGTGAATGTAGAACTCTCAAACTTCTGCCTTTACTTCAGCATTCAGCATTCAGCATTAGTAACGCGGCAGTCTCTCTGATCGCCTTGAGGATGTCGGCCGACTGCGGCAGGATGGCCTCTTCGAGGTCAGGGTAGTACGCGACCGGCGTATCCAGCGCGGCGACTCGCCGGACGGGCGCATCCAGGTGCGGGAAGAGGTCGCCCGCGATTCGGGCGGCGAGCTCGGCCCCGAACCCGCACGTCAACTGGTCCTCGTGGGCAATGACCACGCGGTTGGTGGCGGCGACCGCCGACGCGATCGTCGGCCAGTCGAACGGCATGATCGTGCGCAGGTCGATCACCATCACGCTGATGCCATCCTTCTCGGCCTGCTGCGCGGCGAGGAGCGTTCGCTGCACGAGCGCGCCCCACGTGATGACGACGACGTCCTCGCCTTCGCGGCGGACGGCCGATTTGCCGAAGGGCACCATGTAGTTGGCGCCCGGGTACTCCCCTTTGTTGTACGTCTGGCGGTAGAGATGTTTGTGCTCGAGGAAGAGGACGGGATCGTCGCAGCGGATCGCCGTTCGGAGCAGCCCCGCCGCATCCTGCGCGTTCGACGGAAACGCGATGCGGATGCCCGGACAGTGCGCGAAGATGCTCTCGCCGGACTGGCTGTGATACGGCGCGCCGCCCCGCAAGTAGCCGCCGATGGGCACGCGGATGACGACCGGGCACGAGAACGCATTGTTGGATCGATACCGCAGCATCGTCAGCTCGTCGCGGATCTGCATCATGGCGGGCCAGATGTAGTCGAAGAACTGAATCTCGACAACCGGCTTCAGACCGCGCGTGGCCATGCCGGTGGCGCGCCCGATGATGCTGGCTTCGGCGAGCGGCGAGTTGAAGACCCGGTCGCTGCCGAAGGTCCGCTGCAGGCCGTGCGTGACCTTGAAGACGCCGCCCTTTCCCGAGACCGAGGTCAGCGCGTCCGCTCGACTGCAGTCGGCCACGTCCTCGCCGAAGACGACGATGCGCGGGTCGCGCGCCATTTCGTCTTTCAGCGTGCGGTTGATGGCCGCGACCATGGTGTCGGCCCGTCCCTCGTGCGCCGCCGGGCTGGCGAAGGCATCGGAGGTGGGATCGACGTCGGGCGAGTAGACGTAGAGCGCAACGGTGTCGCGCGTCGGCTTCGGCGCGTGCACCGCTCGATCGGCGGCGTCAGTCACCTCCCGGTCGACCTCATGGCGAATCGCGGCGAGGTCTTCGTCGGTGGCGAGTCGTGCAGCCTTCAGCAGCTCGGCGAGCTTGACGATCGGATCTCGCGTCGACTCCTCCGCGCGCTCGACCGACGTCTTGTACAACTTCTCGTCGTCCGAGAGCGAATGCGAGTACGGACGAATCACCTTCGCGTGTACGAGCGCCGGGCCCTTCCGCGAGCGCGCGTAGGCGATGGCGTCCGACATCGCGCGATAGCTTTCGAGGAAGTCCGTGCCGTCGATGCTCTGCACGAACAACCCCGGAAAAGACGAGACGAGCCGCGAGATGTCGCCGCCGGCCGTCTGCACCTCGACGGGAACCGAGATCGCGTACCCGTTGTCTTCGACGACATAGACGACCGGCAGCCGGCCGAGGCACGCGGAGTTGATGGATTCCCAGAACTCGCCCTCGCTCGTGGTTCCGTCGCCGACCGAGACGTAGGTGACTTCGTCGCGATGGAACCGCGACTCGCGCCCCTCGATGGCCGTCACCCTTTCGTAGAGGAGCGAGGCTTCCGCGCAGCCGATGGCCTGGAGGCACTGCGTGCCGGTCGGGCTCGACTGCGACACGATGTTCAACTGCTTGTGACCCCAGTGCGAGGGCATCTGGCGGCCGCCGGACGCGGGGTCGTCTTTCGAGCCGACGGCGGCGAGGAGCATCTCGAGTGGCGTCATGCCGACGGCCAGGCAGAGCGCACGGTCGCGATAGTAGGGGTAGAACCAGTCGTGCCCGGGCTTGAGCTGCATGCCGGCTGCGACGAGCACGGCCTCGTGTCCGGCGCCGCTGATCTGAAAGAAGATCAGGCTTTGGTTCTTGAGCTGGATTTCCTTGTCGTCAATCCGGCGGGAGAGCACCATCGTCCGATAGGCCCGGAGAAGATCCTCGCGGCTGAGCCCATGGGTGTCGAGCGTGTGGGCCGCATCGCGCTGCAGTTCTGTGCTCCTGCCGTTCGAGACGGCCGAACCCTTCATGCGTAGAGCGTCCCCTTCCGTCGGTTTTGTCGCGCGCCCAACGCCAGATTATAGCATCTGGCTCGGCATTGCCGGCCCGCGGGACGCCTCCCGTAAAGACCGGAGAACGGTCCCCGTCGCTCGGGGAGGCATGCTCGCGAGCCTTGGCGAGCCGCGCCGCCGGGCGAAGACGGGGCGCGCGGCCGCGCGGGCCATTCTGCAATCGATTACGGGTGCTATAATCCCCGTTCTTTCAGTCCCGATTGCCCACCTGGAAGGATCCCTGATGAGCACGCCGACGGTTCGACTGCACCGATGGGACGAGATCGCGCTCGAGAAAGTGACCGAGATGATCTCCCGGAAGATCGTCACGGGAGACCGCGAGATGGTGGCGCAGATTTACCTGAAGAAGGGCGCGCTCGTCCCGATGCACTCGCACGAGAGCGAGCAGATGACCTACGTGCTGCAGGGCGCGATGAAGTTTCTCGTCGGCGGCGAAGAGATCACGCTGCGCGAAGGGGAAGTGCTGCACATCCCGTCGTGGGTGCAACACCAGGCCGAGGCGCTCGACGACACCTTCGAGCTCGACGTCTTCAGCCCCATCCGCCAGGACTGGCTCGACCACACCGATACGTACTTTCACAAGTAGAGTTGCCTGACGGCGAGGACTTCCACAGCCACGTCGTCATCGCGCAGATCGCGAAGCTGCGAAGACCACGAAGCTGGGAAAGCACGAAGACAATCGTCGTGGAAGATCTCTTCGGGGTCTTGGCGAGCTTCGCGTTCTTCGTGATGAATCCGTGACGGTTGAAGATCGACCGGCTGCTAGTGGATTCTTCCCTTCGAATCCGATGACCGTCCGCCAGCGTAGACGTCGAACTTGCGGCGCAGGCGGTTCATCTTCCACTTCAAATACCGGTATTTGATCTCTGCCGTGAGGCCGCCGGGACCGCCCTGCAGGTACAGGTAGCCGAAGATCATCCCGCCGAGGTGGGCTGCGTCGGCGACGCCGCGGCTCGGCTGGAAGGTGTTGAGCAGGGCCAGACCGCCGTAGATCATGACGAAGACCTTCGCGGGGACGAATACGACGATGAGCAGAATCGGGCGCTCGGGGTAGTAGATCGCAAACGCCAGCAGCAGGCCGAAGAGCGCACCGGAGGCACCCACGGCCGGCGTCACGTACGTCACCGCCGTCGCGTCGAACGGCAGCAGCGAGAGGAGCAGGAACGTCAGCCCGCCGCCGATGCCGCTGACGGCGTAGTACTTGATGAAGAACGGTGTGCCCCATCGCCGCTCGAGCTCGACGCCGAACATCCAGATCCCGAGCATGTTGAACAGGATGTGCAGCGCACCCGCATGCAGGAACATGTAGGTGACGAGCTGCCAGACCCACCCGCGCTCGATCACGCGCTCGGGGATGAGCCCGAAATACCCGATGGCCGCCGGCGCGAACGTGGTCACGACGAACACGCCGACGTTGATGATGATGATCCACTTGACGGCGAAAGTGATCGGTCCAGGACCGAACGAAGTGCTGATCGTAGAGGACGGGGCGTAGCGGGACATCTGAGAGGCGTTCCGGGGTCTATCGTACCACAGGGACTTCAGTGCTCGCGTCGGCCACCGCCAGTTCAGCTGCCATCGGCGTTTTCATCCCCTGGGGGGCGCGGGAGGGCAGCGGCAGCGCGCACGCGGCCGCGACGAGCGGCACGAGTGCAAGGCCGGACAGAGTCGGTTCGATGCCGACGCGATCCGCAATCATGCCGACAATCGGCACGCTGAGCCCGCCGGTGCCCCAGCCGAACCCCATCATGATCGACGACACCGTCGCGGCGCTCACGGGCGCCAGCGCCTGGCCGAACGTGACGTTCACGGGCAACGTCGACTGCAGGAAGAACCCGCCGAGCGCGAGCAGGACGACGAACGGCCAGCCGGTGAAGAGGGGCGCGGCGACAAGAAACGGCGACGACAGGAGGAGCGAGAGGGCGATCACTTTCTTGGCGCCGAAACGATCCGCGAAGGGACCGCCAAGGAACCCTCCGACGCCGCTCGCGAACAGGTAGATCGCGACGGCGGTGCCTGCCTGTCCGACGGTCAGCCCGCGCCGGGTCAGCATCACGCCGACGAAGGTGGCGAACGAAATCGCCGTCAGCGTGCGCAGCACGACGATGACGTAGAGAAGAGCGAGCGGCTTCGCATAGGGCCGAAGTGCCCGCAGTCCGCCGCTCGCGGACGGCTGGAGCGGCATGTCCGGCACGCGCGAGAGAAAGAACGCGACGACGACGAGTCCGGGGAGGGCGAGCAGCGGCGTCCACGTCAGGCCGAAGCGCTCGGCGAAGGGCGCGAACAGCAACGGGCCCAGCGAGAAGCCGAGCGTGCCACCCGTGATGTACACGGACATCGCCAGTCCCGGCCGGTCGCCGCCGAGCCGGTGCGCGAGTGCCGCGGCCGGCGGATGAAACGCCGCCGCACCGAGGCCGCCGACGACCAGAATCGCCGCCAGCATGGCCGGCGTCGTCGCCAGTCCCATGAAGCTGAGCACCGACACCGAGATGACCGGACCGATCATGACGAGGAGTCGCGGCCGCCACCGATCGGCGAGCCTCCCAAACCCGATCTGCGCAACCGAGGCAGCCATCTGAAAGCACATGGTCAGGATGCCCGCCGCGAAGAGGGAGAGGCCGAGCTTGGGGATGAGGAGCGGCAGCAGCGGCGCGTAGATGTTCCCGTAGCCGTCGACCATGACATGGGCGCTGGCCATCAGCAGGATTGTCGGGTGGAGTCGGAGGCGTGGCACGTCAGCGGCGTACGAAACGTTTGGTCACCCGGCTCACCGCGTCGTTGAACTCGGCGATGGCCAGGAGTCGGGCGGATCCCATGAGCACGAGCAGGCCGGCGCCGATCGCACTCGACACGCGCACCGCTCTCCAGTACCACGCGCTCGACGGCAGCACGTCTGCGAGCCACTCGGCCGCGAAGTACGACGCGGCGCCCATGAGGACCGACGCCACGAGAATCTTGCCGAACGACACGGCGATGCGCCGCTGGTCGAGGCCGTCGAGGCGCCGGCTCAAGAGGTACAGCAGGGTGCTGGCGTTGAAGAGCGCGGCGATTGCCGTGCCCAGCGCCAGACCGCGGTAGCCCATGACCCGCACGAGCACGATGTTGAGGGCGAGATTCACGCCGATGCTCATGACGCTGACCGTCGCCGGCGTGCGGCTGTCGCCCATCGAGTAGAAGCTCGGCGAGGCGATCTTGACCGCGGAGTAGCCCAGCAGGCCTGGTGAGTAGAACATCAGAGCCGCCGCAGTGGAGGCGGTGTCCCTTGGCGTGAACCGGTCATACTCGAGCAGCAACTCTACGATCGGATGGGCCAGCACGACCAGTCCAATCGTGGCCGGCACGTTCAGCATCAGTATCATGCGAAGGCTCGTCGAAATCGTCCGGCGCATCGCGACGCGATCGTCGGCGGCCGCGTGCCTCGACAAATCCGGCAGGGCGGCGGTCGCCACCGACACGCCGAAGAGCCCTATCGGCAGGTACATCAGCCGGAACGCGATCTGGAGCCACGACACAGCGCCTTGCGGTTCGGTGGTGGCGAGCGACGTGTTGACCAGCACGTTGATCTGAACCGCCGCCAGGCCGAGTGTGGCCGGCCCCATGAGTCGCAGGATCTCGCGGACGTCGGGGTCGCGGAAGCTGAGAACAGGCCGGTAGCGGAAGCCCTCCTTTCGCAACGCTGGCCACTGGATGGCAATCTGGCCGAGGCCGCCGAGGACGGTCGCAATCGCGATCCCGGCGATTTTGGGGAGTCCGAGCGGCTCCATCAGCGGGACGAGCAGGAACGCCCCCAGGATCGTCACCACGTTGAACATCGCTGGCGAGAGCGCCGGGAGAAAAAAGCGGTGGAGCGCGTTCAACATCCCCATCACCGCGACCGCGACGGCGACCGTCGTGAGGAAGGGCATCATGATCCGCGTCAGCTGCGTCGTCAGCTCCAGCTTTCCTTGAACCGAGCTGAAGCCTTGTGCCGCTGCCGTCTGCGTGTCGAAGCCAAGAACGCCCAGCGCGATCTCGATGATGTGTCCGGACGCGATGGCCCTGGTGATCGGCTCGGCGAACACAATGCCGAGCACGACGATCGACGGTGGTCACGACGAGCAGCGCGTTGATGACGAGGTTGCCCAGGCGCCAGGCCGCTTCACGGCCGCGCGCCTGCAGCGTCCGCGTGAACGTCGGCACGAAGGCAGCGGTCATCGCCCCTTCGGCGAACAGGTCGCGCACGAGATTGGGGACCCGGAACGCCACGTTGAAGGCGTCCATGGCCGGTGTTTCGGAGGCGCCGAAGAGTCGCGCGAGCACCATCTCGCGGACGACGCCCAGCACCCGGCTCGCCATGGTGGCGATGCCGATGGAGCCCGCCGAGCGCGCCAGACGAGAGCTCATGTGTTCAGCGCGCGGTCGGGCACCGGCAGCGTGACCGACGCATGAGCCGCGCAGCGTCCCATAGCGTGCGGATGCGGACGTTCTGGACAGGCGGCGTGTCACAAATGGAACGCGCCGTACAAAAAAAGGCTTCTGCCTTGCGGCAGAAGCCTGATGGAGGATGGATGAGAGGCTTGTGCGCGCCTTTCAATCTGATTAGACGCGCGCCAGCAGAAAAAGTTTGCCGCATTCTCATCCCAGCCTGCGGCGCACCATCTCGGTGATTGTCTTGCCGTCCACCGCCTGTCCCGCGAGCTTCGGCATCACGGCCTTCATGACGCGGCCGAGATCCTTGGGCCCCGTGGCGCCGAGCTCGGCGACGACCTCTGAGACGATGTGCTCGAGCCCGGCCGCATCGAGCGGCGCCGGCAGGTAGGTCTCGAGCGTCCCAATCTCGGCCGCTTCCTTGTCGGCGAGATCGTCCCGTCCGCCCTTGCGGAACTGCTCGATCGAATCACGCCGCTGTTTGATGAGCGACGTCACCACCTGCTGCGACTCGGCCTCATCGAGCGGCCGGCCCTTGTGGATCTCCTGATTCATCAAGGCAGCTTTGGCCATCCTCAGCGCGCCGAGGCGCACCGTGTCCTTCGCCCGCATGGCGTTCGCGATGTCCTGGCTGATACGGTCGATGAAAGTCATAGGGTTCCTGGGATCAGGGGTCAGGGATGAGGCGCTCGGGATCGGGTGCAGGACAGGTTCATCTCCGGGTCAAAGTAAGCACGCAGCACGCCGTTCGATTCAGATCTGAAAGCTCTTTTCTGATCCCTGATCTGGGGACCCCCGATCCCGAGTTCACTACCCAAGCGTATCCCACCACGAGCGCAGCGCGATGACAACCGTCCAGCCGAGCAGCGCCAGCGCGACCACACGAGGTACGCCTCCCGACGTCCAGGCGATGGCGCTGCCGGCGGCCGCGACGAGCGCCAGCACAGGAATGGCGGCCAGGTAGTACCGCATGTCGACCGGCGTCAGGACGCCGAGCAGGAGAAAGAGCCCGCACGTCAGGAGCCATCCGGCGGCCGCCAGGCTGGTGCGATCGCGTGCGCCACGCTGCCAGAGGAGCACGGCGCCCCACAGAGCGAGCACGAGCACCGGGAGTCCAAAGTACTCCTGCAGGTATCGCGGCACGGAGACCAGGCGGCCGGCGATGCCGCGCCCGCCGGCATCGGGGGCTGCCGCCGCCGTCTCGCCGCCGATTCGCGCCAGCTCGGTCCGATAGGTGTCGAGGAAGTGCGCGTAGTAGACGCCGACCGCGATCGCGACGGCGGCGATCGCGGCCAGCAGCACGGCCGCCGCCGGCGATCGAAGCGCGGGCCCTCCACGCCACCAGAAGAAGACCGCGATGACGCACGCGGCGACCGACCCGATGGCGAACGTGCTCGTGTGCGACAGGAATGCTGCGGCGAGCGTGGCCGCGAGGCACACCACTGACGCGCGGTGTTCGAGTCGCACGGCGGGCGAGGCCATCAGCGCCAGGGCACCCACCGAGAGCGACTGCGCGAACGCATTCGTCAGGTTGCCAACCACCACGACGCCGAAGCCGAGCGGGATCAGGTGGTACAACCCGACCGCCAGCGCGCCTGCGACGCGGTCGCCCCGGACCCGCGTGGCCATGCCGTAGAGAAGAAGCCCCGCCAGCGCATCCGCCGCGCAGACGATCGTCCTCAGCAGCGTCATATCGGCCACGCCGCGGCGGACGAGGCCCGCGAAGGGAATCGCGAAGACGTAGAGCCCCGGCGCGTACGGGAATCGATAGTTCCCCGGAGCAATCGACGTGAAGTAGTAGCCCCCGCCGAGCACGTCCTGAAAGCGGTGCGCGTGGAAGAGCGCGTCGCCAATCGGCATGTCCGGGTGCAGGAGCACGAGCAGCTCCAAGAGGAAGGCCGCCGCACTACAGACAATCGCGAACTTCGCCGTGTTCCTGAAAGGCTCGCCGCGGAGCCGTCGCACGCCGCCGGCGAGGAGCGCGGTCACGGCACCTGTCCAGATCGTCGTTCGCGCCACGACGTCCGCGTAGTCCAGGTATGGCCCGAACCCTCGAGCCACCAGCGCTGCGAGTGCCACGCTCAGCAGGATGGCAGTGCCGAAGGTCGAGGCCGCGGTCACGCCGAGCAGGCCGACTGCCGCGCCAAGCGCCGCCGACGCCATCGCGACGCCGCCGAGCGCCCGCCTCGGCGGAAGGACGATTGCGCTTGGCGTCAGCGTCAGCGAGTCCAACATCACACCGAGCGCTCGGGGGTCCGACGGTCCGGGCACGAACGTGGACGACACGCGCATCGAGATCGCCAGGCCATGCTGCGCGGGCCGCGACGGGACCGGGATCCGCACCTCCTCGTAGTCGACCCGCGACGGGTGCGTCAGCACGAGCACGCCGTCCACGAAGAAGGTGAGATCCGGGTTGGGCGCCCCGGCGGCGCGGGCACCACGAACGCGGACCTTCAGGAGCCAGTCCACCTGGCGGTCGACGTCGTCCAGATCGATCGTCAGGGTTTCGCCGGTCCACACGAACGTCTGTCCCGTGTCCGGATCGCGCTCCGAGGGATAGATGCCGTCGATGATTGCGCGCGGCGGCGTGACGTCGAAATCGACGTCGAGCGCGGGCGACCAGCCGTACACGAGCGCCAGGCCGATTGCGCCTCCGAACGCGCCCAGGAGCGCGGCGGCCAGGGCGCGGCCAAGACCCCGCATCACACGCCGGCCCTCGTCCTGAGGTCGGCATAGAGGGCGCGGTACTTCGCCGCCACGCCTTTGGGTCGGAACTCCCGTTCAATCGCGTCGCGCGTGTCCTGGCTCGTGCGGCGCTTGTCGAGCAGGAAACTGACGATGGCCTGTGCGAGCGGAAGCGGCTGTTCTCGCGCGACGAGCGACACGTCGCGGCCGAAGACATCGTTGAGCTCGAGCCCGCCGGGGTTGTCGGCGGAAATGACCGGCGTCCCACACGCGAGCGCTTCGACCGCCACGGTGGGCAGCGCCTCGAGAATCGACGGGAGGACGAAGAGATCGGCTGCTGCGCAGTAGCGCGCCACGACGGCATTATCCACGAGCCCGGCAAACGTGACATGACGTTCGACGCCTGCCGATCGCGCGACCGCCCGCAGCTCGTCGAGGAGCGCGCCGGTCCCGCACACGACCAGCCGGGTGTCCGGGTGAGTGCGGATCACCTCGTTCATCGCCTCGATCAGGAAACGCTGCCCGGCCAGAGGGTGCAGGCGTTTGACGTTCACCAGCAGGTGGCGGTTCGTGATCCCCAGCGACTCGCGGGCCGTGGCCTGAGCCACCTCGTCGTGCCAGGAGAACTGCGGACCGACCGGGGGATAGACGGTCTGCATGTGCCGTCGCGTCAGGCCGAGGTCGCGCGCACGTCCGAGGAGGCGCTCGCTGTAGAAGGTCACCGCCGAGGCCGCGTGATACGCGCGTGTGAAGAGATCCGGCCCGAACCGCTTCGGCGCATAGTGCCAGATCTCGGTGCCGTAGAGCGTCAGAACGACCGGCTTTCCGCGCCGCCGCGACAGGAGAACGGCGAGCTCGGCGAGCAGGCCGTTGCTGTGCACGTGCACCACATCCGCGCGTTCGATCGCCGGCCCGAACGCCTGATGAATCCGCCGCGCCGCGCCGATCGCGCCGAGGCGCAGCATACGACTGACGAGGCCGTCGTTGCGCCGGGGGATCCAGATCGCCGGGCCCGGGAGCGCCGCCGGCCGGCCGGCACGCGGCGGATGCGCCACGTACTCGACGGTATCGCCGTCCCCGGCCGCCCACAACCCGAGCTGCCACGGAAGCAGGGCGTTGGCGGCCTGATCCGGCGGCAGGTGAGGCGTAACGTGGATGATGTGCATCAGCTACGGATCATTGATTGGCGTCCCGTGAAACGAGATCCGCGGGATCCGCGTCCCGTGAAAAACGAGACCCGCGGGATCCGCGTCCCGTGTTGGAAATCCGCCGATCACGTACTGCAACATCCGCGCTCACCCGCAGTAACGCCCGCGGAACTCCGCAAACGTGAGCGGTTCGGCGCCGAGCTCTTTCGTCGCAAACGTCAGAAACCTCTCCAGCCGATCGCAGAAGGCGTCGAGCTCGCCTTCGGTCCGGTTGTAGGGACTGCCGCCGACGATGGCTTCGCTCGAGTGGAAGAGCAGGTTGAGCACGGGCTCGTCCGCGCGCGCGAGGTCGCGCGCGAGCCCGATCATGTCGTCGAGCGACGAGTAGGACGGCCGCAGCCAGCGAAGCCGCAGCAGCCCCAGGACACGCAGCAGCCGCTTGGTCGTGTACGGCCGCGGCGCGCGCGCGTAGGCGTACTGAAGGCGCTTGGGCAACCACCGGTTCAGGCCGGCGGAGACGGGCACCTCCAGGAGGTTGCTGGTGCCGGCGCGTGTGGCGTTGTCGTACGCCAGAAAGTAGGGGGTGAGGGGCGCCTCGACGAACTCCGGCCCGCCTTTGTGTGTTTCGGAGAAGAGCGGCGCCACGCTCGACTCGACGAGGTAGCCCTGCCGCTCGAGTGCCGAGACGTGATCGGACGAGAAGCCGAAGCGACCCGATCGGTACGACACGGGGCGGACGCCGACCGCGCCCGCGATCGCGCCCGTCAGCGCGGCGAGTTGATCCTCGAACTGTCGGCGCGGCAGCGTCGACGCGTACGCATGGCGTCGAATGTCGTCCGGCACGCACGGCGGCGTTTCCCAGACGTGGTGGTGCGCGCCGATCTCGCAGTCGCCGCCGGCGATGAGCTGGCGCAGCACGTCCGCCGATCGCGCGTCGACCGCGACCGGGTGCGTGATGACGTAAGTGGGGCGCACGCCGTGCCGGGCGAAGAGCGCGTGCAGCCGGGGAAGCGCGTAGATGTTCTCGAACGTCTGGTGGGTGCGAGCCGCCGCGTCCCACTGGTTGTCGCCTTCGGTATCGATTCCGACGAGGAGGTGCATCAGTCGCTACCGATCCTGGTCCGAGTCACCGAGCGTGACGTGCCAGCGATCGGTGTCTTCGTAGAACGACGGCGGGACGTCGATGCCGTTCACTTTCACGACGAACTGAACGGTCGATTTGACCTGGAAATAGCCCGCGCGTTTCAGCACGCGGCGGAATCCGGCGTGCATCGCGAACGTGCGGATCTTGTCGGAGTCCGCCTGGCGCGCCTCGCGGTCGATCCAGCCGAGCAGCGTCGCGAGGCCGGCGTCGTCATCGGGATCGGCGAGGAAATCCACGAGCGACGTCACCCGGCCGCGCGGCTCGCCGAAATGCCGGTAGACGGCATAGCCGACGTTGCGGTCGTCGCGCCGGAGCGAGGCGATGACGTAGCGGACGTGCGGGGCCGACACGAACTTCCAGTTCAGGTACGCGGCATCGCGTCTGACGGCGAAATCGAACTTCGGCGCGAGCGACTCCCAGAGCCCGGTGAAGCTGTCGTCGAAGCGCTGGATCAGCCGCACTTCGGCCCCGAGCGGCCGCGTGCGCGCCACGATCTTCACGATCGGCAGCGTCACGGCCGAGATCAGCCGGTTTACGCCGACTGGCCAGGTCGGGATGCGCAGGGCCCGCCGCGTCAGGGGCTTGACCAGGTACGGCAGCGGCCCGACGTCCGGCCAGCGGAGCTTGTTGAACAGTCGGTGAGACGACTCGGACAGCCCCAATCCGAGCGAGGCGCCGACGTTGCGATCCCAGGTGCGGAAGAGCACTTCGCCGAGGCCCTGACGCTGGCGTTCGGGCGCCACCATGACGTCCATGCCCCACGAGCCTCGCACCGGCCGGCCTCCGACCGACACCTGCACGGGCATCGTCGCGTACTGGCCGACGATGGCCGGACCCTCGCGCGCAATCCAGATCTCTGGCTCACCGCGCGGGTTGTTGGGGTTGCGCGGGTACTGCCAGTCCCACCGGAGCCGGCTGGCCTCGGCCGCGTCATGACCGAACACACGCCGATAGAGCGCGTCGACGACGCGCCGATCTTCCGCCCGATAGCGATCGATCTCGGCCATTAGCGCGAATCCGGTTCCCGGGCCAGCACGTACTCCATGTTACTGATCAGCGCGTCCTGCGTCAGGGCGCTGTCCCGCAGCCACCGGCCGACGGCCGCGGGCAGGCGACGGACCGTCGCCGTGACGTGCAGTTCTTCGCGGACGATCCGCAACCCGGCGTCGGCGATCTGGCGCCGGAGCCGCGAGACGCGGACTTTCTCGAGCAGGTCGTCGTGCTTGACCTCGCCCCGGCGCGCGGCCCTGATGAACGAGTTCTCGTGCGCCGGCTCCTTCAACGTCCAGGCCGCGTGCCGGGCGAGGAACCGGAACGTTCCGAATGCCGCACGACGCCCGACGATCAGGTGCAGCGGCACCTGCACCTTCAGCCGCGGCAGGTGGGCGCCGGCAAACGACAGGTACGGTGCGGTCGACAGGAACACATGACCCTGCGGCGCCAGCACCCGGGCGCATTCCCGCAAGTACAACGGCGCGTCCGACACGTGCTCGATCACCGCGTGCGACAGCACGAGGTCGAACGTGCGCTCACGAAAGGGCAGGAACATCCCATCGGCCAGCGCAAAGGTCAGGTTGCCCTGCTTCCGCTCCCGGCCGAGCCGGACGCCGGCATCCTGGAATCGTTCCGCAGGATCGATCCCCACAACGAGGTCGGCTTCTTCCGCGAGCGACAGCGGCATGCCGCCGCCGCCACAGCCCGCGTCGAGCACGCGGCCGCGAATCCTGACTCCGGCACGTTCCAGAAACGCGATCACCTTCGCGCTGCGGTAGTACTCGAACAGCGCGTAGTCGTACTCGGACCGGAACCTCAGGTCGGCGTGCGCCTTGATGGCGCGCTCGTCAATTGTGCGCACGACTAGTGGCCACGGGTTCCTGGACGCGCCGGGGCGGTAGACGGAGGGCCGCCGGCGGCGCCGGCCTTATCCGCGGACTTGCCCCCAAACTTGTCGATGAGCACGGCGCGGTCGTAACCGGCGCCGGATTCCGCGACGTCGAACGTCCTGATGATTGTGCGATCGGGGTAGGCCTCGAGCACGTCTCGAATGACGGTTCCTTCGTACCCGACGTACGGGACAACGTAGGTCAAAATATACCGCACATCGTCGCGCTGCTTCCTGTCAGCGTAGTTGCCAAACCCGCGTCCAACGAAGATTGGCCTGATGCCGTTTTCGAGAGAGAGCCCGTTGGCGAGCTTGCCGTGGACCAGCGTTCCAGGCGGCAGCACGGTGCCGAGCTCTACCGAGGCGAGGTAGTTCTTGTAGGTTCTCCCGCGGGCCCACTGCGCAAACTGTGCGAGCTGGCCGGCCGAGACGAGCCCGGCGACGAGCAACGCCGCGGCCGGAGTCCATTGACGTCCTCCCAGGGCCCTCGGAAGCCTCGGCCACGTGGCGTACAGGACCACGGTGCAGAACAGGGCGACGCCGGCGCCCAGACGAACGCCAGGCCTCGGCTCGTAATCGCCGCGAGCCGCGTCATTGCCCCGGCGACGACGTAGATGCCGTAGAAGACGATCGGCATGGCGAGAAGCGCCGCCCGTCGCGGGATGGTCGCGATATCCTCGGGAAGGAGGCGACGTTCCCTTCCGAGAACGATCGCCGAGAGTGCCACCAGCGCGGGAATGAAGAAGACGAACCGGCGTTCGTTGCCGACGTCATGCAGGAGCAGCTCGAGGGCACCGAGTCCAACCCAGAGTGCGAGGAGTCGTTCGGGAGCCGGCAGCGCGCGCCAGCGTCCAAGCCCCGCAAACAGCCCGAGGACACCCACCACGACGGTGAACCACATGCGAGTGAAGATGTCGTGGACGATCGGGAACCAGGTCACCCGGTTCAACACCAATCGGATGTCATAGCTGGGCTTCCTGGTCACTGACATCTGCCAGTTGTAGAAGCGGTAGTCGGCCCAGTTGGGGACCACGAACACCGCGAGCGCGACCAAGCCACACGCGGCGAGCCCGGCGAGCGCGGCCACGGCCGCCCTGCGGCGGATGTCGCTTGCGGCTACGGGCGGAAGAATCAGCGTCAACACCGCTTCGATGCCGAGCGCCGCGACGAAGAAAACCGCCGCCGCCTTCGTGAAGTACGCCAGCAGCGCGCACGCGGCCGCGAGGACACCCCAAAGGGGCTGTGTCTGTGCACGGACGTAGCAGTACCACGCGGCCACCATGAAGGCGACCATCGAGCCCTCCATGAGCGCCGCGCGGTTCCACATGACGTAGACGTAGTTGGTCGCGAGCAGAGCCGCCGCAATCAGGCCGGCCTCACGGCCGGCGATCTGGCGCACGCCGAACGCAAGGAGGACGACCGACACGACCCCCGCCAGTTCCGACACCAGACGTGCCTGCGACGTCCCCACGCCAAAAAGCGCGAACGACACGTATTCGAGGCCGGTGAAGACCGGCGCGATGTACATCGGGTTCCAGCCGTCTTGAGCCCACGCGCCGAAGAGCGCCATGTTGCGCGCGTTGTGGACCCACGCGCCCTCGTCGTGCCAGACGATGCCGACCGTGGCGCGCCACGGGGGATCAGCGGTCGGAAAGGCGGCTCGCAGCAGCACCGCAAGGACGATGATGAGCGCCAGGAGCCAGCCGAAGCGCCGAGGGGTCAGCGCCGGGGTTTGGTCTGCAGCCATAGCCAACGTCAAAACAGGATCCGCGTCAGTTCAAACCTCCGGCGTGGGAATCGACCGTTGCTCGAATTATAGTACCCGCGTGAATCTCCCGCCCGTCGCGGAACGCACGACGCCGGATCTCACCATCGTCGTGCCTACCTACAATGAGCGCGCGCGGATTGCGGAGTTGACCCGTGCGTTGTTCGCCGCCTGCTCCGAGCACGGCCTTCAGCTCGAGCTCGTCATCGTCGATGACAACTCCCCGGACGGCACTGGCGTGGTCGCTGACGAGCTCGCCCGGGAGTACCGTGTCCGGGTGATTCACCGTTCGGGGAAGCTCGGACTCGGCACCGCCGTCGTGGCGGGCTTCGCGGCCGCCGCGGCGGAGGTCGTCGGCGTCATGGACGCGGATTTCAGCCATCCGCCCGCGCTCGTCCCGCGGATGCTGGCGACGGTCACCGCGACCGGCGCCGACATCGTGGTCGCCAGCCGGTATGTGCCCGGCGGCAGCACCCCGAACTGGCCGTTCCGTCGACGTCTGCTGTCGCGAGCGGCCTGTCTCCTCGCGCGGCCGCTGACGCCGATCCGTGATGCGGCCTCAGGCTTCTTCCTGATCCGCCGCGATATCGTCCGCAACGTCCGGATCCAGGCGGGGGGGTTCAAGATCTGCCTCGAGATCCTCGTTCGCGCGTGGCCCCAGCGGCTGGTCGAGCTGCCGTATCAGTTCGACGATCGGGAACTCGGCGAGAGCAAGATGAGCCTTCGGGAGGCCGCCGGGTACCTCGTCCAGTTGAGGGATCTCTACTGGCTGCGATGGACCGGCCCGCGACGGCAGCCTCGCGACTACCGCCGGCTCACGGACGGCGGCGTGGAGGCTTTGATGAAGTCCGGCCGCGCCGTCACGACGTTGCGCTGAAGCGCTCGCTCGAAGAGAGCCCCGTCGGGACGCCGGACGATGGAATGATAGACTCATGGGGCTTGTCTGCTGATCGCTCCGCGCCGGCGCGGGTTCCCTGGCTCACCTCCGGTCTCTTCTTCGCCACGCTCGCCACCCTGATGCTGGAGGTGCTCGACACGCGCCTGCTCTCGGTGCTCACCTGGTATCACCTGTCGTTTCTGGCGGTCTCAGTCGCCATGCTCGGCATGGCTGCGGGCGCCGTTCTGGTCTTCGTGGGGGGCGAGCTGTTCTCGCCCGAGCGGGCCGTCCGCCTGTTGCCGGTGGCCGGTGCCGCGTTTGCGCTGTCGCTGCCGGTGTCGCACATCGCCAACCTCGTGATCCCATTCCCGGCGGTTCGAGGCGGCTCGCCGGCCGAGCTCGCCGCGCTGTCGGTGGCCACCCTCGTCCTCACAATCCCGTTCGTTCTCTCGGGCCTCGTCGTGACGCTGGCGCTCACGCGGACGCGCGCCCCGATCGGCGTCCTCTACGGCGCCGATCTGCTCGGGGCTGCGGCGGGATGCCTCGCGATTATCTGGCTGCTCGAGCTGACCGACATCACCTCGACCGCGCTCGTGACCGGCGGAGCCGCCGCGGTCGGCGCCGCGTGCTTTGCCCGCTACGCTGGCACGCGCGGCTGGTCGGCGCTGCTGCTGGCGGTCGTGCTCTTCGGCGCGGCAGCGGTGAACGCCACCGCGGATCGGCCGCTCGGCGTGATCTATCCCAAGAGCCGCAGCTTGTGGATGGACGAGCGCGCCATCGACTACTCGGCCTGGAACGCCCACTCCAATGTGACCGTGCGTGCCCCGGCGGCTGGGTCGGCGTTTTTGTGGGGGCCTGCGGCCAATGCCCCGACCGTGGCGGTCACCATGGCGGTGGCCGCTATCGATGGCGACGCCGGGACCGTGATCACGAAGTGGAACGGCGATCCGGCATCACTCGACTGGGTCCAGTACGACGTAACGTCGCTGCCGTACCGGATCCGGGCCGGCGAGGTCGCGGTGATCGGCGTCGGTGGCGGACGAGACATCCTCACGGCCATCTGGGCGGGCAACAGGCGCATCACCGGCATCGAGATCAACAAGGCGCTCGTAGGGGTCCTGCGCGGGCGGTATCGCGAATTTGCGGGAATCGCCAGCCATGCGGGCGTGACGCTCGTCCACGACGAGGCGCGGTCGTTTCTGACGCGGACTCCCGGCAGGTTCGACGTCCTGCAGATGTCCCTCATCGACACGTGGGCCGCAACGGGCGCCGGTGCTTTCACGCTGTCCGAGAACGGTCTCTACACGCGCGAGGGATGGCAAGTGTTCCTCCGGGCGCTCACGCCTGCAGGCGTTTTCAGCGTTTCGCGCTGGTTCGATCCCGAGGCCGCCTCGGAGACCACGCGCCTGCTGTCGCTTGGTGTCGCGTCGCTCCTGGACTTCGGCGTGGCTGCGCCCAGCCGTCACCTGATCCTCGTGACGCGCGAGCGTATCGCCACCCTGCTGGTGTCTCCGACGCCCTTCTCGAACGAGGATGGCGCCACGCTGCGCCGCATTGCCGGCGAGCATGGCTTCACTGTTCGCGTGGCCCCGTGGGCCGATGCGACCGACAACCGATTGCGAAGCATCGCGAACGCCACATCCGCCGCGGACCTCGAGCGCGCGACACGCGATCCGTATCTCGATTTCACGGCTCCCACCGACCGCCGGCCGTTCTTCTTCAACATGCTCAAGCCGCGCGGGTTCTTTCAGCATCAGGCATCATCGAGCTTGGGGGTCGTGAGCGGGAATCTACGCGCCACGCGGACGCTCATGGCGCTGGCCGGCGTCGCGGGCGTACTGGTCCTCGCGATCATCGGGTGGCCCCTGATGGCGTCCGGCCTGCCGCCCGTGCCGGCGAAGGTGTTCTGGGCGGCCTTCGCCTACTTCGCGATCATCGGCCTTGCGTTCATGTTGATCCAGATTGCGTTTCTTCAACGCTTCTCCGTCTACCTCGGTCATCCAACCTACACGTTCTCGATCATCCTGTTCCTGATGATTCTCTCGGCCGGACTGGGAAGCCTGGCGTCGGAGCGGATCGACCTCGAACGCCATCGGCAGATCGTGTGGCTGCCGGTGGGGATCGGCGTGACCGTCTTCCTCGAGACGATGCTGCTGCAGCCGGTGGTCGATCTGACCGTCGGCTGGGGGCTGCCCGGCCGGACGCTGGTGGTGGCCGCCTTCCTGGCCCCCCTCGCGTGTGCGTTGGGCTACTGTTTTCCCATCGGTCTGCGACTCGTTGGCCGCCACTCCGATCGCGTCACCGCCTGGATGTGGGGAGTGAACGGCGCATGCGGTGTCATGGCCTCGATTCTCGCGGTCATGGGATCGATGTGGGTGGGCATCCAAGTCAACCTTCTCGTTGCCGCCGTGCTGTATGCCCTTCTCACGGTGCCGATGCGGCACCTGGCGGCAGCGCGCTAACACCCGATTTACCGGCCTGACTCTGCGCAATGGCGTCAATATACTTATGGGAATCATGAAAGGCGGTCTCGGACTCCTCGTTGCGGCGCTCATGACCGCGTCGGTGTCAGCTCAACAGTCGAAGCGACCCCAGCCGGCGCCGCCATCGGCAAAGACGACGCCTGGCGCGATGGGTGTCGAAGAGGGGACGACTGTCGCGCAAGGGTGGGCGCTTCTGGCTCAAGGGCTCGTCGACGAGGCGGCCGCCCGGGCGGCGAAAGCGCTCGCCGCGTCTCCACGAAGCCCGTCAGCATTCATTCTGGCCGTCGAGGTCGCCGTTGCTCGCGGAGGTTCGCAGGCGGGCCTGAGCCAGTACCGAGCGGTGGCTCGGCCAGCGCACGCTGGAAGAACCGGCGGTATTGGGACGCATCGCCCGGGCGCTGTTGCGCGAGGCCGCCGCGCAGTCAGAGAACGCCACGGCCCGCCTCGAGGCCCTTCGCGCGCTTGCCGCTGAGGGCGATGCCGCGGCCACGGCCGAGTTGGCGACGCTCTCGGCAAAGGGCGGGATCGCCGAGCGCCGTTTGCTGGCGTCGATGGGCAACGACAAGGCGATCAGTGCCCTCGTCGTCGACTTGAAGAATGGCACCGGAAATGCCATGACGATCATCGAGGCGCTGGCTCAGAGCGGCAGCAAGGCGGCGATCGCTCCGCTGACAGAGCGTCTCCAACATCCCTCGCCGGAAATCCGGGGGGCGGCGGTGCAAGGATTGGGGAAGCTCGGCACTACCTACGACGTCGTGGATAGAATCAAACCGCTTCTCACCGACCCGACGTCTTACGTGCGGGTGAAGGCCGCCGGTGCGTTGTACGGCCTCAACGATCTGAGCGGCCTTCAGATCCTGCAGGACCTGCTGCAGGCGGACCCGGCGACCAGCCGGCTCATCGCGGTACAGGCGATGGCGACGAGGCCGGATTCGCTCTGGCTGGATCAGGTGCGACGCCTGACGTCGGTTGCTGAGCCGGAGGTCAGAGTGGGAGCCGCCCGCCTGCTCGTCCCGCACGATCCCGAGCTCGCGCGAAGAGTCCTGCAGGGCGCCATGAACGACGGCAATCCGGCCATCCGGGAGCTGGCGTCCGATGCGTTCGGCGAGATCGCCG
This sequence comes from uncultured Acidobacteriota bacterium, assembly GCA_963771395.1. Taxonomy (GTDB): domain Bacteria; phylum Acidobacteriota; class Vicinamibacteria; order Vicinamibacterales; family 2-12-FULL-66-21; genus DATBJJ01. The sequence continues at coordinate 15,660 of CAVYTY010000025.1, read as the reverse complement.
CAACCGATTTCCCGACTCTTCGGCAGCTGATGAAAAGCAGCAACCGGCTTACAAGCGTCCAGGCGGCTGGCCGTGCGTCAGCCCTTACGCTTCGGTGATCCGACGACCGTATCGGTGATCTGGAAGGTCCCGGGAAGCCGTCCGACTGAGGCATTCCGCTGGCGGCTTTCTTGCGATTGCTCTATACTGCCGAATACTCTACTCTCTTGCACTGTGCTCCCCCAGACAGATCGATCGTAAAGTCCCGGACCGACCCGGCCGATAGTCGTTTGCAACGGCTGTCCCGGGCCCGTTCGCCTGCGTGTTTTCGGCGTCGGGGAAGCGACAACCGGGTTTTGAACCATCAATGAGGGTATGTAATATGCGAACTCTGGCCGGCCGCGTTGCGGCGCGATTCCTGGCAGTTCTCATCACCGTTGCCGGTGTGAGCGGTGTCGCCTCTGCTCAACAGATGCAGGCTAGCGCGACCAGCGAGCTGCTTGGCTTCTTCGTCCGGGGCGTCGACTCGGCGTTCGACCCCGTCACCCGTACCTATCTCGTTGTTGGAGGCGCCGGGACACTTCTTGGCATCTGCATCAACGAGCAGGGTGTCCCGATTACGGGTCCGATGGTCATCAACAATACTGGCTATGGCGCCTTTCCGCGGGCGAGGTATGGCGCCGGCGGGTTTCTCGTGGTCTGGCCAGAGGAAGTGGGGAACCCGTCGCAGCTCCACGCGCGGACGGTGAATTGCTCGGGAGCGGTCGGGCCGGAGCAGGTGATTTCGGGAGACGCCACAGCCTGGCTCGAGAGTGGCGCCGCCCTCGCGTACTCGCCGACCAGCCAGCGTTTTCTCGTCGCCTGGAAGTCCTTCCCCGCGCCGACGCCTGTGAGGATAAAGGCCACGCTGGTCGATCTGAACGGGACTCAGTTCGGTCCCGTGGTCGACCTCTCGAGCCGGGTTCGGCCGCGACCCCGGCGTGACGTGGAACCCCTACAACGACCACTTCGGCGTCTCGTTCAGCGGAGAAACCGGGCCAAACGGCAGTACGGGCTTCTCGTCGTTCGCGCTCGTTCCGGCCAGCAATCCGGCAGCCTTCGGTCGACTGACCTTCAACGGGATTCCGGGAGGGCTGGTCACCATTACCGATATTGATTTCAACATTCACACCGGGCGATTCGTGATGACCTGGTTCGAAATCACGGCGGGCCTGTACGCCAGGATTGCCGAGTTCGACGCGGTCGGCAACCTTCTCTCCACCGGAATCGCGTCCGGGATGCTCGGATCCTACGACGCGCTTTCACTTGCCTACAATCCCGTGACGGGAACGTTCGGCCTGGTCGGCCTCGATCGCCGGAACGACAACGTGCTCGGGTTGGAACTCAATGCCCGTGGATATCCGTTCAACGGCGAGAACACGATCGGCGCCGTCCCGAGGACTCGCCCGGGCCGATACACGCGGGTTGCCTCGAGCACCACCTCCCCGACCTGGAATTCAACGTTCAGCATCGGATTCGGGTCACTTGGCAGCCTGATCGCGGGTTCGTTTGCGGGCGGTGGCGGGCCTCCGGGAAGCTTCGACGCGCCACCGCCAGCTCCGCCGCCCCCCCCGCCGGGTCCTGTGCCGACACCGTCGGCATGCCCAGGCGCGGCGCCGGTCGCAGGCTGGGTCTGCGTGAATGGTGGCTGGTTGCCGCCGGATCATCCGCTCGCGGGTGGTGCGGGTGCTCCGCCGCCACCTCCCCCACCCCCCCCGGCTCCGGGGCCGTCGACGTGCGCGGGCGCGGCGCCCGTGGCGGGTTGGCTCTGCGTGAATGGTGGCTGGTTGCCGCCGGACCATCCGCTTGCGGCGGGGACCGGAGTCCCAGCCCCTCCACCTCCTGTACCAGGTCCTGCTCCGGCACCGTCGGCGTGCCCAGGCGCGGCGCCGGTCGCAGGCTGGGTCTGCGTGAATGGTGGCTGGTTGCCGCCGGACCATCCGCTCGCGGCGGGTGCGCCTGCTCCGGCGCCTGCACCCGCTCCCTCGACCTGCACGACGCCTCGACCAGGGGAAACATGGTACTGCGTCAACGGTGGATGGGTGCCTCCCAACTCGCCCCTGGCGCCCGGTGGTGCCTGTGTGGGTGCGGCGCCCGCGCCAGGCTGGGTTTGTACCGGGGTCGGCGGCTGGGTGCCACCCGACCATCCGCTCGCCGGTGGGGGCGGAGACGATTAGACCCTTCTCGTAGCTTGGATGCGGTCGAGCAGGTCTCCATCCGACCGCAACGGCTCATCGCGAAAGTCTCGAAAGCCCCTCCCCTTCATCGGGAGGGGCTCCGTGACCCCCAGGACGAGCTCGTCCCTGGTCGCGCGCGTGGTCGCCAGGCCAGGATAAACAGGCGGCCCGCGCAGGCTTTGCGACTACGCCTGGTTGCCCGACTCGCCCTGTGGACTGTTCGTGAGCGCGGACTGCCGACTGCCGAGGTCCGCGGGTATCACTCTCGATCCAAACACCGTCCGCGACAACACCTGCCAGACGATCGCCTGCTTGGTCAGCGCGAGACGTGCGACGTCCCCCAGATGCTGCATGAGGTAGGACGGGCGCAGGAAGAAGCGGCGCTTGGCGCGGTTGATGGCGTCCATGACCACCCGCTCGTCGAGGCCATTGCCGTGCAGCATGTAGTACCGAGTACTCCATCCTCGTCCAGTCGGCTTCCTCCGGCGTCAGCCAGCCTTCGCGCACGCATTTGTCGTACAGCGCGGTTCCCGGGTATGGCACGGCGGGGTAGAAGTTCGCGAAGTCGGGATCGAGCTCGATGGCGTAGCGCGTCGTCGCCTCCATCGTCTGCAGAGTCTCGCCCGGATAGCCGAAGATGAAGAAGGCGAATGACTTCACGCCAGCCTGACGCATGTTCTGGAACGCCGTCACGATCTTCTGGCGCTCGAGACGTTTGGTCATGTCCTTGCGGACCTCTTCCGACTCCGATTCAATCCCGAGGGCCAGCATCCAGCACCCGGCTTTCTTGAGCCGGTGGACGAAAGCGGGATCGGTGAGGTTGTCGGCACGAGCGTTTCCGAACCACTGGATGGGCAGGTTGCGCGCGATGAGCTCGTCGCAGAACGCCGTGAACGACTTGACGTTCAGCGTGACCGTGTCGCCCCACAGGTAGAAGAAGTCCACGCCGAGCTCGCGGTGAGCTTTCTCGATCTCGTCAACCAGGACCTTGGCGCTGCGCTCACGGAATTTGTGACCCTGGTGAATCGGCGCGACGCAGAAATCGCACGTGTAAGGGCAGCCGCGGCTGGTTTCCACGAGGACGTAGGGCTTGTTCACCAACGGGAGCGCGTAGTGCTCGAGGGCGAGCAGGTCCCACGCCGGGCTCGGCGTCTGCTGAAACGCGGTGAACTGGCCATGGGCGCGATGGGGCGTCACGATGCCGTTCAGCCGGAACGTCAGACTCGGCACGTCGTGCAGCCGGTCGATCGAGTCGAGGGCGGCGAGTGCGGTCAGTGCCTCTTCAGGCTCCCCGACGAACATGCCGTCGACTCCCGGAGCTCGCCGCATCGACTCGGCGGGCGTCGTCGAGGCATGCGGGCCGAAGCAGAACATGGGCGCGCCGAAATGCTGCTTGAGCTTCGCGATCTCGAGGACGTCCGCATCGAGAGTCGGCGTCGTGGTCGGAAAGACGATGAGCGACGGCCGGAAGCCCTCGCGCTCCAGGCGGGCGATGATCTCGTCGGTCGAGAGTCGCTCCGCCGTCGCATCGATCAACCGGACCTGGAAGCCGGCGTTGCGAAGGAGCGCGCCCATCAGGGCGAGGGTGTAGGGCGGCTTGGTGGTGCCGAGCACGTCCTCGCGTTCCTGGCATCGGCCCTGACGGGTGAATGCCACGCCGTTGATGAGCGGCGGATTGATGAGGAGCGTGTGACGTCCGAGGGTGCCTGTGGCCGTCATTGAACGACGGTCAAAGGGATCGCGCGTCGCGGGGCGACGCCAAGGGCGAAGGGTTGAGCCACGGGTTCCGGCGACAGCTCGACTTTGCAGCAGCGGCGGCAGACCGGGAAGATACCGTGATCGAGGAGCCGTCGCCGCAGCTCGACGTACGTCGGCCCGTTCCAGATCTCTTCGAGCGACGACGTCGCGAGATCGCCGACCTCGACGCGGATGAAGGGGCAGAAATACACCTTGCCCGAGAAGCCCACCCGGGCGTGCAGGAACGGGTACAGGCACCGTCCGTCGAGCTTCGCGCCAGGCGTGTAGTAATTGTCGATCAACTGGGGATGTACCTTGGGACGGTAGTCGAACAGGATGTTGCGCTGCCGGCACTTCTCCGCGAGCGCCGCGACCTGCTGCTTGACGCGCGCGATGTCCAGGCCCGGATCAGGAGTGATGAACGTCGCGATCACCGACGGATCGTCGGCGCCGATCATCCTGATGGTTTCGTCGACTTCCTCCGGCGTGCTGAACATCAGGTGGTTGAGCCCGATAGCGTCGACGCCCAACTCATCCGCCACGTCGACCATCTGGTCCAGCGCCTCGAGGCTCTCCTGTGCGACGGTCGTGTTGATGCTGACGCGAAGCGGCGCGTTCTTGCGCCGCGCCGCGTCCTGCAGGCGACGGAGGCCGGCGCAGGTGCGCTCGAACGTGCCCTTCTGCCCGCGTGCGCGATCGTGCAGTTCCCCGGGGCCGTCGACCGACACGCTGATGTGTTTGAGGAAGCCCGCCGCCGCGAGATCGGCGAGCGCTTCGGCGCGCTCCTCGCTGATGATCGTCCCGTTGGTCGTCAGGTAGCCGCAGGAATAGCGCTTCTCACGGAAGAGGTCGAGCACGGACATGATGTCCTTGCGCATGAAGATCTCGCCGCCGGTGAGGCTGACCTGAAACCCCGGCTGATCGGGGAAGGCCTGACGCAGACGCTCGACCGTCATCTCCTGACGCCATTCACCCTCGATGTTGAGGAAGTCGATGACGTAGCAGAACTCGCAGTGCAGATTGCACCGCATCGTGGCCTCGTAGACGGCGCCAATCGGCAGTCGATCGGCCCGGCCGTCCTTGTCGCGCAGAAACCGCTCGATCCGGTGCTCGTAGCGCCGGCGCCGGTAACGTGCCCAGGCGTGCCTCGCCATCGGGAGGGCGCGCGCGCGTGTCGCGATCGACTCGCGAAGTTTGGCGACCGTTTCGGCGGCCTTACGTCCCAGGGGCATTCAGTTGCCAGATCTCCAGTGGTGGACCTGGACGCTCGAGCGCGTCGTCGATCCGGGCATCGGTGTTGTGCAGGAATGGATCGATCCGCGCCTGTTCGGCCGCGCTGATTCCAGGCCGATACGGCGAGAACGCGGCGATCCGCCGTCCCTCGCGTGAGAGCGCAGCGAGGAGCGGCAACGTCTCTGGATCTGGCCTATTGTAACGCTTGACGAGGACATACGTCACCCCCAGCCGCCGCAACGGCTCCAGCCCGGCGCTCCCACCCAGTTCGGCCGGATCCACATAGATCTTCTCGGCATCGAGCCCCCCACGGCCCAGGTATATCAGCCGATATGCCGGGGACGGGTATGGATCCAGGGAGAGTTGCAGCTGGAACTTGGTCGAGGCCGCCTCGGCGCTCCCGAGGTTGCGGGTCAGCGCCTCGGTCAGCCCATCTCGAGAAGGCGTCAGCGCCGAGGAATAGGGCTGGGTCAGGATCGTCGAGCCCTGGGGCACATGGGCTTCGATGAAACGCTGGGCCAGAGTCCGTGTGTCGTCCTGGCGCAGGAAGCGATCCGATTCGACACTCGCCAGTGCGCCGGGGGCCGCGGCGAGCGCCACGGCGATCCAGAAGAGCCCCGGCCGGCGCCCCCCGACGCGAACCATCAGGTTCGAGAGCGCCCACGCCGCGAAGAGCGCGAGAAAAGGGAGGACGGGGTTGAGATAGCGGCTGGCGGGCGCCGTGTTCGCGATGAACAACAGAAACGGAAGCGGGAATGCCAGCAGCAGGAGCGCTCGGCCGGGGGCAGATGCCAGCATCCACATGACGCCGACGAGTCCCAGGAGCGCGACTGGCTGGCCCAGGGCGTCTATCCACAACATCTCGAGGTACCGCGCGGCGGGTGCAAACGCGCCGGCCGCCACGGCGCGATCGATGACGATCTGGCGGTTGGCGGTGATGTCGCGCCAGGCCGTCAGCGGCTCGACGACGAGAAAGGGAGAGAGCGCGAAGAACGTCACGAGGCTCGCCGCCCCACCGTAGACAAGGTGCCGGACGCAGGCCGCTCCGCCAGCCGCTCGCCAGCCCTGGACGATCACGAGCGCGAGCGGGATCGAGAGAAACACGCAGTAGTAGTGTGTGGAGAAGGCGACGCCGCACGCGGCTCCGGCGAGGAGTGTGTCACGCGGTCGTGGACCCTGCGACGCCGCGCAGGGCCAGACGCGCGTCATCACCAGGTACGCAAGGACGACGGCCAGGGTCGCGGGGACATCGTGCTTCACGTAGTGGGAGTCGCGGACGTGCAGCGGAGAAACCGCCAGGAAGACCGCCGCCGCGATCGCCGTCCGATGATCGGTCAAGCGCGCGGCGAGCCGGTACAGCACGGCAATCGTCGCAGTGCCCGCGGCGACGCCGAGCGCGCGGCCGGCCGTGTAGATACCGGTCGGATCGGTGAAGTAGAGCTGCTGCAGGGCACCGATTGACGCCACACGCCCGCTCACCCGGACCCACGCCAGATACAGGCCCACCCAGGCGAACAGGACGTAGAAGTAGAGCGTCGGATAAAGAAAGTTGTGCGGGTTGAGCGTGCCGCGAGCGAAGCTGAGCGCCCGGGCCATGATCGACACCTCGTCGGGGTTGTAGACCGCCGGGAGGCCGTACTGCAGGCCGATGACGCGCAGGCCGAATCCGAGCAAGCAAACGCCCGCCAACGTCATCGCTGTCCTCGAGGTCGCCGTCACCTGACGCGCTCCCGCGGCTCGATGCCCTCGTCGGGCAGATCCGTCGACACGATCTCCCCGGCGAACTCAGTCGTGTCGCCAGACGGCGTGACCGGGCCGCCACGCGTCGCGCGTGACCGGCGTACCCGATCGAGCACGCGCAATTCTTCGGGACGGAAGAATCCACCAAGCCACAGCGCCCCGGACATGACGACGACGACCGTCGTTCCACGAACGAGCACCCCGAGGAGATGGTCCATTGACGGCAGCGCCCGGCCCGCCGCATACGCCACGATGGCAGCGCCCACGACGCGCGCAAGGCGGCCGGATTCGTAGCGGACCGGATAGAACCGCTGAGAGAAGTGATACGCGATCGCTGCCTGCGCGGCATAGGCCAGGCCGTTCGCGTAGGCGGCACCCATGATGCCGTATCGGGGGATCAACACCACGTTCAGGCCGATGTTCACGGTCGCCGCCGTCGCGGTCGCGACAGGATAGTACCCAGTCCGGCGCGTGATGTTCAGTCCGATCGACGTCATCAGATACACGCCCTGGAAGAACACCCCGAGCGAGGTCCATGCCACGACGCCCGCGGCCGCGGTGTACTGGCCGTGCGTCACAACGTGCAGGAGATCCGCGGCAATCGCGGAGAGTCCCGCGGTCATCAGCGCCAGGAGCGCCACGCCATAGGTCGTGACGGTGCTGAACACGCGCTCGGCCCCGGGCTCTCTGACCGTCGCGTAGTAGAACGGAGCCCAGGCGTACTCGAAGGCCGCGAGAAAGACCTTCTGGATCAGCCCGACGCTGACGCCCATCGCATAGAGACCGATCTCGGACAGCGGCACGAAGAAGGTCAGGATGAACTTGTCACCGACCGCGATCACCTGCTGCGCGAAGCCGTGCGGGACGCGGGGCAGCCCGAACGAGAGCGACTCGCGCAGCACCGCGGTCGAGAACACCGGCCGAATCAACGGCGTAAACCACCGCCCCATCACGGCCAGGAGCACGGCGGTCACTACGAGATCCGCCACGACGACGCCCATCACGCCGTAGCCGAAGCCGACGACCAGCGCGAGACGGAGCACGAGCGTGGCCGCCGATCGCGAAAACGCGAGCAGGCTGAACTCGCGCGCCCGCTGCTGCATGCGGAGAACGTGGAACGGTATGAACGTGAATCCGATCGCGAACGTGTTCAGCAGCACGAGCTGGAGGGCGAGAGTGTACCCCGCGGCACCGAGCCAGGCCGACAGCCATGGCGACATGGCGACCGACGCCGCGAGCAGCAGGCCGTTGGTACCGAGGAGAAAGAAGAAGAGCGTGCTCGCCAGCCGCTGGCGCGCGCGATCGTCCTCGCAGTTGTACCAGAACCGCATGAACGATCCGTCCACGCCCCAGCGAAAGAACAGCTTGGTGACCGCTTCCACGCTCCCGAGCAGCGCGAGAACGCCGTAGTCCTCCCTCGACAGGTACTGGACGTAGATCCCGAGCAGCGCGAAGTTGACGATCTGGATGGCCACGTCGCCGAGACCGTAGATCGCCAGGTTCCTCGAAAGCTCTCGAAGTTTCTGAAGCAAAGGGCGCTCGGGGTGGCAGCTATCCCGCAGGGACGCGGCTGCCATCCGTGTTGTGCGTGTTGTCCGTGGTGGTTGTGGCGCCCGCCCTGTCGGGGGTGGGTTTCCGGAACGTCAGAAGGTTCAGGAAGCACCAGCCGGGCACGGGAAGGAGGCGCGTGAGCCACCGGTGCAGCGGCAGGAGGGCGCGTGGGTGCCGGCGGATGAACCTGGTCAGTACCGGGACGGTCGGAAAAATCCCCTTGCGCGCGATGAGAACCAGTCCGGTTCGCTCGGCGAGGTGGATGTACTCGGCGACCGGGCGGTCGCCCGGATGCTTGAATTCCGAAGCGGTGCGGATGAGCCGGCCCTGAAGGAGAAAATGGACGCGCGACTGCAGGTGCGCGAGGTTGGGAACCGACACGAGCAGCTCGCCCCCCGGTCGGAGGACGCGGTGCAGTTCGGCGAGCGCAACCGGCTGTTCCTGGAACGCCAGATGTTCCAGCACGTCGAGGCACAACGCGCGATCGAAGACGCCCGGGCCATACGGCAGCGCCGTCACCGAACCGGCGTGCACGCGCTCCGACGAGTAGTGCGCGTCGACGCCCTCGATGGCGAGACGGTCCGCGTACTCGCTGACCAGGACGCCCTCACCACATCCCGCGTCGAGCACGCGCATCGACCGCGGAAGGGCGTCGAGCCAGGCGCGCACGGCCGCGAGCTTGGCGAGGTACGTCGGATAGTAGTCCCACGACGGGTCCGGCTCGCGATGGTAGTCGCCTCGCGCGGCGTACTCGCCACCGCGCACCACCGGCGGGCTGGCGCTCATGATGAGAGTGATTCTACAGGCTATCCCGCAAATACGCGGTGTGTCGTCGCTTGCTCGGGGTGGGCCGGGTCAAGAGCCCGAGGCCCTCCGCCTGACCTGGCGGAAGGCGGAATCTACAGCTGTGGCTCACACCTGCGGACGTGCGGTGCGCGCGTGGGGCGTCCTAGGACGCGCCGCCAGGTCCTCCAGGACCGGGCGCGCCTGGCACGCCCGGCACGCCCGGCGGCCGGATGAGCGGCTGTTGATTTGGATTGGTCTGGTACGGGTTGCCCGGAACAGTTGGCGCGGGCGGTGGCAACATGCCGGGGCGCGACAACGTCGGCATCTGCTGGCTCGGCTGCATCCCTGGCTGCATCCCTGGCTGCATCCCTGGTTGACCCGGGAACTGCTGGGGCGGAGGTACCTGGCCCGGCGCCATGACGTTCGGCTCGCCATCGTCGTCGATCATGACGTTCGGCATGATGACTTGCGGCATCGGCCTCGGGTTGTTGAACGGCGGCGGTGCTGCTGACATCGCGGGTGCCCGGCTGGCCGGCATGATCATGATGCGGTCGTAGGACGAAGTGCCCATCGTGCCCGAGCGAGGCTTGGCGATGTAGCCGCTCGCGGAGCGCAGCAGCGTTTCGAGCGCGCGGCCTTCAGGCACGTCGGTCAGCTCGAGCGTCACAGATGCGCCAGTCAACCGCTCTGCGCCGACGACCGTCGTCTGGCCGACGCGTCCCCATTCATCGAGAATCTGACGGAGGGAGACGTCCTTGGCCACGATCGTCACGCGGCCGTTCGCGATGGACAGCCGCAGGTCGCCGGCGCTGGCTGTCCCCGCGGCCCCGCCCAGCAACGCTGCAAAGACGACGAATCCAAGCTTTTTCATAAGGAAACTCCGGCGATTACCCATATCAGTATACGCCTATTGGACGACGGCGCGGCCGGGACGGTTGGCGGCCGGCTGAGGTGACCGACGGCTAACCCTAGGCGCCTACAGGAGTTTGGTGACCCAGAGGGGCGAGTCTTTCTTCGGGAGGTCGCACGACCGGCAGATGTCAGGGCCGCCGCTCTCGAGGTGCTGGCGACGCGCGTTGCGGTAGGGCTCGTCGTTCCAGACCTCCTGAATCGAGGACGTGTTGAGATCGCCCGAGCACCGTGCGACCGTCGAAGTCCGCGCAGCAGAGCGAGACCCGGCCGTCCCAGAGCACCGTGAACGTCAGCCAGGGACGGTAGCAGGGGTAGTTGACGTCCGACTCGGTATTGAGCGTTCCCGGCCCAATTGTGGAGGTCGGTGATGTGGATCTTGTCCGCGATGGTCCGCCAGTGCTCGATGAACGCCTGCTCGTCGAGCGAGTTGTTCTGCCGGACGAACGAGAGGATCAGCTTGGGCCGCCGCCTGCCCAGCTCGGCGCGGATCGCGCACCAGCCGCTCGATGTTGGCGATGACCTTGTCGTATTTCAGGCCGATGCGCGTCGACTCGAAGACCTCCTTGCCGGCAGCGTCCACGCTGATGTTGATCGCGTCGAGGCCGGCCTCGATCATCCCGCGCGCGACCTGCTCGGTGATCAGCGAGCCGTTGCTGATCATCCCGACTTCACGGATCCCCTTCTGCTTGGCGTAGCGGACCTTCTCCACGAGGCTGCCGGTCGATGAACGGCTCCCCGTAGTTGTGCACGCGGACGTGGGTGATGCCGAGCTCGGCGCACTCGTCGACGATCTTGCGGAAGAGATCGAACGTCATGATCCCCTGCTTCCGGTGCATCTCGTCGCGAGGGCAGAACACGCACTTGGCGTTGCAGATGTTGGTGCTCTCGATCTGCACGATCTCCGGCATCCTCGGCGCGCGGTCGCGGCCGGCGGCGAGCAGCAGCCGGCGCACGCGGCTTCGCGCTGCCGCCGCAGCAGCGATTCGGCTGCCTGGCGCGCGCGCGTCCGATCTTGTAGGGATGTCGAGGCATTGCCGGGCTACTGCTGACGGAAGTGCTCGATCACGCGGGTGAGAATCTCTTCGAGCTCGACGGTCGGCGCGTAGCCGACCAGCGCGTGGATCTTGGAGATGTCCGGCACGCGCCGCGGCATGTCCTCGAAGCCGGCTTCGTAGGCCTGATCGTATGGGATCCGCACGATCGTCGATGGCTGCCCGCTGAGCGCCTTGATGCGCTCTGCGAGCTCACCGATCGTGATCTCGTCCCGTTGCCGATGTTGAAGACCTCGCCGACGGCCCGCGGCTCGTCGATCAAGGCTACCATCGCGCGGACGACGTCCCCGACGTAGGTGAAGCTGCGCGACTGGGTGCCGTCGCCGAAGACGGTGATCGGCTGCCCGGCCAGCGCCTGGCGCACGAAGTTCGGAATCACCATCCCGTACTGGCCGGTCTGCCGCGGTCCCACCGTGTTGAACAGCCGGACGATGATGACCGGCAGCTTGCGCTCCTTCCAGTACGCGAGCGCCAGGAACTCGTCGATCATCTTGCTGCACGCGTAGGCCCAGCGGTGCTTGTGCGTCGGACCGAGCACGAGGTCGGCATCCTCGTGAAAACGGCACCGTCGGCGCTCTTGCCGTAGACCTCGGATGTCGACGCGATGACGACCAGCTTCTTCTTCTTGTTGGCGTGCTTGAGGACCACCTCGGTGCCGTGGACGTTGGTCTCGATGGTGTGGACCGGCGCCTCGACGATCAGCTTGACGCCGACGGCGGCCGCGAGGTGCACGACGACGTCGCACGTCGATCAGCTCGGCGAGCAGCGGCTCGTTCGTCACCGTGTCGATCGTGTAGTGGAAGCGCGGATGCGGCTTGAGATGGGCGATGTTGTCGATCGACCCGGTCGAGAGGTTGTCGAGGACGTAGACCTCGTCGCCGCGCTCGAGCAGCGTCTCGGCCAGGTGAGATCCGATGAAGCCGGCGCCGCCGGTTATGAGCACACGCATCAATCGAATACTCCTCTGGCCGGCGTCATCGCTCCGCGTCAGGCGGCGCCGGCTCGTCGACAAGGCTGAGGACCGCCGCCGCGCTGCGCTCGGCCGCCCGTCCGTCGGACCCGATGTGAAAGCGGCTCAGGAAGGCCTTGGTGGCGGCGTCGAGCTGCTGCCGGAACCTCTCATCATACAGGATCTGCCGGAGAGTCCCGCCTGCGTCGCGCTCGCGCAGCCCGGCCATCACGCCTGCTTCCACGAACGGCGAGAGGTTGTTCGGCAGCCCGACGACGAGCGCGGGCACCCCGAGCACGGCAGCGTCGAGCGCAACGGTCGAATTGACGGTGACGACGGCACGGCTGCGCGGCGAGCAGCGGCGCCAGCGGCGCTGCCGAGGGCAGGACGGTGACGTGCGGGAGGCCGCGCGCGGCGCCGGCGTATGCCTCGGGCGTCTCGGCAGGGTGTGCCTTGATCGCCACGTGAACGCTGGCAGCGCTGCCGGCCGCGTCGAGGACACCGGGGAGGACGTCCTGCGCTTCCTTCCATTTGGTCGTCACGAGGACCAGGGCCTCCGCAGGCCGGCGCCCGCCTGCCGGCGCGCGCGCGCCACTCGTCTCGCGGACAGGCTCCGCGTCGTCGCTCACCAGCGCGTCCAGCCGCGGGCTTCCGGTGACGCGCAGCGCGCCTGCAGGAAAGTGCCGCCGGCTCGAGAGATGCCGGGCGGCGTAGCCGTCGAAAAGCAGCGTGACGGTCGGGATGCGGGAAGCCCGGCGTCCGCGGGTGCTCGGGATCGGGGCACATCTCGTCGGGCTCGTGCAGGTAGTTCAGCCAGTGCCGGTAGATGAAGCCATGCTGCAGGCCGGCCGACGGGATGCCGCGGCGCCGGCACTCGAGCACGATGGCGCGGCCCCAGCCGCCCGCTTCCGCGTAGGTGACCGCGACGCGACGGGCCGAGCGCGTCGAGCGCAGCGCCGGCTTCGTCCATGGCGCGCGCCGACCACGGCCACTGCAGCAGCGCGATGCCCGCGAGCTCCTCGCGGACGATCGGCCAGCAGTCGCAGCCGCGAATCACCGACGGCGCGCGAGGTCCGCGCTCGCCCAGAGCGCTCGCGCATCCGATAGACGCTGCTGCGCCACACCGGCTACCGCGCGCGCGATGTGGCCGCGCCGCCGCTGCTGCTGGTGGTGGTGGTTGTTGTGGTGGTTGTGTGCGTGGTGGCCAATGGCGGTGGCGCACCACCATGAGCAGGACCCAAAGAGTCGTTGGGCGCCCAAGGACGAGCCACCACGTGGCCCGCGCTGCAGCCCATCACCTCTCAGCCTGCTGTGACATCAGTGGCCTGGTGGCCTGGTGGCAGCCATCACCGACTGCGCCTGCCTGCACCTGCTGCTGGATCGGCGGCGGCGGCAAGGCGGCGCAAGGAGAAGGAGGAAGAAGACGACGATGTGCTGGGTGTGCCCGGCATGGGTGGCGCGCGATGGAGCAGGCACACAGGAGGAGGAGGCAGGCGCAGTGGGCAACAACAACAACAAAAAAAAAAACAGTAACAACAAACCACCCCCCCCCCCCCCCCCCCCCCCCCCCCCCCCCCCCCCCCCCCCCCCCCCCCCCCCCCCCCCCCCCCCCCCCCCCCCCCCTGTGTGTGTGTGTGTGTGTGTGTGTGGTGGTGAGTGAACATGGTGGTGGAGGAAGAAGAAGAAGAGGCGCTGGCGCTGGCCCGCCGACCACTAAACGATGGTGGCGGCGTAGTTGGTGGCGGCGCAGCGGCGGCGGCAGAGCCTGGAGGCAGGGGCGCGCGCACACACCACGTGGTGGGTGGTGGTGGAGCTTCCTGACCTCGTCGCCAGATGGTGACGGCAAATGGAGCCGACACCGAGCCCGAGTAAGCGGGTCGGGTGACGTGGCGGCGGCGTAGTTGGGTGGCGGCGTGGTAGCATGGTGGTGGTTGGTGGGCTGGTGGGTGACGTCATCTGGTGGCGGCGGATCTGGTGGCGTGAGTAATCATGGTGATCATCATGCTGGGCTGACGTGGTAGGTAGGTGGCAGCGGGTGGCGGCGTGGTGGTTGTTGGTGACGTCGAGTGGTGACGTGGCGGCATGGTGCTGTCTGGTGGCGGCAGCGGGGTAGCATGAGTCGTCGTCGCATTGGTGCTGGTGGGTGACGTGGTGGCGTACGTGTGCGCAGCCTGGCGCACCAGGCCCGATCTGGGTGTGTGTGTGAGAAAGTGTTTTTTTTTTTTTTTTTTTTTTTTTTTTTTTTTTGTGTTTGTGTTTTGTTTTTTTTTTTTTTTTTTTTTTTTTTTTGGCCCGTTTGAGGAAGAGGATGGGGGCGGGAGACGGCCGCCGGACCCAGCAGGCCCGACGGCAAGGCGGCAGCCGACGATGATGATGATGATGATGGTGCGCCCACCAACGACAGATGGATTTGAGTCCTCAGTGACAGTGACCTCAGGAAAAGATGAGGAGTGTGTGGCTCCCAACGAGCACAAGCGGCAAACTGGGGGCGGCGGGAGCGGAGGCCCGATGGTGGTGGCAGCCGCGGTGGTGGTGGTGGTGGGCGCGGTTGGGGCCCGGGCAATGGTTCCGCCTGTCCAGCGCCTGGCCGCCATCGCCCTCCATCCTGCCTCCACCACCACCATCGCCGCCGCCAGCAGCAGCAACAACGACGACGACGACGACAGCGTGGTGACGTGGTGGCGGCGGCGGCGACGATGTTCGACCTCGAGGCGGACTTGGGCATGATGGTCCTCGTCGTCCTCCTCCTCCTCCTCCTTCATCATCACTGAGGCCAGCAGCAGCATCACTCCTGAGTCCTCCTCCTGGAAGCTCCTCCTCCTCCTCCTCCCTAAAGACAGAGAGAGAGGTGAGCCAGGCGCTGTGCATGCAGCAGCAGCAGCAGCAGCAGCATCGTCCACTATCTGGATGTGGCGGCTGGCACACAAGGCTCGGTGTGTGTGTGTGTGTGTGTGTGTGTCTGTGTGGTGCCACCAACTGACAGCGGTGGCGGTGGATGTGCGCAGTGGCCCGGCGGAGGAGGAGGAGAGAGAGCAAGCCAACACACGTGGCCACACTGGAGTGTGTGTGATTGGGTGGAGGGCATGGGGCAATGGTAACAGTAGGTGGGGGGGGGGGGTGGAGGCGGTCTGGCCACGGTGACGCGCTGGTCGGCCTGGAGGCAAATCGATGGTGGCGGCGGCGTCAGGAAGAAGTCGGCGGTGGTGGTGGATGCAAAACAAACAATTCGATGACATTGTGACATTGATGGTGAACAATAAATGACGATGATGGCACCTGACCTGGCCCTGACAATCAACATGACGATCAATGATGACGTGGCCTGGTGGCCTGGTGGCGCACATCAATGGACTGGATCACATCACAGTCTGGCATCATCAGTCACATGCTCAACATGGACGATGGAGTGGTGACACCTGGACACCCAACCTGCGTGCACGCAACAACTAAACGACCTGATGGGCACCTGGAACCTGGATGTGCTGGTGCGCCTGGCCGGTGCGCC
>CAVYTY010000024.1:0-38268 GCA_963771395.1 uncultured Acidobacteriota bacterium | reverse complement strand
GGCCGCCTGAAACCTGGCCTGTCGATGGAAAACGCTCGCGCGCAGGTGGCGGCGTGGGACGCCAACCAATCAGCCGCACCTGTCGATCGCCACGCGATGAACATCGAACTGCGGCCGCGGCGCGGAACCCTTCCGGACCCGATCGAAGCACTCGCGATCTTCGCCCCGTTGTTCTTCGCGTTCGGCCTGATCCTGATGATTGGTTGCGCCAACGTCGCCAATCTGCTGCTCGCGCGCGGCGTGGCACGTCAGCGTGAGATCGGCATGCGCCTCTCGCTCGGCGCCTCACGCGGCCGCATCGTCCGCCAACTGCTGACCGAGAACCTGCTGCTGGCGATGGCTGCCGCGGCCGGTGGGTATCTCGTCTCCAGGCTGGCGCTCGAGGGCCTGGTCTACTGGGTGATGCGCACGGCGCCAACCGACCTCGGCGAGATCAATCTCAGTGTCCCCGCCGCCGATTGGCGTGTGGCGGTGTTTCTGGTCATCCTGGCGGCGACGGCAACGGCGCTCTTCGCACTGTTGCCGGCGCTGCAGGCGACGCGGATCGAGGTGGTCCGGACGCTCCGTGGCGAGCTGCTGAACAACGCGCGTCCCGGACGCGCGCGCAACGTATTGGTCGGCGTCCAGGTCTTCGCCTCGGCGCTGCTGCTGATCTGCGCCGCGATCTTCCTGCGCAGTGCGATCGCATCGTCGCGCTACGAGTCCGGTGTTCGCTCCGCCGACACGGTCCTGATCGACGTCGGCAATGAGCCGAAGCGCACCGCCCTGATCCAGGCGATCGCAACCGAATCGACCATCACGGCGTACGCGGCCCTCCGCCCGGGCTTGATGGCCCCAGCGGGCGACGCTTTCGCCGACACGAGCGCCGGCAAGAGGTCGGTGGGCTACAAGTACGTGTCTGCCAGCTATTTCGAGGTGCTCGGCATTCCCATCGTGCGCGGGCGTCCATTCACGGCGGCCGAGCGGACAGAACATCCCGTGGTCATTGTCTCGGAGTCGATCGCGCGTACCTTCTGGCCGCACGGTGGTGGCGTCGGCGAAACGTTCCGGCTCGAGGAGGATCTCACGGCCGGGACGCGGCCCGCAGATGAAGCGCCGCTGCCGTCGCGCATGGTTACGGTGGTCGGCGTCTCGCGGGACGTGCCGGGCTTCCGCTTCAGCGACGTCAGGCGTCCAGACATTTTCGTGCCGACCAGTGTTGACGCGCAGAAGGCGTTGATCGTCGCGCGCGTCAACGGCGACCCCGACCTGGCCCGCCAGACACTCATCGACCATCTCACCAGAATCGATCCGAACATGGGCGCGATCATGACGATTCGGTCGCTGGCGCGACTCGAGACGTTTCTCCTCGGGATCGCCTTCTGGGTGTCGCTGATTCTCGGCGGGCTCGCCCTGGTGTTGACGGTGTCAGGGCTGTTCAGCGTGCTGTCGTACCTCGTCGCGCAGCGCACCAGGGAGATTGGCGTGCGGCTGGCGCTGGGCGCCTCCGCACGGCAGGTGACACACTTGATCCTGTCGCAAACCACGCGACCGGTGTTATACGGGCTCCTCGCCGGCGCCGGACTCGCCGCCACGCTCGCGACAGCGCTGATCGCCACGCCGGTTGGCGCCTTCATCTCCGCGATCGTGCACGTGACCGATCCAGTGGCGTATGCGGCCAGCCTGATCGTGATCATCACCGCCTGCCTGGCCGCCGCCTGGATCCCCGCCACGCGCGCGGCTCGCGTCGATCCGATGCAGACGCTGCGCCGGGAATAACAGCGCACAGAATTGCGTGTGGCCGGCTGCGCCGGGGATCCCCGCGCCGGAGAACGTCCGGCCATCAAGCGACCGGCCTTTGTCCGGCTCGCGTTGCGCGCCGAGGTGTCGCGATCCTCGCTTCTGACTTCAGCGCGGAGGCGCGCTCGTCGCGACGACGCGCGTGGTGTACGCGACGCCGTCGGGCGTCTCGCCAACCGTCAGGTGTCCCACCACCGCGCGGCGCACGGGATCGATGATGGCGACGCGCGTCTCGGCGCTGAGCGACTGGAAGACGTGGCGCCCGTCGGGCGTGATCGTGACGCCCTGCGGCGCGCCCGGCAGCGCCAACCTCCCGATCTCGCGACGGGCCGCGCGGTCGATGAAGCGCACCTCGTTGAGCGTCGGGTCCGGGACGATCACCTCCCGGCCGTCGGGGGTCAGGAGCATGCGGTACGGCCACTTCAGCCCCTCGGCGGCCTTCGTGACCACGCCGGTGGCCGGATCGAGCACGCTGACCTGGCCCGCCTGATTGCTGCCGATCCAGACCTCCTTGCCGTCTGGGGTGACGTTGATCGCCTCCGGGACCGGAGGGACCGGGAAGCTGCGCACCAGGCGGTGCGTGCCGAGGTCGAGCTCCGACACGGTGTGATCGCGCATGTTGCCCGTATAGCCACGCGTGCCATCACGGGTGACGCCGATCATGTGCGTGCCTCCGGCCTCGGTCGAGACGGCGTGGCGAACCACGCCGTCGATGACATCGACGAACACGACATTCCTGGTCTGCTCGCAGGTCACAGCGACCAGGCGGTCGCCTGGCAGGAAGGCGATGCCGTGCGGCGCCCGGTGCTCGCCGAGGTCAATGGTGCGCGCCACCTTGAGGGCGGGCACGTCGATGACCGTCAGCGTACGGCGCGGGCCGCCGTAGTCGGTGATGACCGCGAGTGCGCCGTCCGTCGAGAGCACGACCTCGTGCGGGGTCGTCCCCGTCGGCAGCGTCGCAAGGGTGCGCCCTGATGCGACATCGACGATGGTCGCGGTCGACGGCTTCTTGTTGGTGACGACGAGCGTGCCTCTGAGCCCGGCCACCTGCGCGCGGGCCTCGGTGGCGGCCGTCAGGGCGAGTGCGAGGGTCAGAACGGCGAGGTGTCTCGCGAACGGGAACGACGCGACGGGCATGGACATGAGCACAGCTTCTCCGCGCGGCGTAGATGCCGCGCGGGCCCAGTATAGAACGCTATCTGATGAGCCCGGGATTCCAGGTTGGGACGATACGTGCACCAGGCGCCGCATGGCGACCGATGCCTACAGCTGCCGCAAGGCCTCGATCGGATTCACGTTCGAGGCGCGCCGCGCCGGCACGCCGCCGGCGAGGGCCGTGACGCCGGCGACGAGCGCGACCGCGCCGCCAATCGTCAGGGGATCGCTCGGTGACAGGCCGTACACCACCGTCTGGACGAATCGACCGGCCCACAGGACGGCGGCAAGACCCAGCACGATGCCGATGGCGACGAGCCGAATTGACTCGCTCATCACCATGCCGATCACGGTCCATCGCTCGGCGCCGAGCGCCAGGCGGACGCCGATCTCGCCGGTCCGCCGCGCCACGTTGTAGCTCATCAAACCGAACAGGCCGATGCCGGCGAGCAGCACGGCGAGCGCGCCGAACGCGGCGTAGGCGCGGGCGAACAGCCGCTCCTGCGCGAACCGCTGCGAGATTTGTACGCTCTGGGACGTGAACTCCTGAATCGGTAGCGTCGGGTCGATTTCGCGCATCGCGGCCCGCACCGTCTTGGACATCGGCAGCGGCTCGCCCGTGGTCCTGAGCACGACGTGCAGGTTCCTTGACGTGGTCTGCCAGACGCACCGATACATCGTCGGGGGGGCGGGATCGCGGACGCTCGCGTACTTCGTATCGCGCACCACGCCGACGACTTCGATCTCGCCCGACTTCTCGAACGACTCCCCGATGCGCCGCCCGAGGACGTCGCCGTCCGGGAACAGCCTGCGCGCGGCCGCCTCGTTGAGGATCGCCACCTTGGGTCCGGTCGGCCCGTCCCGATCGGTGAAGTTTCGGCCCCGCAAGACGGGAATCCCCATCGTCGCGAAGAACGCCGGCGAGACGTCCATCATGTACATGTTCCCTTCGGCCGGAGACGGCGACGTCTGCCCCTGCTTCCACGCCGAGTAAATGTTCGTGGTGCCCGAGAGAAGCCGCGTGCGCGTCAGGGCGGCCGACGTCACGCCGGGCACCGTGGCCATCCGCTCGAGCACCTGACCGAAGATCCGCGAGGAGCGATCGTGGTCGTAGCCGTTGACGCGCGGGTTCACATTGAACATGAGCAGGTTCCTCGAGTCGAAGCCGATGTCCACGCTCTCGAGGTTCTCGAGCGTCCGGAGGAACAGGCCGGCGCCGACGAGCAGCACGAGCGACATCGCGACCTGAAGCACGACCAGTCCCTTGCTGAGGACGGTGCGCGAGCCGGTGACGGTGCGACTGCTCTGCTTCATCGCGCCCGCCAGATCCACCCGCGTCGCACGCAGGGCCGGCAGGAGGCCGAAGACGATCCCGGTCAGCATGCTGACGCCGGCGAGGAACCCGAACACCCTCCAATCGAGCGGCGCCTTCTGGCCGAACGGCAGCAACGCCCGCAACCAGTACGCGAGGAGCCCGCCGAGCGCCCCGCCCAGGCTCGAGAGCAGGATGCTTTCCGTGAGCAGCTGGCGGACCAGCCGGCCGCGCGTGGCGCCGATCGAGAGGCGCACCGCAATCTCGCGGGACCGCGCGGTCGCGCGCGTCAGCAGGAGGGTTGCGACGTTGGCGCAGACGATCAGCAGCACGATCACTACGACTACGCTGAGGAAGCCGGCAGACCACCGCGTCTGGGGAAGAACGTCGTAGTAGCCGTGGGCGGCCGGTTTGATCAGCAGCTCCGGCACCGCCGTGCCACGCTGCCGGTTGGTGGAGAGGGCCTTCTCGTCCGCCGTCAGCGACGACTGGTACTCGGCCATGCCCGCGATCGCCGTGCGCTGGAAGACCGTTGCGAAGTTCGCGCCGGCCTGCTCAATCGACACACCCGGCTTCAGGCGGCCCACGACTTGCAGCCACCAGTAGGTCGGCTGCTGCATCCGCGGGAACTCGACCCTGACTGGCGGCGCGAAGAGGGCGTCGAACGCCAGCGGCACGGTGACGTCCGGGGCGTCGGCACCGAGCCGCTCGATGCCGGCGAAGTCGGCGGGCGTCACGCCGACGATGGTGACCATCTGGCCGTTGATCGACACGACGCGGCCGATCGCGGACGGCTCGCGCGCGAACCGCTTGTTCCAGTACGCGTGGCTGATCACGGCGACGGGCGGTGCGCCCGGCCGGTCATCGGCCTCGCCGAACGCGCGGCCCAGGACGGCCGGCACGCCGATGACGGTGAAGTAGTTTCCGGTGGCCTGATAGCCGGTGGCCAGCTGGGCGTCGCCGTCCACCAAGACGTTCAGGCTACCCATCGGCACGCCCGCGGCCAAGCCGGTCAGCGTCGTGTTGGCGGCACGCAGCTGCTCGATCATCGGGAAGGAGAACGTGGACCGGACGTTCCGCGTGCCAGACCTCCCCGAGTAGCCGTAGTCGTTCGAGTTCCGGACCATGTCGTTCGGGCCGGCATGGTTGAACCGGACCAGGCGCTCGGGCTCGTAGACGTTCACGGTCTGCAGGAGCAGGCCATTCACCGCCGTGAACAGCGCCGTGTTCGCCCCGATGCCGAGCGCGAGCGACACGAGGACGACGAGCGTCCAGGTCTTGGTGCCGAGCAGGACGCGGACGGCGAGGCGCAGATCCTGGACGAGAGCGGTCATGGGTCGCCTTTTCGGATAGTCGGACGCCCCATTAGATGTTGGCTTGCAGCCGATCGTTTACGCGCGATCGTTCGCCAAGTGGACCGCAGCCAACTCGTCAGTGGTCTCAGCCGTACCTCGCCGCCCTGCCAATCCGATCTCGCTCCGGTAGCGTATTCAGGTCGAATCAGGAACGGCGCCGCGTCTGGATGTGAGCCGGCGCAGGCTCGTCTGAATCACGTTCGTTGCTCCACATCGAGAAGGGCTCACAGCAAGAGGAGATTGATTGATATGCGCGAAACCAACTACAGGAAGCCACAGACCGTCGTTTCCGCAGGCCTGGCGTTGCTGCTGGCTGCGGGCGTGTGGCAAGTCACAGGTGCGGACGGTCGGAACGATGACCGCTCACCCAACGACCTGAGAGTAATCGGGTTGACAGACGACGGCCGGCTGGTCTCATTCAAGGGGCGGTCGCCCGAGCGGACGAGACAAATCGGATACGTCACCGGTCTCACGGGGGCCGACACGGCGCTCGTCGGCATCGACTTCCGCGTGCAGAACGAGAAGCTGTACGGCGTCGGCAACGGCGGCGGTGTTTACACGATCGATCCGAGAACTGCCGAGGCGACGTTCGTGAACGCGTTGACGGTGCCGCTGGCCGGAACGGTGTTTGGCGTCGACTTCAATCCAGCGGCTGACCGTCTACGGATCGTCAGCGACGCCGGCCAGAACCTCGCGCACAACGTGAACGACCTGGGTGTGACCGCTGCCAATGCGACGCTGACCTACACCGTTCCGCCGGCCACGCCCGTGGTGCCGGCGGTGGGCGTCACCGCGGTTGCCTATACGAACAACGATCTGAACCAGCCGACCACGGCGACGACATTGTTCGACTTGGACACGACGCTGGACCAGGTTGTCATCCAGTCGCCTCCGGGCAACGGCATCCTGGTCGCGACCGGGAAGCTCGGGGTTGATGCGGCAGCGGCTTCCGGCTTCGACATCTACAGCGTTCTCGAGGATGGCGTGACGGTGGTCAACCTCCCGTTCGCGACGATCGCCGTGAACGGCAAGTATCGCTTTTACTCGATCAATCTCACGACGGGCCAGGCGTTCTCGTTGGGCCGGTTCGATGAGGCCGTGGTAGACATCGCGATCCCATTGCATCAGAGGTGACGCTCGCAGCGCTCGTCTTCCAGGTGTGATTTCCAATGACGTTGTTTCACTCGGGACTCCTTGGAGAGAGTGGGCGTTCCACACGTTCCATCCCTTCCGAGAGGGAGCCCCGAGTGAAGCGGCGGGCGGGGAACAGAGACCAGGCGACGGGATCGCCCGCCTCTGACGCGGCCGTTGTGCACTATCGGCTGTCCGCGGCTCACTGTCCGCGTGCGTGGCGCATGAGAGTTTCCACCGCCGCCATCGGCCGGAACGGATCGTCCACGACCATCACGTCGGGCTGCAGCAGGCCCTCGCCCCCGGAACTGCGGGTCAGGACAAAGCGCGGCACGACCATCGTCATCTGAGTGTTCGGCAGCTTGATGTTCTGGGTGCCCCCGCTCTGCGTGCTGCGCGCCCCGCCGCCGATTCCCGCCAGCGTGCCAAATCCGCGATCCTGCATCACGGTGCTGAACAGCACGGCGGATGAATACGTGCGCGGACTGATCAGTACCGTACACCTGGCCTTTGAAACGCAGCGGGTTGTCGAGTTGCGGCGGGTATTGCGTTTCCTGGCTGCTGCGTACGACATCGCCGACTTTCTGGCCGTCCTTCTGGCGACCTTCGATGATCTTCAGGCGATAGCTGCTGCCGTTGCTGAAGGATCGGGTCGCGATGTAGGGCATGATGCCTTCGATCCAGACATCATCATCGCCGCCCTGGTTGGCGCGGATGTCGATGATCAGCGTGCGTGTGCCGGCGTTCCGCATGCGGGCAAACGCCTCGCGAGTGAAGGCATAGAACTGCGGTTTGTCGCGCCAGTAGAACTCATCGATCGTCAGCAGCGCGCCGGCGTCGTCCAGCAGGTCCAATCGGAACAGCTGGTCGAACGACTTCTCCTGGAACGCGCGCGGGGTGGCGCCGCTGGCTTCGACGATCGAGTCGGCACCGGCTATGCGCAGGCGCACGGTCTTGCGCTCGCCGTAGAACTTCCAATACCAGAACGCGAAACGTTCCGAGAGCAGCTGCGCACGCAGTGCCACCGTGTCGCCATTCATGTGCGCCAACAGCTTCTCGGCAACGTCGTGCGCTGTTACGCCGTCCAGCAGTTCGATGCGCCTGCCGACGAGCGGTGTTGCCGTCTCATCGAGTCTGGCGCGAACGAAAATCTCGGCCGCCGGTGTCACGTGCACGGCGTACGGAAAGAGGCGTCCGCCCCCTTTCACGTACTGCCGGATCTCGTTCGCTGCCCCACCGGGATAGGTGACGGCCAGGTGCCCATCGGCCATCACTGAATTCAACCGGCTGAGCACGGTCCAGGCTTCACCCGCGCTCATCGGGTGATCGAGATGTGCGCGGACGTCCTCGATCGCACGGCCCAGCACTGCCGGGTCCACGGAATGGGCGATGTCCGGGTGCGTACGCTCGATCGCCGCTTCGATCGCGGTCACGTCCTGGCGCAGCTGTTCGGGCGTGAAGGTCGCGGGCTGCTGCGAGTGCGCAACAGCACAGGCCAGAAACGCGAGTCCGGCTGCCAGGGCGCCGCGACCTGTCGATTGCCTATTCGTCATCGACCCACCTCACACCAAACAGACGAGTACCTACCCGAGGCCGTGTCGGATCCATACCGGTTCACTACGCGCGAACGTCCGTTTCGGATTGGCTCGGCTGCGCGTCAGGGCACCGCAGCCTGCCGGCCGCCCATTTGGATCCGCGACAGGTCTTCGCGGCAGAGGTCCGAACGACAGCGGGGAGCTGTTCGACCCGCCATCGCGCTGGGTAAAGGAACGAGCGACCAGAATCCCGTCTTGACTGGTGACGAGCGAGAAAGTAGCCTATATGTCGAAGGTTGAGGCAACGAAAGTTGAGGCATTGATGTCGTCCGCCCGATTCCCCATTCCCCAAGGCACGCTCGACATGTTGATCCTGCACGTGCTGTCGCTCGAGGCCGCGCATGGCTACGCCATCGCGCAACGGGTGCAGCAGATCTCGCGCGAAACGGTGCGCGTCAATCAAGGCTCCCTGTATCCGGCGCTGCACCGCCTCGAACAGAAGCGCTGGCTGAAATCGGAATGGCGCCAGTCGGAAACCGGCCGCGAGGCCAAGTTCTATGCGCTCACGCGGGCGGGCCACCAGCAGCTGGCACGTGAAAAGGCGAGTTGGGATCAGTTGACGGCGGCGGTCCGGCTGATCTTCAACGAGGGCACATAGGCATGACGAGGCTGCTCAATCTCTTCCGCCGCCGGCGCGACCGGCTGGAACGGGATCTCGAACGCGAATTGCGGTATCACATCGATTGCCGTGTCGAGGACCTGATCAAGGACGGACTCGGCGAGCCCGAAGCGAGGCGACGGGCGAACATCGAGCTCGGCGGCGTGCCGCGGGTGCAGGAAGCCGTGCGTGATACGTGGATATGGCGATGGCTCGATACGCTGATGCGCGACGTGCGCCATGCGATGCGCAGCCTGACCAGGAGCTGGGGCTTCACAGCTGGCGCTGGCGCCGTCCTCGCCCTGACCATCGGTGCCAACATCGCCATCTTCTCGGTGGTCAACACGGTCCTGCTTCAGCCGCTCGCCTACCCCGCCGCCGAGCGCCTCGTCTCCATCGAGACGTTCTGGACCAACACCGGGCGCACCAGTCAGGATGTGTCGGGTCCCGACTTTCTCGACTGGCAGGCTCAGAGCAACGTGTTCGAGAAGATGGCAGTGTCGTTCAGCAACACCGACGAAGCCATCATCGTTGGCGACGGCGCCGTGTTTGGCAACGGCGGCTATGTCTCGGCCGATTTCTTCGCGGTCTTCGGCCAGGTCCCGTCGGCAGGACGCCTGCTGACGGATCGCGATGTTCCGTCCGACGACGACGAGCCGACCGCCGCCGTCGTCGCGTACCGCTGGGCAGTGACTCAGTTCGGCAGCAATGAGGCCGCGATCGGCAGGACGGTCACGGTCTACGGCAACGCGATGGAGATCGTCGGAGTGGCGGCGCCGGGATTTCGCTATCCCGGCGCCACCGACATCTGGGCGCCCATGCGCCCGACCAACCACGCCCCGAACCGCAGCGACCACCCCTACCAGGCCGTCGGGAAGCTCAAGGGAGATGTCGACCTCACGCGCGCGCAGGCGCAGATGCGGACCATCGGGGACACGCTGGCGCGGCAGTATCCCGAGAACCGCCTCAAAAGAGTGACGGTGATTCCGCTGCAGGAGCGGCTGACCGGCAACCTCCAGGCGACATTGTGGGTGCTGATGAGCGCCGTGGGCGTGGTCTGGCTCATCGGGTGCGCCAATATCGCGAACCTCCTGCTGGCGCGGGCCGCGGGCAGGACGCGCGAGATCGCCCTCCGCGCCGCGCTCGGCGCCGGCCGGGGCCGTGTGGTGCGCCAACTGTTGACCGAAAGTTGCGTGCTCGCGGCGGTGGCCGGGATGGCAGGTCTCCTGCTGGCATCGACGCTCGTGCAGGCACTCGCCGCGTTGTCACCCGCCAGCCTGCCCCGCATCGACGAGGTGCGGATGGACAGGGCCGTCCTCCTGTTCGCGCTCGGGCTCTCGCTGGTGTCAACGGCGCTTTTCGGACTCGTGCCGGCCCTGCATGCCTCGCGGCTCGACCTGTCGGGTGCATTGAAGCAGGGTGGCGCGAAGGCGACGGGAACGAGAGCCAGCGCGCGCTTCCGCTCGGCGCTGGTCGTGGCCGAAGTGGCGCTGTCGGTGATCCTCCTGGTCACCGCAGGACTGCTGCTGCGATCGTTCCAGACGCTCCAGCACGTCGATCTCGGGTTCACGAAGGACCGTGTGCTGGTCGCCGACACGGTGTATGCGGTCAGGGACGGCGTGACGGAGGACCTCCGGACTCGAAGCCGGTTCTATGCCGATGTGCTCGATCGTCTGCGTGCCGTGCCCGGGGTCAGCGCTGCGTCGGGCGTCGCCTTCCTTGGGATGGGACGGGAGCCCAGATCACCTCGCGACTTTTACATTCAAGGCCGGCCGGAGGGACGACCGGGGGAGCGGCCACAAGCCGAGTACCACGCGATCACGGCGGACTACTTCAAGACGCTGGAGATTCCGGTTCGTGCCGGGCGCGATTTCGAAAGCACTGACACGCCGGAGCGGCCGCGAGTCGCCATCATCAACCAGACCCTGGCACGCACCGCCTTTCCAGGGGAGTCGCCTCTTGGACAGCGCATTCGGACGGGGACCAATGCCAGCGCGCCGTGGATGGAGATTGTCGGGATTGTTGGCGACACCCGCTGGCAGGACCCGAGTCAACCAGCGCAACCGGTGATCTACGCCGCATCCACGCAGGGCCCGGGCAACTCGCCGGCCATCCTGGCGCGAACCTCATTGGACGACCAGTCGCTCGCCCGCACGCTTCGCACGATCCTGCACGACGCGGATCCGACGGTGCCGGTCAAGTTCGAGACCATGGACGGGTTGTTCGACTCCACGCTGGCGTATCCCCGGTTTCGCACGCAGGTGATTGGGCTGTTTGCGGCTGTGGCGGCTCTTCTTGCCGTCGTCGGCGTCTTCAGCGTGCTCGCGTACCTGGTGGGGCAACGGACACGGGAGCTCGCCGTCCGCCGGGCCCTGGGCGCCCGGGCCACTGATGTCATCCGCCTGGTCGTTGGTCAAGGGCTGGGGTTGGTCGCGATCGGCCTGGCGCTGGGACTTGCCGGTGCGCTCGCCATGGCGCGGCTGCTCACCGGTCTCCTCTATGAGATCGGCCCGTGGGACGTCGGCACCTACCTGGGAACGATCATCGTGCTCGGCAGCGCGGCGCTGCTCGCCACTCTCCTTCCCGCGATCAGAGCCGCCACGATCACGCCGCTCGGCGTGCTCCAGCAAGAGTAGCCGCGCGTCTTCTGGCGCAAGGCCCATTCGCAAGAGGCTGCGTCGTCAAGCAGGCTACGCCCGGTCCTGGCGACGGCGCGGATGTTTGGGCGGCTCTCGCAGACCGAGCGCGTTGAGGCGCGATATCAACGTGGTTGGTTTGACCCCGAGTATGTCCGCGGCTCCGTCAGGTCCGTAGATCCGTCCCTTCGCGAGTTGAAGCGCGGTGCGCAAGTTCTCCCGCTCCCGGCGCCGCCACTCGATCTCCGGTATGACTGCCTGCAATGCCCCCGGCGTTGACTCACTGGATTTGGCACGGGTCGTTTCTTCCGGTTCGCCCAGCGCACCGTCAAGCCGCAACACACCGCCCCGCGACAGCAGCACGGCCCGTTCGAGGACGTGTTGCAGTTCGCGAACGTTTCCGGGCCACGCGTATGCCTCCAGCGTTTTGATCGCGCGCGCACTGAGTCTGAGCCCACGCCGGCCGTAACGCTGTGCGGCCTGCTCGAGGAAGTGGGTCGCGAGGCGGGGAAGGTCATCGGCTCGCGCTCGCGGAGCGGTGGCAGCACGATCGGAAACACGCTGAGGCGATAGAACAAGTCGCGGCGGAAATGACCGGAGGCGACTTCTTGCTGAAGGTCCCTGTTGGTCGCGGCGATCACCCGGACATCGACTCTTCGTGTTGTTTCGTCGCCGACGCGTTCGAATACACCTTCTTGCAGCACACGCAGCAGCTTTCCCTGGAGGTCGAGCGGGATCTCGCCAACCTCATCCAGAAACAGCGTTCCGCCGTCCGCGGGCATGATCGCCATGCGCCAACGGCTGGAGCAGAATCTGTTTGAATCGAGTGTTTCGACGTCTTCGCCACGTCAATTTTCGAGATCGGCGGCACAGCACAGCCATTCCGGTGTCAAACGATTCACGGCCGGCGATCGAGGTGACCGATGAAGGCAGTCGCTCGCTCTGTACTCATACTGACGGTCGTCTTCGGCGCAGCCGGTGGCGTGAGGGGCCAGGAGCCCGCCAAAGTCTGCGAGTTGTGCCAGCTGCGCTTCGATCTGGCCGTCGAAAGGAACACCCACGAAGTCGGTGAACCCATCCACTTGTCGCTCCGACTGACGAACCTGGGAACCACTGAGATCCAAGTCCGGCATACGTCCGACGTCACAGGTCGCCATGACGGCTATCGGTTCGCGGTCCTTGACGAGGATGGCCGCCCGGTCGCCGATCCCGGGGGCGCCGCAATTTCGCTGCTGGGAGCGCTCGGAGGCACATTATCCGTCCCTCCACGAGGCACCGACACTCGGCGCCTCACGCTGAATTACCACGTCGCTCCGCTGAAACCAGGGCGGTATTCGGTCAAGGGTTGGTTCGGATCTTCATATCCGCAGCCCGGCCGTGACGCGGAGTCGAATCGCGTCGTCATCAGTATTCAGCCAACATCGGCGGACAGGCTACGGCAGCGCGTATCTGACCTGACCCGCGACCTCGAAGTAGACGTACGTCGTGGCGCGGCATTCCTGGGCTTCACTGGTGACGTAGCCGCCATCCCTCCGCTGGTCGATCTCCTCTATCGAAGAGATGATGGCTCGCAGGTCGCGGCCCTCGACGCCCTCCTGTACCTGGATCGCAGCACAGTCGGAGAATCTCTTCTCCATGCGCTCGAGCAACGAGGAGCACGTGAGCGCATGGTCCACTTCCTCGTTGTAAACATCGCGACCCCAAATGCCGTGATCAGGCCCTTACTGGTCCAGGCTCTGCGATCTGCAGATGGCGATGCGCGAACGGGAGCGGTGGAGGGTCTACGTCTATCGAACTCTGCGCACGATCCGGAACTCTTCGCACCACTGGCGGCGATGCTTCGCGACCCAGTGGCCGCCGTCAGGCACAAAGCATCGGCTGCCGTCGGGGGTTACCAGAATCAGCAGGCTCTTGCGGCATTGACGCCGCTCGTCGACGATACCGATACGTCGGTCAGCGTGCAGGCCACGATTGCCGTCGGCTGGATCGCACGAGCATCAGCGATCGGGAGCGATACACGAAAAGATGCAATCATCGTGTTGCGGAGAGCGGCAGAGTCTCCGCGCCGGCGGGTTTCGGAGCAGGCGCGCACGTGGTTGTCGAATGCAGGAGCCGGTTGAGATCGCCGCTCGAACTCGCCGACCCACTCCATCGCTCGAACCGGCTGCGCGCTCCGCGTGCAGGATCGTTCTCGTCGTCGTCCAGTTAATCCTTCAACAACGAAGTGATGGCCGTCGCCACGGCCGACCGCCAGGTCATCTCTCTTCGGATAACGCCAAACGCCAACAGTTGACAGCCTCTTCCCAAAGGGAGGAAACTTCCCACTTCCATAGTTCGTCTATGCAAAGAGAAGCTGATGAAAGAAGCCAAGACGAAGAGCAAGAACGAGCTGCTTCCGGGCACGCTCGAGATGTTGATTCTGAAGACGCTGTCGATCGAGTCGATGCACGGCTACGGCATCGCGCAGCACATCCAGATGCTGTCGGCGGACGTGCTGACGATCGAAGAGGGATCGCTGTATCCGGCGCTGCAGCGGATGCTCGTCAAGGGATGGGTGTTGGCCGAGTGGAAGATTTCGGCGAACAACCGGCGAGCGCGCTTCTACACGCTCACGACTGCCGGGAAGAAGCAGCTCGGCGTCGAGGAATCGCGATTCTCCCAGATGTTCGGCGCGATCATGCGCGTGATGAAGACGACGTAGTGTCCTGACTTCTCAGGAGGGTGCCGTGGGTTCTGTGCTCCGACGTCTGCTGTTCTTCTTCCAGCGGAATCAGTTCGATCGGGATCTGGAAGACGAGCTGCGCTTTCACGAGGAGATGAAGGCGCACGCCCTCGCCGACGCGGATGGCATGAGCGGCGACGAGGCGCGGGCGGCCGCGCGGCGGCGGATTGGCAATCCGCTGCGGCTGCGCGAACAGTCGCGCGAACCGTGGACCTTCGCGACGGTCGAAACGTTCGCGCAGGACGTGCGTCACGCGCTGCGATTGATGCGGCGCGATCCGGCGTTCACCTTCACCGCCCTCGCCACGCTCGCGCTCGGCATCGGCCTCAACACCGCGATTTTCTCCGTCGCCTACGGCGTGCTCTGGCGTCCGCTGCCGTATCCCAATCCCGATCGCCTCGTCATCGTCTCGTCAGCGCAGCAGACCGAGACGGGCGTCAAGACGTTCTCGACCTGGGCGCCCGTGTCGTACGAGGCGCTGCGCCCGCGCGTCACCGCGCTCGATCATCTCGCGGCCTACGCCTCGATCGACGCGCAGCTCACCGGACGCGGCGAGCCGCTGCAGGTGCCCGCGGTCGACGTGAGTCCGAATTTCTTCGCCACGCTGGGCGTCACTCCCGCGCGCGGCCGCGCGTTCCTCACCGGCGCCGCGGCGCCAGACGACGATCGCAGCGCGATCGTCAGCGATCGGCTGTGGCGCACGTCGCTCAAGGCCGATCCGGCGATCGTCGGACAGTCCATCACCATCGACGGCCTCCCCCGTACCGTCGTCGGCGTGCTGCCGCCGGACTTCAGCTTCAGGCCGGTGATCCGGATCGGCGCGCTGCCGGAAGCGGACATCTTTCTGCCCAATCGCTGGCCCGGCGACACCGGCAGGAGCGCGTTTCTCTTCCTGCTGGGCCGCATGAAGTCAGGCGTGACGCAGGAACGCGCGGAAGCGGAATTGACGGCGCTGGTGAACGATTCGTCGATCGTGCCCGCCGGCGCACTCGGGATCGAAGGCGCACTCGCGCCGAACGTCCGCACGCTCGCGCGCGCGGTCGGCTTGCAGGAGTACGGCACGGAGTCGGTGCGCACGCTGCTGCTGATCCTGCTCGGGGCGGTGTCGTTCGTGCTCCTGATCGCCTGCGTCAACGTCGCGAACCTGCAGATGGCGCGCCTCACCGCGCGCCGCGGCGAACTGTCCGTACGCATGGCCCTCGGCGCGGGACGCCGGCGGATCGTGCGTCAGTTGCTGACGGAAGCGGTCGTGTTGTCGCTGCTGGGCGCGTCGCTCGGCGTGATGCTCGCGCAGATCGCGATCGGCGTCACGCTGCCGCTCGTGCCGCAATCCGTGCTGCCACGCCTCGGCGGCATCGTGATCGACGCGCGCGTGATGGCGTTCTGCCTCGGCTTGTCGCTCGTCTCGACGCTGCTGATCGGCCTCGTGCCGGCGCTGCGCGTCGGCGGGGCCGCGTTTGGCGAAGGCCTCGCGCTGCACGCCGGCGACGCGCGCACGACGGGCGACCGTCAGGGCGAGCGGCTGCGGACGCTGCTGGTCGCCGCGCAGATCGCGATGACGCTCGTCCTCCTGATCGGCGCGGGCCTGCTGATTCACAGCTTCGTGCGTCTCACGTCGGTGTCGCCCGGCTTCGAATCGAGCGGGCGCGACGGCGTCGTGCAGACCGTCAGGGTGACGCTGCCCGAACGCCTCTACGACGAGCCCGAGCGCATCCATGCGTTCGCGCGCGGCGTGCTCGATCGCATCCAGTACCTGCCGGGCGTGAAGTCCGCGAGCCTGATCAACTCGGCGCCGTTCGGCATGATGTTCATCCAGACCGACTTCGACATCGAGGGTCAGCCGAAGCCGACGCTCTATGCCGGCACGCCGAAGATCGACGCGGGCTATTTCAAGACCATGGGGATTCCGCTGCTGGCGGGACGCGAGTTCACCGCACGGGACACGGCGGACGCGCCGAAAGTGGCGATCGTCAGCGAGCGCATCGTGCGCGAATGCTTTCCCGGTGGTCCGACCGAGGCGCTCGGCCGGCGCGTGCGCTTGGACGATCGCGGCGAGTGGCTGACGGTGGTGGGCGTGGTCGCGGACATCCGTCAGAGGAGACTCGATCGGGACGTGCAGCCGATGATCTACGCGCCGTTCCAGCAGGATGCGCAGCGGGTTCCTGCGGTTCGTGTCGTTCGTCGCGCGCACGGCCACGCCCGCCAGCGTGGTCGAAGGCATCCGCGCGGAAATTCGCCGCGCCGCGCCCGATCTGCCGATCGAGAGCACGCTGACGATGGACGAAGCGGTGGCGGCGTCGGTGGCGCAGCCGCGTTTCCGGATGTTGCTGCTGGCGCTGTTCGCGATGACCGCGACGCTGATCGCGACGTGCGGCATCTACGGATTGATGGCCTACGCGGTGACGCAGCGCCGCCGCGAGATCGGCGTGCGCATGGCGCTCGGCGCCGAACGCCGCGACGTGCTCCGCCTCGTGCTCACGCGCGCGCTCCGCATCGTCGTCGCCGGCCTGATCGTCGGCCTCGCCGGGGCCGTCGGCGTGACTCGCGTGCTGCAGAGGTTCCTGTTCGGGGTGACGCCGACCGATCCGATCGCGTTCACGATCGTCACGCTGCTGCTGATGGCGGTGGGACTGATGGCGGCATGGCTGCCCGCGCGCCGCGCGACACGGATCGACCCGTGCGCCGCGCTGCGCGCGGAATAGCCGTCAAGGGCTGCGCCTGTTGGCGAAGCGTCAGCTGCGGTGAGGGCGGCCAGGAGCGCCCCTCGCGCGGCTCGGCGTATCTACGTTGCGCGTCGCCGTGGCAGCTTGAACACGTGAATTGACTGGTCTCTCTCCCGGTGCCGTCTTTTGTCCTGCGGCTTCGACAGGTCCGAGACGCACACGAACGACCGGTCGGTCAGCCAGCAGAGCCCCTCGAGCCTCCGGTACTTGATTTTTCCTTTCTTCGTTCGCGGAAACTCGTACGTGGTTCCCTCGTCGGCAATCGCCCAGTCGCCGAAGCGAAGCGTGCCGATCCAGAGCCGCGAGGATTGCTGAGAAAGGACCGCTATGCGGCGCCCTCGCAGGGCGACTGCGCAGTAATCTTCGAACGCGACGGTTGGTGGCAACTTGATGCGAGCGACAGGCTTCCAGAGCTTGCCTGAGCAGTGAAGCACGTGGAGGCGTCCGCCGCCGGGCTTTCGTCCCGCGCGGCCGGCGCGGCACCGGTTCCCCTCGCAGAGCGCGAGCAGAAAGTCCCGCCCGCGCCAGCGCACGGCGCATAGCCCCTCGAAACCGGTGTTGCGCTTCTCGAAAGCAAAGTCGACCCACCGCCGCCGCTTGTACTGTGCGGACTCGTCGCACTCGTCGATGAGCGCCTTGTACGTGCCGTCGGGATGTTTCTCCCCCTCGATGAGCAGGTAGAAGCGGCGCCTGTATCGGCTGAAGGCGATGTCTTCGTATCCTTCACCGTCCCGCTTCGCCCCGAACCACGAATGCCGCTTTGATCCGGGCTCGAGACTGCGATGGATCCTCCCGATCCGCCTGACGTTGTCGAAGATGACGTAGTAGTCCGCGCCTTTGGCGATGACTCCGCTTGCCTCGAGCACTCCGCCGGGGGTCGGAGGGTTGATGAAATCGGCCAGCTTGCGTTCGGCGACGAGGACCATCACCGGGTGCGGTTGGTGAGCCATTGTCCCGATTCTATTTCCTTTCCCCCAATCAACGAGTCTGTCCGCGTCCTGCGGGCACGATTCTGACCGCATCGACGTAGATGGAATGGGCGTCGCGCAGGACTGCGTTACCGGGTCGAGCGCTCATCTCGTCGTGAAACCGTCGGTCCGAGCTGATCGTCACGATCGCATCTTCGTCACCGTTGGCCATGAAGTAGCCGGTGAACATCGGGAGCGAGGCGTCCGGCATCGCGAACGGCGTGCCATCCTGCAGAAGCCTGAGCACCACTCCGGCCGCGTGACTCCACGCGCGGCCCTCAATCTCGACGAGCGGTTCTCGAATGCCCTGCCCGCGCAGGTACTCGCGAATGGTCACATGTGTGGCCAGGATGGTCGGCCGATCGGTGCGCCTCAGCTCGAACGCGGTCAGGTCCCGCAAGTGGCGCACGCCGAGCGCTGTGATGAGGATGAGCAGCAGCACGCAGCCGGTATTCGCGGCCTGCCGTCCCAGGCTCGACTGCGCCCACCACGTGCCGGCGAGACTCCGCAGACCCGCGGCGCCGAGGATCGCCAGGTTCAGCGCGCCAAGCGCCGCCAGCCAGAAGATCTCATGATCGAGTATCTCTCCTTCGATTCGCGTGATGGCCCACAGGCCAACACCTGACGCTGCGGCCGCCGAGAGGGCGAGGGCGCCGTCGAAGCTCCGCCCGGATCGGGAATCCCGGAGGGCGACAGCCACGAGCAGCAGCACCTGTCCGAGTGCGCAGGGAACGACCCACCAGAAGCCGCGCAGGACGACATGCCCGCCCCAGGGCAGACCAAAGTCGGATCGGAGCAGGCCGACCAGCCCGTAACTCCAGTTGAACAGCGCTTCCGTCATCCCATGACCGGTTCCGCCGCTGGTCACGAAAAACCGCCCGAGCGCCGCCAGGTTGCCACCGGCGCTCGACAGCGCCTCGGTGACGGGCAGCAGCCACAATGCGAGCGCTACCCAGGCCGAGGCATTCAGGATGGACCTGGGAGATCGACCGTCCATCCACCCTTCTTTCCGTCTCCATAGGGCGACGCAAGCGATGGCGGAGAGTATCGCGACCGTCGGCACGAAACTTACGTGAGTCTGCGTGATGAAGCAGGCCACCACCACCGCGAGCAGCAGCAATCGCTGGCGGCCGCTGGCCGCCGCCGCGCAGAGGACGATGAACGTGAGGCCCGGGAGGATCGGTACATGCCCCGTCCAGGGACTCGCCAGCAACCCGGGCGCGCGCCACGCAAACGCCAGGCATGCAGCCGTGACGAGCCCGAGGAGCGGTCCACGGTTCGTGCGCGCCACGATCCAGACCAGCGTCGCGACCGCGATGACGTTGATGGCCACGGCGACGGCATAGAGGGTCGCGGCCTGGCGCCCGCTGGCGGCATAGAACGGCGCCTGAATGTAGAAATACAACGGTCCCGGATGGTTCCAGCCGAAGCGCGAGTACGGTCCGACCAGGAGCCGCCCGCGCGTGGCGAGCTCTGTGTACACCTCGGTCACCGCGAAATCGGAGTCGGTCACGATCGCCGGTGTTCCGCGTCCGAAGCTCACGATGGCGAGCAGCCCCAGAACCGCGAGCAACGCGAGACCGAAGCGGCGCCAGCACGCGTGACGCCACTCCTGGATGAGCAACCAGCCGACGACGAGCAGGCCACAGGCGAGGGGCTTCCTAAAATCGTTGACGGTGATGCGGACGAGCCCCAGCCTGAATGTGCCACCCGGACCCGACGCGAGGAGCGTCAGCGCGAGTACCGCGCCCGCCGCCACCACGACGAGGGCGCCGCGAACGGTCATGCGTCGGCGTAGAGACCGCCGGTGTGCGAGGTCGTCTGCTGCCGCCAAGGTGTCCGTGATCAGGGGTGAAGGCGTGCGGAGCGTCGGGCACCGGTCGGTGGACCCACCCGTTCCGCTGGACAGGAGGATAGCAGGATCCTGATGCCGCCAGCGGGTGGCGCGTGGGTCAGAGACACGGGTTGGCCGAGGGCACGCCCGGCGCGGGACCGAATGCGCCGGCGGTCACTTGGTTCGCTTGCGGATGGCCGATCGCGGGCTCGCTGCCTTTTTGCCGAGCTTCTTCAAGTACGCTCCCAGGCGCTCGTTCTCATACGACACGAAATTGAGGAACAGGCTTTCGGACAGGTATTGCCGGCGCTCGGCGTCGGTCATCTGTTCGATGGCGCTCTGAATCTCGCGCACCGTGTCCGCGAACGTGCGATCGAGGTCGCGCTTGGCGGTCAGCTCGTGGTACAGCGTTTCGAGCATCGTGAGGAGGTCGCCGTCGAGCGGCACCCGCGCACCCGTCGTCATTTTGATCGTGCGCATTGTGGATCAGGCTCCGAAGCTTTTGACGGCGCTCGCCTCATCCGGGTGTACCTCGATGAAGTTCTGGGCACCCGTCATGGTCAGCATCGTCTCGACCCGCTTCTGGACGCCGGCCAGCTTGAGAGATCCGCCTGCCGCGCTGGCCTGGCGATACAAATCCATCAGGCAGCCGATGGTGGCGCTGTCGACGTAGCCAACCGTCGAGAGGTTGACGACGACGCGGCGCTCGCCGGCGGCGATGAGCTGCGTGACGGCGGAGGAAAACTCGGAGAGCAGCGGATACATGAGCCGCGCCTCGCCGACTCGTATGACCGCCACGTTGTTCGAGCGATCGGTCGTAATGTTCATTCAGACACTCCGGGGCGTCGGGTTCGGCCGCGCGCGGGGGCACCGCGCCTGCGGCGCAGGGCCGGCTGTTTGTCCTGCAGCCGCTTGAGCTGGCGCGCCAGCTCGATGCGGCCACGGTTGATGCGGGACTTCACGGTGCCTTCCGGCAATCCGAGCCGGTCGGCGATCTCCTGATACGAGAGCTCGTGCAGATCGCGGAGGATCACGGCGGTGCGGAGCGTGAGGGGCAGGGTCTGCAGCGCCTGACGCAGGAGCGAGCGCAGGTCCCCGTGCTCGACGACCTGATACGGCCCGCGTTCGACCGACGCCGGCTGCAGGTCGTTCGTGTCGACCTCGCGCGCGATCGTCTGCCGCTCCTTGCGCACGCTGCGATAGTGATCGATGCACAGGTTGCGGCTGATGCTGATGATCCAGGTCTGGAAATTGGCGCGCCGGTCGAACGTCTTGAGCGCCTTGAAGATCTTCAGGAAGATGTCCTGCGAAAGATCCTCCGCCTCGTCGTGCTTCCCGACGAACTTGTAGGCGACGTTGAAGACCTTTCGCCAGTTCTGGCGGACGATGGCCTCCCAGGCCGCCTGGTCACCGCTCAGACACTGTTCGATGAGGCTGTCGGGCGTGACCGGCTGCGCGGCCGCGGAATCAACGGGCATGCATCATCAGACGTCAAAAAGCGGCGATCGCGGAAATGATATCAGAGATCAGCGTGCCCTGATCTCTGGCACTTTGGCCCCTTGAACTATACAATTCCTCTACCCGTGAGCTTCTCTCGCCAGCAAGGATCCCTCCGCTGCGACGGCGTTTCGCTCTCCGACATGGCGGCCGCCCACGGCACGCCGCTCTACGTCTACAGCGCGTCCACGATCGCGTCCCGGTACCGCGCGGTGGACGAGGCGTTCGCCTCGTATCCACACACGATGCACTACGCGCTCAAGGCCAACTCGACGCTGGCGATCGTACGGCTCCTTCGCGGCCTGGGCAGCAAGGTCGACGCGAATTCCGGCGGCGAGATCGACGTCGCGCTGCGCGCCGGGTTCATCCCGCCGGACATCGTGTTCACTGGCGTCGGCAAGACCCACGCGGAGCTGACCCAGGCCATCGACCTCGGCGTCAAGACGATCAACGCGGAGTCCGAAGGCGAGCTCGACCGCATCGACGCGATCGCGCGCGAACGCCAGACGCGGGTGCGCGTGGCCATCCGCGTCAATCCCGACATCGACGCACGCAGCCACCCCCACATCTCGACCGGTCTCAAGACCAACAAGTTCGGCGTCTCGATCGCCGAGGCGCGTGAATTGTGCCGGAGGATGCGCGACCGTCCCGGCGTCGAGATCGTCGGCCTCCACACGCACGTGGGCTCGCAGATCATGGATCTCGAACCGCTGCGGCGCGCCGCAGCCGCGATCGTCGATCTCGCCAGGGATCTCGCGGACGACGGGCTGGCCATCGAGCACCTCGATCTCGGGGGGGGCTTGGGCATCTCCTACGATGGCACCGTCGCGCCGACGGCGGAGGAGTATGCGGCGGCCGTGCTTCCCGTCGTCCGCGACTCGGGCCTGTCGATCATCCTCGAGCCGGACGGAGCATCGTCGGGCCGGCGGGCGCGCTCCTGACTCGAGTCGTCGACGTCAAGGTGCAGCCGGGCGGGAAGCTGTTCGTGATTCTCGACGCGGGGATGACCGAACTGATCCGGCCGATGCTCTATAACGCCTACCATCGAATCGAGCCCGTGGAGACGCGAGACGGCCCGGAGATGCTCTCCGACGTCGTGGGACCGCTCTGCGAGAGCAGCGATACGCTGGGGAAGGACCGCCGGTTTCCGCGACCGGAGGCTGGCGATCTCTTCGCCGTGCTCGACGCCGGTGCCTACGGGTCGGTCATGGCCTCGAACTACAACCGGCGCGCGTTGCCGCCCGAGGTGATGGTGCAGGACGGCCGGACGGCCGTCATTCGCCGGCGCCAGACGATCGACGACATGCTGGCGCTCGAAACGTAGGACACTGAGGAAAAACGACGGGCCTACGGCTTCATCACGATGAAACACGATGGCACGATGGACACGATGACAAAAACCAGTAAAACCATCGTGCTCATCGTGCCATCGTGCCCCATCGTGACGATGCCGTCAGCCCGTGACACCGCTCAGGCCTCTAGAGTCACTAGATGATTGGATCCCTCATCGCCTTCGAAGGCCTCGACCAGAGCGGCAAGCAGACGCAGGCCGAGTCGTTGCGCGATTCACTGACCGCCCATGGCCGCGTCTGCCAGCTGTTGTCGTTTCCGGACTACGCGACGACCATCGGCGCAGAAATCTTCAAGGCGCTGCACGGCGAGCGCGACTATCCACCCGACGTCCTGCAGTTGCTGTACGTCGCGAATCGAGGCGAGAAACGGGCCCGGATCGAGGCGTGGATGGCGGAGGGCGTCGTCGTCATCTGCGACCGGTACATCGCCTCGAGTATCGCCTACGGCGAAGCGCACGGTCTCGACGCCGCCTGGCTCGCCGAGATTCAGCGGTTCCTGCCCTCGCCGCACCTCACCATCTTCCTGGACATCGCGCCCGGGACGGCGGCCGGACGCAAGGCGACCGCGCGCGACCGGTTCGAGCGCGACCTGGATTTGCTGGCCCGCGTCCGCGCGAGCTACCGCCGGCAGGCCGCCGCGGCCGGCTGGGTGCGCCTCGAAGGGGAGCGCGGGAAGGCCGAGGTCGCCGCCGACGTCATCCGGTCGGTCGAGACACGACTCGGGCTGCCGTCGCCGCGCTGACCTCCGCGGCGCCTGCGGCCCGGAGCGCGCGCGCACACGCCTCGACGGTCGCACCCGTGGTGCTCACGTCGTCCACGAGGACGATTCGCAGCCCATCGACAGCTTTCCCGCGCCTGAGCGCGAAGGCGTTCCGCATGTTGCCGTGGCGCGCCGCGGCAGGGAGGTCTGTTTGCGATGGTGTCGCGCGGACCCGTTTCAAGGCCTCGACCGTCGGCACGCCGAGCTGCAGGGCCAGTTCTCGCGCCTGGTTGAAGCCCCGCCTGCGGCGCCGGCTGCGGTGGAGCGGCACGGGAACCACGATGTCGGCGCGCGCAAGAAGGTCTGCGGCGCTTTCGCGCAGACGCGCGCCCAGGCCGCCTGCAAGAGAGCGGCACCCCGCGTATTTGAACGCATGCACGATCGCGCGGAGCGATCCGTCGTAGGCGCCGATAGCGCGGCTTCCGGTGAGCGCCGAGGGGCGGCGGCAGCGCGGGCAGACGCACGCGCCGGCGGCGGCGACGCCGGGCACACGCCAGGAGGGCAGAGGGTCGCCGCACTGGTCGCACAGTGGAGGAGTGAAGCGCCCGATGGAGTCCCAGCAGGCGCCGCACACCGGCCCGCGTGATGGGTGTGACAGCGGAGCGTCGCAGGCGGCGCACCCCGGTGCGAGGAGCACGGCCAGAAGGCCGTCGGCGATGCGGGAGAGCGACAGAGACATACGCGGGCCTCTTTTGGGCTTGCGCTTTGCGCGCTATGGTGACGCGCTCTTCTGCGTGGGCGGCTCGTCGGTCATCTCAATGCGCTCGGCATCGCCCCACAGGCGCTCGAGCGAGTAGAAGTCGCGCGTGTGCGGCGCGAAGACGTGCACGATGAAGGTGAAGTAATCCATCAGGATCCAGTCGGCGCGCTGGTAGCCTTCGACGTGCGCCGGCCGCACGCCGGCCGCACGCTGCGTGTCTTCGACGCTGTCGGCGATCGCCTTGACCTGCCGGGAGTTCTGTCCCGAGCACAGCACGAAGAAGTCGGTGAAGGCCGGCGTGTGGCGCAGATCGAGCACCACGACGTTGGTCGCCTTCTTGTCGAAGGCCGCCCGCACCGCGCGCGTCACTTCCGCCGGCAGCCGCTTCCGTCCGCCTGTCGTTCGTGGTCTGGTCGAAGTGATTCTCTTCATGCAAGTGATTTGCCGAACGTCGCGTCAGCCTCGCCGCGCGAGTAGAGCCCGTGTTGCCGTATGTAGTTTTCGACGGCCACGGGCACGAGCCCCGCGATAGTTGTGCCCGACTCGAGGCGCCGCCGAACCTCGGTCGAAGAGACGTCACGGGTGGGCGCATCCACGAGCAGGACTTTGAGTAGCTTGGGGAGTAGCTTGGGGAGGAGCGCCGGCGGCTGCGGCCGCGGTAACCGTGGTTGACGCCAGAGCCGTCGCGTCGTGCATCCGCGCGGAGAGCGCCGGAAGCTTCGACGGGAGCGCCGCCGCGGCATGGCCGGGTCGCGAGACGACCACGAAATGCGCCATCTCGAGCACCTCCGGATAGCGGCTCCACGTATCAATCTCTGCGAACGCGTCGGCCCCGGTGATGAAGAAGATCTGCGACGCGAGGAGGCCGGTCCGGTGCAGACGCGCCAGCGTGTCGAAGGTGTAGCACGGGTCGGTGACGCCAATCTCGAGGTCGCTGACCATCAGCTCCGGAAGGCCGGTCACTGCGAGAGCCGCCATCGCGAAGCGGTGAAAACGCGAGGCCGAGGGAGGAGACGAGCGGTGCGGGGGTGTGCCCGACGGCATCACGAGCACGCGGTCGAGAGAGATCGCGCGCCTGGCCGCCAGGGCCGTGTCCATGTGACCTACGTGCACGGGATCGAACGTGCCGCCCAGGATACCGATGCGGGTGCCGGAAGTCATTCAGTCGAGCGGACGTCACTCACGGAGCCGGGGACGGGGCTGCCTTCCTCGCGCGACCGCGCCACCTCGCGCCAGACGGCTTCGAGGAGCGCGTCGAGACCCTGCCCGGTCGCTGCCGACACAGGGTAGAGCGGAACGCCGGCCGACTGCAAATGCTGTTCGAGGCTCGTGAGCCTGTCGGGTTCGTCGAGCGCGTCCATCTTGTTGGCGGCGACGAGAACGGCCTTGTCGGCGAGCCGCTCGCCGGTGGCGTCACGCCCGGGAAACAGCTCGAGCTCGCGCGAAATGACGTCGAAGTCTTCGACCGGATCACGCCCGGTCGCCGACGACATGTCCACCAGGTGCACCAGCACCTTCGTGCGCTCGAGATGGCTCAGGAACCGGTGTCCCAGCCCGTGCCCCGTTGCGCGCCCTCAATCAGTCCCGGCACGTCCGCGACGACGAAGGTGCGGTCGCCAGAAAGGCTCGACGACCCCCAGATTGGGC
Organism: uncultured Acidobacteriota bacterium; assembly: GCA_963771395.1. Lineage (GTDB taxonomy): Bacteria > Acidobacteriota > Vicinamibacteria > Vicinamibacterales > 2-12-FULL-66-21 > DATBJJ01. The sequence goes on along the minus strand of CAVYTY010000024.1, from coordinate 12,504 downwards.
ACGAGCGTCGTGAACGGGTAGTCGGCAATCTTCGGTTTGGCCGCCGAGATCCGTGAGATGAGCGTCGACTTGCCGGCGTTGGGAAACCCCACGAGCCCGACGTCGGCGAGCAGCTTCAGGTGCAGCCGCAGGTCGCGTTCTTCGCCAGGCAGCCCCGGCTGCGTGCGCGCGGGGCGCCCGGTTGGTGGAGCTCGCGAACTGCGCGTTCCCCCAGCCGCCGTTGCCGCCCTTCGCAATCAGCACGCGCTACGCCCGGCTCCGTGAGGTCGGCGAGCTGCACGAGCTCGCCAGGCTCGCGCGGCTCGAGCTGGCTCGCGCCGCTCGTCTCGATCGTCTCGCCACTGTCGCCGCCTGGCGGGCTTGACCGGCTCGATTGGCCCGGCCGTGTCGGCCTCCGGCGTGCGTTCGTAGACGACGGTGCCGACCGGTACCTTCGAGCTCGATGTCGGCGCCGCTGCGGCCGGTGCGGTTGGAGCCTCGCCCCGCCCTGGCCGTTGCCTGCTTCGAAGATCTTCTGGAAGCGGAAGTTGAGGAGGGTGTTCAGGTTGGGTGAGGCGACGATGTAGATCGAGCCGCCGTGGCCGCCATCACCGCCGTCCGGCCCGCCGCGGGGAACGAACTTCTCCCGCCGGAAACTCATGGCGCCGGCCCGCCATGGCCGGCGGCCACGTGGATGTCTACTTCGTCGACAAACACTTCAGTCGACAGTCCAGTCGAGTCGTCAGTCAGTCGGTCGTGAGCCGGCGTCAGCCGGCATCAGTCGGCGACGGGGTGATGCTGACGACGGGTGAACGCTGATGACGCGGCCCTTGGCGCCGTGGTCCTCGAACTTGACCGTGCCGTCGATCTTCGCAAACAGCGTGTCGTCCTTGCCGAGGCCCACGTTGAGGCCCGGCCGGAACCGGCGGCCGCGCTGGCGCACGAGGATCGATCCGCCCGTGACGACGTTGCCGTCGAACCGCTTGACGCCCAGACGCTGCGAATTGCTGTCGCGGCCGTTGCGGGAACTTCCCTGACCCTTTTTTGTTGCCATGATTCTGCTTCCGGCTTCTTGGCTGCCCGCCTTCAGCTGAGCGCTGAAAGCTGAGAGCTGAACGCTAAACGATGATGTCTTTGATCCGGACCAGCGTGTACGTGCTGCGATGCCCTTTGGTCCGGCGCATGCCCTTGCGGCGCTTCTTCTTGAAGACGCGGATCTTCGGGCCGCGCGACTCGCCGTCGACGACGCCGACGACCTTGACGTTGGCGACGAAGGGCGCGCCCGCGAGGACTTCGCCGCCCTCCTTTTCGAGCACCAGCACCTGGTCGATCGTGACCTCGTCGCCCGGGCTCGGCCTCGAAGCGATCGACGGTGACGACGTCGCCGGGGGACGACCTTGACCTGGCGGCCACCGCTCTGAATGATTGCGAACACGGCTGAACTCCCGCGCCCGAGACGCTCGAGGGCGTCCGTGGCGCCTCGACAAAGGAACTAGGGTAACACGGACGCGAACGGCGGGTAAAGAGTTCGGGGGTCTTGGCGCGCGAAACACGGCCAAAACCGGGCCTTCTATGCTCAATCGAGCGAGCCATCTCGATACGTGCGAGCTACTTGACGAGCATCCGCGTGCCGCGAATCTTCTGCGTGCTGAGGGTGTTCAGGAAGCTCGGGATGAGCTTGTCCATCAGCTCGAAGTACGACGACAGCGCGGGCGTGTTCTGCTGCGCGTTGTAGAGGATCTCCTCGCGCAGCGTTTCCGAGTAGAGCGTCGCGCCGGTGCGGCCGTCGATGTAGATCAGTTTCGGCTGCAGGGTGAAGCCCTTGCGCTCCTGATAGACGCGCGACTGGATGACGCGACGGCGCCCGAGCTGGTCGAAGTACTCGCGCTCGACGGGCACGTATCCGGCCGTGGAGAGCGGCGAGAAGAGGACCGTGCCGGTGATGATGAGCGGTCCCTGGTATTCCTCGCCCAGCTTTTTCCAGAAGGCGACGTCGGCGAAGATGCTCTGGTACCGCTCGAGGTCCTTCTCGTTGCGGATTCTGGACGTGTCCGGTTCGGCCTGGGGCTGCGGCGGCTGCTGGCCGTCCGCGGCGCCGCCAGGCGACGGGGGCGCGCCGCCGTCGCCCTTGGCCTGTTCCTTCGCGATGTCGGCGAGCTGCAGCACCTCGGCTTCGATGACGCGGAGCGACGACTTCGACCGCAGCTGGCTGCGCAGCAGGCGGACGGTTTCCAGATTCGCGTCGACGTCCTCGGTGCCGCCGCCGATGAATCCCGGCGATCAGCACGCGTTGAAACATCGACACGTCCATCTTCGGCTGGATGGGCGTCTCGATCGGGATCTCGTAGAAGCTGGTGCAGGCCGACGATCCCGCGAGCAGCACCACGATCAACGAGGGGCTAACGATCGCGGCGGCGCTTCGTGCGGTCATTGATTTCTTTGAAGAGATCGAAGTTCTGCCGGAACAGCAGGTTCTTCGGATCGAGCTCGACGGCCTTCTCGTACGCCTCGCGCGCCTTGTCGAAGTTCCCCTGCTGCTCGAAAGCGACCGCCAGGTTGTTCCACGCGGCCGCATAGGTCGGGTCGATCTGAACGGCCTTCTCCCACCGGTAGGCGGCTTCCTTCCAGAGACCGTTCTGCGCCACCTTGATGCCGAACTCGACCTGCTCTTTGGCGTCCGAGCGGGCGTCACCCGCGGGCGCGTCCAACCATGCTTCGCCCGCGTGCGTTGGCGGGGCATACGCGACGAGCGCGATCGCAACGACGAGAGCTCGGCACACCATGAATTGGGCTCCAAATCACTATAGCACCTGACCGCCGCGGCGCAAGGCCTTTCGGCACCGATTTCGAGCAAGCGACGTACCACGGCAAAGCCGTGCTGGCGTGGGCTCCGAGACCCGGTCCGCGCCGGTTTTCGTAAGGCACCGACGTCATTCGTAAGGCGCCGGAGACGAGAGGCTCTTATCTCTCTATAATGAGGACAGAGGGGTCGAGCCGCCGTAGAAAGGCGCGTCGCGCATGGACCCCTTTATCGCCGTGGCCCTGTCGATGCTGCCCGCATCGCGTTCGCGGGCCGCCTCCGCTTTCAAGGAAATCCGGCATCAGTCGAACCTCGAGTTGAAGGATGCGCTCGAGTTCGTTCTTCAGGCATGCGAGGTGCCGGCGCACGAACGGGCGCGCGCGTCGAGCGTGGCCCAGTCACGGGCGAGCGCGGCGCTCGCCGCAGCACGCGGCGCCGGGATCGAGCCCGTCGCCTGGCATGACCCGCGCTTTCCCGCACTTCTCGGCTGTATCCCCGACCCGCCGCCCCTGCTGTGGATTCGGGGTGACGTCGGGGTGCTCATGCGACCCATCGTGGCGATCGTCGGTTCGCGGGCAGCGACGCCGTACGCCATCGATGTGGCGCATCGGCTGGGCCAGGAGCTGTCGGATCGCGGCCTTGTCGTGTCGAGCGGCCTGGCGCGCGGCGTGGACTCGGCGGCTCATCGTGGGTGCCTGACGGGATCGGCGCCGACCGTCGCAGTCCTCGGGTCCGGCGTCGACCGGGTGTATCCCGCCGAGCACGAAAAGCTGGCGCTGGAGATTGCTCAGAAAGGTTTACTGGTCAGCGAGTTCGGGCCTGGCGCGGTGCCCCTCCCGGAGCACTTTCCGCTGCGGAACCGTATTATCTCCGGGATCTCGCTCGCCGTCGTGGTCGTCGAAGCGTCGGACAAGAGCGGGTCGCTCATCACCGCCCGGTGCGCGCTGGAGCAGGGTCGAGACGTGATGGCCGTACCCGGCAGCGTGCTGTCCGGCCGCAACCGCGGCTCCCACAGCCTTTTGAAGGACGGGGCAAAGGTCGTCGAGTCTGCCGTCGATATTCTTGAGGGGCTCGGGTGGCCGGCGGCTGCGGCGGGCTCGGCTTCGCCAGCTAAATTGTTGTATTCAGATAACTTGCTGTCGAGGATGGAGCCCGGCGAAGTCTACCGGCTCGACGAGCTCATGGAATTGACCGGTGTTACAGGTACAAAGCTCCTGCCCCGTCTGATGGAGCTCGAACTGGCTGGGCTGGTCACACAGTCGGGCGGCGGGTTTTCCCGACGTCTGGTAACGTAGGGTTCGAGGTTATGGCAAAGTCACTCGTCGTGGTCGAATCGCCAGCGAAGGCGAAGACCATCAACAAATATCTTGGCAAGGACTACAAGGTCGTGGCGTCGATGGGCCACGTCCGCGACCTGCCCAAGAGCAAGCTGGGCGTCGACATCGAGGATGGGTTCGAGCCGTCGTACGAAGTCATCGCGAGCCGGAAGAAGGTCATGACGGAGTTGAAGGCCGCGGCGAAGGACGCCTCGACCATCTTCGTCGCCACCGACCCTGACCGCGAAGGCGAAGCGATCGGCTGGCATCTCGCCGAGGAACTGGGCGCGGGGAATCGCAAGAAGATCCAGCGGCTGATGTTCAACGAGATCACCAAGAAGGGTGTGCTCGCGGCGCTGGAAAAGCCGACCAAGATCAACATGCAGATGGTCGACGCGCAGCAGGCGCGCCGGGTGCTCGACCGTCTCGTCGGCTACAAGATCAGCCCGCTCCTCTGGGACAAGGTCCGGCGCGGCATGAGCGCCGGCCGTGTGCAGTCGGTCACGCTCAAGATCGTCGTCGATCGCGAGCGCGAGATCGGCGCGTTCGTCGCCGAAGAGTACTGGAACCTCACCGCCCGGCTCGCCGGTCCGGTGCCTCCGGAATTCGACGCGAAGCTGCTCAAGCGCGATGGCGCGAACATCAAGATCGGCAACGAGGCCGAATCGAACGCGGTCCTCGACGACCTGAAGGACGCGGCCTGGACCGTCGCGTCGGTGACGACGAAAGAACGGAAGAAGGGCGCCGTCCCTCCGTTCATCACGAGCAAGCTGCAGCAGGCGTCGCGCTTTCCCGTCAAGAAGACGATGATGATCGCGCAGCAGCTCTACGAGGGTATCGAGCTGCCGGGTGAGGGCGCCGTCGGCCTCATCACCTACATGCGCACCGACTCGACCCGCGTCGCCGATCAGGCGCTGACCGACGTGCGCGAGTTCATCGGCCAGAAGTTCGGGCCCGACTACCTGCCCGAGAAGCCGATCTACTACAAGGCGAAAGCCGATGCGCAGGACGCGCACGAAGCGATCCGGCCGACGTCGATGCTGTACCACCCCGACGAAGTCCGGGCGCAGCTGACTCCCGATCAGTACTACCTGTACCGGCTGATCTGGAATCGCTTCGTCGCTTCGCAGATGCCCCCCGCGACGTTCGATGAAACCATCGTCGACGTGGAAGCGGCGAGGTACCTGTTCCGCGTCAAGGGCTCGGTGCCGAAGTTCGCCGGCTGGCTGGCGGTCTACAACCAGGAGCCTGCCGAGGATCGCACCGTCGGACCAGGGCCCGACGCGGTGAGCGCGGAGGACGAGGATGGAGCCAACGTGCTCCCGGCGCTGAACGAGGGCGACCGGCTCGAGTTGCGCGCGCTCAAGCCCGAGCAGAAGTTCACCCAGCCGCCGCCGCGGTACAACGAGGCCACGCTCGTCAAGGCGCTCGAAGAGAACGGGATCGGCCGGCCCAGCACCTACGCGTCGATTATCGGCGTCATCCAGACGCGCGAGTACGTGAACAAGATCGAGGCGCGCTTCAAGCCGACATTGCTCGGCATGATGCTCGTCGAGCGGCTGCTCAGCCCGGCGTTCGACGACATCCTCGACGTCAACTACACGCGCGAGCTCGAGGAAGAGCTCGACAAGATCGAGGGCGGGACCAACGACTACAAGTCCGCGCTGACGAGCTTCTACAAGAAGTTCGAAAAGGATTTGAAGCGCGCCGCCAAGGACATGATCAACCTCAAGGAGGGCGTCGAGCCCGATCCCAAGGTCGCCTGCGACAAGTGCGGCTCGCCGATGGTGATCAAGGCCGGGAAGTTCGGCCTGTTCCTGGCGTGCAGCGCGTATCCGGAGTGCGAGAACACGCGCGAGCTCGAGACGGCCGAGGCGACCGCCGAGGGTGGGGAGATTGAAGAGAACTGCGAGAACTGCGGCAAGCCGATGGCGCTCAAGCGCGGGCGCTTCGGTCAGTTCCTGGCCTGCACCGGATACCCGGAGTGCAAGACGACGCGGAAGATCATCTCGACGAAGCAGGGATTGGCGGCGGCGAAGCCTGACCAGGTTCTCGACGAGAAATGCCCGAAGTGCGAGTCGAACCTGGTGCTCAAGCAGGGCCGGTTCGGCGAGTTCACCGCGTGCACCAATTACCCCGCGTGCAAGTACGTCAAGCAGAAGTCGACGGGCGTCATCTGTCCCAAGGACGGCGGCGACATCGTCGAGCGCAAGTCCCGGCGCGGGCGCGTGTTCTACGGCTGTGCGAACTATCCCGCGTGCGACTTCACGCTCTGGAACCGGCCGATGCCGGAGAAGTGCCCCGACTGCGGCGCGCCGTTCCTGGTCGAGAAGATTACCAAGCGCCACGGACGCCAGTTGATCTGCAACAACGAGAAGTGCAGCTACGTGCGGTCTGAGGAGCTAGAACCCGTGTAATTCTGAATGCTGAATGCTGAAGTGAAGGATCAATCAGCATTGGCGCAATCAGCATTCACTTCAGCAGTCAGCATTCAGCATTCAGCATTGCGATGGTCACCATCATCGGCGGCGGCCTGGCCGGGTGTGAAGCCGCGTGGCAGGCTGCTCGGATGGATGTGCCGGTCGTCATCCACGAGATGCGGCCGGTGCGGCCGACGGCCGTGCACAAGACCGACGGTCTCGCTGAGCTCGTCTGCAGCAATTCCTTTCGCGGCGACAAGCTCGATAATGCGGTTGGCCTCCTGAAGGAGGAGATGCGCCGGCTGGGGTCGTTGATCATGTGGGCGGCGGACTTGTCGCGCGTGCCCGCGGGTGCGGCGCTGGCTGTCGATCGCGTCCGCTTTTCCGAGATCGTGACGCGCGAGATTTCGAGCCACCCGCGGATCCGCGTCGTCCGCGCCGAGATGCCGGCCGTCCCGGCCGGCTTCGGTCCGGATCACTCCGTGATAGTCGCCACCGGTCCGTTGACCTCGGAGTCGCTCTCCCGGGACGTGGCCGCGCTCGTCGGCGGGAATCACCTGTACTTCTACGACGCCATCAGCCCGATCGTCCTCGCCGAATCCATCGACATGTCGAAAGTCTTCCGCGCCTCCCGCTGGGCCCGGAGCCTGCGGGGACACTCAACCTTGAGTGTCCCCGAGCTCAGCAGTGACGCCTGCGGCATCGACGATGGCGAGGGGGACTACTTGAACTGTCCGATGGACAGGGAGCAGTACGCAGAATTTCACACCGCGGTGATGGCGGCCGAGAAGACAGCGCTGCACGAATTCGACGATGCGAAGTTCTTCGAGGGGTGCCTGCCGATCGAGGTGATGGCGGGGCGAGGCGTGGACACGCTGCGGTTCGGGCCGATGAAGCCCGTGGGCCTGACCGATCCGCGCACCGGGCGCGAGCCGTATGCCTGCGTCCAGCTCCGTCAGGACAACCTCGCGGGCGACCATTTCAGCCTCGTCGGATTTCAAACCCAGATGAAATGGGGAGAACAGGCTCGCGTCCTGCGGCTCATCCCGGGACTCGAGAACGCAGAGTTTGTTCGCTTCGGGATGATCCACCGCAACACGTACATCAACGGGCCGGACGTCCTGCGCGAGACGTGGCAGATGAAGACCCGAGACGACCTCTTCTTCGCCGGGCAGATTTCCGGCGTCGAAGGCTACGTCGAGTCCGCAGCCTCGGGCCTGATGGCGGGCCGCAACGCGGCCGCGCGCGTGCTCGCTCGACCGATGCGCGTGCCGCCGAGGACCACGGCGCTCGGCGCGCTCGCGCACTACGTCTCGCATGCCGATCCTCGACACTACCAGCCGACCAACATCACGTTCGGGATCATGGAGCCGATCGACGATCGAGCGCACTCGCGCATGCGGGCGGCAGATGGACGGCGGATGAGCCGCAAGGAGACGCGCAAGCTCGCGATGTCCGAGCGAGCGCTCGCCGATCTCGAACGCTGGATGGAGGCGGGCGAGACGGAGTCTGCAGTCGCTTCGACCAGCTCAGGCCAGGGCCCTCCGACCAGCTCAGGCCAGGGGTCCATACCGCGATGAAGGCCTCGCTCGTCGAGTTCCTGGACTACTTGCGGCTCAACGAGAACGCGTCGCAGCATACGGTCCGTGCGTACGACAGCGATCTCTCGCAGTTCCTGACCTTTCTCGCCGCCCGCGTCAGCCGCCCGCGCGCCGAGCTGACGATGGCCGCTTTCGATCACCTCAACATCCGCGAGTTCCTGGGTGACCTGCACCGGCGGGGGAACACGCGGTCGTCGGTCGCGCGGAAGCTCGCCGCGATTCGTACCTTCAGCCGCTACCTGCGTCGTGAGGGCATCCTCGAGGGCGATCCGGCGGCGCTCGTAGGCACACCGAAGCGCGAGCAGCGTCTTCCCGCGCACCTGGGCGAAGCAGAGATGTCGACGCTGCTCGAGATGCCCGACGCCTCTCAGCCGCTTGGACGACGCGATCGCGCGATCCTCGAGCTCTTCTACGCGTCCGGCCTCCGGTTGAGCGAGCTCGTGGGGCTCGATCTCGGGGACGTGAATCTGAACGGCCGGATGGTGCGGGTGCTCGGCAAGGGGGGAAAGGAACGAATCGTGCCGTTCAACCGGTCCACGGAGGCGGCGCTGCGGGCGTGGTTGCGCGACCGCGAGTCCTTCGTCCCTGAGCCGGCGCCGCGGACGGCGAACCGCAAGCCGCGGGCAGCGAAGAGCGAGCTGCGAGCCGCGAGCCGCGGGCCGCTGACAAAGCGGGCGGGGAAGCCGGCGGTGTTCCTCAATTATCAGGGCGGACGACTGTCAACGCGGAGCGTGGACCGGCTGGTGAGGAAGTATGTGGCCGCCTGCAGCACGCGCTTCGGGATCAGCCCGCACGCGCTGCGGCATTCGTTTGCCACGCACCTGCTGGAGCGCGGGGCCGATCTACGGGCGATTCAAGAGCTGCTCGGCCACGCGCGCCTGAGCACCACCCAGCGCTACACGCACGTCAATGCCGCCCAGATGATGGGTGCGTACCGAAAAGCGCACCCACGGGCTGGGCGCTGAAAGTGTGAAGTCTGACGTTGGAAGTCTGAAGTAGGGAAGTGTGAAGTGGGAAGTGGGAAGTGGAAGTTGGAAGTAGCAGTTGGAAGTGAAAGTCGGGAAGTGAGCAGGTCTCACTTCCGACTTCCTTCAAACTTCCGCTTCCCACTTCCGACTTCCTACTTCCCAACTTCACACTTCAAACGTCAGACTTCACACTTTCAGGTCTCTGTCTATGACGCCATGGACTCCACCATGGGCCGTCTCCCCCGCGCATAGTCGATTCCAAGCGTCTTGATCTTGTAGTTCATCACGCGCGGGCTGATCGCGAGCAGCTCCGCGGCGTCCTTCTGCACCCAGTTCGACATCTTCAGCGCCTCGATGAGCGCCTGGCGCTCGATCTCTTCGAGCGCGATGCCGGTCGGCGGGATCTTGACCACCGGGTTCGAATCGCCCGACGACTGCGTCGTGGACAGCTCGCCGAGACGCAGGTCGATGCTCGTGAGCAGTGGACCTTCGGTGAGCAGCACCGCGCGCTCGATGGCGTTCTCGAGCTCGCGGATGTTGCCCGGCCAGTTGTAGCGCATCAGCAGCTTGGTCGCGTCGGGCGACAGGCCGTCGAGCCGCTTCTTCAGCTCGCCCGAGAACCGGCGCAGGAAGAACATGGCCAGCTGCTGGATGTCGTCTTTGCGCTCGCGCAGCGGCGGCATGTCGATCGACACGACGTTCAGGCGGTAGTAGAGGTCCTCGCGGAACAATCCGTTGGCGACCATCTGCGGCAGGTTGCGGTTGGTGGCGGCGATGATCCGCACGTCGACGCGCAGCGTTCGCGTGCCGCCCAGGCGTTCGAACTCGTGCTCCTGGAGCACGCGCAGGATCTTCGCCTGCGTGTTGGCGCTCATGTCGCCGACCTCGTCGAGGAACAGCGTGCCGCCGTCGGCCTGCTCGAAGCGCCCGACGCGCTGCTTGTCGGCGCCCGTGAACGCGCCCTTCTCGTGCCCGAAGAGCTCGGACTCGAGCAGGTTCTCCTGGAGCGCCGCGCAGTTGACCTTGACGAAGTTGCGCCCGGCCCGCAGCGAGTTGTGGTGCGTCGCCCCGGCGATGAGCTCTTTGCCGGTGCCCGTTTCGCCGCGAATCAACACCGTCGTGTTGCTCTTGGCCACTTTCTTGACGATCGAGAGCACGGACTGCAGCGCGCCGCTCGCGCCGACAATCCGCTCGAAGTCATAGATGTCCTGTTGCGTGTGGCGGAGATACTCGATCTCGTGCTTCAGGCGCCGATGCTCGATGGCCTTTTCGACCTTGAGCTCCATCTCTTCGATTTCGAACGGCTTCTGCACGTAGTCGAAGGCGCCGATCTTCATGGCCTCGACCGCTGTGTGCACCGAGCCGAAGGCGGTCATCAGAATCACCGCGGTCGTCGGATGGAGCGACTTGGCGGTGCGCAGCACGTCGAGACCGTCGCTGCCCCCCATTTTCAAGTCACTCAGGACGACGTGGTACTGCCCTTCGTGCAGCTTCTCGATCGCCACGTTGCCGTTCGGCGCCTCATCCACTTCGTGATGTGCGTCCGACAGCGCGCGCACAATCCCGCGCCGCAGCGAATCGTGGTCATCTGCCACCAGAATCCGGCCCATTGCTCAGCCCTCTCTAACGGATCGAAAAAGAACGTCGAACCCCAACCCAACACCCGAACCGCGAACCGCGAACCGAACCTAACTCGAAACAACCCGTGATCGCTCGACACAGGGAGCGTCACGCGGAACTGCGTGCCCCCCGCCGCGGGCACGTGGACGTCGATGCGGCCGTCGTGCGCGTTGACGATCTTGCGGACGATGGCCAGCCCGAGCCCGGTGCCCTGGGGCTTGGTCGTGAAAAAGGGGCTGAAGATGCGATCCATGACGTCGGGCGGCACGCCCGGCCCGTCGTCGGTCACGTCGACCTGCACCATCGCGCCCACGAGCGCTTCGCCGCCCGTCGGCGCTTCTTCCTCGGGGAGCTCGGTGGCCTCGATCCGGACCGAGCCGCGGCCGTTCATCGCCTCGAACGCGTTGATCAGCAGGTTCGTGAAGAGTTGCCGGAGCTGGTGCGGGTCGCCCTGAATCGTTGCCAGGTCGTCGCGAATGTTCAGGGCGACGTCGACCTTGCCGCGGGGCGCGTGCGTGTCGGCCAGCGCGATCGCGTCCTTGACGACGTCGAGGATCGACATGTGTTCGACCTGCAGTCGAATCGGCCGCACGAACTCGAGGACCTCCATCACGATGGCGTTGGCCATCTTCGCTTCCTTGATGATGTCGCCGAGGATCGACTGCGCATCCGGGGACTCGGGAAGCTGGCGTTTGAGGATCCCGGCCATGACTTCGATGCCGGCGAGCGGATTCTTGACCTCGTGCGCGATGGCGGCAGCCATCTCCCCGAGCGCGGCAAGACGGTCGCGCAGCCGCTCGCGCTCTTCGAGCTGCTCCACCCTCGTCAGGTCCTTGAAGAACAACGTGACCCCGGTCACTTGCCCGCGCGAATCCCGCACCTGCGAAATCGTGTAGCCGATGACTTTGTTCGTGCTCTTCAGCCGGAGCTCGGCGCGGTTCGGGAGGTGCGTCAAATCGAACGCCCCGGCGATGATGCGCGCGACTTCCGGCCGGCCCTGGAGGACGCCGGTGAATGGCCGACCGACGTCGGACCGGCGCGGCGGGAGTCCCAGAATGCGGTAGGCGACGTCGTTTATCACGGCGACCGTGCCGTCGCTGGTCACCGCCAGCACTCCGTTGCGGAGGCTCCACACCAGGTCGCGATAGAAGTCCTCCGGCGCGACGTTGCGCCCGTTCGCGGCGGCCGGCTGCGCCTTGCGAGCCACGGCGCCCGTGGCCTGACGGGGCGCGCGTGCCGACGGGCGCCGAGCGCCGCTGGGTTTTCGGGTAGGCAAAGCAGGGTCGGCACCGAGACTCACCTGACTCGCAGGTGCCTCGGATGCCAATATTGTAATTGCGGGATCCTGATCAGCCAAGCTTAATTCCATGTTGAAGTTACAGCGCCTCAGGCAGCCCAGTCCGGTCCGGCGAACCCGGCGCTGGTCCTTGGGCGTACTTCTCCTAAGGTCGGCATGCGTGGGGGCAAACCGTGTGCCCCGGTGTTACGGGGTCGGTCGAACAGATTTCCTAGTGTTTCGCGGAGGCTGGGGGCGGGCGTGGCTTTTCGCCGGGTTACGGATATGAATCCCGATTACAATTCTGTCTGCAGCGCTTCCCACTGGTTGATCAGATCGCCGACCTCCCACATGAGCGCCTGGTGCCGGGCGATGAGCGGCTGAGCCACCTCGCGGTTCTCGTAGAACCCGGGCGCCGACATCGAGGCTTCGATGGCCTTGATGGCCGTTTCCCGGTCGGCAATTCGTGCCTCGAGCTCCTCGACGCGCCGGCGAAGGCCGTCGGCGGCCTTCTTGACCTTGCG
>CAVYTY010000023.1:0-474477 GCA_963771395.1 uncultured Acidobacteriota bacterium | reverse complement strand
CTGAATGGTCGGTCTCAGCCGACAGTCGCAACAGTCCCAACATCGACGACCGTGCCGCCGTCATTGTCCAGCCTCAGGGCGACGCGACGGTTGCGCTCCAATCCGATCGGAATCCTGACTTTCAGATAGTTGTCGGTCACGACCAGCGTGCCGTCCTCGATTGTCAGCCCCGGCCGCACGGTCCCGACTTGCGACTCGCGAAATCGCTGCGCCAGGTCGGCGCCGATCGCGCGGAGGCGCGCGCCGCGCTCCCTGATGCTCGTGCCGGCGACCTTGCCTGGCATGGCCGCGGCCGACGTGCCGGGCCGATCCGAGTACGGGAAAACGTGGACGTGCGACAGCGGTGACGTCGGCAGGTATTCGAGGTTCGCGCCGAAATCGTCGTCGGTCTCGCCCGGGAACCCTACGATCATGTCGGTACCAATCGACGTGTGTGGCAGGCGATCGACGATCGAGTCGACCAGCGCGCGATAGTAGTCAAGGGTGTACGGGCGGCGCATCAGGCCGAGCAGGCGATCGCTCGCGTGCTGCAGAGGCAAGTGAAAGTGTGGCGCGAACCGGCCGCGACTGGCTGCGACCAGCGTCGACGATCTCCGGCGTGCAATCCATCGGCTCGAGCGAGCTGACCCTGAACGTCACGTCGGGCGGAGAAGAGTCGAGCGCGCGCAAGAGCGACATGAGCGAGCTCGCCGGCTCCAAATCCCGCCCGTACGAGCCCAGATGAACACCGGTGAGGGCAATTTCCTTGAAACCCGCGGCCGCAACCCGCGCCGACCTCCCGAAGGACGTCGTCAACCGGCAGGCTCCGGCCGGCGCCGCGCGTCGTCGGAATGATGCAGTAGCTGCAGCGTTCCTCGCAGCCGGTCTGTACGCGGAGCGTGAAGGCCGTGCGGCCCGCTACACCCGGCGCGATCGGCGCGCCGCATGCGCCCTCCCCATCTCCGAACCGCTCCGCGGTCGTCTGCACGAGCCACTCTTTCTCGTGATTGCCGACGACGCGAATCACGTTCGGGAGCTCGGCGACCTCCTGCGGCCGGCGCGTGGCGTAGCAACCGGTCACGACCACGCTCGCGGCCGGGTTGTCGCGGGCGATGCGTCGGATCGTCTGCCGCGCACCCTGGTCGGCGCTGGCAGTCACCGAACAGGTGTTGACGATGACGAGATCGGCATCAACCGACGGCGCGGCCACGCCGCCGCGCGCGCGAAGGTCTTCTTCGATGCGCAGCGAGTCGGCCTGATTGACGCGGCATCCGAAGGTGACGATGGAGTATTTCACTGTCAGGCTCTTGGCTCTTGGCTCTTAGGCTCTAGGCTTCTAGGGTTCAGGCTCTAGGCTCTAGCAAAATCGCTCGAGACCCCACTCGAAAGTTTTCCTAAAGCCCAGAGCCTAGAGCCTAGAGCCTATTTCCCCGCCAACCGCGCCGCCGCTTGCTCTACCTTCTCCGCAAGCTTCGACTTGTATCGGTCGAGACGCGCCGCGAGAGCCGGATCGCCGAGGGCGAGGATCTGCGCCGCTAGCACGCCCGCGTTGGTCGCACCCGGCTTCCCGATCGAGACCGTCGCCACAGGCACGCCCGGGGGCATCTGCACGGTGGACAGCAGGGCATCGAGCCCTTTGAGCGCCGAGGAATCGATCGGCACCCGATGACCGGCGCCGTCGTGTGCGCGGCAACGACGCCCGCAAGGTGCGCCGCCGCACCAGCACCGACAATGTATACCTTGACCCCGCGACCCGGAGCCTCGCGCACGAGCCGCATCACGCGCTCGGGCGACCGGTGGGCGGACGCCACGGTCATGTCGCAGGGGATTTCGAGCTCGCCAAGCACATCGACGGCCGCCTGCATGACTGGCGCGTCGGAATCCGAGCCCATCAGGATGAGAACAGAAATTTGAGACATAGGGGACTAAGGGGCAGTCAAGTCCAAGGTTAGGAGTTAACGGAATTCGCCTTGCGACCGATGTCGCGCCGGAAGTGCATGCCGTCGAACGCGATCTTCGATACGCCCTCGTAGGCCCGCGCGATCGCGTCGTCGAACGTGGGCCCGCGGCCGACTACGGTCAGAACCCGTCCGCCAGCGGTTACGAGCTCGGCGCCGCGCCGCGCAGTGGCCGCGTGAAACACGTCGACGCCCGGAATACGCGAGGCGACATCGATCCCCTGAATCGGCACGCCAGTCTTCACCGGACCCGGATACCCGCCCGACGCCAGCACGACGCCGACCGCCGCCCCGCCACCGGTCGTGACCGTGTGAGGCCCGAGATCTCCTTCGGCCGCGGCCGCGAGCAGCGACGGAAGATCGGTTTCGAGCAGGGGGAGCAGGACCTGAGCCTCGGGATCACCGAATCGCACGTTGAATTCGATCACCTTGGGCCCGTCGCACGTCAGCATCAATCCCACATACAGGAATCCGCGATACTCGTGCCCTTCCTCGCGCATGCCTGCGACGACGGGTTCGACGACCTCGCGCATGACGCGGGCCTCGAGCTCGGCGTCCATGAGCGGGCTCGGCGCGAACGCCCCCATTCCGCCGGTGTTGGGCCCGCGGTCATCGTCGAACACACGCTTGTGATCCTGCGCCGAGCCGAGCGCTATCGCCCTCCGGCCATCGCAGACCGCGAAGAACGACACTTCCGGACCACTCAAGCACTCCTCGAGCACGACTCGAGCACCGGCCTGACCGAACTGGAGATCCGTCATGGCGATGCGAACCGCGGCGTCCGCCTCGGCGCGATCGGCAGCGACGACGACGCCCTTTCCTGCGGCCAGGCCGTCGGCCTTGATCACGATCGGCAGGCCGAGCTCGCCACGTGCGATCACCTCGTGCGCGTCAGCCGCGGAGTCGCAGACGCGGAAGCGGGCCGTTGGAATGCCGTGACGCGTCATGAACGTCTTGGCGAACGACTTGCTGCACTCGAGCTGGGCCGCGGCGCGTGCTGGACCGAAAATCAGATGGCCAGCCGCGCGAAAGCGATCGACGACGCCAAGGTCGAGCGGCAACTCGGGGCCCACGACGGTGAGATCGAAGCGCTCGCGATCCGCGAGCGTATACAGCTCGTCGACAGCGCCGGCGTCGATCGCGAGCACGCGCGCATCGCTGGCAATGCCGGCGTTTCCCGGAACACACGTCACTGAAATTCCAGCGCGTCGAGCGAGCGTTCGGACGAGCGCGTGCTCGCGGCCGCCGGAGCCGATGACGAGGAGCTTCATCCGACGGCTTCCAGAAGCGTCAAACCGGCTTTTGTTCCTGGTCCAAACAATGTCGCTAACATACTAACGATAAATAGGTTAGAGGCCTGCTACAGCCGGGTCTATTCGCGGTCGATCCAGATGAGCTTTCCTGCCAAAAAGGCCTGGTTCTTGTGATAGCCTAACGCATTCCGTCGAACTCTTTGGGCCTGACAGGGGACACCGCGGCGAGCGAGCATCTGTGGGAGGGGCTGATCGCCGGGAGTTGTTCGTGAAGGTGGCCGCTGAAGGGGGTGTCATCAATATTGGCTGAAGTGAAGATCCAGGAAGGCGAGTCGATCGAAAGCGCGCTTCGTCGCTTCAAGCGGAAAGTGCAGCAGGAAGATATCATCAAGGATATCAAGAAGCATTCGTTCTACTTGAAGCCAGGCGACCGTCGCCGCGCCAAGCAAGCGTTGGCGCGCAAGCGTACGCGCAAGAAGCAGCGTCGCGAGTCGGACTAGCGACTGGACTGATCAACGCGGCCCGCTCGAGCCGGATCATGAGGATCCTGGAACGAGCGGGCCGTTCCCATGACATTGCTCAAATAAGACGGAGGTCGTGGGAACGGGACGGGCTCGAGTTGGTGAGAGGTAGGACCAATGGAGTTCCAGGACAAGATGCTGTTGTGCGTGGACTGCGGGGCGGAGTTCACCTGGACAGCGGGCGAGCAGCTCTTCTTCGCAGACAAGAATTTCAAGAACGAGCCGAAACGGTGCAAGGGCTGCAAGGCCAAACGCGCGTCCCGCCCGGCGGCGGGCGGCGCCTCGGCGAGCAGGGAACGCGTGGAAACGACCACGAACTGCTCAGCATGCGGGAAAGAAACCACTGTGCCGTTCCGTCCGACACAGGGGCGACCGGTGTTCTGTCGGGAATGTTTCCAGCAGCGCAAGTTCGCGGGAGCGAGCGGCATCTAGTCCTGAGTTCCTGGCGATAGACTGAAGGGCCACGCTCGGCGCGTGGCCTTTTTGTTTTCTTGGAACGCGACCTCATCACAGTAAGATCGGGACAGTTGTCACATCCGCGGGACGTCTATCACGCTCCGCGCGTCGAAGAGTTGATCTCCAAATGGCATCCCAGCACTCAGCCCCACCTCGGTGGGCCAAGGCCTTCGTCGCGTCGCCCAGGGTGACGGCCGTCGTCGTCGCCGTGGTCGCCCTCGTCTCCGCCGCGTGCGGCCGCGGCGGTGGCCCGGCGCAAGGCGCGGGCGCGCCTCCACCCACCGCCATCAAGACCAGCACGCTCGCGATGACGGCTATCGAAGATGCCTCGGAGTTCATCGCCACGCTGCGCTCGCTCCAATCCACGACCGTTCAGCCGGAAGTGGAAGGGATCGTCACGCGCATCTTCGTCAAGGCCGGCGACCGCGTGAGCGTCGGCACGCCGCTCGTCCAGATCAATGCCGAGCAGGCAGCGGGCCGCCGTGTCGAGCGTGGAAGCCAACCGCGCCGGCACCGAGGCCGACGTCCAGTACTGGCGGCTGCAGGTGAAGCGACTGGAGGCGCTCGTCGAGGCCGGCGCGGTCAGCAAGGCCGAGTTCGATATGGCGCAGAACTCGCTGCGGACGGCCGAGGCGCGCCTTGGCGACGCTCGAGGCGCAAGTGAAAGAGGGACGCGTCGAGCTCGAGTTCTATCGCGTGGTCGCGCCGCAGGCGGGCACGGTCGGCGACATCGCGATCCGCGTCGGCGACCGGGTGACCAACTCGACGGAAATCACGACCATCGACGACGGACAGGCGCTCGAAGCCTACATCCAGGTTCCGCTCGACCGCTCGCCCCTGCTCCGCCTCGGGCTTCCGGTCCAGGTCATGGACTCGGACGGCAAGGTCATCGCCACCAATCCCATCAGTTTCGTCGCCGCGCGCGTGGACGATGGCACGCAGACCGTGCTCGTCAAGAGCCTCCTGCGCACGATTCCGCCTTCGCTGCGCGTCCTGCAATTCATCCGCACGCGCATCGTCTGGCGCACCGTGCAGGGCCTGACGGTACCCGTGACCGCCGTCGTGCGGATCAGCGGTCAGTACCTTCTGCTTCGTGGCCGAACCGGGCGCGCAGGGCGGTCTCGTCGCCAAGCAGAAGCCGATCGAGGTCGGCGCAGATGATCGGCAACGACTACGTCGTGCGCAGCGGACTCAAAGCGGGCGAGACCCTGATCGTCTCGGGCATTCAGAAGATCGGCGACGGCGCGCCGGTCAAAGCTGAATAAGAAATAATGTTCGTCGACACTTTCATTCGTCGCCCCATCCTCGCGTCGGTCTGCTCGCTCGTCCTGATCCTGGCGGGCGCGGTGGCCATTCCGACGATGCCGGTCGCGCAGTACCCGAGCCTCGCCTCGCCGCAGGTCAACGTCACAGCGATCTACACCGGGGCCAACGCGCAGGAAGTCGAGACGGCGGTCACGACGCCGCTCGAGCAGGCAATCAACGGGGTCGAGGGCATGCTCTACATGACCTCCTCCAGCACGAACAGCGGCATCTCGACGGTCACCGTCACCTTCGACGTGACGCGCGATCAGGATGTCGCCGCCGTCGACGTGCAGAACCGCGTCAATCAGACGCTCGGCCGCATGCCCGCCGAGGTCCGGACGACCGGCATCACGGTCCAGAAGCAGTCGACCGGATTCATCATGGCCATCGGCGTTTTCGCCGAGAAGTCCGAGTACGACGCGCTCTTCCTCAGCAACTACCTCGACGTCTACATCAAGGACGCCGTCAAGCGTGTCCCGGGCGTGGGCGACGTCGTCGTCTTCGGCGAGCGCAAGTACTCGATGCGCCTGTGGATCGACCCCGATCGTCTCGCGGCGCGCGGGCTGACGGCCAACGACGTCGTCCAGGCGCTGCGGGAGCAGAACGTCCAGGTGGCGGCCGGCAGCCTCGGGCAGGCGCCGGCGCCTTCGGGTCAGATGTACCAGCTGAGCGTCCGCGCGCTCGGACGGCTCTACCGAGGCGTCCGAGTTCGAGAACATCATCCTCAAGAGCGGGCGGGACGGCTCGCTCGTCAGGATCAAGGACGTCGGGCGCGCCGAGCTCGGCGCGGAAACCTACGCCGCCAACCTGCGCTTCCAGGGCGTCGAGGCGGTCGGCTTCGGCGTCACGCAGCTGCCGACCGCCAACTCGCTCGACGTCGAGCGCGCGGTCACGGCGGAGCTGGATCGCCTGGCGGCCTCGTTCCCGCCGGGCATGCGCTATCTGGTCTCCTTCAACACCACGGACGTCGTCGAGGCGTCGATCGCGGAAGTGCTGAAGACGCTCGTCGAGGCCATCATCCTCGTCGTGCTCGTCATCTTCGTCTTCCTGCAGACCTGGCGCAGCACGCTCATTCCGGCCATCACCATCCCGGTCTCGCTCATCGGCGCGTTCGCGTTCGTGAAGCTGATGGGCTTCTCGATCAACACGCTGACGCTCTTCGGCATCATCCTCGCCACGGGCATCGTCGTCGACGATGCGATTGTGGTCATCGAGAACATCGAGCGGCACATTCAGGAATACAAGGTCACGGCGAGCAAGGCCGCCTCGGACGCGATGCGCGAAGTGCTCGGCGCGGTCGTCGCGACCGGGCTCGTGCTCATTGCGGTCTTCGTGCCGGTGGCGTTCTTCCCGGGAACGACGGGCCGGCTCTACGCGCAGTTCTCGATCACCATCGCGTTTGCCGTGGCGCTGTCGGTGTTCAACGCCGTGACGCTGACGCCGGCGCTGTCGGCGCTGCTGCTCGACAGATCGGCCGACCACAAGAAGAGCCGGTTCTTCGCGCCGTTCGAGCGCATCATCGATACCGGGACGCGGTTCTACGTCGCCGTGCTGCGCAGTTGCCTGCGCTGGCGCTGGGTGGTCGTGCTGCTCTTTGCCGCAACGCTCGGGCTTGACGGCGTTGGTCTATCGCACCGTGCCGCAGGCGTTCATCCCCGAAGAGGACCCCGGCTACTTCCTCATCCAGGTGCAGGGGCCCGCGGGCGCATCGCTCGAGTACACGGGGGAGATCGCGCAGCGCGCGGAAGGCGATCATCCTCAAGGACCCCGACGTGATGGCGCTCTTCTCGGTCATGGGGTTCAGCTTCAGCGGCGCGGCGTCGAACCAGGGCCTGATGTTCGTCCGCCTCAAGCCGTTCGACGATCGGATCGGCGACGAGCATTCGGTGCAGTCGGTGCTCGGGCGCATCAGCGGACCGCTCTTCGGAATTCCCGGCGCGATCGTCGTCGGGTTCACGCCGCCGGCGATTCAGGGACTGAGCCGGTTCGGCGGCTTCGAATTCCAGGTCCTGGATCAGAGCGGCGGCGACATCAACCGCCTGGCGCAGGCGACGCAGGCGATTGTCGGGGCCGGCAACCAGTTCGCCGAAGCTGCGACCGGGCCTGTTCAGCACGTTCACCGCGAACGACCCCCAGCTGCAGGTCACGATCGATCGGGAGCGCGCGCTTGCGCTCGGACTGCCGCTCAGCGAGATCACGAGCGCGCTGCAGATCTTCCTGGGGTCGCAGTACGTGAACGACTTCGAGTTCAACAACCGCGCGTACCGGGTGTACGTGCAGGCCGACCAGAAGTTCAGATCCAACCCGCAGGCGCTTCGGCAGCTCTATGCGCGGACACGCACCGGCGACATGGTGGCGCTCGAGCAGGTCGTGCGGATGGAGGAAACGACCGCGCCGCAGGTGATCAACCATTTCAACCTGTTCCGATCGGCGTCGATCAACGGATCGGCGGCGCCAGGGCGTGAGCTCCGGCGAGGCGCTCAGCGAGATGGAGCGGCTGGCCGACGCGAACCTCCCAGAAGGGATGGGCTACGCGTGGTCCGGCATCTCGCTCGAAGAGTCGAAGGCCGGCCGCCAGTCGTACCTGATCTTCGGGCTCGCGCTCCTGCTCGTCTACCTGACGCTCGCGGCGCAGTACGAAAGTCTCGTGCTGCCCTTCATCGTCCTGCTGGGCGTGCCCGTCGCGGTCCTCGGGGCGCTCGCTGCGCAGTGGTCGCGCGGCTTTGCCAACGACGTCTACTGCCAGGTCGGCCTGGTCATGCTCGTCGGGCTCGCGGCCAAGAACGCGATCCTCATCGTCGAGTTCGCCGAGCAGCTGCGGGATCGGGGCATGACGGTCGTGGACGCCGCAATCGAAGCGGCACGCATCCGTCTCCGGCCCATCCTGATGACGTCGCTGGCGTTCATCCTGGGCGTCCTGCCGCTCGTCGTCGCGACCGGGGCCGGGCAGGTGGCCCGGCAATCGGTGGGAACGGCAGTGGCGGGTGGGATGTTCGTGTCGACGTTCCTCAACCTCCTGTTCATCCCCGTGCTCTATGTGGTCGTCCAGACGCTTCGGGGACGGTTCGGCGGGGGCGGCCGGCGACAAGCGGAAGACGCGCCGGAGACGACGTGACGGCCCGGTGGCCGCCAGCCGGAACATCGGGAGTTCCTGAGTGTCCAATCCATTGGACGAACCGCACCCGTCGGACGCTTTCACACGACGGGCGTCGAGTTCGACAACACCGATCGAAGGAAGCTAAAAGCCCCGGTTTGACTGGCATTCCTTCGCCGCGTGCGGAAACGGCTCAATTTCTTGACAGTGTTTGAACCGGCGTAGTACGCTGGCCGGTCTTTTTACTGGAAGTTTCGATAAGGCCTGGAGCAGCGCTTTGGCCAACGGGACGCTGGCAGACGGGCGGGGGCCAGTGGTTCGTGGCGCGGTCGGGCGGCGAGCGTCGAAGACGGCGTAGGCAACTGGAGGAGAGGCGATGCAGATCGAGGAACGAGTCGTCGACGGCGTGACGATTCTCGACCTGAAAGGCAAGATGACGCTCGGCGAAGGCGACGAGCTTCTGAAGGACAAGATCAATTCGCTCATTCAGCAGGATCGCAAGAAGCTGCTGCTCAACCTCGAGGGCGTGCCGTACATCGACAGCGCGGGGCTGGGCGAGATCGTCCGCACGTACACGACGGTCAGCCGGCAGGGAGGCAAGCTGAAGCTCCTGAACCTGACCAAGCGGATCCAGGATCTGCTCGCCATCACCAAGCTGCTGACGGTGTTCGAGACCTACGAGTCCGAGCCAGACGCCGTCAAGAGCTTCGCCGGCTAGCCACCGAATATCACCCGCCGCGCTCAGGATGGCGCGACATACAGTTCCGGACTTCATCGAGCGGGTCGATACTCGGCCGGCGTCCGCCCGGCCGACGGCCCTGAACCTCGTCCTCTCTCTCCGCCCGACGCAGTGGACGAAGAATCTCATCATCCTCCTTCCACTGATGCTTGCCCAGCGGTTGCTGGACGGGCACGCGTTGCTCTATGCCGTTGCCGCGTTCGTCATCTTCTGTGCGCTGTCGGGCGTGGTCTATCTGATCAACGATATCGCGGACCGCGAGGCGGACCGGCGACACCCCATAAAGAAGGACCGGCCGATTGCCTCCGGAGCCCTGCCAGTGCCGGTGGCCATCGGCGTGGGCCGCGGTGCTCGGCGGCGTGGCCCTCGGGGCCGCGTTCTGGCTGAGACCGCTCTTCGGGGTCGTGGCCGCGTCGTACGTGGTGCTCCTCGCCCTGTACTCGGGCCAACTTGAAGCACATCGTCATTCTCGACGTGCTGACGATTGCCATCGGTTTCGTGCTGCGCGCTGCCGCGGGCGCCGTGGTCCTCGACGTACCGATCAGCCACTGGCTGTACGTACTCACGATCCTGCTCGCATTGTTTCTGGCGCTCAGCAAGCGACGCCACGAGCTCGTGCTGCTCGCCGATGGTGCGACCAGCCATCGCCGGATCCTGGAAGAGTACAGCCCGTACCTCCTGGACCAGATGATCGCCGTCGTGACGGCGTCGACCATCGTGTCCTATGCGTTCTACACGATGAGCCCCGAGACGGTGCAGAGGTTGGGGACGGACCGGCTGGTACTGACGCTGCCCTTCCCCCTGTATGGAATCTTCCGTTACCTTTACCTGGTGCACCTGAAAGAGGGCGGCGGGAGCCCGTCAGACATGCTCCTGGCCGATCGGCCCTTGCTCTTGTGCGTTGGCCTCTGGGCCATCGCAGTGGCGATCCTCATATATGGCCCGACGTTCTAGGCGTCGCGATCGAAGGCTGAGGTGCGCCAACGTCTCGGAGAAACGTGCAGCCGGATGCGGCCGGGCTGGGATACGCTGACGTTGGCGGCAGCGTGGCGACGAAGAGGCGCGATGGCTCGCGTCCAGGTCGTTCGCGAGCCGGCGGAGACACGGAACTCCACGAGTTCGAAAGTCGGCGAACCGACGAGGTTTCGAGAGAGCGGGAACCGATGAGGTTCGGAAATGAAAGAAAAGACATGGCCGATTTCACCGTCAAGAGCGACAACGTCGACGTCGAGCAGATCATGCGCCAGGTGCGGTCGCGGATCCGCGAGAAACGCGGGGTCGACTACACCGAAGATGAGATCCGCGAGCTCGCCAGCGTGAAGCTGGAACGCTTTCTGGATCCGAAGGGCGTCCGGTCGGACCTGCTGGAGCAGTACCGAAAGCGCCGCGACGCGTCCACGACTGCCCGGAACTACACGTTCGAGGACACGTCGCTCTACGAATCGAGCCGTCCCCTCGTGCGTTGGATTCCGCAAGCTGCTCAACCCGATATTGAAGTTGTTCTTCAACCCGACGCCGGTGGTCGAAGCGCTGCACATCCAGTCGAAGCTGAACGACTCGTACAACCAGGCCGAATCGCTCTACTACGAGTTGATCCACAACCTGGTCCTCGAGACCACGAGGCTCGGCATCGAGGTCAAGAATCTGAAGATGCGGGTGGAGTCGATGTCCAGCCGGCTGGATTTCGACGAACGCCGTGCGCGCGCGCTCGAGGGCGTCGTCCAGTATCGCCCGGGCAGCGTTGCACCGCTGCCGCCGCCCGCGGGCGGCGGCGGAGGCGGGGTCAACGCGACACTGTCAGCCGATGAAGCAGAGCGCCGGTCGCGCCGGCGCCGGCGCCGCGGCCGGCGGCGGCCAGGCGGACCGGGCCAGGGCCCCTCCGGGGATCGGCAGGGACAGTCGGGGCCGGCCGCGCACGACGAACCCGGTCGCGCGGACGGGGCCGAGTCGCCCGGACCCTCGGGCGAGACAGGCAACGGCCCTGCTGAATCGTGAAGCTCGCGGTAGTCGCTCAGCGGTACGGCGCCGACATCAGCGGCGGAGCGGAGCTCCATGCGCGATACGTCGCGGAACGTCTGGCGAAGCACGCGCAGGTGGAGGTCGTCACGACGTGCGCCCGCGACTACGTCAGCTGGCGTAACGAGCTCAAACCCGGCGTCGAGACCGTCAACGGTCTTCCCGTGCGCCGTTTTCCCGTCATCCGTGAGCGGCACCCGCTCGAATTCGGCCGCCGATCGCGCCGCGTGTTCGACGAGCCTCACTCGATCGCCGACGAGTTGTCCTGGCTTGAAAGCGAGGGGCCGGCGAGCCCGGCGCTCATCGACTACCTCACACGCTCGGCCTCCTCGTTCGACTACATCCTGCTCTTCAGCTATCGCTACTACCACGCGTGGCACGCGGCCAGGCGCCTGCCGGGGAAGGCCGTGCTCGTGCCCACGGCGGAGCGGGATTCGACCATTGGTCTGGCGATGTTCGGTCCGGTCTTCAGGGGTGTCCGCGGGATCATGTACAACTCGCACGAGGAGCGCGCGATGATCCAGAACGCCACCCACAACCATCACGTTCCTGGGGTGGTCGTCGGCGTGGGATCCGAGGTGCCCGATCGCACGGATCCCAGCCGTTTCCGGCAACGGCACAAGATCAACCGGCCGTTTGCGATCTACATCGGCCGCGTCGATGCCAACAAAGGGTGCGGAGAGCTCTTCGACTACTTCCAGCGCTACGCGATGACGTTCACGCGCGGCCTGGATCTCGTGGTCGTGGGCAAGGAGGTCATGCCGATCCCGGCACACCACCGGATTCACCACCTCGGGTATCTGCCGGACGAGGACAAGTTCGACGCGCTCGCCGCCGCCGACCTCTTGATCATGCCGTTGTACTTCGAGAGCCTCTCGATGGTCGCGCTCGAAGCCTGGGCGCTCGGCCGTCCGGTACTTGCCAACGGCCGATGCGACGTGCTCAAGGGACAGTGCATCCGGAGCAACGCCGGGCTGTACTACGAGAGCTACGAAGAGTTCGCCGAAACGCTGTACTCCCTCGAGTCGAACGGTCCGCTGCACGCCCGCCTTGGAGCGAACGGTCGAGAGTATTTTGCGCGCCACTACACGTGGCCGGTGATTGAGAAGAAGTACCTCGACATGTTCCGGCAGCTCGATCGCGGGCCCGCCGGGCCGGCGCTCGAACCGTTGCCCGGCTGGTTCGCACGCCGCCGACGGGATATTCCGCCCGCGAGGGACGTGGTTGCCCGCCTCCCGTCCGGAGCCGTGATGCCGGAATCCGGCGCCCGCCGGGACAGAACCGCATGAGCGCCCTCCCGCGCGTCCATCAGGTGCTCGCCACGCTGGGCTATGGCGACGCGATCGGGCACGAGGTCCTCGGCGTGCAGCGTGTGCTGCGCAGCGCCGGATACGAATCCGAGATTTTCGTCGAAACGGCCGACCACCGGCTCGAGGACTGCACGATCGACTACCGGGAGATGGTGGGGGCGATCGCGCCGGAGGATGTCCTGGTCCATCACTTCTCCATCGGCTCCCGCGCCTCGAGAACGGCGTACGCGCTCCCTGGACGCATGGCGCTCGTGTACCACAACATCACGCCCCCGCACTACTTCGTCGGCGTGCACCGCGACCTCGTCAAGCAGTGCTTTCGAGGACGGCGGGAGCTGACGGCGTACGTCGGGCGGACCGATATCGCGCTCGGCGACTCCGAATACAACCGCCAGGAGCTCGAGGCGCTGGGCTTCCCGCGCACCGCAGTCCTGCCGGTCGTTCCCGACTTCAACCATCTCGGTGGATTACCGAATCGACTCCTCGCCTCCGACTTCGACGATGGGTGGACGAACGTGATGTTTGTCGGGCGGGTGATTCCCAACAAGAAGTTCGAGACGATCATCCGCGCGTTCCACGTCTACCGAACGCGACACAACCCGCGCGCGCGCCTGCTGCTCGTCGGTTCCTACAGCGGGTTCGAACGCTATCTGTCGATGCTGCAGCAGCTCATCGCCAGCCTCGGCACGCCCGACGTGCATTTCCTCGGGCACGTGGCGAACGAGGAGCTCACGGCGCTGTACGACGTCGCGGACCTCTTCCTGTGCGCGAGCGCGCACGAAGGCTTCTGCGTGCCGATCATCGAAGCGTTTTACAAAGGCGTGCCGGTACTGGCGTATGCGTCGACGGCCGTCCCCGCGACCATGGATGGTGGCGGCGTGCTGTACCACACGACCGATCCGTTCGAGATCGCGCGGCTCATGGAGACCGTCCTCGACGATCCGGCGATCGAGCAGGCGGTGCAGCAGTCACAGGACGCCGCGCTCGCACGGCTGCAGGGCCGGGACTTCGCCGGGACGCTGCTGCGTTTCGTCGAGGAGGTCACCGCGGGCCCTCCCAGGCAGGCGCCGGCCGTCACGTGGGACTTCTGGGCGCAATTCGAGCAGTTCGAACGCTTCGAAGAGTTAAGGCAGTTCAGGCCGGCGCTGTTTCAGGCGCTGCCAGTTCCAGGGATCAGGGATCAGGGATCAGGGCGCGGAGATCAGCCGAGCGCTGGGACAACCCCGAACCCTGATCCCAGATCCCTGATCGCTGACCCCGGGATCAGGGATCAGAGATCCGAGCTTCGGGTGGACACCAGCGCCGGCGCAACCCCGAACCCTGATCCCGGATCCCTGATCGCTGAGTCAGGGATCAGGGATCAGGGATCCGGGCTTCGGGTGGACACCAGCGCCGGCGCAACCCCGAACCCTGATCCCAGATCTCGGATCCCTGACTCCCGACCATGATCATCAACCAATGGGTGCCCGCGGCCCATCGCGGCGACGCCATCGGGGACAGCGCGCGTCGGGTGCGCGAGATGCTCCGCCGCCAGGGCCACGAGTCCGACCTCTACGCGCTGACGATGGACGACGACCTGCGGTCGGAGGTTCGGCCGTTCGCGGATCCGGAAGCACAGACGGGGCGACGTGACCATCTTTCACTTCGCGCTGCCTTCGCCGATGACCGACGCGTTCGGTCGGCTCGATGGCGCGCGGGTGCTGCAGTATCACAACATTACCCCGGCGGCGTTTTTTGCGCCCTACTCGCCGGGCCTCTTCCGACTGGCGGCGATCGGACGGCGTGAGCTGGCGTCGCTCGTCGGCCACGTCGACCTCGCGCTCGGCGACTCCGAATTCAACCGTCGCGAGCTCGAGGCGCTGGGGTTCGCGCCAACCGGCGTGCTGCCGATAGCCGTCGACACCGGACGCATTACCAACGCACCACGCCGGCCAGCGCTCGAGAAGATTCTGGGCGACGGCCTGATCAACATCCTCTTTGTCGGCCGCATCGTGCCCAACAAGCGCATCGAGGATCACATCCGGCTGGCCGAAGTCTACAAGCGCTACGTGGACAGTTACTACCGGTTCATCTTCGTCGGACGCTACGATAGCGTGCCGGCCTACTATGCGCAGATCCGGGCGCTCATCGCCGAATACCGGATGCTTCCGGATCGCTTCTGGTTCACCGGCCCCGTCCCCGACGAGGACCTCGGCGCGTTCTATCGATGGGCTGACGCCTATGTGTCGCTCAGCGAACACGAGGGCTTCTGTGTGCCACTCGTCGAAGCCATGGCCGCTGACGTGCCTGTGCTCGCCTACGCCGCCGGAGCCGTTCCCGAAACGCTCGGCGGCGCGGGCCTGCTCTTTGCGCCCAAGGATCTCGAAGTGGCGGCAGAAATGCTCGGCATGCTCGTATACGATCGACCTTTGCGCGCGAGCGTCCTCGACGGACAACGGCACGCGCCTGAAGGATTTCGCGCCCGAGCGCATCGAGGCGCAATTGACCGCAACGCTTTCTGCATTGAGGCTTCGTTGAAGATAGCTTTCATCGTCCAGCGCTACGGCGCCGAGATCCTCGGCGGGTCCGAGTACCACTGCCGACTGATTGCCGAGCGGCTCGCGCCGAAGCACCAGGTCGAAGTGCTCACGACGTGCGCGGCGGACTACATCTCCTGGAAGAACGAGTACACGGAAGGCGCAGACCGGATCCGCGGCGTGACCGTCCGGCGGTTCGCCAACGCCAGGACCCGCGATATCCATGCGTTCAACCGCTACTCGGAGTGGATTTTCACGAGCGCCCACACCAGAGACGACGAGATGGAGTGGCTGCGCCAGCAGGGTCCCTGGTGCCCTGCGCTGCTCGAGTACCTGGAGCGCAACCAGCATCTCTATGACGTGCTGATCTTCTTCACCTACCTCTATGCGCCTACGGTCCTCGGCTCGCGCGTCGCCCCGCACAAGAGCATCCTCGTGCCGACGGCGCACGACGAGCCCGCGATCCACCTGGACATCTACAAGGAGCTGTTCAGCCAACCCGCCGGCCTCGCCTACAACACCGAGGTCGAGCGGCGGTTCCTGACGACCCACTTCTCGATTCGGGCCGTCGAAGAGGAGACCGTCGGCTGCGGCGTCGACCTCCCTGCGACTCATCCGGCTTTCCGCGTGCCGCCCGTCACGCGCGCCCGGCGACGGTCAGGCGAACGGGCAGGCGACGAGCGAGCCGGACGAGGACGAGGCGCCGACAGAACAAGAGTCTCCCACCTTCCGGCCGCACCTGGCGGAACGGGGCACGATGTTCCTGCGCCGCCATCGGCTGCACGGACCCATCGCGCTCTACGGTGGCCGCATCGATGCCGGGAAGGGCTGCGAAGAGCTGGTCGAGTACTTCAGCAGCTACGTGCAGGAGGGAGGCGACGCCACGCTCGCGCTGATGGGCGTCAAGCTGATGCCGCTTCCCGAGGAGCCGTTCATCCGCTTCGCCGGCCGCCTCTCCGATCAAGAACGGCTCCAGGCGCTCGAAGCCGCCACGGTCGTCGTGGTGCCCTCGCCGTACGAGAGTCTGTCGCTGCTCGCGCTGGAATCCTTCGCGGTGGGAACGCCGATCCTCGCCAACGCCCGCAGCGAAGTGCTGGTGGACCATTGCCAGAAGAGCAACGCGGGCCTCTACTACGCCGACCGCGACGAGTTCATCGAATGCCTCAAGCTTCTCATCGCCGATCCGCACCTGCGGGAGGGCATGGGACGGAACGGCCGGAAGTACGTGCAGCAGAACTACCGCTGGGACGTGATTCTGGGCAAGTACGAAAAGATGTTCACCAGGCTCAGGCAGCGAGCCGCCCGGAGCGCGGAACTTCAGTTCCGCGTCAGCGCCACAGGCCAAGAAATCGGCAGGACCGTGGGAACGACTCAGACGGTGACGCGGCCGTAGGGCGGTTCGCGAACCGCCTCTACTAATCCCTGTCGATCGACGCGACTTCCTCGTCGACGTCTTCGGTCTCGACCATAGTGCCGGCGCGCCGGCTCGCCTGCCCCACCCGCTTGCGGCGCGGACGGATGTCGTGCCGCTTGATCATCTCGTTGAGGGTCGTCGGCTTGATCCGGAGGAGCTCGGCGGCACGTTTCTGGACCCCCCCGGCCTGCTCGAGGGCGGATTCGATGAGCCCGCGCTGGAAGGCAATCTCGGCGTCGCGGTAGGAGATACCCTCCGGCGGCACGACGAACTGGGGCATCTGGAATCGCCGGCTGTTTCGTACCTGGTCGGGCACGAGGTCGGTGTCGATGCGCTGGCCCGAGCGAGAGGACCGACTGCCCGTTCGATGACGTTCTCGAGCTCACGCACGTTGCCCGGCCAGTCGTACTCGAGCAGCAGATCGAGCGCCTCCGGCGTCAATTCCTGCCGCGCCTTCTGATTCTCGATACCGTATTTCTCGAGGAAGTGCTGGGCGAGGAGCGGCACGTCCTCGCGGCGCTCGCGCAACGCGGGCAGCTGGACGGTAATCACGTGGAGGCGGTAGAAGAGGTCCTCTCGGAACTTCCCTTCTTCCATCATCTTGCGCAGCTCGACGTTGGTGGCCGCGATGATCCGGACGTCGACCTTGATCGTCTCGACGCCGCCGAGCCGCATGAACTCGCGCTCCTGAATGACGCGCAGCAGCTTGGCCTGCGTCTCGAGCGGGATGTTCCCGATCTCGTCGAAGAAAATCGTCCCCTTGTCGGCGAGCTCGAAGAGGCCCTTCTTCGGATAGATCGCGCCGGTGAAGGCGCCCTTCACATGGCCGAAGAGATTCGACTCGAGCAGGTCCGGCGGAAGGTTGCCGGAGTTGACGGTGATGAAGGCCTTGTCGGAGCGAGCCGAGTTCTGATGCAGCGCCCGTGCGACGAGCTCCTTGCCGGTACCGCTCTCGCCGTTGATGAGAATGGTGGTGCGGCTCGGCGCCGCCTGCATGATCAGATCGAAGACCTGCTTCATCCGCGGGCAGCGGCCGATGATCTCGCCGAATCGGTTGGCGTGCGCCTGCAGATTCTGGCGGAGCACGCGGTTCTCGGCGACGAGGCGGCGCTGGGCGAGGGCGTTCCGGAGGACGGCCAGCACCTCGTCGTTCTTGAACGGCTTGGTGATGTAGTGGAAGGCGCCCCGCTTCATCGCCGTGATCGCGCTCTCGACCGACGCGAACGCGGTGATCATCAGCACCGGCAGCTCGTCGTCTATTTTCTTCAGCTCGTCGAGCGCGGCCATGCCGTCCATGCCCGGCATCATGATGTCGACGATGGCGGCATCGAAGGAGACGGTGCGGGCGAGCTCGAGGCCTTCGGCGGCGTCAGCGGCGAGGCGAACGGTATGGCCCTCGCGCGTCAGCAACGCTTCGAGGATCTCGCGCATGATCTCCTCGTCGTCGATGACCAGAATCGAGCCGTTTCGGTTCATACCCCTCATTACCCACCCTCGGGGGATAACCCGTCGGGGATTAGCCACCAGCATCACGATCTGTCCTTCGGTCTCCGGAGCGCACGGACGGCCGACCTCGTCGCCGCGGACGCTACGCCTGACGATTGAGCGAGGCGGCATCCCTGCGCGCGGCAGCGAGCGGGAGCGTCAGCGTGAAACGCGTGCCCTGACCCGAGCGAGCTGTCACACGTGATCGAGCCGCCATGCTCCTGCACGATGCCGTAGGTAATCGACAACCCCAGCCCGGTGCCCTTGCCGATGTCCTTCGTCGTGAAGAACGGGTCGTAGATGCGCGACAACTGCTCGGCCGGAATCCCGGAGCCGGTATCGGCGACTTCGACCGTCGCGCCGTCGCCGGCGGACCGCGTCACGATCGTCAGCCATCCACCCTTGGGCATGGCGTCGCGGGCGTTCAGAAACAGGTTCAGGAGCACCTGCTGCAGCTTGTACTCGATGCCCGATGACGACCGGCGCCGTGGGAGCCAGCTCCTTGCGCACCTGGATCCGCCCCGTGCGCAGCTGATGCTCGAGAAGCGAGAGCACGTCGTTGATGACCGCGTTCACGTCGACGGGTCCGCTGTCGACCTGCGCCGGCCGCGCCAGATTGAGCAGCCCGTTGACGATCTTGGCGGCCCTGAACGTCTGGCGCTCGATTTTCTCGAGCACCTGCGTTCTCGGATCGTCGGGCTCGGTGCCCTGCATCAGCATCTGCACGAAGCTGGAGATTCCGGTGAGCGGCGTGTTCACCTCGTGCGCCACGCCGGCAGCCAGAAGGCCGATGGAGGCCATCTTCTCGGAAATCTGGAGCTGCTCTTCGAGCTGCACGCGCGCCGAGATGT
Organism: uncultured Acidobacteriota bacterium; assembly: GCA_963771395.1. Lineage (GTDB taxonomy): Bacteria > Acidobacteriota > Vicinamibacteria > Vicinamibacterales > 2-12-FULL-66-21 > DATBJJ01. The sequence goes on along the minus strand of CAVYTY010000023.1, from coordinate 455,580 downwards.
CCTCGATGACCACGATGGTTCCCGCAATCGCGCCCGCCATGTCCCGGAGCGGCGTCGTCGCGACGTTCACCAGCAGGCGCCGCGCCGTCGAATGTCGCGACGCGAGCGGCACGCGGTAGAGCGCCGCGCCGTCGGGTGACTCGCGCCGCCCCGAGCGGAGGATCTCGAAGAAGCCCGCGTCGAGGATCTGCTCGAGCCGTCGCCCCACGGCCTCTTCGTGCCGGACCCCGTACAACTCTTCGAGCCGGCGGTTCCAACGGACGACGCGGTCGTCGCGGTCGAGAACGGCCAGGCCGTCGTTGAGCGACTCGAGGATGTTCTCGCTGAACTCGCGCATCCGCTCGAGCTCGTCCGCCTTGACGGTGAGCTGGCGATAGAGCCGGCCGTTCTCGAGCGCGGTGGCGGCCTGCGCCGCGACCGCTGCCAGAAGCGCCATGTCCTCGCTGCTCAGCGGCTCTGCACTCGATTTCCGGCCGAGCGCCATGACGGCAATCGTCCCTTCCTTCGACACGCACGGCACGAAGTAATGGATTCCGGCCGCCCGCCAGAATTCGACATCGGCGGGATCGACGCGGCGTTGCGACAACGGATCGTCGAGCGTCAGCGTGTGGCCAGAGATGAGCCGCGTGGCGACCTCAGACCCTTTCGCCAGCACCGGAGGCTCGGTGCCGAACCCCGCGTGCGCGATCGTGATGAACTGCGCGTCCAGACCCGTGGCCGCGGGCGCCAGCATCAGCGCCATTCGCTCGACGAGCAGCGTCTCGGTGACGCGGCGCACGAGCCGCTCGCTCAGACGGAACAGATCGAGATCGCTGTTGAGGTCGCGCGCGAAGCCGACGAGCGCGCGGCGGTAGTCGTAGCGGTCCCGGTAATACACGCGGTCAAGGCCGGTCTGAATCGCGTTCTTGACAGGCCGCGCGAGCAGCACCAGCACCATGGTGGCGAGAAACGCGATAATCGGATTGGTATCGTTGGGCCCGGTCGTGAACCAGTTGCCGGCAATTCCCAGGACGATCGTATAAATCGCCGCGATCGCGGCGATCGCAGCCGCATAGACGAGGCCGCGCTTGATGATGACCTCGACGTCCATCAAACGGTAGCGGATGATCGCCGAGGCAAACGCCAGCGGCACGAGCCCCAGCAGCACGGCCGTCAGCTCGAACCCGGGCGCCGGCGTGAACCCGAGCGCGAACGGAAGCGCGTAACCGAAAACGAAGGGAAGCGCGCCGAGCCCCGTTCCCCAGACAATCCACCGCAGCTGCCGACGCGCCGTCACCGACCGCACACGGTAGAGCGCACGCGTCAGGATGACGAGCCCGCCGACGAGGCAGAGCGCCAGATAGACGAGTTCGCCTGGCCCCACCAACGTCAGCACGCGCGTCAGGATTTCGCCGCGCCGATCGCCGAGCAGAATCATCCCGACGTTGGCGCTGCCGAGGAGGAGCGCCGGAAGATACAGCAGCGGCAGCAGTGTGCGCGCGCGCTCGCTGCGCGCCCAGCTGTCGGGCCGCTCCGGGAACACGAGCGCGAAGTGAACGAATAGCGGCGGCAGGAGCAGCATCGCCACCTCGTCGCCCCAGTAGAACACCCAGTCGAGCCGGTCGAGCCGGCCGGTGAACGAGAACGTCAGCACGCCGAAGAACGCGACGCACAGCCAGAAGAAATGCAGCGTCGCCTGATTCTCGGGCCTGCGGAGCCGCACCCCGGTGCCGACGGCGAGCGAAAACAGCCCCACGCTCGGCGAGCACCAGATACAACCAGTGCGTACCGGACGGAATCCCGGCGACGGACACCGTCAGCAGCTCCGATTCGCCCTGGCGAACGACGACGTACTCGAGACGGGATCCGGCCGTCGATGCGTGCAGCGAATCGACGACGTCGGTCGGGTGCTGCACCACCTTGGTGTCGATCTTGAGAAGCGCGTCTCCCGGCTTGATGCCGGCGCGGCTCGCAGGCGAGTCGTCAGCGACGACGCTCGCGACGACGTCGCTGCCATTGCCGACCCACAGAACGCCGTCCTCCATCTCCGTCCAGCCCTTGACAGAGATGTTGAGCGCCGCCAGGACCACCAGGGCGATGACCACGGCAAGCTGGGCCACAATCCGCGCCAGCGCGGTTCTATTGACGGGGGACGAAGGTTGAAGCATCGACACAGAGGGGTCCACTCCGTGCGAAGCAAAGGACGTTCCCTGTCGAACGACGACTGATCGGCGATAAATCATTGTCCAGCAATAACTTCAATGCTGAAGAGGCCCTTGGCTTCCAACAATCCGAACACTCGATCCAAAAACCCGGGGGCGCAAAAAGCCGGCAAAAAAAGGCGGGTCTCTTACAGACCCGCCTTGCAGGCGCTTGAGCAGTCATGCGAGTGCGGGGCGGGCGCCTGTGAGCGCCGCGAACTCCCCGACGCTCAGAAGCGGACGAGGAACCCACCCACCACCCGCTTGGGTGGCCGGAGGACCAGCAATTCGTCGTAGACGGACGCGGGATCGTTCGGATCCCGGAACAGATTGCGAAGCCCGAGCAGCACTTCCCATCGCGTCCCGCCGAGCTCGAAGGGCAGCGATTGATTGATCTGCACGTCGAACCGCGCGTCGAGACCCGGCCGCATCTGCGACGTGTCGGATCGGGTGTACCCGGTGTTGATCTTGTAGAACACGAACACGCGCGTGGCCGTTTCGGGAATGTTGGTGGCAACCGACGTCGTGACGTCGTGCAGATCCTCGGTCGCGTAGCGGATGGCGGCAGGCGCCCACGCGGCAATATCGGCCATGTCTCCGCGGTCGAGCCACCGCGCGCGGGTCACGCTGTAGTCGATTGAACCTTGCACGCGCTTCCCCGTGCTGCTGAGACGCAGGGCCCATCCATCGGCGCCGAGCGATCCCGCGTTGGCGACGTAGTAGTGACCCACCGACTGTGGTCCACCAGGCACGTCGAGACCGAAGAGCGTGACCAGCTGATCGTCGACGCTCTGATAGAACCGCCGGAGACCGAGCGCGTAGTTCGCCTCGAACACGTGCTCGATCATCAGGTCGATGTACCGTGCGCGCTCGACGCTGAACGCGTTGGCTGGTCCGGGCCCGCCGAGCGGCGCGAACGTGCGCTCCGGCGGCAGCCACGGTCCGGGCGTTTCGCTCGCGACGAACTCTTCCGCGCCAGGTGCAACCATCCGCTGAGCAACCGTTGCGGACACGCGCGTGTTCTTCAGAGGCTCGACGGTCAGGCCGACCTTCGGGCTGAAGAGCCCGCCCGGGCGCAAGTAGTCGTAGCGGCCGTACCGCCCCCCGTATTCGACCGTGATCGCCGGTGAGATCGCCCACCGGTCGAGCGCGAAAAGCTCGCCGACGTTGCGGCTGCCGTCGGCGGCGGCGGCGAGCGCGGCGGGATTCCCGCCAGTGTAATCCTGCGCGCTGTAGGAATAGCCGAATCTGTAGACGTGCGCGGTCTGTCCGCGCGACTGGAACGCGCCCGCCACGATCCACGACGACAAATCGCCCTGATTCATCGCGGCGCGTAGCTTCCAGTCACCGGCGGACGTGGGCGCGCCGATCGCCATGTACGCGACGCCGCGCGGCAGCAGATCGCCCGAGAAGAGCTCGCCGGGTCCGAACGCGCCCGTCGTGAGCAAGTTGACTTCGCCCGAGAACGGCAGATCCGTGAAGAACGTCGTCGCCAGGCTCGCGGCGGAATCCATTGCGCGGCCGAAGAGCGATCCGGCCGCGATGTCTCCGTCACGCTCGACCACAGTCACGATGGGAGCCGAATCCTTGAGGATGCTGCGCTTGAAGTGCCGAAACCGCCAGGCTGTTTCGTTGTGCGGATGATCGTCGCGAGCGACCGTGTCGGATGACGTTTCCGAGGCGTCGGGCTGGTCCGCGAGCGTCCCGGCGGGCAGACCGAAGCCGGCAGCCATGATCGGCCGCGCGGGAACTGGAGACGCGCTCCCTGAGGTGGCGACAGGGCTATTGAGGCGGCGGAGCTGAAGGCGCTGCAAGGCCGGCGGAAGCCCGCTCACGCGAACAGTCGCGCGTGCGGAGCCGAGGAAACCCGTCCGATGCGCCTGCAGCGTGTAGTCTCCCATCGGCAGCGCGTCGATCGAAAACCGTCCCGAGGAATCCGTGATGGCCTTCGCCACGGTGACCGTTCCAAGCGCGGATACCATGGCCCCGGCAATCGGCCCGCCATAGTCGTCGCTGACGACGCCGGTGATGCTGCCGTGCACGTTCCGGACGGACTGGGTCGACTGGGCCAGCGCCGATGGCGCGCTGAGAGCTCCAATCGTGCAGACCACGGCAGCCGCGGTGAGCACCCGGTTGAGCCGTTGCATAGCCTTCCTCCGTCTTCGGCTTACCCCTCGACGTCCGCAGTGTTCGGTCAGCTCGACACCAACGCAACACCGACGCCGCTCAGGGTTCAGACCCGACCGTAAACAGCACGTCCCGTGACACCGATTTCCCCGACAGCAGGTCGATGATCTGCACGTCCAGCCGATAGTCGCCTTCCTCGAATCCCGCGAGCGGCACGACCTGCCCGGCCATGACCGGCTCGCCGGTCGCCCGGATCGAACGTCGCGCCCATCAGTGCCGGGTTGAAGCGCTGTGGATCGGTGCGGTTGAAATACTGCTCCCCCGCCCGCCCCGCCGGATGCGCCCCCAGATCTCCGGCGGCCTGCGCCCTGATCCCCGCCCCGACCTGCCGGTAGAAATGGTACTCCACTCGGACGTCGAATTGCCGCTCCGGCGTCACCATGGGGTTATAGACGAGAAACACGACGATCAGCTCCTCGTCGCGTCGAAACCGCCGGTCGACCGCCGGCGTAATCTCGTTCCGCCCGATGACGTATGGCCGCTCGGCCAGCTGATCCGCCGGCACCGGTTCGGCCAGCACGGTCAGCTTATCAGCAACGATCACGCTGCTCGTCGTCAGCTCGTTCGACCGGAAGTCCGGGACGCTGAGCGGCTGACGCAGCACCGCAGCCTTGGGACGCGTTCTCGGCGCGGCTGGATCCACGCGCTCGCGCATCACCACGAAAACATCGTACTCGCCGGGCGGCACCGAAAATCCCCGGCTGATCCGCGAGGCCGGCCCTGGCGTCAACTCGACCGGGAAAATCGCATCGACCGGATACGCTGGATTCGTCGCGCTCCGACGGCCGCTCTCTGTCCTGCGACTTGCGGTCGGACTCGTCGAGAGCCGCCGACCGTCGCATCGCCCGCACATACACCAGCGCCGATCGCCTGCGTGAGCAGCGACGCGTCCACCGTCAGCGTGAACGGCACGAACGTCCCGCGCTGCGCCTTGACGAAGTCGTTCTGCCACCGAACCCGGAAATCCGATTGCCCGGACTTTCCCGCCATCGCGGCGTCTGCAAGCGCGAGGATCGCCTCGCCTTCCTCTCGCTGCGTCTGCTCGACCTGCCGTTCGTCCGCGAGCGTGATCGCGTTGTCGGACACCGGCGCCACGGGCTGCCAGTACCGGCACATGGACGGCCGAGAGCGTTGGCGCGACTACGAGTACCAATACTCCCGCCGACCGCCGCATCGAGCGTGTCGTCTGCTCCAGCCCTGCGAGCATTCGGCCCTGACCAACCTGCTCGATCATAGGCGAGTCGTCCCCCCAAGTCAAAGAAGAGACGTGGATTAGGTCGATAGCTCTGCTGTAAGCGGCACTAAACTGCGCACAACGTCAGAACCGTGACCAAATCAGCTATCATCAGCCGTTTGGCGCCGCCCACGCTCGATTCTTCGTCGATCCAGTCCGGCGGCCGTCATTCGCGGAAACCCTGAGAGGCGCGCATGCAGGACGACGTCGTTGTCATGGTTCTGGCCGGGGGCGCCGGCGAGCGCTTGTATCCGCTGACGAAAGAGCGGGCCAAGCCGGCGGTGTATTTCGGCGGCCCGTACCGGATCATCGACTTCACGCTCAGCAACTGCATCAACTCGGGGCTGCGGAAGGTGTTCATCGCCCTGCAGTACAAGTCGCTGTCGCTCGGCCGCCACATCCGGATGGGTTGGAGCGTCGTGGCAGACGAGCTCGGCGAGTTCATCGAGATTCTCAGCCCACAGAAACGCGTCGGCGAGCACTGGTATCTCGGGACGGCTGACGCGGTCTTTCAGAATCTCTACTCGATCGCGCGCGAGGAACCGCGCCATCTCATCGTCCTCTCAGGCGATCACGTCTACAAGATGGACTACGCGCGCATGCTGAAGGTCCACCGGGAGCGGGGCGCCGCCGCGACGATCGGCGTGATCGAGATTCCGTCAGAGGAAGCGAACCGATTCGGCGTGATGCAGGTGGACGACGACGACCGGCTGGTCGGATTCCTCGAGAAGCCGAAGGACCTGGCCCCCGGCGGACAGGTCCTGGCGTCGATGGGCATCTACATCTTCGACATGAAGCATCTGGTGCCGGCGCTCGAAGCCGATGCGCGGCGCTCGACCAACCACGACTTCGGCAAGGACATCATCCCGGAGCTGGTGTCCAAGGCGACGGTGTACGCGTATCGCTTCAGCGACGAGAACAAGAAGGAATCGAAGTACTGGCGCGACATCGGCACGCTCGACGCGTACTACGACGCGAACATGGACCTGTGCCGAGTCAATCCCGACTTCAACCTGTACGATCCCGAATGGCCGCTGCGCACCCATCAGGTGCAGGCGCCGCCGGCGAAGTTCGTCTTCGCCGACGAAGGCCGCCGGTGCGGTCAGGCGCTCGACTCGATCATCTCGGCCGGATGCATCATCTCCGGCAGCCGCATCTCGGGGAGCGTCCTCTGCCCCAACGTTCGCGTCCACAGCTTCTGCACGGTCGAACAGAGCATCCTGATGCCCGGCGTCCGTATCGGCCGCCACGCGCGGATTCGCCGCGCGATCATCGACCGCGACGTCTTCATCCCGCGCGGCGCGCTCATCGGCTACAACATCGAAGAAGATCGCCAGCGCCACACCGTGACGGAAAGCGGTATCGTGGTGGTGACGACCGACGACGAACCGTTCATCGGGAGATCGCCGACGACGCCCTGCGCAACGAGCAGGAATTCGACCAGAGAGGTTCGGGTAACGTAACCGCCAGCTTCGCGCGCAACCACCGACACGGGCCGACGGCCGTTCACGATGGCCACGAAGCTCACGATGTTCACGATGAACACGACCGGAATTGCTCCGTGCCCATCGTGTCTTCGTGAGCATCGTGAGCTTCGCGGACTTCGTGCAGATCGTCGTGGATCGTCCGCCAAATTGACAATCTGAACGCAGGTCATTCAGCGCAGCCCATTCACTTCAGACATCCACCATGCACACCATCACACAGGTCAAAGGACGCGAGATCATCGACTCGCGCGGCAATCCCACGGTCGAAGCCGAAGTCACGCTCGACAACGGCGTCGTCGGGCGCGCGGCGGTGCCCTCGGGCGCCTCGACCGGCGAGCGCGAAGCGCTCGAGCTCCGCGACGGCGACAAGAAGCGCTACCTCGGCAAGGGCGTGACGAAGGCCGTCGCGCACGTCAACGGCGAGATCGCCGCCAAGCTGCGGGGCCATGACGCCGATCAGCGCGCGGTCGACACCGCGATGATCGAGCTCGACGGCACGTCGACCAAAGGCCGCCTCGGCGCCAACGCGCTGCTCGGCGTATCGATGGCGCTGGCCCGCGCCTCCGCCACCGCGGCTGGCGTGCCGCTCTATCGGCATCTCGCGACGCTGTACGGCGGAACGACGATGTCGCTGCCGGTGCCGATGATGAACATCCTCAACGGTGGCGCGCACGCCGACAGCAGCGTCGACTTCCAGGAGTTCATGGTGATGCCGGTCGGCGCCGCCACGTTCGCCGACGCGGTGCGGGCCGGCGCGGAGATCTTTCACACCCTGCGCGGCATCCTGAAGAAGAAGGGACACAGCACCGGGGTCGGCGACGAAGGCGGCTTCGCGCCCAGCCTGTCGTCGAACCGCGAGGCGCTCGACGTCGTGCTCGAAGCGGTCGTGCAGGCAGGTTATCAGCCCGGCAAGAACATCTACCTCGCGCTCGACGTCGCCGCGAGCGAGCTCTGGAACGACGCCGGCAGGCACTACGAGTTCAAGAAGTCGAAGGAGAAAAACAGGAGCGCCGACGAGATGGTCGCGCTCTACGAAGAGTGGGTCGGGCAGTACCCGATCATCTCGATCGAGGACGGCCTCGCCGAGGGCGACTGGGAAGGGTGGAAGACGCTGACCAAGGCGCTCGGCGATCGCATCCAGCTCGTCGGCGATGACGTCTTCGTCACCAACCCCGAGATCCTCGCGCGCGGCATCAAGGAACGGCATCGCCAACGCCCTGCTCGTGAAGTTGAACCAGATCGGCACCGTCTCGGAAACGCTCGACGCGGTGGCCATGGCGCGCGACGCCGGTTACCGCAGCGTGATCTCGCACCGCTCCGGGGAGACCGAGGACACGACCATCGCCGATCTCGCCGTCGGAACAGCCGCCGGGCAGATCAAGACCGGCTCGGCCAGCCGCTCCGATCGCGTCGCAAAATACAACCAGTTGCTGAGAATCGAAGAAGAGCTCGGCACCGGCGCGCGGTACGCCGGACGATCCGCGATCAAGCAGCTCGCGTGACGTCTCACTCACAGGCACCCGTCGTCCTCATCGTCCTCGACGGTTGGGGAATTCGCGCCGAGCGCGCGCACAACGCGATCGCGATGGCGCGCACGCCCGTCTTCGACGAGTTGACGGGCCGCTACCCCCACGCGCAGTTGATCGCATCGGGGGAAGCGGTCGGGCTGCCTGCCGGGCAGATGGGCAACTCCGAAGTCGGCCACATGAACATGGGCGCCGGCCGCGTCGTCTACCAGGACCTGACCAGGATCGACAAGAGCATCCGCGACGGCGATCTCTTCACGAGCGCGGCGCTGACGGCCGCCATGGACCGCGTCGGCGCACGGGCGGCACGCGCTCCACTTCATCGGCCTCCTCTCCGACGGCGGCGTGCACAGCCACCAGCGCCATCTGCACGCGCTCATCGAGATGGCGGCGCGGCGCAAGGTGCCGCAGGTCTTCGTCCACGTCATTACCGACGGCCGCGACACGTCGCCAACGGGCGCGATCCGCTACGTCGCCGAGCTCGAGGACGTCATGCGCCGCGCCGGCGTGGGCCGCATCGCCACCGTGTCGGGACGCTACTACGCGATGGATCGCGACAAGCGCTGGGAACGGACCAAGCTGGCCTACGACACGATCATGCGCACGGCGACCTGCGCCGGACGCCGTCGACGCCGACGGCGCCGTCAGCGCTCGCCGCGATCCAGTCGGCGTATGACGGCGGGATCACCGACGAGTTCATCAAGCCGATCGCCATCGTCGACGCCGAGGGTGCGCCCGTGGGGCCGATGCGGGACGGCGATTCGGTGATCGTCTTCAACTTCCGAGCGGACCGGGCGCGGCAGATCACGCGGCGCGCTCGCGCTCGAGGACGACCAGTTCGACGGATTCCCGCGGCCCGATCGCCCGCGGCCTCCACGTGACGACGATGACGGTCTACGACCGCACGTTCAACCTGCCGGTCGTGTTCACGCCGCAGACGTTCAGCAACAACCTGGCGGACGTTCTGGCCGAGCATGGACGGACCAATCTCCGGCTGGCCGAAACCGAGAAAGTACGCGCACGTGACGTACTTCTTCAACTGCGGCCGCGAGGAGCCTTACCAGGGCGAGGATCGCATCCTCGTGCCCTCGCAGAAGGTCGCGACCTACGATCTTGATGCCCGAGATGAGCGCGCCGGGGATCGCCGACAACCTCGTCGCCGACCTTGAGCGGAGGCGCCATCAGGTGGTCATCTGCAATTTCGCGAACGCCGACATGGTCGGCCACACCGGCAGCATGGAAGCCACGATCGCGGCCGTGGAAACGCTCGACGGCTGCCTGGGCCGCATCATGACGGCCCTGCGCGCGGTCGGCGGCACGGCGATCGTCACCTCCGATCACGGCAACGCCGAGCAGATGTGGGACGACGAGCTCAAGGCGCCACACACGGCGCACACGTCGAACCCGGTGCCGGTCATCCTCTGCGGCGACGCCTCTCGTCGGTCGCCGCCTCGAGGACGGCTGGCTGCGCGACGTGGCGCCGACGATCCTGGATTTGCTGGACATTCCGCTCGCACCAGAAATGACGGGACGGTCGTTGATAGAGAAGTAGTCGGGAGTCAGGAGACAGGAGACAGGAGACAGAAGGCAGAAGCCGGCAGCTGGCAAAAAAAGCCCGGCGGTTAAGCCGGGCTTCTTCTGTCTCCTGACTTCTGTCTTCTGTCTCCTAAATTCTAGCTATTCGACTTCCTTTTCCTGCGTCTCGTCCGCTGCAATGCGCAGCGAGCGCAGAAAACGCCGGTCGTTCGCGCTCATCTCGACGTTGCGCCGCTCGCCTCGCGTGGCTTTCTGCGGCGCGCCGACCTTGGCGAGCGCGCCAGGCGACGTGCGATTCACGAAACCAATCACGGCCTCGAGCGACACCCGCATCTCATAACCCGCAGCACGGACCCGCTCGCGACACGCTTCTACCCGAGGATCTTCTGCAACGGCGGCTGCGATGGCGTCGGACAGCTCACGGGCCATCCGATTCATGACGTCATCCATTCTGGGACCTCCTCAGCGCCGCCGGAACTGGGAAACCGGGGCATCTCCCGATCCGATTCGGTCCGCCCTGGAAAGGCGTGAACCTCGCCAGGCGCCGAAACTGCCACCTGGGCGAGGCGGCAGGGATCGGCCGACAAATTTTGTTCATAATGAATGATTTGCAGCGTGGGAACGCTTTTTCATTGTAGACGCGGCCCTAGCGAGTGTCAATGCCAGCAGCCGCAACATCTTGTGGCAAGTCGACCGGCCGGCGTGGGTACAATGCTGACCGGTCGGTACCGAGCCGAGAAGTCCTAGAGAAGTCCCAGGAGCACCGTCACTCACACACAATTAGGGCGCATGACCATTCACTACGCCGACCCGCAGTCGCTCGAAGGCTGGGACCCCGCCGTCGATCTCGGCTTCCCCGGGTCCTTCCCGTACACCCGCGGCATCCAGCCGACCATGTACCGGGGACGGCTGTGGACGATGCGGCAGTATGCCGGATTTGGCACCGCCGCCGAATCCAATCGGCGGTACCGGTACCTGCTCGCCCAGGGCGTCAGCGGCCTCAGCGTGGCGTTCGACCTGCCGACGCAGATGGGATACGACTCGGACCATCTGCTGGCGACAGGCGAAGTCGGACGCGTCGGCGTGGCGATCGACTCGATCGAGGACATGGCGGAGCTCGTCGACGGTATCCCCCTCGATCGCGTCTCGACATCGATGACGATCAACGCCACGGCGATCATCCTGCTGGCGCTCTACGTCGCCGTCGCACGACGGAACGGCATCGCCGCTTCGGCGTTGTCGGGCACGGTCCAGAACGACATCCTCAAGGAGTACGTCGCGCGCGGGACCTACATCTACCCGCCACGCCCGTCGCTGCGGATCGTCACCGACATCTTCGCCTATTGCGAACGTGAGCTGCCCCAGTGGAACACGATTTCCATCAGCGGCTATCACATCCGCGAGGCCGGGTCGACGGCGGTCGAAGAAGTCGCCTTCACGTTCGCCAATGCCATCGCCTACGTGCAGTCGGCGATCGATGCGGGGCTCGACATCGACCGCTTCGGTCAACGCCTCTCGTTCTTCTTCAACGCGCACAACGATTTTCTCGAGGAGATCGCCAAGTTCCGCGCGGCGCGGCGGCTGTGGGCGCGGATCATGCGCGACCGCTTTGGCGCCACGCACCCGCGCGCCGAGCAACTGCGCTTCCACACGCAAACGGGTGGCAGCACCCTCACCGCTCAGCAACCCGACAACAACATCGTCCGCGTCGCGGTGCAGGCGCTGGCCGCCGTGCTCGGCGGGACGCAATCGCTGCACTGCAACGGACGCGACGAAGCGCTGGCGCTGCCGACCGAGGAGGCGGCGCGGATCGCGCTCAGGACGCAGCAGATCATCGCCGCGGAGACGGGCGTGCCGAACACTGTCGATCCGCTCGCCGGCTCGTACGCGATCGAGGCGCTCACGAACGAGATCGAAGCGGGCGCGGTCGCGCTGCTCGAGCGCATCGAGGCCGCCGGTGGAACGCTCGCGGCGATCGAGCAGGGCCTGATCCAGCGCGCCATCCAGGAGTCCGCGTATCGCGCACAGCAACAGATCGACGCCGTCGAGAGCACGGTCGTCGGCGTCAATGCCTTCGCGACCGACACCGCCACCAGCATCGAGGTCATGAGCCTCGATCCGGAGATCGAGCGCCGGCAGGTGGAGCGCGTCCGCGCGGTCCGGGCCTCGCGCGACCCAGGCGCGTGGCGGGCGGCCCTCGATCAGATCGTCGCCGCGGCGCGCGGCTCGGACAACCTCGTGCCGCCGATTGTGCGGGCCGTCGAGGCAAGAGCCACCGTCGGCGAGATTGCCGACGCCATGCGGTCGGTCTTCGGCGAGCACAAGGAAGTGGATGTCTGACGATCGCAGACTCGCGGTTCGCGGCTCGCGGCTCGCAGTTGGAATCGGGGCAAGGCCAGCCGCTGGCTGAACCCGGATCCGCGAGCAGCGAGCCGCGAGCCGCGAGCCGCGTCCTCTTGTCCGTCACCCACCTCACCACCGGCTTCGATCAGGACGGAGGGTTCGTGCCGGCGGTGATCGACGTCAGCTTCGGCGTCGCGGCGGGCGAAACACTCTGCCTGGTCGGGGAATCCGGCAGCGGCAAGTCCCTGACGGCGCTGTCCATCATGCGGCTGATTCAGGCGCCCGGACGTATCGCGTCGGGACAGATTCTCTTCAAGGGACGGGATCTCCTGACGCTGCCCGAGCGCGAGATGCAGCACGTGCGCGGCGCCGAGATCGGCCTCATCTTCCAGGAGCCGATGACCGCGCTCAATCCGGTCTACACGATCGGGAACCAGATTGAGGAGACGCTGCGCATCCACGGGCGTGCGACGCGGGCGAACGCGCGCCAGAAGGCGATCGAGCTGCTCACGACCGTCAGCGTACCCGAGCCGGAGAGACGCGTGCGCGAGTATCCGCATCAGCTCTCGGGCGGGCTGCGCCAGCGCGCGCTCATCGCCCTGGCGCTCGCCTGCGGGCCGGCGCTCCTCATCGCCGACGAGCCCACGACGGCGCTCGACGTCACGATCCAGGCGCAGATCCTCGACCTGCTGCGCGACCTCCAGAAACGACTCGGACTCGCGCTGCTCCTCATCACGCACGACCTGGGCGTCGTCGCCGAAATGGCCGACCGCGTGGCCGTCATGTACGCCGGCCGCATCGTCGAGGAATCGCCGGTCGAGCCATTGTTTGCCGGGCCGAAGCATCCGTACACGCGCGGCCTGATGGCCTCGATACCGGGCGGCGCGCCTGGCGCGCGTTTGAAGGCCATTCAGGGAACAGTGCCGGCGCTCGGCCAGCTTCCAACCGGCTGCGCGTTCGCACCGCGCTGTCCGGATCGCTTCGAGCCGTGTCCGATCGCGCCGCCAGGCGTCGACCGACCTCGGGCGCGGGCGAACGGCCAGATGCTATCTGCACGGTCCGCGGGTGGAGGCGAGACCGTAGTGCCGTGGCGCCCCTCCTCGAGGTCCGCCATCTCGTCAAGGAGTTCGGCCGCAAGGGCGGACTGCTGCGCAAGGCCACGATCGTCCGCGCCGTGAACGACGTCACCTTCGCCATCGACGAAGGTGAGACGTTCGGGCTGGTCGGCGAATCCGGCAGCGGAAAGACGACGACCGGCCGCTGCATCCTGCGACTGGTCGAGCCCACGTTGGGCGAGGTCCGGTTCAGGGGCGAGGACGTGCTGGGCTTCTCGCGCTCACGGATGCGTCAGGCGCGGCGTGACATGCAGATCGTGTTTCAGGATCCCTACTCGTCGCTCAATCCACGCATGCGTGTCGGCGCGATCGTAGAAGAGCCGCTGATCATCCACGGCATCGGTTCGAAGACCGAGCGCCGCGCCAGAGTAGCGGAGCTCTTCGACCTGGTCGGTCTCGAGACCGCACAGCTCACGCGCTACCCGCACCAGTTCAGCGGCGGGCAACGTCAGCGGATCGGGCTCGCACGGGCGCTCGCGCTCAACCCGTCGCTCATCATCGCGGACGAACCCGTCTCGGCGCTCGACGTCTCCGTGCAGGCACAGGTCATCAATCTGCTCATGGACCTGCAGCAGCGATTGAAGCTGACCTATCTCTTCATCGCGCACGACCTGCGGCTGGTCCGGCACATCTGCAACCGGGTCGCGGTGATGTATCTGGGGAGAATCGTGGAGATGGGCCCGACCGAACGGCTCTTCGCAGCGCCCGCGCACCCCTACACGCGCGCGTTGCTGTCAGCGATTCCGGTGCCCGATCCGCACGCGACACGCCAACGGATCATTCTCGATCCGGCCTCGTTCAACCAGCTGGCACCTCTACGGGAGATCGCGGCTGGCCATTTGGCCGCGATCTAGACAATGCTACGCTGCTCTCTTCACATCTTTCTCGACTTGCCCGTCGCGGATGGAAATCACGCGGTGCGCGTAGGCGGCGATGTCGGCTTCGTGGGTGACAAGGACGATGGTGTTGCCGTTCTCGTGCAGCCGGTCGAAGACGCCCATGATTTCGTTGCCGGTCTTCGAGTCGAGGTTGCCGGTGGGCTCGTCGGCCAGCAGGATTGACGGGTTGTTCACGAGCGCCCTGGCGATTGCGACGCGTTGACGCTGACCGCCCGAGAGCTCGTTCGGCCGGTGGGAGGCGCGATCCAGCAGTTCCACCTTCCCCAGCGCTTCCCTCGCCCGCTGCTGCCGGAGTTTCCCGGTCACGCCGCCGTAGACGAGCGGCAGCTCCACGTTGTGGAGAGCCGTCGCGCGCGGCAGCAGGTTGAACGTCTGAAATACGAACCCGATTTCTTCGTTCCTGATCCGCGCCAGCTCGTCGTCGTTCATCGACGCGACTTCCTTGTCGTTCAGCAGGTAGCTGCCCTTCGACGGCGTGTCGAGGCACCCGATGAGGTTCATCAGCGTCGACTTCCCTGAGCCGGACGGCCCCATGATCGCCACGTACTCGCCCCGCTGGATCTCGATCGACACGCCTTTCAGCGCGTGGATCTCTTCGTCGCCCATCACATAGGTCTTCCAGAGGTCGCGTGTTTCGATAAGGGCCATAAGCTTGTAATACTGACGTATCCCAGTGGGTTACGGTTGGCGGAGGGCGGCGGTTCCTTGTTCCTGAACGCCGTTTTATCCGTGCTATCGGTGACTAGAAGTGTCTCACGAACCGAGCGTCGGGGGGTTTTCGCGACCTGATCGCCACGTAAACCTCTCTCCCGGAGGGTTCCCGGAGCACCACGCCGGCCCGCTCGATTCGGGCGATGCCGTGCACCCCCACGAAATCTCCAGCGGCAACGACGTTGCCGTCCACGATGGCCAGACGGCAGGTGCCGGCAATCATGATGCCGGCGACGGTCGGACGTGGCAGACGTTCGACACCGGCCTTCGGCATGAGCGCCACGGGCTCGGCCCGCCTTGGAGCAGGGTCGGGCGCGGGTGCCACGTCGGGTTCGACCGGATCAACCCGTCCTATCGTGGCTTCCGGCTGAAGTTCCGGCCGTGGTGGAGCGGCCTCCCTGATGACGAGCTGGATGCCGTCGGGAAAGATCGGAAGGGCCGGCGACGAGCCGGAGACCTGCAGGAAAGACCACGTCGCGCAGAACGCGAGCGCCGCAAGCGTCTGAAGCGCGGGCAGAAGGCTGCCAGAGCGGACGCTCGTCGCGGTAGACGCTTCGGATCGAGCGGCTGCTGGCGCCGACATGCGATGTGCGTGAACCGGTACCCGGTTCTCGCCCGACGAGGCGACGGCCGCCGCGAGATGGAGCGACGCAACGGAGTCATCGAACGTGGCTTGCGTCACGCTTGGATCGAGCAGCTCCGTCGAGTCCAGCGTCTCCACTTCGATGTCCATCTCCTCGATGAGCAGCATCGCGAGCGAACGCAGGTTCGGCAGGTTGCCGCACACAACGACGGAAGCGACCGTCACGCCGTTGACAGGGCGGACGAGATCGATGACGTGCTGGAGCTGGGGCGCAATCTGCGAAACGAGGAGGTACCGATCGAGCAGCTCGGAACGCTGGCCGGTGAAAGGCGTGCCGAGCGACCACTCGAAGACGCGCGAGCAGATGACCTCGGTGCCGGCGACGATCGCGATCGCGGCGCCGTGACTGTTGAGCGAGAGCGCGGCGACCGCTCGTCCGCCTGGCGCGTCGACCTGGCGCGCGCGGACGACCCGGGCGAGCGCCTGCGCTGGTGAGTGCACCGAGGCGATCTCGAACCCGGCCTCGATGAGAGGCGCAAGCCTTGCTTCACTGTCCCAGGACACGACCCGCGCGCGGCTGGACAAGCCGTGCCGCACCCTGGCCTCGCCGAGCTTCTCCACAAGAGCGTGCGCGTCGTCAGGCCACACCGCTGGCTCGATCGCAGAGGCCGCCGACACGAACCTGTGCGACGCGACTCGTCCGCCGCGGACGAGCACGCAGTAATTCGGGCCGAGCTCGATGCCGGTCACTCCGGACATGTCGTCAGCAGCCCTCCTCGACGCCTTCACACGTGGCTAGCCTTCCTTCTCTTCATATTCGGTCTTGAGCCGCGCGACAACCGCGGGATCCGCCAGCGTGGTCGTGTCGCCGAGCGTCTTGCCTTCGGCGATATCGCGCAACAGCCGGCGCATGATTTTGCCCGATCGCGTTTTCGGCAGGTCCGCCGCGAAGAGGATCTGATCGGGCCTCGCAATCGCGCCGATCTTCTTGACGACGTGTTCCTTCAGCTCGTCGGCGAGCATCGGTGTGGCCTTCACGCCCTCCTTGACGGTCACGAAAGCAGTGACCGCCTGACCCTTGATCTCGTGCGGACGCCCCACGACGGCTGCTTCGGCGACCTTGGGATGGTCGACCAGTGCGCTCTCCACTTCCATGGTCCCGAGCCGGTGTCCGGCGACGTTCAGCACGTCGTCCACGCGACCGAGCAGCCAGAAGAACCCGTCGTCGTCGCGCCGCGCACCGTCGCCGGTGAAGTAGGTGCCGTCGGCCCAACGGCTCCAGGTACCTGTTCGACGAAGCGATCGGGATCGCCGTAGATGCCGCGCAGCATCGCCGGCCACGGTCGGGTGAGCGCCAGCAGGCCGCCGCCGGTTTCGACTCGTTTGCCTTGCCCGTCACGGATTTCGGCGGCCACGCCCGGGAACGGTCGTGTGGCGGAGCCTGGTTTGGTGCTCGTCAGACCCGGAAGCGGCGTGATCATGATCATCCCGGTCTCTGTCTGCCACCAGGTGTCGACGATCGGACAGCGTTCGCGGCCGATGTGCTCGTGGTACCACATCCAGGCTTCGGGGTTGATCGGTTCGCCAACCGAACCGAGGAGCCGCAGCGTGCTCAGATCGCGCTTCTCGGGCCACTCCGTCCCCCAGCGCATGAACGCGCGGATGGCCGTGGGGGCCGTGTAGAAAATCGTGACGCCGTGCCGCTCGATCAGATCCCAGAAGCGATCTTTCTGCGGCCAGTCCGGGGCGCCCTCGTACATCACGACTGTCGCGCCGTTGGCGAGGGGACCGTAGACGACGTAGCTGTGGCCGGTGACCCAACCGATGTCGGCTGTGCACCAGTAGACGTCGTTCTCCTTGAGATCGAACACCCACTTGGTGGTGGCGTAGGTGCCGACGAGATACCCGGCAGTCGTGTGGACGATGCCCTTCGGTTTCCCCGTCGTGCCGGACGTGTAGAGGATGTAGAGCATGTCCTCGGCGTCCATCGCTTCCGCCTCGCAGACTGGCGAGGCGTGCTGCATCAGACGGTGATACCAGTGATCGCGGCCCTCCTGGACCTCGATCGGGAACGGCGCGCCCGCCTGCCGCTGCACGATGACGACGTTGCGAATGGACGGTGTGTCTTTGAGCGCCTCGTCGGCCATCTGCTTGAGCGGCACGATTTGCCCCCGACGGTAGCCGCCGTCGGCCGTCACCAGAAGGACGCACTGCGAGTCGTTGATGCGATCGCGGAGTGATTCGGAGCTGAAGCCCCCGAAGACGACGCTGTGAACGGCGCCCATCCGCGCGCAGGCCAGCATCGCGATCGCCAGCTCGGGAATGAGCGGAAGATAGAGCGCCACGCGGTCGCCGCGTTTCACACCGAGGGACTTGAGGACGTTGGCGAATGCACAACCTGACGGTAGAGGTCCCAGTAGGTCAGGGTACGACGGTCGCCAGGCTCGCCTTCCCAGACAAACGCCGCTTTGTTCCGGCGGGCGGTGCGAACGTGGCGGTCGAGGCAGTTCGCGCTGATGTTGAGTTGCCCGCCGGGGAACCACTTCGCGTGCGGAGAGTGCCACTCGAGGACCGAGTCCCAGGGCCGCATCCACTCCAGTTCGCGCGCGAAGCCGGCCCAGAACCCCTCGAGGTCCGCCGCCGCGCGGTCGTAGATCCCGGGATCGGCGATGTTGGCGGACTGACGCCACTCGGGAGAGGGGACGAAACTGCGACGTTCGTTCAGGAGCGCATCAATCTCGGACATAGTCGACTACAGATCTATCACCGTCGTCAGCGCAGTCAAAACCGGCGGGACCGGGGGTCAGATCTCGATTTTCTCATCGGGTGAGCGGAATCCGCACACCGATGAGAAAATCGAGATCTGACCCCAGTCCCGCCGTTACAGAGCGGCCACGCGGCGGCGCATCCAGCTCAGGACTGAGCCGGTCATGCCTCCCGCGGGTTCCAGGCCCAGTCCGACCGCGGCTCGATCCACGATGTCGGGCTCGATTCGGGTCTCGTGGACCGAGAACGACGCGAGCAGCGCGCGGTCACACACAAGATTGATGAGCCGCGGGTTGCCCCCGGTGGCGCGGTGCACCCGCTGCAGGGCCTTCGGCGTGAACATGACCGACGAGTCGCCTCCCGCCACGCGCAAGCGATGATGAACGTACGAGGCCGTTTCGCGGGACGGTCAGTGTCCGCAGCCGATAGCGGATCGTCACCCGTTGATTGAGCGGCCGGAGATCGGGCGCGCGGAGGTTGTCGGTCAGACTCAACTGCCCGACGAGCACCACCTGCAGGGGCACCTCCTGCGCCAGACGCGAGAACCGTTCGACCTGTTCCAGCACGCGCACGGGCAGCGTCTGCGCCTCGTCGACGATAAGGAGCGCCCTCGCGCCCAGCGACGTGAGCGTCTCGAGGAACTCTTCAAGCGTGCGCAGCAGTTCACCCGCGCCCACGCCGTCCAGCCGTCCCTGTCTTATCTCTTCGCGCGAAATCACGCCGAAGTCCTGCAGAATCAGCCGGAACAGGTCCTCTTCTGAGACGTACGGGTTGAGCACGAGCGAAGTGAACGCACTCCGGTCGAGGGACTCGAGAATGGTCCGGCAGGTCGTCGTCTTTCCCGTGCCGCCGGGCCCGGTGATCACGGTCAGGCCCCTGGAGGTCCGGCCGCCGTGCTCCACGAGCTCGAGCGCGTTGGCGTGACACGCGCTCCGATAGAAGAAGCGCGGATCGGGCGTCAGACTGAAGGGTTTTTCGCGAAAACCGTAGAAAGATTCATACATGGCTGCTGTGATCAACGGTCGGCTCGACGGCCCCGAACAAGATCGCGGACGAGGGCGGATCACCGGCCAACGGTACGCGGATTGTCGCCGATCACCATCAACAGGACCGCTGATCGACGCGGATCACCACAACGGGCAGTCCCGGTGCCGGAACTTGACCGTCCCGCGGGCTGCACACTTTTACTGAAGTAAATCTCGGTTCGGAAGGCAAGAACCTGTAGGGCTGCCGCGGTCGAGCCAACCCGGACGGACGCTGACGGAGCCGTCCGCCGCTAACCCTCCATGGCCGGGGGCGGCGGTGGAGGAACAACCGGCGAGTACGGGATGTCGATCGTCCCGGGAGGCGGGGGGGGCGGCAGGTTCCTCTTGAAGATGGCGACACCAATGAGACCGCCGAGGAGCCCGAAGACCGAGTAGACCACGATTGACACGATGGAGGTGACCAGATGCGCGCCCGAGCTCGTCGTCAGGCGCTCCACCATGTCGCGCATCTCCGGCGTCACGTCCGGGTTGCTCGACAGGACGCGCTCCATCCACTCCGCCTGCATCGGCCCGGCCAACATCTGCAACGGGATCGACAGAAGCGCGTAGACGACGCCGCCAAGAGCCCCGGCCATCAGGCCGACGATCGCCCCCTCGGCTGCATCGATCTGATAGGGATTGTTCTGCTGGCGCAGATATGCCGACAGAGCCCCGCCCATCAACACCCACAGACAGCAGCAGCAATTCCCGGCGCTGACCAGCGGCAGTGCCGAAAGCACGCCGATGAACAATCCACCCCAGAGCGCTGGCTGCAGTCTGTCGGACATCAGTCGTAGTACTCCCGACCGAGGTGAGTAATGAGCTCCTCGCCGCGCAGATACCGCAGCGTGTTCTTCAGCTTCATGAGCTGAATGAACAGGTCGTGCTCAGGGTATAGACCTGGCGCGGCCATCGGGCTCTTGAAATAGAACGACAACCATTCCTGGATCCCACTCATCCCGGTGCGCTTCGCCAGATCCAGGAACAAAGCGACGTCAAGCACGATCGGCGCGGCCAGAATACTATCGCGGCACAAGAAGTTGATCTTGAGCTGCATCTTGTAGCCCAGCCACCCGAACAGGTCGATGTTGTCCCAACCCTCTTTGTTGTCGCCCCGGGGAGGATAGTAATTGATCCGGACGACGTGGCAAAGCTTCTCGTAAAGATCCGGATAGAGTTTCGGCTGCAGGATGAAATCGAGCACCGACTTCTTGCTCTCTTCCTTGGTCTTGAACGATTCGGGGTCGTCGAGCACCTCGCCGTCCCGATTGCCGAGGATGTTGGTGGAATACCATCCCTCGACGCCGAGGAGCCTCGCCTTGATCCCCGGCGCGACCACCGTTTTCATCCACGTCTGCCCGGTCTTCAGATCCTTGCCGGCGAGCGGCGAGCCGCTCTTGGCGGCGAGCTCCAGGAGCGCAGGGACATCAGCACTGAGATTGGGCGCCGCATTCGCGTACGGAATGCCTTCTTTTATTGCTGCGTACGCATAGATCATGCTCGAGGGGATCGCGGGATCGCTCTCCTCGAGGCCCTTTTCGAACGCTGCAACGCTCGCGTGCACGGCGCTTTCCGTGAGGTAGACCTCGGTGCTGCCGCACCAGATCATCACCAGGCGCTCGAGACCGTGCTCCTGCTTGAATCGACGCATGTCCTCGCGCAGCTGGTCCGCCATCTCGCGCTTGTTCGCGCCCTTCTTCACGTTGGGCCCATCGAGTCGCTTCACGTAGCGGCGGTCGAACACAGCCGACATCGGACGAATCTGCTCGAGCTCGGGGCGGATCTGATCGAGCAGCGCCGGCTCGAGCACCCCGGCCGTCTTCGCCGCCTCGTAGGAGTTGTCTTCGAAGATGTCCCACCCGCCAAACACGACATCGTCGAGCGGGGCGAGCGGAACGAAGTCCTTGATGAGCGGGGAGCGGCCTTCGGTACGTTTGCCGAGCCTGACCGTTCCCATCTGCGTCAGTGAGCCGATTGGCTTGGCGAGACCCCTCCGGATAGCAAGAACGCCGGCGATGGTCGTGGTGCTGACAGCCCCTATCCCGACGAGAAGAATGCCCAGTTTCCCTGCAGGTTCTGCGATTTTTGGCGAATTTTTCACGATTTGGAACTATATATCAAGTTCTTGACGTCCTGGACCACGGGCCGGGACCCTGAAGGCACCCTTCGACGTGAGGCACATTCACGACGATGTTCAACAAGTGGTTCAGACCCCCCGCACTCGACCCGCTCAGCATCAGCATGACCGGCGTCAAGCTAGGCGATCGCGTGCTGGTGATCGGGTGCAGCGACCCGCACTTGATTGCGGAGCTCGCAGCCAAAGCCGGCCTGTCCGGACGTACCTGCGCGGTGGATGAGTCGCCCGACGTGGCGACCGAAGCTGGCCGCGTCGCACTCAGAGAAGGCGTGCTCGTCGAGACATCATCGGCGGCGCCGTCCGCGCAGCCGTTCGATCGCGACTCGTTCGATCTCGTCGTGCTCCGAAACGTCCTGGGCGCAGGCGAGTCGCCGTCTCGGGCGATGGCCGCCCAGGAGGCGGCGCGTGTGTTGCGTCCCGGCGGGCGCGCATGGCTCATCGACACGCTGGCGCGGAGCGGGATCGCGGGGCTTTTTGGCGGGCAGACGACATTCTGCAGCCGACGATCCCGGCGAGGTGATGGAGATCCTGAAGGGTCAGGGATTCGTGGCCGTCCGCATGCTGGCCGAACGAGACGGTCTCCGCTTCATCGAAGCGCTCAAGAAGAACAGCTGAGCTCGGGGACACTCAACCGGGACAGTCCCCGGGGACACTCAAGGTTGAGTGTCCCCGAAGTTCAGCGCGCGCATGTCAGATGGCGACCCCCGTCTATCGAAATCGTCTCACCGGTGATCCAGCCGGCCGCGTCTGACGCCAGGAAAAAGATCAGGTCGGCGATCTCGGTCGCCTCGCCCGGACGGCCGAGCGGGTGGGTCTCGCGCGAGCGCTCGAGGAACTTCGCGTAGTTCTCCTCGTTCATCCCGCCGCGCCGGTGAAGGTTCGAAACGACCACTCCCGGGTTGACGGCGTTGACCCGCACGCCTTTGGGCGCGAGCTCGAGGGCCGCACAACGCGTCAGCTGGTCGATGGCGGCCTTGCTCACGCAATAGGCCAGCACGCCGGGAAACGCCCTGAGGCCGGTCACGCTCGAAACATTGACGATCGCGCCTCGAGTGGCCGTCAGCGCCGGCACCGCCGCTCGCATCAGCCGGAACGGCGCGCGCGCGTTGATGTCCATCATTCGTGTCCCATTCATCGTCTGTCGTCGACTCGACCGAGCCTGATCCGATGATCCCGGCGGCGTTCACCACCGTCGTCAACCCGCCAAACCGGTCGAGCGCCGCGGCCACGATCCGGCTCGGGCGCCGAGGCGTCGGTCACGTCGGCCTGAAGAACAGCCGCCTGTCCCCCCTCGCTCGCTATTTCACTAGGCGACCTCCGCCAACGCGCTCTCGTCCCGGCCAACCGACGAGGACCGACGCCCCGGCCCGCGCAAACCGCAGAGCTGCCGCCCGCCCAATCCCACTCGTCGCCCCCGTGACTATCACCTGCTGAGCCATAGCTGCATAGCATAGCTTGAAGGCCGAGGCCGGAAAACGTTCGAACTGAATGCAAGCTGTATCTGTCCCCCTCTGCCTCTGAGCCTTCAGCATCCCGGCCTTCAGCCTCTGAATTGTCCTCCATCGCTGTCACACAACGAGAACATCAGCGGCGCCTCCACCCCAACAGGTCGCATGCGAAAAGCCGAAAAACCTTGGAGGACTCGAGGCCTCCCTTCCTCTCATCGACGGCAAGTCTTTTGCCCCATGTTGCCGAGTAAAGCCATGGCCAGCCGCAACCCGATCGTTCACGACGTCTTCACGGCGGGCGAGATCGCCCGCGCCGCTGGAGCCTCGATCGGCGACGCCGACGCGCTGACTGGCGTCAGGAGTCATCACGTCGCGTGACGGCGGACTGACCGAGACCGCGGAAGCGGTGCGCGCAGTGCTTCTCCTACGCGGCCTGCAGGCGGGACCGGCTCCGGAGCGCCAGCTCTTCAGTCCGCCCGAAATCCGCCCGACGCCGCGGCGCACCGCTGACGGCCTCCGGCCTCCTGCATGCCGCCTTCGGAATCGTGCTGTTGACGGCCCTGGGCGTGACAAGTCAGGCCACGGTCGAGCCCGAGAGCCAGAACGCCAGCTCGACTTGGTGTTCCTGGTCAAGCCGGGCCCAGGCGGCGGGGGAGGCGGTGGCGGACTGCGTCAGCCGTCCCCGCCGAGACCCGCCCTCCTGAAGGGAAAGAGCGCGCTGAAAAGCCCGGTGCCTGTCGAGCGTGTCGTCCGGCGGCCCGACCCCGAACCGCCGAAACCGCCAAGGCCGGTCCCGGAACTCTCGCCCTGTCGAACGCCGGTCGAACCGCCGCCGCCCGTGGCCAAGCCGGACCCGATTCCGCCCGTCCTGGCGCCCGTCGTGAGCGCGCCGGCTGAACCCAAGGAGCAGGCAGGCATCCTCGCGCCCGCCGCACCGGCGGCGAACAGCCAGGGGGCCGGCGACGGCGGGGGCGCTGGCACCGGACAGCGGGCGGGGCATCGGCGAAGGGACCGGTCCAGGCATCGGCGACGGCACGGAGGCGGGACCGGAGGCGGGCCCTATCGTCCCGGGCAGCGGAATCACCGCGCCGTCCATCCTCCAGGAGGTCAAGCCCGACTACACCGAAGAGGCGCGACGGCGCAGCCTCTCGGGCGACGTGGTGCTGGAGATCGTCGTCCGAAGCGACGGCCGTGTCGGTGCGGTTCGCATCGTTCAGGGTCTGGGCGCAGGGCTCGACCAGCGCGCGGTGGAGGCGGTCCGGCAGTGGCGATTCGCGCCCGCCCGCCGATTCGGGACGCCGGTCGATGTGCTCGTCGAGGTCGCCGTGGAGTTCAGGCTGCGGTAGGGGAAGCGCCTGCGGCCCGAGCACGGGAATTGAAACGCGAAGGATTGAATCAGTATGGAGTCCGTACTCATCGTCATCACGCTCGTCTCGCTGGCCATGACCCTTGTCTTCGGCGGCATCCTCGCCAAGCTGATGAGAGACGAGCGCAGGCGATCCGCCGCGCGCGTGGCTGTCTTGAGAGAGATGGCGGACGCGGCAGCGCGGAGCAGCCCGCCGGTGCAGTGGAAGCTCGCATGGCACGCGCCAATCACTCCGGCGGACGACCTGCCGCTGGCGCGCACGACGATCTTCACGGCCAACGTCTCTTCGTTCGTCCAGAGCCGGCGCTCAGCATGGCCGGGACGTCTTGCCATCGCCGCGACCATCGTGTTGCTCGTGACCGTCTCCGCGATTGCGCTGCGATCGAGATCCACACCGGCCGACACTGCGGACCGCGCGCAGGCTCGAGCGGCGTCAGCGCAAACAGCGGGCCTCCTCGAGCTGCTGTCGCTCAAGCAATCGCAGGAGGCAAACGCGCTCACGATCACAGGGCTCGTGCAGAACCCGCGCGACGGGGCGGTCCTGTCGAAGGTCAGTCGCAACAGCACTCCTCTTTGGTCCCGACGGCACCTTCCTGGCGAGCGGACGCGCAGCGCTCGACTTCACTGTGCTTCGCCCTGGCGATGAGTCAGGGTTCGTGATCAACGTGCCCGTCACCGCTCCGGTCGCGCGATACCGCGTCGGATTCCGGAGCGAAGATGGACGAGTGATCGGTCACGTCGATCGGCGGACGGCGGCGACGATGGCCAGCGGCCGCCTCGCGGTGCCAGTCGCGCCCCGGGGACCATCATGAGCCGGCGCAGGATAGCGGCGATCGCGGCGATCTTTTCGGCGGTCCTGGCCACGTTCTGGGCGGCGCTCGGCGTGACGGCGGCGGGTCAGGAGCCTCGGATTCGCAGGTCTTCCGCTTCAAGACCGGCGTCGAGCTCATCAACGTCACGGCAACAGTCACCGACGCCAACGGCCGGTTCGTCTCTGGCTTGCGCAAGGAAGACTTCCGCCTCCTCGAGGACGGCCAGGAACAACAGATCACGCACTTCAACAGCGAGCGCGTGCCGGTCAGCCTGGGTCTCGTCGTCGACACGAGCGGCAGCATGGAGGGCGAGAAGTGGGTGTCGGCGAGGCAGGCGCTCAATCGTTTCCTCTTCCAGTTGCTCGATCGAGACGACGAAGTGTTCCTCTATCGATTCGACAATCAGCCCGAGCTCATCGAAACCTGGACGACGGATCGCGAGCGGATCGCGACCGGACTGGCGCGGATCCGGCCTCGCGGCGCCACGTCGCTGTACGACGCCGTCGCGTCGGCTGTGCCGCTCGCGCAGACCGGGCGTCATCGGAAGAAGGCGATCGTCGTGATCTCGGACGGGAACGATACGAACAGCCGCGCCACGATTCGCGAGATCAAGACGATGATCCGGTCGACTGAAGTGCTGGCGTACGCGATCGGGATCGATACGCAAGGATTGGCCACGTCGAGCTTGGGGCGGTCAACCGCCGCCGCCATGTACCCGCCGCCGCAGGGTCCGCGGATGCCGGTGCCGCTGCCCTTTCCAATTCCCGGGCGCACGAGCCCTCCGGCTCAACCGCCCCGCTATCCGCCGGCATCGCCGCCGACCGCCGCCGGTCGGCAGCAATACGTCGCGCGGCCGTCCCGACGATCGCCTGAACGTGGCGGCGCTGCGCGACATCACCGACGAGAGCGGCGGCCGGACCGAGATCGTCAGATACGCGCGCGACGTCGACCCCGCGACGAGCAGCGTCGCCGACGAACTGAGCCGGCAGTACTATCTGGGTTATGCCTCGCAGGGGCGCAAGGACGGCCAGTGGCACACGATCCGCGTCGAACTGCGTGACGGCCGGCACCTCGTGCGCGCGCGCAAAGGATACGTCGCGGTTCCCTGAGCGTCGCGATGCTCGGCGCGGCCGCAGTCGCTCAGACGACTGAAGTATCATCGCCCGGTGCAAATGTATGCGACCGCAGTGGGGCTGAGCGTGCTCGGCAGCCTCGGCGGCCTGCTGACGGCATCGACGTTCCTGCTGCTCGGCGATCACCTCCGCGTCAAGCTCATACCGTGGCTGATCAGCTACGCCGTCGGCACGCTGCTCGGCGTGGCGCTGCTGGCGCTGCTCCCCGAGGCGCTCGAACAGATCCCGTCGGCGCACGCGCTCGGGACGCTGCTCGTCGGCGTGCTGGCGTTCTTTCTGCTGGAAAAGCTCGTGTTGTGGAGGCATTGCCACGACACGCACGAGTGCGAGGTCCACACGAGCAGCGCCGCATCGCTCGTCATCATCGGGGACGCGTTCCACACGTTCGTCGACGGCGCCGTCATTGCGGCGGCGGTGATTACCTCGGTGCCGCTCGGCATCACGACCGCGATCGCCGTCGCCGCGCATGAGATTCCCCAGGAAGTGGGAGACGTCGCGATACTGCTGCGCGCCGGGTACTCCAAGCTGCGCGCGTTCACGCTGAACCTGCTGTCGGGCCTGGGCGGCATCCTCGGTGCGATCGCCATGCTCGTCGCGTCGCAGTGGATCCCCAACGTGCTCCCGTACGTGCTGTCGTTCGCGGCCGGCAATTTCCTCTACGTCGCCATGGCCGACCTCATCCCCGACCTGCATCGCGGCGGCATCGGCGGTGGGCCGTTTCGTCAGCTGCTGCTCATTGTCGCCGGCGTGGCGACGATTTCGCTGCTGTGAGGCCACAAGTCGTCAGTCGACAATCGGCGAGTCGGCAGTCGCAGTCCTCAGTCCGAGTCGTCAGTCGGCAGTTCCAGTCGGCAGTCCGCAGTCGGCAGTCCGAGTCGCTCAGTCGCGGCCGTCAAGCCGCTCGGACTGTCCGAGTCGCGGCACGTCCGGCTCTGAGTGGACTACGACTTGGTGCCGACAGACTCGTGACTGACAACTCGGACTGACGACTGGACTGTCGACTCGGACTGACGACTCGGACTGACGACTCGGACTGACGACTCGGACTGACAGACTCGTGACTGAAGACTCGGACTGACGACTGTGACTGACGACTGAGACTGCCGACCGTCCGACTGTCGACTGTCCCCCCCACTGTCCCCTTTTCACGTCCCCGCCCGTATTCTCCGCATTTTCCGGCCATTTCTGCTGGCATCGGCTTTGCCTCTCCAGGGTGCAGGCGATGCGGCAAAGACGGGAGGTCGGAGCTCCAATGAACGACAAGTGGTTCGGCACGGTGATTCTGGCGCTGCTGGTGCTGGTCGGCGACGTCAACGGGTGCGGCGGCGCAGGATTCCGGGATCTGGGGATCGCCCTGGATATTTCGCATCAGATCGAGCGCTATCCCCAGTTCACGATATTCGACTACGTGTCCGGCACGGTCGAGAACGGCGTCGTGACGCTGACGGGGAAGGTCACCATGCCGTTCAAGAAGAACGACATCGCCAGAAAGCCGGAAAAATCGAGGGCGTCCGTGAAGTGCTCAACCGCATCGACGTGTTGCCGGTGTCGATCTACGACGATCAGTTGCGGGAGCGGATCGCCCGCGCCATCTACGGCAACTCGGCCTTCTGGCAATACGGCGCCATGGCCAACCCGCCGATTCACATCATCGTGGAAGGCGGACACGTCACGCTGACTGGGCGTCGTGAACAGCAACGTCGATCGCGATGCTGGCGCGGTCGCTGGCGATCGGCTTCGGCGAGTTCTCGGTGACGAACGACCTCCGCACCGACGCGGAGATGCGCAGCCATTGACTTACGCGCGCGTCACCCTCTTTCGCGCCCTTGCGAATCGTCAGCCAGATGAGGGCGCCGATGAGGGTGACCGCCGCGGCGAAGGCCCCCGCAAAGAGCCAGAGCGTGCGGTACAGAATCGACTGACGGTCCATCCTCACCTCGATCGAGATGGGCCGTCCGTCGAGACGATCGGTCAGGTGCTGCTCCCACGACAGGATGTTCCCGCGCGCGATGTCGCTCGTCTCGTTGGTCTCGAGGTCGCGCGCGTTGTGGTAGACTGATCTTGCTCGGCAGGTGGAGCCGGAACGCCACGAGCTCTCCTCCGCTCCATCCAAAGTTCTGCAACGTGCCCGGCCGCAGCGCCGATTTCCCGATCGTCTGACGGTAGACCATCAGACCGTCCTTCTCGGCCAGCTCGTAGGTGGACCACGAAAACGGCGCGACCTCGCCCAACTTGCGGATGTCGGCTACGCGAAGACGCACCTGCACGAAGCGGCGCCCGTAGCGCCGCCAGGGCCGGCTGACGCGCGTGACCTCGGTCAGAGGAGACGTGATAGGCGGCGCGAATCCGATCGGGATCGAGACGCGCGGCAGAATCAACGCGGCAGATCGATCCCGCGCAGCGTGACGAGTGCCGGAATCGACGCGTTGACGATCAACTCCGCCGATCCGTCGAGCGAGACGTACACATCCTCCTCGTACTCGTACACCTTCCCGAAGAGCCCGCCACCGCACGCGGCGGCCACGACCGACAACACCAACGCCACCAGAACGGCGGCGACGCGAATCGGCGTGACCGAGGACACGAGCGCGCTTGCCGGAGCCGACGACATTCCTCGAATGATATACTCGTTTTCTCGCGGCTTTTTCCCGCCCATCTCCGATCCGATGTCCACGCCCGCGCGCGTTTTTCTGATCGACGGCAGCTCGCAGATGTATCGCGCCTATCACGCGATGCGCGGCGGAGGCCTGACCGGACCCGCCGGCAAATCGACCCACGCGGTCTACATCTTCGTGACGATGCTGCGCAAGCTCATCGCCGATCATTCGCCGCAGTACATCGCCGCGTCGTTCGACCTCGCCGGCCCGACCTTCCGCTCCGAGATGGCGACCGACTACAAGGCCAATCGCGCGCCGATGCCACCGGATCTCGCCGAGCAGATTCCGTGGGTCCACGAAGCGTGTGAAGCCCTCGGCGTTCCGATTCTGACCTTCGCGCGCTTCGAAGCCGACGACGTGATCGGCACGCTCGCCGAGCGGGCCGTCGAAGCCGGGTTCGAGGTCGCCATCGTCACCGGCGACAAGGACTTCTTCCAGCTGGTGCACGACGGCATCACCGTCTACAACCCGAAGGAAGAGGGCACGTGGTTCGACGCCGACGAGCGTGAAGGAGAAGTTCGGCGTCACGCCGGCGCAGGTCGTGGACGTGCTGGCGCTGATGGGCGACTCGATCGACAACATCAAGGGCGTTCCCGGCATCGGCGAGAAGGGCGCGCGCGATCTGATCGCCGACCTATGGCTCGGTCGAGGAGCTGCTGGCGCATGCCTCCGAGGTCAGCAACAAGCGATACCGGGAAGGCCTGCTGAACCACGCCGAGGACGCCCGGCAGAGCCGCGAGCTGGCGCGAATCCGCACCGACGTCCCCGTGCCGTTCGACCCCGACGCGGTCCGGTATCGCGGCGCCTCGCGCGAGCGGTGCTTCGAGCTGTTCACGCGCCTCGGGTTTCGTTCGCTCGTGCTCGAGTTCGCGCCGACCGCCGCACACCATCGGCAAGGACTACGCGACGGTGGAGTCGCTCGACGAGCTGCGCGCGCTCGCCGGAGAGTTGACGCGCGCGGGCCGGTTCGGCCTGCGCGTCCTTGCCGACTCCCCCGCCGCGATGCGCGCCGGCATCGTCGGCCTGTCGTTTTCGACGGGTCCGCACCATGCCCGCTATGTGCCGATGGCGCAGCCCCGGCCGGACGAGGGCCTCTTCTCGTCGCTCGGAGACAGCGAGGACGGCGCCGAGCGGCCGGGCGTCGATCGCGACGCTGCCCTCGCGCTGCTGAAACCGCTCCTCGAAGATGAGTCGGTCGGGAAGGTCGGGCACGACCTCAAGTTCGATGCGATCGTGCTCGCGCAGCACGGCGTCACGCTCGCGCGGTCTCGACACCGACGTGATGATCGCGAGCTACCTGCTCGAGGCCAACTACTCGCACCCGCTCGAGGATCTGGCGATCGAGCACATCGGCTACAAGGCGCTCACGCGAAGAAGACGTCTGCGGGCGCGGCGCCAAGGCCATCTCGTTCGCCGACATCCCGGTCGAACGCGCGCTCGACTACGCCGGCGAGCGTGCCGACCTCGCGCTGCAGCTCTCGACGACGCTGCAGGATCTTCTGAAGAAAGACGAGCTGCAGCGGGTGTACGACGGGCTCGAGCAGCCGCTCATCCCCGTCCTCGTGGCGATCGAGCGCGCCGGCGTGCGGATCGACACGGCGGCGCTCGGGGCGCAGGCCGAGCGCGTCGATCAGGAGCTGTCAAGGCTCGCCGCGACCATCTTCGAGCTCGCGGGCGAAGAGTTCAACATCAACTCGCCCAAGAAGCTGTCGGAGATTCTCTTCGATCGCCTCGGCATGCGCACCGAGACGATCCGGCGGACGACCAAGACCAAGGCGCAATCGACTGCGTTCGAAGTGCTCGAGGAGCTGGCGCTGACGCACGAGCTCCCCAAGCTCATTCTCGAGTGGCGCAGCCTGCAGAAGCTGAAGGGCACCTACATCGACGCGCTGCCGGCGCTCGTTCATCCCGACACGGGCCGCGTGCACACGTGCTTCAACCAGGCAGTGGCCGCGACCGGGCGCCTGAGCAGCAGCGACCCCAACCTCCAGAACATCCCCATCCGGACCGACATCGGCCGGGAGATCCGGCGGGCATTCGTGGCCGAGCCGGGCCACGTGCTCATCTCGGCCGACTACTCGCAGATCGAGCTGCGCGTCCTCGCCCACCTCGCCGGGGAGCAGACGCTCGTCGACGCGTTCCGCAACGGCGAGGACATCCACGACCGCACGGCACTCAAGGTGTTCGGCGCCGCGAGCGGCCTCAACGCCCACGAGCTTCGCCGCCGCGCGAAGATCATCAACTACGCGCTGCTCTACGGAAAGCAGGCGTTCACGCTCGCCAAGGACATCGGTGTATCCAGGCAGGAAGCGCAGGCGTTCATCGACGCGTATTTTGCGGGCTTCACGGCGGTCAGGACGTTCCTCGACGAGCATCCTCGTCCAGGCCAGGGAAACCGGCGTCGTCAAGACGATGTTCGGCCGGCGTCGGCTCGTGCCGGACGTCAACACGCGCAACTTTCAGATGCGCGGCGAGGCCGAGCGCAAGGCGGTGAACTTTCCCATCCAGGGGACGGCGGCGGACATCCTCAAGCGCGCGATGATCGACGTCCATGCGGCGCTCGGCCGCGTCGCCGGCGGACGCGCGCGCATGATCCTGACCGTGCACGACGAGCTCCTCTTCGAGACGCCGAAGGAGGCCGCCGAGGAAACGGCGGCAGCCGTCCGCGAGCTGATGGCGCAGGCGGTCACGTTGAACGTTCCGCTCGAGGTCGATGTGGGGATCGGGGAGAACTGGAAAGAGGCCAAGGAAGAAGGCTGAGAGCACCCTCACGAATCAGGCGAACACGTCCGTTGATCGGGCTCGTGATGTCGGCGATGAGGCGTGGTTTTACCTGCTCCACGACTTCTTGTAGGCGTCCCACTCGGCGCTCATCGCGGTCTGGGCCTCTTTCGCGTCGCCCTTGGCGAGCTTCGCCGCGCGTTCGGGGATGATGGCCAGGTTCACGAGCCGATCGAGGTCGGCGCGTAGTGAGGCGCCGCGGTCTTCGGCGAGCGTCGCGCGGAGCCAGCCCGCCAGGGCTGCGTGCCAGGCCCGCTCGAAATCGCCGCTGGCCCTGGCCGCGGCGGCCAGCCAGTAACCTGCCGCCGTCGACCCTGGGTACTCGACAATCTCTTCGTTCATGCGGTCCAGAATCCGTGCATAGATCGCTGGACGCTCGTCCGGCTGGCGGGTCTGAGCCTGTTTGTCGACCGAAGTCGCCCACCAGTCCAGCACCCGCTCGTACGCGGGCGGGCCGAGCAGCGACGAGCGCTGACGCACCGACTCGAACAAGTCTGCCGCGGCCCCAAACCGGTCTTCGAAGTAGAGGATCTCGGCGAGGCCGATCGTCAATTCGACGCGCTCGGTGGCCTCGAGCGGCGCCGTATCGACCAGGCGCAGCGACTCCCGCGCCATCGTCAGATCGCGTGGGTCGGCGGACTGGCGATATCGCTCGAGTTGAATCCGCCCGAGGACCACCCGGGCGGCGTCGGTGCGGGCCGGAATCGCGGCCGCTTCGCGCGCGAGCCGCTCAGCCGTTTCGTACTGTCCCAGGTTGTAGAGCCGCCGGGCTTCGATGAGTGGGTCTGCCGCAAGGACCGGCCCGGCGATCGTCAGCAGCAGAAGGGCCACGACGTACGGGCGCATGGTGGGATGGTAGCACAGCCGAGAGTCTGCCCTAACCCCATAATATTCAGTGACTTAATCGCTCTCATCCGGCGAAGGTGCTATAATCCGAAAGCGATGGTGGAGCCGACCATCGTTCCGCGGGCCGCGCACACGATTTCGCGCAGAGACATCGATTCCGGTGCTCTCAAGGTCCTCTATCAACTCCACGAGCACAATTACGTCGCCTACCTGGTGGGCGGAAGTGTACGTGACCTGCTCCTGGGACGGCGGCCCAAGGACTTCGACATCGGCACGTCCGCCCACCCGCATCAGGTCAAGAAGCTCTTTCGCAACTGCTGGATCATCGGACGGCGGTTCCGCCTCGCACACATAAAGTTCGGGACGAAGACAATCGAAGTCGCCACGTTCCGGCGGCTGGTTGAGGCGGGCGAGCTGACGCCGGAGATCGAGGCGGCGGCGTTCCCGCCAGTCGGCTCCGCGCCGGGCAACATCGCCGTCGAATCGTCGACCAACGGCGACCGCGCGGCGCATCACGCGGAGCGATCGCGTCTCATCCACCGCGACAACACCTACGGCACGCCGGAAGAGGACGCATTCCGGCGCGACTTCACCGTCAACGCACTCTTCTACGACATCGGCACGTTCGCGATCATCGACTACGTCGGGGGGCTCGATGATCTGGAGCGCCGGCTCATCCGCTGCATCGGCGATCCCGTCGGTGCGGTTCGTCGAGGACCCGGTGCGCATGCTGCGCGCGGTGGTGCTCGCGGCGCGGCTGCAGTTCACGATCGACGAGCCGATCCTCGACGCGATCAAGGTCCACCGGCACGAGATCGCGCGGAGCGCGCCGGCGCGCCTGATGGAAGAGTTCTACAAGATTCTGCGATCGGGCCACGCCGAAGAGGCGATGCGCCAGCTGCGCGCCACCGGGCTGATGAAGGAAATCACCTCGGAGCTCGCCGCGGCGCACCGATGCGGTCTGGCGTTCGATCGCCGCGCTCGATCGCTATCGCAACCGGTTCGCCGCGGCGCCGGAGTCGCTGACCAATGCGATCCTGGCGGGGACCCTGCTCCATCCGATGGGCCTGATTCGCCGTCAGCGCTTTTCCGCCGACGCGCTCGAGCGCAAGGTCGAGCTCGGCATGCTGCCGATTGCCCGCCGGGACGTCGAGCGCCTGCAGCAGATCATCGCCATCCAGCCGAAGCTCCTCGACATCGAGGCGCCGGTGCGCGCGCAGCGGGGCCTGCTGCACCGCGCCATCCTCGACGAAGCGCTCACCTGGCTCGAGGTCCACGGCGATCGTCCAGACGTGGTCGCGCACTGGCGCGAGCTCAAGGCGCAATGCGGACCCACAGCCCCCCAGACCGAACGGCGCAACATCCGGACCGCCCCCCGCTGACGCAGCCTTCAGGCGCCGCCGCCGGCGCAGACGGCGCCGCGGCAACTACGGGGCGCGTTCCTGAGAAGGGCGATCAAGGAAACCATCGCGAAGCGCGCGAAGACCGCCAAGATCACGAAGCAGGAAGACAATGCGGTCTTCGCGAACTTCGCGAGCTTCGCGCCCTTCGCGATGCTTTCCGTGATCCTAACAGTCACTAGCTACTGCGTGAAGTCCCCGGCTCGGCCACGAACCGATACCCCACCCCGCGCACGGTCAGCAGGTGTTTCGGCTTGGACGGATCCTGCTCGATGTAGCGCCTGCAGCCGGACGATGAAGTTGTCGATCGCGCGGGTATCGGTATCCTCGCGCAGACCCCAGACGTCTTCGAGCATGGCCTTGCGCGAGACGGCGTTGCCGGCATGCGTGATGAGGTAGCGCAGCAGGTTGGCTTCCATGAGCGTGAGCGGGAACGCGCGCTCGCCCACTCGCAGCTCGAGGGTCGCGAAGTCGATGGTCCGCCCGGCAAATGTGTATCGATCCGTCGCCTGGCGCTGCCAGTGGGAACGGCGCAGCAATCCACCGACCCGGGCCAGAAGAATCGCGAGCTCGGTCGGCTTGGGCAGATAGTCGTCGGCGCCGGCGGCAAACCCGTTCAGCACGTCTTCGGGACGGCCGCGCGCCGTCAGCATCAGGACCGGAACGAACTGCTTGGCGGCGCGCAGCTCGGTCACTACGGCGAAGCCGTCCTTGCCGGGCAGCATCACGTCCAGCACGACCAGGTCGAACCGGCGGTCCTGACCGGCCCAGCAGGCGCTCGAGCGCCGCTTCGCCGGTGTCGACGACCTCGACGGCGAAGCCTTCAGCCTCGAGGTTGAAGCGCAGCCCCTCGGCAAGGTGCTGCTCGTCCTCGACGATGAGCACGCGCTCGGGCGACGCGGTCACGCTTCGGTCGCCCTCGGCAGGAGCAGCGTGAAGGTACTTCCGTGGCCCTGGCCATCGCTCTCGGCAAACGCGCGCCCGCCGTGTTTCTTGGCGACCGACCGCACGATGAACAGGCCAAGACCGCTGCCCTTCGCGCGGATCGCCAGGCTCGCCGGGATGCGATAGAACCGGCGGAAGATGCGCTTGAGCTCGACTGGCGAAATCCCGACGCCGTGGTCGCTGACCTTGATCGCCAGGCGCTCTCCGTCGACCGCCTCGAGCACCACGCGCACGCGAACCTCTCCGGAGGAGTACTTGATCGCGTTGTCGATCAGGTTCCAGATCGCCGCCTTCAGCTCGTCGGAGTCCCCCATCACGAGGCACGCGCCGGAGGGCACGCGCTGGTCGTAGGCCAGCGCATCAGTCGTGAGGTGAAACCGTCTCCGCGCGAGCTCGACGCAGTCCTTCGAGAGCTCCCCGAGGTCGAGGCGGGTGCGCGAAATGCGGCGCCAGCGGGATCCGGAGCTGCCGGCCTGGAGGACCTGCTCGATCGTCTGCAGCAGCCGATCGCTGTCCTCGAGCATGATGCGATAGAACTCGCGGCGCTTCTCTTCGTCGAGCTCGCGGCTCTGCAGCGTTTGCAGATAGAGCCGAATCGACGCGACCGGGGTCTTGAGCTCGTGGGTCACCGCGTTGATGAACGAATCGTGCTGCTCGTTGCGGCGAATCTCCCGGACCAGGAAGATCGTGTTCAGCACCATGCCGGCGATGATGGGGATGAAGAGGACGAGGCCGAGCACGACCAGCGCGACGCGGTACCAGTTGAGCACGACCCAACTGATGTTGAGCGTGACGGCCAGCGCCACGAGGCAGATGCCGAGGACGGTGAAGAAGATGACCGACCGACGCCGGCCGCTGATCATGGGATCAGGATAATGCTGAATGCTGAATGCTGAATGCTGAATTGAAGGCGGAATGCGAAAGGGGGAAGGCAATGTTGAAGTGGGCAATTGCCCACTTCAGAATTACCTTCCCCCTTCCCTCTTCTAACTTTCCTTCAGCACTCAGCATTCAGCATTCAGCATTGCTAAGCGGCCTCTTCTCGCGGCAACTGCGCCGCTATTTTGGCTACCTTGAGGTCGCGCACGACGCCCACGGCGTTCAAGGCCTTCAGCGTGATCCAGCTGATGTCGAACTCGTACCAGGCGAGGCCGTGACGCGCGGAAACGGGGTGGGCGTGGTGATTGTTGTGCCAGCCCTCACCAAAGGTCAGGAGCGCGACCCACCAGCTGTTGCGCGAGTCGTCGCGTGTCGCGAAGCGTCGGGTGCCCCACATGTGCGTCGCCGAGTTCACCAGCCACGTGCCATGCAGGCCGACCACGACCCTGAGGAAAATGCCCCACAGCACCATCGGCCAGCCGCCGACGGCGAGCAGGATGAAGCCCAGCAGCGTGAGGGGGACGTAGTGATAGCTGTTGAGCCAGCGATAGAACGGGTCAGCGGCGAGATCCGGCGCGTACTTCGCCATCAGCTCGGTGTTGTTGTGGTGCGTCTCCCCGAAGAGGATCCACCCCATGTGCGCCCAGAACCCGCCATCATTCGGCGAATGCGGATCGCCTTCGTGGTCGGAGTGCTGGTGGTGTACGCGGTGCGTCGAGACCCAGAAAATCGGCCCGCCCTCGAGCGTCAACGTCCCGCAGACGGCCAGGAAATACTCGAAGGCCTTCGATGTCTTGTAGCCACGATGCGTGTGCAGCCGGTGGTAGCCGAGGCTTATCCCGAGGCCGACCGCCATCCAGTGCAGCACGACCGCCACGAGCAGGTTCGTCCAACTGAAGAAGAAGAACGCGGCCACGGCAAGGATGTGAAACGCCACCATGAAAAACGCGGTGACGATGTTGAGCGTGCGCGGCGAATACGCCGGCCGGCTGGTCTGTACTGAAGTGGTCAACGAGCCTCCTCCGATGGGGGTGCCATGACCACAGTAGCAGGGGACGAGCCGACCGAATGTAAGACTTCTGTACCTCCCGTAAACGACTCAACGCCAAGACTTATGACTCGTCAAAAACGGCTCGAACGAACCGACCGACACCTCAGCCGTTAACCCGTTCGAATTCCTTCATGAACACGACGAGGGCATCGATACCGGCTTCGGGGAAGGCGTTGTAAATCGACGCCCTGATCCCGCCGACCGACCGGTGCCCCTTGAGGCCGTCGAGGCCGGCCGCGGTCGCTTCCTTCGCGAACTTCTTCTCGAGGTCTTCGCTGGGGAGGCGGAACGTCACGTTCATGCGCGAGCGGCTGTCTTTGTGCGCGTGACCGCGGTAGTAGCCCGTGCGATCGATCTCCGCGTACAACTTGTCCGCCTTGCGCGCGTTGCGGGCATCGATCGCCGCGAGGCCGCCCGACTTCAAGAGCCACTTCAACACGAGCCGCATGATGTAGACACCGAACACTGGCGGCGTGTTGTACATCGACTTGTTCTCGACGTGCACGCCGTACTGCAGCATGGTCGCGAGCGACGCCGGCGTGCGCGACACCAGATCATCGCGGATGATCACGAGCGTCAACCCCGAGGGCCCGAGGTTCTTCTGCGCGCCCGCGTAGATGAGCCCGATACTTTCCGACGTCGATCGGACGGCTGAACATGTCGGACGACGTGTCCGCAACGAGCGGCACGCCGCCGACATCCGGCACGGACGTGCCATTCGGTCCCGAAGATGGTGTTGTTCGTCGTGTAGTGGACGTACGCGGCGGCAGGGTCCAGCGTCAGCTCGCTCTGCTTCGGCACGCGCGCGAACTTCTCCGACGCGGTTGACGCGGCGATCTTGACCCCGCCCACGCGCTTCGCCTCCTTCACGGCTTTCTCCGACCACGAGCCCGTGACGATGTAGTCTGCCGAGCCGCCCGGCGGCAGGATGTTCATCGGCACCATCGAAAACTGGAGGCTCGCCCCTCCCTGAAGAAAGAGGACGTGATAGTTCGCCGGAATCCCTGCCAGCGCGCGCAGGTCGGCCTCGCACCCTTCGATGACATCGTCGAACGGCTTCGAGCGATGGCTGATCTCGAGGATCGACATGCCGACGCCCGGAAGGGCGATCAGATCTCGCTGTGCCTCCTCGAGAACCTCGACGGGGAGCACTGCCGGACCGGCGGAGAAATTGAAGATGCGATTCGTAGTCGTCATTGGATTGGATGATGGTCGAAAGATGTGGAATGGCTTGAACAAGTAGTGATAGCTACCAATCTTTTCACATGTCACGGATTCATGCGAAGATCGCGAAGCCCCGAAGAGCGCGAAGAACTCCATCTCTTGCCCTTCGTGGCCGTCGCGAGCTTCGCGCTCTTCGCGATGATTCCGTGGCAGCTGCGGCAAGCGTGAAAGTGGGTTCAGAGCGTGACCACCTGCAGATCGAGGACGTCGGTGTTGCCGCCTCTTATCTTGTCGCACAATGCCGCCGTCGGGCGGGCCGTCCAAGTTGATTCTGGCCACTGCGGCCTCGGCGCCGTCAAAGACGATGTTCTCGGTCTCCTGCACGTTCAGGTTGGCCTCGCGCAGATGGTCGAACACGTGGGCCAGGACGCCCGGACGGTCGCGATGGCGGACGACCAGCATGTGGGTCGCCGGCGTCCGCGACGCCAGATTGACGACGTTCGGGACCTTGCCCGTGTCCTTGAAGCTGCGCACGATGCGAACGGTTTCAGCGGCGATCGCCTCCTGCGCCTGATCGGTGGACGCCCCGATGTGGTGCGTACCGTAGCACGTTCGAGAACGCGATCAGATCGTCCTCGAGCGCGCCGGTGGCCGTCGCCGGCTCGTTGGCAAACACGTCGAGCCCGACGCGAAGTCCCTTGTCGCGCACGGCCGCGAGCGAGCGCCGCGCTGATCGACAATCTCGCTGCGCGCGGTGTTGATGAACATCGCGCCTGGCTTCAGCCGTGTCGAGCACGTCGTGATTGACGAGGCCCTTCGTGTCAGGTCCGAACGCAAGGTGGACGCTGAGGATGTCGGCGCGCGCGGCGACAGCAGCGGGCGTCGGCGCCAGCTCGATCCGGATGAGGCGTGCTTCCGCCTCGAGTCCGAGCGTTCGCGCCTCCTCGCTCGGTCATCGGCCGGTCCTCGCCCGTCGAAGCGCCGGCTCCAGACGACCACGTCGAGACCAAACGCCGCGGCGCGCCTGACGACCTCCTGCGCGATGCTGCCGATGCCCAGCACGCCGAGCCGTCTGGCCGCGCAGGCCGCGCGCCTTCGAGAAGGCCTTCTTGTTCCACGTCCCTGCGCGCAACTCGGCGACGTTGTCGGGAATGCGCCGGTCGAGAGCCAGCATCAACCCGAATGTCAGCTCGGCGACCGCAATCGCGTTCTTGCCCGGGCAGTTGGAGACGTAGATGCCCCGCTCCGACGCCGCCGCCACGTCGATCGTGTTGTAGCCCGCGCCGGCCCGCACGACGAGCGCCAGCCGTCCCGCGTCGAGCACGGCCGAGGTGACCTTCGTGCTCCGAACAACGAGCACGTCGGCGCCCGTCGATCGCACCGCCTCGGTCAGCCGGTCGTCTTTGGCATCCGGCTCGTAGACGACCTCGCATCCGGCGGCTGTCAAGCCTTCCAGACCACTCTTCTCGAAGCTGTCGGCGACTAGGACTTTCATGGCGGCTCGCTTCGCGGCTCGCGGTTCGCTGCTCGCGGTTCGCTGCTCGCGGTTCGCTGCTCGTAGGGCTCGGGTTCCTGGTTCGTCCGTTCGAAGTTCGCGCGAGCTGCGAGCCGCGAGAAGCGAACCGCCAGACTAGATCAAATGCACCAGCAACCCATCCCTCAACTTCGGCTCGAACCAGGTCGACTTGGGCGGCATGATTCCGCCGGCATCGGAGATCGCCATCAGATCCTCAATCGTCACCGGGTACATCGAGAACGCCACTGCGGCCTTACCCGAGTTGACGGCCTGCTCGAGACCCTCGGTCCCGCGCGCGCCGCCGACGAAATCGATCCGCTTGTCGGTCCGGATGTCGCCGATGCCCAGCATCTGCTCGAGCACCTGTCGCTGCAGCAGCGCGACGTCGAGACCGCTCGCGCGGGAGTCGTCTTCGGGGCGGGCGCCCGAGAGATCGATGGTGTACCACCGGCCCGCCAGGTACATCGACACCTCGCCCTTGCGGCGCGGCGTCGCCGGGCCTTCGGCGACGCTGAATGTCTCGCGGACCTCGGCGAGGAACGCCTCGGGCGATCGGCCGGATAGATCCTTGACGGTTCGGTTGTACGGCAGGATCTGCATCTGGTTGTGGGGGAACGCGACCGCGATGAACGTCTCGGCGTCCGTCGCTCCTCCGCCGACCTGTGTCTGAAGCGCCGCGCGCGCCCTGGCGGCACTGGCCGCC
Organism: uncultured Acidobacteriota bacterium; assembly: GCA_963771395.1. Taxonomy (GTDB): domain Bacteria; phylum Acidobacteriota; class Vicinamibacteria; order Vicinamibacterales; family 2-12-FULL-66-21; genus DATBJJ01. Next base: position 415,150 of record CAVYTY010000023.1, on the reverse strand, counting down.
CGATGATGACCGTCCGCGATATAGAGCGCCGGGATCCTGGCGAAGGCGTCGACCGCCGCGCGCGTCTCGGCCGCCGCCGCCCGCCACACCGTGTGCTGCACGCCGTCCGGCGCGGTGAAGTCGTACAGCGGTGTCCCCGCCGTCACCCGCGCCGTCTCCGCGTCCACCTTCGCCGTCGCGCGATAGGTCAAAAAGACGACGCCGGTCTGCGCCCGCAGCTCGACGATGTGCCGGGTGCGATCGTCTTCCTTGTCGCGCCTGGTCCGCTCGTGCTTCTTGATGACGTCCTGTTCGTACTCGTCGACGGAAAAGCACCCGGCGATGCCTGTCTGTTCGTGCGTCCCCATGCGCAGGCGGTAGAAGTACAGCGACGGCGAATCGTCGACGACGAGCGGCGCCTTCGTCCGGAGCGCGCCAAGATTCTGGCGTGCCAGCTCGTAGACTCTGCTCGCGTACGGATCGGTACCCGGCGGCAAATCGATCTCGGAGCGGGTGACGTGGAGAAAACTGAGCGGGTTGCCGGCCGCAAGCTGCCGCGCTTCGTCCACGCTCACGACATCGTAGGGAACGGAGGACACATCTGCCGCAGCAGGCGGCTCCGGGCGCAGGGCCCGGAACGGATGAAGAGACGCCATGGGTTACTGTTTTTCCTTGAGGCCGTCGGCTGCCGGCGGCGCCTCCCGCTTCGCGAGCGTCGTCGAGAACTGCTGCAGCATTCCGTCGCGGGCCACGCTGAAGTCGGTGAGGTACATCGCGGGAATCGGCTCTCCGGGCGGCTGGCGCGCATGCTCCCGGCGCGGATCGACGAACACGCCGTTCTTTCTGAGCCGGTAGTCGAGGTGCGGCCCCGTGGCCGTGCCCGTCGAACCGACGCGTCCGATGAGCTGTCCCTGATCCACGCGCGCGCCCGCGCTGACCCCCTTCGCGAACGCCGACAGGTGGAGGTAATAGCTCTCGAACCCGCTCGCATGACGAATGTGGACCTGCCGTCCCCCTCCGCCCGCCCATCCCGCTGATACGACGATGCCGCTCGCCACCGCAACCACCGGAGTGCCGGTCGGCGCCGCGTAGTCGACTCCGAGGTGAGCCCTGACGGTGTGGTGGACCGGGTGCAGGCGCCGGCGAGAGAACCCCGACGTCACGCGTGGCGTGAACCGGAGCGGCGAGGCGAGCACGAACCGCCGGAGCGAGCGGCCCTGCTCGTCGTAGAATCCGGCTTTCCGGGTCCCCGGGTTCACCCAGCGATAGGCCTGGTGCTCCTTGCCTTCGTTCGTGAATCTCGCGGCGAGGATCGCGCCATACCCGGCGAACTCTCCCTGGTATGTCGTCGTCTCGTACAGCACCTCGAACGAATCGCCTGGCTGCAGGTCGTTCTCGAAGTCGATCTGCCCGCTGAAGAGCTCCGCAATCGCGATCGCCAGTTGGACGCGCTCGCCGGTCGCGTCGACCGCCGAGATGAGCGACGAATGATCGCCGTCAATCCGGCCGCGGATCGCCACGACGCTGGTCTCCTTCTCGTAGAGAAGGACCTCGGCATCGAGCTTCTCGGGAGCGGACCGGTCGCGGTTGACGATGCGGAGGAAACGGTCCGCGTCGATCTGGTACTCGAACTCTTTCAGGAATCCGTCGATCGAGAGCACGAGGCGATAGGGCCGTTCGGCTCGAAGGTGGCGCGGGTTGAACACCGCCCGCGTCGACTCGATCGCGGCCTGAACGAGCGGGGCGGGAAGCTCGTGCTGCCGGAGAATGGTCTCGAGCGTTGCCTGCCGTGGAACCAGGGCTTCAATCGTTTGCGTCTCGACCGGCAGGACGATATCCGCGCGCGCGCGGCGCGGCGGTGGCGTCGTTCTGCGCTGACCGGAGCAGCCGGCGGCCAGCAGCGCGCGCGTTCAAGCGAACGAGTGCGGCCAGGCGCAGAGATGATCCTGGCGAGTCCTCGGTTCATCGATACGCCGGGCAGTGTAACGTACACCCGGACATCGGGGGACCGGGAACCCGCCTGGTCAGATCACCGCTTCGAGACGGTGATCTGGATGATTTTGCGGAACTTCACCGGCCGGCCGTTGAGCGTCGCCGGCTGATACCGCCATTCCTTGGCGGCCAGGAGAATCTGCGAATCGTAAATGGGGTGCAAGCCCAGTCGGATGGTCGCAGAGATGACGCGGCCCTGCTCGTCGATCGTCACGTCGAGGATGCCGCGGTCGCGGGTCTGAAGCGCGATCTGCTGCGGCACGCGAGGCACGTCCTGCCGGATCGGCGTGGACGGGATGACCCCCTCGTCGTCCGAGGTGTAGATCTTTTGCGGGTCGGGCAGGACCGGGGCCGGCGCAGCCGGCAGCGCCTCTTCGCGCTTGGGCTCGGGCTTGGGCTCGGGTGCCGGCGGTGGCGCGGCAGCCGCGCTGAGGTCGACAAAGCCCGTCACCAGCATGCGCAAGTCGCCCAGCCGCCCGCCCATGTCGGGGTCGTCGATGAGGCGAAGCAGCTCGCGGAACTGCTGTTCGGCGGCGGGATAGTCCTTCCGATCGAATGAAGCCTTTGCCGAAACATAGCGGGTGCGCGCGATGTCGGGCAGCTGGCGCTGGCGCACTTCCGAGAACGCGGTGCGCACGCGCGGCGAGGCCTCCGTCTCGGTCGGCAGATACATCGGATCCGAGGCCACGACCACGGCGATCGCCGCTTCGGCTTCGGCGCCGCGTCCGAGCGCCAGCAGGCAGAGCGAGCGGTACTGCTCGATCGACCGGAGATTGATCGGGTTGGCGCTCTCCTGCTGCCTGACGCCGTTGAGCATCGCGAGCGCTTCGTCGTAGCGCGCCGACGCGTACAGATCGCGCGCCACATCCAGCGGACCCTGCGCGAGAGCCGGTGCGGCGAGACCGGCCGCAAGCGCGACGGTCAAGCCGAGTACGTGCAGCACAGTCGGGAATCGACGTGTCATGCGTTCCATGGCCACTACCTTGTCACCCGAAGTCGAACGCCCCGCCGCGCGTGCCTGACTGGCACGGCCTGCGGTTCCGCATTCACCAACACCATCGCCAGCGTCGTCACCATCACGATCGTCAAAGCCGTCAAGAACGTCAGCACTGCAGCCCCTTCAATTGACCGACGAGTGAACCGTGAACCTTGAGCGAACCTGCTGAACCCTTGAACCGACGAATTCCTGAACCTTCTGAATCTGCTGAACCAGCGCGCAGTTATTTCATGTCGACACTGACCCGTGTCGGCGCCGACATCGTGACCGAGATCGCGTGGCGCTTCTCGCCGAACTGCGGATGCCGGAAGACCACTTCATGCGAACCGATCGGAATCGAGAGGTTGCCGATCGGCGTCTCGCCGACGCGCGCGCCATCGATCCAGACTTCGGCCCATGGCGTCGCGTTGAGACTCACGACGCCCTTGGGCAGATCGACCGCGAGGTTTGCGACTTTGCCTGGCATCACCATCACGACGCGCGTGACGCGGTAGCCCAGCTTTTCATTGACCAGTTCGATGTCGTGGCGTCCCGACGCCAGCATCAACCGATCGGCCTCGGTCGTGCCGATGAGGGTGCCGCCCTCACGAATCTCGAGCGCGAACGGCGCCTTGACCATCAGCCACCCGGACACGGGTCCGGCCGTCGTCGCTGCCGAAGCCACCGGCGTGACGAGCGAGGCCGTCCCGCCTGCCTGGACGCTCACGACGTGACGCGCGGAGGCGATGGGCGTCTGCAGGACGACTTCGTGGTCGCCGGGCAGAAGGTCGGTAATGGTGACTGGCGCGACGCCGCGATCGGTGCCATCGACGAGGACCTTGGCGCCGGCGGGCTGCGACTCGACGCGCAGGCTGCCGGTCTCGGGCGTGTTCGCGAACTCGAGATACTGCGAGACCTCGGACCCGGCGGTGACGTTCACGTTGATGACGCGCGGCACGCCGCGCCCGCGCAGCTCGAGAATGTGCGGGCCAACCGGAACCGAGAACCGAGCCGGCGTCTGGCCGTGATCGTTCCCGTCGACGAACACCTGCACGCCCGGCGGATTCGACTGCACGACGAGCGTGCCTGTCGCGGCGTTGGCCACGCCGCCCCTGGTGACGTAGCGGGAGGCAAGCACGCCGCCGCCTGCGATGACGACGAGCGCGGCCGCCACGAGGACGGCCTTTCTGGAGATCGGCGGCAGCTGTCGTTTCTTCATGGCCTTTGACGCCGTCGCCGCCTGTGCCTTTGGCGGAATGACGGAGAACGGGGCGGCCTCGGCGATCCCGAACGGCGCATCGTCAGCGACGTTGAACGGCGCTTCGGGGTTGAAGAGCGACACGCGCCGCGTCGGCAGGGTCGGGCTTCACTTTCAGGTCGGCGGCGGCAATCAGCTCGGTGATGTCGCGCGCCTTGGTCCCAGAGCCCGCCGCCGGAGTGGCGTCGGCCCACGTGTCATGAATTGAGGCCGCAGGCGCCGGCGACGGCGGGTGGCGCAGGCGCGGCAGGCGCAGCAGGCGCGGAGTGCACGGCATGGGCTGCGGGCGGCGACAGCAAAGCCTCGAACGCCGCCGAGTGACTGGCCGCCGGAGCGACCGCCGGCTGCTGGACGCCGGTCGGCACGGCGTAGGTCGCAGCGTGCGACGCCGCCGGCACGAACGCGCTGGCCTGCGGCGCGGGAATCGGATCGGCCTCGAGGAGTGACGCGATGTAGCGCGACAGGAACGTCTCGAGCGACACCGGCGCCGCGACGTACATCGAATCGTCGGCGACGATCTCCTCGAGCGCCGACAGCGCTTCTGGCGCCGAGGCGAACGCGCGGCGCGTATCGAGCTGCAGCGCGCGCGCCAGCCAGTCGCGCAGCGGCTGCGAGAGCGGCTGCTCTTCGCCGAGCGCCGTGCGCTCGCGCGCTTCGTTCAGCAGCGTCGGAAGATGGTTGGGGAACTCGGCGGTATGGAGCGGCCGGCCGAGCACGAGCGCGAGCGCCACGAGCCCCACACCGGTGACGTCGGCGCGGTGATCGAAGCGCGACAGGCCGGCGCTCGGCGGCATCGCGATCCGGAATTCCTGCCACAGGCGGTCGCGGCTGAACTGCAACTGCTCGACAGCGGCCGCCATCACGTGCTCGACGATCACCAGGCGCGCGTGCGGCGTCACCACGAGCCGTTCGGGGGCAATGAGACCGTGCGCGACTTCGCGCGCGTTCTCGTGCAGCAGCGCGACGGCCGGCACGAGCTGACGAATCAGGCAGAGCGCGGCGTTGATATCGAGCTGAAGGTTCCGCTCGTGGGCCACGCGCAGCATGTCGGACAGCCGCGTGCCCTCGACGTGATCCGAGACGATCGACAAGCCGGGTCCCGGTGCCTGGACGCGGTCGATGCGTCGCACGCGCGCGTAGTAAGCGTGCCGGAAATTCGCCAGCCGCGCCGCGCGTTCGCGCAGCGCGAACTCGAACGACGGCACCGCGGTGAGCGCCGGGCGAATGCGAAGAATCTGGAGCAGCTCTCCGGTCGCGCCGTCCGCGGCGACGACTCGCTCGCCAAGGCCATCGCAGAAGAGAGGTGCTTCCGGGTGTTCGTCAGGAACAGGTACGGTTGTCATGGTGGTCCGCGCTTGCGAGTTGCAACCGTTGGACCACACCGCACACGATTTCTGGAATCGACTGCAAGTGGTTGAAGGCGCAGCGCTCCCGGGCATTCCTGGTCTGCATGGGGTAGCACACCGGGTTACGAGCCTGTCGAGCAACGCTCGGTTTTGTAACTGGAAATCTGGCGCGCATCACGTTTATGCTGACGCCGGCAAGTTTTCGTAACGGGCATGGCCGCAATCGTCATGCCCTTGGGAGGTGCGATGAGTTTTCTTAACAAACGGCGGGAAATTCTGAGTGTTCGCGGGGCCCGATCTCGATCGCCGCTGGCGCTCGGCGCCATATTTGCGCTCGCCGTCACATTCCTGCCCGTCTCCGCACAGCAGGCGGAACGGGTCGACCTCAATGCGGTCTACAAGATCAAGGAAGAAGGGTTCCAGCGCTCCAGGGTGATGGAGATCATGAGCTGGCTGACCGACGTCTACGGTCCGCGCCTGACGAACTCGCCGGGATTCCGGAAGGCGGGCGACTGGGCGGTCAAAGAGATGACGTCCTGGGGCCTCGTCAACGTGAAGCTGCAGCCGTTCGGTCCGTTCGGCCGCGGCTGGGCGAACGACAAGTTCTACATGATGGCGACGACCCCCGGCGGCAGCCTGCCGGTCATCGGCTACGCGCAGGCGTGGACGTCGAGCACCAACGGCGTCGTCTCGGGTGACGCGGTCTTTGCCACGATCGATACGCCGGAAGACATCGCCAGCTGGAAGGGCAAGCTGAAAGGCAAGTTCCTCCTGTCGACCGCGATGCCGAACGTCCCGGCGCTCTTCGAACCGCAGGCCCAGCGCTACACGCAGGATCAGCTTCGCGATCTCGAGCGCGAGACCGACGCGGTTGGCCGCGGCGGCCGCGGCGGACGCGGGGGGTTCCCCGGCGGCCGGGGAGGGGCGCAGGCCTTCGGGCAAACCCGCACCCAGTTCCTCAAGGACGAGGGCGTGCTCGCGATCATCGCGCCCGGCCGCGGAACCGGCGGCACGGTGTTCACCGGCGGCGGCGGCTCGCGCGAAGTCAACGCACCAGCCACGGTGCCTGCCGTGACGATCGCCGTCGAACACTATGGGCGGATTCTCCGCACGCTCCAGAAAGACCAGCCCGTGCGGATCGAGATGGAGGTCAAGAACACGTTCTACGACGACCCCATGTCCTTCAATGTGGTGGGCGAAATCGCGGGAACCGACAAGGCCGACGAGGTCGTCATGCTCGGAGCGCACTTCGACTCCTGGCAGGCGGGCACGGGCGCGACCGACAACGCTGCCGGCTCGGCGGTCATGATGGAAGCCATGCGCATCCTCAAACAATCCGGACTGCCACTGCGCCGCACGGTGCGCATCGGTCTGTGGGGCGGCGAAGAGCAGGGCCTCATCGGATCCCGCCAGTACGTCACCGAGACGTTCGCCGATCGCGCGACGATGGCCGTCAAGCCGGCGCACGCGAAGCTCGCCGGGATACTTCAACGTGGACAACGGCACGGGCGCGATCCGCGGCGTCTACCTGCAGGGCAACGAGGGCGTCGCGCCGATCTTCGACACGTGGATGAAGCCCTTCAACAACCTGGGCATGAACACGCTGACCATCCGCGACACGGGCGGCACCGACCACCAGGCCTTTGACGCCGTCGGCCTTCCCGGCTTCCAGTTCATCCAGGATCCCGTGGAGTACGGCACGCGCACGCACCATTCGAACATGGACCTGTACGAGCGGATCCAGGAAGAGGACATGCGGAAGAACGCGGTGATCGTGGCGTCGTTCGTCTACCACACCGCGAACCGGGACCAGGTGCTGCCGCGGAAGCCCTTGCCCAAGCCGCGCCCGCTGGCGGCGGCCGCGGGCACGGGCGGGGGACGGGGACAATAGACAGGTTCAAGGTCAAGGTTCAAAGGGTTCAAAGGGTTCACGAGGTTCACGGGTTCACAAGGTTCAGGGTTCAGCGGTTCGGGGCTCAAGGTAGGCTAGCAGCGTGCAAAGCAGCACGAGCCTGCCTGAGCCCGGAGCCCGGAGCCTCGAGCCTCTGTGGGCGCTCCTCGGCTTCTGCGCGCTGGCGATCGTCTGGACATGGCCGGTCGCGGCCTACCTCAACACCCGCGTTCCCCACGACGCCGGCGATCCGCTCCTCGTCGTCTGGATCCTCTGGTGGAATGCGCACGCGATGCCGTTCACCGACGCGTGGTGGAACGCGCCGATGATGTGGCCGATGTCCGGCGCCATGACGCTCTCGGAACACCTGGTCGGTCTGGGCCTCGTGGCAACGCCACTCCAACGGGCAGGCGCGAACCCTGTCACCGCCTACAACGTCTGCTTCCTGCTCACCTTCGCGCTCTCGGGGTTCTTCGCGTTCCTCCTCGGCCGGCGGCTCACAGGTTCCACGTTCGCGGGGATCTGCGCGGGCATCGCCTTCGGGTTCGCACCGTACCGCGCGAGCCAGCTCGCGCACATTCAGGTCCTGTCCGCGCAGTGGATGCCGCTCGCCCTCCTCGGCCTCCACGCGTACCTGTCCACCGGCGCAAGACGATGGCTCGTGGTCTTCGGCGGCGCGTGGCTGATCCAGGCGCTGTCGAACAACTACTTCCTCTTGTTCTTTCCGGTGCTCGTCGTGGCGTGGCTGGCGTGGTTCGTCGACTGGCGCAGGGCGCCACGCCGCGGGCTGGCGATTGTCGCCGCGTGGGTCGTCGCCTCACTGCCGCTGCTGCCGGTCCTGCTGAAGTACCGCGAGGTCCACGAGATGTTGGGGCTGACGCGAAAGGTGGCGGAAATCCGCGATTACAGCGCCGTGCCGGCGTCGTTCCTCCACGCCGCGCCGCTCATGAAGTTCTGGCGCGAAGGTCCGGCTCACACCTACGAGCAGTATCTCTTCACGGGCGTGACCGTCGTGCTGCTCGCGCTCGCCGGCCTGGTCCTGCTGGTCGTCAAGAACCGCGGAAGACGCGCGGACCGCTCGCGGCCGATCGCGCGCCAATCCTCTTCTATGCCGCGGCCACCCTCCTCATGTGGGTGCTGGCGCTCGGGCCCGGCGGCCACGGACAGGATACTCGCGTCGCCGTACCGTCCCTACAGCTGGCTGCTGTGGCTGCCGGGCTTCAACGGCCTCCGCGTGTCGTCGCGCTTCGCGATGCTCGGCACCCTTGTGCCTCGCGATGACGGCGAGCCTCGCCGTTGCGCACCTGTCGAAGCTGACAGTCTTCGTCCGATCGCGGGGCCGGCCGCTGGGCGGCCGATGGCGCGCGCTCGCCGGGATTGCCGTCATCGCCGGACTTCTCGTCGACGGCATGACACGCGCCGTCCCCGTCGCCACGCCCCCCGGAAAGTGATTCTGCCTGGTCCGCAACAGGCGGCGGTGATCGAGTTGCCGGTCGACAGCACCGATGTCAGCGTCCAGGCGATGTATCGATCCATTTTTCACGGCCGCCCGCTCGTCAACGGCTACTCGGGCCACTTTCCGCCGCACTACAACATCCTGTCGCTGTCGCTCGCGCGGCTGGATTCGACGGGCCTCTTCTATCTGGCACGGCGGCGGCCGCTCGTGATCATCGTGAACGATCGAGTTCGATCAGAGCCGCAGTTACAAGGGACATGGTCGAAGGTCTGCCAGGCATCCAGCGGCACGGCGCCAGCGGCGCGGGATCGGTGTTTCTCCTGCCGGCGCAGCCGGCGCCGCGCGAACCGCCGATCGGACCGGCGCTCGCATGCGACCGTGCGCGACGCCGGCAGGTACCTCCTCGAGTTCGATCTCGGTGAGCCTCGTCTGCTCTCGGCGGTCACGTTTCCCCTACGGCGCCGCTACGACGAGCTCGCGGCGCGCCTGCGGATCGAAACATCCGAAGATGGTCAGACGTGGACGGAGTCGTGGGTCGGAAAGACCGGGGGCATGGCTCTCGAAGCCACGCTGGCCGATCCGCAGCTGGCCCCGATCCGCATCCCGCTTCCCGGCGTCAGGGCGAGGTATCTACGCGTCTATCCGGCGTCGGATTGGATGAAGACGGAGTCGACCGTTCACGGACAGTGACATCCGTCACTGCTGTCACGAGCCTTTCACCGCGAGAGTCGCAGAGCCCGCAGAGAATTGCAACATTCATGTGCTCTGCGTTCTCGGCGGCCTCCGCGGTGAGTAGCTTTTGGACAACGAAAGCCGCGAGGGCTAGTACGGCTTCATCCCCGGCAACCACTCCGGCCTGAATCCCGAGTTCGCCAACCATCGGATCGGCTCGAGCATCGAGCGGATCGAGTCGGTCATGTGGGCGAAGTCGATGAGCTTCAGCTCGTCCGACGGCTGGTGATACTCCTTGTGCAGCCCGAAGCTCGACACCGTGTGCGCGATGACGCCGCGGTAGGCGAACTGAATGTTGTCGGACCGCGTGAAGAAGCTCTGGTCCGGGTGCGGGTCCTGCACGATCTTCGCGCCCTGCTTGGCGAGCGCCGGTCCGAGCGTCGAGCGCTCGTAGCCGGTCAGCCACAAGGTGTGCGGCGGCACTTTGCCGTCCGGCCGTCCGATCATCTCGAACTGCAGGTTGGCCACGATCTGCGCGAGCGGGACGACGGGGCGATCGGCGAAGAAGCGGGAGCCGAACCCGCCCGATTCCTCGCTGCCGAAGAATGCGAAGACAATCGTGCGCTTGGGACGCGGTCCGAGCGCAATCGCCCGCGCCAGCTCCAGCACCGCCACACATCCCGACGCATCATCGTCGGCGCCGTTGAATATCGTGTCCCCACCGGGGGTTGCGTTCTGGGCCGATCGCGTGCCGACATGATCGAGGTGCGCGGAGAGGAGAATGACTTCGGCGGCGGAGACGGGATCGCTGCCCGTCAGGCGACCGACGGCGTTCCAGGTCAGCGTTTTCGGTCCGGGCTTGACTTCGGCTTCGACCACGACGGTCGTCCCTTCGGCGAGCGCCGACATCGCGCTGTACGTTTCCTGGCTCAGCACAACCGATGGTCGGGTCGTCTCGGCGCGGGACTCTCGACGCCGACAAACCGCGGAGGCGTCGCCGGCAACCTCGCACCGGCCGGGGCTTGGGCAGGTTGGGGTTCTCGAGCGTCAGCACGATGACCGCCCCCGTCGTGACCGGCGGCGTCGGCTTCTGAGGTCGGCGGAGCGGCCGGCGGCGGCGTCGCCGGCATCAGCAGCACCGCGCCAGCCTTCACTGGCGCGCCGGGACTGTACTTCTGCAGCGCCCCGGAAACGCGCGCCGCGCTGAGCGCCTGGACCCGGATCTCCTGACCGTGCGTGTACTTCTTTCCCTCGACTGAAAGCGTGGGCGGAGCGGCTGTCTCGGGCCGCTCGATCTCGACCTGTTGCACGAAGCCGCCGGAATCGCCGAGCGGCTCGAGCCCCCATTGCTGCATCTGGGCTCCGAGATAGGACGCGGCAATCCACTCGTCGCGCGTCCCGCTTCCTCGACCGTTCATCGCGTCGCTCGCGAGGAACTCCATGTGACTCCGGACCGCGACCTCAGCGATTGGCGAGGGCGGCGCAGCAGAACGCTGGGGAGCCGGGTTCACGGCGCAGGCTGATGCCAGCAGAACGCTCGGAAGGACGAAGGCGACTGATCTTGGGCTCACGAACGGATCTTATGTCGGGAATGCTCACGCGAACTCGACAGGGGCGAATCAGGTCACATCCTAGCGCCGATGCTGGTTCGTCACGTCCAACATCGGCTCTTGGCTCTCACTGGGCTCTTGACAAACACTCTCGGACCGCAGTGTGCTCGAGGTTTTCCTAGCCTCGAGCCGTGAGCCAGAACCTAACGCGCCCACCTGCAATATGATTGGAGAAACCCCGAAACGGAAGTCCCCGTCCGAGCGTCATATAACCCCAAATGAGAGATATGAAGAGAATCGTGATGTTCGTGTTTCTGTCGTGTGCCCTCTGGCCGGATTGTCCGCTGCCGGACAGACGGCGCCCGCGCAACCTCCTGCTGATCCGACCGTGCGCGTGACCTTGCCGGCAGTGAACGTCACCGCGCAGAAAGAGCCCGAGGACGCGCGCAAGCTGCCGGTCAGCGTGACCGCAGTCTCGGCGACACCATCGAGCGCGCAGGCATCCGCATCGTGAGCGACGCGGCGATCTTTGCGCCGAACGTCATCTTCACCGAGTTCACCGCCAGAAAACTGAGCAATCCACGGTTCCGCGGGATCGGTTCGAGCCCCGGGAACCCCGCCGTCACGACCTTCCTCGACGGCGTGCCTCAGCTGAACTCGAACTCGTCGAGCGTCGAGCTGCTCGACATCGAACAGATCGAGTTCGTGCGCGGGCCGCAGAGCGCGCTCTTCGGCCGCAACACGCTCGGCGGGCTCGTCAACGTCACGAGCCGCCGCCCCGGTGCCGGCAAGTGGACGGGTCAGCTGTCGGTGCCGTTCGGCAACTTTTCCTCCTGGGACATCCGCGGCAACGCGTCGGGCTCCGCTCATCGCCGACACGTTGAGCGCCAGCGCCGCGTTCAGCTATGGCGAGCGAGAGGGCTTCACCGTCAACGACGTCACGGGCCACGATCTCGATTCGCGCGGAGCGTTCAGCGGAAAAGGGCAGCTGCTGTGGAAGCCGGCGCGCCAGTGGGAAGCGCGCGTGATCGTCAGCGGCGAGCGCGCGCGCGACGGCGACTACGCGCTCAACGACCTGGCGGCGCTGCGCGAGAACCCTTTCCACTCCGTCGCGCGACTACGAGGGCTTCACCAACCGCAACATCTTCGGCACGACCATTCTCACCGAGCGCACCGGGGCGACGCATGCGCCTGTCGACGACGACCGGGTTCGTGAAGTGGAAGACGGAAGATTCGACCGATCTCGACTACTCGCCGCTTCCGCTGGCTCACACGCAACAACGCCGAAGAAGACTTCCAGTTCACGCAGGAGGTTCGTCTTGGCCTCCACCACACCGACCAAGCTGTCGGACACGGCCGCGCTCAAGTGGCAGACGGGAGTCTTCCTGTTCACGCAGAGCTACCAGCAGGACGCGGTGAACACGCTCGCGCCGTTCGCTCTCGCCGTTTGTCGGAGTTCCGGTCAACCAGTATTCGCCGGTGTCGGAGCTGGACGACTTCGGTCTCGGCGTGTTCGGTCAGGGCACCGTAACGCTCAAGGAGAAGCTGGATATCGTCGCCGGCCTGCGCGTGGACTACGAGAACAAGAACGCGGATCTCAAGACGTTCTTCGATCCGGCGATCGCACCGCCGACGGTCGTTGTTGCCGAAGACAGCTTCGGCACGGTCTCGCCGCAGTTCGCGGTCGCCTACCGGCTGCAGCCTCGTGCAACGTCTACGCGACAGTGTCGCGCGGCTACAAGGCTGGCGGCTTCAACCCCGCGTCCCCGCCTGGCAGCGAGGCCTACGGGGAGGAAAACACCTGGAACGTCGAAGGCGGCCTCAAGTCGCTCGTGGGCCAACGGCCGCGTCGCGCTCAACAGCGCTGTCTTCTTCATCGACTGGAACGACCTGCAGCTCAACGTCCCGAATCTGAACGTCCCGGGCCAGATCTACATCGCCAACGTGGGCGGCGCGTCGAGCAAGGGCATCGAGTTCGATCTCACCGCCCGGCCGCGCCCGACGTCGACGTCTTCGGAAGCTTCGGCTACACCAACGCGACTTTCAGCAGACGGCAGCGCCTCGGTCGGTCTCGACGTGTCCGGCAACGACATCCCCAATACGCCTGACTACACCGCCAGCTTGGGCGTGCAGTACGGCCGCGCGATCAATTCAGCGACAAGCGCCTACGGCCGCGCCGACGCTGGTGCTCTCGGGCGCGTTCAAGTACGACGATGCCAATTCGAGGGGCAGGACGCGTACTCGCTGATCAATTTCCGGGGCGGAGTTCGCGGCAAGCTCCTCTTTGTCGAGGGCTGGGTGCGCAATGCGTTCAACACCACGTACATCCCGGTAGCCTTCGCATACGGTCCTCTCGCCCCATCGGGTTTCATCGGCGAGAACGGCGCTCCGCGCACGTTTGGGCTACGCGCCGGAGTGACCTTCTGAGAGTCCTCCGGTCCTGCTGTCCAAAAGCCTTTCACCGCGGAGCGCGCAGAGAACGCAGGCTCACCAATTGTTTTCTCTGTGGGCTCTGCGCACTCCGTGGTGAGGAGCTCTTGGACAGCAACCAGCAATGTTCTCCTCGTACCCACTTCCTGCGGGAGGACTGACGCCCATGGCCATCGTCGGACGATTCTTCCGGTTCGGCCTGCTCCTGGTGCTCCTGATTCTGATGTTTGGCGGAGGCTGGGCGGTCGGCCGCCTTGGCCTCGGCTCGACCGTTCCGACCGCATCGTTGACGGATCTGGAACGGCAGTTCAGCGAGCAGATGCGCAGCTCCTCGCTAGTCGGATACTTCACCGTCTCGGGCCGCACGAACCGCGCGCCCGAAGAGGATCGATATGACATTTCGAGTGTCGAGAAGGTGGCCGACGATCGCTGGCGGTTCTACGTGCGCATGCGGCACGGCTCGTTCGACGTCACGCTGCCGGTCGTCGTCCCGGTCAAGTGGGTCGACGACACACCGGTCGTGACGCTGACCGACTGGGAGATTCCTACGCTCGCCACGTTTACGTGCCGCGTGCTCTTCCACGGCGATCGCTACGCTGGCACGTGGCAGCACGGGCCCGTGGGCGGTCTCATGTACGGCAGGATCGAAAAGCAGGCGAAGCCGTAGGTTCGCGGCTCGCGGCTCGCGGTTCGCTGCTCCGGAGCCGTCGGCCCGTGCCAGCAATCACTTCCCAATCGCGAACAGGTGCTTGTCGGAGCGGATGTAGATCCGTCCATCGGCAATCGCTGGCGACGAATACACCGGCTCGTGGATCGAGTTCGTACGGACGATTTCGTGGGTGGGGCCCGCTCTGAGCATGTAGGTATCGCCCTCTTCGCTCGTCATCGCCACGAATCCTCCGAACGCGACCGGCGAACCCATGAAGCGAGCGGGCACCGGAATCCGTCCGCCTTTGTACTTGACCGTCCCCGTTCTGGGATCGAGGCAGGTCACGATGCCGTTGTCGGTGAAGAGATAGAGATAGTCGCCGTAGAGAATGTTCGAGAGAACGTAGCCCGTGCCCCTCGAGTATTCCCACGCCACGCGCTGGCCGTCTGCGACTGCGCCCGGACGAATGGCGATGACTTTCTTGACCGGATAGCCCGCCGTCAGGATCACGAGCCCGTGGCCGGCAAGCGGCGTGTGAATGGCGTTGCTCTGCACGCCGGTCGTCCGCCACAGTTCCTTTCCCGTTGCGGGATCGTAGGCGATGATGAGCTCGTTGCCGTTCGTGACGAGCTCGGTCTTGCCGCCGCTCTGGACGAGCACCGGCGTGCTCCAGCTGATTTCGATTGTTCGTTTGGTGTTCCAGACTTCCTTGCCGGTCTTCTTGTCGTAGGCCACGAGGGCTGAATGGTCGCCGTTGTCCTCGTCGCGTTGGATGATCACCAGGTGTTCATAGAGGACCGGCGAAGTGCCCGTGCCGAGGCCGAGCGTCGGAAAGGGCGTGACGGCCTTCCAGACCAGGTGACCCTCGAGGTCATAAGCGTAGAGGCCTTCGGGACCGAAGTACGCGAAGACCATCGCGCCGTCGGTCACCGGCGTGGGCCCGGCGAAGCTGCTCCGGCGGTGGCGCGCGTCGAAGACCGTGCCCTCGTAGGCGGTGCGATCCCAGAGAATCTTGCCGGACCTGGCGTCGAGCGCCACGACCTTGAACGTGTGCTGCTTGTCGGCGGCGACGCTGTCGGGATGAATCCAGTCCTGTTCCTGGCCCTGGCGGTGCTTGACCGCCCGCTGCCCGGGCACGACGGCGCCTTCGATCACTGCGGTCAGGTAGATGCGGTCGCCCCAGACAATCGGCGAGGACATCCCTGTCCCCGGAAGCTCAGCCTTCCACACGACGTTCTTGTCGGACGCCCACTCGGTGGGCACCTGAGTGTCCTGGGATACGCCCTGCCCTCCCGGCCCCCGCCACTGGGGCCAGTTTTCGGCGGCCGCCCTCGCGGACGAGCCGCCAACCATGGCCAGGGTCAGCAAAACACCAGTCAGCGCACGGACATCAAGCATCGAACGGCTCCCAGGGCTCGCGTGAAACGGAATACGGGGCAGGCAACGTAGAAAGCAGATTATAGGCTGCGGCCACCGGCTGGCCGTCCCCTTGGTACGAAACGGCCATCGTCAGGGACAAGCCGGGGACGCTCAATCTTGGGTGTCCCCGGGGACACCCGCCGGGACAAGTCACCGCGGACAGTCCAGGTTGAATGTCCCCGGACCATCCGGGCTATCCTAGGGACTTACTTATGAAAGCAACTCGTCTTCGTCTTCAGTTGCTCGTTGCGGTCGGGATGCTGATTCCACGCGGCTGCGCTCCTGCGCGGCGCGGACTGGCCCGACTGGCGCGGCCCGGCTCGCACTGGCGTCTCGACAGAAACGGGGCTGCCGTCCTCGTGGACGCCGTCGGGGCCGAACCTGGCGTGGAAGGCCCCCTACGGCGGCCGATCCGGACCGGTGGTCTTCGGCGATCGCCTCTATCTGCAGAACACCTCGGGCGAAGGCGAGCTGATGCAGGAACGCCTGATGTGCTTCCACGCCGACACGGGCAAGCTGCTCTGGGAGTACAAGTACAACCTCTTCACGAGCGACGTGCCGCCGCACCGCATCGCCTGGGCTTCACCCGTGGTCGATTCCGCCAGCGGCAACGTGTTCGCCTTCAGCGGGAACGGCCTCCTGATGTCGCTGTCGCGCGACGGCAAACTGCTGTGGGAGCGCTCGCTCGCCGAGGAGTTCGGCATGTGGACGACCCACGGCGGACGCGTCTCCTCTCCGATCATCG
The DNA here is from genome assembly GCA_963771395.1 of uncultured Acidobacteriota bacterium. Taxonomy (GTDB): domain Bacteria; phylum Acidobacteriota; class Vicinamibacteria; order Vicinamibacterales; family 2-12-FULL-66-21; genus DATBJJ01. The sequence goes on along the minus strand of CAVYTY010000023.1, from coordinate 398,787 downwards.
ACGGCGATCAGCTCATCGTCAGCGGCCTGATGTTCAGCTGGGGACAACACGCCGGCGGCGCGCACCGGTACCTCTCGTTCGACAAAATGACGGGGCGCGTCAACTGGTTCAGCTCGCCCGAAGGCCGGCCGACCGACACCATCTACGCCAACCCGTTCGTCGGCGACGTCAACGGCACGCGCACGTTCTTCTCCGGCGGCAGCGACGGCGCCATGCACGCGCTCAAGATTGGCACCGGCGAAAAAATCTGGAGCTGGCCCGTGAGCCAGCGCGGTCTGAACACGGCGGCGTTGATGATCGGACCCGATCTTCTCATCTCGCACAGTGAAGAGAACCTCGGCACGAGCGAGATGGGCATGCTCGCCGCGATGCCCGCGAACAAGGCCGGCGCGCTGACGGACAAGGACGCGCGGTGGCTCGTCCGCGGCGTGCAGGCCGGCTATGCCTCGCCGGTCAGCGATGGCCAGCGCATCTACATCGTCGACAACGGCGGCATCCTGTTCGCGCACGACGCGAAGACGGGCGCGCGCGTGTGGGAACAGAACCTCGGCACGATTCAGAAATCGTCGCCCGTGCTTGCCGACGGCAAGCTGTACGTGGGAACCGAGAACGGCAAGTTCTTCATCATCCGTCCGCTGGCGGATCGCGCGGAGATTCTCGATCAGGACTGGCTCGGCAGCGAGCAGAATCCGGAGCCGATCGTCGCGGCGCCGGCTGTGGCGCGCGGCCGGGTCTACGTGGTGTCGATGAATGCCATCTACGCGATCGGGCCGAAGATGGCGCCCGCGGGCGCGGCGGCCAATCCGGCCAGTGGCGCCAAGCCCGCGGCGGGCGCGCTCCCCGCAGGAGTTCCCGCCGCGCTGCTCGTGACGCCCACCGAGCTCATCTTGAAGCCCGGCGAAGCGATCGCGCTGACCGCACGGGCCTTCGACGCCGCTGGCGCCGCCATTGCGTTGCCCGGACCAGCCACGTGGAGCGTGGAAAACCTGAAAGGCACGATCGCCGACGGCAAGTTCACGGCCGACGCCGCCGCGGTGGCGCAGGCCGGCCTGGTCAAGGCCACGATCGGGACGATCGTCGGCACGGCGCGCATTCGCGTCATCCCCGACCTTCCCTGGAGCTTCGACTTCGAAGACGGCCGCGAGGTCCCGCCGCCGCAGTGGGCGAACGCCACGAGCAAGTTCGCCGTGCGCGATCTCGACGGCAACAAGGTGCTGGTCAAGCTCGCGGAAAACGACTTCGCGTTCGCCAAGCGGTGCCGTCCGTTCTTCGGCTCGCCCGAGTTGAGCAACTACACAATCGAAGCCGATGTTCGAGCAATGGAGCGCCGCCGGCTGATGGGCGACATCGGCATCATCGCGAACCGCTACGAGCTCGTTGTTTTCGGCAACCATCAGCGCGTCGAGCTGCAGCCTTGGCAGCCGGAGACCAAGCGCACCGTGACCACGCCCTTCAAGTTCGACAAGGACGTCTGGTACACGATGAAGCTCGAAGTGCAGTCACTCGACGGCAGCAAGGTGCGCGCACGTGGAAAGGTGTGGCAGAAGGGCCAGCCCGAACCGCAGGCGTGGACGATCGAACGCGTCGATCCAATCGGCAGCCACAAAGGAAGCCCGGGACTCTACGCGGATGCGCCGTCGCGTGTCGGCGGGGGGTCAGAGATGTACTACGACAACATCAAGGTCTACAAGAACAAGTAGGTTCGCGGCTCGCGGCTCGCGGCCCGCAGCTCGCACCTGGGATAGCACACACGATCATGTCCATATCCAAGATGTTCAAGCACACTGTCGCTCTCGGCGTCGTTTCCGGCCTTCTCTCGGTCACCACGCTGGTCATCGCGCGGTCGGATCCCGGCAAGGGTGACTGGCCGATGTGGGGCGGAACGGCCGATCGCAACCTTGTCTCGGCCATGAAGGGACTGCCCACGAGCTGGGACATCAAGAAGAAGACGAACATCAAATGGGTCGCCGAGCTCGGCTCGCAGTCCTACGGCAATCCCGTTGTCGCCAACGGCGTCGTGCTCGTTGGGACCAACAACGAAGCGATGCGGGATCCGGCGGTCAAGGGCGACAAGGGCATCCTCATGGCCTTCAAGGAGTCCGACGGTACGTTTCTGTGGCAGGCCGTCCACGACAAGCTGACCGCGGGGCGCGCGAACGACTGGCCGTTCCAGGGCATCTGTTCCTCGCCGCTCGTCGAGAACGGGATCGCTTACTACGTCTCGAACCGCGGCGAAGTCATGGCGGTCGACATTCAGGGATTCCGCGACAACGGCGAGAACGACGGCCCGTTCAAGACCGAGAAGCTGACGCGCGAGACCGACGCCGACATCATCTGGCGCTACGACATGATGGACGAGCTCGGCGTGTTCCAGCACAACATGGCGAACTCCTCGCCGGTCGTGTACGAAAACCTGATCTACGTCAGCACGTCGAACGGACAGGACGAAAGCCACGTGAACGTCCCGTCGCCGAAATCGCCGGCGATCATCGCGCTCGACAAGACGACCGGCAAGCTGGTGTGGGAAGACGCATCGCCCGGCGAGAAGATCCTGCACGGGCAGTGGTCCTCTCCCGCCGTCGGCAAGATCGGCGACACGGTGCAGGTCGTCATCGGCCAGGGCGACGGCTGGGTCCGCGGTTTCGAGGCCAAGACCGGCAAGAAGCTCTGGGAGTTCGACCTGAACCCAAAGGACTCGGTCTGGCCGAAGACGCGCAACGAGGTGATCAGCACGCCGGTCATCTACGAGAACGTCGTCTACATCGCCAACGGGCAGGACCCCGAACACGGCGAGGGCGTCGGACATCTCTACGCGATCGACCCCACGAAGACCGGCGACATCACCAAGAGCGGCATGATCTGGCACTACGACAAGATCAGGCGTTCGGTCTCGACCGGGGCCATCTACAACGGCATCCTGTTCTATTCGGATTTCAGCGGCTTCCTCCACGCGCTGGACGTCAAGACGGGCAAGCCCTTCTGGACCCACGACATGTTCGCCGCGATCTGGGGGTCGCCAATCGTCATCGGCGACAAGGTGTATCTCGGAGACGAAGACGGCGACGTCACCGTCCTCAACGCCGACAAGACGATGAAAGTGGTCGCCGAGAGCAACATGGGGAGCTCGGTCTACTCCACGCCCGTCCCCGCCAACGGCGCGCTCTTCATCGTCAACCGCAACGAGTTGTTCGCGATCTCCAGCTCGGGCGCCGCCGGAAGCAAGTGAGCGCACGAAGAACCGTCACACTCGCCGCGCTTCTCGTGACGGTGGCTGCGCTGTCCGCTCAGGGACCGCCAACCGCTCCGGCCGATCGCTGGACGCAGTTCCGCGGCGCGCCCGCGCTCCTCGGCACGTCGGACGCGAAGCTGCCGGGCACGCTCAAAGTGCTGTGGACCTACGAGGCGGGCGACTCCATCGAGTCCTCCGCCGCGATAGTCGACGGCGTGGTGTACGTCGGCTCCCAGACCGGCGAGCTCCATGCCGTCAATCTCGCCGACGGCAAACTGAAGTGGAAGTACAAGGCATCGCCTGACGGCATCGGCGAGTCGTCTCCAACCGTGGCCGGGGGGCTGGTGTACATCGGCGATCTGTCGGGCGTCCTGCACGCCGTGCAGATCGCCACGGGGCAGGTGTCCTGGACGTTCAAGACCAGCACGGAGATCAAGTCGTCGCCAGTTGTCTCGGGCGACAAGGTGCTGATCGGATCGTACAGACTCGAACCTGTACGCGCTTGGCGCGAAGGACGGCAAGCTGGCCTGGAAAATCCAGACCGAGGGCTACGTGCACGCCACGCCGGCAGTCGTCGACGGAGTCGCCTACATTGCCGGATGCGACGAGATCCTGCGCGGTATCCGAATCACGGACGGCGTCGAAGTGCTCAAGATGCCGTTCGGCGCGTACACGGGCGCCTCGCCCGCCCTCGTGGATGGCCGCGCGTACTACGGCACGTACGAGAACGACGTGCTCGCCGTCGATCTGAAGGCGAAGAAGATTGTCTGGAGCTACAAGCACCCCGAGCGGAGCTTTCCGTTCTACTCCTCAGCGGCCGTGCTCGGCGATCGCGTCATCGTCGGCGGACGCGACAAGATGGTCCACGCGCTCGACCGCAAGACAGGCAAGGCGCTCTGGACGTTTGCGACCGGCGCGCGCGTCGACTCCTCGCCCGTCGTCGCCGGGGGGCTCGCGTACGTCGGCTCGAACGACGGGAAGCTCTACGTGCTCGACGTCGCGACAGGCAAGAGCGTGTTCCAGTTCGAGGCGGGCGGCCCGCTGTCGGCATCTCCGGCGCTGGCGTCAGGCCGGCTCGTCATCGGATCGCAGGACGGGAAGTTGTTTTGCTTGGGATAAACGGATGTAACGAACCTTTGAACTTTTTGAACCAGCGAAATCAATTCCGAATCCGGACATCGACCGAAAAGCGACGGTACTTGGAATACCTGGCAACCCCTTCGATGTCGTAGCGCTCGCGCTGCCTTGACGAGGACATCGCCGACCACGGGCCCTCGTAGTGCTCGCGCATCTCGACTGGTACCCACAAGTCGAGCGGCACGTCCCGCCGCCACGTCACGTGGATCACGGCCTTCGAATCGCCGCTGCCTTTGACGAAATCCTTCACCACGAGCTCGCTGCGCACGACGCGTCCGTCGGCCGGTGCGATCCAAAGCCGGCCTTCAGCCGGCAGGTTCCTGCCGTCGCCCCTGCTGATCAGGCCGCCCCTGTCCCGCTCTTTGAACCTGACAATCCAGACGCGTTCACCATCCACCTCTTCCTCGCTCTCTTTGTCGAAGCGACAGTTCGACCGGTGCGCGGGATGCACGAAATGGAGGGCAGTGGTGGGTACGTTGATCTCGCGCGTGATCGGCCCGATGTTGTGGCGCGCGCTCTCGCCGGCAATTGACCTGGCCTGGGCGAGCAGGGAGCGTCTGGAATCCTGAAACAGGCGCTCGAGCCGGCCGTCGGAGTTTGGAACCTCTACGTCATCGACAGTGAGCACGTTGCGGAACGCGAGCCATTCTGTGCTGTCGATGAGCCGCACGAACGCAATCTCCGACCGGAGCGTGCGCTCCTGCAGAGCGCTTTGTCCCCTGCGCCAGACGAGGCGCTGGGTGTAGGTCTCTTCTGCGATGACGCTGGTGAGCGCCAGACCGTAGTCGACGGTGTACGTACCTGCTCGCGTCACTACGTCCTCGAGCGACGTACGAGGCGGCTGCACGGCCAGCGACGTCGCTAGGAGTGGCACCAGCAGCCTGACAAGGCGAAAGGCTCCAGGCTCCTGGCTGCTTGAAGATCTTCCCAAAGCCGGGAGCCTAAAGCCTAGAGCCTGTCTGCAACAGCGGGCCACCGGACGTGTTCCTCAGCCGCTTGCCAGCTCGTACTTTCCCGCCGTTGCGACGAGCGCTTCGAATAGGATCCGGATCGCCGGTCCAATCGCGTCGATTGGGACGTACTCGGCATCTCCGTGCATCGAGGCGACCACTTCCGCGGGAAGGATCGCCGGGGTGAAGCCGTAGCTCTTGACGCCGCGCGCCCGAAAGCTGTTCGAATCCGTACCGTAGGGCACGATCATCGGGGTGAAGATGGCCTCGGGGTAGTGCTTCCTGACCGTGCTCTCGAGCGCGCGGTAGAACGTCGAGTCGGTGGTCGTCACGACCGGGTCCGGCGACTCGTAGGTCACCTCGACCTTGATTTCCGGATCGGCAAGCCGCCGCGCGATCTCCTTCAACCACACCTCTTTCGGCGTGCCCGGCAACACGCGGCAGTCGAGCGTCGCCTCGGCAATCGACGGAATGACGTTCGTCTTCGGCGGCTCACCCACGCCTGACCGGAGGCTTGTGATCGAGATCGTCGAGTGCTGGATCGCGTTGGTGAACTTGTTGAGAGCGAGCGTCCCGACTCGAGATTTGAACGTCTCGAGCACGCTGAAAGCCGACGTCGGCATGGGCTCGCTCAGAAGTCGCGCGAGGGCTCGGACCAGCCGATCGTTGGGGTTCTTGTCGTGCGGTTGCGAGCCATGGCCGGCAACGCCCTCCGCCGTGAGCTTCAGCCAGAGGATCTTCTTCTCCGCCACCGAGACGCCGAAGACGAGTTTGCCTGCCGTGAACAGATCGCGGCTGCCGAACCCGCCCTCGTCCAGGATGTACTCGGGCTCGAACTCCTGGTAGTGATTGTCGCGCATCCAGAGCGCGCCAAGCCCGCCACCCACCTCTTCGTCGGGCACTGCCATCAGGATGATGTCGCGATCGAGCGCCACGTTCTGACGCTTCAGCATGATGAACGCGTAGAGATGCGCGACGCCCGGTCCCTTCATGTCCATCGCGCCGCGGCCCCAGAGCCGCCCTTCAGCGATCTCGCCTCCGAACGGATCGCGGTTCCAGCGGCTCGCATCCGCGGGCACGACATCCATGTGATGAAGAAGCAGGATGGGCTTGGCGGGGCCCGTGCCCTTCAGCCTTGCCATCACGATCGACCGGCCTGGCCCGGACTCGAACCGGCGGACCGGAATGCCTTCGCGCTCGAGAATACCGATCAGGAGGTCGGCGGCCTTTGTGACGTCACCTGCCGGGGAGGTGTTGATGCGGATGTAGCTCTGAAGCGTCTTGAGGGCTTCCGCGTCGACGGCCGGCCAGTTGGGAGGCTGCGCGGAGAGCACCGCCGGAAAAGTGAGCGTGACGAGAAGAAGGCCGGAAAACCGCATCGATGCTCCTGTGAGGGCCGATCCTTGCGAATCGGCCAATGGTACAGGAGCGGGTGAGTACGCGCTACAGCGCGGCGAATTCCGCTCGACTAGTCACTAGGCTGCGGCAGGCGCTTTACGACGGAGTCGTCGAGCAAGGGCAGCCAGACCGATGCCCATGAGCCCGAGCGTGGATGGCTCTGGTACGGGCGTCGGCCCAAGCACAGGGATATCTTCAACGCCGTCGAAAAAAGGGTCGCCATCGAGCAGACGCGCGACATCGACGTTACTGACCGCTACATTCGGGTCGCCACGGATCACGCCGGAGAATATCAGCGTCGCAAGGAGCCCCTCGTCTTTGGTCACGGCGGGACTCAGCCCGGTGAGAGTGCCCAGGACAGTAAGGAGACCAGAGCCAGGATCGCCGAAGAAATCGAAGAACGCGTCTGGATCTGCCCCAAGCAAGAAGTCCCCGCCTTCGACCAGCACGTCGTCCGAGAGCGGGGGGAGAATCGACGGGTCGAATGTCACGTCGAAGAGGAACGAAAAAATGCCAAGGACATTGGTCCCATCGGCGGTCGTGCCGAGAAGATCACTCACGCCATGGATGCTGACGCCTACCCTGAACTCGTTCGTGGTCGCGTCAAAGGTTGTGTCGAACGTAATGGCCGCAGCCCTTGCGGGCGTCGACCAGAAGGCCCCGGCGACCATCAATCCGAGAACGAGTAAGGCGCGACGCATGCATCCTCCGGTCGCCAGTGAACAAGCGGCTGGCGCAAGGGTGTTTGGTGAGCAAGAACGACACCACGTCAGTCACGTGAAATACCGGGGCGACGCGACCGTGGGTCTTCCCTCCACATTCCTTTTGTCTGCGCCGGACGGTACTTGAGCGCGCGAGGAAACGCTAAAACCGCGACTAAGAGAACCGTCAAAAAATGCGCAGGTTTTGCCGCTGCATTCCGCCGCAGTCGCGCTAGAATCACAGCCTTCCAACCCTTGGGTTGATTGTCCGGTAGTGTCGGGGCTGCGACCCGGCGCTCGTGTGTGAACGCTCGCCCCCATGAAGGGCTCGTGTAGGCGCACGCCGCCGCGCCGCGAGGTGCGATTCCTGCAACGGCACTGCAGTCGTTCGTATCGTCCGCACGTCGGTGCTGATCCACATCGGCGCTGATCATCGTCTAATTCACCGCGGCTTGCGTTGCGTCCCCCGGTGGTCGCATCGCTGCGTGACGAGGCTTGAATGGCTGACTCCGGTCGTGCCGAGACAATACGTCGCCTGACCGGCGGCGCGTTACTGGCACTGTGTGTTGGTCTGGCCATCGCGCGAGCCGGCGCCCAGCAGCAGGCCCCGAGCCCCAGCGCCAACGTCAACGTCATCTCGGGCACCGGCGCCGACGGCGACTGGACGCTGCAGCGGCAGAACGAGCCGACGATGGCGTGCTCGAGCCGCAATCCGCAGAACTGCCTCGCCGGCGCGAACGACTACCGCACGGTCGACATTCCGTTTCCGACGATCGGCGAGAAGATCACCGGCGACGCCTGGCTCGGGTGGTACACGACGAAGAACGGCGGCCTGACGTGGCGCACGCGGCTGCTGCCCGGCTATCCGCAGGACGTCTCCCCCGCCGGCCTCGCGTCGCCGCTGCGGGGCTACCCTGCCGGCGCGGATCCGATCATTCGGCCGGGCACCAACGGCCTGTTCTACTACGGCGGCCTGGTCTTCAGCCGCGACGAAGACGGCGGCAGCGCGATCTTCGTGGCGCGCTTCATCGACAACAACAACCAGGAGGGCATCGGCGGGCGAACCGATTGCCTATCTGGGCGCGTCGGTCGTGCACCGCATCGGCGCGGCCCCGATCGTGGCCCGACGGCCAGGCCCGGGCGACCGTCCCGACACCCGTCTGGCCGCACAGCCGCGTGCACGCGAGGAGCGGGAGCGCGACGAGCGCCGGCGGGAAGCGCGCGAGCGCGAAGAGCGCGAGAAGGGCAAGAAGAGACAGGTCCGGGCCGGCGCCGAACAGTCGGGCGAGCAGACGGTCGACAAGCCCTGGATGGCGGTCGACGTTCCCGCGCGCCGGAGCGTCGATGTGCACCATCGGCGGGCCCGGCACCGGCGTGCCGCTGCAGACGTTTCCAGGCGGGCGCGTCTACATGGCGTACGCGCTCTTCGATGGCCCGGGCGAAGAGCGCGGGCGGATCATGTTCAGCTACTCGGCCGACTGCGCCAAGACGTGGAGCCCGCCGCGCCTGATCAGCCGCGTGCAGAGCGCCGACGTCAACGACGACGGCGTGGCGACGACCGCGGACGTCACGCGGCTCCAAGCCAGCCTCAACCGCAGCGTGCGGGCAGACCGGCTTCAATCCCGAACGCCGGACGTAACAACGACTGCAAGGTCGACGTCGTCGATCTGCGCGTTCGTCAGCCGCGGCGTCGGCCAGCCCGTGCCGAAACAGCCGCGCCTCTCGCAGGGCGCGACGCTCGCCATCGATCCGCAGAACGGCGCCCTCCAGATCGCCTGGCGGCAGTTCAATGACGGCGTGCTGCCCGACGCGATCGTCACCGTGCGCTCGACCAACGGCGGTGCCACGGTCTCGGCGCCCACGAGTCGTCGCCACCATCAACCCGTTCGAGCAGGGCACGACGGGCACCTCCTTCCGCACCAACGCCTTCCCGACGCTGACCATCGACGGCACCGGCCGCGCCTATCTCGCCTGGTCGGCGCGCGGCTACGCCGTGCTACGGCCCAGCCCGACGACTGGCGATGGGCGCGTCGTCCTCTCGACCTCCACCGACGGCACTCACCTGGTCGGCGCCGGCGCCGGTCGACAACCAGGGCGACCCGGGCCATCAGATCATGCCGGCGCTCACGTTCGCGCAGGGCAAGCTGCAACTCGTCTACTACGACCTCCGCGAAGACGTGTCGCAGCTCTTCGGACCGTTCGTCGACGAGCAGCCGATTCTCGATCGGCACGCACTCGCCGCGCATCCGCCACACGATCGACGTCTGGGCCGCGCAAGCCGATCCGGGCGGCGACTCCCGCGTTCACCGCCTTCCGGCTCTCGCAGTACCGCTCCGGGGGGCGTGCCCGGCGCGCAGGCCATTCAGCAGCTCGAGTTCAGCCCGCCGAACCTGCCGATCTTCCGGGCCGGCACGTCGCCGTTCATGGGCGACTACCTCGACGTCGCGCCGGAAGTGCCGTTCGTGCGCGAACGGATCGACCTGGAGCTTCAACACCGCGCCGACGGCCAGTCCGGTGTTCCACGGCATCTGGACCGACAACCGCGACATCCGCCCGCCGGCCAACGGGCTCTGGACCGACTACACGCCGCCGAATCCGCCGTTTGCGCGGCCGGCGATGAGCGCGTTCGATCCCACGCAGGCGATTCCGGCGTGCGTGCCGGGCCAGGCCGGGATGCGCAACCAGAACATCTACACCGCCCGGATCACCCGCGGCCTGGTCGTCGGCGCGCTCGGCAACACCCGCCGGCTCGGCGCCATCCAGCGCAGCTTCCCGGTCTTCGCCCAGAACAACAGCCTCGACGGTCCGGAGCTACCGGCTGACGATCACCAACCAGCCGGTGGGCGGGCAGGCGTCGTTCAAGCAGTTCGAGCCGCTGACGACGCTCGACGTCCAGGTGCCGCGCAAGTCCACTGTCGCGCGCACGGTGTTCGCGCGATCGAGCGATCCCCACGCGCAGATCAACGTCAGCGTCGTCGAGATCGCGGCCCCGGCCGGCGAACCGGTGCCGAACGGGCAGCAGGGCACGATCGTCCTGAATCCCGATCCGACCAATCCGGATCTCGAGAATCCCGACCTCGAGAACCCCGATCTCGAAAACCCCGACCTCGAGAACGCCGAGGTCCACAATCCGGACCTCGAGAACGCGACCGTCCGCAATCCGGACCTCGAGAATCCCGACCTCGAAAACCCCGACCTGGAGAACCCGGACCTCGAGAACACGACGCGTCGTCAACACGTCGATTCTCAACCCCGATCTCGAGAACCCCGACCTCGAGAACCCGGACCTCGAGAACCCCGATCTCGAGAATCCCGACCTCGAGAACGTCGATCTCGTGAATGGCGCGCTCAGCGACACGACGTGGACGGTCACGAACAAGGGCAACACGGCGGGCTCGTACACCGTCAGGCTCGCGCTCAACGGCCTGCTCCCGGCCGGCTTCAAGAGCCAGCTCCTCGCGCACAAGATCTACCAGACGCCCGCGGCGCTGGGCTGCTCGCTCCTGAAACAGTCGCAGACGGTTCTCCTCGCCAACATTCCCAACCCCCGGTTCGTGGCCACCGGCGAGCTGGCCAACCCCGACCTCGAGAACCCGGACCTCGAGAACCTCACGATCGCCATCGCGCCCGGCGAGACGGCGCGCATCACGCTGCGCGTGTTCGATCCGGATCAAGACCGATGCCGATCACGTTCCGCGCGGCGGAAAGCGTCACCCCCGTCGCGGTCGCGCAGGCCGTGAACACCCCCGAGGCCGACCAGGGCATCACGCAGCCCGCGGCCGCCGGCGTGCTCACCTCCAGCGCCCCGGTGCCGGGCGGCACCGTCGGGCGGCGGCTATACGACGACGCTGACCGTCGAGTCTGCCCGGCACCTGGACCGTCGCCGGCGGCACGGTGCCCCCGGGCTTGACCGTCGATCCGGCGACCGGCGCGATCACCGGCACGCCGACCACGCCGGGCACCTACACCTTCACCGCGCGCTTCCAGTCGACGATCGGCATCATCGACTACCAGACCGTGACGATCACGGTCGGCGCGGTCGGGGCCGCGGCGGACGTCGCCGTCTCGGCGGTCGCACCGACGACTCCTGTCTCGATCGGCACCCCGTTCGCCTACACGCTCAACGTCGCGAACACCGGCCCGGCGGCGGCCACCAACGTCCGCCTCACCGACACGCTGCCGGCCGGCACCGCGTTCGTGAGCGCGACGACGACGGCCGGGACGTGTCAGCACCTGAACGGCACGCTGGTCTGCAACCTGGGCACGCTCGCGAGCGGCGGGGCCGCCACCATCGTGCTCACCGTCCGCCCGACGGCCGGCGGCACGCACACCATGCAGGCCGGCGTCACCGCCGACCAGGCGGACCCCGTGGCCACCAACAACACCGCGCTTGCCACGGTCTCGACCGCGCCGTCCGAGGTCGCCGCCTGCACCAGCGTCTGCTTCTCCGGCCCCGCGAGCTTCCCCGCCGGCCCGAACGACACCGCATTCACGCTCGATCGAGCCGACTTCAACGAGGACGGCCATCTCGACATCGTCTTCACGCAGGCGGGCCCGGCGGCGATCTCCCTGCTGCTCGGTAACGGCACCGGCGGGTTCGGCCTCCCCTCGCTCATCACGACACCTGGCATCCCGCAGGCGATTGCCACTGCCGACTTCAACAACGACGGCCACGCGGACGTCGTCGTGTCCGCGGCGCAGGTTCCACAGTTGTGGCTGTTCTTCGGCAACGGCGTCGGCGGATTCAGTGCGGCCCAGACAGTCACCGTGACGGGCAATCAGTTCGGTCTCGCGACGGGCGATTTCAACCGCGACGGCAGCATCGACGTCGTCCTGGCGGGCAACGGTTCGGGGGCCCTCGTCACGCTGCTCGTCGGCAACGGGAACGGCACGTTCCAGTCGCCGGCCCCGTTCGGCACGACGACCACGCAATCGAACGTCATCGTCGACGACTTCAACAACGACGGCAACCCCGACGTGGCGGCGCGCGCGCTCGACAGCGTTTCCGTCATGCTCGGCAACGGCAGCGGCGGGTTCGGGGCGCCAATTCCGCTTGCGTTGCCCGGTGCCCTACGCGTGAGGAAAGTCGGCGACCTCAACGGAGATGGCTTCAAGGATCTCGTCGTGGGCTATCAGCCCAGTGCCGGCGTGAACGACGTGCTGTTCCTCGCGGGCAATGGCGCCGGTGGATTCGGAACGCCGGTCAACCTGAACGGGAATGGTGCGGTCGCGTTCACCACGTCCGCTGACTTCGACAGCGACGGCGATCTCGATCTCGTCTGGGTCAACGGGAACGGGGGCTTTGCCGTTCAGCCGAACGACGGCACCGGCACCTTCGGTGCACCCATTTACTTCGCCGGCCCATCGTTCGCGTCGCTCGTCGTGGCCGACCTCAACGGCGACGGCCGGCTCGACATCGCCGCCGCCGTCGGCGGGGCCCAGCCGAGCCAGGTCCTCGTGTATCTGAACACGTGCGATCAGCCGCCCGCCGAACTGGCGTTGACGCTCGCGGGCCCGACTGCACCGGTGGTCGAAGGCGACAGCTTCACGTACGTCATCAACATCGCGAACAACGGTCCGAATCCCGCGACCGGCGTCCACCTCGAGCACGTGTTCGGTACGAACCTCGAGTTCGTGAGCATCGGCGGCTCGCCTGCTTCGTGCGCCGTCGTCCGCAACCGTCTGTCGTGCGAGCTCGGTACCCTCGCGAGCGGCGCGGCGCTGTCCTACAACGTCGTGCTGCGCGCCCTCTCCGGCGGCACTCCCACTGCCGAAGCGGGTGTGACGGCGACGACGTCCGACCCTGACCCGTCGAACAATTCGGCCATCATCCAAACGACGGTCACGGCAGGCGCGAGCACGCTCGTCGTGACCAACACCAACGACAGCGGGCCAGGTTCGTTCCGCCAGGCGCTCGCCGACGCGAACGCAGACGCTGGTCCGCGCGACACCATCACGTTCAACATTCCCGGCGCCGGGCCGCACACGATCAGGCCGACGAAGCTCCCCGATCTGCCGACAATCACGCAGCCGGTCATCATCGACGGCACGACGCAGCCGGGCTATGCGGGGACGCCGCTCATCGAGATCAGCGGCGAGAACGCCGACGTCGTCAACGGCCTCGTCATCACCGGAGGGAACAGCATCGTCCGCGGCCTGGCCATCAATCGATTCCCGCTGTCGGGCATCTTCGTGCCGTCACCCGGCAACGTCTTCGAGAGCAACTACATCGGTACGAACACGGCCGGGACGGCCGCGTTGCCGAACGGCGACGACGGGATCAAGGTCCGGGGCAGTGGAAACACGATCGGCGGAACGTCTCCCGGGGCCGGCAATCTCATCTCCGGCAACCTGAACGACGGCGTCGATCTCGGAGCAGGGGCGACCAACACTCTGGTGCAGGGCAATCGTATCGGCACGAACGCCGCCGGGACGGCAGCCATTCCGAATGGGTTCCAGGGCATCTGGTCATCGGCGGCGGCGCAAGCAACAACACGATCGGCGGCATTACCGCAGCGGCGCGCAACATTCTTTCCGGCAACTCTTCGTCGGGGCTCGTGCTCAGCGGAACGGGCACGACCGCGAACACGGTGATCGGGAACTTCATCGGCACCAACGCTGCGGGCACGGCGGCAGTGCCCAACCTGATCAATGGCCTCGCCTTCGTCGCCGGCGCCGCCGGCAACACGGCCGGCGGGTTCCAGACAACGGAACGCAACCTCATTTCCGGCAATCAGGGTGTGGGCGTCGGCTTCTTCGGCACGCCCGGGACCGGCGGCAATTCCCTCATCTCGAACCTGGTCGGAACTGATGTCACCGGAACGGCGGCGCTCGGAAACAGCGGCTCGGGCGTCTACATCCAGACGAGCGGCAACAACATCGGCAGCCTCACGACCGGTGTCGGCAACACGATCGCGTTCAACGGATCGATTGGCGTGCGTGTCGATTCCGGCACGGGTAACGCGATCGTCTACAACCAGATCTTCTCGAACGCAGGCCTCGGCATCGATCTCGCGCCGCTCGGCGTCACGCCGAACGACGCAGGAGACGCGGACGTCGGCGCCAATAATCTGCTGAACCATCCGGTACTCAGCTCGGCGAGGGTCGTCGGCCCCGATGTCCTGGTGCACGTGGCGCTCAGCCCGTCGCCGAGCGGGCCCATTCCAGATCCACTACTACGCGAACACGGCGTGCGATGCATCGGGAAGCGGCGAAGGCGAGACGTTCACTCGGCGTCTCGTCGTTCGGCGTGAATCCACGGCGGCGACACGAACTTCGAGATGAGCTTTGACGCGGCCGCCGCTCCCGCGGGCTGTTCCTCACCGCCATCGCCATCGACTCGGGTAACAACACGTCCGAGTTCTCGCCGTGCGCGCAGGTCACCGCCGAAGCACCGGTCGCGAGCGCGGACGTTTCCGTCACCAAGCAAGACTCCGCGGACCCGGTCGTCGTCAACACGCCGTTCACCTACACGCTGACGGTGCACAACGCCGGGCCGGATCCGGCGACGAGCGTGGTCGCCACAGACACGCTCCCGGCTGGCCTGTCCGTCACATCGGCCGTCTCGAGCCTGGGAAGCTGCACGATCTCTCCGACGATCATCAGCTGTGCGATCGGCACGCTCGCTGTTGGTCAGAACGCGACCATCACGATCGGCGTCAGCGCCACGGCGACCGGGCTCATCACGAATCAGGCGTCGGTCACCGCCGCGCAGGCGGATCCGACGCCAGCAAACAACACGGTTTCAGAGACGACGATCGTGTCGCCGGTGGCGGCGTGCACGGCGGCCACGTTCTCGGGGCCGTTCCCATACCCGATCCCGCCGGGAACCTCGAGCGCGCTCAGGCTCGTGGACATGAACCACGACGGTCGACCCGACATCGTCACTACGCTTCAAGGCGAGAGCGGCGGTGTCGCCGTCCTGCTCAGCAACGGCAACGGCACGTTCGGGCCGCCGTTGTTCACTTCGACTGGTCAGCCGGCGTTCAACTTCGCGGTCGCCGATTTCAACGGCGACACCCATCCCGATGTCGCCGTGGCAGGCATTGGCAATCCGGCGATCGTGAGGCTACTGACGGGAGATGGTTCAGGCATCCTGACCTCGACGTCCAACGCGACCACAATCAGCTCCGCTTCGCCCATCGAGGCGTTCGACCAGGATGGCGACGGCGATCAGGATCTGATCATGCGCGACGTCGCCAACAACCTCGTCCTACAGCGAAACGACGGTGCCGCGAACTTCGCGGCGCCCGTCACTCTCCTCTCCGGCATCGGCGGCACGGTCGTCGTCGCTGACTTCAACGAAGACAGCCGGCCCGACATCGCCGTCGCGCTGCCGACGTCGGGCTTCGCTGTGCTTCTCTCCGACACGGTCGGCGGGTATGCGGCGCCGGTGATCATTGCGACGGCGGGGCCGAATACTCGCGTGCGCTCGGTCGGCGATCTCAACGAGGACGGCCACGTCGACATCGTGATTGTCGAGGGACAGAGCAGCGACGGCTCGGCCCGCGTCAGGACGTTCGCTGGCAACGGCACGGGAGGCTTCGGGCCGCCCAACGATGTCAACGCCAGCACCAGAGCCAACTTCACCATACCCGGCGACGTCAACGGGGACGGTCATCTGGATCTCATCTCGAGCCAGTTCACGCTGAACTCGGTGTCGGTCCAGTTGGGGACAGGAACGGGGACGTTCGGGGCACCTGCCTTCTTCCCGGCGCCCGCGTTCTCGAATCCAGTCGCCGGTGACCTCAACGGCGACGGTCGCCTCGATATCGTGACCGGAGACAACGGGAGCGCGATTCAGGTACTGCTGAACGCGTGCGGACAGCCCGAGGCGGATCTCGGCGTCACGATCGCGGAGTCCGCGGACCCGATCGACGAGGGCGGTGAGGTGACGTACACGATCACCCTGACGAACCACAGCAGCAATGCCGCCACGAACGTCCGGTTGACCAGCGCGATCGCTACGCTACCGCTCACGCCGGGAGTGGAACTGCAGCTCCTGTCCGCCACGTCCTCCGGGGGCGGTACGCTCGAGATCACGGATAGCGCTGCCATCTGGACGCTCGCGTCGGTCCCACCGACGAGCACCACGACGTTCGAATTCCGCGTCCGCGTGGACGGCGGCACCACGCTGTTCGTGACCTCGGGCGCCACGTCCGACGGCGCCGATCCCGACTCGACGAACAGCACGGCCTTCGAAACCACGGTCGTCAACGCCATCGGTCGCACTCTGGTCGTCACCAATACGAATGATGAGGGGGAGGGCTCTCTCCGCCAGGCGATCACCGACTCGAACAGCGACTTGGGGGACGTGGATCGCATCCACTTCAACATCCCGGGTCCGGGACCGCACACGATTGCGCCGCTGTCGCCGTTGCCCACGGTCACCCAGCCGGTCATCATCGACGGCACGACCGAGCCCAACTTCGCCGGCACGCCGGTGATCGAGTTGAACGGCAATGGTCTGACCGGCAACGGCCTGACGATCACTGGTGGATCCGTCACCGTGCGGGGCCTGGTGATCAACAGATTCGGCGGCGCGGGTATTTCGATTCCGAACAGCAGCGGCAACGTCATCGCCGGGAACTTCATCGGCGTCGACGTCACGGGAACGACCGCCCGGGCCAACGGAGGCGCCGGTGTCGCCATCTCGAGCGGCAACAACACTATCGGCGGCACAACAGCCGCCGATCGCAACATCATCTCTGGCAACCAGGGAACAGGCGTGTCGATCCTCGGCGGGGGTGCGAACGGCAACAGGATCCAAGGCAACTACATCGGCACGAACGTCACGGGAACGTCTGCGGTGCCGAACCTCCAGCTGCAGAGCGGCATCCACATCAACAGCGGCTCCGGCAACATCATCGGCGGGACGGCAGCCGGCGCCGGCAACGTCGTCGTGTCCGGCAGCAGCACGCATGCCGTGACCATCATCGAAGCGGCGGCCAATGGCAACAGCGTGCAGGGCAACTTCATCGGGACGGACGCAACCGGGCTGGTACGCCTTGCCGGCACTGGCATCGGCGTTGACGTGGTCAGGGGGGTCAACACCGTGATCGGCGGCGCGGGGGCCGGCAGGAACGTCATCTCCGGCAACGGCACCGGCATTCAGCTTCGAACCGGAGCGACCGGTAACATCGTTCAGAACAACTTCATCGGCATCAACGCCACGGGGACGGCGGCTATCCCGAACACGCTCCTGGGCATCACGATCAGCGACTCCGCCACCAACAACACCATCGGCGGAACGGCAGCAGGCACGGGCAACGTGATTTCCGGCAACACCGGCGTGGGCATCAGCGTGTCCCTCAACTCGAGCGGCAACGTGATCCAGGGCAACCTGATCGGAACCAACGCCGCCGGAACCGCGGCGATAGGCAACAGCTCGCAGGGCATCCAGATTGACAACAGCGTCAACACCCAGGTCGGCGGCACCGCCGCCGGCGCGGGGAACGTCATCTCGGGCAACGCGCAGAACGGCATCCGGATCGTCAATGTCAACGCCGTGGGCACGCACATCGAAGGGAACCGGATCGGGACGAACGCCGCGGGAACGGCGGCGGTGCCAAACGGCGTGGCCGGCGTGACGGTCCTGCTCGGCGCGGGCAACACCACGATCGGCGGCACGTTGCCCGGCGCGAGCAACCTGATTTCGGGAAACAGCGGCGCGGGCGTCAGTATCGCGTCGGGATCCGCGAACAACACGCTCTGGGGCAATTTCGTCGGGACGGATGTGACCGGCGCACTCGACGTCGGCAACAGCGCGCAGGGCGTCTTCGTTGACGGAGCCGGTACGGCCGTGGGCGGCGTGGCCCAGCAGATGCGGAACATCATCAGCGGGAACGGGCTCAGCGGAGTCTTCATCGGCAGTAACGCCAGCAGCACCTCGGTCATCGGCAACTACATCGGAACCACCGCGACCGGCGCGTCGGCGCTTCCCAACGATCTGGACGGCGTGAACATCAACTCGGTGACGGGAACTCAGGTGGCCGCGAATATCATCGCGTTCAACACCCAGAGCGGCGTGCGCGTGGCGTTCGGCAACCATCAGATCGCCGGGAACTCCATCTTCGCCAACGGGCTGCTCGGCATCGACATCGGTCCGCTCGGCGTGACGCCGAACGACCCCGGCGATGGCGACAGCGGTCCGAACAACCTGCAGAACTTCCCGGTGCTGACTGCGGCGGCGGGCGGCGTGGTCGGCACGCTGAACAGCACTGCGAACGCCTCCTTCGTCATCCAGTTCTTCGGGAACACCGCCTGCGATCCGTCTGGAAACGGCGAAGGCCGGACCTTCCTCGGATCGACGTCGATCACCACTGACGGCGCCGGAAATGCCACCATCCCGTTGTTCACCACGACATTCGGCGAGATCGTCACGGCAACCGCGGCGGATCAGGCCGTACCACGTCGGAGTTCTCCGCCTGCGCCACCGCGGGGCTTGACGCGTTCCTCGTCGTCAATACGAACAACACTGGCGCCGGCTCGCTGCGGCAGGCAATCCTCAACGCGAATGCGAGCGCTGGGGCGAACGTGATCTCTTTCGCCATCCCGGGCACTGGGGTACAGACGATTACGCTCGCGTCGCCGCTGCCAGCCGTCACCGATCCGGCAACGATCGACGGGACGACCCAGCCGACCTTCGCAGGCACGCCGGTCATCGAGCTGAACGGCAACGGAATTGTCGGCATCGGCCTCACCGTCAGCGCTCCCGATACTACGATCCGTGGCCTGGTCATCAACCGCTTCACAACGTTTGGGATCCTGATCTCCGGCTCAACGGCAACGAATACTGTCGTGCAGGGCAACTACATCGGCACGAACGCTTCGGGCACGGCGCCGCTGGCTAACGGCACCGGCATTGACATCCGCGATCTCTCAAGCGGCGCCCGGATCGGCGGCACGGAGCCAGGCGCCGGCAACCTGATTTCGGGAAACCAATCGGGCGTTTCTGTGCAGGTCGGTGCGGTGAATTCGACTATCTTGGGAAACCTCATCGGCCTCAATCAGAGCGGCACAACGGCGCTGGCCAACAGCGTCTACGGCATCCAGGTCAACGGGAGCGGAGCGACCATCGGTGGCACTCAGGCGGGTGCGCGCAACATCATCAGCGGCAACGGGCTTGACGGGGTGGCGCTCCACGGGCAGCAAGGCTCCAACGCCATCCTGGGCAACTACATCGGCACAAACATCGATGGCACAACCGCGGTGCCGAACGGGCAGAGCGGCGTCGTCATCGGCCAGCAGTCGCGCAACAACACGATCGGTGGCGCAGGCGTCGGTGCCGGCAACGTCATCTCAGGAAACACCTTCTACGGCATCGGCATCAGCGACTCGGGCGCCACCGGTAACGTGGTACAGGGCAACCTGATCGGCACGAACGCCGGGGGGACGGCGGCCCTACGCAATGGCATTTTCGGGATCTTCATCTTTGACGTCGCGAACAATCAGATCGGCGGCGCGGCTACCGGCGCGGGCAACCTCATCTCAGGTAATGGCAACAGCGGTGTCGCACTCTCAGGCTCTGGTGCCATCGGCAACCTCATCCAGGGAAATCGGATCGGCACGAATGCCGCGGGCACGAGTGGCGTCCCGAATGCGGCCCATGGGATCTCGATCCAAGGCGCCACAAACAACCAGATCGGCGGTGCTGCCGCCAACATCATCAGATTCAACATCGGCGCGGGCGTGCGCATTTCGACATCGCTATCCACCAGCGGAAACCTCATCAACGGCAACTCGATCTCCGAGAACCTGGAGCTCGGCATCGACCTCGGTGCCGCCCGGCGTCACGCCGAACGACGCCGGCGACGCTGACGCCGGCGCCAACAACCTGCAGAACTTCCCTGTCCTGTACGGCGACGCCGGCGGCGTCCAGGGCACGCTGAACAGCATCGCCGAACACGGACGTTCCGGATCGAGTTCTTCGGCAACACCGCCTGCGACGCGTCCGGCAACGGCGAAGGCGCGACGTTCCTCGGGAGCGACGTCGTCACGACCGACGCCACCGGCAACGCGCACGATTCCGCTCTTCACCGCGGCGGCCGGCGATCAGTTCGTGACCGCGACGGCCACCGACCCCGTCGAACAACACGTCGGAGTTCTCGGCGTGCGTGCTGACGGGCGCTCAGCCCTCACTCACCGGCGTCTCGCCCACCTCCGCCCAGCAGGGCACGACGCTGACGGTAGTGCTCACTGGACAGAACACGAACTTCGCTCAAGGCACGACTACGGCCGGCTTCGGCGCCGGCATCACCGTCAACTCGGTGACCGTCAGCAGCTCGACGTCGGCGACAGCCAACATCACCGATCAGCCCCACTGCCTTCACGGGCGGACGCACGGTCACGGTCACGACCGGAACCGAGATCGTCACCAATGCCTTTGCGGTGACGGCCGGGCCGGCCATTCTGACGGCGCTCGCACCGAACAGCGCGCAGCAGGGTCAGTCGAACCTGAACATCACGGTCACGGGCCAGGACACGCACTTCGCCCAGGACGTGACCACCGCTTCCTTCGGCGGCGATATCACGTCAACACGGTCACGGTCACGAGCGCCACGTCGGCGACCGTCAACGTCACGCTCGCAGGATTTCGCGACGGCCGGGCTGCGAACCGTGACGCTGACGACCGGCGGCGAGAACGCGTGCGCTCGTCAGTGGCTTCAACGTCATCGCCGGCACGCCGCGACTGACGTCGGTCACGCCTGCGTCAGGCCAGCAGGGGCAGACACTCAACGTCACTGTCACTGGGCAGTTCACAGCCTTCGTGAACGGCACGACGACGGCGAGCTTTGGCCCTGGGATCACGGTCAATGCCGTGAGCGTCACGAGCGCCACCACCGCCACCGTCAACGTCACGATTGGCGCCCTCGCCGAGTGTCGGCAGCCGAACGGTGACGCTGACGACCGGCGCGCAGATCGCCTCGTCGCTCGACGCCGGATCGTTCTTCAGCGTCACCCGCGGTCCGGCCGCGATCAGCCCGGTGAATCCGGCGAGCGGACGTCAGGCCGAGAGCCTGAGCGTGACGGTCACCGGAGCCGCCACGCACTTCGCCAGCGGCAGCACGACCTTCTCCTTCGGCGGCGACATCACTGTCACGTCGCTGCTGATCAACAGCCCGACGAGCGCGACTCTGAACATCGCGATCAGCCCGGCGCGACGCTTGGGCGCTCGGACGGTCACGGCGACGACGCTCGGCGAGGTCGCGACACTCGCACAACGCGCTTCACGGTCACTGCCGGACTGCCGGCGATCGCGACCGTCTCGCCCGTCGACGGGCCGCCAGGCCGAGACGCTGAATCTGAGCGTCGTCGGTCAGTTCACGCACTTCGTCAACGGCACGACGATGGCCAGCCTCGGCGCCGGCATCACCGTCCATTCGGTCGCCGTCGACCGACGCGACCACGCGACGCTGAACGTCACGGTCAGCCCGGGCGCCGCGCTTGGTGCTCGGACGGTCGATCCTGACAACGGGCGCCGAAATCGCCCAGTTGGTCGGCGGGTTCACCGTCACGCCTGGGCAGCCGACGCTCTTCTCGATCAACCCTGTCTCGGCCATGCAGGGCACCAATGCCACGGTCATCCTGAACGGCGCCTTCACCAACTTCACGCCTCAGCTGACGACCGCGTTCTTTGGAACGGGCATCACCGCCGGCACCGTGACGGTCAACGGACCGACGCTGGCGTCGGTCCCGATCACCATCTCGCCCGGCGCCACCGTCGGCCCGCACAGCGTGACGGTGACGACGGGCAGCGAAGTCGTGACGCTCCTCAACGGCTTCACGCGTCCTGCAGGGCGCTCCAGCGGTCACGAGCATCGATCCCAACGCCGGGCAGCGCGGCCTGACGCGCGACGTGACCATCACCGGCGTCTTCACGAACTGGCAGACCACGGTCACCTCGGTGAGCTATGGCGCCGGGCGTCACCGTGAACTCGAACGTCGTGAACTCGCCGACGTCGCTGACGACGAACATCACGATCGACGCAGAGGCAGTGCTCGGCCCTGCGCGACGTCGTGATTACGACCGGGACCCGACGTGCTCACCGTTCCTGGCGGCTTCGTGGTCAACGACGTCGATGTGACGGCACCGACGCTGCTCACGCTCAGCCCACCGTATGGCATCACCGGCGTGCCGCTGAACACCGCAGTCACGGCCGAGTTCAACGAGCCGCTGAACCGAAGCACGGTGAACGCGTCGACCTTCCAGCTCTACGACACGGTCACAGGACTGTACATCAGCGGCACCGTCAGTCTGGACGCGACCGGGCGAGTCGCGACGTTCATGCCGACTCAGCTGCTGGGCGTCAATCGGTACGTACTACGTGTATCTCAACAATCCCATCACTGATGTCGCCGGCAACCACTCAGCCAGGTCATTCGCCACTTCACGACCGGGTTCGGCACCGACACGACGGGCCCGACGCTGAGGCTGGCGAACCCGCAGAACGGCGATACGAGTGATCGGCCGGAACGCCAGGGTCGTGCTGCAGTTCGATCGGGCGATCAATGCCGCGACGGTGGGCATTGGCCTGCGCATTCAGACGGGCGGCGTGACACGTGCCCGGCACGTTTGTGCTGGAGGACGGGCAGCAACGGATCCGGTTCACGCCGGCAAGCCAGCTGGCCGCCAGTACGGACTACACCGTCACGCTGACGAGCCGAGCTGCGCGATGTCGCCGGCAACGCCCTGACCAATCCCGGGACCTTCGTCGTTCACGACCGGGAGCCGCCAACGACACCACGGCGCCAACCGTGACGGCCAACACGCCGGCCTACAATGACACCGACGTCGGCCGCTCGCCCGGTGATCCGCGTGATCTTCAGCGAGAGGATCAACCCCATCACGCTGAACCCGACCTCGTTCTATCTCTACAACTCCCACACCGGCGGTCTGGTGCGCACCACGATTGCCATCGCTCCCGATCGCCTGAGCGCTGACGTTGCGGCCGGACGCGCCACTCGAGCCGACTGTCGAACTATTACTACGTTGTGTCGCCGTTCGCGGACCTGGCCGGCAACACAGCCGGTCTGGGAGGCAATCTACTTCCGGACCGGCACCGTCGAGGACACCACGCCGCCGACGCTCGTCTCGATCGACCCCACCAACGGCGCAACGAACGTGCCGGTCAACGCCCGCGTGCAGGTGGTGCTGTCGGAATCCATCGACACGACGTCGTGCCGACATCCTCGGTGCAGCTCACCCCATCTGCCGCTGGAACCGTCGTGGTGTCAACCGATCGACGAACACTGCTCTTCACTCCAACCGCGAACCTGGCCGTCTCGACGAGCTACACCGCGGCGATCAGCGGGCTGCGCGATTCTTCCGGCAACACGATGTCTCCCGTGAGCAGTGCCTTCACGACGAGGGCGTCGTCGACGCCGGACACCACCGCGCCGACAGTCGTCAGCTTCTCTCCGGTGGCCGGCGCAACGAACGTCGCGGTGAGCTCGCCGATCGTGATGACCGTGAGCGAGCCCATCCGCACCTCAGGACTGGCCGGTTCCATGCGAGTGTTCGCGAACGTCCCGGCGTACGGCATGGTCCAGCTGGCCGGGACATACAGTGTCAACCCGGCCGCGACAGTCGTTACGTTCACGCCGCTCGTCCCGTATCCGGGAGGCGTGCAGATCACGGTCTACTCGAACTACGACTCCACCAGCACGGATCTGGCCGGAAATCAGCTGCAGCACCTGACAGCGACGTTTACCACTGCACCGGACGCCGACACGACCGCTCCGACGGTCGTCATGGTTACGCCTTCTGATGGTGCGACCGGCATCGGGCCACAGGCGGTCGTCACGCTGACGTTCTCGGAGCCGTTGCTTCCATCGACCGTGAACAACGACACGTTCACGCTCTTCGCAGGCTCGGCCGAGGTCATCCCGAGCATCACCCGTTCTGCCGACAACACGACCGTCTTCCTGACGACCACGCTTCCGTTCAATACCACGATTACCGTGGTTGCGACGGGCGATGTGACCGACCCGTCGGGAAACGCGCTGGACGACTTCTCGAGCACCTTCACCACGGGCGGGACGATCGAAACCGGTCGTCCGCAGATCCTCACGCAGCGCCCGACAGGACCGGGAATCCCTGCCGGCACCGACATCACGTTGTTTGCGAGCAAACCGCTGAACGAGTCGACTGTCGCCGACGCGTTGTATGTGGCGCAGAACGGCGTGCTCGTCGAAGGAGCAGTCACGGTCTCCGGCGGCGGCACGGCCATCCACTTCAATCCGGCTGCGAACTTCACCCCTGGCGCGACGGTCCAGGTGTTCATGACAGGGACGGCCGAGGACACGTTCGGGAACTCGCTCTTCGACTACAGCGGATCTTTCACGGTGGCGCCCGACACGACCACGCAGGCGCCAACGGTCGTGCGGAGCAGTCCGGTGTTCTACTCGTCTGGAAACCCGACAAACTCCGTCATCGACGTCGAGTTCAGCGAGCCGCTTACTCAGACGACTGTCACGTCCGCGAACTTCTTCGTGGTGAGCGCGGGCGGCCAGCCCGTTGCCGGCACGCTGTCGCGCCGCAATGGTGACCGCGTCGTCCGGTTCACACCGAGCGCCCCGTTTGCCGCCAACAACTACAACTACGTCTACCTCACGAGCGGGCTGCGCGACCTGCAGAACACGCAGTTCGCCGCGACAAACTTCTACTTCTACACTGGAGGGATCAGTGATGGCACACCACCCGCGCTGACGGGTATCGCGCCAACGGATGGCGCGACTGGTGTCGGCATCAATGCCACCGTGCGGCTCCACTTCAGCGAGGCGGTCAACCCGCTGACGACCGCGGCTGGAACGCTGTCGCTCTCGAGGGCCTTGGGCCCGCCGATTCCCGCGAGTGTGACCTTCAACGCCGGCAACACGATGGTGACGCTGGTACCGCAGGTCCCGCTGCCCGCCTCGACAACCTTCACGGTGACGTTGGATGGCGTCGAGGATTCGGCGGGCAACGCCGTCCCGTCGCAGACGGCGCAGTTCACCACTGGCGCCAGCGCCGATACCGTGCGACCCACCGTCATCGCATCGAACGTCACGGCGTACGGCGTCGACGATGTGCCGACCAACACGGTGTTCCAGATCACGTTCGACGAACCGATGGACGCCACCACGGTGCTGTCGCAAACAGCGACGTTCCTGTACGACTACGGCGGAGGCAGCTACCGTGCCGGAACCGGTTCGATGAGCAGCGACGGCCTGACCTTCACCTTCGCGCCAAGCAGTCCATTGGCGGTCCACCACCAGCACAGCCTCAACATGCACGCCGGGTTCGACCTTGCGGGCAATCAGCAGAACGGGTTCAGCCTCTTTTTCACGACCACCTTCGCCGGAGACACGACGCCGCCGGTGGTGTCCGGGGTGAACCCGGTGTCGGGATCGACGGCGATGCCGCGCAACACGAGGGTCGAGATCCGCTTCAGTGAGGCCGTCAGCGCGCTGAGCCTCGGCGACGCCCGTCTGCTGACGAACGGCAGTACATCGGTGCCGGTGACGAAAACGTTGTCGGACGCGAACCAGCTCTTGACGCTGTGGCCGAACGGTCTCCTCACTGCCAACCGCAGCTACACGGTGTCGGTGAGCGGCGTGAGGGACACCGGCAACAACGTCATGGCTGCCCCGTTCACGAGCACGTTCACCACTGGTTCCCGCACCGATGTCGTCGTGCCGACGGTCACCGCGACGAGCCCCGTGTCCGAAGACCGGGGCGTCGGCCTCAACATGGTCGCTCGACTGGTATTCAGCGAGCCCATCAATCCTCTCTCGGTGAGCGGCGAGAACTTCCGGCTGGGCCACGCGACGGGGGGGGCCTACCTGAATGCGACGATCGCCATCGCGGCCGACGGGCGGAGCGTGACGCTGACGCCCGATGCACCGCTCCTCCCCTACACGCGCTACTACGTGCAGTTGCTGGGCTTCGCCGATGTGGCTGGAAACACAGGGAGCGGCACCACCATCTACTTCTACACCGCTGGCGGGCTCGACAACGTCGCGCCCACTGTCGTTGCCCTGGCACCTTCAAACGGGTCGTCGGGTTTGCCGGTCAATACTCGCATCACCGCCCTCATGAGCGAGGGGATCGACCTGACGTCGGTCTCGAATGGCTCGATTCAGCTCACGCCCGCCGCAGGAGGAACCGTGACGCTTGCCGCGGATCGCGTCACGCTGACATTCGTGCCTTCCGCGAACCTCGCGCCGTCGACGGCCTACTCGATCCGGATCAGCGGCCTGCGCGACGCGTCCGCGAACACGATGCCGCCCACAACGTTCGTGTTCACGACTGGCGCGTCTGCCACGCCGGACACGACAGCGCCGACGATTGTGAGCCGCTCCCCGGCAAACGGCGCCGCCGGCATCGGCGTCACGTCGTCGGTCACCTTCACGACGAGCGAGCGCATCACGGCGGCGGCTGTTGGGCCAGCCTCCGTGCCCGTCTACGCCGTCGTCTCGGGCGTGGGGACCATCCAGCTTGCCGGCGACTACACGGTCGACGCAACCGGCACCGTGATCACCTTCACGGTGACGGGAGCCTTCCCGGCAAACGCAACGATTCAGTGGTACACGAACAACAACGGCTCGATCCGGGACATGGCCGGGTTGCTGCTGCCGAGCCAGTTCGCGCAGTTCACCACCGCGAACACACCTGATGTCACCGGACCGACCGTCCAGACGGTCACGCCAGCGAACGGCGCCGCCGACGTCGGTCAGTATGCCGTCGTCACGCTGACGTTCTCGGAATCGATCAGGCCCAGCACGGTGACCGCCAACACCGTTGTGTTGTTTGCAGGTCCGGCCAGGTTGTCGGCCAGCCTGACGCGCTCCCTCGACAACAGGATGGTCTTTCTCGCAACGACGCTCCCGGTGGACTCGACGATTACTGTCGTTGCGACCAGTGGCATCACGGATCTGTCGGGGAACGCGCTCGGGGCGTTCAGCAGCACGTTCACGACGTCACCGGCGTACGACATCACCCGACCGTCTGTCATCACGCAGCGGCCGACGGGAAGCGGCGTCTCGCGCAATACACCGATTACGCTCTTCCTGAACAAGCCCGTGAACCCCGCGACCGTGTCGTCGGCGCTCTTCGTCGTGCAGAACGGAGTCCTGGTCACAGGCTCCCTGGTGGTCGACGGATCGAATCAGGCCATCACGTTCACGCCGACCGCCCCGTTTGCCGCCCTCGCGTCAGTTGAAGTGGCCCTCAACGCAGAGGCGCGAGACTTTACGGGCAATGCTGTCAACCCGTACTACGGCGCCTTCACGGTCCAGAACGATCCGGCTGCGTCCGCGCCGGCACTGACGCGGACGCACCCGGTGCAGTACTCGAGCGCCAACCTCACCAATACGGTGGTGGATCTCGAATTCAGCGAACCTCTCAATCCAGCGACCGTGACGCCCGAAAACGTCTTCGTCCGCAATGCGGGGGGAATACTCGTTCCTGGAACGCTGTCACTCCGGGCGGGGAACCGCGTGGTTCGGTTCGTCCCGGACACCAGCTTCGCGCCCAACAATTACAACTACGTCTACTACACGAGTGGCCTGCTCGATTTGCAGGGGTCCGCCGTCCCCGGAAGCAACTTCTACTTCTACACGGGGCCCACGGGCGATGCGGTGAATCCATCGATCAGCTCCATTGCTCCCGCGGCCGGCACGACCGGTGTCGGAAACAACGGCTCGATCCGAATCAAGTTCAGCGAGGCTATCAACCCGCTCACGATCTCGGCCGATACCGTGATCGTCTCTGCCGGCTCGGCCCTGGGCACGACGTTCGCCCTTGGCAGCGCCGATTCGCTGACGGTGTCGCCGCAGCGGCCGCTGCCCCTGGCCACGCTGATTACCGTTACCGTGAATGGGGTCGAAGACGGGTCTGGAAACCCGGTGCCGCTGTCGATCACGTCGTTCACGACCGGCAATGCTCCCGATGTCACGGCTCCCACGACGCTCGCGACCAGCATCCTCTACGGTGACACCAGCGTTCCGGTAAACAGCGTCTTCGAGTGGACCTATAGTGAACCGATAGATGCCGCGAGCATCGTCGGACAGCAGAACATTCTCTATGACTACACGGCCGCCGCATACGTGCAGGGTGGCACGCTCTCCGTCAGCCCTGATTCGAGAACCGTTACGTTCGATCTCCCGGCCAATCTGGCGCCAAGCCGGCAGCATTCACTCGGGGTCGGAAGCGTCGCCGATCTGGCTGGCAACCTCGGTGGCGGGCTCTCTCTGTTCTTCACGACGTCGACAGCGAGCGACGAGACTGCGCCTCAGGTTCTCGAGGTGACGCCGGCCAGCGGGATGGCCGGCGTGCCGATGAATGCACGCGTGCGGATCGCGTTCGACGAAGCGGTCAGCCCGACGAGCCTCGGGAACGTCAATGTGCTCGTTTCAGGGACTCCGTTGGCCGTCACTTCCAGAACGCTCTCCGGCGGCGATCGCGTGGTCACGCTGGCGCTTACCGCGTTGCTGGCTCCCAACACCGCGCACACGATTTCGATTGACGGGGTCAGGGACCGCGCAGGGAACGCGCTGTTGGCACCAGTCACGAGCACGTTCACCACAGGCCCGAGCGTCGACCTGGTATCACCAGCAAATACCGTCACGACTTCGCCGTCTGGCGGCGCAAGCGGGGTTGCCGTTGGCACGGCGCCGGCGGTGACGTTCAGCGAGGCCGTCGATCCGACCAGCCTGCTCTACGCCGGCACGTCGGGTGTGGTGCTCCAGGTGGCAGCCACCAGCCAGATCGTACCGGTCGTCTACAGCTTCTCGGCCGATCGGCGGACGGTGACGCTCACGCCTGTCGCCCAGCTTGCGGCCGGCACGCAGTATCGAATCCAGGTCTCGTCGGGTGTCGCTGACATGGCGGGGAACACGTTCCCGACGTTCCTGCAGTTCCTGTTCACGACTCAGCCGTGAACAGGACTCTCGATCTCGTCAACTCGAGTGAGAGTCGCGGGATGGTTTCGAACTACCGGGGAGGGGACAGCCCCGCGAGGCGCTTGCGCGCGTCGGCGGCGAGCGGATCGCGGGAGTCGGGGCGAAGCGCCAGAAACTTCCTGTAGTTCTCGGCAGCCGCGGGGCTGGCCTTGTTGATGCCTTCCTGCGCTCGACCCAGCCAGTACCGGCAGCGGCGCGAGATACCGGAACGACGGCACGTCGTCGAGAAAGACTGCCGTCGCCTCGCCGCGACGCTTCTCGGCCTGGTCGAGCTCCGCTTGCGCGGACAGGTACTCGCGAGCCCTCGATGTAGGTCACGCCCAGCAGGAACCGCCCGAGCCAGAGGTCGGCGAGCTTCTGAGCGCGCTCGAACGCGTCCTTGGCATCGCCTGAGCGGCCGGCGGCGCGCGCAATCTCCCCCTCGACGATGGCGCCGTAGGCGCGACTGCGGCGCTGAAACTGTCTGCCCAAGCTCTGACGGCGATGGCCTGCGCTTCGGCGCGCCGCCCGGCGCGGAGGAGCACGAGCGCTGCGCGACACGAGCGTCGACGTCCTCGCGAGTAATCGACATCGCATCCTGCGCGGCGCGCACGGCCTGAGGCGCGCGATTCTGCGCGAGGTACAGCTCGGCGAGCGCAGTCAGCTTGGCCGCCCGTGCCAACCGATCGTTCGATTTCTCGTCAGCCGCAATCCCGTCCTTGAGCAGCTTCTCGGCATCCGCCCACCGCCCTTCGTACATGGCGAGATCGGCCAGCCCATGCGCGGCGAGCGAGGCGCCGGCCGCACCTGATCCTCGCATGCGCTCGTACACGTCCGGCCATGCGCGCGAGATCGGACGACGCGAACGCGACGGCGGCGAGCGGAAGATACGCCTTGTACTGACTCTTGCTCTGCTCGAGCACGGTCCCCGCCTCGGTCTCGGCCGTCTTCAGGTCGCCGGCGTACATGGCGTAGAGCGCGTAGTTCTGGCGCGAGCGCGGGTTCTTCGGGTAGAGCTCGACCGCGCGCCAGCCGTGGTCCATGGCCTTCTTGAAATCGAGCATCTGAAAGTAGACGAACGCCAGGTTGTTCTGGCCCGCGCGATCGGCCGGATACTGCGCGACGAGCTTCTCGAAGTTCTCGATCGCCTGCTCGTAGTTGGCGCCCGGCCCGGCGAACCACAACCCCAGGGTGCGGTACTTCTCACGATCCGTCATCCGATCCATGAGCGTCAGCGCCTTCTTCCACAGATTCGCGGCGTCGTCGCGGCGCCCGGTGTTGAAGAGCACCGTCGCCAGGCCCGAGTAGGCGCGGCCGAAGTTCTCGTCGAGCTGCGATGGCCTTCCGGTAGTGCTCGATCGACTCCTCCTGCTTGTCCGCTCGACGACAGGTCCTGCGCGATCGAATAGCTCTGCAGCGCGTCGAGCGAGGCGGCTGTCACCGTTTCCGCCGTCTCTGCCGCTGCGCGCTCTCCGGCGTCGTGTCACCGAGGGCGCTGCGCAGCTTCGCGGCGACGCTCTGGACACCCTTCAGCACGTCGCCCTTGTCCGCGACCTGCTGTTCGCCTTTCGCGAGCTCGTTGCCGCTTGCCGGGATCGATCGCCCTGACCGTCAGGGTGTAGCCGGAGCCACGCGCGGCAATCGCGCCCGTCAGCACATACCTTGATGCCCTCTCGCTCGCGGCCACGAGCCGCGCCGCCGCCTCGTCAGCGGCGCGCCCGGCGAGCCAGGGTTGAGCGACTGAACCGCTTGTTGCGCCGACACTCGGGAGTAGGTCGTGATGAACGACGCGCCCTCGATCGCGATGTTCAGTGCCTGCTCCAGGGATCCGGTGAAGACGGGTCCTTGGCCTGATTGTCGAAGTCGGCGATGAGCACCGACACCGGCTCGTGCGCGACCGGTGCCGGCGGCGGCTCGCTGGTCCTGGGCCGCAGGAACATCCACGCGCCGAGACCGATGCGCCAGACCCAGTCCGATCGCCGCAGCCACCGACGGCCAACGCGCGACGGCTTCGGGGGCTCGACGACGGCGTGCGTGTCGTTCGTGCCCTTCGGCATCGAGCCGCTCGAGCGCCGCCTCGAGATCCTTCGTCGTCTGATACCGCGCTGCCGGGTCCGGCGCGAGACACCGGGCGACGATCTGGTCGAGCGGCTCGGGAATCGAAGGATCGACCGTGCGCAGCGCGCGGCGGTGCGTGGCTGGCCCGCTCGATCAGAAGCGCGAGCGCGGTGTCCCCACCGCTCGATCCGCGTTTCCCGACGAGCATCTCCGAGAGAATCAGGCCGAACGCGTAGATGTCGGCGCGCTGATCGACGGGCTTGCCCGTCGCCTGTTCGGGCGCCATGTAGGCGAGCGTTCCGATGATCGCGCCGGCCGCGGTCGCAAACGTGCCCGCCTGGGTCGAACGCGCGATCCCGAAGTCGGTGATGATCGCCTTCTCGGAGTCGTCGATGAGGATGTTGGCGGGCTTGAGATCGCGGTGGACGATGCCAGCCTCGTGCGCGGCGCGAAGGCCCGACACGATCTGCCGGGCGAGCGGCAGCGCGCGGGGCACCGGCAGCTTGCCTTCCGCGGCCAGCAGACGCGCGAGATCGGTGCCGTGGACGAACGGCATCGTGATGTACTTGATGCCGTCGATCTCGCCCATGTCGTGGATGCGGATGACGTTGGTATGCGTGACCTGCCGCGCGAGCACGAGCTCGCGCTTGAACCGTCGCTCCAGCTCCTGCGTGGCCAGAGGATCCGAATCCGGCTTGATCACCTTGAGCGCGAGCGACAGCCCCAGCTCGGAATCCCAGACGTGATAAACGGCGCCCATCCCGCCCACGCCGAGCAGGCTGATGATCTGATAGCGCTGGCCAAAGGTCTGGCCCGGGAACGAGGCTCACGGCAGCCCCGCCGGTCGTGAAAGGGTTCACGAACGGCGAGGCGATCGTCTCGGCGTCCGAGCAGAGCCGGGCCAGGCGCCGACCGGCCGGCGGCGTCAGAACGGCGGTCGCGACACTGGGACGAGGCAGAGGTGTAGCGCAAACGGCGCAGCTTTTCGCTGATTCCGGCGAATCAGTCCCGCAATTCGAACACTTGATCATCTGAAGCGGACACTCGCAGCGAGTCCACCAGTGGAGAGGTGGCGATTATAGTAGAAACGGAGCAGGAGCCGGAGTGTACACGCAACCGCTGAATCCGGCCTGCCGGTCGGGGTGGGCCTTTCTCCGTGTCCGAGCTCCCGGGCTCTATTCGGGAGCTCGTCGCGCGGCGGCTCCGGCAGGAAGAAACTGGCGATGAGACCGACGAGATAGACGCCAAACCCGACGCACGCCGCCACGAGCGCCACTTTGGTGGGCGCGTAGGCACGGTCCGGCGTCACGGCGAGGCGTGGCCGTCACCCAGGCGAACGACGTGCCGATCAGACGGCCGCCGATGTTGGCGGCGAAGCTCTCGCCCGTGCCCCGCAGGTGGACCGGATAGACCCGCGGCAGGTAGTTCCCCCAGAAACTGAACTGGGCGACGGTACAGAACCCCGCGAAAAAGATGCCGAGATACAGCCAACTGAGGCTCGACGTCGCAATCAACGCGAACACGACCGGCATGACGATGAGGCCGGGAATCTGGAACAACCGGATCAGCCGCCGACGGCTGACGATGACGACCGCGAGCCAGGCGAGGACGACGCGTCCGACCAGGCCCCCGACCTCCTGGACCTTGGTCACGTCCGACGCGACACGCTGCTCGATCAACCGCGCCTGCGGCGGCTTGACCCCTGCACCATCTCGCGGACTTCCGGCAGTCCCGGGACGATCTGCGGAATCTGCTGGATCGCGCCGAACGCCGCGCCGTACGACATCGCAAACATCAGCGTCGTCACGATCGTCGTCCGCCGCAGCTCGGGCGCGAAGAGCGCGGCGATGCTGGGACGCTTGAGCGTGCCGGCCGCCTTCTTCTGCTGCCAGATCGGCGATTCGGGCAGGAACGGGCGGATGAGGATGAGCGGAATCGCCGGAATCACGCCGGACATGAGCGTGTAGCGCCAGAGCGCGTGCGGGTCGGCAATGCCCTCGATGCCAAAGCCGCTCGATCGCCGGAAGACGATGCGGCGTAGTCGACGGCAAGGCCGTTGGCGAACGCGACCAGCAGGCCGCCGAGCGACGAGAACGCCTGCGTGTAGCCGAGCACCTTCTCGCGGCGCTTCGGCTCGGGGAAGAGCTCGGCGAGCCAGGCGATGGCGGCGACGAACTCCACGCACACGCCGACGAACACGAAGCAGCGCAGGACGAGGAGCATCTCGATCGAGGTCGAGTAGCCGGACAGGAACGCCGCGACCGCGTAGATCAGGATGCTGTAGGTCAGGACGCGCCGGCGTCCGAGCCTGTCGGTCAGATAGCCGCCGAGAAGACCGAAGATGCCTCCGGCAAACGCCGGAATGTAGAAGAGCCGCCCGACCCACATCTGGAACTCCGGCGACCCCGGCACCGCACCGGTCAGCTCGAGCAGCGCCGGCCTGACGATGAGCGGCAGCATCAGGATTTCGTAGATGTCGAACGCGAAGCCGATGACCGCGATCACGCAGATCAGCCACTGAGTCGGTGTCAGCCGGAGGTTGGACGGGCTTGTGGGCATGGGCATGTTACGCGTTACCGGATGGTAGAGTTTACTGCATACACTCGCGGCTCGCGGCTCGCGGTTCGCTGCTCGCCGGTCGCGCTTGGGTTCGATCAGCTCGGAACAAGCGACGCTGATCGAACGCGGGCGCTGCGATGGACCCGGATCAGCGCGCTCTGCGAGCCGCGAGCGCGAGCCGCGAGCCGCGAGCCGCGAGCCGCGAATGAATCATGACCTCGTTCGATTTCCAGCCGCGCACGCGCGTGATTTTCGGCGCCGGCGCCCTCGCGCGGATCGGTGGGCTGGCGAGCGAGCTGGGGTTCCGCCGGACGCTCCTGGTCGCGCCGATGGCGGAGTGGTCCAGGCCGGCTACGTCGCCGCGGCGATCGGCGCGCTCGAGGCAGCCGGAATCGAGGCGGTCCCGTTCCACGACTTCGGCCAGAATCCTGATTCCGCGATGGTCGAAGCGGGCCGGGCGTTTTGCGCCGCGCTCGGGATCGACTCGATCATCGGCCTCGGCGGCGGCAGCTCGCTCGATTGCGCCAAGGGCATCAACTTCCTGCTGACCAACGGCGGTCGAATGGCCGACTACCGGGGATACGGCAAGGCGAGGACGCCGCTCCTCCCGATGATTGGCGTGCCGACGACGGCCGGCACCGGGAGCGAAGCGCAGAGCTATGCCGTCATTTCCGACGCGTCGACGCACATGAAGATGGCGTGCGGCGATCCGTCGGCCGCGGTGAGAATCGCGATTCTGGATCCGGACCTCACGATGAGCGCGCCCGGCGGCGTGACGGCCATGGCCGGCTACGACGCGATCGCGCACGCCGTCGAAACCTGGGTGACGTCCCGCCGGACGCCGTTCTCGGACACGTTCTCCCGGCGCGCCTGGGATCTGCTGAGCGCGGCATTCGAACGGGTGCTCGAGCACCCCGGCGACCGCGATGCGCGCGCCTCGATGCTCATCGGCTCGCACTTCGCCGGCATCGCCATCGAGCAGTCGATGCTCGGTGCCGCACATGCCTGCGCCAACCCGCTGACCGCCCGCTACGATCTCGCGCACGGGCTGGCGCTGTCGATTCTGCTTCCGCACGTGGTCCGATGGAACGCGCCGGCGGTGTCCGGCGCGTTACGCGGTGTTCGTTGAATCAGGAGATGCCACGGGCCGAGCCGAGCAACTCGCCGTCAGGCTGGAGCACTTCGCACGGGCCGGAGGACTTGGCGGGAGGCTTCGAGACCACGGCGTTCCCGCCGACGCGCTCGCCGGGCTCGCGGACGTCGCGGCTGAACAGTGGACGGGCACGTTCAACCCGAGACCCTTCGACGCGGCCGGGGCGCTCGAGATCTATCAGGCAGCGTACTGATAGTCAGCCCAGCTCAGTTCCGTCGAACCACGCGCACGGGCTGACGGCCTCAGCACGATGGCCACGATGACACGATGAGCACGATGAAATCTCTCTTTTGACACCTGATCATCGTGACCATCGTGCCATCGTGATCATCGTGCTGAGAGCCGTCGGCGCGTTCACGTGAACTCAGGACCCTGTCTCAGCTCTTTTGAGTGGCCGTACGGGCTGACGGCCTATCTCGCGATGAGCGCGAAGACCGCGAAGACCACGAAGTCAAGGGCAACCCGTTGAATGTCCTTCGTGATCTTCGCGAGCTTCGCGCTCATCGTGAATTGATCGTGAACGTGGACAGTTCTACGCGAGAGTGTACCTTGCCCGCGTCTCTGGCGCGGGCGGCCTCGTCAACAGCGACACCACGACCATCAGCGCCGCCGCAATCACAGTCATCGGCACGACCGGCATGAGGCCGAACCAGGCGAGCGCACCGGGCGTCGTCGCGGTGTGAGTGACCGCAACGGCCACCCAGAGCGCGACCGCCAACGCTCCCCACTTCGTGCTCCGCTGCCAGAAGAGCGCCGCGAAAAACAAGACCGACAACGCCGAATAGCCGGAAAAGGCGTACTGCACCGCCAAATCGAAGATGCCTTGCGGCGCGCGCATCGCCACCGCGTACGCAATCAACGTCAGAATCACGACGAAGAGGCGCCCGGTCTGGACCTGCACGTGCTCTCCGAAGCGCGTCGTTCCCCCGTAGAACGCGAACACGTCCTCCGTGAACATCGTCGACAAGGCGAGAATCTGCGAATCGCTCGCCATGACGGCGGCCATGATGCCCGCGCCGAGGATGCCGGCCAGCCAGAGCGGAGCGTAGCGCTCGAGCATGATCGGCACCACATCGTCGCCCGCCGCCTGCCGGCGGAGCGCGGAACGATCCTCAACGGGCAGCGACGCCGGCGCGGCCGCCAGCGCCTGCCGCGCCTCGAGCTTGCTCGCGATCCGCGGCACGTCGCGCATCGCGTTGGCGGCGACGCCGAGGAACACGCACGGCAGCCAGATCGCCAGGATGCAGAGCGGATAGAAGACGATGGTGCGGCGGAACTGCGCCATCTTCCGCGCGGTCAGACAGAAGATCGTGATGTGGGGAAAAGCGATCGTCGAGAGCGGGATGAAGGTGTAACTGAGAAAGATGAGCGGCGAGAACCGCTCGCGCGTGAGGAGCGGCGCGGTCGCCGGCGATTCCAGCAGGGATTCCATCGCGGCCGGAAACCCGCCCATCCCGCGTCCGATGACGGCGAGGGCAACCGCGCCAAACGACAGGAACAGCACCGTCTGAAAGGCGTTGACCCAGGCAGTGCCTCGCATGCCGCCGAAGAACACGTAGCTCATCACGACGAGCGCCACGACCGCGCCGCCGAGCCAGTACGGAACGAACCCTCCGGTGATCGCGCGGAGCGCCGTGCCGCCGCCCATCACGCCGATGATGATGTAGGGGACGAGGAGTGCCGCCTGCACGAAGAAGATCACCGTGCCGATGTGCCCGCACTCCCACCGGTCGCGGAACATCTGCACCGATGTCATGAAGCCGTGGCGCCGGCCGAGCGCCCACATGCGCGTGCCGACGAAGAAGAGGGTCAGCGGAATCACGAAGGCGGACGACGAGGCCATCAGGCCGAACGTCACGACGCCGTTGGCGAACGCATGCCCGGCGGACCCGAGGATCGTGAACGCCGTCATGTTGGTGCCGAAGAGCGACAGCAGGAACACCATGGGCCGAGCGCACGGCCGGCCAGGAAATAGTCCTCGGCTTCGTGATCCGTCGGCCGGCGATGCCGGAACGCGAAGATGCCGATGTAGAGGACGACCGCGAGGTAGGTGAAGACGAGGACCGCAGGAATCAACGCCGGCTGTCCTCCTCGAGGTGGTGAGGCCAGGCCACTTTCGTCAGCGTCCACATCGAGCAGGGCCGCCGCTACGCAGTACGCGCCCGTGATACGCCAGCCCGACGGGAAGGAATCCAAACACCAGCGGACGCGCCGTGCGCCAGAACCAGACGTCCTGGTGCAATGCGTAGAGCACGACGATGGCGAAGGCGAGGGCAAGAGTTGTCAGGGGCATGTGGTCACGAATGGCTGACGTGGAAACTGCAGACTAACATGAGGGGCTCCGTCGCGGCGAGTGCTCAGCTTGGTCTGGCATGCCAGTCGCACCGCGCCAGCGCGAGCCGGGACCGCGAGCAGCGATCGGAATGACACCCGCGTGGGCGCGGTTGATAGAATCGAAGACGTGCCACGTTATCAAATGCTCGCGGGGCCCCACCCCCGCTCGCTCTCGCGCGGCGACTCCGCGCCGCGCTCGGGCCGCAGGCGCTATCTGTTCGTCCTCTGTCTGCTGTTCGTCCCGACTTTTGTCTCAGCGCAAACGACCGCCACCATCAGCGGCACGGTGGAGGATTCCGACGGTGGCGCCATGCCGGGCGTCACCGTCACGGCGACGAATGCGGCGACGAGCCTCGTCCGCACCACTGTCACCGGCGTGGAGGGACGGTACGTCCTCGCCGGCCTGCCGCCCGGGGAGTACGAGCTGCGTGCCGAGATTGCGGGATTCACGCCGCAAGTGCGCCGCGGCCTCCCGCTGACGGTGGCGGAGACGGTCGTCGCCAACCTCACCCTGCAGGTCGGGGCGCTCGAGATCCGCGACGAAGTAGTCGGCGTGAGGCCACTTGTCAACACCTCCAGCTCCGAGCTGAGTTATCTCGTCGGATCCGAAACGATCGAGAACCTGCCGCTCAACGGTCGCAACTACACCGACCTCGCGCTGCTGCAACCGGGCGTGCTCGCCTACCCTCACCGGGATGGCGGATCGGTCGTCGCCCACGGACTGGGCATCAGCGTGAACGGACAGGATCCCCGCGCCAACGTGTACCTGCTCGACGGCACGCTGCAGAACGACTTCACCAACGGACCGGCGGGAAGCGCCGCCGGAACGTCGCTCGGCATGGAGAGCGTTCGGGAGTTCCGCGTCGAGACCAACGCCTACGGCGCGGAGTTCGGGCGAATCGGTGGCGGGCAGATCAACGTGCTGACCAAATCCGGCACGAATCGTTTCAGCGGGAGCGCTGTACGAGTATCACCGCAACGATACCCTCGACGCGCGGAACTATTTCGACACGATCGGCAAGCCCGAGTTCACGCGAAACCAGTTCGGCGGGAGCGTCGGCGGCCCGATCACCGCCAACCGCCTCTTCTTCTTCGCGGGTTACGAGGCGCTCATCGAGCGGCTTGGCAGGACCATCTCGACGGTCGTGCCCGACGACAACGCGCGTCTGGGCATCCTCCCGAGCGGCGCGGTCGGCGTCAACCCGGCCGTCGCGCCATACCTTGCCGAGTTCCCCCGCGCGAACGGCGCCGCGCTCGGCCAGGGACTCGCGGTCTACGATTTCCCGTTCGATCAGCGTCTCGACGAGCAGTTCGCCCAGGGGCGTCTCGATTACAACGCCGGGCCGCGTCAGTTTTTCGCCCGCTACACCTTCGACGACACCGGGCAGTTCCTGCCCACGGACTATCCCCAGTTTCCGCGGGAGTTCATCTCGCGCAACCAGTTCTTCACCGGCGAGTACCGCGAGGTCCTCTCGACGTCGACGCTCAACACCGCGCGCCTCAGCTTCAGCCGGACACGAATCGGGCAGAACGTCGAGGCCAACACGTCGCAAGCCGTGTCGCCATTCGTGCCCGGCCGGTCGACCATGGGCGACATCGACATCGGCGGCCTCCGCCGGTTCGGGCCGCAGAGCTCGGCCAACCTGCGCCTCGTGCAGAACGTTTTCAGCTTTCAGGACGACGTCGTCCATGTTCGCGGCAAGCACGTGCTCAAGGCGGGCGGCCTCGCCGAACACTACCAGGACAACATGGTCAACCCGACCTTCAGTCTGGGCATCTACGCCTTCCCCAACCTGAGCGCCTTTCTGCGCAACGTGCCGAACAATTTCGTCGGGCTCACGCCGGAGGCGCAGTTCGACAGGTACTGGCGGTTCACCCTCTTCGGCCTCTACGCTCAGGACGAGTACCGCGTCACGCGCACGCTGAGCGTGAACGCGGGCGTACGCTACGAGTTCACGACGATGCCCGAGGACATCTACGGCCGCGACTCGTCGCTGCCGGATCTGACGGCGTCGCAGCCGACGATCGGACCGTTGTACGAGAACCCGACCTACACGAACCTCTCGCCGCGAACGGGCTTCGCGTGGGACGTATTCGGCGACGGGAAGACGTCGGTCCGTGGTGGTTACGGTCTGTATTTCAACACCACGAGCCAGCAGAACCTGATCGTCACCGTCACCAACCCGCCAGCCACGCCGCGACCGGTCATCGTCAACCCGACGTTCCCGACTCCGGACTTCAACCGTGCCGGCGCGATCTCGATGCGGCCGGTGCAGTTCGATCTCGACAACCCCCGCATTCATGTCTTCAACGCCAGCCTGCAGCGCGAGCTTCCGTTTCACACGGCGCTGACCGTTGCCTATGCCGGGTCGCGTGGCCGCCATCTCCTTCGAAGCGGCGACGTCAACACGGCACGACCTGTTGTCCAGGCCGATGGCACCGTGTTCATCCCGGCCGGTACTCCGCGCCAGAACACGGCCTTCTCGACGATCGAGCTCAAGAGCAGCGACGGCGAGTCCTGGTACAACGCGCTCATCCTCGATGTCCGGCGGCGCCTTGCCGGTGGCGTTTCCGTGCAGTCGTCTTACACTCTCTCGAAGACCGAAGACACAACGCAGGCGTCAACATTCTTCTCCGACGCGACGAATGGGACGACGTCGGCGATGCCTGAGTACATCGCCGGCTACAACAAAGGACCGTCGGATTTCGACACCCGGCACAACTGGGTGCTCAGCTTCACGTGGGAGCTGCCGTTTGCGAAGACCGCCTCGCCGGTGGCCCGCGCGCTCGCCGCAGGCTGGCAGGTGTCGGGCATCTGGACGATGCGGAGCGGACAACCGTTGACCGTCTTCGTGACCGCGAACCGCTCGCGCTCGCAGTGGAACCCGTCGCGCGGCCCGGGAATCGGTCAGGACCGGCCGAGCTACGCTCCCGGCTTCGACTCGGACAACGCCGTCAACGGAGCGCCCGAGCA
Source organism: uncultured Acidobacteriota bacterium (assembly GCA_963771395.1). Taxonomy (GTDB): domain Bacteria; phylum Acidobacteriota; class Vicinamibacteria; order Vicinamibacterales; family 2-12-FULL-66-21; genus DATBJJ01. The sequence goes on along the minus strand of CAVYTY010000023.1, from coordinate 358,370 downwards.
GTGGTTCAATCCTGCGGCGTTCGTGCTGCAGCCGGCCGGGACGTTCGGCAACACCGGCCGCGGCGACTTCATCGGCCCGAACCTCCGCACGCTCGATCTCGCGTTCAGCAAGAGCACTCGGGTGTCCGCGCTCGGCGAGCGCGCCCGCGTCGAGCTCCGCCTCGAGGTGTTCAACACGCTGAACCGGGCCAATTTCGGCATCCCCGAGCTGCGCGCGTTTGCCGGCCAGGCCGACGGCGAAGCGCCGCTGGCGACGTTCGGGCGCATCAGCAACACGATCACGTCGGCTAGACAGACGCAGGTGAGCGTTAGGGTGGCATTCTGAAAGAAAGTTTGAAGTCTGACGTTTGAAGTCTGAAGGGGGGGAGTGGGAAGTTTGAAGCGCGAAGTGGAAGTGGGAAGTAAGACTGAAGTGGGAAGTCTGAAGCGGAAGTGGAAGCGGGAAGTACGAAGCGCGAAGCGGAGACAACTCTTCGGCGAGGCATTCACGGTTCAGACTTGCACTTCAGACCTTGGCACTTCAGACCTTGGCACTTCAGACCTTGGCACTTCCGACCGTTGGCGCTTCAGACTTCCCACTTCAGACTTACTTCAAACTTCCACTTCACGCTTCAGACTTCCAGCTTGACTACTTCAGACTTCAAACGTCAGACTTCAGACTTTCAGCAGGGGGTCTCATGACCTGGTTAGCGTTCGTGGCGGGCGCCGTGGCGTCCTGGGGTGTCTATGGCGCGATGCTGCACGGGGGCCAGGTCAAGCTCGGGAGCCCCATGCGCGCACTGCTGTGCGTGGGCGTGGCGTACTTTCTGATCGGCGTGCTCGTCCCGCTGGTCGTGCTGATGGGCCAGGGGCAGGGGCTGAGCGGGTTCAACCGCGAGGGCACGACGGCCGCGACAGTCGCCGGTGCGCTCGGGGCGCTCGGCGCCGTCTGCATCATCTTCTCGTTCCGGACCGGCGGCACACCGACCTACGTGATGCCGCTCGTCTTCGGCGGCGCACCGCTCGTGAACGTGCTCTACACGATGTACATTCACCCGCCGAAAGCGGCGGTGAATCCCATGCTCTACCTCGGCTTCCTCATCACGGCGCTCGGCGCAGGGATGGTGCTGTACTTCAAACCGCATGGGTAGAAACTGGTTTCAAGAACAGCTCAGCGCTGGACTGGCGCTTGCACTGCCCTTCGCACTGCTGAAGGCGTCCGGAGCGACTGCAGCCGCGTGTGCACCCAGGTCCACGAAGTGTGCACCATCGGGTACCGGTCCGGCTGTGTCCACGGAAGCAGTTCCGATGAGCCAGATTGCGGCAGGTTGCAGAGCGAACCAGAAGCTGCATCGAAGGTCTGGAGTGAGAAAGCATCTGCCGACGCTGACGCGACGTCACGTCTCGTATGAGAAGTAGCGCAGCTCCTGTGAGAGCTCACCCGTAAAACTCGTTGAGATGGCCCGGTAACTCACGCTTCCAGCGCGCGACGGAATCCTCGAGGTTAGGGCTGGTCATATGCGCGGCAAACACCGCCAACCGTGGAAAAAGCCGGAACCTCGGATATGATTGCTGGCCACAGCATCTCTGCCTCGACCATCCGAGTCGCGCATTTGTCCAGAAGACCGCCGTCGCGGGCGGTCGCAACAGGGAGCCACGGTGAGTGGGAGGAACTCGCAAGACAACGTTTGTCAGCTGTGTGGACACGACCGGTTCGTCCATGACGATGTGCTCTGGCCGGAGCTCATGGAGGCGTGGCAGTTGACGGCGGGCGAGCTGGCCTACATCAACATTCAGCAGGGCACACGCTGCGAGCGGTGCGGGGCGAATGTGCGCTCGCAGGCGCTGGCGCGGGCGCTGCTGCTCGTTCTTGCCGCGAGCGCGACGCTCGACCTTGGCGCGAGCCCAACGCTCGACGACTGGGTGAAGGCCGACGTGCTCGCGGGCACTCGATTACTCGAGGTCAACGAGGCCGGTGCGTTGACGCCGTGGCTCTCTCGCTGTCCCGGATACGTACCCGCGCGCTACCCGGAGTGCGACCTCACGCGCTTGTCCCATGCGTCAGAGTCCTTCGATTCTCGTGGTCCACTCGGACACGCTCGAGCACGTCGTGGATCCCGACACCGCGCTCCGTGAATGTCTAAGGGTGTTAGCCCCCGGGGGCGCCTGTCTGTTCACGGTACCTATCATCACCGGTCGCTTGACCCGCAGCCGGGCGGGATTGCCGCCGAGCTACCACGGGCACGCGGACTGTCGCGAACCGGACTTCATGGTGCGTACGGAATTTGGCGTTGATGTGTGGACCGCTGTGTTCGAAGCCGGATTCGGCAGATGTCAGTTCGTCGCATTCCGCTATCCGTCGGGCCTGGCGCTCATCGCGCATCGATAGGTGAGCGGTTCGTTTATTAAAAAGTGGTTCTCGATTTCAGCCGTCTAGAACGGCTTGGAATTGATGGACCAGACCGGGGTCAGACCCCGGTCTGACCCCCCGTTTGGCCTTGGCCGGCGCGTCCGCGGGTGGACCGCGGTCACGATATCCGTGACCGCTTCGACCAGACGCCACGCGTCGACGTCCTCGAAGATCCTGGCCGCAAACGCCGTGTGCAGCGCGTGCCGCCCCGATGTGCCACGAGATGCCCGATGACCGGGTGCCCCACGAGCGACAGATCCCCAATCACATCCAGAATCTTGTGACGGACGAACTCGTCCTCGAATCGGAGCGTGTTGTTGAGCACACCGGTCTCGCCGAGGACGATCGCGTTGTCGAGCAAGCCGCCGAGCGCCAGGCCGCGCTGCCGGAGCATCTCGACTTCCTTCAGGAAGCCGAACGTCCGCGCCGGCGCGATCTCCTCGACGAACGTCTCGTCGGTGATGCCCCCCCCTAACACCAGCGCCGGGCCCGCTATCCGGTCGTGACCCACTTCACCACCTTCAGGGCGTCGTGCTCCCTGTACGACTCTGGACCTTCGACATCGAGACCAAGGTACTTGTAGGTGGCTTGGAGGCTGGCTTCCCGTTTCCTCTCCGTGCCCACAGCAATGCCGTGTCGCTCGAGCGATGTACTGCTGCACCATCACGATCTCGCGCATCAGATTGAGCCCGCCGCGGCCGATCGTCACGCTTGCAGAGTGACGACGATGGGCATTCACGGCTTCCGACACGAAGGCAATATCCCCTTGTGTCAGAAGATGCACGTACAGTCAGCCAGTCTCCGGCATTCCTGAGACCGAGAAGCTTGTGCTTCGATGCCCGAGAAATCGGACTTGCGCATCACGACGGCGCTGACGTTCGGAATAGTGTTCTTCACGACCAACGTGTCCCGGATTTCATCGAGCCCAGGCCGTACGTAGTCCTCGGACCACTTCGTCTCGCTGATGTCGGCGGTGTATGCCAGGTAGTCGGGCGCGATCTCCCGGCCTTCTTCGTCAATCTGCCGAGACTGGCAATACGCCAGCACGACATCCGGCCGGTCGAACTGCGCGACCAGCCGCTCCAGCATAGTCCGGCGCGCAATCGTCGTCGGCTTCCGCAATCCAGATCAGATCGCCAGTCGCCTCGCGCAATCCGCGCAGCCACTGCCGGTACGTCCCCTGGTTGGTACTCGTTCGTGATGATGCGATAGGACAAGCCGGATGCGTGCAGGATCTCAGCCGCAATCTCGACGCTGTCGTCGTCGAAGCAATCATCCAGGAACACGACCTCGTGCGGCGGGTAAGTCTGTTGACGATGGACTCGAGCCGCGCGGGCAGGTACCGCGCATAGTTGAAGTTGGGCACGACGACAGAAACCTTCGGCCCTGCCGGCCTCGACGAGCTCGACGAGGCGTGCGGGCGTAGTTCACGAAGGAGAAATCCCGCGGCCAGAATCTCACGCGCGGCCACCATGCGAGCTGCGCTCCCTCCGCAGGCGATTGCAGCACTCGGAGCAGCGTCGCCGCCATCGCGCCGGTATCACCGAATGGCACCAGGACGCCGCAGCCCCGTTCGAGCAGCTCGACGAACCCGCCGGCTCCCTCGAAACCGATGACTGGCAGCTCGGCGTCGAGCGCCTGCACGACGACATTTGGAAAGGGTCTTCCCGAGACGTCATCAAGTACGCATCGGCGCCCGCAAGAAACAGGTCGGCTGTTCCTGACGGCGTCCCGGAAAAATGAACCGATCGATTCAGGCCGGCGTGTTCCAGTCTCGCGCGTGCCGGTCGAATGCGTGAGGCTCCTGATGGCCGACCCAGACGAAGACGACATTCTCCATCTGTTCGGCCACCCGGATGCCGACGTCGACGAACAGGTCGATGCCCTTGCGATGATCGGCATAACCGACCGCGAGAACGACGCGGCGTCTCGTCCGACGAGGCCGAGTTGGGCGCGCAGCTCGCGCCTGGCGGATTCGCGCCGTCCAAAGAACTCGTTCGGCGCGAACAATCCCTGCGGTTGCACCACGCTGCGGCCCGGAGGCAACGCGGTCGCCACGATAAACTGTCGCGCACGACGTTCGCGGCAAACACGACCTTGTCGGCATGCTCGGCAATGCGGTTGATCGACGCCTCCAACCCGTACGCTCGGATCAGCCCTGGCAGCTCGTGGATGAGCGACACCACCGCAAACCCCGCAAGCTTCAACAGCTCCACCGTTTCGCCAACGACGCTGGTATTGCAGATGGCAATGCGCGCGCCCTCGTCGGTACAGCTGCTGAACGACTGCGAGCCTGGCCTCCCGCGTCAACTCCGGCCGTGAGAAATCGTGAACCCGAGCAACCGCTTCGAACTCGGTCGTCAGCGGACCTGGGCCGCACAGAATCACGTCGACCGGGTAGTTCAGCCTGGTCGCCAGCGTTCGCGCGAGATTCAACGCAAGCATCTGCGCACCGTGGAAATACGCGTCATGCGAGACACAGACAATCGACGCCCGGCCGGCGCGAATCGGGAACCGCTCCAGGGCCTCGGCGGTCGCGTGCAGGTAGGCATAACCGTACCGTCGATCCGGCTCGAGGTGCGCACCCTCCGCCCACTCGTTCCAGGCGTTGACGAACACGATTCGGTTCGCCGACTCCGCCGTGGCGCTCGGTCCACTCGCAGGCGCTCTCCAGCCATTCGCGATAGAGGCCCGGCGACGAGTGGGCGAAGACAGTTCCACCAGATGGCCGCCGAGCTTCGTTGTCCCACATTGGCGTGACACACCGGAACAGCGGATAGCCTGGGGAAGCGTCGCGAAGACCGTTGATGGCCACGAGCTCCCGATAGTCGTACAGCACGCCGCGGAAATCCGGGTTGATTTGCGTGATATCCGATACGTTGGCCGCCCCGGCCATGTTGTTGGGCGCGAACTCGGTGGCCGCGTCGAAGCCGAAATCGCGCGGGTCTCGACGATCGAACGCGTGTGTCGAAACGAGAAACAGCTCGCCGAGACCGACCTCGCGGCAGTAGTCCCGCCAGCGCTCGGCGGTCGCGCTGGGATCCGGACAGCAGGGCCGGCCGGTACACCATCAGGAGCGGCCGCCCGCCGACGCGAATGTATCGCGGATCGCGAAGCGCCGGCTCGATGTCTCGAATGAAGGCGAGATCGTCCTCCGGAGAGTGATGCTGCTCGATCAGGACCTCGTTATCGAGGCCGTCCCATTTCCGCGTCCAGTTCTCGTTGGCCCAGCAGAGACAGAAGGGAAAATCGAGCTCGGGATGAGCGAGGAACTGCTCGAGCGGCCGTCGGAGCAGCCTCGTCCACCGAACCAGTAATGGTGGAAGCAGAAACCGTATACGACCATAGAGCCTCGCCAGCTCGATCTGACGTCGCTGAACTTCGATGAGCCGCAGATCGTAGAACCCCAGCTCCCCAGGCAAATGCGGCTGATAGTGACCGACGAACTGCGGCCTGGCCCGGGCAACGTTCGCCCACTCCGTGAACCCCTTGCCCCACCAGGCGTCGTTCTCGGGAATGGGGTGGAACTGCGGCAGATAGAACGCGATCAGCTTGATGCGTGTCTCGACCGGTACCGATCGGCTCAAAGAGACGTAGTCATTCGTCGATTCCTCGTACAGCCAACTCGGGAAAGACCCAGAGGGGTTGTCGTGCCCCGGCTCCGACGATTCGAGGATCGGGCTGGGCACCGAGTTCGAATTGACCTCCAGCGTTAAAGAAACCGCGTGCGCGGCCTGGCCGGCCGCACCGCCGACCGCTGGCTCGAGCGGTCGCCCAAACCCGCGACGGACGCCTTGAGCGAAGGCCTGCAGCTTCCTCCTCGGGCGGCCGAGCGCGCGCCGCGCCGCGCGCAGAGGCGCGGTGAACCGCCAGGACTGGCTGCGCTCGTAGATATCGACCTGCGCCTGCAGCGCCACAATCTGCGCATCGTGCCGCGCAAGATCTCGAGCGAATTGCGATTCACGTTCACGGGCACCGTGGTGCTCGCCCTCGAGCTCGGCCTCCAGACGATGAACTTTGCGTTCGATTTCCTCCGAGGCGGCATGTGCTTTGGCGACCGCGCGCACGGCGACGAGCTCCGAGTTTGCGGCCGCCAATTTGTCGAGAGCATCGGCCAGCTGTGCGTTGACCGCGACGAGTTGGGAGTCTGCCGCCGCCGCCCGCTCGTTCGCCCCGGCCACCTGCGCACTAGCCGCGACGAGCTGACCGCCCAGCGACACCATCTGCTCGCGGGCGTTTTCAACCTCGGCCTCCAAGGGACGAAAGCCAGCGATCGCAGTCGCCAGCTCGGAAACCCGGTCTGCCTGTCGGTTGAATGCGGCGCGCAGGGCGTCAGCGTTCGCACGGTCGAGCTGAACGACCTCCCCCAGCCGCTTGCCGATTTCAACGGCGCAGTGACCCTGAACCTGCGCGTAGTACATGGAGAGCTCTGACGACCAGGTCAGCGGCCCGCCGTCAGCGAGCCCGATCGGCAGCGGCGGCAGCGATCCATCACTTGCCAGTGCCAGGAGATAGATAGGCGCGTGGAGCCCTGGAACGCCTTGTGCGTCCGGATCGGTCGAAGGAAACGTGACAAAACGGCTCTCGGTCGAGTCGTCGAGCGGCGCCACGATCGATCCACCACGAACCCGCTGGCCGGCGACGGCCACATGGCGGAAGTGAGACCGCAGCAACTGCTCGAACTCATCACGATCGAGCTCTCGCAGGTGAAACTGGTTCCGGTTTCCGAGAGCGTCCGAATATTCGCGACGATCGGGGCTCGAGACGATCAACAGTCCGTCAGGACACAATACCCGGTGGACCTCCCTCATCATGTCCTCGTGACGATCGATGTGCTCGATCGTCTCGAAGCTCACGACCACGTCGACCGATCCCGCTCCTAACGGAATCGCGTCACACGGGCCCTTCCTGAACTGGAGATTCGGGCGTTGGTATCTGGACGATGCGTGGGCCACGGCAACTGCGGCGTTGTCGACACCGAACACGTGCGATGCGACCGTCGCCAGCATCGCCGCGCCGTACCCTTCCCCGCAGGCGATATCGAGCACCCGCCTGTCCCGTGCCAACTCGCGGGCGATGAAGGTAACGATGCACGTGCTCGAGACGAATCTCGCCGGCGATCTCCGGGACGTACCGCTCGCCTGTCCACTCCAGTGCTGGCGGTTTGGCAGCCTCTTCACTCATCGTTGTACCTAGCTCGATGGTTTCCGTTCCATCGCTCTGCATTCTGACTCGTCGCGTTCTTTTGTGCGGCTTTCCGCGTTGGGGGAAGCAAAGCCGGCTCGTAGTCCGGCGAGTCTCGACTGACGTTGCAATTATAGTCCCGAGCGAGGCCGGCATGACAGGCGCAATCGGCTTGCCATGTTGCTATGATGATGTCGAGGTGGCGATGGAACAGGATGAAGGAATCATCGTATCGAAACCGCTGTACAGGTACCGTCGTTTCTCCGAACGACCACATGTGGGACGCGTCATCCCAGTTTTACTTTGACATCGGCATCTCGGCGATTGACTGTATCAAACGCTCATTGGCAGCTGTCAATCTCACGCCGATGTCGATACTCGACTTTCCCTGTGGTCATGGGCGTGTATGCCGAATGCTGCGAACCGAATACCCCAAGTCCTACCTGGCCGCCTGCGATCTCGACCCAGACGGGGCCGACTTCTGCGCCGCGCAATTTGGCGCCGAGCCATTCTATTCCCGCCAGGACATCCGTGAGGTTACGCTTCCCCGCTCGTTCGATCTGATCTGGTGCGGATCGCTCTTCACGCACTTAGACCGCGACCGCTGGCACGACTTTCTTGAATTCTTCGTCAACCACCTCACGCCGGACGGCGTGGTGGTTTTCACGACACATGGACGCCAGCCGATTCAATGGATGACGGAAGGATTTTTCGGCTACGGGCTCAGCGCCGAGGAGCAGCGTGCATGGATGCAACGGTACGCAAGGCACGGATTTGGATTCCAATCGCCGAGTAGTCAGGCATTCGGCCTCTCGCTGTCGTCAATGGCCTTCGTCTGTGCTCAGATCGAACGATGGCCGTCGTTGAAGGTCATCGGACTGCACGAAGCTGCTTGGGCTGGCCATCAGGATGTGGTCTCGTGCATGAAGTTGCGGAAGCCGTACACCGAGCTGGCCTCGACCGAACGCTAGACAGCGCCGGCCGCAAGCGTCTGTCATGTTGGGAGGCGGGAACTGCACGTCGTTTACGTGGGCTCGGTCCCGACGCCAACTTCGCTAAGCCCGATTGACCAGTAGATTCCTTGGTTGCGCGTGCAATGTTTCCGCCGTCCATTCGAAGCCCGCCTCAGCGATCAACGCGAGCAGTTCATGGCTGGTCTGGGCGAGGCTCTGGCTTCGCGACAGATCGAGATCGTTGGTGAACAACATGAAATCGCGCAACAACCGCGGATCGAACGCATCGCTCCTGGGCATCAAGTGGTCTGCCAGTCCACGGACGATCGCCTGATGGGCAGGCCGGCAATCACCATCGGCATAAGCGCGCAATCGGTCCGACGCCAGCTGGCGGGCCGCTGGAGGCATGGCGTCGACACTGAGGTACCGAGGAATGTGGACCGGCCAGGCGAAGAAGCCAAGATCGACCGAGTCCAGAGTACCGGAACAAATCACAAATGTTCAGAGCATTATAGAATTGCAGCGTAACCGCCGTCCCAAGAAACACGTTCGATATTTTCCGGAATGCAGCGAGGTTCGCGACGAGATTCTCCCACTTGGCCGGATATCGAATGTAGTCGTAGTACTTGCCGTACCCGTCGATGCTGATCGAAATCTCCAGCGCCTTGAAGTGCTTGACCAGGTCCAGCCACGGGCCGGTGACGGTCCCGTTAGAGACCACGGCAATAATGATGTCCTGTGAGACGCCGGCGTCGATCAGACGCCGGAGTAGATCGCCAACTTCCTTCACGAGCAGTGGTTCCCCGCCGATGAAGTACAGCCGCTTGACCTGGCCCGGCGCCCCCATGATCACGCTGTCGATTTCTTTCGAAAGCGACCACCGCCTGACGGAGGGCCCCCGAACGACAACATCTGGATCGTGGCAAGGTTTGTCGGAGTACTGGTCGGAAGTCCAGCTCCTGTGCACAACGTCGGTTGCGATACGCGAACTCACACCGTCATGGCACATCCGGCACTTGAGGTTGCAGAGACTGCCTACGTCAACCTCGATGTTCGCCGGCGCTGTCGGCAGCCGGAAATCGGAGGTGATGGCGCGAGACTTGAGTTCGGCAATGGAGACCAGAGCGTCATTCAGCCATCCGTTCTGCCACGCGGCGTTGTCCCGGGTCCGCATGCTGACAGCGCCATTCATCTCCTCGGCATAGCACTCCGCACACCCGGCCACCTTCCTGCCATAAACCATCTCGCGTCGAATGTGGCGCATTTCGTCGGCATTCCAGATCTCATCAAAGGCATGCGTGCCCAAAGTCAACGGCGACCCGTTCTTCGTGATGTTGTTTCTGTATCTGCAACACACTGCCCCGTTGCCCTCGACCAGAAGCCTCAAGTGCATCCACGGGTGTACGCAGAACACGTCATCCTGGCTGGTTGAACCAGGCCCAGCCTGGGTCTCAGCAGAAGTCGTCAGCTCTGATGCGACCGGCTTCGACGGCGTATTCGGAGGGAAATCCTCGGACAATGTTCGGTACTCTCGAAGTGACTGACCGCTAATTGGCGGCCATTCTACACTACTGGGTGGCGATCCAGACGAGAATCGCGAAGAATCGCCGATCGCCGGAATTCTGATCGGGCTTGGCGATGTCCCGTCGGCTGTTGAAATTCAGCGGCGGCTCGAGTGACGACTACGCGACCTGCGATCCCCTCCTGCACTGACGAGACCGAGCTGACGAAGTCCACAGTTCTCCGCATCAGGAGGACTGATGGAGGACGTCACACGGTTTCGCCAGGCGGCTGACCGAGAGAACTCGGCCCGTCGGTCGACCGTATGCGACGGTCATGCGCCGACGGGTACGGCGAGGATTTACGATCGACCAGCGGGAGTGTCGGGGAGATTCAACAGCGACAGGGTGCGCGACGGTGCGAGACTTCTTCACGGCGGCTCCTTTTCTGTGAGGTTTTCGCCTCGGTTTGGTCACCACTCGTGTATCACGAGCAGCGACGGAGCCGCCGCTTTCAATTCTCAACAGGACATCGCCTCGGGCTTCGGCGGTGTCGCTGGACATGCGAAGATGCGCAACTGGTTTGGCCGACGTCGAGACGGAACGAGTCAGCGCAAGTAAACGACCGTGGACACCGAGAAGGTATTCAGGTATGGCGATAGGTCGACCGCTCCGTCGATGCGGAACCTACCGAAGTCCCTGCCCAGACCAGTAGAAAAGTGGACGACGTTCTCGCCCCCCGGTGCATTTATGACTTCTTTCGGGAGCGATTGATCGGTGAACCTCTGCCGATGGTCTGGATCAAACCAACTGCCCAGGCGCAGGAAGAGTTTCGGTTTAGAAAAGTAGTACTCGGCGCCGACACGCAGCTGATTGGAGTCGTCCAGCTCCAATCCTCGAACGCGCTTTTGACCGTCCGCCTCGACTGAGGGAACGCCGGAACCTATCTGTCCTGCTGTCTCGACCGGCAGCCCATTGCCGTCGCCGTTGAGCAACTGGCTGTATTGCACAAGGTCGTATTCGAACGCGAGCATCAACGCGTCGTTGGGCCGATACATGACGCCCACGCTGTAGGAATCCGGCACGTGGAACAGAATCTCGGGGTCCTGGTCGATCAGCGCGCCCGCCGCCAAGCCGGGCTGTGGGACCGCCGACCCAAGGTAGAATTTCGAGCCGAATGTGAAGTCCGGCCCCTGCCGAAACGCGGCGCCGACCCTCACCTTGGCGCTCGGCTGCCAGGTGACGCCCGCATTGACGGCAACCCCGAGGTCTTCGCCATCCTGCTCCTGACGAACCACGATGTTCGCCTCCGTGAAATCGGGGGGGCCGAACTTTTCCCCTGAGTCCGTCAGGAGTGGCCGTTGTGCGACCGTCGGGACGACGTTGAAAGGAATCACGTTGAACGCCTCGGAACGCGACCGCAGCGAGAAATCGTACAAAGCCACACCGCCGCCGATTGACCACTGCGAATTGATCCGCCGCCCGACGGAAAATCCGTAGTTCACGATATCGAGCTCTATGATGCCAGTGACCGGATTTGTCCGGTCAACGCCTTCGGGCACCGTCAGATAGGGCCCGTCTTCTTCAATGCGGTTCTTGAATCGGGAGAACTGCTGACGATAGGCCGCCAACACCCATTGGCCCGCCGGCAGCGCCAGCGCGAACAATCCCGGACTGGCCCGGCTGTCGCGAAGGGTCTTGTTCTCGATGCCGCTTACAACGTCAGTGCCGACATTGGTCGGAACGCCGTAGGCATGTCCGATATCCGGCGACAAGCTGTAGAAATTCCAGCCACGGAACTCGAACGAAATCTCGGGTTTGCCGAGGACCGTAAGGCCGGCCGGGTTCGCCTGTGCGGCGCTTACGTCGTCGGCCACTGCAACAAAAGCGCCTGCCATCCCGAGCGACCGGGCTCCGGGGAGGGAGAAATCGAATTGAATCCCGCCATTGATCGCGCTCGTACTCTGGGCGTGCGCTGGCGTCGTGACACCTGTCAACAAAGCCAGTACTATTGGACAGCAGACACGATGGCACAGCATGGCAGAGGCCTTCCTGAAAATGAAATAGTGTCCGAGAAGTCTTTTGCGCGACCGAGTGTCTCACGGAGGCCGCTGGGAATCCGAAAACGCGGCGTCCGTCGAACACCAAGAACGAGCATTGTAGGATAAACGAAAGAATCATGGGAAGGGCGATTCGAGGAATCTGCCGTCGAAACCGGGGGCGTGATTCTTCCTGGTGGTACTCGTCGCAGGCGCCGTCTCGCTCTCGGCACAGTCACCTGACCGGCTGACCTGGAATCAGGCCTACCGAGACGGCCAGAGCGAACTGCGATCGGGCAGTTACCGGGAGGCGGAGCGGAGTTTCCAACGAGCCTCGGAATCCGATTCTCGCACCCACCAGGAGACTCCCTGATCAGCAGATGAAGGGACATAGCGTGACAAGTTCTATCCAGAATACTTTCGCGCAGTCGCAATCCTCAATCAGAAGGAAGAGAAGCTGACGCCCTGAAGCTATTCGAGCGCGTAAGGATTGAGGGTCTCGTGCCGAAGGTGTCCGCGGAGGCCAAGGCCCCTTGAGGATATGTCACACAGGCCCGCAACGCGATCCCGGCGCCTGTGCTTACGGCCGAAGCGCCTCTCGCGATTCCGACGCCGCCGGTCAAGCCGGCAAACACTTTCCAAGGGGCGCAGCAAGAGTGTCTAACGAGGCCCTGCCTCAGACCGTCGAGCATGTGGTGAGCGGAGTGCGTTGCGGTCTGAGGCGGGCCCACTCGAGTGCGGCCGCTGAGTGGACGACCGCCGCCGACGTGGCGGGCGACTTCGTCATGCGCATGCACGCCAGCGGACGTTCAATGCCGATCGTTCTTCCCCCATTGGTCTTGGCCGGGCCCTGGTATCTCGCGCGCTCGTCCGGATCGGCCGGCATGTTGACCGCGTTGTACGAGGCGGGGACGCTCAAGGCCGGTGTGACGCTGAAGCTATTCGCGCAGTTGGCTGTAGGCTCGCTCCCCCTGAACTACTCCGCACTGTTCAAGACCCAGGCTGTCCTCGGCGCTGCACTATATGCGGGGTCTGTGATGCGTGTGCCCGGGCTCAGGTCTCTCCTCCAGCCCATGACGCTTGCGCAGACATGTCACGGTGTCGAGCGCGTTCATCGGCGTGATTGTCGTGCCGGTGATACTCGGGCTGGTCGGTCTGGGGAGCGAGCTGCGCTGGCATGTCGAGTCGGTCTACCTGCTGGCGGCCACATTCGGGATCGTCGGTCGGCTCGGACTCTGGGGTCGGTCTGTGGCGCTCGGGCTCGCGGCCTTCGGCGCGGTGCTGCAGCTTTTGACCATATATGCAATGCCGATAGCCGCGCCGGCATTCCTCCGCGTGCCCCTCCCCGAGGTGAATCCCCGCCCCTCGGCCATTCCCGTTGGCAGCGAAGTGCTCGCCTTCGATATTGCCCGGCACCAGAAGGGAGTCGGTGGGACACGGCCAGGTGAGTTCGCCTACTATCTCTATCATGAGCACGCAGGACCCCATTTCGGATCGGTGGAGTTCTACCTGCGGCTCCAAGGTGTGCCGCTCGCCTCGCGCATCGCGGGGTTCTACGATCGCGCGATCGATGTCAGCAACTTCTTCGATGCGAAGTACCTGTTTGAAGGCACCGGGCGGTCGGGCGAGTGGGACGATCCGGAGAACCGGCGATACCGGCTCCTCGCCCAGAACCTCCCCGTGGCCTTCCGCAACGTGCTCGTCGAGGTGTCAGACCTCGAAGCGCGATTCGGTCGCTTCAAGGTCTACTATGTCCCTCGCGAGCGCATCACTCGAGACATGGTCCTCACAACCATCGAGACGGGTCGCCGCCTGGAGACAGACCGGTCAACCTCGTTCTGTGGGACGCGCAACGGATTATCTGGCGCGCGAGATTCGAGGCGATGCCGAGAAATGTCTCTCTGAAACAGGAAATCGACGAGTTCCTGCAGCGGATCTCCCGGCACCACCCGACTTGCGTGCGATGAACCGCCAAGTGCTGCAGAACTACGTGACGCAAATCCAGGAGGTGCGCCGGCTCGTGGAGACGGTTCCGCCAGCCGCTCCAGAGCCTGTGACAGTCCCCGCGCGTGCACGCCGCGCCGGCCGCCAGTGACGCCAGCAAGACCCGCCACTTCGAACTGCAGCGCCGGCGAACACTCGTCGTCAGCTTCCGCAATCCAGACCAAGTCGCCGGTCGCCTCATGGAGCCCGCGCAGCCACTGGCGGTAGACGCCCTGGTTCGTGGAGTTCTGGATGATGCGGTACGGGATGGCACCCGCCGAGAGCAGTTCCTCCGCGAGCTCCACGCATCCGTCGGAGGAGCAGTCGTCCAGGAAGATGATCTCGGTAGCCTGTATGTCTGCGCCAGGATGGACTGCAGGCGTGCCCGCAGATACCGCTCGTAGTTGTAGTTCGTCACGACGACCGACACCCGCGGCTGTGGCGGGTCTCCGCGCTTCACCAGGTCGCGCGCATAGGCCTCGAAGAAAAACTCCTTCTCGATGATCGCCTTCCAGCCTCGGTCAATGGACGCCCTTCGGCAGGGTGGTCGACGTCGGGTGCAGAGGCCGGCAGCGAAGCGCCGGTCGTCTAAAACGGTACTGGATTATCCTTTAGCAGTCTCATGTGATCGACGGTGCTGGGTCGCTCGTGACGGTACACTACGGCGACGACATCTGCCAGATTATCTGGCAGGAAACGCGGTGTCGCACGACGACCTACATCATTCGTGAGGAGAAGACCGGGACGATCGCCGAGTTCATGGACGCGTTCGTGACCAGGAAGGCTTAGCCATGTCGGCCGACGTGCAACTAATCGCGTTCTACCTACCGCAGTTTCATCGAATTCCCGAGAACGACAATTGGTGGGGTCCAGGGTTCACAGAATGCACGAACGTAACTCGCGCGCAAGCGATGTACGAAGGCCATTGTCAGCCGCGCCGACCTGGTGAGCTTGGATACTACGACCTGCGTGTGCCGGAGGTCAGGCACCGGCAGGCCGAGCTGGCCCCGCAGTACGGTGTCCATGGGTTCTGTTACTACTACTACTGGTTCTCGGGTCAGCGCCTGCTCGAACGGCCGCTCGACCTCATGCTCGCGACTCGCGACGTCGATTTTCCCTTTTGCATCTGCTGGGCGAACGAGAACTGGACGCGCCGCTGGGACGGCGCCGAGCAGGACATCCTGATGGAGCAGAAGCACCTGCCTGAAGATCCTGTGCGGTTCATCGAGGATCTGGCGCCCGTGCTCCGGGATCCGCGCTACATTCGGGTCAACGGCGCGCCGATCGTGCTCCTCTATCGTCCGGCCATTATTCCCAGCCTGCCCTCTGTCTTGCGCACCTGGCGCGCGAGGGCGGAGGACCTGGGGATTGGACAGCTACACCTCTGCGCCGTGAAGAGTTTTGGCTATACACCCAGCCTGGAGGATGGCTTCGATGCGGTGGTGGAGTCTCCCCCGCATGACGTCGGCGTCGGCATCGGCGAGGTGACCGACCGGATGGCGCACGTCGTACCGGAGTTCAAAGGTAAGATCTACTCCTATCCCGACTGCGTCAGGTATAGCCTCAACTGAGGGTCGGGCATTGGGCTTCCCGTCTACCGCGGGCTGATGAGCGGCTGGGATAACACGGCGCGGCGCGGGCACAACGGGCATATCTTCCACGACGGAACCCCGGGGAACTACGAGGTCTGGTTGAGGCGACTCCTGGACCACACGCGGCGACACCACCAGGGAGACCACCGGCTCATATTCGTCAACGCCTGGAACGAATGGGGCGAAGGGGCGTTACCTGGAACAGGATGAGCAGTTCGGGTACGGTTTTCTCGAAGCGACGTCGCGGGCTGTCTTTGGCGTGCCCGCGCCAGCCGCCCTCATCTCGACGCTCCGTCAGATCAATGCCGACAACGAGGAAGCGCTGAGTGCGCTCGATCTGCTCGCGCACGCTATTCGCATCAACGAAGTATCGTCGATCTGATCGATGCCAAGAGACTTCTCAGGGCGGATGCGTCACGGGACGCCTTTTGCGCCAGGTTCCATCCATTCGAACGATTGGGAGTAACGCTATCGGACAACATGCTGTCGAACGGTGTCGTCGGCTTCCTCGAGACGCTGAACTCGCCGAACTATGCCGTGGGCGTGATGCTGAACAGGTCGTACGAGCGTGCTGCTGAGGGGGTGGATCGCAGCCGGCCGCATCGAAGTAGATTCGAACTCGCCGATTCTGTTTCAGCTCTCGAACCTCGAGTCCGGCGCTCGCTATATCGCGCGGGTGCTGTCTGGTACCGCGTCGCGACGACGTGGTCGCTCATTTGAGGTCCCAGCGCACGTTCCGCCACATCTCCGATGCGTGCTCCCGCTACAGCGGCTTCCGCACTTACCTGAAAATTGCGCCGTCGAGCCAGGCTGGTACAAGCTCGATGCCATTGTGCTGGCCGCAGACGGTCGTGGCGCCATGCTCCCGCTGCACTTGTCGATCACGGTGTTGTGACTCGTATGACCGCGCCGGGGACGTCAGCGCTCGTCAGTGTGATCGTGCCTGCGTGGCAGCACGAACGGCACGCAGAAGCCGCGCTGCAATCGGCGTATGACCAGAACCACGAGGCGGTCGAAATCATCGTCGTGGAGGATGCCTCGTACCCTCGCGTCGCCGGCATGATCCGCGGCTACCTCGAAAGGGAAGAGGTGCGCTCACGATTTCTGCGCACTGTCTTGATTGAGAACAGCGGTCAAATGGGCGCGTCCCACGCGATCAATCGGGGCCCCCAGGAATCCCAGGGCGACTACATCAGTATCCTCGAGGCGGACGACGCCTTTGCCACACACCGGTTTGCGCGCCTGGTGATTGCTTGCGGTGAAGGCGGTGCCGAGTTCGCTTTCATGCGCGTCGAGCCCCTCGCAGACCCGGCGGCATCTTCCTTGGTGGAGGCCGAGTACGTGTATGAAGTCCAGGACGACATCGGGTTCTTCCCGAGTGTTGGGTACGCGCTCCTGAGAAGCCAGTGCGCGATATCGACGGGGAACTTCTTTTTCAGCCGGCGACTTGCAGAGAGGGCGGGCGGATTCGGGAACCACGGTCGCTCGGCCGGCTGGGATTTCGCGTTGCGGTGTCTCCTCGTCACAGAACCGATCTTCATGCCTGAGCAGCTCTACTTCTACCGGTTGCACGGCCACCAGCGCTTCGAGGAGCTACGGGCCCAGCGGGTAAACGAAACACGATCGGTTTTGAAGCGATACTTCTTTCTGTGTCGAAACCGACCAGTGACCAATCCAGTTGCTCCGTCTCCAGCCTGGGGTCCCTTCTTCGACTCGTTTGTAGAGGCTTCGCACTACGGCAAGTACCTGGCACAACCCTAGCACTAGTCCGCGCGCGCGCGAGCCGATAACGGCACTCGACGTAGTACACTCCGCTCGCCAGACAGTGGCGCGCGCGATGAGCCAACTGACCGAACCAGGGACCCTTCCGGGCTACGGGCACCCATCGTATGCCGCATCGCTCGCCGAGTTCGGTACGCCGCGGCACCTGCGGCGCAGCGGCGGCTGGGTACTGGAGCGCGGCATTCCCGGCACGGATGCGCGCGACGCGATGGGCTGTTACCCGCTGTTCGCCTGTCAGGATTGGCGCGCACTCGAGGCAGACCTCGACGACCTCGATGGCCTCGTCAGCCTCTCTCTGGTGACCGACCCGTTCGGGAACTACGACGAGGGCGTCTTGCGGCAGGGCTTTCGCGATGTGGTCGTTCGGTTCAAGCCTCACTTCGTCGTTGATTTGAGCCGTCCGATCGCCGACATCGCCTCGCGGCAC
The DNA here is from genome assembly GCA_963771395.1 of uncultured Acidobacteriota bacterium. Classification (GTDB taxonomy): domain Bacteria; phylum Acidobacteriota; class Vicinamibacteria; order Vicinamibacterales; family 2-12-FULL-66-21; genus DATBJJ01. The sequence goes on along the minus strand of CAVYTY010000023.1, from coordinate 340,522 downwards.
CATCGCCACTACGCGCGGCGGGCGCTCGACCGGGTGTCCGTCGAACGCTGCGAGGCGCCAGAGCAGCACCTGGACGAGTGGATCGAGCTGTACAGCCACCTCATCACGCGCCACCAGCTCACGGGAATCAAAGCCTTCTCGCGTGCAGCGTTTGCGACGCAGCTGCGAGTTCCAGGTATCGTCATGTTTCGCGCCACCTGCGACGGCGCGGTGGTCGGCGTGCACCTCTGGTACCGGCAGGGAGACGTGGTTCACGGCCATCTGGCCGCGGTGAGCGCGCGGGGTTATCAGCTGATGGCGTCGTACGCGCTCTTCTGGTTCGCCCTGCAGACCTTCGCCGGCGAAGCCTCGTGGCTGAACCTCGGATCGGGTTCCGGTCTTGCCGCAGATGCTGTCGGGGGGCTGACCGCATTCAAGCAAGGATGGGCGACCGAAACGCGGCAGGCGTACTTCTGCGGTCGCATCTTCGATCGCGAGAGGTATGACGAGCTTGCCACGGCGCGGCGCGTGCCGGCCGGCAGTTACTTTCCTGCCTACCGGTGCGGCGAGTTCACCTGATCGCCCCCGATGCCGCGGTTCGGCCGTTGGGCTCTCGGAAGCGCAGACGAGTCACGGGCGTGGGGCGTCGACCATGTCGACCATGACGAGCCCGAGGACCGCGGCGGCAGCCCACGTGTCGCGTCGGTCCTTTCGGCGTTCGTCCGGCGGACAGGCGTCCTGCGGGTGGTCGATCGCGAGCGACTCAGTCGGCGCGGAGCGGGCCTCGCGCAGGTTTTCGAAACGCCTGAATCAGCTCGCCGCGCAGGATGTACCGTTCTTCCTCCAGACGAAAACCGCGCGCACCCATGATGCCGACGAGCTCGCGGTTGGTGTAGTGAGAGATGTGCTCGTCTTTGTAGCCGCCCGGCACCAGGCCATACAGCTTCTCGATATAGACCCACTGCCAGTTCGCGTAGTCAGGAGTGCCCAGCACGAGGCGTCCGCCTGGTGCGAGCACCCGGCACAACTCGTCGAGAATCGGGGACTCTTTCGGGACGTGTTCGATGACCTGTGAGCACAGGACGCAGGGAAAGGACTCGTCGGCGAACGGCAGCGCGAAGCCGGAGGCGCGGACGACCGGCTTCTTGAAGCGCCGGGCGTATCGAAGCTTGCGATGCAGGACGTCGACCGCGATGCTTCCCGGCGGGAGACCCTCGATGATGCGGCTCGAGCCGCATCCGATGTCGAGCACGGCGCCCTCGCCGGCGATGAGATCCATCACGTACCGATGACGCGATCGCTGCCAGTAACGCTGCAGAAAGATGCGGCTGTCGTACGCGCGGTCGTCGTAGTCGGCGGCGAGGATCGAGTTTCGGAGCATCCAGAGCTCGCCGAACGTGCGGAGACAGGCCATTCCCACACGGACCACGCGTGCGCTGGAGCTCCCGTGCTCGCGAGGCCGGTACGTGAACGGCACCTCGCGAACCTGCCAGCCCTCCGCGAACGCCTGCACGACGATCTGCTGCAGCACGTCGAAATCTCTGCTCGTGATGCGCTGCTCGCGGATCACCGCGCTGCGGTACAACCGAAATCCGCTCGACAGGTCCAGGATCGGCACGTCCAGCCCGCGCGAGAACATGGCATTCAGGATCCGGCTGAGCGCGTAGCGAAAGACGCCCATGTCCGCGCGGCCGCCGGGCACGTAGCGGGACGCGATGGTCACGTCGGCTTCGTCACGGCCGTTCCAAAGATGCTCGACGAATTCCGGCGGATGCGAGAGGTCGGCATCCATGGTCAGCAGGTAGTCGCCCGACGCGCGCGCGAAACCGGTGACGAGCGCGCCGCCGTATCCCGGCTCGACCTGTTCGACCACGTGCGCGCCGTGCTGGCGGGCCGCCTCCCGCGTGAGGATGTCGGCATGGCGCGTGAGCAGGAAGATCTCGTAGCGGAGGCGCAGGCGTTGCAGGATCGCGTTCAGTTGCGGCAAAAGGAGCGCGAGGTTCCGACCTTCGTCGAGCGCGGGTATGAGAACGGTCAGATCGACCGACTCGGCGCGAGGCTCTTTGCTCCCTGGTGAACGCTCGGAAGAATCCGTTCGGTTCGGAACAGCCGATCCTTGCGTGACTCGCATCTGGTGCCCCGATTATAGAATGCTCGCCCCGCGGCCTCCCCGCGCTTCAGGGATCAGCGACTACCTCGCGCCTGGAACTACTTCATCATCATCGACACCTGGCGATTCCCCTTGTTCAATTTGCCGGCGATGGGCTACCGGCGGGCGGAAGCGTGCTGTTCAACGATGCGCTCCCGCTGGCCGCCCTCTCACGAAGATCCTGTATCGGCTTCTGGGGTGCGCTTGAATCCTTTGGCTGGTGGATCTTCCAGGCCTACGTTCTTCAGCGCGCCATGGCCGGACCTGCGTAGCTTTAGCGGAGGCTGGTCGGCAGAGGGCCGTGGCTTTGGCGGACTGGGCAACGGACCAGGTTACAAGTCCGTCATGACGCAGCCTGAAGGTTGACCATAAGAAGACTTTTCCGTGGGTCCTCGGGACCCACCATCGAGCCTGCGGCCGCACTAAATACGTAATTCAGGCCGATCCTGAGCGGGTAGAACAGTTACAGTCGGAAACTTTCTACCCGAGACGAGCGCTGGAATGCTCGTTGCCTGCCGGGCTTATGTTATGGTTGGGTTACCAGAGCCACAGAATCGTAATCCAGACTGCCGGATTTCGGCGTCCCGGGACACAAGTATGCCAACAGGGAAGGTCGTCCTTATCACCGTGCCCTACGATCAGGGAGAGATCCTGAAAGACTTCCTGGATTGGCACCTCGATTTGGGCATCGATCTCATCCTGGCCATGGACGGCGGGTCCACGGATGGGAGCAGGGAAACGCTGGAGGAGTACACGAAGACCGGCCAGGTCGTGTGGCTTCCTCTTCCCGAACGGGACATGTCGAAGTACTCGGCCTTCGACGAGCTCGCGGCGCTCGCGCGGGATTCGTATGGCGCGGACTGGGTCATTCTGTGCGACGTTGACGAATTCTTGTGCACTACGGGGGTTGATCTCCAGACGATCCTGGCGGACGCGGAGCGAGACGGCATCACGCTCCTGACCGTACCCCGACGCACTATGACCGGGCTGCCCCTTCAGCCCGGCAAGCGCGCAACAGAGACCCTGACCTTGCGGATTGACCGGCCGGTGGAGCCGACGCATGAACAGCTGGTCTCGTGGAATCTACCGGCTCCGTTTGGGTTCCTCGAGGTCGGCGGACATGTCGCCGTTCGCGCCTCGGCGTTTGCCCAGTACGGGGCCGGAGCGCACGTCGCGACCACGACCTGGGGAACGCACGGCACGAGCGACGAGCTGTACATCCTGCATTACGCCGTGCGCGGATTCGAGTCGCTGTGCGCCAAGGTGCACAACACCAAGGCGTGGCTCGATGACAACAGGCATCTGGCACCCGGCTGGGGCTGGCACTGGCGTCGCTGGATTCACCTGCACGAGCAAGGCCGGCTGAGAGAGGACTACGACCAGCATTTCGTGTCGCCGGGGCGCGCGCAGCAACTCGTCCAGGAAGGCGTCTGCGTCGTCGACACCACGGTTGCGGAATGGATCGCCCGTAAGCAGGAGCCTTCAAGAGCGCACGAAGCGCTGAACTGGGTGCAACGGCTCTCGAGGACCTTGAGTCCCTTGAGACGTCTATACGCGCCATGATGCCACTGCTGCCAATCATGCGGCCGAGGCTGCCCTCGGCCGAGCGCCTGCTGCCATATCTCAAGACAATCGATTCGTCGCGAACCTATAGCAATTTTGGTCCGCTCACGAACCAATTCGAGCGTCGGCTGGCGGCCCATTTTGGCGTCCCCGATCACGCCGTGACGACGGTCGCCAACGGGACGGTGGGGCTGGCGCTCGCGCTTTCGGCGCAAGAGCCGCGTCCAGGAACGCTATGCGTGATGCCGGCCTGGACGTTCATCGCTTCCGCGCAAGCGGCGGCCCTGGCCGGCCTCGTGCCCTACTTTGTCGATGTGGATCCGTTGACCTGGGCCCTCGACGCTCGTGCTGTCAACGACATCATCGAGCGGGCACCCGGCGAGGTGGGCGCCGTGATGCCAGTCGCGCCGTTCGGCCGGCCCATCGGCTTCACCGCATGGGATCGATTCCGCTCGAGCACGGGTCTGCCAGTCGTCATCGACGCGGCCGCCGGATTCGATTCCGTGACGCCGACAAGAACTCCAACCGTAGTCAGCCTGCACGCGACGAAGCTGTTCGGCAGCGGCGAAGGAGGCGTCGTCCTCTGTGATGACCCGTCGCTCATCCGTCGCATTCGTACTCGAGCCAATTTCGGGTTCGACGGAACCCGCGAAGCCCTCGTTCCCGGGTTCAATGCCAAGATGAGCGAGTACCACGCGGCCGTCGGCAACGCTGCCCTGGACGAATGGAGCAGCACCAGGGCCGAATGGCTGGCGGTAGCCGCACGATACCGGGAGCGCCTTGCACTGTCGGGCACTGCGCGACTCCAGGATGGGTTTGGCGAATCCTGGGTGTCATCGGTGTGCGTGTTCAAGCTCGCTGGCTGGGTTGAAGGGCATCTGGAAAACCGGCTGCGGAACGCCGGCATCGAGACGCGACGCTGGTGGGGTGACGGGGCCCACACGCACCGCTCAACGCTCCACTTGCCGCGAACCGATCTGCCGGTGACTGCCCATCTGGCGAAGTCCACCATTGCGGTGCCCATTTTCCCGGACATGCAAGCCGCCGAAATCGATCGCGTCGTCGACTGGTTTCTCACGAGCCGCAGTTTCCGCCACAAGTCGACGTATGCCCACAGTCCGAGAACAGGGCAACGACTGTCGACCCGTACTCTCTACTGAGACTGCCGATCGACGACTGCCGATCGACGACTGCCGACTGCCTACGGCCTGATAACCGTCCCATCCTTGCGCCGCGTCGTCCCCCACGAGTAGTCGAAGTTCGGCGGCCCGGCGGGGATGGGGAACTTCGCCGCCAGCTTCTCATCCACTTCGATGCCGAGGCCCGGTTTCTCCTGGGCGAGCATGTAACCGTCCTTGACCTCGGGACAACCGACGAACACTTCCTGCGTCTCTTTCGCGAACGAGCCGCCTTCGTGCACGCCGAAGTTGTAGCTGGCGAGCTCGAGCGCCAGTTGGGCGGCGTGCGCAAGCGGTGACGCGTCGCCGGGACCGTGCCACGCGGTGCGGACGCCGAAGTACTCGCTCAACGCGGCGACCTTCCGCGCCGGACTCAGTCCGCCGATCTGGGAGATGTGGATGCGAATGAAGTCGATCAGGCGCTCCTTGATGAGCGGCAGGTATTCGTGCTGCGTGTTGAACAGCTCGCCCATCGCGATCGGAATGCTCGTCTGCTGGCGCAGCAGCCTGAAGTGATCGTTGTCCTCGGGCGGGAACGGATCCTCGAGGAAGAACAAGCGATAGGGCTCGAGAGACTTGCACAAGTTGATGCCCTGATTGAGCGTGACGCGCTCGTGGACGTCGTGGAGCAGCTCGACCTCGTCGCCGAGCTTGGCGCGCAGGTGCTCGAAGAACTTCGGGAGCATCCGCACGTAGGGCGCAGGCTCCCAGATCGCTCTTGGATTGGTCGGGCCGATGACTTCGTCGGTGGCCGCCGCTGCTGCCGGAGCGGTACTGCGCGCGCCGTAGCTGGCGTATCCCGGCGTGCTGACCTGGACGCGGACGTGGCGGAAGCCTCGCTCCATTCCGCTGCGCGCGTTCTCTTCCACCTCGGTGAAGCTGGCACCGCTCGCGTGATAGTAGCAGTCGGCGCCATGGCGGACCTTGCCGCCGAGCAACTGATAGAGCGGCATCCCCGCGCGTTTGCCTTTGATGTCCCAGAGCGCGATGTCCACGCCGCTCATCGCGTTGAAGAGCACCGGCCCGTTGCGCCAGTACGAGCTCATGTAGCTCGACTGCCAGATGTCTTCAATCTCGTCCACGTTGCGGCCGATGAGGAACGGCTTCAAGTAGTCGTTGAGCGCGGTCTGGACGACGAGCGCACGCTGCGTGAACGTCGCGCAGCCCCAGCCGACGAGACCCGGCTCGGTCGTCTCTACCTTCACGACGACGAGCCGGATGCGATTCGGCGCCGTCAGGATCGTCTTGATGTCGCGGATCTTGACGGGCGCGGTGCCCCTCACCGCCTGTTCGAACGTTGCTGACACGTTCGCCGCCAGCGCACCGGCCAATGATTCCGACGGCGGGATCAGAGACGCACCGCCGGCCATGGAGATCGAGGTGATTGCGTCGCGACGGTTCATCGTTGGCCTCCTTGCGCGCCTGCGGCTTGATAGAACTGGTAGGTGATCCGCCAGGACGATTCCTTGCCGGGCTCGACGCTGGCATCGATGTACGGCTCCGGGCACACGGTCAGGTTGGCTGACCAGAACAGGAGCTTGGCGAGCGGCCGGTCGCCGGTGATGCGCACGCCCGCACCGGTCTTGCGGTTCTCGATCCGGAAGTCATAGTCGCTGGCGGTCGCGCCGAATCCTTCGACCTCCGTGAAGACCGTCTGCCCCTTCGCGAGGTCGCGAAGGAACAGCACATCCTGGCCACGCGTCTCGGCAAGGCCGTTCAGCGCGCGCGCCGCGCGGGGTGCGAACGGAAACCGCACGACGATGTCGGGACCGGTCGGCTGACGATCGAGCGTGAAGAAATTGTGGTTGTACACGCTCGTCGTGATCGTCTTGCGGCCGGTGTTCTTCGAGCCGGTGTTCCAGCACGAGCGAGTCCTTGATGAGGCGGAGCGTCTTTCGGTAAACGTAGGCATAGCCCGCCGTGCCGTGCAGTTCGTGGACGAACTCGATCTGGCTCGACCCCTTCTTCACCGTCCACTCTCCGGGATCGACGATCTCGTAGGTCTCGAACCGCCGGTAGGCGGGTTCGTCGGGCTTCTTGACGGCGCCGACCCCGATTCTGACGAAGCTTTCGCCCGGCTTCGCCTCGGCGTAGCCGAGCCCGGCATCGTTCGTGAGGAACTCCTCGACCGGCCCGGCGATGGCGTCGTGGATCTTCGGATCGTGGCGCTCGAACCACTGCCCGAAGTACTCGTGGCCGTTCCACTTGAGGCTGCTGATCACACCGGACCAGTCGAAGCGTGTGCCGCGGTAGTACCCGGATTGCGCGTCGGGCAGGTAAAGCGTTGCGCGGATGCTGGCGTTCGAGAGCTCCGCCTGGGGAAACTGCGGCGCTGCCAGCTGGCTCAGCATGACGAGGACAATCAGCAGGGGTTTCATGTCAGTCGGGGATCCCCAACGCGAGAATGTTGGACCCCGCCGCCACTGCCACATACTGCCGGCCGTCGAACATGTAGGTCATAGGGGAGGCCTTCCAGTTTTGATTGGTCTGAAAGATCGAGATGGGCTTGCCGGTCACGGCGTCTGCCGCCATCAGGCCGCCCCCTTCTTCACCGAAGATGACGAGACCGGTGACCGTCGCGAGGGTCCCACCCCAGGACTGGGCCGGACCCGGCTGCGGCAGCTCCCAGCGAATCGCGCCGGTGCGGATGTCGATCGCCTTCAGAATCCGCTGCGGCTTCGGATCCGGCGCCGTGCGCTGCGACCCGCCCAGGTAGGACTTGCCGCTCTCCCACGGACCTTGGTCGGCCTTCGTGTAGATGCTGCACTTCTCGAAGGTCTGCACGTAGTAGAGGCCCGTCGCCGGATTGAACGAAGGGGAGAACCAGTTGGTCGCGCCGTCCTGCGACGGACAGACCTTCGTGCCGGCTGGCGTCGGATCCTGATTGGGGAGCTTGATCGGCCGGCCGTCGGCGCCGATTCCGCTCGCCCACGTCAGGTTCTTGACGAACGCTTTTGCCAGCAGCAGCTTGCCGGTCTCTCGATCGAAGACGTAGAAGAACCCGTTGCGGGCGGCGTGCAGCATCAGTCTGCGCGGCTGCCCTTCCCAGGCGGCGTCGACGAGGACGGAGGTCTGCGTGGCATCCCAGTCCCAGAGGTCGTGCGGTGTGAACTGGTAGTACCACCTCAGCCTGCCGGTCTTCCGCTCCAGCGCCACGATGGAGTTCGCATAGAGGTTGTCGCCCTGGCGATCGTCGCCGTTGTACTCCTTGCCCGGATTACCGGTCGGCCAATAGACGATGTCGAGGGCGGGATCGTAGCTGCCGGTGAACCAGGTCGGCGCGCCGCCGTGCTCGATGTCCTTGCCCTGCCAGGTCTCCGACCCGGGCTCGCCCGGCTTGGGCACGGTCCAGAAACGCCAGACCTCCCTGCCGGTCTCCTGATCGTGAGCGGCCACGAAGCCGTTCGCGCCGTGCTCGCCGCCGGACACGCCTGAAATGACCAGATTGCCGGCCGGAAGCGGCGCCGACGAGGCGGCGTAGTTCTTGCGCCAGTCGTCGAGCTCGGTGTCCCACAGCAGCTCGCCCGTGAAACGATTCAACGCGATGATGTGCGCATGGTCGGTGACCATGAAGACGCGATCGCCCGCGACGCCGGCGCCGCGGTTCGCGTTGCCCTGGACCACTCCCTTCGTGCGCGGCCGCTTGTAGTGCCAGATCCGCCGGCCGCTTCCGGCGTCGAGCGCGAAGCACTGGTTCGGGGCCGTCACATACATGATCCCGTCAACGACGACGGGCGTGACCTGCAGCCCTCCGGCGTCGGGAACCGTGAACATCCACCGCGGCGCCAGCTTCGACACGTTGGTCTTGTCGATCTGCGTGAGCGTCGTGTACCGGTTGCCCCCGGTTTCTCCGTTGTACGTGGGCCAGCCCGTCTCCGACGTGACCGCGCGAAACCGGTTGCCCGAGCGACGCAGCAGGTGCACCCGCTTGTCGTCGGTCCGCACCTGCACATCGTCGAAGCCCTCGCCGATCAACTGTCCCTCGAGCGAGCGGCCGTCTGTCGTCTGCAGCTTGGCACGCACGACGGGGCTGAGCTCACGCTGGATCGTGCGCAGGAACTTCAGGAGGGCCGCCATCTCGGGATCGTCGACGACGCTCGGGGGCATCCCCTTGGCAGGAGCGCCGTCGCGGATGAGCTTCGCGATTTGCTGATCCTCGAGCGGCGCCAGACGCTCGGCGATCGGCGGTCCCATCTCGCCGCCGTTGCCGTCGGCACCGTGGCAGCGCGCGCACCGGCTCTCGAATGACGTGCGCCCGGGATCGACGATCGGGACGTTCTGGGCCAGGAGATCCGAAGCGACCCCAACGAACGCAAGCACGCCGAGCATACCAACTCGAATGCGCATCTGTGCTGCCAGCCTCCACTCCCGAAGAGCGATCGCCCTAGGGTGCGATCGACCGGCCCATTCTACGACCGATCGCAGGAAGCTCAACGGGGGGCTCGATTTCGGCGGTTTCCGCTGTCCGAGAGCTCCTCACCGTGGAGCACGCGGAGCACGCAGAAGCAATTGCTCTGGCTTCTCACAGGATCTCGGCGTGCTCTGCGCGCGCTGCGGTGAAAGGCTCTTCGACAGTGAGCACACGTGGGAGCGAATCGCCCAACCGTGAAGCAATTCGCGAGGGCACCAAGAATCCGACGCGCGGCGTCAGTTCGCAGTGCTCGTGGTGCCCTTGCCAATCGCCCAGAGAAATTTGTCGGTCCGGATGAAAACCTGCCCGTTCGATACGGCGGGTGAGGCGAGGCAATAGTCGTCGAGCGGGTTCTCCGCGAGGACCTCGAACTTCGGGCCTGCGGTGAATACCGACGTCAGCCCTTCGTTCTCGCTCGTGACATAGAGCTTCCCATCGACCAGGACCGGCGACGAGCTGTAAGCGCCGGTCTTGAGCCGCTCGGGGCCCCAGACGATAGCGCCGGTCTTCACGTCGAGCGCGTGCACGACGCCGTTGTCCCGAACCACGTAGAGGAGCTTGCCGTCGCTGACAGGCGTTGGCACATCAGGACCGAGGTCGAAGCTCCATGCTTTGTGGCTTGCGTGACGTCGCCCGTGCCGCCCGGCTTGAGCGCAAGCATCGGCCGGTTGCGCGTCGGCGCGATGATGAGGCCGCCTGCAAGGACCGGCGAGGCGATGATGCGGTAGTTCTGGTCGTTGGTCGGATTCAGACCGTTCGCGCGCCAGAGCTCCTTGCCGGTTGCCGGGTCGTGTCCAGTTACGATGTCGCCGCCCGAGGTCACAATCTCGACGTTCTTGCCAGAACCCACGAGCAGGGGTGTCGTGTACGAGTCAGGCGACTCCGAGATCGCCTCCGTGGGACGGTCCATCTTCCAGACCGTCTTGCCGCTCTTGCCGTCGATTCTTCATGACATACGACGGATCGTCGGTCGTCATCCCGTGCAGGACCTGGATGTACAGCGAGCCCTGATGCAGAAGGGGCGACGAGGCGTAGCCCCAGGTCGAGGCCGAACCGGCCGTAATCCTTCTGCACGTCCCTCATCCAGAGCTCGGTGCCCTTGAAGTCGAACGCCTTGAGGATGCCCGTGCCGGTCATTACCCACACGGTCGAACCGTCAGTGACGGGCGACGGCGACGACATGTTCTGCTTCCGCTGCTGGTTGTTGCCGCCGCCGAGCGGCCGCTTCCAGAGCGGCTCGCCCTTCTTGCGATCGACGGCCCACAGCTCGAGATCGCCGCTCGTCATCGCGGTCGCGACGTTGAGGAAGATGTGGTCGTTCCAGACGATGGGCGTGGCGCCGCTGCGGCTGGGCATCGCGAGCTTCCACGCGATGTTCTCCTTGGTCGACCACTTCGTCGGCAACCCTTTCTCGCCGCTCACACCATTGGCGAGCGGGCCGCGCCACGCGGGCCAGTTCTCCGCAGACAGCGTGACGACGAGCGACAGGCAGCCGATCGACAGGAAGGCAAGAAATCGCTTCGACACTGCTCGATCCTCCAGGGCATCAATCGTAGATCAAGTCGGGGTCCGGGGAAGCTTGCGGCTCAGCAGCAGGGATCAGGGATCGGGTCGGGGATCAGGCGGGGTCGTGCCGGCGCCCGGATGCTCCCAGATCCCTGATCCCTGATCCCAGAACTAGGAACCGCGGCGCTCCTCTCACCCGCCGCCCGGCACGCGCAGGCTCTGTTCCTTCTTTTCTCCGTCGGCCATCGACACGCGGACCGACGCGCTCTCGAGCTGCTGCAGGAAGGCCGGGATCGAACCACGACCCGGGTTCCGGGTCATACACCGGCACGAGCCGATACTCGCCGGCGGGAAGATTGCGAAACGAGAATCGCCCGTCGGTTGCCGGGCGCGTCGATTGGATCCGCCGCGACTGAGGCGTCCAGAATCGCTGGTCGGCTGGATACACAATCAGGGTGTAGTCGGGAACCGGCAGCGCCCGTTCGTTGACGATCGTGCCGGTGAGCTCGGACTGCCGATCAACGAACGTGACGACGGCGCCGGTGATGCTCTGGCTGGGTTTCACTTCGACTGGGAAGTCGAGCGAGTCCTGACCCTCGACAGCCGACGATCCGAGGAACCAGCCCGAGCCCGCACCGGACGCGTTCAGCCGGTAACGGCCCGGCACGACGCTCGCGATCGTGAAGCGCCCCTCCGCGTCGACACGACCGGCCGAGGCAGTCGCGACATCTCCCGACATCCCTGGCATGATGACCGGCGCGAGCGTGACGCGCAGGCGCGTCAAATCCGCAGGCGGCGGCGGCGTTGTCCCCTCGAAGGCAATCCGCCCCGAAACCGACATGCCCGGCTGGAGCGTGAGCACGACGTTCGAGACGTTACGGCCGTCGACAGTGACGTCCGCGGTCGCCCACAGGCGAATCGGATCGGCGGCGGGCGGCACATCGCCGCGGCCACGCCCCGCGAGAAGCTCGCCGCGCCCACCAAGGAGCGGACCGCGGCCTCCGGGGCCTCCCGCGCGAGCACCCGGGCCACCATCGCGGCCGGCGCCGCCGATCGTCGCGCGCGCGACGAGTGTGTAATGGCCAGGGGGTACGTTGGAAATCCGGAACGCGCCCTGGGCATCGGCGCGAGCGCTCCCAGGAAGGATCCCCGGCACCGTGAAGCTCGTGTTGACGAGCGTCACCTGGACGTTCGGCGGCAACTGCGCCGACGGGCTGGTGACGATGCCGTCGACACGCGCGATCGGCACGACCTGGTACTGGAAGTCGACGTTGCCCTTTTCTTCTCCAGGTCCGACCGTCACCGTCGCGGCGCTCGACGGCGTCGTCGTGCCCGGATAGTAGACGGGGGCGTAGCCGGTGCTGGCTTCGTCGGTCGTCGATGCCTGCAGCGTCGATCGAAGCTGCGCGACCCGTTCTTGTACGAGCCTGCGCCTGCGCCTGGACGGCCTCCAGCCGCTCCATCGCCGCTGCTTGCTGCACGAGCTGCTGCATCTCCATCTGACGGCCAGTGTCGATGCCCGAACTGTTGTTACGCGGTGTGGCGAACACGATGTACTCGCCTGGCTGCAGCCCGTAAATGCGATAGACGCCGCGGTCGTCGGTCTGGCCGTTCCCGGCCGGTTGCAGCGTGCGCTGCCCGCTCTGCATGACGTAACGAAGCGCGCGCACCGGCGTGCCGGGAACAGCCTCGGCGTTTTCGTCGAGCACGGTGCCGGTGATGACACCACCGCGCGTGATCTGCAGCTGCACCTGAAGACTCTGTCCGTCGGCGAGCTGGATAGGCGTGCCGGGCCGGCCCGGCTGGCGCTGACCGTAGGTGCCGCTCACGTGGCCAGGCTTGGAGGCGGACAGGTTGAAACGGCCTTCCGGGAGTGCGCTGAAGACGAATCGGCCCGTCTCGTCGGTCGTCGTGCTGCGGCCGCCGCCCCCCGTCCGCCGGCCTCGCCGCCCCCCGACAGGCTGACACGGGCCCGCCGCGCAGGCTGACCGGACCCGGCAACCACGACCGTGCCGGAAATGCTGCCTTTACCCGCGACAACCGGCGCTCCCGGCGCGTTCGGATCGCGTGGCGGCTGGCCCCGCTGCGGCTGCGCTTCGCGTGCCGGCGACGGTGGCGGCCCTTGCCGGGCATCGAGGGGCACAAGGGATGGAGTGGCCCCCAAGAGCCCCGCCACCGACAGGGACGACAGCAGCAGAATCCTGAGCGAGCGGTGATCTCTCATAGTTGCCCGGTTAGACGGCCGGCTCCGGGGTGTCGTTTGGTAGTAGACCTCCGACCGTCTCTACGTCTTCCCCGTGCTGGAGTTACGACGGCAGTCAGGAAGCTGCTTCACGGCTTCGAAAGCCTGAGGAGCAGGCGCCAGGCCCAGAGACTGACAGCCCCTGCCGCGAGGGTGAGGAGGATGTACCACGGGTCCCTCGCCAGGTGCGGCCCTTCCTCGATGATGCGCAGGATGTGGGCCAGGACGATCAGGCCGAAGAGCGAGCCGGTCGTGATGAGGTAAGCCTTCATGGAATCGCCATTCAATGCTCGCGGGGCCCCACCCCCGCTCGCTCTCGCGCGGCGACTTCGCGCCGCGCTCGGGCCGCAGGCGCTTGTCTCGCTCCGGGACAGGCTTGTGGCAAGACTCGAATTCCGCGCGCGGCGCCGTGCGCTCTGTCAGAATATCCAATATGCCAGAGTATCGACGTCTTTGACGACGATGCCGCCGCCGACCAACACCGGGTGCGCCCATACGGGCGACTCGGCGAGCGTATATCGCTTGACGACGTCAAATGCCTTGGCGCTGTTGCGCGCGATCACGAGCTCGCCTTCGGTGGTCATCGCCATCACCAGTCCGCCAGCGGTCACGAATGCGGCGTTCTCCCCTTCACGGCCCTTTGTCGTCCACATCGTCTTGCCCGTGCGAACGGATCAAGGCAGAAGAACTGGCCGCGGCCGCGGTTCGTGAGCCCGAAAAGATACCCGCCCGATTCGACTGGCGAGCTCATATACATCGGCAGATCGGCATTCTCCCACGACGGGAGCAATCTGCCACTTCCCTGCCGCCGCGCTGAGGCGCACGGCTGTGGTCGGCTTGTTGATGACCGCCGTAGATCAATAGATCGTTCACGACGACGGGCGTGATGCTGTTCTGCTCGTAGTCGGTCGTGAACGGGATCTCCCAGAGCAGCCGTCCATCCGCGAGCGACAGGCCGACAACGTGACGCTGTGATTGCGTGATGATCTGGCGCGTCCCCGCGATGTCGGCGACGATCGGCGACGCGTACGCCGGGCCGTCACCCTTCCACTGACCATATCGTTGCGCCTGTCGCCACCTCGATGGCCCAGCACCGCGCCGTTGCTGATGCCGCCGGCGTGCACGATGACGAGATCGCCAACGACGACGCGGCGACATCGCGACGCCGAAGCCAGGCGCCGTGGATGGGAAGTCCTTCTTGAAATCTCTGCGCCACATCAGTCGTCCGTCCTGCGCCTGCCACGCGGAGAGGATTCCGCTGATGCCAAACGTGAAGAGACGTCCGCGATCGTGGACCGGCGTCGACTTCGGTCCCTTGCCGTGTGCCGTCGCGGCGGGGTTCATCTGGTACGGCGCGTCGTACGCGAAGCGCCAGATCTCCTTCCCCGTTCCCAGATCGCGAGCCGACACGGCCTCCTGCTCGCCCGCTCGCGAGAACAGAAACACACGTCCGGAAGCGACGATGGGCGACGCGTGGCCCACGCCCGCCTGAAACTTCCAGATCTGCTTCGGCCGATCGGGCCACGCCGGCGGAGGGGTGAAGCCGACCGCCGCCCCCGTGCGCGTGGGACCGCGCCACTGGGGCCAGTCCTGGGCCGAAGCGAGGGCTGTGCACAGGACAAGACCAAGGAGGACGGTATGGCCAATTCGCGGTCGGCGACTCAGACTCATTTTTTTTCCAGCCCACATTGCGTCACGGAATTCAGACTGTCACGGGCTCACGGTCAACTCACGATGGCCACGATGACGCGATGAACACGATGAAACCTTTAGTTCTTGTCATCGTGCTCATCGTGCCATCGTGGGCATCGTGCAGGAGCCGTCGGCCCGTGACAGCAATCACTTATCCGAACGAGCCTTCCGAACAATCATCACGATGAGCGCGAAGCTAACGCGGCTGCGCTTTCATTCCGCCCTCAACGCCTCTAGTATCCGCCCTCCGAGCGCGGCGCGGGTCGCGATCGCCGACGACACGAGACCGGCGACCACGACAGCGGCCAGCAACAGCACCAGCCCCACGCCGGGCAGGCTGCCACCCCGCCCCAGCCAGGCGGGCGCGATCGCGATCGCTGCGCACCCCGTGCCCGCGGCCATACCGGCACCCAGCAGGAACATGGCCTCGGCGACGATCATGAGGGTCATCCGGCGCGTGTCGTACCCGACGGCGCGGAGCAGGCCCAGCTCTCGACGCCGCTCCAGCACGTTGCGGAACATGACGGTCGCGAGGCCGACGGTCCCGAGCAGGAGCCCGAGCCCCCCGAGCGCCTGAAACGTCGACAGATACGTATTCTCCACGCGATGAAACGCCGCCAGCCGTTCGGACGTCACGGTCGCGTCGACGCCAAACGGCTGAAACTCGCGCTCGACGAGGCCCGAGAGCGCTCTGGCGTCTTCGAGCGAACGAGCGGACGGCGCGTCGACGAGGAACAACCGATAGCCCTGCTGCTGCGGGAAGAGCCGGACGAATGCGTCCTCAGACAGGACGAGCTCGCCCTGCAGCACGCTATCGCGCAGCGCGCCGACAAAACGCAGGACGAGCGGCCGCCCGCCGCCGGTATCGATCGAGAACGTGTCGCCCACGCCCACGTGCAGCACGTACTGCATCGACGTCGCATCGGCGACGACCGGAATCGCCCCGTCGTCGAACTGCCGCCTGAGGAGCAGCCACGGGTTCGCGCGTTCGGCGTCGGATTCCGCCATCGAGTGAGCGAACGAGAACCGTCCGCTCTCGATGAAGCCGGCTTCCGGCGCGATGATCGTCGGGTTGGTGGGGCGATACAGATTCAGGCAGCTCACGTCCTCTCCCGGGCGGACCCGGAACCGCGTAAAGCGGACCTGCGCGAGCTCCGGAGCCTGGATCACGAGGGCCTCCCGGCCGCCCGGCTCGTTCGGGTTGTGCAGGAGCGGCAGCTCCGACTCCGCAAAGAGGACGTAGCCGCCCGTGCCTGATTTCGGATCTGGCGACAGCGCGCCACCCTCGCGCCTGAAGGCGTCGACAGAGACGATGATGAAGGCGGCCGACGCGATGAGCGCCGCCGACAACACGCTTCGGGCGGGACGGAACGCCGCGCTCCGGAATCCCAGCCGCGTGACGGCCCAGAATCCGCGGCCGGTGATGAGCCTGGTGTCCCTCGCGCGCAACCAGCTCGCCAGCCACAACAGCGCACCGACGAGCAGCGCAGCCCCCGCCCCGAAGAACGCTCCGGCCTGCGCCGACGGCATCGCGAAGCCGAGCGACAGCAACACGAGTCCGGCGACAGCGCACAGTGCGGCGAACAATCGAGTTGCGGCGCGCGCTACGCGGGTCGGGCACGCGAGACTCGTCGAGCGACTGTGCGGTCAAGAGCGCCCGTGGCGACAAGCGTCCGACCACGCGCAGCGAGACGAAGACGCAGAGCGTCGCGACCACGATGCCACCGACCGCACCCAGCACCAGCGACCCCGCCCTCACGTGCAGCTCCAGCATCGTCGTCCCGACCGCGCCGACCCACCACGTCCCGAGACCGTGAACGATGAGCCGCCCGTACAGAACGGCGCCGGCGATTCCGAGTGCGCCACCGGCGACAGCGAGGATGATTGCCTCGCCGACGAGGAGTCGGCGGACGATCGCCATCGAGTAGCCCGTGGCACGGAGGATCCCGACCTGGCGCAGGCGCTGCTCCACGCCCAGCTTGAAGAAGAGCACCGCGAGCATGAGAGCCGATACCATCAGAAAAAAACTGAAGTAGGTGAAGTACTGGCCGAAGTCCGTGGCGCCCTGCGCCGCTTCGAGCGCGGCGGCTCGCGCCGGATAGAGCGCCACGCCCATCGCGTTCGGCGAGAGTGAGGTGCGCAGCTCGTCGCCAAGGCGCGCGGCGAGCGCGCCAGCGTCGGCGCCGTCGGGAACGGGAAGGCGAATCGACGTCAGCGCGCCGTAGCGCGAGCGCCAAAGATCGCGGCCGCGTTCGTAGGAGATGAACGCCTTCGGCGTTGTCCGATACTCGTCCCAGTAGCGTTCGTCGCCGGGCCGAATGCGAGCGAGATCGATCGGGAATGGCGGATCCCAATCCGCCAGGCTCTTCGATCCGGTGATGCCCGGATAGTCGGGCGCGAGACGCCGGTCGCCCGCCAGACCGGCAATCGGGACGACGCGGCTCAAGGTGAACGCGGCACTGCGCGTGACGAGTCCGGCCTGCGGGTCCCAGAGGTAGTAGTCGACGTCGATGCGATCGCCCGGCGTCGCGGAGAGCTCGCGTGCAGCCCACTCGTTGAGCACAATCGCCTCGGCTCCCAAGGCTGCCGGCGACGCGCGCGGTGCGGCTGCAGCGCTCGCGGCGGGAGGCAACAGGCTCAGATCGGTGGCCGTCAGGAGCGATACGGAACATGCCGATCGCCCTTGCGGATTGTGTTCGCGAGGTAGGTGAAAACGGGAACAGGCTGCAGGCCCAGCTTGCCGACGGCGGTGCGTGCCGCCGTTTCGAGCGCCTCGCTGACGATCCCGTTGGCGCTCTCGAGAACGACGGCGCGCGGACTCTCGACTGTCGAGACCCGCACGCCCAGGTCTCTCGAGCTCCAGCGCGGATCTGAGTCTCGCGTCGGTTCGTTCCCCGCCTGATACCAGGATCGTGTTGACCTGGCCATGCACCGCGAGATCGCGCTGGAGGCGTCTGAGGGGCGCGAACACCGCGCGGACCTCGGCCTGCTGCGGCTTCACGGCGAACTCGCCGAGCCGGTCGCGCGTGAGCACACCGGCGAAAGTCAGCCGCACGGTCCGTCCGACGTCCTCCTTGCGGCCGAACAACGATTCGATCGGAACTTCCGATGGCTTCTGGAGACGCGTCAGGAGCACGTCTCCCTCTTTCCCTCCAACCTCGGACGCGAGCGCCGGCGAGACCATCACGCCATCGACGGGCGGCAGGCCGTGAAACTTCCAGAACCGCTCATCCACGCCGTAGACGATGACCTTCGACGCGCGTCGACCCGACGATTCGAGCGTGACGAAGGCATCGGCGACGATGAGCGGCGCCGCGTCGGCTGCGCCGAGGGCGCTCTTCACGTCGTTCGACAGCGCCTCGCGGAAGAACCCCATCGACGAAAGCACCTGGTCGGTGCGACCAAGCCTGCCCAGCGCGATGTCACGCAGACTTCCGCGCACCGAGTCGCCCACGACAAGCGCGCCCGCCAACACGGCCACGGCCGCCGCCACGCCGAGCGTCACGGCGAGGTTGGTGCGCCAGTAGAACAGGGCGCTCGCGACGGTGAGCTTGAAGAGGTTCACGGGTTCAAGGGGTTCACATGGTTCAGGAGGTTCAAAGTTTCAGGTGGTTCAGGAGGTTCACGAGGTCCAGCGGTTCAGGTTCAACGTTCATTGCTGCTGTCGATTCAACCTCCCCGCATTCATCTCGTAGCGCACCGGAAAGCGTTCGGCGAGGGCGGCGCTGTGCGTGACGACGACGAGCGTTGTCTTGCGGCGCGTGTGGAGATCGACGAGCAGCGAGGCGACCGCGTCGGCGGCGGCGCGATCGAGGTTGCCGGTCGGCTCGTCACAGAGCACCAGAAGCGGATCCCGAATCAGCGCGCGGGCGAGGGCAGCGCGCTGCTTCTCTCCTCCGGAGAGCTCGCCCGGGCGATGGTCCAGGCGGTCGCCGAGGCCAACCTGTGCGAGCAACTCGCGCGCGCGGGCCTGATCGTTCACGGCGCCCTGTTCTGCCGGAGGCGCCACCAGTGTCGGCGCCAGCACGTTCTCGAGCACGGAGCACTGCGGCAGCAGCGAGTGATCCTGGAACACGAACCCGATGCAGCGGTTGCGAAACGCCGCTTGCTCGCGCTCGCCGAGCGTCAAACGGATCCTGGCCGTCGATCGTCACCGTTCCTGTCGTTGGGGCGTCGAGCGCGCCAAGAATGTAGAGCAGCGTGCTCTTGCCGCTGCCCGACGGCCCCATGATCGCGACGGCCTCGCCAGAATTGACGGTAAGGGAGACGTCGGTCAGGATCGTCAACGCGCCGCGCGGCGTCGGGTACGACTTCGAGATGTTCCTAGCGCTGAGCAAGCGAACCCCGCGTGCTCGCCGAGCCGCTCGAACCTGCCAGTTCGTTGTACACGTCCTCGGCAGCCTCGGCCATTCCGTCCACGCTGTAGTACTTCCTCACGCCGGCCGCCCCGGCGGCGCCAAGCGCCGCGGCGCGAGCCGGGTCCCGCCAGAGCAGCTGGAATCCGTCGGCCAGGGCCTCCGGGTTGTCCGCCTCGACGACGATGCCGCCGCCAGTCGCCGCGACGATTTCCGGAAACGCGCCGCGGCGGGGCTGCACGACGGGCACGCCGTTGGCCATCGCCTCGAGCAGGAAGATGCCTTTCGGCTCCTCGTAGGTCGCGGGCACCGAGAGCACGTCGAGGCTCCGCAGGAAATCGATCTTCTGCACGCGGTCCAGTTCGCCGCGATACTCGAATTGGCCCGGGAGCCCCCAGTTGTTGAGATCGCTTTTGATGCCGTCGAGATAGGCCTGATGCTCCGGCGCCAGATAACCGGCGGCCACGAGCCGGGACGCTCCGATGCTCGGTCGCGTGCGAAGGCGGCGATACGCATCGGCGAGCACGTGCAAGCCCTTCTCGGGCGCGATCCGCGCGAAGAAGCCGATCGTGAATGGGTCCTGACGCCGGGCCGGGCGAGGCGAGTAGCCCTCCATGTTGATGCCGAGCGGCACGAGCCGCATCTTCTCGCGTGGGATGCCAAGGTAGCCCGCCATGTAGTCGAGATAGTACCGGCTGACGGGCAGGAACGCGTCGACGTGCGCGCTGGCTGCGCGGATCAGATCCATCGACTGCTGCTTCCACGGCTCGCCGAGGCCGTCGAGAAACAGGTCCTCACCCTGCAGCGTGCAGCAGATCGGCCTACCCAGGGTCCGCTTGAGCGGTTCGGCGAGGCCCAGAAGGAGCGTGTAGGGCAGGTTGATGACGTCGAAGCGCGGTTCGGTCTTCAACCAGTCGAGCAGCTTCGCGATCTCCTTTTTCTGGAAGCCGTGGTCGCCGCGAAGCATCGAGACGGTCATCTCCCCGAGGCTCTGGGGATCCACCTTGATCTGACGCTTCGACGCGAGCTTGATCACCCACTCGGCATCCCACAGGCGATCGAGCACGCGAGGCGTGTGCCTGAAGAATGACGAGTGCTGTTCCAGGAAAACGCTGATGCCGCCGAACACGACGTGATGCTGGCTGACGTTGCGCTCGTCGGTCCGCGTCGGCGTGTACACCGGAGTCAGGACGACGTCGTGCCCTCGCGCGATGAGCGCGGAGGCGAGCGCGTTGTCGCGCAGGCAGCTCCCGCAGTACATCTGTCCGGCGCCGCCGGTGAACGACAGAATTCTCACAGCGTCCCTCGCGGCCACGGATCGACCGCGAAGTTCTCGAAGCTCACGATGATCGCGAAGAAACACCTGAGGATCTTCGTGAACTTTGCGAGCTTCGCGTCCTTCGCGATGATCTCCGTCACGGCAACGACTCGTCGCGCCTCACTGGACCTCAGGCGGTCTGGAACGCGCGGGCGCGGAACAGGAACTCGACGATGTTGCCTTCGTGAGGCTGGAGCCAGTTGAGTTGAATCGTCGGTACCGGACCGAGGTTCAGCCGATCGATGTGCACCGCATCGATCAGCCGCCGGCGCAGCTCGGGCTTGCTGGTGATGGCCGTGCAGACGAGCGTGGGGCCGATCGCCTCCACCATCTTCGCCTCCGGGCACTCGACCACCGCGACGAATGGAAACATGTACTCCTGCTTCGCGATCGCTGCATCCGGCGACGTGCTGTGCACGACGGTCGGCAGCAGATAGTCGGCGAGCCCGTCCTTGACGACGCGCGGGCCGTCGCGATAGATGGCGGTGATGTCGGCGACGCCAGGCGCCTGCAGGCTGGCGTCGATCGCAACCGAGATCGCATCGGCCGCACCGGGGATCGTGAACGCCGCCAGGCTCGCGTCGGGGTCGTCCGGCTTGAGCGGACGGATGGCCGCGAGTCGCCTGGCCAGCGCGTCGGCAATCTCGCGCGTGTGGCGGCTCGCCCAGATGCCGGAGCAGTTGATACACCCGCGTCCGCTGTTCGCATACACGCTCTCGACCATCAGGTCGAGATACTTCTCCCAGTTGTCGACCTCGTCGTCTCCGAGGAGGATCTTCGAGAAGCCGGGGCCGTGGGCCTGCACTTTCGCGCTGTGCGCGGTAGCGGTCCACGGTCGCGGTGCCGCCGAAAATCAAGGCGCGCTCGCAGTGATCGAGCACGGCGGCGCCGACGTCGCCGCCGCCGGGATACACCGAGATGGCCTCGCGCGGAATCCCCGCCTGGAAGAACGCTTCCGACATTCGATACGGCGTCCAGGGTTCCTGCGGGCCCGGCTTGAGCACGAGCCCGATCTGCATCGGGATGATCGGCAGCCAGAGCGTGTGCACGCCCGGAGAGTTCGAAGGCAGCACGAGGCCGAGGACGGGACTCTGCGCCTGGAAGCTGATCGGCACGCCGCGCTCCTCGCCGTAGCCGGAGGAGAGCACGTCGAACGGGAGGCCGCGCGTCAGCGACGTGAGGATGCGGCGCATCTCGGCGAGCACGAACCCGTTCTTCTTCATGTTCGCGCGGCACATGCGCTCGGGGAGGCCCGTGCTGGCTGACTGTGCCCTGCGCGAAGTCATCGGGCGACTGCGTCCCATCGCCCATCGGCAGCGTGGCGTTCATGTAGAGCTCGCCTGCGGCGCCGACGCGAGCGATCAGATCGTCGATCGGGATCTCGCGCAGCACCTCGCGCGCGCGGTGCGCCTTGCGCATGTCGCGGCCGATCAGCCCGCTGTTCGCCCGGCTGACCCTCGCGATCGGCTCGCCCGTCGAAAAGTGGACGACATCGTCCACTTCCATGCTCGTGTACGGCTGACCCCAACGGAGGACTGGAAGATGGATCATCAGTAGACGCCGATCGTCGTCGTGGCGGCCAGCGCGCGGTACGGGCGCACGCCGCTGACG
The DNA here is from genome assembly GCA_963771395.1 of uncultured Acidobacteriota bacterium. GTDB lineage: Bacteria > Acidobacteriota > Vicinamibacteria > Vicinamibacterales > 2-12-FULL-66-21 > DATBJJ01. Next base: position 318,518 of record CAVYTY010000023.1, on the reverse strand, counting down.
CCATCCCATGGGTAGAGGTCGCACGGCGCCTCGCGCTCGCCTTCGTCGCGCTCGAGAAAGCCGGGCATGAAGAACTCCCTCGTCAGCGTCGTCAGCTTGACGCGACCGGTCTGCGCCGTACTCGACGGTCTTTGTCGGGTCATCGAGGTCCACGACCTCGGTGACCGCGCGGGGCTGCGGCGCGTAGTAGGTGATCTTGTAGTTGTTGTGCGGGCCCGACGGGCTGCTCGCGGCAAGGCCCATGAGCGTATTGCCGTAGGTTGGCGTCATGTACGCGCCGTCGAGCAGTTCCTCGTGCGCGAACCGGTTCCACTGCGGCGTGAACTCGGTTCCGCCGGAGAATATTCCGGTGATCCCCGCCTTGTGGATGCTCGTGCCCATCGACTCGAGGCGGAGCGCGAGCGATTCGAGCAGCTTCGGCGTCGTGAACAGGCACTTGATGTCGTGCCCCGCGCCGAGAATCGTCACGGCCTGGTCGATGACGTGATCCTTGTAGGCCTGCAGATGCTCGGTCCAGCCCTTCTTGATCAGCTTGATGACCCAGCGCGGATCGAGATCGACCATGAAGCAGATCCCGCCACGGTGCTGCGCGAGATGTTCGATCGCCAGCCGCAGCCGCCGGGGCCCTGACGGGCCGACCATCAGCCAGTTCGAGCCGAGCGGAAACTTGTCCTCGGGCAGCGTGTCGCTGAAGTTCGAATAGTCGATCCGGAAATCCTCGTGGTTGATCCGCGACTTGGGAACTCCGGTGCTGCCGCCGGTCTCGAACACGTAGATCGGCTTGCCGGCGTAACCCTTGGGCACCCAGCGTCCGACGGGACCGCCACGCAGCCATTCGTCCTCGAAGAAGCCGAACTTGCCGAGGTCGTCGTAGCCGTTGACGTCGGTCAGGGGATTGAAGTCGAACTGCTTGGCCCGATCCAGCCAGAACGGACATCCGGATGCGGGATCGAAATGCCAGTGCACGATCTCGCGGACGTGGGCGTCGAGGCGTTCGCGCGCGGTCGCGGTGGCGGAGGCGAGGCTCTGCGGGGACTGAGACTGCGGCATCACGAAACAAATCTTATCAAATGGCAGGCGGCTGCCGCTTCTACACCGACCTGCCATCTTGCGGGAGAGCGCGCGCAGAAAGCCGGCGCGCTCGAGGCCAACGGGATCGGCCATCAGATCCTCCGTTGGTCCCGGCAATCGCCACGTCCAGTTCTGGTCGGTGACCGACGCGGGCGTATTGATCCGGTCACGCCAGCCGAAAATGTCCTGGAGCGGAAGAATCAGCAGCCGCGAGCCGCTCGCAAAGAGTGCCGAGAGCAGCACGTCGCGCATGCGGTCCGAAAACGGCGCATCCGCCGGCGAACGCCGGCCGCACGCATCGAGCGGAATCGACAGCAGGGACTGACGCGCCTGCAGATCCGCGTTGTCCCACCATTCCGCCAGCGTTTCGGTATCGTGGGTGCCGCTCGTCGCGACCGAGACCGGCGGATACGCGGTCACATCGTGGAACGGCTGACCGCCTGAGTGCCAGTCCCGCTCCCATCGCAAGACCTTCATCCCCGGAATGCCCCTCCCGGCGAGCGACACGCGCAGGAAATCGGGCACGGTCCCGAGGTCCTCGCCGATCAGGCTCGCGCCGCTTTCGCTGAACACCGTGAGCAATCGCTCGCCCTGGGCCCGTTGTTCGGCTTCGTCGGTCGGCACGAACCCGGCAGCGCCATCGGACCTGCGCACGAACGTTCGATAGAACCCGATGAGGTGATCGATGCGAAAGCCGTCGAACAGCTCCGCCGCCCGGCGCGCGCGATCGCGCAGCCACGCGTAGCCCCCGGCCGCGACAACGTCCCAGCGGTACGCCGGCAAGCCCCAGTCCTGCCCCGTCGCCGAAAACGCGTCGGGGGGCGTGCCCGACGGAACTGTCGAGGTCGAACTCGTGCTGTCGTGCCCAGACGTCGGCGCTGTGGCCGCTGACCATGAACGGAAAGTCCCCGAACACGCCGACCGGCGACGCCTCCATCCGCGCGCGCTGCCACTGCTCGTCGGCAATCCACTGGAGGTAGGCGTAGTACCTGATCTGCCACTCGAGACGCTCGCGCGCAGCGGCAAGCGCGGATTCGGCTCGCGGTTCCTCAGCCCGGGCTCCCACTCGCGCCAATGCCGGCCGCCGTGATCGTCGTGCAGCGCTCGGAACAAGACTGTAGTCGTCCAGCCACCAGCGCTCGCGTCTCTCGAACGCCCGCAGCGAGCGGTCGCGGCGGTCGCCGGTCCCCCAGAATTGTCCGCGAACCACGCGATATGCACGCCTCAGTGCGCGACCCTTGAGGGCGCGCACCGCCGCATAGTCGACGCGAGGCGCCGCACGCGCACGAACGAGCGCCGCGCGATCGTCGGGCAGGAGCGCGTCCTCCCCCGCAGCCACCCACTCGGGAACTTCGTCGAGCGCGATGAACAGCGGATCGAGCGCCATCGCGCTCAACGCAGAGTACGGCGAACTCTGCCCCTCCTGCATCTCGTTGAGCGGCAGGAACTGGACGAAGTCAAAGCCCGCGTGGTCGAGCCACCTGGAAAGCGCGGCGAGATCCGGAATCTCGCCGATCCCCCAACTCCGGCGCGACGGAATCGAAAAGAGCGGAACCAGCACGCCCGCGTGCCGGCCGGCATTGAATCGCGCGGCGCCGCGCTCACCCATCGGCCCGCTCCAGCACGCGTCGCACGCCTTCGTCCAAACGCCTCCGGCTCGGCGAGGAGGCTGACGACGAGAAAGGCTTCGTGGGGAAAGTCGAAGAAGAACCCGGGATGGACGAGCACGCCGTCGCGTTCGAGGAGGTCGACGACCAGGTCTTCCTCGCTCCGCGTCGACGGCACGCGCAGCACCGACGACCAGCCAGCCTCGGTCGGCAGCGCCTCGATCGCCGGATGGCGCGCCGCCGCCGCGACGAGCGCGCGGTAGTTCAGCCGCACGCGATCGAGAATCTGCGCGCGAACCGACGCGCCCGCCTCGATGAGATCCGCCGCAGCGACCTGGACCGGCGTCGAGACCGACAGGTACGCGTCGCAGATCACTTCCAGTCGCTCGATCGCCTCACGAACGATTGCCTTCAGGCCCGTCAATCAGGATCCATCCGAGCTTGACCTGCGGCAGCCCGGCGGACTTGGATAGACCGCCGAGGCTAAAGGTCAGAGGCGCCTGGCTCCGACCTCCGGCCCCTGGCCCCTGGCCTCTGGCCTCTCGCCCCCATCCAACGCATAGTCCGCAAACACTTCGTCGATGATGAGTGCCGCATCGCGCTCGGCGCAGAGCGTCGAGAGCGCCTCGAGCTCCTCCGGCGACAGCACCGATCCGGTCGGATTGTTGGGGCTGACGGCCAGCACGCCTCGCACGCGGTCCGTCCAGCGGCGCTCCACGTCCTCCACCGTCGATCGTCCATCGACCGTGATAGTCCAGCCGATACGGGATCGGACCGGACGCCGTCGAGGGCGGTCAAGTGATCGAAGAGCGGATAGCTCGGCACGGGAACCATCACCGCGTCGCCATGTGGCTCGCAGAGCAGCTTGAAGAGCAACGAGTACGCCTCGCTCGTGCTGGCGGTGAGGACGATGCGATCGGGGGTGGCCGCGATTCCGCGACGAGCGTAGTCGCACGCGACTGCGCGTCGGGCATCGAGCAGGCCGAAGGGCTGCGGGTCGTACCTCAGCGCGTCCGGAGATGTCAGAACGTCCAGCATCGATGATGGAGTACTCGAAGCCGGCCGTCGTCGGATTCGTGATCGTCAGATCGAGCAGGGACCGCCCGGCCGCGCGCGCGCGGCGAACGGCCTGCGTGATCCGGTTGGGCTCGAGGCTCGGTGGCACACGCTCGGAGAACATCCCACTTGATAGACTACATGAGCGGCGGAAAACACGGGCCACCGACACACGGATGACGACAGACTACCGATGAGACAGCTGCATGACACTTGACCTGTCCTACGACGAGCTCCTGCGTTACACGAGCGACGAACGTGACAAGTGGCGGCGCTGGCTCCAGTCGCATCCCGACGCGATGGACGTGACGCTACAGCCGGGAGGGGCAGATCCCGACAGTCGGCAAGCTCATCGATCATGTGTTTCTGATCGAGCGGCGCCATCTCCAGCGGCTGACGGGCGATCCGGTCTCGACATCGACCGGGTTGACGGGCAACAACGCGCCTCCACTCTTCGACTACGGCGCGTCGGTGCGGCGGGAGCTCGAGCAATTTGCGGAGTTGATCGACGAAGACGAGGCGAACGAGCCGCGGCCGATCGCCTTTCAGGACCAGACGCTGGCGATGTCGCAGAGGAAACTGCTGTTCCACATCCTCGTCCACGAGATCCGCCACTGGGCGCAGATCGCGCTGGCGGTCAGGCTCGCGGGGTTCGAGCCGCCTGGCGACCACGATCTCATCGACAGCCGGGCCCTGCGCTGAGCCGGAAGCCGCTTCAATTCTCCTTGGCGTGTCGACCAGTCGTCCGGGGACTAGTCCCGGCTTGAGTGTCCCCGGGGACTGTCCCGGTTGAGTGTCCCCGAGCTCAGCTATTGCGCGGTCGCGGAAGCTCTCTGGAGAGCGTGTTTAGCGCAAGTTCTTTCTAATCATCAGGATCAGGGCGTCGCTGGGCCCGAACGCGTAGGTGTAGGTCGGGCCCTCTGGGCCGGCGATGAAGTTGACCGCCGCTCCGGTCTCCATGTTCTGCCAGATGGCCTCCTGCGTGTCGGGCGTGAATGTCATCTTGACCCGCTGCATCGTGTCCGCGTGGTTCAGGCCGACGAGCATGAGGACGTCGGATGACTCCAGAAAGCGGGTTTCGACCGGGCCCGTCGCACCCTCTATCCGAACCTCCGGGGCGACGCCGGCCCGGGCCGCGATCTGGACGATCTGCTCGCCGGTCGGCGTGGTCGTGCCGTCAACCAGGGTCCCGCCCGCCGCGACATACGCCCGCAACGCCAGCAACCGCAGGCTCCGGCAGCGTCGACTGCCGAGCCGACACACACCACGCTGTACCGGCTCGCCATCCCGGCCGCAATCTCGTCGAGATGGATGAAGTCCACCTGGATGTTTCGCTCGAACAACGCTCGATAGACGCTCAGTTGAAAGGCCTTTGCCGCTGACGTCGAGCTCGGCACCCCTCGATCGGCGGACGTGGGTCGTACGCGATCGCGACCTTCGCGGCCCGTGGCCGAAGCGGCGCGAAGAGGGCCGGGTTGCGGCCGATGACGCGCGCCAACGCGCCCGCCGCCCGCGCCCGATCGCTGATCGTTCCGTCCGAGCTGACCAGGCCGCTGCTCGCGCCTGGACCGGTCGCACGCCAATCGTCGTAGGTCACGCCGCGAGCGCCACGTGACAACGCCGCCCAGGTCCGCAGCCGCAAGGCCGCAGCTGACGGCACCTCCGCCGTACCGACCCGTCACGGTACGGTCCGTCATCAGCCAGCCCTTATCGCCGGGCCGCCGAACGAATGCCGTCGAGCGCCAGCGCCAGCTGCACCGGCGCGAGCGACGCGGCTGGAGCGAGCTCCGGCGGCACCGCCATGCCGTAGTGATCGACCACGGTCGTCATCAGCCAGTCGTCCTGGCCTGGAGGCTCACTGAAGAGCTGTCGAATGACAGACGACGCGCCGGCCGAGCTGGTCAAGGAACGAACACCGCGAGCCGACGCGGCAGCGGCGACGAGGGCGAGATGGTCCCGCCGCTCGAGCGCGACGAACGCCGCTCGATCGGCTGCGGCGAGCGCGCCAGGTCTCGTCGTCGGAGCCGAACGTCGCCTTCAGCCACTCGCGAAAGCGACGCGCGGTGTGGGGACAGCCGCAGAAGCCATTCTCGAGCTCGCTGCCGACGTCGATCGCCTGCCAGGCAGCGTGCCGCGCGGCGCGGTGGCTTGCGGCACCGACGTAGGCCTCGACATCCGCGCGCACACCGGGATGATCGAGACACGCGCGCTCGAGCCGCGGGCCCTCCGCCCTGGACGCCGACACAAACCTGCCGTCCGGGTAGCGACGAAGCAGCCACGCCGGCATGGACTCCGTGTCGAGCTGCAGCACGACCTTCAGGCCCGCGCTGGCCGGCGAGCTCCAGCGTCTGGTCCAGCGCCTCGAGTCGGTACTGGCCGCGGGCCGGCTCGGCGTCCGCCCAATCGATCGGCACCCGAATGCTGTTGAACCCCAGCGTGTTAATCGCCTCGAGATCGGCCGCCGCCCGCTCGCGGTCGCGCGAGAGCCCGGCCGGGTACGACACGCCGACGCGCACGAACGGCTCCGCCGGCCGGGGCACGGGTTGCGCCGCCGGGAGCGCCGCCAGCAGCAGGCACGCCGTCGCGAGCAGGTTGGCAGACCTCATGGTCTTTGGGTCTCGGGCATTCTAGACGCGGATTATGATTGACGGCACGTCAGGTAGGCGAGGATCGTTCTCGCACCGGCGCCAGCGGAGCCCGGTTCGATCAGGTTATCGTCTTCGATCGGGACGGGACCGTTAAATGACAGAGATCTCAGCGACGACCGACATTCGTGACCCTGGAAGAGATCCGAGCCGCGGCCGCGCCGCATCTCGCCAATCGCGCGCGTGACACCGCTCGTCGACGTCTCCGGACCGGCGAGACGACCGTTCTTCCTCAAGTGCGAGAGCCTTCAGCCTGCCGGTGCGTTCAAGATCCGCGGCGCGTACAACATGGTCGCGCAACTCGATCCCGCCCAGCGTGCCGCCGGCGTCATCACGTACTCGTCGGGCAATCACGGCCAGGCGATGGCGCTCGCAGCCCGCACGCTCGGAGCGCCCGCGGTCGTCGTCATGCCCACGACCGCGCCGAAGATCAAGGTCGACGGCGCGCGAGCATTCGGCGCAGAGGTGGTTTTTGCGGGCACGACGTCGGCGGATCGACGCGCGCGCGCCGAGGCCGAAGCCTCCAGGCGCGGACTCACCATGGTCCCGCCGTTCGATCACCAGTGGATCATCGCCGGACAGGGCACGGCCGGCCTCGAGATCCTCGAGCAGCGGCCGGACGTCGCCGCCGTGCTCGTGCCGGTCGGTGGGGGAGGCCTCGTCGCCGGCGTCGCGGCCGCCATCAAGCAATCCCGGCCCGATGTGGTCGTCATCGGCGTCGAACCGGCGGGCGCTGCGAAGATGAAAACGTCGGTGGACGCCGGCCAACCGGTCACGCTTCCGAAGACCGAGACCGTCGCCGACGGGCTGATGCCCGTCAGACCGGGAGACCTCACGTTCGCGCACGTCCAGAAGTTCGTCGACCAGGTGATCACGGTTGAGGACAAGGACATCATCGCGGCCGTGCTGTGGATCTTCGCCAACGCCCACCTCGTCGCCGAGCCGAGCGGCGCCGCCACGACCGCAGCCGTGCTCAGCGGCGCGCTCGACGCCGCGATTCGCATCGAGGGGCCGATCGTCGCAATCGTAAGCGGCGGCAACATTGGCGTAGAGAAGCTCGCCGAATGGTCCAAGAACCCTTGAACCTATTGAACCACCTGAACCTCTTGAACCTCTTGAACCAAATCAATGCCTCTTGAACCATTTGCGATGGAGCGCATGCAGTCGACCTGGGAGAACCTCGTCGACTACGACATGAGCGAGAGCGGCGTGCGGCCGCTGACGCTCCGGGAGCTTGTCGAGATGGGCTTCGACCTCGACGCCTTCATGGATCAGCCGCTCGGCTACAGTCAGTCGAACGGCACGATCGAGCTCCGTGAGCGCCTCGCGGCTATCTACCCGGGCGCGGACGTCGAGCAGATCGAAGTCACCAACGGCACCTCCGAAGCCAACTACCTGATCGCCCTGAGCCAGCTCCAGCCGGGCGACGAGGTGGCCATGGAAGTGCCCAACTACATGCAGATGCCAGGCGTTGCGCGCAGCCTCGGCGCGACTGTTCGAACGTTTACCCTGCGACACGATACGGGCTGGGAGCCCGACTGGGACGAGTTCGACCGCGCGGTGACACCTCGGGCGCGCCTGCTCTATCTCTCGAACCCCAACAACCCAACCGGCTCGATCCTTTCGCCGAGCGCGATGGAACGGATCGTGAGCCGGTGCGAGTCCACGAACACGTGGATTCTCGCCGACGAGGTGTATCTCGGCGCGGAGATCGACGGTGATCGCACGAGGAGCTTCTGGGGACTGAGCGACCGTGTGATCGTCACGAGCGGCCTCTCGAAGGCCTATGGGATTCCCGGCGTCCGCGTGGGATGGATCGTCGGCCCGCGCGCGCTCGTATCGGAGTGCTGGTCGCAGCACGACTACCTCACGATCGGGCCCAACAAGCTGTCCGACCGGCTCGCGCGCGTCGCCGTCGAGCCGGAGAATCGCGAGCGCTGCTATGCGCGCACGCGAGCCATCCTCACCCACAACCTTCCCATCGCCCGCGAGTGGATCGGCCGCCTCGGTGGACGGCTCACCTGGCGCGAGCCACAGGCCGGAGCCATCGCGCTCGTGAGGTACGATGCGGACATCAACAGCCTCGACGTCGCCGAACGCGTGCGGGTCAATCAGAGCACGCTCATCGTGCCCGGATCGCACGTCGGGCTCCAAGGCTATCTGCGAATCTGGCTCGGCGGCCGCGAGGAGTTCCTTCGCGAGGGCTTACGGCGCATTGCGAGCGAGCTGACGCCGCTGTTCGATTGAGACATGGTACACCCGCCATCTCCACCGCACCCAGCGTTGGCGGCATCGTCGAAGTAGCGCTGTACGTGGAGGACGTGCCCCGGGCGGTGCGGTTCTACGGGACCGTTCTCGGCTTCGAGACCATCGCGCTCGACGAGCGCCTGACGGCGATGGGCGTCGGCGGCAGGCAGGTGCTGCTGGTGTGCAAGCGCGGCGCCTCGACCAACCTCGCCGATGTTCCGCACGACGCGACTGGCCCGCAGCACATCGCTTTCTCAACGGCCGAGTCGGATATGGACGCGTGGGCGGCCAGACTCCACGCACACGGCGTGACCATCGAGCGCGATCGCCGGTGGGACCTCGGCGGCCGCAGCCTCTATTTTCGTGACCCGGAAGGACACATCCTCGAGCTGGCGTCGCCGGGGATTTGGACTGTTTACTGAATCCAGTCGGTTCAAAGGGTTCAGGTAGGATTCAGAGGTTCAAGGTTCATGGCCTGAACCTCCTGAACCCTGAACCTTTGAACCCTTTGAACCCCTTGAACCCTTTGAACCGACTCTGTCAGTGTTAACCCCCATCGGTCCGGTGCGTAGTAGGTAGGTGTAGGTAAGGAGCCTACTTACTAATGCTTTCCTACCGGATTTCGACCCGCTCGGCGTTCGCGGCCCTCGTTCTCGCCCTGTCGGTCCCGAACCTGGCCTCGGCTCAGCAGGGTGCCGTCGCGCCGGTCGAGCGTCCCGGAGCTACCCCAGCGGCCCCGCAGGTGTTCATCAACCAGGACCAGGACGCCAGGGAGACGCGGGAAAGCCTCGAGGAGCTCCTCAAGAAGCTTCCGCCCGCGGTTGGCCGTGTCCTGCGGACCGACCCGTCGCTCCTGAGTAACGAGTCCTACCTGGCCCCGTACCCGGGCCTCGCGGCGTTTCTGAAGCAGCACCCCGACATCCGCAGCTCTCCCGGCTTCTTCTTCGAGCACATCGGGCCGATGGAATTCTGGGTCCCCTCGCCGCCCGAGACGCGGGAATCGCAGGCGGTGCGCGTCTGGCGCGATCTCTTCGATTTCTTCGCCATCTCGGGCGTTTTCCTCGTCGGCACCGGCGCATTGATCTGGATCATCCGAACGCTCGTCGAATACAGGCGGTGGAATCGCACGTCAAAGGTCCATAACGAGGTGCACAAGAAATTGCTGGATCGTTTTACGACCAACGAGGATCTGCTGGCCTACATGGAGACCCCCGTGGGCCGCCGATTCCTGGAATCGGCGCCGCTGTCGCTCGAGGCTCCCGCGGCTCCCGTGCGACAGGTCGGTGCGCCCTTGAGCCGCATCTTGTGGTCCGTGCAGATCGGTGTCGTGCTCGCCGCCCTCGGGCTCGGGCTGCTCTTCGTGAGCAACCGCGTGCTCGAAGAAGTGGCCCAGCCGCTCTTCTCCATCGGGGTGCTCGCGCTGGCGGTTGGCGCCGGCTTCGTCGTGTCGGCCGGCGCGTCATTCCTCCTCTCGCGGCGGCTCGGCCTCTTCGAACCGGCCGTGGCCGTTCCGCCGCGCGAGCACATCGAAGGCGCGGGACAGTGACGACATGCGCGATCTGACGTTCTCCGACGTTGAACGGCTCGAGGCTGCAGAGGTCGACGTGGCCTTCGAGATGGACGAAGAAGCGTTCCGCGCGTTCTACGACCGAACCGCCCGGTCGCTCTGGAACTACCTGTCCAGGATGACGTGCGACGCGCAAGTCGCCGACGACCTGCTGCAGGAGAGCTACTACCGTTTCCTGCGCACGCGCGGCCACTGGGAAAGCGAGTCGCACCGCCGTGCCTATCTCTTCCAGATCGCCACCAACCTCGTGCGGGACGGCCGCAGACGCGCCAGGAGATGGCACACCGTGCCGCTGCCGGACCACGATCAGAGCACTATTCCCGCGACTGGTGGTGACCTTGCCGAGGCCAGCGTCCGGCGCACCGATCTGCGGCGGGCGATGGATCGCCTGCGGCCGCGCGAGCGGGCGTTGCTCTGGCTGGCGTATGCGCAGGGTCATCCGCACACCGAAATCGCCCAGACGCTCGGAGTCAAGACCGGGAGCGTGAAGCTCCTGCTGTTCCGCGCGCGGCGGAAGCTCGCGGGGATACTGCGTCCTGCGGCGGCGCATACCGACGGAGGCCACTCGTGAAGATCGTTGACTGCTGTCGTGAGCAGGACGTGCTCGATGCGCTGACGAGCGGGCGCTGGCCCGGCCGGGCCGGCGAGGACCTCCGCGCCCACGTGGCCGCGTGCGCACTGTGCGCCGACGTCGTCGACGTCGCGGGGGCGCTGCTCGACGACCGGAACGACGAACCCGGTGACGCGCGGATCCCCTCGTCCGCGGTGATGTGGTGGCGGGCGCAGATGCGCGCGCGTCAGGAAGCGGCGCGGGAAGCCGCGCGGCCGATCACTGTCGCGCAGGTGGTGGCCTCGGTGGCCGCAATCACGCTGACCGTCGCCGCGCTCGTCGCGCTGTCACCCTGGTTCGGGGGCCTGCTCGGCGGATGGGTCTCCGGCGTCAGGGACGCCGCATCGTCCGACATGGCGGCCATCAAGGCGCCCTCGGCGTTGCTCGCGGGCGGCTGGATGCTGCCCGCGCTGATGATTGGCGTGTGGCTCGTGCTCGCGCCGGTCGCGATCTATTTCGCTGTGGCTGATGACTGACGGATGATTAAACAGGGTTCAAAAGGTTCAGAGGGTTCAAAAGGTTCAAACGGTTCAGGGGTTCAAAAAGGTTCAGAGGGTTCAAGGGTTCAGGGTTCAGCGCTTGGGCGTCTGTGCTTTCCCCAACGTCAGCGCCTTTCCCGGCTTCGCGCCGGTGTGCTCACCGTTCTTGATGACGGGCACACCATTGACCAGGACATAGGCGATGCCGCGCGCGTACGCGTGCGGCTTGTCGAATGTCGCCGCGTCCCCCACCGTCGCGCGATCGAAGACCACGATGTCTGCGAAATCGCCCGCAGCGATCCGGCCGCGTTCAGCGAATCGAAACTGATCCGCGGGGAGCGACGTCATTTTGCGGACCGCTTCCTCGAGAGTGATCACCTTCCGCACGCGCACGTATTCGCCCAGCACTCTTGCGTTGTTGCCGTAGCCGCGCGGGTGCGGCACGCCCTCCCCCATCGTCAGCACCGAGCTGTCCGACGCGACAGCGACCTGCGGGTGCTTCATGATTCGATCGATGTCGTCGTCGGACATGAAGTGATAGACCATCGATGCCCCACCGGCGAGCATCATCTCCCGCGCCGCCTCGAGCTGCGCCTCGGCTGACTCCGTCCCTTTCAGCTTTGCCGCCACCTGCTTCATCGACAAGCCGTTGAGCGAGGGATCCGCACGATATGACGCCACGACAGCGAAGGACAGATCCGCGAGGCCGCGCTCGGCGAGCAGCGCCCGGATCTCGTTCCTGATCTTCGCCCACATGGCCGCGTCGTTGAGGCGCGTGTTGATCTGCGCCTGACCGCCTTCGAGCACCCACGAGGGGAAGCGGATGCCGAGCGACGAGCTCGCCGCCGTGTACGCATACTGGTCTGCCTCGACGATGATGCCGCGCTTCCGGGCATCGTCGATGAGCGCAAGTGCCTTCGCGCTCGCACCCCAGCGGCTGGGGCTGTCGACCTTCAGATGAGAAATCTGCACGCGGCAGCCCGCCATCTCACCGACGCGGATCGTTTCGGTGACGGCTTCTTCGAGCGCCGTGCCCTCGTTGCGCATGTGGGAGGCGTACACGCCGCCTTCGTTGCCGGCGACGCGCGCGAGCTCGATGATCTCCCACGTCTGGGCATAGGTGCCTGGCACGTACTGGAGGCCGGTTGAGAAGCCTACGGCGCCGTCCGCCATTCCGCGCCAGACGAGCGCCTTCATCTTGTCGAGCTCGGGAATCGTCGGGTTGCGGTTCGCAGTCCCCATCACGTCACGACGCACCGTGTTGTGCCCGATGAGCGTCGCGAAGTTCACCGACGCGCCGACCTGTTCGACCGCCGTCGAACGCCTTGCCGACATCGAGAGAAGACGAGCCGCAGTTTCCGGCCACGATGGTCGTGACGCCCATGCGGACGAAGTTCTCGCCACGCGGCTGGTCGATGAGGTCGTCGGCGTGGGTGTGGACGTCGATGAAACCCGGCGCGACGACGAGGCCGGCAGCGTCGATCACCTCCCGCGCGTCGATCTTCGCGATGGTGCCGATGGCCGCGATGCGCCCGGCCTTGATCGCGACATCCGCCCGCCGGGCCGGAGCGCCGGTGCCGTCGACGACCTGACCGCCGGCGATCAGCAGGTCATATCGCGGCTGGCCCTGGCCGGCCGGAACGCTGTCCGAGCAAGAGGAGGACCGACAGGAAGACGATGAAGCGGGGTCGACTAAGCACTGGCGCCAACAACAGTATGGACCTTCCTACCAATCCGAGGCACTCTCGTCGAAACAAATCCGTCATGCGCGCAGAGCTTTTCGCCGCTGAGCGCGTGACTGTCGACTGCTGACTGTCGACTCTGACTGTCGACTCTGACCGTCGACTGAGACTGACGACTGTGACTCTCGATTCCGACGACTGCCGACTGCCGACTGTCACAGCTCGATCCCAATCATCTGCATCAGCCGCAAGGCGTTGCGCGACGTGGCCAGGCCCGGCTTCAGCGCGTAGTCGAATCGCATCGTGCCGTCCGCGTCGAACGTCTCCGAGAAGTGGACGAACTGCGCGGCGCTCTTCATCGGCTCTTCTTCCGCGAGACCGAGGTCGTGCGTGGTCATCGCGCCGATGGCGCCGGCCTCGAGCAGATGGCGCGTCACCGCGCGGACGGCGATGCTCCGCTCCACGCTGTTGGTGCCCTGCAGGATCTCGTCGAGCAGATACACGAGCATCGCGTCCCTGGCGCTCGTGCTGCGCCGCGTCGACGACGCCTTTGAGGCGCGCGAGGGCGGCCATGAAGTACGACAGGCCGCGCTCGAGCGAGTCGTGCACGCTGATGCTCGTCTGGAGATCGCACTCGGGCAGGGACATCTGTCGCGCGCAGACGCACGCCGCCCGCCTGGGCGAGCACGATGTTGAGACCGATCGAGCGGAGCAGCGTGCTCTTCCCCGACATGTTCGACCCGGTGACGAGGAGGACCGTTCCGGCCGGACCAACCGTGACGTCGTTGGCGACGCGCCGATCGTCAGAGATGAGCGGGTGGCCGATGCCGGCCGCCGTCACCTCGCCGAACAGGCCCGAACGATGGGACGGCCCACTCGGGATTGTCGCGACGCGCAGTGCGCGAGCCGCCCGAGCGCATCGAGCTCGCCCAGGGCGTCGAGCCAGACTCTGACCCGGCGTCCGCTCGTCCGCCGCCACCGCTCGAGCGCGAAGAGCACGTGGAAATCCCACAGAGTCAGCGCCTGCACGGGAAAATGCAGGATCGGAGCTCTGCCGCAGCTCGCCGAACCCGACGATCCGATTCAGCCGGCGCATGCATGCTGGTGCTGGCTGTCCCTCTGCCGACAGCCTGTCGAGGAGGGCCTGGAGGCGCGACGAAGCAGCCGGCGCGGTGATGGCGTGCTCGAAGAGCCCCGCGTAACGGCCGAGCGCAGACTGGCCGGCTCCGGCGCGATTGAACGTCTGCTGAAGGCGCTCGGCCGTGGCAAACGACAGGACGATGCCGGCCACCATCGGAATGGGCCAGAGACCGATCGGCATCCAGCCGGTTACTTCGCCGGCGATAAGGATCCACAACGCCCCGGTGAGCGGGAGGACAACGGCTCGAAGGAGACCTGTCTTCCGGCCGAAGAGATCGGGCCCTTCGGCCCAGGCGAGGAACCAGTCGATCTCGTTCTGCCGGGCACTCGAGGCGAGCACGCCGTGGGCATCGAACGTCAGGCGCCAGTCATCGAGCGCCGCCAACTGCGCGACGGCGTCCTGACGCTCGATCACCTCCGCGCGAGGTGAGGGACGGAGCAGCCACGTCGCGAGCGTCGTGCGTCCACGAGGAGTCGCCGCGGGACCGAGCCATTGAAAGAGCGATGCGCGCCCGAAGAGATCGAGGTCGAGCGCGTAGGGGTGATCCTCCAGATCGAGGCCCGTAGGGGCCTCCGCGTCGGGCAGCGCAGGCCAGTCGCGCGCGCGACGAGCCAGCGCCCGCACGTTCACCAGCCTCAGCGCGCCGTGCCAGGCCACGCGCTCGTCGACGCGGGCGTGCCAGACAACGAGGACGCCGAACACAACGAACAGCAGGAAGGCCGTCCAGAGCTGCAACCGCGTCCCGCCGTGCGAGAGCGACCACACGAGAATCGCCGCGCGCGACAAGGAAGGTCGTCAGCCGCAGCCGCGCGATCACTTTCGAAAGCTGCGCCTCCTTTTCGCCGTCCCTGGCGTGGCGCGCGGCGTTCTCGACGTACGGAACCGGTGGGGTCACGCCGCTTGCTCGATGCCCGCGGGTTTCATCGCGGCGATGTTCAGACGCCAGTAGTCGAGCGTGAAGGGCGGGGAATCCAGGGTGGCCTCGTCGGCCAGCGTGTCGAGAAACTGCGGCCGATGGGTGTCCGGAAGCCGTGTGAGGTGATCGCGAAGGCACACGCACGACACGAACTCGCGAAAGCTACCTCGATCGGGAAACGTGACCGGAGCCGGCTCGAGCGAGACGTCAATCGCCGTGAATCCCGCCTTGTCCAGCCGTTCGATCGTGACCGGCACGTCGGCAAACTCCCACGGTCCCCGCCAACCGTGGAAGTAGGGCGCAAGGGTGGGCGACGCGGCAAGCGCTCCGGCGCGATCGAGCAGACGGCCGAGGTTGGCGCCGCCGCCACACTGCGCGACGAGCCGGCCCCCCGGGGCAAGCGCCCGGTAGATGCTCGCGAAGAGCTGGTCGTGGTCGAGAATCCAGTGGAACGTCGCCGTGCTCAGTACTGCGTCGAACATATCCACAAACGGCAACGCGGCGCCGTCGGCGCGGACGAAATAGACTCGAACGCTCGCGCGTTCGTGGTTCAGTGGATTGGGGATCCGATGCGGCCCTGGCGGTGTAACCGCCTGACCCGCGGCTTCGCGGAGCATCGTCTCGGAACGATCGACGGCAACGACCATGCCCTCGCCCATCGCCGCCGCAAGCTCCGCCGTGAGGCGGCCGGTCCCGCACCCGATGTCGAGGATGCGCTCTCCCGGCTGCGGACCCAGCCGGCGCAGCACCCGCAGGCCCCACTCCAATTGCGGGTTCGACACCCGGTGATACCGTTCGGCGTCCCAATCCGACATATATCAGGGTGCTAAAGTGCCAAGGTGCCTCGGTGCCTGGTGCTTAGGGTGCCGGGGTGCAAGCGTGCCCCGTGCCTCGTGCCTAGCTGGGGTGCGGAGCGTGCCAGGTCACGGACAACGCGCCAACGCCGTTGGCACTCTGGCCCCTTGCACCGTGGCACCCTAAGCACCAGGCACCGGGCACCTTGGCACCCCGGCACCCTAAGCACCGGGCACCTTAGCACCCTCTGCACTTCTGTTAGTGTACAGTCCGCCGCACCACTTCCGCGAGCGAGGAACCGTCATGCGCCTGCAGATCTTCGCGCTTGTTTGTGTCCTGGGGCTCTCCACGACGCCCTCCGCTCGTCAGAGCCGCAGTCCGGCCCCGCTCGAAAAGAGTGTGCGGCTCGAATCGCTGACGTGGCAGGAGGCCGAGCCGGCGCTCACGCCAGAGACGGTTGTCCTCATCCCGCTCGGCGCGGGCAGCAAGGAGCACGGACCGCATCTGAAGCTGCGCAACGATCTGACGCTCGCCGATTATCTGACACAGCGCGTGGTCGACGCGACCGCCGTTGTCGTCGCACCCACGCTGACCTATCACTTCTATCCGGCGTTCCTCGAGTATCCCGGCTCCACGTCGCTGTCGCTTGCCACCGCCAGGGACATGACCGCCGATGTCGTCCGGACGCTGTCGGCGTACGGCCCTCGCCGTTTCTATGTCCTCAACACTGGAGTCTCGACAGTACGCGCCCTCGACCCCGCGGTGGCTCTCCTCGCGTCCGATGGCGTGCTGATGCGCTACACCAACCTCGGCAGCCGGCTCGATCCTGCGACCAAGGGTTTCATCGAGCAGGAAGGCGGGACGCATGCCGACGAGGTCGAGACCTCGATGATGCTCTACATCGATCCGTCGAGCGTCGACATGACGAAAGGCCGTCAAGGACTACACCCCCTCGCCTGGCGGGGGCCGACTCACCCGGCAGCGCGGCGGCACGGGCACCTACTCGCCGACTGGCACCTGGGGCGATCCGACGCGCGCGACGCGAGAGAAGGGACGGGTGTTCGTCGAAGCGCTCGTCGAGCGGCATCCTGCAGGATATCGCCGCCCTGAGAACTGCGCCGCTGCCGACGCGATCGAGCACGCCACCGCCCGTGGCGGAACCGCCACGCGTCGAGGCGACAACTTCAGCAGCCGCTGCGCCAGACCCTCTGGAACGATGCTCGGCCGGCGACGAACGGGCGATCGCGGCGCTCGGCAGCGGTTCTATGTCCACTGGGCCAATCACGACTATGAGAAACTCGGCGCGCTGTGGTCGAAGGGCGGGGACATCATCCACCCGGACGGCGCAATCGAACGGGGCGCGCAGATGATCACCATCAACCGCATGCAGCTCTTCAGACGGCGTGAGTACCGCTCGTCGCAGCATCCGCTCGCCCTGAACAGGATCCGCTGTCTCTCAGAGGACATCGCTGTTGCCGACGGGAAGTGGGAACTGAGCGGTGTTCTGGATTCGTCCGGAAAACCAACGCCCAGGATGGAGGGGCAGGTCACGCTCGTGCTGAAGCGCACCGGCGCATGGCTCATCGAGGCGTATCGCTACACGCTCAAGCCGCCGGCGGCCCCCCAGACGACGCCGACGCTACCGAAAAGCCCGGGAGGCGGCATGATGTGATCCGCGAGATCCGCGTCACGTGAGAATGTCGATCCGCGAGATCCGCGTCCCGTTGAAATATGTCTCCGAGATCCGCGTCCCGTTGAGACGATCCGCGTCCAATCACGTCGCGCGGTGATCTCAGCCGCCCGTCTGAAACAGCGCTTTGAACTCGGCACGGTTCTGAATCGGCGCGAAGATCGGATCCTTCTCCAGGGCGCGCGGCAGGAAGCGCTGCGGGATGCTCTTCAACCACGCGATGGCTGCGTCGGCGTCGCCCTTCTGCATGCACGCGCGCGCGGCGGGCACGCCGAGGTCACGCGGACCGAGACCCTTCCCCTTCAGCTTCTCGAGCTCAGTGCAGGCCGCATCGAACTGCGATGCCCCCAGCAACGCCTCGCCATATGACAGCCTCAGCCGTGCGTCATCGGGCCTGGTCTTGACCAGTGCGGCATATGACGATGCCGCGGCCGCGAAGTTGCCGGTCGAGACGTGCGCTGCGGCCGTGGCCTCGGGAAGCCCCCGGCGCAGCGAGGCCTGGTAGGTCGGCGTGGTCGTGCGCTTGACGAAGTCGATCGTGCTGTCTATCGCGTCACGGGTCGCGTCTTCATCGTCAACGATCTCGAACGCATGGTGACCACCGGGGTAGCTCAAAAGCATCACCGGCGCGTTCTGATTCGAAGCCTGGGTCACGAGCTCGGTGATCGCGCGATTGACCGGCGGACGATCGAGCCCGGCGCGCACGAAGAGCAGTGGCAGGTCGCGCCTGAACTCGGTCACCTGCGCCGAGCCGTAGTACATGACGGCGGCCTTGATTGTCGTCTGCCTCGGGTTCTGCAAGAGCGGCAGCGCCCGGAAGACGTTGCCGGAGCCTGCGTAGACGGCGATTCGCTCGCGGTCCACGCCCAGGCTCGCCGCATTCGACGCGAGATGTGCGACGAGCGCATCGAAATCCTTTTCGAAGCTCTCGTCGCGCAGATCCGGGAGGATGGCAACGAGATCCCGGGACGCCGCGATCTCCGCCCAGGCCTTGTAGAAGGCATTGCTGCGCTGCGCGCCGGACGCGATGTTGAAGAACACGAGCGCCGGCAGGGTCTTGCCGGCCGCGTTCCGCGGACGGTAAACATCCATCTGCAGCGCGCCGTAGGCCTGATCCTTCGACACGTCCACCGCGGACGCCGGAGGCGCAGGATAGAAGAACCGCATCTCCTGAGCGGCTGCAACCGAACCGAGAACGGCGGCGACACACGCGATGAGAAGGCGTCGAGTCATGAGCGGATTGTCCAGGGAATATCGCATTCGGTCCACCAGGAAGTGCTGACTGACGCGAGTGCGGGACCAACCAACGGCTCAGGACGACAAGTGGTCCGCGGAGACCGGTGGTTCTGGCCGGAGGCACCCTGTGAGCGGGTGTCATTTCCCGATTCGGTTGTCGGGACCCGCCCACTTCCATCTTCCACGTACTACGAACAAGCATTCCGGCACGCCCTCATCGAGTTGTTTGGACGATTCCAGCGGTTCATGGCCGCCGCACCCACCGTCGGTTGGGCGACGGTAGGAAAATGTCCGACGCAGTCGCGGCCGAACCGGTGGATGCTTTCGACCCCAGCCGCAAGACGCCGAAGCTGTCGTGGATTCACGTCACTACCAGTCACACTTGGGAACACTATGGCAATCTGGTGACTTACATGCGGCTCAAGAACATTGTGCCGCCCTCAAGTGAGAAGTGACAACGACCTAGCGAGCCGCTGCGGCGCCCTTCACGGATACTGAAGCGCGTCTGCATGCGATGGCCGAAGGGCCGCCCCTCCGTGATACGACGCCCGATGGCAGGACGCACTCACGGATTCAAGCGCTATTCGCGCAGAATCGCCATCGGATCGACCCGGGCAGCTCTGCGCGCAGGCACGACCAGGGCAAGTCCAGCGACAGCGGCCATTATTACGGCTCCGCCGATAAGGCTGGACGCGTCGATGGAGTCGACGCCGTACAGAACAGATTTGGCGTATCGGCCGAGCGACGCCGCTGCCGCCGTCCCAGCGAACAGGCCGATGCCTACCGACGGCCAGGCACTGCCAACTACCATCCACGCCACTTTTGCGGGTCGAGCGCCGAGCGCGATACGCAGGCCGATTTCCTTCCGACGCTGCTCAACGAGAAAGGCGAGGACGCCGTAGAGTCCCAACGCAGCCAGACCGCCCCCGAGCACGGCGAAGAACGTCGCCAGCACGGCCAGTGTCCGCTCAACGAGGAGAAGTTGGTCGATCTGGGCCTCTTGCGTTCGCACCTCGAACATGGCGACGCGGGGGTCGACGGCCGCGACGGCTGCCCTCACACCGGAAACGAGGGCACGCGGGTCGACGGTCGTCCGGACGATCAGATTCAGATGCTTCAGGCCTGGGCGCTGCTCGTAGGGGACGTACCACGCTGGTTCGGGAGCCTCGCGCACATGCACTGACCTCGCGTCCGCTGCCACGCCGACAATCACATGATTGGGAACCCCCGCTCCGACCTTCTTGCCAAGAGGATCCCGGCCGCCGAAATACCGGCGCGCGAAAGAATCGTTGATGACGGCCACCTTCGCCGCCCGCTCGTCATCGCCCTCGGCGAGATCCCGCCCTGCGAGCAGCGGGATTCCGAGCGTGCGGAAATAGCCAGGACCCACCGCGTCACGCAATGCACGCGGCCCAGACTCGAGCGCGCTTGCACCCTCCACAGCCACCGAACCCGACCAGCGGCTGTTGGAAAGAACTCGGACGGTTGAGAATGAAACATCGCGAACGCCGGACAGAGCGCGTACCCTCTCGTGCACCGCGCGGAAAAAAGGCGCGACCTCCGCATCGGCTCTGCCCGCGGTTTTGGGGTCGAGCGCCACGAGCAACAGGTGATCGGACTGGAACCCTAGATCGGTGACGCCCAAAGCATGGACGCTCCGCACGAACATCACGGCGGCTACCAGGACAACGACCGCCAGCATCACTTGTGCCGCGACGAGAGACGCGCGAACCGTTGCCGAGGACCCGCGTGACGACGGAAATCGGAACTCGGACATCAGGTCGCGACGCGCGCCGAAGGCAGGCGCCAGTCCGAAGAGAACTCCGGACAGCAGTGAGATTCCGACGTGAAAGAACAGCACCGGCGCGTCGAGCCGAGCCTCGAGGTCGAGGCGCGCGCCAGTGCCGGAGAGTAAATACACCAGTGCCGGCGCGCCAACAACGGCGACGAGAACGCCAGCAGCTGCTCCGAGGAGGGACAACACCATGCTCTCCGTCAGCATCTGCCTGAGCAGCCGACCCGTGCCAGCGCCAACGGCTGTGCGGATCGCTATCTCTTGCCGCCGTGCTGCGGAGCGCGCCAGCAGCAGATTCGCCACATTGACACAGGCCACGACGAGGACCACGACCGTGATCGACATCAGCACCCAGAGAGCGACAGCGAACCGCGCGCGGGTGTTCCCGAATCCCGTCGCCGCCGGTAGGAGCTCGATGCGCGACATCGCGGACGAGTCAAGTTTCGTGCTGGCGGCGCCAGGAACGTCTGTCAGGTATCGCCCAAAGCGTGCGGACAGCGCTTCCTGAGCCTGCTCGACGCTCACCCCCTGCTTGAGGCGTGCGACGATGTTGAACTCCCACACGTCAGGCCGTTGCAGCGTCGAAGTGGCACGCCGGACTTCGGCCTGCATGGTCAGAGGAATCCGCACATCCACTTTCTGCCCTGGATCCAGACCGTCGAATCCCGCCGGTGAGACGCCCACGATCGTCATCGGATAGCCGCTCAGCAAAATCGTGCTTCCGATAACCGAGGGATCGGCCGCAAAGCGGCGCCGCCAGTACCCGTGACTGAGCACGACCACCGGGTGCGCGCCCGCACCGCTGTCGTCGGCACGTGTGAGGACGCGACCGAGATGGGCCTTCACCCCGAGCACCTCGAAGTAGGACCCAGACACCAGCTCGCCGATAGCGGGCTCGCCGCCGGCGTCCGCGCTCACGGTGACGCGCTCATACCCGCCGCGGCTCAAGACGCCGTCGAGCAGCGCACGGTCCTCCTCGAGCGCACGAAAGAAGAGATGCGGGAACTCTGTCAGGTGGCTCCGTTCAAGAGTGCTGCGCGACACGACGAAGAGCTGCGACGCGTCGTGAACGGGAAGAGGGGCGAGCAGCATCCGGTGCGTCAGGCTGAAAACGGCCGTGTTCGCACCGATGCCGACGGCAAGCGTCGCAATGGCCACGGCGGCGAACCCAGGATTGCGCCAGAGCATCCGTAGCGCATGCCGCGTGTCTTTCGCGACGTCACCTAGCCACGGTGTCAGACGTGTCATGAGAAGCCATCCCTGATCTGTTTCGAACATTGAACACGACCCGCGCCTGGCTCTCATTGGCGAGGCAGTCTACATGCGAATATGAAGATACTACGCGCGCGACGCCAGAATAGCGGACTGGCGACGCGAAGCGACGCGTAAATCTGACGTGCTAGTCGAACGCATGCGTCAGCTCGCGTCAGCAAGGCACGGAGAACGGAGAAGAATCAAGCGCCGGTCGCGGCAACCGTAGACTGGCTGTCGATCCGGGCGTGACCCGTCGACTATCTCGTGTCGCCAATTCCGGCGCCCAATCCGGGAGATGACCCACGTTGCTTCCGCGCCGTCCTCATGAGTGATGAACCGATCGACCGCGTTCGCGAGACGGTGGAGGCGGTGTACCGATCCGACTCGCGGCGCGTCGTGGCGACGCTCATTCGCCTGCTCGGCGACTTCGATCTCGCCGAGGAGGCGCTGCACACGGCCGTTGCCACGGCACTCGAGAGCTGGGCGCGCGAGGGAGTGCCCGCCAATCCGCGGGCGTGGCTCGTGTCGACCGGCCGGTTCAAAGCCATCGACTCTATGCGCCGGCGGGCCCGGTTCGACGCGTCGCTCGTCGAGCTCGCCGATCGACTCGAGACCACCACACGTCACTCCGCGGAGCTCGAAGACCATGAGCACCTCGAGGACGACCGGCTGCGTCTCATCTTCACCTGCTGCCACCCGGCGCTCTCCCCGGATGCCCAGATCGCGCTGACCCTACGCACCGTGTGCGGACTGACCACCGAGGAGATCGCCCACGCGTTCCTTGCTCAGCCCACTGCCATGGCCCAGCGCATCGTGCGGGCCAAGGCGAAGATTCGGGAGGCGCGAATTCCGTACGAGATCCCCGCGCGAGCCGACTTACCGGCCCGCCTCGACGCCGTGCTGCACGTCATCTACCTGGTCTTCAACGAGGGGTACTCGGCGTCGTCTGGGGCATCGATCACACGACACGATCTGTCGGGCGAAGCCATCCGGCTCGGCAGGCTGCTCGTGGATCTGCTGCCGGAGCCCGAGGCGATCGGCCTGCTCGCCTTGATGCTGCTGCACGAGTCGAGGCGCGTGGCGCGAACCTCACCAACGGGCGAGATCGTGCTGCTCGACGAGCAGGATCGGTCCGCGTGGGACCGCGGCATGATCGCCGAGGGCGTCGCGCTCGTCGAGCGTGTGCTCGCTTCGCGTCGTTTCGGCCCCTACACGCTGCAGGCCGCCATCGCCGCCGTGCACGCGGAAGCTCGGAACGCCGCCGACACGGATTGGGCTCAGATTGTCGCACTCTACGGCGTGCTGTTCAGGGCCGACCCGTCGCCGGTCGTCGAGCTCAACCAGGCCGTCGCGATGGCGATGCGGGATGGACCCGAGGCGGGCCTGGCCCAGATCGATGCCCTGCTCGCGCGCGGAGAGCTGGCGGAGTACCGCCTCGCACACTCCGCGCGCGCCGATCTTCTACGCCGCCTCGGCAGGGCAGCCGAGGCACGGACCGCGTACGGGACCGCGCTCGATCTGACGAGACAAGAGCCGGAGCGTCGCTTCCTCGAGCGACGGCTGCGCGAGCTCGATCCGTCCTGACCGACCCTGGGCGACCGTACCTGGCCTATGCGTTCTTCCAGAGCCCCAGCGCCGCCCCGGTCGGGTCGAGGATGATGCTGAACCATCCCATGCCGGGCACTTCGGTGACGTCCTTCATCACCTGAGCGCCTAGCGATTTGGCCTTGTCCGTCGCGGCCTGGAGGTCGTCCACGGTGACATAGGCGAGCCACGCGGATGGCGCGCCCGGAACGGGGTGCTTCATCAGGCCTCCTCCCGGACCTTCACCCGGCTGGATCATCGTGTAGGTCATGCCGGGACCCATCGGCATGTCTTCCATCTTCCATGAGAACAGACTGCTGTAGAACGACTTGGCTTTGTCGGGATCGGTCGTGTTGAGCTCGACGTGAACGAATGCATTGGCCATCTGGCTTTGCTCCTCGGAGGTGCTGTTTGGTGTTGGCCGTAGTTGTTGTACGCGGCCGAGCGATCCTTTCTCGTTCGTTCGGAATCCGTCAACAGAATTGGGTAACGTCGGCGTTCCTGATGGGACCAACGGCGGGACGAATGGATCAACGGGGTTCAGCCAGAGGAAGGACCAGCGCCAGGGCGTGCGAGGCGTATCAGCCGGAACCTCCGGGATCTACGACCGTTGAGGGAAAGAGCCACCACCGTTCGATGTCGCTCGGTTGATGGCCATAAGGGACTGAGACTTTCCAACGAGCTTTGACAAGCCGATTCACGGGGGTTGACGACGCCACGCCCCTGATGGCAGAGTTCTCGTCGGCGCTGGCCTGGCGCCGCACCTCGACCTGGGCCTCCCCCCGCGGGGCCTGCGATCGAGGCAAAGGGGTCCACGCCTCGGGCCGAACAATGTGGGTTCTTCACGGTCACGCGACCATCAGGCGGGGGCTGGGGGTTCGTGTGGCCAGAGAAGGACCCGACCATGACCCGCGCTCGCGCCCTCAAGCAAGTCATTCGTGCCCGTGCCGCCAAAACCGGCGAACGCTATACGACCGCGCGGCGCCACGTTCTGAAGGATCTCCAGGAGCGCACCGTTCCCGCCGCGGCTCGTCTCCGGTCAACGACCGCGCCACGTGCGGCAGCCGCCGGCAGTTCCAAAGGCAGTGTCTCTGACGCGAAGTCTCTCGAGAAAACGGGACATGGCCTCGACCACTGGTTCGACGTGCTCGACCGGTTCGGCGCCGTCGACAAGGGACACACCGCGGCAGCACGACACCTCCACGACGCGCATCACGTCGACGGCTGGTATGCGCAGGGGATCACTGTCGCTTACGAGCGCGCGCGCGGCGTACGGGCACTGAATCAGCGCTGCGACGGCGAATACCGAGTGTCGGTATCGAAGGTCGTGGCCGCCGAGACGACCGACGTGATCAAGGCCTTCACGGAGACGCGCCGGCGGCGGCGGTGGGTGGAGGGCGTCGATGCGCGCCTGGCGAGCGCGCTTTCCGCAGGGCTCGACAGCCCGACGTCCAGGGGATTCGTCGTCACGGCGGATGGCCAGGGACGCTTTCGCTACAAGTGGGACGACACGACGGTCCAGCTCTATCTGCTGCCAAAACCGGGAGGCAAGGTGTCAGTCGTCGTGACGAACACCAAGCTGCCTGGCGCCGCCATGGTGGAAGAGCGCCGCGGGCAATGGCGAGGGGCTCTCAGGTCCGTAGCTGCGTTCCTGGCTGAGTAACGAGCCGGGCCGACACCACACTTCGTCGACGTCAGATCATCCTGGTTCTCAAACGACACGTGGTCACGGTCGCACCGTGACCACGTCCACATACGCCGGCGCGGGACAATCGCTCGCGGCCCACGTACAATTCGACGCATGGCCGGTCGAGAGTGCTACCACTGCAAGCAGTGGGTCGAGGAAGGCGAGGCGCACGACTGCTGGACGACGACGGAAGCAGCGCTCACGCAGGATCTCTCCGAGGATCTTCGGGACGCCTGGGAGCGGCTGCGCGAGAGCGCCGCCGCCTTTGGAGACCAGCGGATCTACGCCTCCCACAAGTCGATCATGTTCTCGCGGAGATCCTGTTATTTCTTCGTGCGTCCGAAGAAGAGCTTCCTCGAGATCTGCGTGTTCCTTGACCGTCCGCTGAAGGCTCCTCAGGTGCGACGCGTCGATCGCGTCTCGAAGTCCAAGGTCGTACACTTCATTCAGATCAAGCACCGCGACGAGGTAGAGGCGCCTCTCACGGACTGGCTTCAGGAAGCGTACAAGCTGTCGGACGCGGCGGCACCAAAAGCTGGCCGCACGCGCGCCACGTCTAAGGCGACCGGTAGGCGACAGAAGAAGAAGGTGAAGGCCGCGCGGAAAAAGGACATCTCGCGAAAGGTCAAGCGCCGGTGACCTGACCCCGTCCTACAGTGCCACTCACTTCTGCTCACCAGGGGCAGGCCGCTTCCCGTCGCGGGCCCACGCCAGCAATGCATCGAACGCACCGCCCGTCTGCGCCGGCGTGAAGTTGCAGTGGCCGTTGGCTTCGACGAACCGCGCGACGAACCGGTCGGACGAGCCGGCCAGGGCGGCGGGAGTCTCGTAGGCGGTCACGTCCCTGCCGAGCACCAGCGAGTCGGACGTGGTGTGAATCGCAAGCATCGGATCGGCAATCCGGCCCGTCGGCGTCGCGTACTGCCGCACATAGTCGCGCGCCGATGGAAGCGCGGTATAGCGCTTCACGGACCGGTTGAGGGCCACATCGTCGCCGAAACCGACGTAGATGCGATTGCGATTGTCGAAGGGCTCGCCGCCTGCACGCTGCTTCAACTCTCCGGCGATCGCGTGGAACAGGGAGAGCGCGCCTGGCAATTGGGCGACAGTGCGGCCGTAATTCTGTGCGTACGTCGTGGCTCGTTCCAGGTTCGCCGCGATTGCCGCCTTCACCTTGTTGCTCGTCTCCAGGCTGGGCTCGTAGGGGGACCCGATGGTGCCCGGAAACAGCGCCTCGAACGTGACCAGCATGTCGAAGAGGCCGGTGTTGAGGAACTCGATCGCCGGCCCGAGCGGACCGCACATCGGCATCGCACCCTGATAGGCCTCGGGATAGCGCTCGATGATGGCCATCGTGATGTGGCCGCCCATCGAGTGCCCGGTGATGTAGGTCTCCGCCGGCGCGCCGTGCTTCGACACGAAGTAGCGCCGCAGCGCCTCGGTATCCTCGATCGCTTCCTTGACCGCCCAGCCCTGCACGCTGTAGTCGGAGGCGGCAAAGGCGAAGCCGCGCGACAGGAACACATCGCGCAACGCTTTGGGCGGCGTGAACTCCTGACTCCGGGGCTTTCCGGAGGCCACCGCGTAGCCGTGGGTGTAGAGCACCAGTCCCTTGTTCCACTGGGCCGGGATCTCGACGTAGTAAGAAGCGCCGTTGATGACGCCGCGGTCGACGGTGTTCGCGGGTGCGGGCTGTGCAGGCGCCTGTGCGCGCAGCGGCGCTGACAAGACACTCAGCAGAACTAGACAGGTGACACAGACTCGTCGCAATGCCATGGCCCGCCTCCTCTGAGGTGCGGATTATGACAGAAGGGCGGCCGGGGCACGATTGACTGGCGTCAGCTTCCTGTTACTGGCGAGCCTGAGGTATGTCGAGCTGGCGCCGCACACGCCCATGCGCCACGTAGTGGCCGGCGCGGTTCATGGCGTCGTCAGAAACGGATCGACGCGACCATCCCCTTGACGTCCTTTCCCAGGACCGGTGAGACCATGAAACGGCGGTTCTTGTCGGGGGCAATCGTGACCGTCGAGCGCGTCTGGCGCCACGCGTCAAGGCCGGCACCGATTCCGGCTCCCGCACCCGCGCCGAGCACACCGAACGTCAGCGGAACGTTGAAGCCCGAGCATTCGGAGCACTCGAAAACAGCGGAGCCGACCAGGGCGCCGACGAGCGCGCCGAGGCCCGTCCCAATGAGGACTCCGTTCCACAGAGAATCCTTGCGCCGCTGCATTGTCGGCGGCTGATTGTCGGAGTTCAGGTCAGGAGCGTCAACCGGGACAGCAGGCCCGGCGGGCGCGAGCGTCACGTTACTGTCGACGGGAAGGGCCTGCGCACTTGCAGGCGCCGGCAGGAAGGCTAGAGCGCAGGCGACCGCAATTGTTCGGATGAACATTGGATTCTCCTCTGCAGGAGACTGTGTCGAGCGTCGTCGAATCGGCTCATCGCCGCGCCCGGGCGATCGGAATGACCTTTGCGCCTGATGCACTCACGCGTGTGCCGGCACTCAGGCCAACGGTTCGCACCCGCGCATGCGTTCGAAAACGGGAACTGAGAATGGAATGCAAGGGAATGTGTCTACCACAAGCCCGCCTTCCCCTTGACCGAGTCGATGAGGTTGACGGGATCGAAACCGACGCCTTGCTTGAAGACGAGTTCGACTCTTCGCACGTCGGCGATGTTCGCCGACGGGTCGCCGTTGACGACCACGAGATCGGCCTGCTTCCCGACGGCGATTGTCCCGACGCGCGGGTCGCGGCCCAGGAACTTCGCGCCGTTCGCCGTGCCGATGCTGATCGCTTCGAGCGGGCTGAACCCCGCTTCGACGAGCAGCTCGAGCTGCCGTTGGTTGGCGTAACCTGGCACGACGCCGCCCCCGCCAGTCGGATCAGTGCCGGCGATGAGCGTGCCTCCTGCCTTCACGAACGCGCGCTCGAGCGCGAGCGCCTTCGGAAAGAGCTTGATGTAAGTGGACTGCTGATTGGCGGCCGTCCGGGCGTGGTTCTGTAGAAACTGATCCTTGAGCTGCGGCAACAGCACGTCCACGCCCGGCGGCACCGGCCGGCCTGGCGTGAATGTCTCGAAGACGGTCAGAGTCGACGTCAGCGTGACACGGCGGTCGATCAGTTTCTTGACGAGCGCCTTGAACGGCGCGCCGTTCTCGTCGAGCGCGGCGATGCTCTGCTGTCCCCGCCCTTGCCCGGGGCAGACGTCGGGCTGCTTGTCGGACACGAAGTCCGTGGCCGCCAGGAACCCGTGCTCCAGGTTGTCGATGCCGAGCTCGGCGGCTTCCGCGTACGTCACTGAACACAGGTGGCCGGTGATCTTCAGGCCGCGCTTGTGAACTTCCTCGATCGCCGCACCGAGCTCGTCACGGCGGATCTGCATGTAGGCCTTGAACGACGTCGCCCCCTCGCCAGCCCAGTACGCCACCTGCCGCCGGGCATCGTCGGGCCCCTTCAGATCGCGCATCTGCGAGAACGTGTTCGAGCCATTCAGGTAGGGCGCCGTGGCGTCGATGGCCGGGCCGGCCTTCTGCCCCGCATCGATCAACTGTTTCAGCTTCAGGTCCATGAAGCCGTTCACGTTGCCTCCGGTGCGCATGGTCGTCACGCCGCCGGCGAGATAGAGGCGGATGAAGCTTTCGCCGAGCTGTCCGTAGACGCCGGGCCCGGCCGGATAGTAGAGGTGCTCGTGAACCATCACGAGCCCGGGAATGACACTTCGTCCTGCCAGGTCGAGCGTCGTCGCACCTGCCGGTGGCGCCAGGCTGGTGGTGTCGCCAACGGCCTCGATGTTGCCGTTCCTGATGATGATCGTCTGGTTGGCGCGCGCCTGCGCGCCGGTGCCGTCGATCACTCGCACGTTGGTCAGCGCCACGACGGGCGCGTCGACCTTGATGAAGGCGCGAACACTGTCGCTGAACTGTGGCTGTGCCGAGAGCAACGCCGCGGCGGCCGTCGCGAGGCCGAGCGTCACAGATAGTCGTCGCATCATCACCACGTCCAGCTGCCGGACGGCGGCGGCCACAAGCCCATCATCTGCCGCAAGACGATGACCTGTCCCAGGTGGTGCGCGTTGTGATGGGCCACGTGCACGAGCGCGTCGCGGATGGTGTAGTTCGCGAGTGGGGGGAACTCAATGGGCGGGGCGATCGGTGACTCGAGGTGGCCGGGGTCCTCGCCGCGCGCCGCGGCTCGTTCGAGCGTGCTCAGGAACTGGCGGTGCAGCTCGGGCCACGACTCCGACGCCACTGCCGGCCAGCCAAGCGCGGCGCTCGTGACCATCGGCGCACTGCGGCCCTCGCACCGGTCGCAGAACCACGTCGCCCAGAAGTTCAGGTGCGCCACGATTTCCGCGATGGAATGGTTGGCGCCAGGTACGCGCCGCCCGGCCTCGGCGGCCGTCAGGCCATCCAGAGCGCTCGCGGGTGGAATGTGCGCCAAGGTCTCGATCAGCAGCTCGCGAACAGCCATGGCGCCGAATGGTACCACGCGAACGCAAGGGGCCCAGGGTCGCCTGCCATCGCAAGGTATCATCTACCGCATGCCGCGCGTCTCCACCCTGATCATCGCGATGCTCCTGGCTTGCGCCGGCTGTACTCCTCCCCCACCGCCCGCAGCGTTCGACGTCATCATCCGAGGAGGGATGGTCTACGACGGCTCCGGATCGCCAGGCCGCCGCGTGGACATCGGCATCACGGGCGACCGTATCGAGCGCGTAGGCGACCTGTCCACCGCGTCGGCAAAGACGACGACCGATGCCACTGGCCGGGCCGTCGCACCCGGCTTCATCAACATGCTGTCCTGGTCGACCGAGTCGCTGCTCGCCGACGGACGCTCTCAGGGAGACATCCGGCAGGGTGTCACGCTCGAAATCTTCGGCGAAGGGAGCTCGATGGGTCCGCTCAACGACGCCATGAAGAAGCGCATGGTCGAGGAGATGGGCGACATCAAGTACGACATCACGTGGACGACCCTCGCGGAGTATCTCCGCGAGCTCGAGCGCCGCGGCGTCTCGACCAACGTCGCCTCGTTCATTGGCGCGACGACGATTCGCGAGCACGTGATCGGACTCGAGGACAGGAAACCGACGCCGCAGCAGCTCGACGAGATGCGGGCGCTCGTCAAGCAGGAGATGGAGGCAGGGGCGCTCGGCATCGGCAGCTCGCTCATCTACGCGCCGGCCTTCTATGCCTAGACCGAGGAGCTGATCGAGCTGTGCAAGGTCGCGGCGCAGTATCAGGGCAGATACATCTCGCACATGCGGAGCGAGGGCAACCGTCTCCTCGAGGCCATCGAGGAACTGATTCGCATCAGCCGCGAGGCGAACATTCCGGCGGAGATTTATCACCTCAAGGCCGCCGGCAAGGCCAACTGGGACAAGATCGACGCCGTGATCGCGATGGTCGAGAAAGCCCGGGCCGAGGGGCTGAAGATCACCGCCGACATGTACAACTACCCCGCCGGCGCGACCGGCCTCGACGCCGCGATGCCGCCGTGGGTCCGCGACGGCGGCTACGGAGAGGCGTTCAAGCGACTCGAGGACCCGGCGACCCGGAAGAAGATCGCGCACGCGATCACGCACGCCGTCGAACGACTGGGAGAACCTCTACCTCGCCGCGGGCTCCCCGGACCGCATCCTGCTCGTGGAGTTCAAGTCCGAGGCGCTCAAGCCGCTCACCGGCAAGACGCTGGCCGAAGTCGCGAACTGCGCGGCGAGATCGGTGCCCGACACGATCATGGACCTCGTGCTCGAAGACCGCTCGCGCGTCGGCACGGTCTACTTCATGATGTCGGAGGACAACATCCGCAAGCAGATCCGGCTGCCATGGGTGTCGTTCGGATCGGACGCGGCGTCGATGGCGCCGGAGCTGCCGTTCACGAAGTCATCCGCGCACCCGCGCGCCTACGGCAACTTCGCCCGGCTGCTCGGGCAAGTACGTGCGCGAGGAGAAGGTCATCCCGCTCGAGGAGGCCGTGCGACGGCTGTCGGGCCTTCCCGCGACCAACCTCGCGCTCGATCGACGCGGCTTCATCCGCGAAGGCATGTTCGCCGATGTCGTCGTCTTCGATCCCGCGCACGATCGCAGATCGCGCGACATTCGAGAAGCCGCACCAGTATGCTGTGGGGATGAGCCACGTATTCGTCAACGGAGTGCAGGTCCTCAAGGACGGCGAACATACCGGCGCCAAGCCCGGCAGAGCGCTCTCGGGAGCAGGCCGCAAGTGATGCGCACCGAACATCAGGACTGGTAATCGCCGCGGCTCGACCACGACATGGGCGTGGCCGTCTTCGGGCACTGGGGTCCACCCCTGCTCGCGTTTCCCACGAGCCATGGCGACGAATGGGAATTGCAGCGCCACGGGATGGTCGACGCCCTCGGAGAATTCATCGAAGGGGGCCGCGTGAAGCTCTTCTGTGTCGGATCGAACAACCACGAGTCGTTCCTGAACAGCAGCGCCCACCCGTTCCACCGGAGCTGGCGCCAGCGCATGTTCGACGAGTACATCCGCGAGGAGGTCTTTCCGTTCATCTACACGTCGTGCCAGACCGAGAGCATCGGCATCGCGACGATGGGCGCGTCTCTCGGGGCCTATCACGCCGCGAACACACTCTTCCGTTATCCACACCGCGTCAAGCAGTGCTACGCGCTCTCCGGCGTCTACGATTTGAAAAACTTCATGGATGGGATGTACGACGACAACTTCTACTTCCACAACCCGGTGGACTACCTGTCGAACCTCGACGATCCCTGGCTGAGAGAGCAGCTCGCCACCTGTGAGATCCACCTCGCCACAGGATCGGGACCGTGGGAAGAGAGCCGCTTCTGCGTACACGCTGTCCGGCATCCTCGCGCAAAAGGGCATCGGCCACTACCTGGACGACTGGGGGCCGCGCGGCGGCCATGACTGGCCGTACTGGAAGGATCAGATGCGCGAGTACCTGTCGCGCTGGTGAGGAGCGCCTATTTCTCGAAGATCATGTTGTCGACGATCACCATGCCCTGCTTGTTCGCTTCGCACTGATCGCAGAACGCCGTCAGCTTGATCGAGGTGAGGAACCTGAAGACGTCCTTCGCATTGACGCGGACGTCCGCCCAGGACGGCTGCACGAAACCAGTGAGCGGCACCCTATAGGTGTTCAATCCCGTCCGCACCTTGAAGGTCATCTGCGGGTAGGTCATCGCCATGTCCTTACCCCGCTCCTGGCTGATCGCTTCGAGGCGTAGAATCTCGATGCCTGTCGCATACACCTGCATCGACAGGACCTTGAACGCGCTGACGTCGTCGGGCACGGCCCTGCCGTCGACGTCGGGCTGGCCATGGATTTCGACCGTGACTCCGGCCCATTGGTTCGGGGCGAGCAACGAGAAGTCGAACTTCATCGCGCGGTTCGGGTCGCCTTTCTTGATGTAGACCAGCTCCGGTGCCGGAGGGTCGGCGCCGTCGAGACCCTTGAAAGTGCTCTTGTGTACGGCGCTCTCCTGGTAGGCGTACATCTGGATGAGGCCGCCGCGCGCGCTGACCGGGCGGTTGGCTTCCATCTTCTCGAAATCCGCGTAGACAAGGGTCGCCGGTGCGGCCGCCTGTGGCGGCTCGTCTCGCGACTGCGTGCCTTCCCGAGCATGGAGGGCGGGCGGCACCGGTAGGGTCAGCCAGAGAACGCCGAGCAACGCGGACATGAAGAGATGCTTCACGGCACGACCTCCTCGTGAGCCGACCGGAGACGAGGCCGGGCGGCAGGCCCAAACGTATCGCGGCCGCATCCTAGCACGACTGATGCGGCCCCGCTCGGGCGCGGCGAGCGCGGACTCAGGCCGTCGCCAGATCGAACTTTTCGAGCAGATACTGCCCCTTGTCGATCACCTGATCATCGTCTATCCAGACGTCGCACTCGCGCGTCAGGACATCGACGTGCGTCTGTGACGACCAGTCGGCACCTGTCTGGCTGCCATAGGGATCGCCGAACGCGATGTGCACCCCTGGTACCTTCTCGTCCTGGAGGAGGATCCCGATCATCTCGCGCAGCCCGAGGTTCGTGCCGAAGGCCAGCTCCCCCACGCGATCGCTGTTCGCGTCGGTATGACAGTAGTTCCAGAAATCTTCCTGGAGATCGCTCCGGTCGCACGTGGCCGACAGGAGGCGGCCGCCGCGAACCTCGAGCACCAGAGGCGCGCGTTCGAGCGTGCCGTACTTCGCATTGAAGTAGTCGCCCGCGGTGCCGTCGCAGACGAACGTGCCGTCGACCGAGGCCGGTGTCGTGAACGCCTCACCGGCGGGGAGGTTCGACCAGTAGCGCGGATTGATCAGGCCGCTCGTCTTGACCCACACCAGCGCGGGGTCGAACGTCGCCGTGAAGTTCGTCCCCGCAGCCGTCCGCACCGTCAAGCGCCGCGCCCACGGCATGCGGTCGCACAGCCGCTGGCTGAGGCGATCGACGCGGTAGTAGTCCGCCCGCATGCCCTCGCACATGATGCGGGGCGTCACGCCGACCATGTGCGCGTAGCGGATCCTCCTGCGCTCGATGACGCCGACAATGGCCCGTCGGGCCGTCAGCTCCCCTTCCTGCGGCTGCACGCAGAGGATGCCCGCGTCAGCCTCCTCGAGGGAGGCAAGGACTTCGGGCGGCGCGGCAAGCATCGGGCGCGCGGCCAGCGCCTCGATGGACAGGCACGTGGCCACGGCGCGCCGCTCGGCCAGCGCGCGGTCCAGGCTCGCCGCTACCTCGCCGCTCGCCCTGTCGGCGATGAGCGTGACGCGCTCGCCGGGTTGGATCGCAAGGCACGTCTCGACGGCGTTGCGTGCCCCTGGCAGCAGATCGGAAGACGCTGGACCGAAAATCATCCCGACTATTGTAGAACGCCGCAAACGGATTGGCGGGATCCATCGCGCGATTCTAGCAGCCGCGGCGGACGTCCGGCGCTCCACGCTCAGGCCTGGCGCAACTCGAATAGCGTGACTTCGGGCCGAACGTTGAAGCGGACGTGCAACAGGTGACCGACGCCGCGATTGATGTACATCGAGCGGTTGCCGCTCAAGCGGAACTCCCCCTGCGTGTAGCGCCGGTTGCGAACCGGCAGCAGCGGCGGTGTCAGAAACGGGGCCTTGCACTGCCCGCCGTGCGTGTGACCCGAGAGGATCCATCCCTCGTAGCGATCCCAGACCGGGAGGTCGGCTGTGTCCGGATTGTGGCTGAGGGCGATGGCCGGCCGTCGATTGTCATAGCCGGCGAGCGCGAGCGCCGGGTCGAAACGCTTCGCCCACAGATCGTCGAGGCCGACAATCTGCAGGCCCTCCACCTCGTGCACCTGATTCCGAAGGATGACGAGGCCGCTCTGTTGAGCGATCGCGACGACCCGATCGGCAATCTCGGGGTGAGACCAGGCCGGCCCATAGTCGTGGTTCCCGAGCGTGCCGATGGTGGCCATTCGTCCCTTCGGCACGTATCGAAACACGCTTTCCATTTGCTCGACCACTCGATCGTGATGGCTGACGAAGTCCCCGGTCACCACGACGATCTCGGGTTGAAGATCCGCGACTTGCCTGAACACGCTCAACACGTAGTCATCGTCGACGCGCAGACCGACGTGAATATCGCTGATCTGTGCCAGCGTGCGACCCGCGAGCGCGCCTGGCAGCCCACGCACGGGCAACGGGCGGCGGACGATTTCGAGCCAGTGCGGCTCGATTCTCCACGTGTAGAATCCGGCGCCAGCCGCCGCCGCGGTCGCGGCGCCTGCCGTCAACATGAAGCGACGTCGCGACACTCTCACCCGTCACCCCGCAGCAATGAACAGAATCGATCCAGGCTCGGGCCAGACCGGCAGTTTGTCGAAAAGGCTGGTTCGAATCTCTGACTACACTGTGATACGGATTCGGCGCCTGAAGCGATCTGAACGGAGCGTGAAAAAGGCTGAACTCCGGTGACGATCGGCAGGACGCGGTGGGCAACAGGGATGAATCGAGGCCGGGCGAGCGCGCCGCCGGCGGCCACCAGCCTCGAGGTTCGCCAATTGATCAGATAATTGGTCGGCCTCCGACGGCCGGCTGACCGTGCCAACCCTGAACACTCCTGACGCGTCGCTCTTCTACTCACGAACCGGAACCGGACCGCCGGTTCTGCTGATTCAGGGGGTCGGTATTGTCGGGAACGGGTGGACGCCTCAGGTCGATGGCCTGCGTGAGCGTTTCACGCTGGTCTCATTCGACAATCGAGGGATCGGCGCGAGCACTGCGCGCGACGGGCGGTTGACGATCGAGGCGATGGCCGCCGACGCGCTCGCGATCATCGACGCCGAGGGCATCGACCGGTTTCACGTCGCCGGCCACTCGATGGGTGGAGTCATCGCGCAGGCGCTGGCGCTCGGCGCACCTTCCCGGGTCAAGAGCCTCGCATTCCTGTGCACGTTCGCCAAAGGCAAGGACGGCTCGAACGTCACGTCGGCCATGCTCGTGACCGCACTGCGCATGCGCATCGGCACGCGCGCCATGCGGAGGAACGCATTCCTCGAACTGATCATGCCGGAGCGATACCTGCAGCAGGTCGATCGCGTCGCGCTTGCCGCACGGCTGCACCCGCTCTTCGGTCACGACCTGGCGGAACAGCCCCCGATCGTCATGAAGCAGTTGGGCGCCATGTCGAAGTACGACGCCGGTGCAGACCTGGCGCGGCTCGCCTCGATACCCACGCTCGTCATCTCCGCTGCCGAAGACCGCATCGCGCTGCCGGCGACTGGCCGGGCACTGGCCGCCGCAATCCCAGGCTCGAAGTATCTGGAGATCGTCGCGGCCGGACACGGCCTGCCCATCCACCGCGCCGCCGAGGTCAACGAGATCCTCGCCGAACACTTCACCCGCGCGGAACTCGCGTCGGGACGTTTTGCTCGCGATTGCGATCCGCGTGAGCCGCGACCCGTCGATCTGTGATCCGCGTGAGCCGCGGTCCCGTTGATCTGTCGATCCGTGTGATCCGCGTCCCCGTTGATCTGTTGATCCGCGTGATCCGCGTCCCGTTGATCTGTTGATCCGTGTGATCCGCGTCCCGTCGATCTGTGACCCGAGTGATCCGCGTCCATTGATCCGTGAATCGCTGCGATCCGTGTTCGTCCTCAAGCGATCCGGCAACCGGCGTAGACCGTCACCGGCGATCCTTCGGCGACAAATGCCGAACGCGGTGGCCCACTGAGGATCTCTCCGAACACCGATCCGTAGAGTAGGCCGGCCGGCCCGCTGAACGTCACGCGCGGCGTGGTCCAGACACGCCAACGCGGATGCTCGACTTCGTACTCCAGCGTGCCACCGTCGCGTTGCCGCGTGCAGCCCCAGTAGTGCTCAGTGATGAACTCCGCTTCGGATCCGGCCTCGAGCGTCTGCGCGGAACCTTCGACCGAAGCAACCATCAAGAACTCTTTGCCGCCGTAGCGCCAGCCATACGCGATCTCGCCGCCCCGATGCCGGTCGAGGCGTGACCGGTGGTGCATCGGCACGGGCAGATAGGGCTCGTTGTAGAGCAGGCGCGCAAGAGCGGCGATTGCATACCTGGGCACCAGCTCCCGGATGAAGACGACTGCGCGACGGTCCGGTCCGGGCGGGAGGCGGCGGCGCACGTAGAACCTGAGGTTCACTTCCTCGAAGTCCCGGTGGCCCGGTATCGAGATTCCTCGCACCCGCGTGTCCGCGAAGGAGAATCCCACGAGGCTGACGAGCGCGCGGCCCTGCCAGAGGTCCAGCTCGGTGCCTCGAGGCACGAGTGCCGCCAACGTTGTCGGAGAGACCTCGAAGTTCAGAATCACGAGGTTCTCCCAGCGCGCGGTCAGGAACGAACGGCGCATGCCCGACCCTGGCGGATGTTCCCGGCCAGCCAGCGTCCTACTCGGCCTCGATTTGCAGGCCGCCGACCATCCCCGCGATGATGTTGTAGAACAGAGCGGCCAGGGCCGCGCCGATCGCTCCGAGGACGCCGTACATGATCGGGAGAAAGATCACGGCGCCGACACCGAAGAGACCACCGAACCAGCCGGGCATGGCCTCGTCGCCGGTCCCCGCCAGCCCCGCACCGCCGAGAGCAACGGCAGCCACGATCAGGCCGGCAATCAAGCCAAACACCGCGTACAGCGCGCCGAAGATCTTGGCCGCCGACCCGACACCGACCTCACGGATGACCATGCTGGCTCCTTTGCAGGTTGCTGAAAGCGGGAAGAGGTGCCGACACGATAGCAGAAGCGCAAAAAAAAGGCGCCCGGATGGATCCGGGCGCCTCAGAAATCGACCCCGAGACCTTACTTGATGAACAGCATCTCCCTGTATGTCGGCAGCGGCCAGAGCTCGTGCGGAATGATGCACTCCAGGCTGTCGCCCGTTTCCCGCAGCGAGACCATGGCGGGTACCACCTTGTCGCGGAAGTACTTCGCGTGCTTGAAGGTGTCCCCGCCGCCCTCGTGCTCGAGCAGCGCCTGGAGCTTGTCGGCCTTCTGTTTGAATTCGTCGGTCAATCTGACGAGCTGGTCGAGCGTCTTGGCGCCCTCCTTCGATTTTGCGCCCGCCGCCTTGACCGCCGAGACGCTCTCGGCGACCTGTCCCTGATACCTGTAGGCAGCCGACAGAATGAAGCGGTTCGCCATCAGGACCATCAGCTGCCCCTCGATGTTGATGGTCTTGACGTACTGCTCGAGGGCGACCTCGTAGCGCGCCCTCAGCTCGCGCTCGTTGAGCACGCCGTACTTCTCGAAGGCCTGCACGACGTCGGGTTTGAGGACCTCGCCGTACGCGTCGACGGACGTCTTGTGGTTGAGCAAACCGCGCTTCGCCGCGTCTTTCTGCCACTCGTCCGCATAGTTGTTGCCGTTGAAGATGATCTGCTTGTTCTCCTTGATGATCGTCGTCAGCAGGTCCTTGACCGCCGCCTGGAGCTTCTTGCCGCTCTTGAGGCTCTTCTCGAGCTCGGTCGCGCAGTAGTCCAGGGATTCGGCCGCGGCAACGTTGAGCGACACGTTCGGGAACGCGATGCTCTGATTGGCCGAGACCGCGCGGAACTCGAACTTGTTGCCGGTGAACGCGAACGGGCTGGTGCGGTTGCGATCGCCCGCGTCGCGCGGGAGCTTCGGCAGCACGCTCACGCCGATGTCGAGGATGCCGCCGTGCTTGGTGCTCTTGGCGCTGCCCGCTTTCTCGATCTGCTGGAAGATGTCGGTCAGCATGTCGCCGAGGAAGATCGAGATGATGGCCGGCGGTGCTTCGTTCGCGCCGAGCCGGTGATCGTTTCCGGCGCTGGCGATGCTGTAGCGCAGCAGGCCCTGGAACTTGTTCACGGCACGGATGACCGCCGCGCAGAACACCAGGAACTGGACGTTGTCGTGCGGCGCGTCACCCGGGTTCAGCAGGTTGTTGCCGAGGTCGTCGCTGATGCTCCAATTGAGGTGCTTGCCGGAGCCGTTGACCCCCGCGAACGGCTTCTCGTGCAGCAGGCACGCAAGACCGTATTTCGGCGAGATCCGCCGCATCATTTCCATCGTCATCATCTGATGATCGGTGGCGACGTTGGCGTTCTCGAAGATCGGCGCGACTTCATACTGGCTCGGCGCGACCTCGTTGTGCCGCGTCTTGACCGGCACGCCGACCTTGTACAGCTCCCGCTCGACCTCCATCATGAACGCGAGCACGCGGTCGGGTATCGCGCCGAAATACTGATCCTCGAGCTCCTGTCCCTTCGGGGGCTTGGCGCCGAAGAGCGTCCGGCCGGCGTTGATGAGGTCCGGACGATTGAAGAAGAACTGCCGATCGATGAGGAAGTATTCCTGCTCGGGGCCACACGTCGCGACGACCCGCTGGGCCTTCGACCCGAACAACTTCAGAATGCGGACGGCCTGCTTCGAGAGGGCCTCCATCGACCGGAGGAGCGGCGTCTTCTTGTCGAGCGCCTCGCCCGTCCAGCTCACGAACGCCGTCGGGATGACGAGCGTGGTGCCGTTCTGCATCACCAGCAGCCAGGGAGGGCTGGTGGGATCCCAGGCCGTGTAGCCCCGCGCTTCGAACGTGGAGCGCATCCCGCCCGACGGAAAGCTGGAGGCGTCGGGCTCGCCCTTGATGAGCTCCTTGCCGCTGAACTCGGCTACGGCCCGGCCGTCGGCCGTCGGCGAGAGAAACGAGTCGTGCTTCTCGGCGGTGATGCCCGTCATCGGCTGGAACCAGTGCGTGTAGTGGGTGGCGCCGTGCTCGACCGCCCAGTCCTTCAACGCGGTCGCGATGATATCGGCAACGGACGCATCGATGGGCTCTCCCTGTGCGACCGCGCGTCGAAGCGCGCGGTAGACATCCTTCGGCAGACGCGCGCGCTGAGCCTCGTCGCTGAACGTCAACGAGCCGAACTCGTCGCTGGCCTTGGAGCGCGAAGTACTCGGCGTCGCCTTGACCCCGAGATTCCAGTTGCTGATGTTGCGAATGGTGTCGCTCGCCGATGCAGAGCCCATAGAAGTCCGTCCTTTCACGATTGCTTATGACAAAAGATGAAGCGGGGGAGGCACGGAAATACGTGGCCGTCCTTGAAGCCACTTATTATTGCCACACCGTTCAGGTGCCGCAAATGCTTTCAGCGGCGTTCGCCGGCAGGCACGGTTTCTGGAGTGAAATCAGACGTTTACGAACGTCATTGTATAACATACTATGTTAGGTATATGAAGCCGTTTCCGTTTGGTTCGATTCTGGGCGAGTTCGAACAGCTCGTGCTGCTCGCGCTGCTGCGGCTCGGGAACGGCGCCTTCGGCGCGGCCATTCACCGCGAGATCGTCACGCGCACGGGCCGCGATGTGCCCGCGAGCGCCGTCTACGTCACGCTCGATCGCCTCGAAGGCAAACGCATGGTGTGCTCGTACGTCGGCACGCCGACCGCGCAACGCGGCGGCCGCCGCCGAAAACACTACCTGCTCGACACGGCGGGACAACGAGCACTGGTCCGCGCCTACCGCACGTTCAGCGTGATGACCGCCGGCCTGCAGGACGAACTCGAGGATTTGACGCTCCGCATGTGGCCTGGCGCGGCTCCATCGAAAACGCCCCGTCATACGGGATGGTGAGGGTTCAGGGGGTTCACGAGGTTCAAGAGGTTCAGGAGGTTCAGGGGTTCATTGTTTTTGCCATTCGGCCGAAGGCGCGAGCTCGCAAATTCAGGTGCGAGCAACGATTGAACCTTCTGAACCCTCTTGAACCTCCTGAACCTTCTGAACCTCCTGGAATTGAAATCTCCTGAACTTTGACAAGCCGTTTGCCAACCGTTCATACGCATAGTTCGTCTATGGGAAAGAAGCGAACGGACGGTCAGGATTTGTTGCCGGATGTTCGGCAACCAGACAGTCAAACGAGAGGAGTCGCGTGAGATGTGGGGCTTCCCTTCGCTCGAGACGGTTGGTCAGGATCTGCGCTACGGCGTGCGGCTGCTGAGAGGATCGCCGGCCTTCACCGTCGTCGCCGTGCTGTCGCTGGCAATCGGCATCGGCTCGACGGCAGCGGTGTTCAGCCTGGCCGACGCCCTGGTGCTGCGGAAGCTGCCTGTGGTGGCGCCGGACGAGCTCGCCGTCTTCAGATGGCAGGCCGGCCCCCGCAACCCCGCGGGGTCGATTACCGGCAACTTCTCCGGTGACCGCACGGCGACCGGCAGCACGTCGTTCTCCTTCCCGGCGTTCGACGCGTTTCGGCAGGACGCGGCCGCTGTCGCCCGG
This sequence comes from uncultured Acidobacteriota bacterium, assembly GCA_963771395.1. GTDB lineage: Bacteria > Acidobacteriota > Vicinamibacteria > Vicinamibacterales > 2-12-FULL-66-21 > DATBJJ01. Next base: position 277,746 of record CAVYTY010000023.1, on the reverse strand, counting down.
GTCTTTGGCTTTGCCAATCTCTACGGCAGCCTCGACGTGATGGTCGACGGCCACGCGGAAGTCGGGAGCGGGCAGGTCGTCTCGGGCGACTACTTTTCCACCCTCGGCATTCGCGCGGCGGCCGGGCGACTCCTGCTCGACAGCGACGACAGGGCGGACGCTCCACCTGCCGCCGTGATCAGCTACGGATTCTGGACGGGCCGGTTCGGACGGGCACCGAACGTCGTCGGAAAGACCCTCATCGTCAATCGGGTGCCGGTAACCATCGTCGGCGTGACGCCGAAGGGCTTTCACGGTGCGCTCCAGGTCGGCGATTCCCCCGATGTGACGCTGCCGATGGCAGTCCGTCCTGCCATCGAGAGTCGCGCGCAGTGGCGGGATCCCGGCTACTGGTGGGTGCTCGTCATGGCACGGCTGCGGCCCGGAGTATCTCCGGACGCCGTGCAGGCTCTCCTCGACCAAACGCTGAAGCGTACCGCCGCGGAAGCGAATCCGTCGTTGGTCGCGCACGAGCTGCCGCGACTCGACTTGTTGCCGGGTGCATGGGGACAGGACGACAGGGGAGGGTCGATGGAGTCGCTGCTCATCATGGCCTCGGTCGTCGGCGTCGTGCTCCTCGTCGCATGCGCGACCGTGGCGAATCTCCTTCTCGTGAGGGGAGTCTCGCGGGTCCGCGAGGTCGCGCTGCGCGTCGCCATCGGCGCGTCGCGCCAGAGAATCGTACGGCAGCTCGTGACCGAAGGACTCCTGCTCGCCCTCTTCGGCAGCGCGCTCGGATTACTGGTCGCCGATTCCATCGCCGCCGGGCTGCTGCCCGCGTTGAGCAATGCCGCCTTCGACTCGTTCGACATCCGGACCGACTGGCGCGTCTTCCTCTTCACGGCCGCCGTCACCGCCACATGCTGCGTGCTATTCGCCCTGGTGCCGTCTCTGCGCACCACCGACGTCAACGCCGCCTCTGGCCTGCAGGAGCACATGCGCGGCACGACGGGCGGCCGCGCAGGCGTGCGGCTCACGGGCGGGCTCGTGATCGTGCAGGTCGCGCTCTCGGTGCTGCTCGTCACGGTCGCGGGCCTCCTGGTGTACTCCATCCGCAACCTTCAGCGTGTGGACCCGGGATTCGACGCCTCGAACACTCTGATCTTCCGGATCGACCCGGTACGTGCCGGGTACGACCTTCCGAGAACGCGCGCGCTCCTCGAACAGATCCAGGCCGGGTTGAGTGCAATCCCAAACGTGCGGTCGGCCTCGTTCTCGAGCGCGACGCTCATCTCGGGCGGCGGATCGAGCGGGCCAGCGGTGCCGATCGACACGCCTGTCGTGACGCCCAACAGCGCCGAGGATCGCGAGCTGCAACGCCAATACTCGACCATGCGACTGACTGTCGGCGACGGCTTCTTCGGCACCCTGGGAATCCCGGTGTTGCGGGGGCGGGAGTTCGCGCCTGGAGACACGGGCCAAGCACAGCCGGTCGCTGTGATCAATCGCGCGCTCGCGCAGCGACTGTTCGGGGAAGCCGATCCGATCGGCCGCCAGTTCAGGTGGGGCACCACGAAGGACTCTATGGTGATGGACGTGATCGGCGTCTGCGGCGACGCCAAGTACACATCGATTCGCACCAACGCCCCGCCGACGCTCTACACAGGTTACAGGCAGACGCGCGTAGCCGGGACGACCTTCGAGGTGAAAACGCAGGGCGATCCGGCGACTGTCGTTCCGCAGGTACGCGAAGTCGTGCGCGGGGTCGATCCCCATCTTCCGATCACGGGGGTTCGGACGCAGGAGGACCAGATCAACGCATCGCTGCAAAGGGTCAGGCTGATGGCGACCCTGGCGACAGTGCTCGGAGGCATCGCCGTGCTCCTCGCCGCCATCGGCCTCTACGGAATCCTCGCGTACTCGGTAAGCCGACGAATTCCGGAGATCGGCATCCGCATGGCGCTTGGCGCCGAGCAGTGGGCAGTGCGGTGGATGGTGATGAAGAATGCACTGCTGCTAGCACTGGTGGGCGTCACCGTCGGTGTGGTCGCAGCGCTGGGGGGCACGAGCGTCGTGCAATCGCTCCTGTTCGGTCTGTCTCCGACCGATCCTCTGACCTTCGCCCTGGCCGCCCTGCTGATGCTGTCGGTCGCGCTCGCGGCGGCCTACCTGCCGGCGCGTCGTGCGTCACAAGTGGATCCGGTCGTGGCACTCAGAGCCCAGTAGGCGACTGCGGCCGACCGTTTTGGCCATCAGGCGATCTCGTCGCCCGCAGCGCGCGGCCCGCCTTCAACCGCCGTCTTGTCATAAGGAATGATGTTGTCCCACTCGTCGGCGCTCGACCGCGCGACGACGGCAACGACGGGTTCAGAAGCGCTCAGGTTATAGACCTCGTGCGGTACACCAGGCTCGATGAAAATGAAGTCGCCGGCCTCGTGCTCGACACCGTGGGCCAGCCGCTCGCCATACGCGTGCTGTACCCGGCCCTCGAGGATATAGAGCATCACCTCGAAGTCCACGTGAATGTGCGCACCGGCAATCCCGCCCGGTGGAATCACCGCCACGTTCATCGACAGCGCCCTGGCGCCGACGTTCTTCCCTGACATCCCGAGCTTGTAGTCGATGCCGTTCCACTTACGGCAGACGCCGCTGCCGCGGATCCAAGCCAGACCGGCGTGGCGTTCAACGGTAGGACTAGGCATAGTTTGGACCTGCTCCTGGCGCACCGCTCGTCCCGACGCCACCAGACGTCAGAACGCGTGCCTGATCAACGCCCGCCATGGGGTGCTGATTCCATGGTTGCAGTGGGCCGGTTGCCGACCGCGGGCGCCTCCAGACGACCATGCCACCGTCTACTGCCGAGGTCAAGCGGCATAGGAAGTTGAGATCGAAGAAGAGCGGTCACCGGGCCCTACGAACCGAGCAGCACGAGTACAATCAAGGGCCGAAAAGGCCCCTGCAACGAGCTCGAGCACGTGGCGAACGCCGGAGACGCGCCGCCCGGGAGTTGACGCAATCAGAAGGATCCTCCACATCGACATGGACGCGTTCTACGCGTCCGTGGAGCAGCGCGACAACCCCTCGCTGCGCGGCAAGCCGGTTGCGGTCGGTGGTGATCCAGCCGAGCGGGGCGTCGTCGCCGCCGCGAGCTACGAGGCGCGCGCCTTTGGCGTGCGCTCGGCTATACCGATGGCTCGCGCCGTCAGGCTGTGCCCGTCGCTCGCCATCATCCGGCCCGACTTCGCGCGATACAAAGACGCGTCTCGCGCCGTGTTCCAGTTGTTTCGCGCGGTAACGCCCCTTGTCGAACCGCTCTCGCTCGACGAAGCGTACCTGGACGTGACCGAGAACGCGTGGGGCGAAGCGTTTGGCCGCGTGGTCGCGCAGCGGCTCAAAGCGCAAATCCGCGAGGCAACCGGACTCACCGCGTCGGCGGGTGTCGCACCAAACAAGTTCCTCGCCAAGATCGCCTCGGCGTGGAAGAAACCCGACGGCCTGACCGTCATCGCTCCGGAACGTGTCGAGCATTTTCTTCAGCAACTGCCAGTCGACGCGTTGTGGGGTGTCGGACCGGTGACGGCCAGACGACTGCGCGAACGCGGCATCGAGCGACTGGTCGACGTGCGCGCCGCCGGCGAGGCCGCGCTGCGCGAAGCGGTCGGCAGCCAGGCGGAATGGCTGCGGCAGCTCGCCCAGGGCGTCGACGATCGCCCGGTGGTGCCCGACCGCGCCGCGAAATCCTGCGGGAGCGAGAACACGTTCTCGCAGGACCTCACCAGCCTCACTGCGATCCGATCAGCAATCGACGAGATGGCGCGTGACAGCGCCGCCTGGCTGGAACGACGAACGCTCGTCTGCCGGACGGTGACGATCAAAGTGCGGTATTCCGACTTCACGACGATCACGCGCAGCCACAGTCAACTGCCGGCCACGCGCAACCCTGACGCGCTCGCCGCTCGGGCCTGCGCGCTGCTCGATCGCACCGAGGCCGGCCAACGACCCGTTCGTCTGCTCGGCGTCAGCGTGCACAACCTGATCGATCCGAGCGACCCGCTGGCCGGCACGGCGCTCCCCTTTGCCAATGACGTCTGAGGCTGAGCGCTCGAGCCTCGCCGAGCGCAAAATCCGATTGGCGGGTGTGTCGACCCTTGCGAGGCCGTCAACTGCAGTTGTCCGGGGTCAGATCTCGATTTTCTAATCGCGTGAGCGGCTTCCGCTCACGCATTAGAAAATCGAGATCTGACCCCAGGCAAACGCCGAACTGACTAACCCTGGGGGACGTCGGTGCGCGGGCGGCTGCGGGCGGAACGCGGCCTCGGGGCGGCCGGCTTTCGCGTTTTCGGGGCTCCGTCGGCGGCCTTCCGCGCCGCGGGTGCGTCGGGCGACTTCCGTGGCGCGCGCCCCTCGCCGGTCGGTCGAACGGTCTTCGCCGCGCGTGGACGGCGGCGCGACGGTTTCTCTGGGGGCGGCGGCGTCGTCACCTCGGCGTCGATGACCTGCGGCACGTCGATCTCATGCAGGACGTCTCCTTCGATGACCTCGGGCTCGCTCGACGTATCGACAGGTGGGACCCAGCCGCCAGCTTCCTGCGCGTCACCTTCGTCGAGCATGGGCGCCGGATCGCCGGCAGGCGCCGTCAACGTGCCTGGGAAGATCCGCATCCCGCCCTGACGATCGCGCTCGATTCGCAGCAGCCCGTCGCGCTGACACGCCCGCATGAGATCACCGAGCGTCTCGAACCCGTACTTGCGCTCATCGAACGCCGCGTCGACCGCGCGGAGGTACTGCTTCAACTGTCGGATGTACATCGGCCAGCGCGGCGGCCGCTGCGCCGTCTGAAACAGGCGGCGGATCTCGCGGATGCCATCAGCGGCGCGACCGCTCCCGTTGACGGGCGCCGTCTCGCGCGTCAACGGCTCGGGTGACGGCGGCGCTGTTTGCTGCTGCCGCGACCATGGCTCCTCGCTGCTCTGACCCGAGCTTGTCGAGGGGCTCGTCGAAGACGCCTGCGCAGACCCGGTCGAAGGGACGGCGGAGGTCACGAGCGCATTGTCGCTGAGCTCCACGAGGACGTTGCGGCCGGCCTCGCGCAATACGACGTGCCCCGCCGCGGCAAGCTTCTGCGCGAAATCACGGAAGCTGCCCGCGCCATACGTACGCTCGGAGAACGTGGAATCGAGCTGCAGGAGCGTACTCTTGAGCAGGCCGAGCTGCGGCGTAACCTCGCGATCGACCAGCACCTTGAGCGCGCGGCGCACGAGCGGCACCACCTGATCGAGCGGCGCCTGCTGTGTCGTCGCCGGCGCGCTCTTCTGCCCGCGGTCCTGGGTACGGCGTGAGCTGACGAGGTTCTCGTAGGCGATGAATTCGTGGCAGTTGCGCTGCATCACCAGGCTGGTGAACGCCCGCCCGCCAACCACGAAGATCTGCTTGTCGTACTGTTTGAGCTTCTCGACGAGGCTGATGAAATCGCTGTCGCCGCCGACGATGACGTAGGCGTTGATGTGGCCGTGGGTGAACGCCATCTCGAGGGCGTCGAGCGCCAGATTGATGTCGGCGCCGTTCTTGTCGCCGCCCGGGGTGAGGTTGCGCTGCACCAGCTTGGTCGCGTGCTGCGTCAGCGATCGGCTGTAGTCCCCGGCGCGTGTCCAGTCGCCATAGGCGATCTTGGAAACGACGTCGCCCCGTTCCTTCAGTGCTTCGAGGACGACCCCGATATCGAACTGCACGCCGAGCGTGCTCTTGACCCCGATTTCAATGTTGTCGAAGTCGATGAAAACCGCAATCTTCAGTCGTGTGTCTGCCAAAACCCTTCCCGTTTACCCTTCTTTAATTCCGAATGGCACCAAGCCACGCCTCCATTATGGCTCGAATCACCCCGGGGACACTCAACCTTGAGTGTCCCTGGGGACTGTCCCGGTTGAGTGTCCCCGGGGACTGTCCCGGTTGAGTGTCCCCGCTGATGGTTACTTGGCGCGGACGTCGTAGGCATAGATAACGTCCTGATCTCTCAGGAAGAGCTTGCCTCCCGACACGATGGGATGGCTCCACGTGGGGAGGCGGCCGGTCCTGAGCTCGAAACGGCCGTGCTCGACGTAGCTCTTCGGGGACGCCTCGGCCAGCCCGACAACCCCGCCTTCGCTGTACAAATACAGTCGATTGTCGGCAAAGGTCAGTGAACCCTTGCCGACGCTGCGGTTCTGCCAGGCGACCTCCCCCGTGTCGAACTTCAGCGCCGTGAGGATGGCGTTGTTGAACCCATACAGGTGCTCGCCCACAAGGACGGACGTTGCATGGTGGTTCATCATCTGACGGGTGAAGTAGACCTCTTTGGCAGTGACGTTGCTGCCTGACGCCGTCAGCTCGAGCAGGGCCCCCCCGGTACCGTAGGCCGACGACACGAACACACGGTTGCCGCGCACAATCGGCGTCGCGATGTTGGCGGTGTTATTGGCGACCGGACCATAGCTCCACAGCCGCCGGCCGCTGTTGACGTCGACGCCCAAGACCTGCCGGCTCGTGAAGAAGATCGCCTCGTTGATAGAGCCGGACTGATGATGGACTGCCGACGAGTAGCCCGCTTCGTCGCCCTGGGTCGTCCAGATCCTGCTGCCGTCGGTTTTCTTGAGCGCGACGATCGTCCCGCCGGCATTGAGGAGAATCCGATCTTCCAGCAGGAGAGGCGATTCGCTCAGCCCCCATTGGATGTTCGAACCTCGGTACTGTTTGAGCACGTTGACAGTCCAGTGCACCTTGCCACTTGCCGCATCGAGCACGCTCAAATCGCCGCTCGCGCCAAACGCGTAGACGCGATCGCCTTCGATCGTGGGAGTGGCGCGAGGCCCATCACCGCGGTCGTTGCTGAACCGGGACCCGTGGGCTGTTTCCCACAGACGCTTGCCGCTGGCCGCGTCGAAGGCCACCACATACTCGGTACCGCCCCGAGCCCCGAGCGTGAACAGCCGGCCCTGGGAGGTCGCAAACGACGAATAGCCCTCCCCGGCGCCCGTCGTCCGCCAGGCGAGCGGCGGCCCACCGGCCGGCCAGTCTTTCAGCAGTCCCGTTTCCGCCGACCGACCATCGCGGTTCGGCCCGCGCCATTGTGGCCAATCGTCCGCTGTGCGGTTCGAAACGACCGCCGGCAGGGCCACAAAGAGGATGGCGGTGGCAAAGGCTGCAGACAGCCTGTTGAGATCTCGAAGACTCTTCATATGCACTCCCGGCCTTTTGACGCCGTGCGCGGCGTTCCGGCTCTCGGCGACGCAGTTGCTATTTGAGGACGCGAACGGACTTCAGGTCGACGCGCTGGACGGGTGCCTCGCCGCTGACCGCCGACTGCTCGATGGCCTCGACGACGGCCATCCCCTCGACCACGCGGCCAAACACAGTGTACTTACCATCAAGCGACGGCGCATCACCAGTGACGATGAAGAACGACGTGGATGCGCTCGCCGGGTCGTCGCCGCGGGCCATGGAGAGGATGCCCTTCACGTGCCTGGTGTCGTTGAACTCCGGTTGCAGCGACCGAACCAACTTCTGCTGCTTCTCGGTCAACGGGCCACGCGACGTCAGCGCGCCGGTCTGGATCACGAATCCCCGGGCGACACGGTGAAAGGCCGTGCCGTCGAAGACTCCGGCCGAGGCCAGCCGCAGGAAGTTGCGCACGTGCTCGGGTGCCTTGTCGGGAAGGAGCTCGACTGTGATCGAGCCGGCGGACGTCTCGAGGGCCGCCCGATACTTCGCGAGGTCCGCGGACGACTCGGTCGCGAACGGCTCTGGTTCCGGCGGCGGCGTATCGCGGATGGTCACGCTGCGCATCTCGACGCGCTCGGCCGGTGCGCCTCTCTCGTCAGCGGCAACTTCGGAAATCTTCTGCACGACGTCGAGCCCCTCGGACACGCGTCCGAAGATCGTGTACTTGCCGTCGAGCGCCGGCTGATCGGTCACCGCGACAAAGAACTGCGACCCCGCGCTATCGGGCCGGCCGGGCTGGAGGACGGCCGATACCACACCCCTCGTGTGCTTCTCGCTGCTGATTTCGGCCTTGAGGATGCCCAGCCCGCCCGTGCCGTACAGCTTGATCTTCGCCGGGTCCTTCGACAGAGGATCTCCGCCTTGAATGATGCCGAGACGCACGACACGATGGAAGGTCGTGCCGTCGTAGATGCCCTCCTTCGCCAGCTTGATGAAGTAACCGACGTGATTGGGGGCGAGTTCCGGCCGCAGGTCGATGACGAACGTGCCGGCGCTGGTTGCCACGACGGCCTGTTTCCCGGCCATCTCGGCCTTCGTCAACGGCGTCGTAAACGGGACCGCAGGCTTTGGCGTCTGGGAGAGCAACAGCAGGAGCGCCGCGCTCAAAATGGGGTGCATCATGGACATGGGTAGGGCGGTTCGCGAACCTCCCTTACGATAGCGCATCCCCGAGCATTTGCTGACACCTGGTATAGAGGGCAGCTTGATGAAGCCGCGAGGCCGTCAACTGCGGTTGACCGGGGTCAAATCTCGATTTTCTCGTCGAGTGAGCGGCTTCCGCGCACGCATTAGAAAATGGATGACCCAGCAACGCCGACCCGCAGCCACAGTCGAGTGTCAACGCGACGGGCTGCTAAGCATGGAAGCTCTCTCTGGAGCCTGCTCATGAAGCGTCTGTCTGTCGTGTGTCTGTCTGATGCTCGGGGTGATCGCCATCCCACGCGCCCAGCCCCATTGCCGAAAAGCTCGACCTCTCGATGATCGCGAAGATCCGCGACGAGGGACTGAAGCGATCCCGGGTCATGGATCACATCAGCTGGCTGAGCGACGTCTACGGGCCGCGGCTGACTGGCGGCCCGGGCATCAGACAGGCCGCCAACTGGACGCTCGAGAAGTTTGCCGAGTGGGGCCTCGCAAATCCCCACCTCGAGACATTTCCGTTTGGCAAAGGCTGGTCGCTCGTGCGGTTCAGCGCGCATCTCGTCGAACCGCAAATCGAGCCGCTCATCGGCTTTCCAGGTTCATGGACCTCGGGCACGAACGGCGTCGTCGTTGCCGACGTCGCCCGCGTGCAGATCGAAAACGACGCGGACTTTCAAAAGTACCGCGGCACGCTCAAAGGCAAGATCGTCCTCACACAGCCGGCGCGCGAGGTGCGAATGCTCGAAGGGCCGTTCGTCCTACGCATGACGGAGAAGGACTTTGAAGAAGCGGCCACCGTCCCCGCGGGTCGGGGAGCCGGCGCGGGGCGCGGAGGACGCGGCAGCAGCCGAGGAGAGGCCGCCAGCTTTCAACAGAGACTGCAGGCCTTCTACAAGGCCGAAGGTGTCGTCGCGCTCTTCAACCGCGGCAGCGACTCGGACATGTCCGCTGGTGGAAGCGACATGTCGTGGCGTCAGCAGCGGCCCGACGGCGGCACGATCTTCCCGACCGGCAGCGGATCGCGCGGCCCCGATGCCGGCACCGGGCTGCCCACCGTGACGCTCGCAGTCGAACACTACAACCGCCTCGTTCGGATCCTCGGCAAGGGTGTGCCCGTGAAAGTCGAGCTCAACGTGCAGACGAAGTTCCATGACGAAACGACGGACAACGGATTCAACATCATCGCGGAGATGCCCGGGAGCGATCCGGTGCTGAAGGACGAAATCGTGATGCTCGGCGCGCATTTCGACTCAGTGGCGGCAGGCACGGGCGCAACCGACAACGCCACGGGCTCGGCTGCGATGATGGAAGCCCTGCGCATCCTCACGACCGTGGGCGCGAAGCCGAGGCGGACGATCAGGATCGGACTCTGGGGCGGCGAAGAAGAAGGCCTGCTGGGCTCCCGCGCGTACGTCCGCGAACACTACGGCGATCCGGCGACGACGACACGCACACCGGCGCACGAGAAGCTGTCGGCGTACTTCAACTCCGACAACGGTACCGGTCGCGTGCGAGGGATCTGGCTGCAGGGCAACGCCGCCGTCGAGCCGATCTTCCGGCAGTGGATGGAGCCGCTCGAGGATCTCGGCGTGTTCGCGATCGGACCCCGCTCGGTGACCTCGACCGATCACGTCTCGTTCGACGCCGTCGGCCTGCCCGCCTTTCAGTTCATGGTCGACCGGCTCGAATACAACTCGCGCACGCATCACTCGAACATGGACACGTTCGATCGCGTGCAGGCCGACGACATGATCCAGCAGGCCACGGTCATCGCCGTCTTTGCTTACAACGCTTCGATGCGCGACGAACGGCTGCCGCGCAAGTAAGTTCAGGAGGTTCAAGAGGGTTCAAGAGGGTTCAAGAGGGTTCAAGAGGGTTCAGGGGGTTCAGGAGGTTCAAGGGGGTTCAGGAGGTTCAGGAGGTTCAGGGGTTCAGGGGTTCAGGGCAGGTTCAGAGAGGTTCAAGCGGTTCAGTACGTCCAGCCTGTGGGCGGCTTGCCTTTGCAGGACTCGAGGTATCTGAGCAGTCTGGTTGTTGCTATCGTCGCTCGCACCTGAAGTTTGAGGAGGCGGGCGGTGTCTTCCTCGCTCAAGTACTTCTTCGTTCGCCCATCCAAGAGATGGTTGCGCGTTTCGAGGAGTGACGCGCGCGCGATTCGCGCATAGTGCGCGAACTCGCGCGGCCTGAAACGGCCGAACCCTTCCGACAGGTTTGCGGGCGGCGAGCTCGACGACTCCCGTATCTGATCGCGGAACTTGAGGTTCTTGAGAACAGGTCCCGTTTCAGTCAACGTGAAGATCGTGTCGCGGAGCTCACTGGACAGCTGCCAGGCATCCAGCTCCTCGAATGTCCGAGCGGCCACCATGCAGAAGCGCGGAGCACGCAGCATGCCGCGCGGATTTGCTCAGAATATCGGGCGACCCGCCAGGATCGTTTCAGAATCTGCGAACGCGCGCCTTCGGCCGAATAGCAAAAACAGCGAACCCCGAAACCCTCTGAACCTTCATGAACCTCCTGAACCCTTTGAACCCCTTGAACCCCTGAACCTTTTGAACCCCCTGAACCTCTTGAACCTTTTGAACCCCCTGAACCTTTTTTTGAACCTCTTGAACCCTTTGAACCATCACCTGACAATCACCTGCCCCTGAACCTGCCACTTGCCTCCAGTGGTTTTGACGTCCAGCCACAGCGTCTGTCGCCCGGGCGGCGTCTGCACTTCGAAGTCGTAGGTTTCGCCGACGGCGATTGTCTGGCGCGCGGGGCCGGGGGCGCATCGATCGGGTGGTAGCGGCGCTCCGTCTTTGGTCAGGGGGTGCCACGTCACGGGCCCCTCGGTCGTCAGCAGCGAAACCGTGAAAATGTCGTCGGTGGTGATGTTGATCAATCGAATGCGATGGCGTGTGCCCGCCTTCCAGACGGACTTCGGCTCTCGCTCTCCGTTGAGCACGGCCGGAGCCCCGGGCACGAACCCGCCGCCCCCACCGCCGCCAATCACGAACACGTGATCGGTTGCAGGATTGAACGTCTCTCCCGAAGTGCCGGGATCCACGACGAGCAATGCGCCGTACAGGCCTGACGGGAGTTGACGGTTGTCGTGAAGGTGCGTGTGATAGATGAACGTGCCTGTCCGCGGCGGCGTGAATCGAACGACGAACGTTCCACCGGGATTGATGAGCGGCGTCACTCTCGAACCGACGCCGCTCCAGCCGTGCACGCCGTCGTAGAAGCTGTCGAGCTCCATGCCGTGCCAGTGGATCGCGGTCCCTTCGGAAAGGCGGTTCACCATCGTGATTTCCACAGGCTCGCCGCGACCGAGCACGAGCGTCGGACCCGGGATCGACACGCCTTCAGCCGGTGGCTGGCCTTCTTCGGCCAAGGCAAACCCATACGCTGGCTCGGCGCCGGAACGCCTCGGTTCCGCCTGCATCGTGAGCGTGAGCTTCCGCGGCGGGACGCCAGGCGCATCGCTCGCGGCCACCTCGCTCGGACCGAGCACGGTCACGCCCAGGACGAGGCCGGCCATCCCGACCGCCGGGTCATGCCCCGCGTGATGGCCGGCGTGTGGAGACGCCGACTCGGTGAGCCGTCGCTCGGGCGACACGTGGTGCATGATGTGGCAGTGGAACAGCCAGTTCCCCGCCCGCTCCGGCGTCCACGTCATCGCCATCGTTGACCCTGGTTGCAGCAATTGGGTGACGACGCGCTGTCTGTGGCCTTCGGCATACGTCGTGTCACGCAGGCCGTCGCCGAGGCTGTCGACCTCGTAGTAGAACCCGTGCATGTGCATCGGGTGCCGCTGGCTGCTCAGATTGACGACGCGCCACCGCACTTTCTCTCCCAGCCGGTACGTGAGCCGTTCCGTGGCCGGCCACGACAATCCGTTGACGAGAAACGCCACGCGGGGTCTGAGCCGCTCGAAGAGAACGCCGGGATCGTCCGCGCTCGCGATGGTTTTCAGCTGTTCGATCGTCAGGTCCGTCCAGTCGGTGATGACCAGCACGCGGTCGGCATCGGCGTCAGCCTCGGCGCGATCGACGACGAGGGCGCCTGACAGCTGGGTATCAGAGGCGCCGCGGAACGGGAGCGGCATCCCTGTCGTCGTCCCCCAGTAGTGATAGGTCCCGGCGCGATCGAGCGTGAAGCGCACCTCGCGGCTCCCCGCCGCGGGAACGTCGACCGGTGCACACGGTTGACCGTCGCGAGCGCACAAGCCCCGCACCGTGAGCGTCCGGTCCAGAGCGTTGCGGATCGTCGCGACGATCGTCGTGCCCTCGCGGACGCGAATGAGGGGCGCCGGCACTTGAAGTGCGCCACCCTCCTCGCCGAAGGCTTCGATACGGAGCGCGGGCCCGGCATCTCCCTCTGGTCGCCACAGACCTTCCTCGGCGCGGAGGTTCAACGAGAGCGTGTTGCCGTCGGCCGCACCCGCAGCGCGGCGGTTGTCGTTCGTCAGAACAGGGGGGAGTTCGGCGGAAGCACTCGCCGTGAGCGTAGCGATCATGAAAAGGGCGACGAGGAAGCTGGCTGGAAGACGCGACCGCTGGGCAAACATCTTGTTCGTACCTCTTGAACCGCGGACATACGGATGACATGGAAAGCGTTCGGTGGACCGGCCGGCTCTGCCGCCCGCCACACCGATTCCCAGGAAAAACGAGCGTAGCGGGTTACACGCGGCCGGTCATGAGGGACTGGTTAGGATTCGGTCAGCGGTTGCGAGCGCTGGGGCGAAAGGTGGGCCGCCGGCTATAGGAGTAAAATGCAGCCCTATGCGAGTGTTCCTGGTCCACGTTCGCGATCCGCAGTTCTACGCGATCCCGCGCCAGAAAAGGGGCCCGAACGGCCGTCTTCAGGTCATGGGGTTTCCACCGATCGGCATCATGTCCCTCTCGTCGGTGCTCAAACGCGCCGGCCACGAGGTCACGATGTTCGACCAGGCCAATCCCGACACGCCCGACGACGTCATCATCGACGAGATGCGTCGTCAGAAGCCGGACCTCGTGGGCATGAGCTTTCTGTCCACGACGAGCTACCCCTACGCCAAGATGCTCGCGCGGCAGCTCCGCGCCGCCGATTCCGGCGTGAAGCTGGCTTTCGGTGGTGTCTTCGCGACGCTCAACGCCCAGCTCGTGAAGGCGCAATGCAAAGAGGTCGACTTCGTGTGTCGGGGCGACGGGGAGCAGCTGATCGTCGATCTGCTCGAGCGCCTGAACGACCCCGACACGGTGACCGGCGTGACCTGGCAGGAAAAGGACGGCACGCTTCGGAACAACCCGAACCGCGCCCTCCCTCGCGATCTCGACCAGTGGCCGTTCCCTGACCGCGAGAGCCTGCCGCTCGACTTCGTCGAGTCCATGCCGCTCGACGTGCCGGCAGTGCTGTCTCTCGACCGGTTCACCACGATGCAGACGTCGCGCGGCTGCCCGTGGCCGTGCGTTTTCTGCGACATCCCGATCTTCAACGAAGGCAAGTGGCGGGCGCGGACGCCGGCGCACGTGGTGGCGGAGTTCGAACAGCTCCGCAAGGACGGCTACGGATCGGTCTACTTCGTCGACGACCACTTCCTCCTCCAACCCAAGCGCATCGAGGCGATCTGCGACGGCCTCATCGCCGCCGGCAATTCCATCAAGTACGGGCTCGAAGGGCGTGTGGACTCGACCGCCCAGCATCTGTTCCCGAAGCTCGCGAAGTCGGGGTGCCGAACGGTGATGTTCGGCATCGAGAGCGGGAGCCAGAAGATTCTCGACCGCCTGAAGAAGGAACAGACGCTCGCGGAAATCGAATCGGCTGTTTCGAACGCCAAAGCCGCCGGCATCGAGATTGTGCATGGTTTCTTCGTCGTCGGTATCCCCGACGAGACCGAAGAAGACCTGCGCGCGACGTTCCGCTTCGCGTCGAAGATCCGGGTGGACAGCTTCGGCTTCAACCGCCTGTGCGTCTACAGAGGCACGCCGCTCTGGCAGGAATACGTGAAGCGCGGGCTCGTGAACGACGCGACCGATTGGTACAAGTACTTCAAGTGCACGTCGATCGATCCGAGCTGCCTGCCGGGCGAAGAGGTGCACCGCATCCGTTCGGAGGAGATGCGGAAGCTCATCATCTACAAGTTCACCCGGTATCCGCTGCAGACTTTCCGGCTGCTGCGGCGGTTCGTGAGATTCATGCCGCTGCGGGACGTCCTCTATCTCATCGTGAAGCCGTTTCTCGGGAAGAAGGCTGGCGCCACAAACGCCGAGGTCATCTCGCGCGCCGTGGAGCACGCCGACGCGAAGAGCGACGCCGCCGACATGACCATCCTTTCAGACGACGCGATCGAGCTCGCGATCACCGCGTCGAGGGCCGAGCGCGCCCGCATCCAGGCGATGGCCGACTGACGAACGACGCGGCGCGATGATCCTGCAGACGCTCCTCGTGCTGGTGTCTGGAGCACAGACGCCGGTCGCCAATCCGACGACCGGCGTGGTCATCGCCGAAGTGAAATGCGGGGCGGATCCCTCGCAGAGCTACGCCCTCTACCTTCCGCACGGCTACACACCCGACCGGCCATGGCCAGTGATCTTCGCGTTCGATCCCGGCGGGCGGGGACGAAACCCGGTGGACCGTTACCAGGCCGCCGCCGAGCAGTACGGATTCATCGTCGCCGGGTCGAACAACTCGCGCAACGGATCACCTGGTCCGACGACTCGGACGGCCGGACGCTGCTGGAGCTTCGTCAGCGATGGAAGGAGCTCTCCGAGAAATCGAAGAAGCCCGAGGATTCTTCCGAGCGCCGTCTCGCGAGGCGCGTGCTCGGCACTCTGAGCGCGACCGTCGCCAGCACCGATCCCGACTATCTCAAGATCATCAGCGAATACCGGACCGGGCGCGGCCGGCGATAGGGGTCACTGCGTACTCGGATGGATCCTATCGATTTGACGGGCCGCGGATCACGGATCTCACGGGACGCGGATCTCGCGGATCACGTTTCACGGGACGCGGATCTCGCGGATTAGTCAGGTGTTCCGGAGGACGGTGTTGATCAGAGACCGGCAGCCTGGCGGAGCCAGACTGGCCCGTCTGGACCGCGCCTGCGGCGCGGCCGGTCGTTGTGCTGACGCCTCTTCAATGTTTGCCAGCCAGCTCCTGAAGCGATCCGTGTGATCCGCGAGATCCGCGTCCCATGAGAACGTCATCCGCGAAATCCGCGTCCGGTGATGACGTGGGCCGTGAGATCCGTGATCTTGAACGCTCGAGCCGCATCTGCTACCGTCTTGAGTCACGGCCGCGAGGCGCGGCCGTATCGGTGACCCGGCACGGCGTCCGGGGAGGTGCTCGTCATGCCTTCCGTCGGCTCTCTCCACATCATTGAAAGTTCCGAGGCGTCCGCTCGTCTGCGCGAGGCCGAGCGTTGGCTGGCTGAGCGGATCGATGGCGGGGCGCTCATCGTGTCGGCCTCCCGCGGCGCGGCCGACGACCTGGCGCGGGCTGTGGCGGCGGCGCGCGGAGCAACCGCCGGGCTGCATCGCTTCAGTTTCGCGCAGCTCGCGGCGCGGCTCGCGGCGCCGATCCTGGCCGCCCGGGGAATCGCGCCCGCAACCCTCATCGGCTCGGAAGCCGTCGCCGCACGCGCCACATTCGACGCCCGGCAGGACGAGGGCCTCACCTACTTCGGCGCTGTCGCCGGCACGCCCGGATTCCCGCGCGCGCTCGCGCGCACGCTCCACGATCTGGCGATGGCGGGTGTCGAGCCGCCCGCACTGCGGGAGCTTCCGCTCGGCGGACCCGACCTTGCGCGGCTCCTGCAGGGCTTCGACGATCAGTTCGCCGCGGCGTCGGCAACCGGCCGCGCAGCCCTCTTCACAGCCGCCTGCGACGGTGTGGGCGCAGTCTCCCGCCTGCCGCTCCTCCTTCTCGATGTGCCGATGGAGTCGGCGGTCGAGTTCGAGCTCGCGCGGCGACTGATTGCCTCCGCGCCCGAGACATTCATCACGGTGCCTTCCGGGGATCTTGCGACGCTCGGCTATCTCGAGACGCTCGGTGCCCCGATCGAACGCCGGGAGCCTCCCGGCGATTCGGACCTCTCGGCGCTGCAACGCTCACTCTTTGCCCCGAGCCAGCCGCCTGAACGGCAAGCGCGCGGCGACGTGCGACTGTTCTCGGCCCCCGGCGAAGGCCGCGAGTGCGTGGAAATCGCCCGGCGGATTCTCGACGAGGTCAGGGAGGGCGTGCAATTCGACGAGATCGCGGTGTTCCTGCGCTCGCCGCGCGAATACCTCGGCCTGGTCGAGAACGCGTTCGAGCGGGCGGGCATCAGCGCGTGGTTCGATCGCGGCGCGCGTCGGCCGCATCCGTCGGGCCGTGCATTCCTGGCGATCCTCAGCTGCGCAGTCGAGCGCCTCTCGGCGATCCGCTTCGCCGAGTACCTGTCGCTGGCACAGGTGCCCGAGGCCGGCGCGGCTCAGCCCTCGGATGTCCTTCCGCCCGCCGACGATGTGGTCGCTGGATTCGCCGGCGCCGACACCGCGCCCGATGCTCCAGACGACGCGGGCCCGCGGCAACAGGGCACCGACGCCAATGCACCTGTCGTCGAAGGCGGCCTCCGCGCACCGTGGAAGTGGGAACGATTGATCGTCGAAGCCTCCGTGATCGGGGGCGATCCCGAGCGCTGGCGGCGGAGGCTGCGCGGGCTGCGCGAGGGGTACGAGGCGCAGATCAAAGAGGAACGGCTGCGGGAAGACCCGGAATCGCCGAAGCTGGCCGGCCTCGAGCGCGATCGGCAGAACCTCGCCCACCTCGCCCACTTCGCGCTCCCGATCGTCGAGACGCTCGCGTCCTGGCCCACGGAGGCGACGTGGGGGGAGTGGCTCGAGCGCTTCGGCGATCTGGCGCCACGGGTGCTGCGCCGCTCCGCGCGCGTCCTGCGCGTGCTCGGCGAGCTTCGCGCGATGAGCGCGATCGGACCGATCGCGCTCGAAGAAGCGCGCGCCGTGCTGGCCGAACGCCTGCGCACGTTCGACGAGCAGCCGCCCGCCGACCGTTACGGCCGCGTCTTTGTCGGCAGCCCCCACCAGGCGCGCGGCCGCGCCTTCAAGGTGGTGTTCGTGCCGGGCCTCGCCGAACGCCTCTTTCCACAGAAGCTGCGCGAAGATCCGCTGCTCCTCGACAAGGAGATGCGCGAGCCGCTCGATACCAACCTCGGGACGCACCTCGTGGTCCAGGAGGATCGCACGAACACGGAGCGGTTGCTGCTCCACCTCGCCATCGGCGCCGCAACCGATCGTCTCTGGCTGTCCTATCCTCGCCTCGACGTCGGCGGCGCCCGGCCACGCGTGCCTTCTTTCTACGTCCTCGACATCATGCGCGCCATCGTCGGCAGAATCCCGCACCACGAAGAGCTCCAGCGGGATGCGGCGATGGCCGGCGGCGCGAAGCTGGACTGGCCCGCGCCGGCCCGGCCCGAGAAGGCGATCGACGAGGTCGAACACGATCTCGCGACGCTGCGCCTGCTCATCGATACGCCCGACAGGACGACCGTCCGCGGCCACGCGCACTACCTCCTCGGGCTCAACCCCGCGCTCCGCCGTTCGGTCACCAGGCGATGGGTGCGCGCGCGGTCGCGGTGGCTGGCGCAGGACGGCCTCGTGCGCGTCACGCCGGCAATCAAACCGATGCTCGACACGCAGCGTCTCGGGGCGCGTCCGTACTCGGTCTCGGCGCTCCAGAAGTTCACGACGTGTCCGTTCCAGTTCGTACTGTCGGCGATTTATCGCTTCGCGCCGAACGACCCGCCGGAACCGCTGCAACGCCTCGACCCGCTGATGCGTGGCTCGCTCTTCCACGAAGTGCAGGCGCGCGTGCTGCGCGCGCTGCACGGAGACAAGCGCCTGCCGCTGACGGCCGCGGGCGTTCCGCAGGCGTTGCAGGCGCTCGCCGCGGCGCTCGAAGCCACGGCCTCGACGTACAAGGAACGGCTCGCGCCGGCCATCGAACGCGTGTGGCGCGACGAAATCGCGGCGATTGGACGCGACTTGCGCGTGTGGATCCGCAAGCTGCCGGAGTCTGCGCCATGGACGCCGGAGTACTTCGAGTACAGCTTCGGGCTCGCCGACGAGGGCCGCGACGAGCGCAGCCAGCCCGAGCCGGTGCGGATCGACGACCGCTTCATCCTGCGCGGGTCGGTGGACGTCATCGAAACGAAGGCCGGATTGCCGGAGCTGCGCATCACCGACCACAAGACCGGCCGCAACCGGACGACGCCGAGGACGGTCATCGGCGGCGGCGGTACGCTGCAGCCGGTCATCTACGGGCTCGCCATCGAGAAGGTCCTCGCGCGCCCCGTCCGCGAGGGCCGGCTCTTCTACGCGACGACTGCAGGAGGGTTCGCCGAGCATCCGGTTCCGCTCTCCGAGGCCAACCGTCGCGCCGGGCTCGAAGCACTCGAGATTATCGACCGCGCGATTGAGCTCGGCTTTCTGCCCGCGGCCCCTGCCGACCGGGCCTGCACGTGGTGCGACTTTCGATTGATCTGCGGACCCGACGAGCCGAGACACGTCGCGCGCAAGGCTGCGGAGCCACTCGGCGACCTGATGGCGCTGCGAGAAATGCCATGAGCGAAGAGATTTCGGGCCACGGTGCCAAGCCAGTGCTGACCGATCGCCAGGCGCGCGAGCTCATCGCCACAGCGCTCGACGAGACGCTCATCGTCGAGGCCGCGGCCGGCACGGGTAAGACGACGGCGCTCGTCGGCCGGATTGTCCGCATCATCGCCGACGGCAAGGCGGATGTCCGCGACATCGTCGCGGTCACGTTCACGGAAAAAGCCGCCGGCGAGCTCAAGCTCCGGCTGCGGGAACGGCTGGACAACGCGCGCATGAGCGCGGCACAGGACGTCGAAGAGCGCCGGCGTCTGGACCTGGCGCTGACGCAGCTCGAAGAGGCACACGTCGGCACGATTCACGCGTTCTGTGCGGACCTCCTGCGCGAGCGTCCTGTCGAGGCTGGCGTGGATCCGCTCTTCGAAGTCCTGACCGAGCCCGCGTCGGCACGACTGTTCGACGAGGCGTTCGGGCGGTGGCTCCAGGAGGTGCTCGCGGACCCGCCCGAAGGAGTGCGACGGGCGCTGCGCCGGTCCGCCTTCGGCGGAGCGGACGGTCCAGTGGACCGCCTGCGGAAGGCGGCGTGGGAGCTCGCGCAGTGGCGCGACTTCACCGCACCGTGGACGCGAAACGCCTTCGCTCGCGACGCCGAGATTGAGTCGCTCGTGTCGCTGCTCCACGAAGTCGCCGAGCTCACCCGCAATCCGACATCGAAGAACGATCCTCTCTTCACGGGCACCGACCCGATCCGCCGGCTCAGCGACGAGATCGGGCTGCAGCAGACCTTTGGCGATGTGGGCGCCGTCGACTACGACGGCTGGGAAGCCGGGCTCGTCGATCTCTCACGCGACCGCACGCTGGCCTACGTCAAGCCGGGTCGCGGCGCCTCGTACCGCGACGGCGTGCTGCGGGACCGTGTCTCAACGGCGCTCGCCGAGCTTCGCGCGCGTCTCGATCAGGTCCGCATGGCGGCAGACGCCGACCTCGCCGCGCTCCTCCAGCAGGAACTGCGTGGCGGGCTCGATCGTTACGGGGAGATGAAGGCGGCGGGCGGCGCGCTCGACTTTCTGGACCTGCTCCTCGTCGCGCGCAACCTGGTGCGCGACAACCAGCATGTGCGCGAGGGGTTTCAAAGGCGCTTCAAGCGCATCTTCGTCGACGAGTTCCAGGATACCGATCCCCTGCAGGCGGAGATCCTCCTGCTCCTTGCCGCCGACGATCCTGGCGAGACCGACTGGCGCAAGGCAAAACCGTTACCGGGGCGCCTCTTCCTGGTCGGCGATCCGAAGCAATCGATCTACCGGTTCCGCCGCGCTGACGTCGCCATCTATCGCGAAGTGTGCCAACGCGTCCGGGACTGGGGCGCAACGCTCGTCCACTTGCAGACGAGCTTTCGCAGCGTGCCGGAGATTCAGTCGTTCGTGAACGCCGCGTTTGCGCCCGTCATGACCGGCGACGATCTCACGCTCCAAGCCGGATATGTCCCGCTCGCCCGCGATCGTTCCGCGATCGCCGGACAGCCGTCGATCGTGGCGCTGCCGGTGCCTGAGCCGTACGCGCGGCGCTACATCACCGCCCGAGCCATCGAACAGTCGCTGCCGGGCGCGGTGGGGGCTTTCGTCGACTGGATCGTCAAGGACAGCAAGTGGAAGGTCACCGAACGGAGCGGCAGCGCGCCGGTCGAGGTTTCGGCCAAGCACATCTGTCTGCTGTTTCGGCGCTTCGTGAGCTGGGAGGCCGACGTCACGCGTCCCTACGTCGAGGCGCTCGAAGCGCGCGGGATCCCTCACGTGCTCGTCGGCGGGCGCGCGTTCCACGAGCGCGAGGAAGTCGAGGCGATTCGCGCCGCGCTGACCGCCATCGAGTGGCCGGACGACGAGTTGTCGGTCTTTGCCACGCTGCGCGGTCCATTCTTCGCCATCGGCGATGAAGAGCTGCTCGAGTGGGCGCACCATTTCGGACGCCGCACCGGCGACAGGTTCAACCGCGGGATCTTCCATCCGTTTCGCGTGCCGCCGGTGTTCGACGAGAACACGCCTGACGAGATCGCGCACCTGCGGCCGATCGCCGAAGGCTTGTGGCTGCTGCAGCGTCTGCACAGGCATCGCAACTACGTGCACAAGCTCGAGGGGGACGACAGCGCGCAGACCGGTGGAGCGCCGGCACGCACGTCGGGTGGTGTCTCCGGAACGCTGACGGAGCTCCTCGCCGCCACGCGCGCGCATGTGGGGTTCGCGCTCAGGACCGGCGGGGAGCAGGCGCTCGCCAACGTCCTGCACATCGCCGAGCTCGCGCGGCACTACGAAATGGGCGGCGGGATCTCGTTCCGCGGCTTCGTCGAGGAGCTGCGGGTGGCCGCGGAGACGGCGCAGGCGTCCGAGGCGCCGATTCTCGAGGAGGACAGCGACGGCGTGCGCATGATGACCGTGCACAAGGCCAAGGGCCTCGAGTTCCCTGTGGTCATCCTCGCGGACCTGACGTGCAAGCTCTCGCGCCCCGACGCGGGCCGATGGATTAATCCGAGCGGCAGTCTGTGCGCACTGAAGCTCGGGGGCTGGGCGCCGACCGATCTCCTGCTGCACGGCTCCGAGGAAGCAGAGCGGGACCGGGCGGAAGGCCAGCGCCTGGCCTACGTCGCGGCCACTCGCGCGCGTGACGTGCTCGTCGTGCCGGTCATCGGAGACGAGGTGTACGAGGGCGGCTGGCTCGAGCCGCTCATGCCGGCTGTGAATCCGTCGTTGTTCGCCAGGGAGACGCGCACGCAAGGCGTTGGCTGTCCAGTGTTTCCGTCCAGGGACTCCGTGCTCACGCGACCCGACAACGATCCGGCACGACCAACAACCGTTGCACCTGGAAGCTATCACTTTGGCCCGACCACGAGCCCCGAGCCCCGAGCCCCGAACTCCGAGTCGTATTCCGTTGTCTGGTGGGATCCGCGTG
Source organism: uncultured Acidobacteriota bacterium (assembly GCA_963771395.1). GTDB lineage: Bacteria > Acidobacteriota > Vicinamibacteria > Vicinamibacterales > 2-12-FULL-66-21 > DATBJJ01. Next base: position 255,859 of record CAVYTY010000023.1, on the reverse strand, counting down.
CGCTGAACCTCGACGCAGATTCGGGCTACGGACTGCGAAGAGACGACCTCATCTCGAAAGACGGCGATCCGGCAGGCGTGGCGGCACGGCTGGCCGCGTACCAGCAGTGGCGGGCCGAGCGCGACGAGGCAGTCGCGCGCGCACGCGTGCCTTCGCTACGGGTCCGCACCGCGACGTCGGTTGCGGTCGACCGCGCGTTCGACGACGTTTCTGGGGCGCCGGAGATCGAAGTGATCGACTTCTCGCGCTCGGCCGGGCGGCCATTCGGCCCGCGCTTCGGGACGCTCGTGCATGCGACGCTGGCAACCGTGCCACTCGACGCCAGCGAACGGGTGATCACGGCCGTTGCTCACGCGCAGGCGCGGATTCTGCCGACCGCTGGCCGGGACGCCTACGCCGACGAGGAGGTCTACGCGGCCGTCGAGGTCGTGACGTCGTTGCTTCGGGATTCGCTTTTCGACCGCGTGCGGCAGGCCGACCGCGACGGGCGGTGCGACCGCGAGCTGCCGATCGTCTGGAAAGCTCCTGACGGCACGCTCATCGAGGGAACGATCGACCTGGCGTTCGAGGACCTCAGCGGCCTGACCGTCGTCGATTTCAAGACCGATCGTGAGCTCTCAACCGACCTGGAACGCTACCGGCGGCAGCTGACGGTCTACTGCCAGGCCCTCGGCACGCTTCGCAACACGAACGCCAAAGGGATCCTCGCGAGAATCTGACCGACGTCGTCTTCGTCAACGTTCTCGGTTATTCAAATTGGGAGTGGTAACCTTCCGCAATGTTGATGGAGCAGCGGCCGAGCGCCTGTTCGACACGCTGCACCGCGTACCGATCTGGCGGACGCGCCGACAGTTGCTGGCTGCGATAGCGGACGCTGGTCTAACCTTGGGTGGAGGCGGTCAACTTTGGCAGACCAGCTGAACCATGGGGTTCGTCGGCCGAAACCGCTTACGATGACGGAAAAGCGTCCAGACGCAGAGTGCTCGAATGCCTCGCAAATCGTCAATGCGCCGCGGCACATGGGTTGCGCCGGTAGCCGGGATGACGCCGCGGGCCGCCATCCTTTGCTGCGGGCTCCTGCTGCACCTCTCGGGGGCGGCCGCACTCGTCTCCGCACCGGCGGGTGTTCAGCTCGAGATGAAGAACGTGCGGCTGCACGTGGACGATGGAATCGTGCTCGACGTCAGCCGGCTTCGGGGCATCATGGTCAGCCGGAAAGAAGGCACACCGCCTGTATTCGACGATCAACGGTCCTACGTGTTGCACCTGCAGACCGGTGAAATGTCGATCGACATGACCAGTCTGCAGAACCTGATGAACCGCCACGTCTTTGCCTATGAAGGGTCACCGCTGAAAGACATTACCGTCGAGCCTGACGGCCAGCGTCTGAAAATGACCGGCAAGCTGCACAAGGGGATAACCATTCCATTTTCCACGACCGCCAGCGTGTCGACGACGGCTGACGGTCAGATCCGGCTGCACGTCGAGTCGATGAAGGCAGTCGGCGTACCCGCGAAAGGACTGCTCGCCCTCTTCGGCCTGAAGCTCGACGATGTCGTGGACCTCAAGAAGCGCCGCGGCGTGGACGTGCAGGACAACGACATCGTCCTTGCCGTCGGCCAGATCCTGCCGCCGCCGGAGATCCTGGGCCGGTTGACGCGCGTCGTGGTCAAGGGGAACCAGCTGGTGCAGACGTTCGACGACCCGGCCAAGGGTCCTCCGGCGCGCCTGACGCCCCCGTCGCCTTCCGCGCGCAACTACGTCTACTTCGGCGGCGGCACCATCACGTTCGGAAAACTGACGATGCGTGACGCCGACCTGCAACTCATCGACGCCGACCCGAGCGATCCCTTTGATTTTTTTCCAGCCCGCTACAACGCACAACTCGTCGCCGGGTATTCGAAGAACACGTCGGCCAAAGGTCTCAAGACGTACATGCCGGATTTCGGTGACCTGCCGAAGCCCGGTCGATAACATCATCCGACCGCCCAGTTGTTTCCCCAGGTCGGTTGCGTGGTTCGTGCGCGTTGCTCTTATGTGCGAGCCCGGCCGGTTCCATCAGAAAACCACCGATCGACCGTAATAACCTGCGACACATTGGCCACCGAGTCTGTCGGGATGGTAGGCTTCGTCAACACCGAGACGCTCGGCAGCAAGGAAACAGGCGAGGACCTCTTCGACTCTTCCGCGACCGGCGCGGGATTTGGTTTCAGGCTGATGCTGAACAAACGCTCGAAGACGAATCTCTGTTTCGAGATCGGCTGGGGCATGGACGGCTCGCGTGCCGTCTACTTCGCGGTCCAGGACGCGTTCTAGCCGACGATTGGTCTGCGTGCTCGCTATGCGACATCTCGCGGCCTGCCTGCTGGTTGTTCTCGTCACATGCTCCGGATGCCGTCCCGGAATGACTCCTCCACCCGGCCGTGGGCACGCTGCATTTGTGGCGCGGCTGATCCCGGATCGTGCTCGCCTCTCCGCCGCTCCCGGACTCGCCGGGAAAGTGGCCAGCAGTCCATTCGCACTCTTCCGATTCGTGAACGAGGCCTGGACCCAGGCAACCTGCGAGGCGCTGTCGGATGAGGTCCCGATGCTGCCCACGGCGCGCCTTCACGGCGACGCCCACATCGAGCAGGTCACGCGATAACAGCAACGGCGCGTGGGCTGGACGACTTCGACGACTCAGCCCGCGGGCCGGCTGCGATTGACGTCGTCCGGTTCCTGGGCTCACTCGAACTGACGGCCAAGGCCCGTGGGTGGGATCGCGACATTCCCAGGGTCATCGATGCGTTCTTCGAGGGCTACCGTCTTGGGCTCGAGGATCCGGCCTACCTGCCTCAGGACCCCACCGTCGTGACGCGGCTGCGGGCCGAGCCGGTCAAGCCACCGGACGCGTTCCTGGCCTGGGCCGATTCTTTGATGTTGCCACTGACCCCAGCCGAACACACGCAGGTCGACTGGCCGAAACTCGAGACCTACGCGTCGAAGACCAACCCTGAGTTCACTCCGGCCTTCCTTCGGATCAAGAAGATTGGCTGGCTCCGGTTGGGGATCGGCAGCGCCCTCAACCGGAAGCTCCTCGCGCGAACGGAGGGGCCCTCCGCGGCCGCCGATGACGACGTCGTCATCGAGGTGAAGGAGGTCAGCGCGCAACGGGCCGAGACCTGCGCCAACGTGCCCCTGACCGCCGCGTCGTCTCGCGTGGTGGAAGGCCTGGAACAACTCGGCCGGATACGCCAGTGGCTGCTCGTGGCCATGCCGGGGCGGGAAACCGGCAACGCGGGGGCTCTCGGGTTGTGGGCAAGAACCTGGGATCCAACGTTGCGCGAACTTTCCATCGCATACCTCGCGTCCGCGGACGAGCTCCGCGAAGTGGCCCTCGACGCCGGGGTACAGCTCGGCAGCGCCAATTTCGACGACTACGAGGCGAGCGTGGCAGAACGCACGCGGTTCTTGGAACGCGAAGGACTCGCGCGGCTCGAAACGCGCATCCGGCAGTTCGCGCATGATCTGACGCTCGCCCTTCTCGACGCCTGGCAGCAGATCAAGGATGGCTGAGCGCCGGTCGGCGTGACGATGGTGAGGCTGTTGCGGAGGCGCGAGACGAGTTCGTCGGTGTCGGTGCCGTCGCGGTACGCAAGGCCCTGAGGCTTCGACTGCCCCAGGGCCTCCTGCAGGGTGCCACCAACCGGGCGCCGAGATCACCGCCGACGCAGTGCAGCCGGCTCAGGCGTCGGGCGACCGATCGACTCACCCGACACGACAAGCTCCACACGTCGATTCTGCTGTCGTCCGGCGGGAACATCGTTCGAGGCAACGGGCTGTGACTCTCCGTAGCCATGAGCCGCGATCGCCGTCGTCGGAATGCCCTGCTGAACGAGATAACCGCGGACCGCGTCGGCACGGCGCTCCGACAGCGACTGGTTGTAGTCATCGTTGCCGACGCTGTCGGTGTGGCCGTCGACTTCGAGGCTCAGGTCGGGATACGCCAGAAGGATGCCCGCGACGGTTGCGAGCTTCTCGCGCGCGCCCGGCTTGAGCGTGTGCTGACCGGTGTCGAACAGCACGTCCGAGACGTTGACGATGAGGCCGCGCGCCGTCTCCCTCGTCTCGAGGATGATGTTCAACTGACGCTGCAGCCGTTCGCGCAGGTCAGCCTTTTCTGCCTCGGCCCTCGCTACGGCCTGCCGTGCGTCTTCAGCGCTGGCTTGTGAAGCCGCACGAGCGGCCTCCGCGGCGGCTCGCTCGGCCGCCAGTCGCTCTTGTGCGCGCTCGGCCTCGGCTCGCGCTCGTTCGGCCGCACTCAGGGCTGCCTCCGCGGCCTGTCGCTCACGAATTGCCCGCTCCGTCGCCGCCTCTGCGTCGAGTCTCCGCCGCTCGGCGCTGGCACGCTCGGCTTCGGCCTGCTCTCTCCGCCGCGATTCAGACCGGGCTGTCGCCATCGCGTCGGCTTCGCGCGCGGCGGCTGCTTCCTGGGCCCTGGCAACCCGCTCTTCCTCCTGACGGTGGAGGGCGATCAACCGGGCATCCTCGGCGGTCTGTGCGGCTTCTCGGGCAGGCATCACGATTGAGCGTCGCCCGCGGTCCCGCTCGCGAGCGTCTTCGGCCTGCCTCAGGAGGCGAGAGGCCTTCTGAAACGACTCGGCGGCGTAGCGATCCGCGCCGGCGAACTCCGACAGTTGGACGGCATTGCGCGCCTGGTACAGTTCGAGCGGTATCTTGCCATCCAGGCGACGAACGGTTAGGCGATCCGGATCGGCGTTCATCAGGTACGTGCCGCGCGTCAGGAGCTCGTATTTCGCGTCGATCTGCTCAACAACTCCTCGCGTGTCGGCGCGGATCGCGTTCTCCATGACGACCACGTCGCTCGGCTGCGAGACGGCAAAGTACGGCTCCGCCGTCACCACGAGCCCGAACGTCTGAAGTTCCGTTGTCACGTTCAGCTTGCTCTCCTTTTCGTTCAGGAGAACTTCTCCAAGATTGGTCGCACGACCCTCGGGTGTGATGGCCCACATCACGTAGGTCAAGTACTCCGGACCGAATTTCGTGGCCGGTACAAGGTTGTCGAACTCGACCTCGATCTCGATGTAGCCCTGCTTGCTTTCGACCTTCGCCTCACCGCGCGACTTCGGCAGAAGCGGCGTGCCGCGGAAGTCGATGGTCGTTGCGCCACCACGGTGACGGTAGTTGATTGCGGGGGTGGTCCTGGCCACGACCCTCACCCGGTAGACGGGCACCTGATCGCGATCGTCGGACGCGCGTTGCTGAGTTGGATGAGGTGGCTGTACCTGGGAATATGCAGGACCAACGACCGGTCCGCATGCAAGAACAACTACCAAGAGCCGTGTGCGCATGACGAGACCTCCTATCCACGCGAGTGGCAAGGTTCAGTCCAATCGGAGCGCGCGAAGTTTCCGAGCGTAGAGTTTCCGCGCGGCAAATAGTCGGTCACACGAGTGACTTCACGTGTCGCGTGAGGATACTCAGCCTGGAAGAATGTGCCCGACCCCGGCTCGTGGTGCAGATGCACAGCTCATGCGGACGACTGAGGGAAACCGCCCGCCGAGCTTCGATCGGCATCCTCGTTGCAACTCTCTTGAATGTTACGCAGGTACCGCAGGCGAATCGTACATGGAGGTGCTAGATGTACGTCAGTGAAATCATGACGCCGAATCCGTTCTGCTGCACGGCCGACACATCCCTGGAGGAAGTCGCGATGGCCATGGTGGAGCACGACTGTGGGGAGATTCCCATCGTCCGAAACACCAGGGACAAAACGCTCATCGGCGTGGTCACCGACCGCGACATCGTGTGCCGGCTGGTCGCGCGCGGCATGAATCCCGTGAACGAGAGCGCCGAATCGTGCATGTCGACACCGGTCATTGCCGTCCGCGAGACGACGCCAATCGAGGCGTGCGCCCGGATCATGGAAGAGAGCCAGATTCGGCGCGTGCCCGTCGTCAACGGCGGCGGAATGTGCTGTGGAATCGTTTCTCAGGCCGACATCGCCACGCACGCTTCGAGAAAGATCACGGCAGATCTGGTGAAGGACGTCTCGCAACCGGCTCGCGCAGTGCTCCGGCCCGACATGGGGCATTGAGTGCCGGCGTCCCGGCCATGATTACTCGTAGTGCAGTGCCTTGACGGGATCGAGCCTCGCCGCGCGCGCGGCGGGGTACAGCCCGAAGATCAATCCGATCGCCACTGACACTACGAAGGCCAGGACGATGGACGTCGTCGTCACGATGGTCGACCAGCCGGCCAGGTAGCCGATGAGCTGCGAGAGGCCGACGCCGACGAGTACGCCCATCACGCCGCCGGCGAGCGAGATGATCGTCGTCTCGATCAGGAACTGGCGGATGATGTCGCGTTTCTTGGCGCCGATCGCGCGGCGGACGCCGATCTCGCGCGTCCGCTCCATCACGCTCGCGAGCATGATGTTCATGATGCCGATCCCGCCGACAAGCAGGGAGATCGACGCGATCGCGACCATCACCATCTCGAAGATGCGCTGCGTGCGGCGCTGTTCGGCGAGGAGCTCGGCCGGCGAGACGATGGCGAAGTCGGCCGCGCCGCGGTGGGAGACGTTGAGGAGCCCGCGCAGCAGCGCGGCCGCCGCAGGAATGTCTGCTCCCTGGCGCATCTGCAAGTAGATGCCATCGATCTCGTCACGATAGCGGCTGTTGACGTCTTCGAGCCTGAAGATCGCCGCATGCAGCGGGACGTAGATAAGGTTGTTGCGGTCCTGCGCCGGGAGGCCCGCCACGTCGGCCTGTACCGTGATCTGGGGACCACCCACGCCGATGACCTGAAACCACTGCTCGTTGACCTTGACGTGCCTCCCGATCGGATCATCGGCGCCAAAAAGCGACGCGGCCGCGCCTTCGCCGAGGACGGCCACTGGAGCCGCCGCCGACGTCTCGGCCTCGTTGAAGAATCGGCCGGTCACGAGCTGCAGGTTGGCAATGCGCAGGTAGGACGGGCTCACCCCGTAGACGATCGGCGGGTCGCTCTGCGGACGCGGCAGGAGCTTCGACGGCGTGAAGCGCTTGCGCGCGGTCGATGCCGAGATGCCGTCGAGATTGGCCTCGATGACCCGAAAGTCTCGAAAGGTCAGCCCTGCCGAGAGCTGCCGCACTTTCTGCACGACCTGGAAGTCGGTCGACTCGCGCGCCTCGACAATCAGGTTGCGTACGCCGAGCTGCTCGATGAACGCCATGACTTCCTGCTGGGCGCCCGCCCCGATCGACAGCATGGCGACGACCGCCGCCACGCCGAAGATCATGCCCATCATCGTCAGGAGCGAGCGCAGCTTGTGCGCGCGCAGGTTCTCGAACCCGAGGCGCAGCTCCGGCAGGAAGTCCGACGTCGTGCCCCTGATGCGAGTAGCAGCCATGGTTATCGCGAGGCGCCGGCCGCCGGCAACGTCGGAGAGGAGCTGTTGGTGGTCGGGCGCGCGGCGGTCGGATCCGTCAGCGCGACCTCGGTGCCCTCGGAAAGGCCGGCGATGGCGGCGCGACTTTCGGTGAGGTGCTCGACTTTGACCTCACGCTGCTCGAAGCGGTCGCCGACCTTCACGAAGACATGCGTCTTCCCGTTCTTCTCGAGCACGGCCTGGCGCGGGACATGGAGCGCATCGGGGATGTCTTTGCCCTCAATCCTGACGCGCGCCGACGCGCCCGCCTTCAACCGCGGATCGGGCTTGTCGAACTGGAAGGTCACGTCGAAGAGGCGGGTCACCGTCGCGCTCTGGTACCATTGCGCCCGGCTGGCGAGGCCGGAGAGCGCGCCCACCTTTATCCCGAAGCTCTCCTCCGGCAGGGTGTCGACGTAAACGAGCGCAGGCTGCCCAGCCGTGAGGTTGGCCCGATCGCTTTCGGCGATCTTCGCGCGCACTTCCATCTTGCCCGACTCCATGACGTCGGCCACCGGACGCCCGGGCCAGACCGAGTCGCCCTGGCGATACTCGGGGATGACCATTCCAGGCCCGTAAAACATGATCCCATCCCGGTTCTCCTTGACCGACACGGTACCGTCCATCGGTGCGCGCAGTGACCAGGCTGTCGATGATCTGCTGCGCCCGCTGCATGCCCATCTTGGCCTTGTTGTGCTTTTCCTGGACGACGGCGAGCGACGCCTGGTTCGTCGCGACCCTCGACTTCACGTCCTCCTCGAGCTGCGCCAGGCGCCGCTTGGCCTCCTCGAGCGTCAGCACGTTCTTCTGCGCTTCGACCGCGGGAATGAGCTCGTTGCCGCTCGCGTCGAGCTCCCCGCGACGGACGTCGAATCGCGCCGTGAGCATCGCCACGTCATCCTGCGCTTTCTGCACGGCGGCGTCGGCCTTCATCTTGACGATTTCCTGTTCGGCTTCGGCCAGCTCCGAACGCGCCTGCTCCAGGGCGTACATCTGGTCGGCGGGATCGAACTCCATGACGATGTCACCGCTCTTGACCGGCATCCCTGTCGTTTGCATCTGGACGATGCGCAGCATGCCGCCGACGGGAGGCGTGACGAGCGTCATGGTGCGGCCGGCGCGCAGCTCGCCGTTCGCGTGCACGGTGACTTTCAGGGGACCTTTCGTGACGAACGCGGTCGGCACGGTCTTCCCGCGCTCCGGCAGACGAGGCAGCGCGAAGACGATCGCCGCCCCGAGCGCGAGCACGCCCACGGCGATCGCGGGCCCGACGAGTCGACGCCGCGTCATTCAGACCTCCTGATCATCTCCGCCGATGGACGTCTCGTCGCGATGCGATCTCCGGGCTCGATGCCCGACGCGACAACGGCCTGCTCCTTGCCACGTTTCGAAATCTGCACGCGGCGCTCCTGGAACTCCGACCCGTCGAGCTCGTAGACGACCGACGCGCCGTCGCGCTGGAATATCGCCTCGGAAGGGATGAGGACCACGTTCGGGATTCGTTCCGTGGCGATCCTCGCCACGGCCGTCATGCCCGGACGGATCCGCGGGTCGAGCTCGAGCAGCACGAGATCCAGATCGAAATTCCGCGGCGGCGGCCAGACGCCCTGGTAGTCCACGCGGGCGAGCATCGAGATGGCGTCGATCTTGGCCTTGAAGTCCTTCCCGGGCACGGCCTCGATTCGGACCGACGCGGCCTGTCCCGCCTGCAACCGGCTGCGATCGGATTCGTCGAGCCGCGCGAGAAGATGCACCGACGAGAGGTCCGGCAGCTCGAGAATCGCCGCGCCGGCCCAGGCGCGGTCGCCCTGGCGGAACTCGGGGGAGCTCCCCATCACGTTGCCGGCACGGTAGTTCGGCAGCACGTTCACGACGCCGTCGGTCGGCGCCTTGAGCTGCAGACGGTCGAGTCCATCCTCGGCGCGCTTCAGGTCGAACATCGCCTTCTCACGTTTGCGCAGCTTGCTCGACAGATCGGCTTCGGCACTCGTGTTGTCGGACCGCATCTTCACTTCGAGCTCCTTGAGCCGCTGCGCCGCGTCGCCAAGCGACAGCTTGGCCTGTTCGTTCTCGATTCGCGAGACGGTGTCTCCCTTGTTGATGTCGAGCTTCGCGCGCTCGATGTCGTATGTCGCCTTCATCAGCGCCGTTGCGTTCTGTTCGTTCGCGATGCGCGCCTGCGCGTTGGCCTGCTCGATCTCGGCGTTGGCCTGCTTCAGCTCGGACTGCTTCTCTTGAATCGTCCGCTGCAGGATCGTGCCGTCGAACTGCACGACGACGTCGCCCGCTTTGACCTTGGAGCCGTTGGCCGCGAGCTTGAGAATCTGGAGCTCGCCCGACTGCATGGGAGACGACAGCACGACGGACCTGAGCGGCCGGATCTCCCCGCGAAGCTCGAGCGCGTCGACGAATTCGCCGCGCGTGACGTCCGCCGTCGGAACATCCGGCACCGAACCGCGACCGACCGTCGCGAAGACGCCCGCGCCCAGGAGGACGAGCACCCCGATGGTCAGGAGGCTGTTGCGGCTGCGCAGACGCGCGAAGAGGCGGCGGCTCATCGCTGGCTCCCGGGCCGGGATCCGTTCGGCTTGTCGTCGGCCGGAGGGGCAACGTTCCTGGCAACGACCGCGCCGGCGTCAACGCCCGAGGTCAGGACCGCATCGAGCGCGCTCATCGCGCCGACGGTGACTGGGGTCTCCTGATAAGACGAACCACGCTGAACGCGCACGAACGCGCGCTGACCATCGGTCCCCACCGCATCTCGCGGGACCACCAGCGCGCCCGGAAGGCGTGACAGGGTGACGTCCAGCGAGGCGGTCGAGATCGGGCATGAGATTGGGGTGCGAGCCATTGACGTCGATGAGCGCGATGTACACCCGCGCTTTCGGCGACAACGTCGATACGACTCCGAGCGGCGAGATCTGGGCGATTCGACCGTCGAACGTCAGCTCCGGATAGGCGTCGAGGCCCATCTTGACCGGCTGGCCCACTTGGAGCTCGTTGATGTCGGCCTGGTTGACCCTGGCGCGCACGCGCATCGTCTTCGGATTGACGACATCGACGACGGGTTGGCCGGCGCGGACTTCCTCGCCTTCCTGGACCTCCGCCTGGCCATTCGATTTCCACACCATCCGGAGCACCGCCATCCCGCCGATGGGCGCGAGGACAGCCATGCGCTCGGCGTTGGTCTCGGCCTGCCGCATCGCGTTCTCCGCCCGGTCGCGGCGGATCTTGAGGATCTGCAGATCCGCCTCGGCCGCCTTGCGCTTGAGCGCGTAGGTCTCTTTCAGCTGATTGAGCGTGGCGATGGCCTGCTCGACCGCGAGGTCGTTCTTCGTCGCCTGAATCTTCGGAATCAGCTCGTTCTTGGAGGTCTCGAGCTTTGCCCGCGACAGCGTGCTTTCAGCGAGCAGAATCTCGCCGTCGTCGCGCGACCTGGCCGTGCGCTCCCCGGCGTCCTTCTTGCGGATCTGCTGATCGAGCTCGTTCAGCTCGGCTCGTCGATCGAGGGCCGCGGCGAGCTGCGTCTGGCGATCGAACTCGACGATGAGGTCGCCTTTCTGGACCGGTGCGCCCGCTTTGACAAGCTTGGTGATGACGAGCGACTGCGACGTTCGGGCCCGCGAGCCGTGGCGTCGCGATGGTCGTGGACTCGACCGCCTCCACCGTCCCGCTCAAGCGGACCACGTGGACGAAGTCCCGTCGGGTGACCGTTGCCGTCGTCTGCCTGCGGCCGGACTGTCCGAATTCGGGATTCCCGGGATCGCGCCCGCGCATGAGCGCGGCCCCCGTGGCCACGCTGACCAGCACGACCGCGGCGGCTATCCACAAGCGAAAGTAGCTCTTGGGAGGCATCGTTGCTCCGGTTATCAGACGGCCCTGTCGAGGTATTGGTTGGCGAGTTTCCGGGTTAGACACCGCCGGGGTGAGACGCCCCAGGTACGAAATAACTGCAACCGTCTCCCGCCAAGTGTCTCGAACGAGCCAGTTCCGCAAGGTGGCTGGCACCTTCTCCGGGAAGGTGCCAGCCACCTCTGACCTGCCTCCTGAATACGCCGACCGGGGGGCGGGCGTTCAGACGGTCGTCGGGACGGGCGCCGGGCTGACATCGTACGCGAGGTTCGGGCCGAGCCACCTCTCGGCATCTTCCAGGCGCATCGCCTTGCGGCGGGCGTACGACTCGATCTGATCGCGGCCAAGGCGGCCGACGTTGAAGTACTTGGCCTTGGGATGCGAGAAGTACAACCCGCTGACGCTCGCGGCGGGCAGCATGGCGGCGCTGTCGGTCAGGGTGATCCCCTGCTTCGGTGCGTCCAACAGGCTGAACAACTTGAACTTCTCGCTGTGATCCGGGCAGGCAGGATACCCGTAGGCCGGCCGGATCCCGCGGAATTTCTCGGCAATCACGTCCTCGAACGATAGCTGCTCACGCTCGCCGTATCCCCAGTCCTTACGCGCTTGCGCGTGTAGATACTCGGCGGACGCCTCCGCCAGACGGTCGGCGAGCGCCTTGACCAGGATCGCGTTGTAGTCGTCCAGATCCTCCTCGAACTGCCGGGCCAGCGCGTCGGCGCCGATGCCGGCCGTGACCGCGAACATCCCCAGGTAATCGGGCACACCGCTCTCGCGCGGCGCCACGAAGTCGGCGAGCGACAGGTTCGGCCGATTGTCCGGAATGACCTCCTGCTGCCGCAGCATCGGGAACCGCGCCAGCTCGCCTCGTCGAGTATCGTCTGCGAACACGACGATGTCGTCGCCCTCGGTGTTGGCGGGCCAGAACGCATAGACGCCCCGGGCCGTCAGCAGCTTCTCCTTGATGATGCGGTCGAGCAGCGCTTTGCCGTGGTCGTACAGCTCCCGCGCGGCCGGACCGTACTGCGGATGCTCGAGGATGGCCGGGAACCGGCCCTTCAGCTCCCAGGCCGAGAAGAAGAACGTCCAGTCGATGAACCTCGCGAGCTCGGCGAGCGGAAGGTCATCGAGAACGCGCCGGCCGACGAACCATGGCGACGCGATCTCGTAGTCGTCCCAGTCGATCTGCAACCTGTTGGCGCGCGCCTGCTCGTAGGAGAGCAGGGGCTTCTCGCGACGCGAGGCGTACTCTTCGCGAATCTCGGCCTGCGCCTCGCGATTGGCGCGATCGAGGTCAGGCTTTCCGGCGCCGAGGAGGTTGGACACGACGTCGACGGCACGCGAGGCGTCGAGCACGTGCACGACCGGCCCGCTGTACTCCGGCGCGATCTTGACCGCCGTGTGCTGCCGGCTGGTCGTCGCTCCGCCGATCAGGAGCGGCACCGTGAAATTCTGGCGCGTCATCTCGTGCGCCACGAACACCATCTCGTCGAGCGACGGCGTGATGAGCCCGCTCAGCCCGATGATGTCCACCTTGTGCGCGATGGCCGCCTCGAGAATCTTCGCTGCCGGAACCATGACGCCCAGATCGATGATCTCGTAATTGTTGCAGCCGAGGACGACCCCCACGATGTTCTTGCCGATGTCGTGCACGTCGCCCTTGACCGTGGCCATCAGCACCTTGCCCTGAGCGGACGACTTGCCGGTCCGCAGCTTCTCGGCCTCCATGTACGGCAGCAGGTGTGCCACGGCGCGCTTCATCGCCCGCGCGCTCTTCACCACCTGGGGCAGGAACATCTTGCCGGCACCGAACAGGTCGCCGACGATCTTCATGCCGTCCATCAGCGGGCCCTCGATGATCTCGAGCGGCCTCGCGTACTGCAGGCGCGCTTCCTCGACATCGGCATCGATGAAGTCGACGACGCCGTGGACGAGCGCGTAGCGACAGGCGCGCCTCGACAGTGCCCTGCCGCCACGCCACATCCACTTCCTTCTTCGTGCCCGCTCCCTTCACCTGCTCGGCGAACTGCACCATCCGTTCGGTCGCGTCCGGCCGCCGGTTGAAGATGATGTCCTCGACGTGCTCGAGCAGGTCCTTCGGGATGTCCTCGTAGACGATCAACTGGCCGGCGTTGACGATCCCCATGTCCATGCCGGCCTTGATGGCGTGAAACAGAAACGCCGAGTGGATGGCCTCCCGGACGCGATCGTTGCCACGGAATGAAAACGAGAGGTTGCTGACCCCACCGCTCACCTTCACGCCCGGGCACGTGGCCTTGATGATGCGAGTGGCCTCGATATAGTTGATCGCGTAGTCGTTGTGCTCTTCGAGACCGGTCGCAATCGCGAGGATGTTGGGATCGAAGATGATGTCGGTCGGGTCGAAGTCCTGCCTGCTCGGTCAGAATCTTGTACGCGCGCTGGCAGATCGAGACCTTGCGCTCGATCGTGTCCGCCTGGCCCACCTCGTCGAACGCCATGACGACGACGCCGGCGCCGAAGCGCTGGACGATCCGCGCCTTGTGCAGGAAGTCGGCTTCGCCTTCCTTGAGGCTGATCGAGTTGACGACGCTCTTGCCCTGCACGCACTTGAGACCGGCCTCGATGACCGACCACCTGGAACTGTCGATCATCACCGGCACACGCGCAATCTCTGGCTCGGTCGCGATGTAACAGAGGAACGTCGTCATGGCCTGCTCGGAGTCGAGCATGCCCTCGTCCATGTTGACGTCGATCAGGTTGGCGCCGTTGCGGACCTGCTCGGCGGCCACCTGAACGGCAGCGGTGTAGTCGTTGTCCTTGATGAGGCGCGCGAACTTCGCCGATCCCGTGACGTTTGTCCGCTCGCCGATCATCTGGAAGTTGCTGTCGGGGCGGATGGTCAGTGTTTCGAGACCGGAGAACTGGGTGTAGTGTTCGGGGCTCGGGGTTCGGGGCTCGGGGCTCGCTTCGTCGGTCGCTTCGCCGTTCAGCACCCACGATCCCGCCGGAAGCGGGCGCGCCGCCAGCCCGGCGACCTCGCTCACAATCGCCCTGATGTGGTCCGGCGTCGTCCCGCAGCACCCGCCGACGATATTCACGAGCCCGCCGGTGACGAATGACTTCAGGAGCTCGCCGGTCTCGTTCGGCTGCTGGTCGTACTGCCCGAAGGCGTTCGGCAGCCCGGCGTTCGGATAGCAGAGCACGTAGCACTCGGCGAGACGCGCGAGCTCTTCGAGGTGCGGGCGCATCTCGCGCGCGCCGAGCGCGCAGTTCATGCCGATCGCCAGCGGCCTGGCGTGGCGGATCGACGCGTAGAAGGCGTCGATCATCTGACCTGATAGCGTGCGGCCGCTGAGATCGGTGATCGTCACCGAGATGAAGACCGGCAGGCGCACGCCTTTCTCCTCGAAGACGTTCTCCATCGCCACGATGCCGGCCTTGGCGTTGAGCGTGTCGAAGATCGTCTCGAGCAGCAGGAGATGCGCGCCGCCGTCGATGAGCCCGCGCGCCTGATCTTCGTACGCGGCGCGCGCTTCGTCGAAGGTCATCCCGCGGAACGACGGATCGTCGACCTTGGGCGAGATCGACAGCGTCCTGTTCATCGGGCCGAGCGAGCCGGCGACGAAGCGCGGCTGCGCCGGCGTCTTCGCGTTCCACTCGTCCACCGCCTCGCGCGCCAGGCGCGCGCCGGCAACGTTGAGCTCGTAGGCGAGCGACTCGAAGCCGTAGTCGGCCTGCGCGATCGCGGTGCTCGAGAAGGTGTTCGTCTCGATGATGTCGGCGCCCGCGGCCAGGTACTCGCGATGGATGGCGCCGATGACGTCGGGGCGGGTCAGCACGAGCACATCGCTGTTCCCGCGCAGGTCCTGGGGGTGATCTTTGAAGCGCTCGCCGCGGAAATCCGCCTCCGTCAGCTGGTGGCGCTGGATCATCGTGCCCATCGCACCGTCGAGGATGAGCACACGCTGCTCGAGGGCACGACGGAGTGCCTGCTGACCGTTGTCCGATCCAGCCTCTTGTGACATCTAAGAATCCTTTGCCATCACTGCGGGAACCACCCCGGCAGTCTTCACAGTCAAAAAGCTTCTCACCGCAGAGCGCGCGGAGCACGCAGAGCTCAACTCCTATGCCTGCGTGCTCCGCGGTGAGAGGCTTTTGAGACGCCTGCCGGCTTTCACTTCGGGCTTCCGTCCGCTGGCGACGATGACCGTGAACGGATCACCGGTCCGGCGCGCGCCGACGTTGACGCGGACGTCGGTCAGCCCGGCATTCTTGAGCAGCTTCGCCACCGCGTCGTCGGTGAAGCCGAGCCAGCGATCGCCCAGACGCTGCCTGACCCATTGCTCGTCGTGCTCGCGCAGGTCGAGCACCAGCACGCGTCCGCCCGGCAGGACAATCCGCGCCGCTTCGGCCACCGCGCGGGCCGGATCGGGCGCATGGTGCAGGGCCTGTGAGAGGAGCGCCACGTCGACGCTTGCGTCGCGGAGCGGCAACTTCTCCAACTCGCCCTGCTTCCAGATCACGTTGCGCACCCGCCGGCGAGCCGCAAGGGCACGCGCGCGCTTCAAGACGAGCGCCGAGCGATCCACGGCGATGACGCGCGACGCCCAGCGGCTCGCCTCGACGGTCAGATAGCCCTCGCCGCACCCGATGTCGGCCACGCGCAGCGGGGGCAGGAGGTGGCCCAGCGCCCGTGACCAGGCGGCCCAGCTCCGGCCAGGCACGAGCTGACGCTCGTTCGTGTCCGGCCCGGCATGCGTGTCGAAGTTCTCCTTGCGCAGCCGCCGCACTTCCGCCAGCCGCGCGTCGTCCGCGCGTCCGGTCTCGCTCCGGCGCCGCGTGGGCGAACTCGGCCTCCAGGAGCGCCGCGAGCGGCCCCGGGCCGTTCCCGCCGCCAGCAGCGACGGGACGAGACGGAAGTACGTGTATCCGCCCTCGCGCTGCTCGATGATCAGCCCGGCATCCTTCAGCAGCCCCAGGTGCCGGGACACCCCGGACTGCGCGATCCCGAGGATGCCCGTCAGCTCGCTCACGTTGAGCCGTTCGGCCGCCAGCAGGCGCAGAATCCTCAGCCGGGCGTCGTCGCCGAGCAACTTGAACAGGCTGGAGGCCGGGAGCATATCTACGAATCTACATTAATAGATGCCGATTTGCAACGGTGCCGTCGCGGCCGCCCTCACGGGGCCTTCCCCCGACGGCGGATCAGCTGGCGGCTCCCGGGAGCCAGAGCCCGCTGACGGTTCTTGGACGTCGGTCGCGACCAGCATCCACGTGCAAGAACGCTGATATCCGCACTTTGCGGGTGACGCTCTCGGACCCGGAGCTCCATCTGCATACGCAACCGCCAGATCCGAGCTGCTGATTACATCTTCGGGCCGAGCAGATGAAGCTGAACCGGCGCGGGAGGTTTGGCGGTACAGTGAATGACCGATGGCGCTCACAACCTTTCTCGCGGCGTTGCCAAAAGCGGCCCTGGTGCTGGCGCACGGGGCAGGGGCCGGACAGACGAGCCCGTTCATGACGCGTTTTGCCGGGGGCATGGCCCTGAGGGGGATCAGCACCGCGACGTTCGACTTCCCCTACATGGCCGCGCGGCGGAAGGTGCCAGACCGGGCGCCCGTGCTGGAACAGTCCTGGCGCGAGGCGCTCGAGGCGGCCACGGCCGAGCTCGCGGGCCTGCCACTCGTCATCGGCGGGAAGTCGATGGGCGGACGCATCGCGTCACACATTGCGGCGCAGGGCTGCGCAGGCGTAGACGGCCTGGTGTTCCTGGGCTATCCGCTGCATCCGCCCGGCAAGCCCGAGCAGCGCCGTGACGCGCACCTGCCGGCGATTCGTGAACCTATCCTTTTCGTTCAAGGTACCCGCGACGCTTTCGGCACTGCAGCCGAGATCGCCGCGCTACTGCCCTCTCTCCAGCACGCACAACTGCACGAAGTCGATGGCGGCGATCACTCTTTCAAGGTCTCCGGACGGAAAGGCGACGTGCTCGAAGGGATCATGGACGCCGTGGCCGCGTGGATTGTGGAGGGGCGTTGAGCCCCGGAGAATCGGAATCCTCCCGGCGCCGGCTCATTTCTTCCGCTTCTTGCCGGCATGCCGCTCCTCAGCTTCTTCGACGGAATGGGACATCGTCAGCGACTGTTCCTTCCTCGCCATGTCCACGAGCGCGGCGTAGTGCCGGTGGAGCGTTCTGAGCTCTTGCTCGTTCAAATCCTCGCAATCGATCAGTCGGTTGCTGGCACCGGCCATCGCCGCGACGAGCTCGTTCAGCTTCAGCTGGATCGCGAGCGAATCTTTGTTCTGCGATCGCTGAATCAGGAACACCATGAGGAACGTGACGACAGTGGTGCCGGTGTTGATGACGAGCTGCCACGTGTTCGAGTAATCGAAGAACGGCCCCGTGGCGGCCCAGACGAGCACCACCAGGAACGCCAGCGAAAAGGCTGTCGTGCTGCCCGTCTTCCTGGTGACCGCGACGGAGAATTGCTCGGTCAGATGGCCGAGCCGATGAGATTGGTGGCGTCGCATGCGCAGAAGTCCCCCTTCGAGACGTATACATGACGCGTACGCTCGACTTATAGTGATCGGATGGGACCGTCTTCATCAACCAGTTCATTCGTCGCCTCCTCTCCTCCCGCCGACCCGGCCGATGTCGCGGCTCTCGAGCCCGCGACAACGCGCAGCCGCCGGCGCGACGACATCGCCGATCGCTACAAGTGGAACCTCACCGACATCTTCGCCACCTGGGAGGAGTGGGAAGCGGGCTACACACGCCTGGAGGCCGGCATCGACAGATATGCGGCGCTGCAAGGCACGCTTGCCGAGGGTCCCGGCAGGCTGCTCGATGCCTTCCGGCTGTCCGAAACCCTGGGACAACTGGCCTATCGCGTCTGGTATTTCCCGTCGCTGCGCTACGACGAGGATCAACGAGACAACGGCATCAACGCGAAGCGACAGCAGGTCCAGATTCTGTTCGCCCGCTGGAAACAGGCCGAGTCCTGGTTCAACCCGGAGCTCCTGAAGATTCCGCTGGCGACCGTGCGCGGGTGGATGGACGGGTCGGAGCCCCTGCGGCTGTACCGATTTGCGATCGAGGATCTGTATCGGCAGCACGAGCACGTGCTCGACGAGGGCGGCGAACGGCTGATGTCGCTCGCGAGCCGCCTGGCCTCAGGGCCGAACGACGCCTACTGGGCGCTCTCCACGGCCGACGCGAAGTTCCCGACCGTGCGGCTGTCGACCGGGGAGGACGTGACGGTGTCGTATGGCCAGTACCGCGCGATACTGGCCACGCGGCGCGAGCAGGCGGACCGCGCGGCGGCGTTCCGCGCGCTCCACGAGACCTACCAGAACAGCCTGAACACGTACACCACGATCTACAACGGCGTCTGCCAGCGCGACTGGTTTCAGGCGCGCGCACGCGGCTATGCGAGCACGCTCGACGGCGCGCTGCACGGCGACAACATCCCGACGTCGGTCGTCGAGAACCTCATCGCAACGACCCGTGCCGGGGTCGGACCCCTTCAGCGGTATCACCAGCTCCGCCGCCGCACGCTCGGCGTACCCTCGTATCACGTGTACGACTACTCGATCCCGCTCGTCGCGTTCGACAGGAAGTACCGAGTACGACCGCGTCCTCGACTGGATCGTCGAGTCGGTCGCGCCGCTCGGACCGGCGTACCAGGCTCGCCTGCGCGAAGGATTCGCCGGAGGCTGGATCGACGTCTACGAAAACGACGGCAAGCGCTCAGGCGCCTACTCCGCGCCGGTGTACGGCACGCACCCATACATGCTCCTCAACTACACGGACACCCTCGACGACATGTTCACCCTGGCGCACGAGATGGGGCACTCGATGCACACCATCCTGTCGCACGAGGCGCAGCCGTTCGTGTATCCAGCTACACCATTTTCGTCGCCGAGGTGCCGTCGACGCTGAGCGAGGCGCTGCTGCTCGACTACCTGCTCGCGCGGTCGACCGATCCTACCGAGCGCGTCGTGCTGCTGCAGCACGCGATCGACAACATCGCGGGCACGTTCTACACACAGGTGCTGTTTGCCGACTACGAGCTTCGCGCGCATCGCCTGGCGGAGCGCGACCAGCCGATCACCGCAGAAATTCTGACGGAGATTTACCGGGGCCTGCTCGTCGATTATTACGGCGACTCGCTCGACCTCAACGAACAGACCGGCATCACCTGGTCGCGCATCCCGCACTTCTTCAACTCGCCGTACTACGTCTACCAGTATGCGACGTGCTTCGCGTCGGCCGCCCGGCTCGCGCAGCAAATCATGCACGGGCCGGAGGCGTCACGCCATGATGCCCGCGACCGCTTCCTGACGCTCCTTCGGTCGGGTGGGAACGACTATCCGATGGAACAGCTCAAGAAAGCCGGCGTCGACTTGAGCCAGCCCGACACGGTACTCGCCATCGTCAACCAGTTGGACGACCTGGTGACACGGCTGGAGAAGGAGCTCGCGGCGCTGGCTTAGTGTGTGCTCCGGAGCGCCTGGTAGGAAACGGCCCCAACCGGCACCTCCGGCTGTCAAAGAGCCGTTCACCGCGGAGTTCGCGGAAATCGCAGAAGCCCCTGGGGTTTTCTCTGCGCGCTCTACGTACTCGGCGGTGAGAGGCTTTTGGACGGTGGCCGGAGTATCCGGCGCTACTTGACCGTCACACTCTTGATCGTGACGGGCTCGATCGGGTTTTCGGATTTCGTCGGGACGTCGGCGATCCTGTCGGCGACGTCCATCCCGCTCAGCACGCGGCCGAAGACGGCGTAGCCGAAGTCGGAGGGCGTGTAGCCGCGGTGGTCGAGCGCGGAGTTGTTGGACACGTTGATATAGAACTGCGAGGTCGCGCTCCGTAGCGTCTGGGTGCGGGCCATCGCGAGCGTGCCGCGCGTGTTTTTCAGCCCGTTGGTCGCCTCGTTCTGAATGGGCTCGTGCGTCGGCTTCTCGCGCATCCCCTGCCGAATAGCCGCCGCCCTGAATCACGAAGCCCTTCACCACACGATGAAAGATCGTGCCCGGATAGAATCCCTCGTTCGCGTAGCGCACGAAGTTCTCCACCGAGACCGGCGCCCGATCCTTGAAGAGCTCGACAGTGATGTCCCCCATCGAGGTCGAGATCACGGCGACCGGATTGCCCGGCGCGGGCTCGAGCACGACCGGGGCCTGCGCCGCCGGAGCAGCCTGGAGGAGGGCGACAGTCAGGAGGGCGGCGGTCCACATACCCCTATTCTACCGATCGGTTCGTTCCCGATCCGAACACCCTGAGCGGCAACGGACACTCCGCCCGTCACAGGGGCCTCGGGTGCGGATGACGCGGCTCGAGTGCGGACTGCCGATTGCACGAGGTGGATCGCCTCGCGCGGGCTGTCACGCGCTCGGTGGAGTTCTCACGCGAATCGGGGCCTTGAGCACTCGCGGGATCCGAACCGGCATAGCAGCTGATTCAACCTGATGGATCGTCATCAATCGCGTGTCTCGACTGCATCCGTAGGTCAATCCGTGCGCTACAATGGACCCCCTGCGGGGTTGGGGGAGCGTCGGCAGGACCACGGAGACGCAACAGTCCACGAACACGTTGCGCCGGCCCAAGCGATCGTCGGTCGCGCGCACGAGCGCGCGGGGGAGATGCGCGATGGCAACAGCACTCGATCGCACATTGAAGAACGAGCAGAGGGAACTGGCGGACTTCATCCGCGAGGGCTCGGCACGCGGGCACCAATGCTTCGGCAGCTATTTCGACGAGAAGGGCGGGTCGTGCGCCCTCGGCGCGGTGTACGAGGGTGTGTACCACCTGCCGCGCGCACACGGCAAACTGATACCCGACCATCTCGAGAGGCTGTTCCGGTGCCTCGACGAAGTGACGAAACCGTGCCCCCAGGGCTGCAAGAAGCGGCTGCCGCTGGCGTCGATGATCGTGCACTTGAACGACGATCACCGGATGACCCGCGAGCAGATCGCCGAGTGGCTCACACAGGAATCCAACGGCTAATCGAATCGGATGATCTCGGGGCTTCGCGCGATCGGTTGATCGAACCGTCGGATCGACCTTCAACCGACGCGCCTGCGCTCATCCGATTGAAGTAAGGCTGCCCCATGTCTTTCCTCGATCGCTTCAAGCCGCAGCCCAAATATCGCAGCCCGGACCCGGCCGTCAGACTTGCCGGCCTGGCGGAGTTGCCCGACGATGCCGAGACGTGGGGAATCATCGCGGAGCTCGCTGCGTCGGATGAAGACGTGCGCGTACGGCGCGCCGCTACCGAGCGGATTGGGGTCGTCGGCTATCTGTCCCGGATTGCGAGAACCGAGCGCGACGAGTCGCTTCGGCGCGATCTCGCCGAGCGGCTGGTCGCCATCGCGATCGCCCCGGCCGAGACCGACGGCGACGCCGCCACCGCGCTCGACGGCCTCAGCGATCAAAAACACCTGGGGACCATCGCCAAGTCGTCTCCCCACGACACGGTGCGCACCGCGGCGCTCGGCAAGATTCACGACGCGAAGGTGCTCGCGAGCGTCGCCCGGCACGCCGTCCACGCGCAGACTGCGCTCGAAGCCGTCGGCCGGGTAACGGACCAGGCCGAGCTCCTCGCCGTGGCCACCAAGACGGACCACAAGGACGCGGGCATCACCGCCCTCGAGCGTGCCGCCGACTCGGCCGCCTCGGGCGCCGAGCGGCGCGAGCTCCTCGATGGCATCGCTGGGCGCGCAAAGCACAAGGCGGTCGCCAAGCGGGCGCGGATCCTGGTGCAGGAGATGGACGAGGCCGAGGCGGCCAGAAAAGCCGCGCACCAGGACTGGCAGAAGCGGGTAGGCCTGGTCATGGCACGACTCGACGCGATCGCGATCGCACCGGGAACATCGGACGCCGATGCCCAGCTCGACGAGGCGGCCGAGGAGTGGCGTGGGCTGGTCGATCGGGCTGACGCCACGCCCCCGGCAAGAGACGCCCTGGCGGAACACATCGAGGTGTTCACGACGAAGCTGGCGGACGCGCGTGCCGCAATCGATGCGCACACCCGGGCGGAAGCCGAGCGGCTGGCCGAACTCTCGCGCGCCGCCGAACGGCGCGCCGCGTTTGCGGCGATCTGCGAACGCGTGGAGGCCTTGCGCGGCGAAGAGGCACCCGACGAAATCGACAAGGCGCGTGCCGAATGGGAGGGCATGCCCGGCGCGTCCGCCGAGGAGCGCGAGGATGCCGAGCTGCGCGCGCGCTTCGAGCAGGCGTGCCGCCGCGCCGCGGAACGTCACGAGAACCGTCAGGCCATCGAGAGGATTCACACGAGGCTCGGCGAGCTGTCGCTCGAGGCCGACCGGCTGTCGACGCCGGACGACCACACGCCCGAGAGTCCGGAGCGCGACGCCGCCTGGCGCGCGGTCGCAGAGGAGTGGCAATCGCTCGCCGCGCAGGCCGACGGTCTCGATGAGACG
Organism: uncultured Acidobacteriota bacterium; assembly: GCA_963771395.1. Classification (GTDB taxonomy): domain Bacteria; phylum Acidobacteriota; class Vicinamibacteria; order Vicinamibacterales; family 2-12-FULL-66-21; genus DATBJJ01. The sequence goes on along the minus strand of CAVYTY010000023.1, from coordinate 233,172 downwards.
ATCGCCGCCAGGTTTGCCGAGGCCGGGGCACGAGTCAGGCAGCGCGAGGAAGACAAGCGCGCCGCCGCGGAGCGCACCCTGAAGCAGCAGGTGCAGCGCGTCGACCAGTTGATCGAGCGCGTGACGGCGCGCGCAGCCGCCGAGGATCTGACGTTGCGCGAGGCCGATCGCGCGGTCCGCGATCTGAAATCCGCGATGGACGCGCCGCCGCCCGTGAGCGCGCGCGAGCAGCACGCGTTGGCCGAACGTCTCAAGGCCGCGCTGGCCGTAGTGGCACCGCGTCTCCACGACCTGCGCGAGATGGACGAGTGGAAGCGGTTTGCCAACGCCGCCGTCCAGGAAGAACTGATCGCCAAGGCCGAGGCGCTGCGGACGAAGTACTCGCTCGAGGCGTCGACTGAAGTGATGCCCGACGGGTCGAGCGCGATCAAAGAGGTCAAGCCCGAGGACATCGAGAAGGCCGCACGCGAGCTGCACGAGATCCAGGAGCGGTGGAAACAGGTGGCCGAGGCGCCGCGGGCCCAGGCGCAGGCGTTGTGGCACCGGTACCGGCAGGCCGCCGACCCGATCCAGACCAAGGCCCGGGTGTTCTTCGCGCAGCGCGCCGAGGAGCGCACCGCCAACCTCCGGCTCAAGATGGTGCTCATCGAGCGCGCCGAAGCGATCGCCGAATCGACGGACTGGATCAAGACGGCCGACGAACTGAAGAAGCTCCAGGCCGAATGGCAGCTGATCGGCGCCGTTCCCCGTCAGGACACGAAGATCACCTGGAAACGCTTTCGCGACGCGTGCGACCGCTTCTTTACCCGGCGCAACGCCGACCTCACCGAACGCAAGGAAACCTGGGCCGCGAACCTCGCGAAGAAAGACGCGCTCTGCACCAGGGCCGAGGAGCTCGCCGCCACCCGCGAGTGGGACAGGGCGGCGGGGAGATCCGCCGCCTGCAGGCCGAATGGAAGACCATCGGCCCGGTGCGCCGCACCAAATCCGAGGCCATCTGGCAACGTTTCCGCACGGCCTGCGACACGTTCTTCGATCGCTACAAGCGCCGGGATGAGATCGAGCTCGAAGCCAAACAGGCCGATCGCGAGGCCCTCGTCGTCGAGCTCGAGGCGCTGGCAGCGCCCGCCCAGGAGGTCGTTCCCACGGTCGGGCTCGAGGAGCTCCCGGGGGACGCCGAAACTCCGCCGGCCCCGCCGGTCCCGCCGCGCCTGTCAGACGACGTCCCGTCGGACCTGCTCGAGCGCGTCCGCTCGCTGCGCACGCGGTGGAACCAGACCTCGTCCCTGGTGCGGCAGGGCGCCGATCCGCTGAGCGCGCGATTCATCGACGCGCTGGCGCGGCTCATGTCGGGTCACCCCGGCGCATTCAAGGGCACCGAGCTCGACGTCGAAGCGAGCCGCCAGAAGATGGAGAAGCTCTGCGCGCGCGTCGAGGGATTCCTGACCGACGCGGCGCCCGCGCCGGCGGGCTCGCAGGCGCTGGCTGAAATGCTGCGGGAGGCGCTCGCCTCCAACACGATCGGCGGGAAAGCAGGCGAGGAAGCCAAGTGGCGGGGGATGGCCGACGAAGTGCGACAGGCCCAGTCCTCGTGGAGCCGCCTCGGCCCGGTTCCCGGCGAAGCCGGCAGCCAGCTCACCGAACGGTTTCACAAAGCGTGCAACCGCTTCTTCGAGGTGCTGCGGCGCAAGGTGCCGCCGACACCGAGCCAGCCGCCACGGGGACGCCCCGTTGGGGCGCGGTAGCAATGCTGAGTGCTGAATGCTGAAGTGAATTTCGAAGTTGGGGTCGAACCCGTTCAGAATTCACTTCAGCATTCAGCATTCAGCACTCAGAATTTCTTCTTGAACCGCACCTTTCCGCCAACGATCGTGTAGACCACCTGCGTCGTCGGGATCTCGTCCTCGGGAATCGGTCATGATGTCCTTCGAGAGGACGACCATGTCCGCGAGCTTGCCCGGCTTCAGCGATCCCTTGACTCTCCTCGAACGCCGCGAACGCGCCGTTGATCGTGTAGGACTTGAGCGCCTCCATGCGGCTCATGCGCTGGTCGGGATAGAAGACGCTGCCGTCCTTCAGCTTCCGGCTCACGGTCGCGTAGTAGCTCGCGATCGGATCGACGTCCTCGACCGGCGCGTCGGTGCCGTTGGTGACGACGGCGCCGGACTTCATCAGCTTCTGCCAGACGTAGGCGCCCTCTTCGGCACGCTTCGCCCGAGCCGCGCGGAGGACGTAGGGCGCGTCCGACGTGCAGTGCATGCCCTGCATCGAGGCGATGACCCCGAGCGCGCCGAAGCGCGGGATGTCGGACGGATGGAGGTGCTGGGCGTGCTCGACGCGCCAGCGGACGTCCTTCTTGTCGGGGTTCGCCTTGAACGCCTCTTCGAAGATGTTGAGCGTCTCGCGGTTGGCGCGGTCGCCGATCGCGTGGACGCAGAGCTGATAGCCGTGCTGCATCGCCAGCTTCGCGGTCTCGCGGATCTCGTCGACCGGCGTCGTGTTCAAGGCCGGCGCTGTCGGGCTTGTCGGAGTACGGCTCGAGCAGCCACGCGCCGCGCGAGCCGAGAGCGCCGTCGATCGAGCGCTTGATGGCCCGCACGGTCAGATGGCCGTCGCCGTGATCGACCATCCGGTACTGCGCGAGCTTCTGCGATCCGCTCGATGGCTCGCGCGCACCATCACCCAGAGCCGCAGGCCCAGCTTGCCCTCGTCGACCATCGCCTTCATGCGATCGATGGTCTCGAACGAGGAGCCGGCGTCCTGAAAGGACGTCATGCCCTTCGACAGCACTTCCTGCGCCGCAAGCTCAGGACGCGCCGCGCGCGCGCGACGCGTTCCTCGTCGGTCGGCGCCGGCTCGCCGGCGCCGCGCGTGATCAGGCGCGAGGCGGTCTCGCGGAGACAGGCCGGTCGGATTGCCCCTCGCGTCTTTCAGGATCTCGCCGCCGTCGGGGTTCGTCGTCGTGGCGATGAGGCCAGACAGCTGCATCGCCTTGGCGTTGGCAAAGCTCGCGTGACCGCTCGCGTGCGTGAGCAGCACGGGATTGTTCGGCGACACGCGGCTGAGCGACGCCTGCGGTGGGAAACCCTTCGACGTTCGGCGACGGCGCCGTGGTCCACTTCTCCTGGTGCCAGCCGCGGCCGTAGATCCATTGACCCGGTTTGGCGGCTTCGGCCGCGTTCTCGACCATCGCGACGATGTCGTCCCACGTGCGCGCCGTTGCCAGCTTCAGCACCAGCTGCGCCTCGCCCAACCCGGTGAAATGACCGTGGCTCTCGATGAAGCCAGGGATGACGAGCTGTCCCCTGCAGTCGATGACCTCGGTACCGGTTCCGACGTGCCGCTTGATCTCCTCGTCGCTGCCGACAGCGAGGATGCGGGCCCCGGCAATGGCAATCGCGCGCGCTTCAGGCCGGGCTCGTCTCGACGGTCACGACCCTGGCGTTCGTCAGCACGAGGCGCTTGCGGGTTGAGCGGCCGGTTGTTGCGCGGGCGCACGCGGCAAGCGCGGTCAGCGCGGCGATGGAAAGCATGGCGGTGATCTGCGTTCTCTTACACATTCGGGAAGAGCCTTTCGAAATTGTCGCCCAGAATCTTCGCGCGATCGCCTGGGCTGACGCCGATCGCTTCGAGCGCGGCAAGCTGGGCGTCATGGACCGGGCGCTGCCAGCCGCGGGGAAGAACGACGAATCGGTCCCGAACAGGAGGCGATCGGGTCCGATGACGGTCAGCGCCTGCCGGAAGACCCCTTCGAGCGTCAGTCCGGGATGGTACTTCAACCAGCTGTTGGAGCTGGACGTGTCGAGGTAGACGTTCGGGCACTGGTCCGCGGCCATGAGCGCTTCGCGAAAAAGGCCGGCGCCGAAGTGCGGAATGATGACCGGCACGGCCGGGTGCCGGAGCGCGACGGCGGCGACCGCCAGCGGATCGCCGAGCCGAAGATCGAAGAGCGACGGCAACCCGAGCTTCTTCCTGACGCCCACCGACAGCATGCCGCAGTGCACGAACACCGCCGCACCATGTGCGGCGGCCGCGTCGAACACCGCCCCCACCGCCTCGTCGTCCAACCGATAGCGGTGCATCGCCGGAAAGAGCGCTACGGCGCGAAGCTTCTGCTGTGCGAGGGCCTTCGCCAGCCGTTGCGGCGCGTCCGCGGCGATCGGATTGAACATGAAGAAACCGACGAAGTCGGTGGGATGCGCTGGCAACGGCAACAGCCACCGAGTCCTCGTCGCCGGGGACGCTCGCGATGAGCGCGCAGCGGCTGACGCCGTGCCGAGCCATCTCCGTGCGCCCACGATCCGCCAGCACGTCTGGACTGCCCGGCACCTCCCATCCGAGGCGCGCGGCCACGGCTGCCGCGCGATCGTCAGCGGGAAGGCCGGGAAGGTCCTTGGTCAGGATTTCGAGGAAGCGCGAGGAAAAGAAGTGGCAGTGGCGTCGCAGAGTCTCACGGCCGAGACTGCAGGGCCAGCGGCTATCCCGCGAACTTGTAGCCCATCCCGTGAACGGTGAGGATGTACTGCGGGTGGCGCGGGTTGGGCTCGATCTTCTGGCGCAGCCAGGCCACGTGCACGTCGACGGTGCGCGTCGACGGCATCGCGTTGTAGCCCCACACCTCGTTGAGCAGCTCCTCGCGCGAGAGCGTCGCGCCGCGGTGCTCGATGAAGTAGCGCAGCAGCTGGAACTCCCGCGCCGACAGCTCGACCGGCTCGCCGCTTGGTCATCTCCGCCTGCGGAAGTCGATCCGGATATCGCCGAACTGATAGCCCTCGGCCGGATGCGGGTGCCGCGGGCGCGCGGCGCAGCTTGGCCTCGATGCGGGCGAGCAGCTCGACCATCTCGAACGGCTTCGTCACGTAGTCGTCCGCGCCGAGCTTCAGCCCGACGACCTTGTCGACGATCTGCCCGCGCGCGGTCAGCATGATGACCGGCGTCTCGATCGCTGCGCTTGCGCAGCTCGCGCAGCACGTCGAAGCCCGCCGAGGCGCGGCAGCATGACGTCGAGGAGGACCAGATCGAACGCCTCGGCGGCTGCGCGCCGAGGCCGCTCTCGCCGTCGGCGCTCGTCTCGACCGCATAGCCCTCGCGCGTCAGCCGGTCGGTGAGCGTCAGCACCAGCCCCGGCTCGTCTTCGACGAGCAGCAGGCGCTTCACGAGTGTTTGAAGGCCTCGACGCCGGGCGCGGCGTCGGGGAGAGGACGATCGTCGGATGGCTGACGGGCGCGGCTCGCCGGATCGCTCGTGCGCGGCGGGAGATGCACGGTGAAGGCACTGCCCTCGCGGGGTGCGCTCTTCACCGTCACCCGCCCGCCGTGCGCGGCGACGATCCGCTGCACCAGGCTCAGCCCGAGCCCGGCACCCTGCATCTGCGCGGCGACGACATCGGCCGCGCGATAGAACGGCTCGAAGATGCGCGCCTGGTCCGCCCGCTCGATCCCGATGCCGCGGTCGGCAACCGTGACGCTGACCTCTGAGCCCGATTTCCTGCCGCTCACACCAATCCACCCACCGGCGGCGCCGTACTTGATCGCGTTGTCGATCAGGTTCTGAAACACTCGCCGCAACGCCGGCTCGTCGCCGAGGACCGGTGGCAGATCAACCGGTATGTCGAAGTCGACCGCCAATCCAGCCCCTTCGATCAGCGCCGACGAAGCCGAGACGATATCGTGCAGCAGCGGCCCGACGCGCGACGGGCCGCAGCGCAAACCCCCGCTGGCCCGACTGGATGCCGGCGAACTCCAGGATCTGCTCGACCATCTCGGTCAGGCGCCGGCCTTCGGTCCGCATCAGCTCGCCGTAACGCCGGATGCGCCCTTCGTCGTGGACGACTCCGTCGGCGAGGTTCTCGGCCGCCGAGCGGATCACGGCCAGCGGTGTGCGAAGCTCGTGCGACACTGCCGCCACGAACTCCATCTGCTGTTTCGCAAGCCGCTGTGCGCGCCGCGTCGCCAGGACCAGCAGGCCCATGCTCGCCCCGAGCAGGCCCAGCACGCTCGAGCTGATCGCCAGATTCCGTCGTCTCTGGGAGCTGACCGCGGCTTCGAGCGAGCCGGACGGGTGCGTCACGACGAGCTTCCAGTGCGGAGAAGAGATGCCGGCCGTCATGCGCGTCTCGGTGGTCCTGCTCGTCTCGACGGCACCGGGAGCGATGCCGGGGCCGACGCCGGACCCTGGTTGAATCACGATCGACAGGGGGCGCGCCTCGGTTCTCTCCGTGATGGAGAAGCGAGCCGTACCGGTGATAGCCGGGGGACCGTGCTGAGTTGCCAATGCCGTGAACCGGCGGACCTCGGCGGCGAGCGGCGGGAAGTCCTGGGTACGGACCTGAAAGAGATCGGCCGTGGCGTCGGCCGGCGCGTCGAGCACAGGAGCGAAGGACGGCGTGGACTGAAACACGAACGTATTCGGTATCGCCCGGCTGACGACGGCGACCTTGAAGTCGAGACCAGAAAGGGCGCTGCCCTCGCCGCCGCGGTGCCCGAAGTGTTGCTCGGCCAGGGACGGCAGCAGTTCGCGCGCGACGTAGTCGCGGTCGATCATGAGGAGCGAGTACGACATCGCCGCGGCCATCCGTGCGCCGGGCCTCGACTCGCCGAAGCGAATGACCGGCGTCGGGACGACAATCGCCGGCGCGCTCTCCCAGATCGCCGCGGGCATGCGCCGGATGAAAAAGCTGTTGCCCGCAGATGACGAGTCCTTCCAGGTGCCTGGCGTGAGCTGCTCGCTCCACTTGCTCATCGCCTCGGGCCAATCGACCGGCTCGAGCCGGCGCGTCGCAGGATTGAACCGGCGGAGCACGGCGCGATCCGGTTGATCCTGCGCGAAGGCGTAGAACTCTTTCAAGAGCCGTGGAAAGCGCGCAGTCGCCTGCCATCGATCGTAGCGGGCCGAGAACCGGGCTTCGAGCGCCTCGTCGTCTTCCTGCAGCGCCATCGGCGAATCGGTCTGGAAGAGCAGGTACGCCCGCGTGACCTCGCGGTCGAAGTCCTGCGCGAACTCCAGTGCACCCGCGGCAAGCGTCGTCCGCCGCTGCGCGCGCTCCGCGTCGCTGATCTGCCCCAGCCAGCGATACTGCAGCACCGCCAGCAAGGCGATCAGGCCCAGCAGCGCGAGAGCCACGACGGTGAGCGGTGGCCGGAAACGCCTCCACATGAAGGCGAGTCTAGCACCTCCAATACGGCGCTCGACACGATCGCCGGCCCTCTGCCGCGTGTTTTTACTTCCTTAACAAACTCTTAGCGTGCTCTTAACCATTGGCTGCGCCTGGGCGCTCATGATCGTTCATCAGATGCACCACGCGATGAAGCCAAGGCACGTGAGAGACATGGCAGAGAGAGGACACCCTATGCGGAACCACAGCTGGAAGAGCGGCGCGGCGTTGGCACTCGTTGTCGCCACCTGCTTCGCGGCTTACGAGCAGGCGCTGGCGCAGGCCGATGCCAAGGCGACCTCGGTGATGGCAGAAGTACGGAAGGCGCTCGGCGGCGAGCAGAAGATCGCCGGCGTGAAGGGGCTGTCGCTTCGGGCCGACTATCGCCGCGAGCTCTCGGCAGGGCCCGGCGGCGGCGGGAGCATGACGTTCGTGATGATGGGCGGCGGCGCGGCGCGGCCGGCACGAGTCAGCAGGCAACCGGCAAGATCGAAATCGATCTCGACCTTCCCGACAGGTACCTGCGGACCGACATCGGCAGCGCAGCGTTTGCGATGACGCGCACGGAAGGCTTCGAGGGGCCGCGGCCCTTTCTGGAAGTCGTCCCGAACAGCCCTGGTATGAACATCCGGGTTGACAATCCCGCGGCCGATCCTACGCGCGCGAAGGCTGCGCTCAAGCGCAGTCAGACCGATCTCGCGCGCCTGTATCTGGGCCTCACCGGCGGCACGCAGCCCGGGTTCGCCGCGACGTACCCGGTACGGCGGTCAAGCGGAGTCTCCCGACGGCAGGGCGGACATCATCGACGTCAGCGGGCCCGACGATTTCAAGGCCCGGTTGTTCGTGGATGCCGAGACACACCTGCCGCTGATGCTGACTTACATGGAGCCGGAACCACGGATGGTCATGCGCACGATGACGCGCGACGCGGCGAGCGGACGCGGCGGCAGTTCGGCGCCGATCGTCGTGCCAGGCGGCGCGGCTCACCCTGCAGGCGCTCCGGCTACCGCAGCCGCGCCGGCCGGCACCTCGCCGCTAGCCGGGCTGTCGCCGCAGCAGCAGGAAGAGATCGAGAAGCAACGCAAGGAGGCGGAGGCCACGCCACCGAAGCTCGTCGAGTACAGGCTGTTCTTCTCCGACTACCGCAAAGTCGACGGCGTCTCGCTTCCCCACCGCATCAGTCGCGGCACGGGCGCGAAGACCACGGAAGAGTGGGACATCACCAGCTACAAGGTGAACCCGGCGTTCAAGACCGATCGCTTCAGGGTGGGAAGTTAGAGCCGGAGGGCAACCTGAGCCGCGAACACTCGGAGAACCGCACCGGGCCTCAGAGACAACACGGATCAAAGAGATGACACACGTTTCAGTGGTCACGCCGGCCTCGCTCGCTCGATGCCTGCTCACGATGGCGACGTTCGCGCTCGCCGGGGTCGTGCCCGGATTCGCGCAAACGGCTCGCGACGCAGCGCTGCGCATCACGGTCTCCGATCAGACGGGCGCCGTCATCGTCAATGCCAGGGTCACGATTCAGCCAACCGAGCCCGCGGGAGAGGCTCTCGAGATCGTGACCGACGAACGCGGCGAGGCGGCATTCGCCACGCTCGTGCCGGGGCGGTACTCGGTTCGCGCGGCGTTCCCGGGGTTCGAGCCAAAGCAGCTGGACGACCTGCGTTTGCGTGCCGGCAGCAGTACGCGGCGCGAGATGAAGCTCGGCATCGCCAAGGTCTCGGAGGACGTGGTGGTCGGTCAGGACCCGCGTGACCGCGCGCTCGACCCGCGCGGCAATTCGTTCGGGAACCTGCTCACGCGCGAACAGATTGAGGCACTGCCCGACGATCCGGACGACATGGAAGCGGCCTTGAAGGAGATGGGGGGGCCGGGCGCGACGATTCGAGTCGACGGGTTCCGCGGCGGCCGGCTCCCGCCCAAGTCGCAGATACAGTCGATCCGCTTCCGTCGTGACCTGTTCGCGGCAGAGAACCATGGCGGCGGGTTGGTCTTCGTGGACATCGTGACGCGACCGGGCGGCGGCCCGCTCCGGGGATCGGTCGACTTCACGTTTCGTGACGAAGCCATGAACGCCCGGAACGCCTTCGCGCCGCGACAGGCACCCGAGCAGCAGCAGAACGGCACGTTCACGCTGAGCGGAACATTGAAGAAGGACCGGACGGGGTTCTCCTTCACGAGCAACGGCGTCAACGCATTTGACTCGAAGACGCTGAACGCCGCGCTGCCCGAGCAGAACGTCGCGGGCAGCGTCCGCCGCCCTGCGGACCGCGCGAACTTCTCGGCGCGGGTCGACCATGCGCTGACCAAGTCACACACGCTGCGCGCGAGCTATCAGCGCAACGGCACCAGCAGCCGCAACCTCGGCGTCGGCGACTACGATCTTCCCGCACGCGCATACTCCCGCGACACGACCGAGGACGTGTTCCGCCTGTCGCAGTCAGGTCCGGTGGGCCGGAACTTCTTCAACGAAACGCGCTTCCAGGTGCGCCACCAGACCAACGAATCGTCTTCGCTCACCGATGCGCCGACGCTGCAGGTCCTCGACGCCTTCACGTCAGGCGGCGCACAGATCGAGGGCGGGCGCCGCGGCACCGACATCGAGCTCGCGACCGATCTCGACTACGCCAGGGGCCGGCACTCGGTTCGCGCGGGTCTCCTGCTCGAAGCGGGCCGCTATCGCAGCGACGACGCCCGCAACATGGGGGGGACGTTCACCTTCGCCAGCCTCGACGCGTTCGACGCCGGGCGTCCGACGACGTTTACGCAGCGGAGCGGGAATCCGCTCGTCGAGTACTCGCACGCGCAGTTCGGCGGCTACGTGCAGGACGACGTGCGCGTGGCGCGCAGCCTGTCGATGAGCGTCGGTCTTCGCTACGAGGTCCAGACGCACACCGACGACTACCTGAACTTTGCGCCGCGCTTCGGGATGACCTGGTCGCCGCTCAAGAGCGGAAAGACGACGATTCGTGGCGGCGCAGGCATCTTCTACGATTGGTACGACTCGCAGTTCTACGAGCAGACGCTGCGCGTCGACGGGACTCGGCAGACTGACCTTGTCGTCCAGAACCCGGGGTTCCCGGACCCGTTCGTCGGCGGCGATGTCGTCGTGCTTCCGGCGAGCCGGTATCTGCAGGCCGCCGCCCTGACGCTCCCGCGGACGTTCCGCACCAACGTCGGAGTCGAACAGATCGTCGGCAAATACGGCCGCGTTAACGTGGGCTACAGCTTCGCCCGCGGATCGGACCTCTTCCGCGGCCGAAACATCAACGCGCCGCTCGCCGATGGCAGTCGCCCGGACCCACACTGGGGCAACGTCACGCAGATCGAGTCCACCGCGCGCTCGCAGGGCAGTTTCTTGAACACGGGCTTCAACCTGAACCTTCCGTGGCATCGAACGTTTCTCTTCGTGAATTACACGCTGGCGAAGGCCATGAACGATACCGATGGCGCCTTCAGCCTGCCCGTCGACAGCTTCGACCCCGGCGCCGAATGGGGTCCGACGCAGGCCGACGTCAGGCATCGCCTGTCGGGCATGTTCAACATGAATCTATGGAAGGGCTTCAAGCTCGCGACGAGCTTCAGCGGCAACTCGGCGCCGCCTTACAACATCACTACGGGCCAAGACGACAACAACGACACGGTCAGCAACGATCGGCCGTCCGGCATCGGCCGCAACGCGGCGAGAGCGTCGGATCGCTGGGATCTCGGCGCCCGCCTGAGCTACACGTTCGGGTTCGGCCAGCGGGCGGGCGCCGACGGCGCGGGCGGGCCCCAGATTGTGATGATTCGCGCGGGCGGTGTCGGCGACACGCCGATGGGCGGCTTCTCCGGTGGCGCCGACGACAAGCGGTGGCGCGTCGAGCTCTACGTCGCGGGGACGAACATCCTCAACCACACGAACTTCACGGGTTACAGCGGAGTGATGACGTCGCCCTTCTTCACGGATCCCACGTCGGCCGGTCCCGCTCGCAAGATCGAGTTGGGAGCGCGCTTCGGGTTCTGAGGTGGAGGTTGGGAGAGGAGACGGAGTTCGAGAAGACGGAGTTCGAGGGGACGGAGTTCGAAGAGACGGAGTTCGAGGAGACGGAGTGAGAGGAGACGGAGAAGGCGGAGATAACGGGTTCAACACGAAGGACCGAAGACGAACGAAGACGCACGGAGGCTGTCTCGCAGCGGACTGCTTGCACGCCGGCTGCAAGCCGGCGTCAGGGCCGGTTCGAGGAGCCGGGATTGCAAGCACCACTGCATCCCACCGGTGCTTGCGATCCCGGCTCCTCGAATCGGCCCAACCGCGCTTCGCGCGGTGCAAGCAGTCTCAGTGTCGCAGCCCGCGTTCAGTCAGGGCCACGCAGCTGCGCATTTCTGAGAGTTCGCTGGTCGCGTAGCGCGGTGCGACCAGCGCGCGCTGCATGTAGAAGCTCGTTGTCTCCGCGCGTCTTCGTTCGGCTCCGGTCCTTCGTGTTGAACCCGTTAACTCCGTCCTGCTCCGTCTCCGTTTCCTCGTCTCGCTGCCGCGCGCCGCACGAATCGGTCGGCCGCTAGGAAATACGGCAGCGCCAGCGCTGACAGCACGGCGGCGAACCCGAAGGCAAACTCGAATCCGTAGTGCTGTATCAGATAGCCCATCGACGTCGACCCGGTGCCGACTCCCGTGTCGAACGCGGCGAGGATGGCGCCAAACGCGGCGCCGCGACGGTCGGCGTCTACTCCCTGCATCACGTAGCCCACGTAAACGGGATAGGCGGTGCCGAAGCCGACGCCGAAGACGACGGCGGACGCGATCAGCCATCCACGCGTCCCGCCGACCGCCAGCAAACCAAGGCCGAGGCAAATCAGCACCAGGCATGGCACGAAGACCCGCCTGTATCCGAAGCGATCCCCCAGACGGCCAGCCATCGGCCTCGTGCACAGGACCACGATGGCCATGGCGGTCAGGTAGAGGCTCTTGGGCGTGACGCCGTTTGCGTCCGCGTAGAGGGCGGTGAAGCTCGTGATCCCGCCGTAGCCGAACGAGTACAGGAACAGGCTGACTGACACGATGAGCACGCGCCACTCGAGCAGACCGCGACGCTGGAGCGGCCTTGGGGCGCCAAGAACGCGCGCGGCGCCGTTTCCCCTCAAATTCCACGCAATGCCGGCCATCACGAGGTTGAGGACCGCACCGACGATGCAGAGCCAGACCCAGCCGCGCTTGTAGATCCACAAGCCCATCGTCGGCGCGACGGCGATCGCCGCGACGGTCGACAGCCCCCAATAGCCGATGCCTTCCGCACGCCGGTGCTCTGGCAGCAGGCTCGTCATGTAGGCCGCCGACGCCGACAGCAGGCCCGACCAGAAGATGCCGTGGATTATCACCAGCGCCAGCACCACGCGATAGCTCGGGATCACCGCGTAGGCGATCGAGAATGCCGCGAGCGCCAGGCTCGACACGACGAGGATCCGGCGCTGACCGAACCGATCGGCCAGCGCTCCAGTCAGAGGCGCCGAGACGGCCGACGAGTAGGTGAGAAAGCCCAGGAAGAGGCCCGACGCGAACGTGCTCCCGCCAAGATCGAGAATGTGGAACGGCGCGGTCGGTAGGAGCTGAAACGCTGAGAGGAAGACCGTGAACGTGAACCCGCACATGACAAAAAAATGCGGGGTGAAGAGACGATCGGACGACATCAATTCGTCCGATCGTATCAGATCGAGGCGGGATGCCCGGCTACTCGGCCTTGAGCGCCACGACCGGGTTGACGCGCGTGGCCCGCCAGGCGGGCACGAGGCTCGACAGCAGCGCGACGCCCGACAGCGTCACGCCGACCGACACGAACGTCAGCGGGTCGGCTGGGCCAACCCCGTGCAGCATCGTGCCCATGAAGCGCGCGACGACGAGCGCCAGGCCCAGGCCGAGCACTACCCCCGCAAGCGCGAGCGTCAGCCCGTTGCCGAGCACCATGCGAAGCACTTGCGCGCGTCCCGCGCCGATGGCCAGGCGAATGCCGATCTCGCGCGTGCGCCGGCTGACGAGGTACGACAGCACGCCGTAGATGCCTATGGCTGACAGCGCGAGCGCGATGACGGCGAACGTGACGAGGAGGAAGCCCGTGAACCGCGGGCTCGACAGGGTCGCGCCGACCACCTCACTCATCGTCTGCACGTTGGCGACGGGCAGGTTCGCGTCGAGGTTGCGAATTTCCCGGCGGATGGGACCAATCAGTCCCGTCGGATCCGTGGCTGTCTTCACGACGAGTGCCATGCTGCGGATCGGATTGCCGACGCTTTTGTGCCACTGCCGGTGCGGCACATAGAACTTCTCCTTGATGACTTCCGTGATCCCGTTGTGCCGGACGTCGGCGACAATGCCCACGACGGTGACCCATGGACGGCTCGGGTCTCCTCCGATCTTGAGGCGGCCACCGATCGGATCCCGCCCCGCAAAGTAGCGGCGCGCCAACTCTTCGTTGACGAGCGCGACCAACTGAGCGTCGGATGTGTCCGCCGGCGTGATCGTACGGCCTCGGACGAGCCGCTCCCCCATCGCTTCGAGGTAGCCGTCGGTGACGATCTGCCAGTCGCCCTTCGCGTTCGTGCCGGGTGTGGGAACGTAGCCTTCCACCATGAGGCCGAAGTCGCCGATGGTCGAACCAAGAGGAAGCAGCCTCGCCGCACCCGCCGTCCGCACGCCTGGCAGCCCTCGCACACGGTCGACGAGCCTCTCGTAGAACCCGACGACCTGTTCGGGGCTCGCATAACTCGTCGCCGGCAGCGACACCCTCATCGTCAGCACGTTCGACGGATCGAAACCGATGGGGATGCGCTGGAGCGACCAGAGGCTTCGAAGCATCAGGCCCGCGCCGACGAGCAGCAACACTGCCAGCGCCATCTGCACGACGACCAATGCGTTGCGAAAACGCTGGCGGGCGCCGCCGCTCGAGACGCTCTGCCCGCCGTCCTTGAGCGAGTCGGTCAGGTCGATCCGCAGGGCACGGACGGCCGGCGCGAGGCTGAACAGCACGCTCGTGAACAGCGCCACGACGGCCGTGAAAACAAGGACGGACACGTCGAGCGCGACGCCGCCGAGGCGCGGGATGTCGGCGGGGTTCCACCACGCCACGAAGCGCACGGCGGCGTACGCCAGACCCAGGCCGACGATGGCGCTGACGCCGGTGAGCACCAGGCTCTCGGTGAGCAGTTGACCGAGCACCCGCAGGCCGCTGGCGCCGAGCGCCGCCCGCACGGCCATCTCCCGCTGGCGCGCTTCCGCGCGCGCGAGCAGGAGGTTGGCGACGTTCGCGCAGGCGATGAGCAGCAGGAATCCGACGGCACCAAAGAGCAACCAGATCGAGCGGCGGACCGAGCCGACGACCTCGTCTTCGAGCGACAGGACCACCGTGTCGAACTGCATCTGGACCGGATAGAGCCCTTCGCTCGTCATCGCGCGCGCGATCCCATGCAGCTCGTCAGCCGCCTGTCGCACCGTGGCGCCCGGCTTGAGGCGGCCGGCCGCGTACAGACCATGGCTTCCATGATTGGTATCAGCCGGATTCATCTGCAGTGGCGTCCAGAGCTGACTCGGCTCGGGATTGCGAAAGTCGGTCGGCAGGACGAAGCCTGGCGGCATGACGCCCACGATTTCAAAGGCGTTGCCGTTGACGAGAATCGATCGTCCGATGAGCGAGGCGTCGGACGAGTACCGCCGGTTCCAGAGGCCGTAACCGAGGACCACCAGCCTCGGACCGTTGGGGAGATCTTCCTGCGAGGTGAACGTGCGACCGATCATCGGCGCGACGCCGAGCGTCGAGAACGTGTTGGCGCTGACACGAGCGCCGGCGACTCGCTCGGGCTCGCCCTCCCCGGTGAGGTTCACCTGGCCTTCGCTCCAGGTCGCGATTTCCTGTAACGCCTGGCTGCGCTTGCGATAGTCCACGACCTCGCCCTCGGCCACCCACGTCTTGTCGAACGCCGTCCACTTGCTCCAGATCATCACCGCGCGGCCGGGCTCGGCCCACGGCAGCGGTCGGAGCAGCACGGCGTTGAGGACGCTGAAGATCGCAGCGTTGGCGCCGATCCCGAGTGCGAGGGTCAGAATCGCGATCGCGGCAAAACCGGGGCTCCTGAAGAGCGTCCGTGCCCCGAAGCGCAGATCCTGCCAGAGTGTCTCGAACATAGCTGCCCTGAACATGATCGTTGACCTTATCCGCGTGATCCGCGCAATCCGCGTCCCGTCGACCCGATGTGAACCCGCGTGATCCGCGTCCCGTCAACCCTGGTTTGAATCCGCGTGACCCGCGCCCCACCGACCCTGGTCCGAATCCGCGATCCGCGTCCCGTGAAAACGATCGAGGGATCAGTGAGCTTAGACGGAACGCATCAGCGATCCGTTGGGGGAACTACGCTAAGATCGGCGACATGGAACAGGATTTCAGCGATTTCCGGCCCACCCGCGTGTGGAAGCGCCTGTCGCCCGAGCGGCGCCTCGCGGTAGCTGAGCCGTTCTGGGACGACGAGCAGTCGACTGAGCAGCAGGCCGAGGCCATCGCGGCGATCGCGTTGCACATGAAGTTCAGGACGAAGAGCGTGCTCGCGCTCCCGGCAGCCAAGCGCATCAAGTATCTATCGACACTCCCTACGATCTCGGATTCGATCGTGGCCCGGGCGATGGTCGCCTACCACCTGGAACGGCAGCGGCCGATGATGTCGGCGTTCCTCGACAGCCTCGGCATCGCGCACGAGAACGGCTTGATCGCGGAAGAGACGCTCCCTGGCCAGGACCCGGCCAAACTGAGCACGGCCGCGGCTGCGCTCCTCTCGACGTTCCCCGAGGACGATGTCTCGCTGTACTTCGCCACGCTCGTCGCGCAGGATCCGGAGACGTGGGGAGGGTTGGCCGAACACTGTCAGTCGTTAGTCGGCAGTCGTTAGTCCGCAGTCACTGTCGGCAGTCTCAGTCGGCAGTTCCAGTCGACAGCTCAGTCGACAGTCTCAGTCGACAGTCAACATGGCAAATTCAGCGCTCATGGCTCCTGGTCTCGCGCTTGCGGCCGGCGTCCTGCTGACGTCGGTCCTGACGACGGCGCAGGACGGCTCTCGGCGGACAGCGCTCGAGGCCACGCTGCGGTCGATGATTGCGGCGAGCGGGGCCGAAGTCGCCGTCGCGTTCCGCACCCTCGATGGACGCTCCGAAGTCCTCATCGATCCCGACAAGCCTTTCCATGCCGCCAGCACGATGAAAGTGCCGGTCATGATTGAGCTCTTCCGGCAGGCGACGGCGGGCACGGTCTCGCTCGATGCGCCCCTCGAGATCCGCAACGAGTTTCACAGCATCGTCGACGGGAGCCCGTACAAACTGAGCGCGGGCGACGATTCCGACATCACGATCTACGCGGCGGCCGGCAAGACGCTCACGCTCGAACAGCTCAACGAGGCGATGATCACGGTCAGCAGCAACTTCGCGGCGAACCTGCTCATCGAGAAGCTCGGCGTCGAAAAGATCAGGGCGACGGTCACGGCGCTCGGCGCCGCGGGCATGCAGGTCCTGCGCGGCGTCGAGGATCAGAAGGCGTTCGACAAGGGTCTGAACAACTCGACGACGGCGCGAGGGCTGCTGGTGCTGTTCGAACGACTCGGACACGGCCGTGCAGTCGATCCGAAGGCCGACGCGGCGATGATCGCGGTGCTGAAGCGTCAGATGGTCAACGACGCCATTCCGGCGGGTCTCCCGGCCGGCCCGCCACGCATCGAGGTCGCCCACAAGGCCGGCAACATCACGCGCATCCATCACGACGCCGGGATCGTCTTTGCGAAACGGCCGTATGTGCTGGTGCTGCTGGTGCGTGGGATACAGGAGCGGAAGGAGAGCGCCGCGCTGATGGCCGCGATCTCGAAGGTCGTCTACTCGAGTCAATGACTCACGAGACCCGGTCGTTCCATCGTGCCATCCTGCCGGGCTGCGCCCTGCTCATCGTCCTCTGCTTCGTCACGCTGACCAGGGCCGATCCGGACCTCTGGGGTCACGTACGCTTCGGCGGAGACATCATCGACAGCGCGACGATCCGCCTGCCCGACACGTACTCGTTCACGGCGGACAAACCGTGGACCAATCATGAGTGGCTGTCGGAGATCATCATGGCGTCGGCGTACCGGACGGCTGGCGATGCCGGCCTGGTGCTCCTGAAGTTGACGTTCATCGCGCTGTCGCTGCTCTGTGTCTGGCGGATTGTCACGGGCGACGGTGCGGAGCTGCGACCGGCGGCGATTGTCACGACGCTCGCGCTCGGCGGCATTCTGCCCAGGGCTCAGCAGGTACGGCCGCAGCTCTTTTCGGTGCTGTGCTTCTCGGTGCTCGTCCTGTTGCTGCGGCGGTCAGAGAAACGTCCGGCCGCGCTGTGGCTGGCGCCGCCGCTCTTTGCGTTCTGGGCCAACGTGCACGGCGGATGGCTTGTCGGATGCGGAACCCTGGTGCTCTGGTGCGCCGCGCGCACGTGGACCATCAGGAGTGAGGGTCCGGGATACGTCAGGCCGCTCGCGATTCTCTGGGGCGCCGGCGCGGCATCGCTCGCGGCAACGCTGATTAATCCCTACGGCCCCGGCCTCTGGCGCTTTCTCGCCGAGACGGTGGGCATCTCGCGGCGCTTCATTCCAGAGTGGGGCCCGGTTACCGGCGAGCTCACGACGTTTGGCGTCTGGGCCCTCTTCGTTCTGCTGGTGATCGTGGCGCTCAGGCGAGCTGATCGCGTCTCGCGGCTGCACGCCCTCGTCGTCCCGTTGTTCTGGGGAGTTGCCTCGTTCAAGGTCAGCCGGCTCGACACCTTCTTTGCGCTGTCGACGGTCGGCTTTCTGGCGCCGGATCTGATCCGGGCCTTTCACAGGGAGCGCCGCGGAGAAGCAGCTCCGAACCCGTCACTGCGCGCGACAGCCGTCATGGCCGTGTTGGGCCTTGTCACACTCGCCGTGGCCGTCCCTCTGCTGAGGAACAACGTCCGGTGCATCGACGTTCACACGTCCTCGACAATGCCGGAATCAGGGGCGATGGAGTTCGTGCGGAACCGACAGCTCAGGGGACGCATGGTGACGTTCTTCGACTGGGGGCAGTACGCGATCTGGCACAAGTCCGGCGACCTGCGCGTGTCGATGGATGGCCGGCGCGAAACGGTGTATTCCGAGCGCATCGTCGACCTGCATCTCGACATGTACCTCGGAATGGAGAATGGGCTCGCGTACCTCGACTCGCTGCACGCGGACTATGTGTGGATACCGAACGAGCTGCCGCTCGTGAGCAACCTGATGTCGTCTCCGATGTGGACGCCGGCCTACCGCGGCGGCCGCTCCATCATCTTCGCGCGAAGCAGCCTCCTGCCGTCCGGGACACCGGTCCTCGAGGGCGGTGTCGCGCAGAGCCGATGCTTCCCCGGGCCGTGACGTCACCGTCCCACGGCTGCGCCATCGACCAGAAGCCGGCGGATCCTCGCGTGGCCTGAGCTGGTGACGGCGACGTCCATCTGCTCGCGACGGCGCGCGCGCAGCGCCTCCTCGACCGGTCTTGCCGTTCCTTCCTGCATGAAGTAGGTATCGAGCCCGTAATCGACCTCGAGCGGCTGCCCGTCCTGGTCGTACCGGCTGACGCGCCCGCGCAGGTTGATGCGATCGGCGACCGGCGCAATCGAGATGCTCACGGGTTGCGACTCGCCCGCGTCGCCGCGCGGCTCGAGCTGCACGTAGACGACCCGCCCGATGAGGGCTCGGTAGCGATCGGCCGGATCGGACGGAAGCTCGGACCACCACGAGCCGATCGGCGTCACGGCCAATGCGCCCGCCTGGGCCTGACGGTCGGAGCGCACGGTCAGCCGCGTCGCCGGCGTGGCGAGCCGCACGTACTCTCCGCGGAAGAGATCCCTCGGGTCGACCGGCGTGACTGGCAGCAGCACCGACTGGCCCGTCCAGAGCGGCCAGGCGTGCACGACCAACACGCCACACAAGATCGACAAGCAGACCGCACCGGCGAGGAGCTGAGAAGTCCAAAAGCGGGTGAAGAAGGGTGAAGCTCAGCGGGCGCGCTCGGCGAGTCGGCCGGTAACCCGTTGATACTCTGGATGTTTGCGGAGAGGCTTGAAAAGCGGCTCGATCGGGATGGTCCAGCCGGAAAATGGCACGTCCGGCTTGTCCAGGAGCGCGTGCAACGTTTCGAAGGCGCGGTCCGCGTCGCCGCCGACGGCATGGCGCATGGCCTCGGCCAGCGTCGCCTCGCTCGCGCGTCCGCCTCGTCTTAGCGCGTCAATCGCGGTCGTGGCCGTCGCCAGCGCATCCTCGGCGGCGGCCGCGTCACCGGCCGCGGCGAGTGCGGCGCCAAGTCCGACCAGCGAGCGCGCGTGATCGGGAAAGAGCTCGAGCGCACTCTTGAATTGTTCGATCGCCGCCTCGGGCGCGCCAGCATCCAGGTGTGCGAACCCGGCGCCGTCGTGCGCGTTCATCGCGAATTCGCGGCCGTACAGCTGCCACGTCCCCGACGAGATCTCGCGCTCGAACTCTTTCTTCGCTTCGCCCGTGTCCCCTGACGCCAGCCGGACCAGGCCAAGCAGCCAGTGCAGGCCCTTCGCCGGATATCGCTGCTTCCGATCGGCCTGCCGATCCTGCACGACCGTCCCCTCGCGCAGCACGGGCTCGGCCCGATCGAGATGGCCCCGCGCGATGTGCACCATCGCCATCTCGAAGTGCACGAACGGAAAATCCTGGTAGAGATCGCGCGCGCGACCGAGCGCCTGCAACCGCTCCTCGCCCCAGGCGGCGTGTGCGAGGCGGAACTGGTTGCCCCAGTAGCGCGGCTCGAGCGCGACGGCACGGCGCGCCGCCGTCAACGCCTCGGCCGCACGACCGCCGCTCATCAGAAGGAACGAGAGCGTGGCGTACGCGTCGGCCAGGTCGCGTTCGAGCTCGATCGCGCGCCGGACGTGGTCGACCGCCCGCGCCAGCAAGCCCCCCTCCGGCTGGTTGCGCGCGCGGGACATCTCGTACTGCCAGAACCGCGCGTTCGCCAGGCCGACGTGCGCCGCCGCGTACCGCGGGTCCAGCTCGATCGCTCGCTCGAAGTCGGCGATCGCGGCCGGGACCTCGGAGGCATCGAGCGATTCCAGCCGCACACGCCCCTCGGTGAACGCCCGATAGGCCTCGAGGCTGCTCGTGTCGCCGAGCGATCGCGGCTGCTTGGTCCCGATCCGCAACGCCTCAGCAAACTGCGACACGATCCGATCCTGCAGCTCGAAGACCTGCTCGAGCGGTCCGTCGGCTTTTGCCTCGGCTGTCGCTTCACCACTCGCGGCATCGACGACACGCGCGGTAATCCGCAGGCGCGTACCCGACCGCTGAAAGCTCCCGACGACGGCGAGGTCGAGGTGGAGCTCGGCCCTGAGCGCCGAGAGATCTGGGCCGCCGCGCCGGGCCGCTTCCACGACGCGCATGCGATCGACGACGCGCAGCGGCGACGTGGCCCGCAGATCGTTGGTCACCGTCTCGGCAATGCCCGAGGACAGCCACGCCAGCTCGCGGTCGCCGCTCACGTTGGCAAAATCGAGGACCGCTATCGCGGGCTGCTGCGCCAGCCGCTCGAAGGAATCACCGTTCTGCGCAGGCACCGGCGCTGTGGCGACCACGGCCGCCGCGGGCGCCGTCGCTGTCACCGGCGCGATGAACCGATAGCCACGCCGCGCAACGGTCTGGACGTACACGGGCTTCGACGGATCGTCGCCGAGCGCCTGCCGGAGCTCTGACACCGCTTGCGTGAGCGCGTTGTCGGTCACTGCAACGTCCGGCCAGAGCGCCTTGAAGAGGTCGTCCTTCGAGACGAGGGCCGGTTGTCGAGCGACGAGATGGAGCAGGAGGTCGATGATCTTGGGCGAGAGCTGGACGACTTCAGAGTCGCGCAGCAACCGGTACGCCGCGGGGTCGAGCGTGTATGGACCGAATGTGTATGTCACGGCGTTAAAAGGCTCTTAAACTTTCACTGCCACGACGAGTCGCGAAGATCGCGAAGGAAGTTCCTGTTGCCGTGGCCGCTTGGCCATTTGTGTGATGGCTAACGCTAACGCCCGCTGACACTGTGAACCAACAGCGCATCGCTGACCATACGTGGTCCTGTCGGATCCGATGGACGGTTCATCACCTGCCCCTGCACCCACATCGTCGTCGATCCGCCGCCGTCCAGGTTGAGCGCGTTCACGAGCCCGAGGCGGCGGGCCAGCGCCCGCAACTCGACGAGCGACATCCCGACGCTGAGCTCTGGCTGACGGCCGTCGACGGTGACCAGCCAGATCGTGCTGTCGGGCGATGTTCCGATCATCGTCCGCGGGTGGCGGTTCTCGGCAAATCCCGCGTTGAAACGCTCGATGCTCCAGTCCTCGACGTCGCGACCCTCCCGGATGAGGAGGCCCGCGCCGCCTACGATATCTTGCGCAATGTGCCAGGATTTCGGCTCACCCTCGACGGGATCGTACAGACACATCGAGCCTCACTCGAGTGTTCCGGCCGAGAAGGTTCAGCGGCCCGGGGAGTATCTCGCCGCCGAACGATAGCACGAAGCCCCGCGGCGGAATCCGTGTCTTGCCGGCGCGATGGGGCCCGCTGACGAGTCGTCCGCGCTGCCGGTCGATGACCCACTCGACTCCGCCTTTCGCGGTGTCCGTGTCGGCGTGATACGACGGCGTGTAGAGCATCAGCTGACCGCGAATCCGCGTCGTGTCGATGCCGTCGATCGGGATCGTCGCCATCACCTGGCCGCCGTTGCCCGGGGGGCTGCTGTTCTGGAGCACGAGCGACGCCGTGGCTCGCAGCCGCGCGAACACGAGCTTGACGCCGGTCGCATCCTTCGAGACTCCCACCGCGCCGCGTGGCCGGCGCGTGTCGCTCACGAGGCGGCCATCGATCGTCATCACGCCCGCCGGATCGCCGTTCGGTAGAAAGAAGCCGGCGTTGATGGCCGCAACCGGACGATGACGCGCGGCAATCCCGCCGACCGTTTCGGTGCCCATGATCTCGTCGTTGGCCAGCGCCGCCTGGAGGTCCACGCGGAGTGGATCGAGACGGAGCACCCAGATCGAGATGGGGCCCTCCGGGTTGACGAGCGCCGGGCTGTCGAGGTGATACAGAAGCACGCCGGGCGCGACGTTACGGGGCTCTGGAAGATCGAGCTGCTGCGCCCGGGAGGGGGCCTCGACGTGAGCAAGAACGAGAAGCAGCGTGCACGCGAAAACCAAAGCGACGCGCGTGCGCGGACGGGCGAGCATACGCCTATTCTACGCAACCCACGGCCGGTGGAGCGCTAGCCCGGACTATTCATGAGCGTGCGCGATCGATGCAGGCCGTTGGCTCCGAAACGCGGGTTCCGCAGACCCGGAAACGAACTTGGTTTTAGGCGCGACGACCTGCAACCAACGCTCCCAAGTAGACCGCCGCCAGCTTGGTCAGGAACGAAACGGCGACCAGAACGGCGATCCTCGGAGTCAGTCCCGCTGCCAGCAGCACGCCTATGTCGATGAGGGCGTAGGTCAACCAGACCACCAAGGCTGCCTTGACCGCGAACTCTCCCTCCCACCAACCGCCGACCCACCAGCCTGCCAAGAACATCAGCGGAATGCCAGCAACGATGCTGCAATACGGTGCGGCGACCTTGATGTGGTCGTGGTAGTACTGCTCTTCGTGGCCGGGGTCGATCAAATGGCCGTAAACGACCATGTACAAGATGCTGAGCGCGACGTTCACAACCAATACCAAGAGCGCAACGCCCACCAGCCATGCCAAGCGACCGAGCATCATCAGGTCTCCCCTTCAACGCCTGACGTCAGCGCTGAGCCGCGCGCGAATTCCCGAGTCACGTTCGCGCTGCCGGCTCCAGCCTGTTAGTGGCCTCCTGGTTACGATGCGTTCACTCATCGCACCGGAATCATCACTTCAGTCAATTGGTCTGCCGGCGGCGTCCGGTCCGGCTGGGTGAGATACATCTCGAGCGCGGGAGCCTTGCGAATCGTGCGCCCCTCCCGCGGAATGAATTCACGCGCGAGCCAGGCGTAGGTGGCGGCGAGACCGTCGAACGACCCCCGGTGCAACGCGGTGGCGTACATCCCGCCCGGCAGCTCTCGTATCGCGATGTCGTTCGCGGGCTTGGCGGCGTGGGTCAGCTCGACGCAACAGTCGAAGCGCAGCTTGTCGGCTGGCGTCACGCCGGGGTTGTCGTGGGCCATGCCAAGAAACAGCAACCCGTTGCCGGCCTGGGCGCGAGGACGTCCGGCGGCCGCCCACGCAGCGAGCCGCGCGAACGTCGGGGGGACGTCTTCGTATGGGCCGACGTGGCGAATGAACCCCACCCGCAGCGGCGCGAGGCGCTCGATGCGGCCCGCGAGGTCGTCCCGTCGCGACGATGCCGGCGCCGCACGCGCCCGTTGGCGCCGGCGAAACTCCGCCGGCGGCGCCGCGAATCGCGCGGAAAACGCCCGCGTGAACGATGTGCCGCTCGGGTACCCGGCCTCGACGCCGATTGCGCTGACCGTGCGATCGGTCGTCAAGAGTTCGTGCGCGGCCCGCTCGAGGCGCAGGCGCCGGGAGTACTCAGCCGGGTTCTCGCCGACGATGGCCCGGAAGACGCGATGGAAGTGGAACGGCGACAGGCAGGCTGCCCGGCCAGCGTGTCGAGTGACGCGTTCAGCGCCGGGTCGGACTCGATCGCCACGACGGCCCGTGCGATCCGCTCGCGGTAGCTCACGGTGGTCGAAGGCCGCACCTGCGTCACCGGCCTCTACGCTGCGCGCCCGGCGAGCCCCAGAAAAATCGCTTTGGCCACGGTGGAACGAATGCTACCGCAGCGAAGTGGCTGCCGGCGCGATCCCCGCGAAGTTCGCAAGAAATGTCAACCTTGCGCGCGGAGTGGCCTGGGACTTGCCGTCGCTTCTGGGCCAGTCAACTCCGTGTCCTGCTCACCGCGACCGCGTACGTCCTGATGCAAGACCTCCGGCAGGCTACTTTCCGCAGCTGACAGTCGTCGCCTCGAACGACTTGGCCTCGAGCACCGGCAGCGGCTGTTCCGCACCTCGCGTGGGATTTCGAGGGTCTACGCCGATCGTGATTCGTGTCCGGCCGACGTCGGTCCCGATGCCGCTTCGCGACAGCTCGGACCTCAGGATCCCTTTGACCTGGACCTCCATACGGTCGTGCTTGTCCTTGAGCTCTTTCAGTACGCTCTTGTCCCCCTGCAGCCTGTACGTCATCGCCGGAACCTGGCTGTTCTGCGTGACGTCACCTTCCGCGTCCTCGATCAGCACGTCCGCCTGCTCGACTGCGTTGCCGCGGAGGCAACCCCTGACGATGATGGTGTCGCCCTTCTTTGGCGGTTTCTGCGGGGCGGTCTGCGCCGACAGCGGGACTGCGCAGATGAGGAACATCAGGGTCGAGCGCAGGGTCATTCGCATGTTGTGGCCTCGGCCGCGGGTGCAGGCGAGATCCAGAATAGACCGCGCCTGGCCTGCGGCTCAAGGTGTTCGTGGGCGGGCCGCGTCGGCGCAGAATGCGCTACTTCGGGACTTGGAGGGCTACCGGCCCCCTGACGTCTTTCACCAGACACGCCAACCTGTTCTCGGGCTCAGCGTGTCCGATCATGCGCAGCGCTTTCTCCTCCTGTGCGGTCCTCGGGTCGAGATGCTCGGCGCCTGACGTCACCTCCACGCGGCACTTCCCGCAGTCGCCGACCTTGCACTCGTACTTGATTCGCACGCGCTTCGCGAGTGCCAGATCCAGGAGCGTCGCGCTCTTCCCGAACGGGAACGTCTTGCCGGGACCGAACGTCACCGACGGCTCACCAGATTTGGGCGTGGAGCGGCCGGGCTTTGCGCGGCTCTGTCGGTGGTGGTGCGGCCGTTGCCGGCCGGTGCCGCCTTGCCTTGAACGATGGCCGGCCCGCGCCGTTGGCCATCGCCCACCTGGACCACGCAGCAGTTGGTTGCCCGAGCCAGATCAGGTCGCCGTCCTCGAGCGTCCAGCGCCGATCGACCTTGACGAACGTGCCATTGCGGCTGCCGAGATCGCGCAGCAGCAGTCGGCCGCCTTCCAGCGAGAACGAGACATGGCGACGCGACAGCGTCCCGTCCTCGCGCGCTCAGCATCGTCGCCGGCGCGGTGCGGCCGAGCACCAGCGTCGTCGCCTTCGGCGACGCGATGACGGCCGATCTCCTTGCCCGGCGGCGTCGTAGTGCACGATCGAGGCGGGATTCTCGGCTTCCTGAGTGACCAGCCATTGCCGGCCCGCCTTGACGATGCTGCCGGGCATGAGCGTGACCCCGCGTCCTTCGGGGATCTTGAGAAACACGCCGTGCTGGCTGCCGAGATCGCGCAGCTCCAGCCCGGCTGGCCCGTGCGAAATCGCGGCGTGTCGATCCGAAAGCATCGAATCCTGCGGAAACGCCACCGTCGCGCCATCGCGGCCGATCGTGGTGACCCCGTTCGCGACGAGCGGGAACTCGTCGGCCGGCGTGCCGTCGGCGAGCAGCGCCACGAGCCGGCCGGGACTCGGCGGCGGCGGCGCGAGGCGCCGCCGCGGCGCCGGCTCGCCCGGCAGCGCGGATCGCGGCCACGGCATCCGGAGTCAGCGAGGCCGGCGCGACTCCGGCTCGGAGGGCCGGCGGCGGAGCCGGCGCAATCACGACCCGGATGTCCTGCTTGCCTTCGAGCCGCTGCTTGACGATCTCTGCGAGCAGGACGCCATCGCGCATCGCCGCCTTGATGTTGCCGCGCCGCGGCCGGGTGCTGAACGTGGACGGGTGCGCGTCGAAGTCCGTCGTCTCGCGGTAGTCGGGGCTGAGCAGGTCGCCCGCGACGATACAGCCCCGGCTGCGCGTCTCGAGCAGCGGGCTGACGACGCAGCCGATCGCCCGTCACCGGATTCCTTCGGCACGAACTCCACGCCGACGCTGCGCAGCAGCGGATCGGGACGATCCGCGCCGATGCACGCCACGCAAAACGCCCTTCGCGAACTCGAGCTGCACGACCTCGCGCGGCATGGCCCGGTAGTTCGGTGACCGCGGTGCGCACCGACGAGATACTCAGCGCCGTCGCGCGTCGTGACCGCCACAGGATCGCTGCCGAGAATGAAGCGCAGGTTGCCGTTGCATCATCACCACGTCGAACAGCTCCGGCGCCAGCGCCTGCGACACCTTCGGCATGACGCGTCCCGCGGTACGACCAGTAGACCGGCGTTTCGTCCGTGCCGGCTCTGCGCCTTCGCGTTCGAGATCGCGATGACCGCCTCGGCCGCTGACGTTCCGCCGCCCAATCACGCAGGCCGGCGCGCCGACGAACGCTTGCGCGTCGATCAGCAGCGGTTGGCGAGATCCTGCACGTTGCCCGGGATGTCGAGCCGCCGCGGAACGCCGCGCCCCAGCCCCAGGACGATGTTCTTCGCGAGAAACGACAGCTGGTTCTGCTTTCGTGTAGTGATTCCGCGCCGTCCGGCCGCCAGACGCCGTCGGGCTGTCGCTCGATCCGGAGCAGCTCGACGCCCACCTGCGCCGGCACGCTGTGCTTGCGATACAGCGCCTTCCAGTGCTCGACCATGCGATCTTTGTCGATCGGGTCGAAGCGCAGCGCGTTCGACGAGATCGCCGCCGGCGGGGAACTGCATCGTGTCGCCGCCGCCGTAGTCGGGAAGGATCGGTTTCTCCTTCGCATAGTCCCTGATGCGCTTCATCAGGTCGTCCATCTCGATGACGAGCGCAGCGATGCCGAGCTCTTTCGCCCGGAAGGCACAGGCGGTCCCGACCGGACCGCCGCCGACGATCAGCAGATCGAGCACAGGCGGCAGCGTGACCGCCGTGTCGAGGATGATGTGGCCGTCTGGCAGCCGATCCGACAGGGTGGTCATCGCCGCTGGACCTGATGTGAGGGATAGAGCGGCGGGTGGAGGCGACGGCGATCGGGCTGGATGGCAGCGGTGCCTGGCGTCGACGTGTTGGCACGGCGCTCGGCATCCTGCTCGGAGACCGTCCAGACGACCTTGCCGCCCTTGCCGTCCGAGCGCAGGAACATTCGCTGCATCTCATCGAGGTTCAACGGCCGCCCGCCGCGGCGGCCGAACACCGCGACCTGGTTCCCGCTCTCATCCACCGCGCGGTCGCGATCGAGGCCCTTTGAAATGGCCAACGCCGGTTCGTGCGTGTGGTAGGTCGCAATCAGCTTCGGCGACGGCTTGGGACTGAATCCGAACGCGCCCGCCGTCTCGTTCGCCGACACCATCTCGAGCACGCGGAGCCCGTTTCTGCCATCGGCGACATAGGCGAACACGCTGGCGTTGGTCATCGCGATCTTCACGTCGCGGGTGTCGTTCATTTCCCCGTTCGCGTTGAAGGTCTGGTCGATCGTCGGCGCTTCTGGACGCTCGACGTCGACGATCACCAACCCCTGCGCGCCGGCGGCGACGTAGGCGTAAGTCCGGGCCACGTAGATCCCGTTGGCCTGCGGGAATCGGCACCGTCGCGCTCTGCACGAAACGTGGCCGATCCGGGAACGTGATGTCCACGACCTTCAAGCCGTCGGCGTCGGTGATGAACGCGTACCGGAACTGAATCGGCCACTGACCTCGGCTGGCGAATCGCGGGCGCGCCGACTTCGCCAACCACCTTCGGCGTCAGCGGTGAGCTGATGTCCACGACCACGAGCCCGCGGTCCGCCAGCATGTAGGCGTAGTTGCCCGCGACGGCGAGGTTCACGGCGCCGTTCAGTTGCCCATTCGGGTTGAAGGTCGCGGCGCGCTTGAGGAAGTTGTTGGTCGGGTTTCCGTCGAGCAGCGTGGCTGCCGTCGACAGCACAAGCCCTTCCTGACGATCCGCGATGTAGATGTAGCCGATACACGGGGCTGAATCGGCTGCTCCTCGTTGACCGGCAGCTGTTGCCGCACCGGATCGACCGCCAGCGTGGACGGCGCGGCGACCGCCATCGCCTCGCGCGTGCCGACGTTGGTGTTCTGGCCCAGGGGCGATACCGGCGCGCGACACGATCTTCTCGGAGAAGCCCTTCTGATTGAGTTGCGCGACGTCGAAGACCTTGAAGCCGCCCCTGCCGTCGGCGATATAGACGTACTCGCCGCGCACCTGCACGCCGAGCGCGTTCGACGAGCTGTGGTGTACGGACAGTCGTGAGCTCGCGCTGGCGCTTCGCGTGTGCGGCGAACTCCTTCGGATACGCGAGGCGATGCAGGTCGCTGCCGATCACCGCCTGCGGCTCCTCCATCTCCGTGACGGCCACCGCCTCGACGCCGCCCGTTCCGGTCGCGACGAACACGAACCGCCCCATGAAGTTCACGAAGTTCGTGCCGAGCAGCAGCAACTGCGACATGATCGCGTTGTTGTCGCCGCGGTCCGATAGGTGACAGTCCGTGCAGGTCTTCGTCTCCATGGTGCGAACCGTGTGCGGGGCGTGCGTGTTGAATGCCTGGCCGGCGTAGCCTTCGGCCGACACCGTCTGCTGCTGGAAGTAGATCCACTGTCGGTTGAGATCCTGCGAGCTCACGACGACGGCGCTCGACGATCGTACCGGCGACGTCTTGCCGCCGATCACGCTGCCGTCCTTCCCCAGCATGTACACGTCGTCGCGGAGCACCTGGAAGTTGTAGGAGGTCCAGTTGCGCGTGACCGTGCCCTCGTTGTGGAGCATCGGCTTTTTCTGATTCGCGGTCTGCGACAAATGGCAGCCGAAGCAGCTCGTGATCCACGCCGAGTGGCACGACTGGCAGGTCATGCGCGACTCGCCATGCGCGAACTTGTCGCCCTGTTTCTCCGGAACGGTCGCCCGGACCAGATCGGAAACACCGGGCTCGTGCTGCAGCACCAGCTTGGCGTTGTAGGACTTGGGGTTGTAGCGCCGCGCATTGGTCGGATCGACCGAGTCCTTGATCTGCGGGACCTCCCATTCCAGCCCCGGCGTGACCATCGATCGCTGGAAGATGGCGTCGCCAGCCTTCGTGAAACGGTCCGTACCGAACGGTGTTCGCGCCACTTCGACGCCCGCCGTCAGGTTGCGTCCACGCAGCACCGATCCGGGCTCCTTGCCCGGCAGCCTTCGCGCACCCGGTCCGCTGGTCACGAGCGTCCCATAGCTGGCAACGGTGCCATGGCAGTCGACGCAGGTGATCTCGATGGCGTTGCGGGGCTCGCCGTACAGCTTTCCGTCGCCGTGCGCGTCCTGCTTGAAGTGACAGTCGATGCAGTGCATGCCTCGTTCGAGATGGATGTCCTTCAGGTGCACCGGCAATCCGGTGCGCTTCTCGAGCTCCTTCCGGCGATCTTCGAGCGCGGCTCGGACGCTCGCTGGACGAACGCGCGTCGGTGTAGTCGACTGCCGTCGGTGAGCTGCTCGGGCGTCGGATCCGGAATGGCCTTGCCCACCGCGTCGAGCAGATTGCCCTTGCGATCGCGCTTGAAGACCGCCCGGAACAGCCAGCCATGACCGTGGAAGTCCGCGAATCGCAGTCTGGCGCAGCGAGTTGTTGAACTCCGGCTTGCCGGTCTTCTGCAGGAACGCCGGATCGCTCCACAGCCCGCGCAGGGCGCTCCCTTCGGGATTCCGGCTCTCGATCGCTGCCCGCTCGGCATTGCTCCGCTTGATCGACGACCTTGCGGATACAGCCGATCGCCGTCCGTTTCGTTGTCCCACCAGGTGTAGCCCTGGTAAGCTCGACGACCATGTTCGTGCCCGGGTGCATGTGGCAGACCATGCACTGGCTGGTCGGAATCGCCCGCGTGAAGACGTGTTTCAGCGGATGTCCCGAGCGCTTCTTCGGGATCATCGGATCCTGCGTCTCGGTGAACCCCTGGTTGCCCGCCTTGGCGTACGCCGCGGAATGCACCGGCGACTCGTCGTTGGCATACATGACGTGACAGGCCGTGCAGCCCGAGGCGCGATAGTCGCCGGGATGATCGTTGGTGCCGATCATGTTCAACGTCGGATCCAGCAGGCGCGTCTTCTGCAATCCGATGAACACCGGATCGGTGCGGTTGAGCGTGCCGAGGCCGCGATTGCTCAGACGGTTCTTGGGCCGGCCGGGCTCCTCTTCGGGATCCGGATTTCCCGGCTCCAGCGGCCGGCGGCCCCCGCGCTCGAAAATGCGCAGCACGTTGCCTGGCTGTGACAGCTCCCACCGGAACAGCGGTCCGAGGAAGGGCAGCAGGCCCTCAGTGCGTGTCTGGTCCGGCGTGACCGCCGGAAACGCTTCGGCGCGCGCCGGCGTGCCATCCGACAGATAGAACTCGCCGAACTGCGCATCCTTGAACGGATAGGAGCCGTTGTTGTAGAGCGCGGCGCCCCACAGCATGCCGCCGTGCGTCATCATGCTCTTCTTCACGAATGCGCTTTCCGCGTAGTGACACCGGCCGCACGTCTTCTCGGCGACACGCAGGTCGCCAGGATTGACGAACCGGATGAACTCCGCGGACTCGTCGAGCGACGCGACGCCGGCGCGTTGCGGATTGTCCGAGGACGTCCAGATGTCGCGCCGGCTCGGCAGGACGTGCGCGCGTTCCATTCGCTCGCGAACCGCGGGGGTGTCCGGTCCGAAGCGTCGCGGGTACGCGCTCCTGAGGATTCTTCGGGTTCCAGGGCTCTTTTGCGTTTCCGCCATGGCACTCCACACACGAGATCTGTTTTTCGAGCTCGTGCATCGACAGCGTGTCGGGCCGGTGGCAGGTGAGACACCCGTTCCCAGACGCCACCTGGCGGTCGATCTCAGCGCCGATCTGATCTGCCTGCTGGCGCGCGTGGGGGCCGCCGGCGGAGGCGGGCCCACCGGTCCGGCTCGTCCAGAGCACGCGAACCGGCATCCG
The DNA here is from genome assembly GCA_963771395.1 of uncultured Acidobacteriota bacterium. Lineage (GTDB taxonomy): Bacteria > Acidobacteriota > Vicinamibacteria > Vicinamibacterales > 2-12-FULL-66-21 > DATBJJ01. The sequence goes on along the minus strand of CAVYTY010000023.1, from coordinate 202,185 downwards.
CGCGACGTGATCGGCCGCCACTCCCGAAGCCGGAGACTCGAGCGCCGCCACGGTCAACGTCGCGCTGAAGCCCAGCACTGCGGAGAGCACAATCCAATCCTGCATCCGGACCCGCACCATCTCGCCTCCTTCCATCCGCCGCCACGCTGAACGTTCAGTACGCCAGCGTCAGGACAACGAACGGCGAATAGAGCACGTCCTTGTCCAACAACTGCTTGAAGCCGCTGCCCGGTCCGAAGACCGAGATGCCGCCGGTCACGATCACGTTGTCATTGAGCCACGGACGATACTGCGCGCCAACGCTGTAGTCGAGTCCGATATCTCTCGATACGGCGTCCTGGAAGAGCACCCGTCTCAGCGTTTCGTGGTCTGGAATCGCATCAGGCTCACGTTGAGACGTCGTGCGCAGCTTCGGCGTGAGCTCCGCGTCCAATCCGACGTTGTACAGGAACAGTCCCGGGTTCACGAAGCTCGCTTGCCCTTCCGTCTTGCTGCTGCGGAGCGAGGGAATGATGCTGTTGGGGCCTACCAGCGCCACGCCGGTCTGGGCCAGCCGAATGCCTTGCCGGTTCCAGAAGCTGAACGGACCGCCCGCGATGTTCGGATTGTCCAGAATCGCGTCGAACCCACGCGCTTCGTCGTCGTCGGGATCCTGGTCGCCGGACGACCACACGAAGCTGGCGCGCGGCCGCAGCCAGTCCTTGTCGAACGACACTTCCGCAGCAGCGAACTGCGCGTTGATATCGGTCTTCTGGCCGGAAATGCCATTGAAGTCGTCTTCGCCGAGCGCCTGATAGAACTGATGTGTGACGTTCCAACGTCCCCAATGGCCGTCACCCGCGAAACCGGCGTAGTAGGCCTTCACCTGATGGGGTGTGATGAGGCCGATGGGCGACGGACGGACGAGGAACCCGTTGGCGTCGTAGAAGAACTCCTCACCCTTGTCGATGTTGACGTGAACGCTCGGGGAGATGGTGTAACCCGGCGTCAGGAAATCCTGGCGGAAATAGTTGGCGATGAGCACGCTGCTGTTTGCGGCGCTCGAAGAGGTTCAGCCCGCTGTTCGTCTCCTTTTCGAGCTGATCGAAGTAGGCGACGTTCCATTGGTTCCGGGTGCGACCCCAGGTGCCGAAAGACGCGGACGCCCAGATTGTTGTCGCGGAACAGGAACCCTCGAAAGTCGCTCGTGAACGGCTGGATGCCCGCGCGTACCGACACGAAGTCGAAGTTCGAGCCGACGTCGAACAGCTTGACCTCCCCGAACGCTTCCTGCAGCGCGAAGTCCTCGCGGCGGCGCGTCGGCCCCTCTTCGGGGGAGACGTTCAGCACGTTGCGCTCACGGACGTCGACATAGTTGAGGTTGAACACCGGCGTGACCCGTAGCGCCCAGTCTTTCGGCCGGAAGGCGGCGTCGCCGTGGAAGAGCTCGAAGCTGAAGATCCCGCTCGGCAGCACGGCAAACTGTTCCGAGGCGCCAAAGAACGTCTCGGAGCCAGGGTTTTCCGTGCTGACGCCGGACGGCGTCGGCAACGTGCGGTATTCGAACGGCGTCTCGGAAATGGCCGACAGCACGAAAAAGAGGCTCTGGCCAACAATCGGTAGATCGCCCTTGAGAACGTTCTGGTCGTAGGGATCGAGCCCGCGCCCGGCACGTACGGGTACTCACCGGGAAGATCGGTCGGATACCGTTGCCATGCCGGGAATCGGATGCGCCAGCGATCGCGGACGGCCACGAAGTCCGGCGTGTTCTCCTCTGTCTTGAATTGAAGGCGTATCGCGAGCGGCTCCGCCGGCGTCGTTCCAATCGTCACGTCCTGCCGGAACGCCGCAAACTGCGGCAGCTCGATGCGCAGCGTGTACTTGCCTGGCGTCAGGCTCGTGAACGCGAAACGGCCGGCGCCGTCGGTGACGGCGGACCGCGACTGGCCAGCTGCGTCCACCAGCGTGACCAGGACGTCCGGCTCGGGACGCTCATCGCGCAGAAACGACGGGACAGCAACCGACCCCGTCAAGGTACCGGTACCCTGCGCGTCGAGCGGGGCGGAGTGCAACCACCCACAAGCGCACAGAAGGATCAACCGCGCGCGCCAGACGCGCGACATCCGACCAACCTCGTTCATGGCGTCTGCCCTTCGCTACGGCAATACGTGACCGTAAACTCCAGCGTCGCGAATCTGAGGTGACTTCCGTCCGGCACCTCGGTCTCGCCCGTCACCGTCTCATCATTCACGAATGTCCCATTGGCCGTTCCGAGGTCTTCGACAGTCACTCTGTCGTCGCGCACGTGGAGCTGCGCGTGACGTCGACCGACATCCCGCGAATCGATGTAGACGTCGCATTCCGGATGACGGCCAACCAGGAACGTTCCGCGATTGAGCAGCACGTCCTGCGAACCGTCGAGCCGCAGACCGGATATCCGGCCCGAACCTGGCACCGAGGGTGCGGGTGACGGCCGCGCCGCGGGCAAGGCCGAGTCGACCGGGCGCGCTTCGATCGGCGCGGCGTCCGTGGCGCCCACCGCATCGCGCGCGGCTCTGGCCCGGGCTGCGACTCCCTCCGGAACACCGCCGGCCGGGTCGCGAGGCTGCGCAAATGTCGACGGCTCAACATCCATCGGCAGCGCCGGCGGATCGAACCGAGGGGCGACACCCGGCTCGCGGGGCGCTGCCGTCGTGGCGTCCCCTGGAAATGATTCCTGTATGCCTTCTGGAACCGTTCGAAGAGGAACGACTACCTTGGGCGCGATGGCTGGCTCGCGCGGCGCCGCCCTCGTCGCGTCGTCCACGACGGGCGCAGGCACGACAGGCGCAGGCGGCACGGCGGTGTCGGTGTTCGCGACCGGCGCCGGGGATGGTACCACGCGCGGGGCTGATTCTGCCGGCGCACTCGCCAGCCACGATCGTGGCAGTTCCAGGACCGGCTCACGCCGCGAGGCAGGACGATCGACCGCGAAGGTCTCCTGCAGGTCCATGCCGCCCTCTTCGTCGTCGGTTCCCGCGCTGGTTCTCAGAATCGACACCCGGAAGCCGACGAGGTTCGCAAGACTCACCTCGTCGCCGTCTGCGAGCTGGGTGACGGCGCGAATCGACACGCGGTTGACCCACGTGCCGTTGGCCGATCCGAGATCTTCGATCGTCACGCGGTCATCCCTGATGGTCAGCACGGCATGGCGCCGCGAGATTGCGCCCAGCCCCTCCATCTCCCCCCCACGTCCAAGCAGCAGGCCGCGATCCGCCGCAACTTCCTCTACACGCCCGGTGAGCGGACCGTCTGTCCATGCAATCGTTGCCCTTAAGACTCGCGCGCCTCTCAATCGGCAGGATGGCCACGCCGCCTTCGAGGAAAATCAGATCCACGTCGGGCCCAATCGACAGCACATCGAGATGCCGGATGGGAAAACGTTTGACGCGTTGCCCATTCAGGAATGTCCCATTGCGGCTGCCCAGGTCCTCGACGAAGTACTCCGTCCCGCTCTTCACGATCTGCGCGTGCCGTCTCGAGACGGTGCGCGAGTCGATTCTGAGCTGATTCCCCCGTCCGGACCCCACATTCAACAGCTCCGACACGGGTTGATCCAGTCCCCGCACCTTCCCCGTCCGGGCAATCAGTCGCGCGGTCATGGTATCCACATGAACGCCGATCTGGGAGGCGCGTGATACTTGTGACACGCCTCGCACCCGGTCGCGTTGGCCGCGACATTGCCGGGAGCATGGCAGGTGCGGCAGTTGGCGATTCCCGGGATGTTCAAGTCACGCGCCGCCGCGGAGTCACGGATCCCCGCGTGGCACGTCTCGCAATTCTTGCCGTCCGTCACGTGCGGTTTGTGAGTGAAAGCCGCATTCACCAGCAGTGCCCCCCCACAACCCGCACCGGCGCCAGTTGATCGCCTGCGGGCGTGAGCTCGTGGCAGAGCGTACAGCGGTTCTTCCGCAACGGGTTTTCCTCGGCGTCCTGCGCTTCCTGGCCGAGCAGTGCGGCGATTGCGCCCCGCGCCTCCGCCGCACGAATCGCGCCGGCAATCATTGGCGCGCTGCCGAGCACGCCGAGCCGGCCACGAAGCTGGTCCAGACGTCGTTGCACCGGTGTTTGATCCTGCACGGGTGGCGCAGGCGCCGGCAGTCGAAGGCGCACTGCGTCCAATCCGGAATCGACGCGGGCTCGCTCGATTTGGCGGTCCCTGAAGAATCGTGCGCGAGCGGTGGCCACGTCCGGCGGAACGCCGTAATAGAGTGCCAGAACCTGCTGCCGAAGCGCGTCCACTCGGGCGAGGAGACCCTCGATGCCCGGGTTCGCCGTGGCACCAGACGCCAGCCTGGCCAACGTCTGCCGCACGGCGTCGAGCAACAGAAGCGTTCGCTGCCGGTGCAGATCATACGCCGTCGGATCGATGCCGGGAACAGCTTGCTGCTGTGCGAGAAGGGCAAGGTAACCCACCCGGTCGACTTCGGACCGCACGCCAGGATCCGCCAGGGCACGGAGCTCCCCGAGCAGGGCTCCATATCGATTGTCGACCGTGAGCGACGGGCGCTGCTCTCGCGCCGCCTGAGGCAACTGAGCGAGACGCGCGCGCAGGGCGCTCGCCCGCTGGACCAGGGATTGGTCCCCAGCCGCCTGCGCGCGAGCGACGGTGGCGTCAATCAATTGCTGCAACGGCGCGAGCCCCAGCCCGGCCGGCGCCGGGCTACTGGCGCGATCGACCACGGCTGGAACCGCTTGCTTCACCTGCCCGGCGTAATTCGCCAGCGCCTGCGCGGCTCCATCCTGTGCCCCCAGTTCTCCAATCCCTTTCGCAAACGACTCCACTGCCTGGATGGTGTCGCGCAGCGCTCCCTCGGGCGAGCCCGACACGCTCTGCGGCGGCCGATCCACGAGGGTCGGCAACATGCGATCGAGACCGGTCCACGCCGCGGCTCTCGCCGGGTCCAACGCAAAATCGCGCATCAATTCGAGCTGAGCCACCTGGCGATCGAGGGTCAGCCGTTCGGCAGCAACGCCCTCGGGATCCGCGGTGGCCCGCAGCCCGTTCACGATTCGCAACACCCAGGGATCGGCGTGCTTCAGGCCCACAATGGCCTGGCGGCCGGGATCATCGGGATCGGATCGCGCCTGGAGCGGCCGCGGCAAGGGGCCAAGGGCCGCGACGATCGCCGCCGGCAGCGTGCCGGCGCTCTCGGACAAGTCCTCCTCGTGGCAGGTCGCGCAGTGTCGGGCAAAGGAGATCGGATTGAATGCGGGCGCGACGGAAGCCCGTTCGTGACAGGCCTCGCATCCTTTCACCTTGAACCTCGCGTCTCCCTTCTCGACCTTGTCGTCGACTTTGCGCAGGTGCAGCTTGTGGTTGAACCACCGCAGCCCGGTTCCGAGCTCCGCGCCGGCGCGAACAATTGCGAACTCGGGATGCCGTGTCAGGCTCGTCAGCTGCACACCGGCGCTCCTGTCCACGCGGTGACATGCGCCACACTCCCGGTCGTCGACATCGGCAAGCTTGACCTCTGCGCCGCGGTGCTCGACGTGGCACGTCGTACAGCGAACGACTGGAGCCGCCAGGGCCTGACGCATGTCGGCGGTGCCTGCGAATACGTGAGCCGCGTTGCTCAGCCGCGCCGAAATAGAGGGATCGTGGCACCGTTCGCAGCGAACGTCCTCGACGTTGTGCGCTTCGCGATGACACTGCGCACAGTCGTACGTGGCCAGGCTGTGACGGCTGAACGTCGACGCGGGCGACAGCGCCGCGCGCAGCACGGGACCGCTCCGCCCCGGCCGCGCAGGAGTCCCCACGAAAATGAGCGCGACGAGCGTGATCGCCAGCGCCGCCGCAGCGAGCAGCGAGAACGCGAGCACTGGATTGCCTCGCGCCGGAAAGACATAGGCACTGTGCGCCAGGGGACGGCCATCGCGGTCCACGCACGGTCCAGTGCCGACGCGCTGCCCACCGAAATCGATCACGTCGCCCTGACGGTCACACGGGCGCTCCGACGGCGCAGGCGTTCCGGGCGGAATCTCGCGTGACATATTCAGAAGTACAGGACGGCGAACACGTGCACCGCCAGAAGTCCCAGCAGGACGATGGCCGGCGGTACGTGGAGCACCACCCAGGCCCTGAGCGCCCGCTGCAAGCTCAGATGCACATCCAGCTCCGCCTTTTCGGTGACGATGGACGTCAACTCGTTCACCCGGTCGCGATCGGCAACAGTGCGATCCAGGCTATCGAGCAAGCGGGCGTATCGCGCGCGGCCAGCCTGCACGTTCGCCACGTAGGACCACGAGGGCTCCGGCCGCTCGAGCGCCGGCCTGATGTCCGCCTGGTAGGCGGCCAGCAGCCGGTCGGACGCGCCGTGCATGACTTGGTCCGCGTCAGCGAGCAATCGAGACGTCAGCTCGGGAATCCTGGTCGCCAGCGCCTCCACGCGCAGCGTTCCAGCAACGACCATCGGGATCCATTTCTGCAACATCACCCCGACGAGCCCGCTGATCGTCGTCCACACCGAAAGGCCGAGAAGCCACCAGCCCATCGCTCCCCGAGGCCACGCGAACCCCACATGAATGAACACGCACAACAGCGCCCCGACACCGCCGTAGATATGGAACTGGAGCCACCGCTGCGCGGTACCGAGAGGCCAGGAAAGCAGCCGCCGCCGCAGCGGGTACAGACCGTCGAGCAGGAACACCACGCCGGCAATCGTCCCGAACGTCAATCCTCCCCATCGTCCCGCCCGCCACGGAGTCCACCATCCCCACACACCGTAAACGGCCATCGCCAGCACCATCAGCACCGCTGAGGCCGCGAACCAGGATGGGCGCTTCGGGACGAGCAGCGACGGCATGGCTCACGCGAACAGCGTCTGGACAACGGCCGGATCCTTGAAGTCCACACGCACCGCCGATCCATGTGGGCACATCTGCACGCACGCCGGTCCCTCGTCGCGGCCGACGCACAGATCGCATTTCGTGGCCAACTCGATCTCGGCGGCCGAGACGGGGGCTGTAGAAGGGAACCGGGACGATGTTGTGCCAGGGGCAGCCGTTGACACATCGGTGACAGCCAATGCACGTCGCGTCGTCGATGAGGACCTGGAGCGTGCCCAACGGCCGGCTGATCGCGCCGGTCGGACAGCCGATCATGCAGACAGGATCGGTGCACTGATAACAGGCGGTCGGGACGCTGTAGTGGGAGACGCGGGCGCCTTCACGGATGAAGCGCGGGACGCCGCCGTGCGTCGCGGCGCAGGCGCGAACGCAGTCGTCGCACTTGGTGCACGTATTCAGATCGATCAGCAGCACGCTCTCGCCGTGAATCAGCCCGCTGTCCATCGCCGCCCGCAAGGACTCGACGGCTCGCGGATTGCGAACCGCGAATCCTCGTTCCTTGAGCCGCGCGACGACCGCGTTCCAGAGCTCCTCCTCGATGCGCGGGCTGGCCTCCAGCGCGCGCCGAAACTCGCCGCGGCCGATGCGCACGAGCTCGACGTGTTCGAGCGCTGTCAACGTCATCGGCCACGGCTGTTCCAGCAGGAGACCGATCTCGCCGGCATAGTCTCCCTTCCGCAGGTACGTGACGGACAGCTCCCGATCCTCCTCGCGCACCGCGACTTTCACGTAGCCGCCCCTGACCAGGTAGAAGGCATCGCACGGTTCCCCCTGGCGCGACGATTTCCTGATTGGGAGAATAGCTGCACAGTTCTGCGGAGTCGCGCAGCGCCTTCAGCACCTCGACGGGAAGACCCGCGAACAGATCCACGCGCGCCAGGTGAACATCGAGCGTCCGCTCGACGTAGAGGCGATCCACTGTCTCTGCGAACGCGTCGACGTCGTTCTTCAAGCGGCGAAGCGTGGGCGTGGGCAGCATGACGCACCGCAACTCCGTGAGCGCGACGATGTCGGTCGAGTGGGGGTAGCGAGAGAGCGCGCTCACCTCGCCGAAGATGTCGCCTTGCTGCAATCGTGCCTGATAACCGGGCTTGAGCTCGACCGAGAGGTCGCTGAGGACGATAGTGCCGTCGGGCGAGAAGCCGCGATGGACCAGCGCGCCCTTCGACGGCGCTTCGGATCGGACGAACACACGTTTCAACCGGTCCAGCCAACTTGCCGGCGCCTCTGGCGCTCGATCGCGAGCTGTCACGCCAACGAGGCGCGCTTCGGCGAAGCCATCGAGGATGTAGTAGGCGGCGTCGCCGTACTCGCCGGTCCGCAGCACGGTTTCCCCTTCGGCAAACGTGCAACGCCAGACGCCGGGGGCGAGACTCTGAAGCGCCTCGTCCGAGAGTCCCTGCACGAACTCCAGGGTCCGGAGCTCGTCGAATGGGAGCGGCTCGGCCCCGGAGATCGGGGGGACCGCTGCATCGATCACACTCGAGGTGTTCTGTGCGATTGGAACCGGACCATCCACCACGAGTACCCCGCGCTATTTCTGGGGCGGTTTCGTGCCGCCCGAAGAGGCCGGGCTGCCGACCCTCAGGTTCAATGCTTCCACCGCCAGCGCCAGCGCCTCGTATTGGAGACGGAGGAACTCTGCATCGGGCCCGGCGATTTGAGGTGACAGACCGGGCGGCTGCAACGGCGCGTTGGGAACCGCGTTCTTGACGAGCAGCGATTGGAGCAGTCCCGCCATGCGATCCTGGAGCGCGGCAATGAGACCAGCAGAGGTCACCGCGGGTGGCATCGTGAGCCCCAGCGGTGACGTGATGATTGGACCTGGCGGCGGACTTGGATGCCGATCCGGACTCGGGTTTCGGTCGCAACCGGCTCAGGTTTCGACGCAACCGGCTCAGGTTTCGACGCGACCGGCTTGGGTTTCGACGCGACCGGCTCGGGTTTCGACGCGACCGGCTCGGGCTTCGACGCGACCGGCTCGGGCTTCGGCGCGACCGGTCTCGGGGCTTCGGTCCCGCGGCTCGGCTCGGGCTTCGACGCGACCGGCTCGGGCTTCGACGGGATGACGATCGGTTTCCCCGCGGCGGCCGCCGCGATCAACGCCGTCGTGTACTCCGCCTTCTGCCAGTGTGTGGATACGCCTGCGAACTTGGCCGAAACGTTCCATCGACGATTGTCCTTGTGCCCCGCCTCGATGAGCGCTTCATATTCTTTCTTGTCGTCGAGCACGTGGCAATCACGACATGTCTTCACCCAGGTCGCCGGCTTCATCTGGATATCCAGCATTCCTCGCTGGACAGAGCCGGCGCGTTCCTTCGGACTCTTCGAGTGGAACTCGCGATAGCCGCTGGCCGGTCCGTGACAGCCTTCGCAACCGACCCCTTCGAGCGTCAGCGCCTTGGCGACAAACGTCGCGTGACACTTGACGCACATGCCCTTCTGATCGAGGAAGTTCTCGAGGCCCACGGCCTTCGCATACTTTTCAGAGTTGTCGCGGGCCGTTTTCATTTTTCCAAGAGACGCGCGGTGCTCCTGACCGCCGGGCTTCGAGTTGAGCCATTCGATCTCACCGCTCTTGGTGTGGCATTCCTGTCCGGCGCAGCTCTGATAACCGGTGTAGGTTTGTGCATGCACGGGCGATGGCTCGACCCACAGGAGGGCCGCGACCACCACCAGCATCAGGAGCGTCGGCGCACCAGGATGCCGGCCACCACGTAGCTTCGCTGTCGGGCCCGTGCGCGCGAACACCGAAGACCTCCGTCTCAGCGGGTAACCGGGTTGCGTGGGAATTTCCAATACGGCAAGCGAACCTCAGCTCCCTCGCCCGTCACGATGAAGCTGCGATCAACCCGCAGATCGTCAGGAGGCTCGAACCCCTCGACGGCGCCGTCGGTCACATAGTCGTCCTGCTCGACGCCGTCGCCGCTCACGCCGATACCGCCCACGAGCTGTCCACCTTTATAGAGAGGCGCGCTGCCTGGAAACCAGACGATGCCGCTTTGATTCAGATAGCTGCGATTGGCACCCCGGCTCCGTCCCGGGCCCTCGGTGCACGCGTTTTCCGTGTCATACACGAACAAGTCGAACCAGGGTCCGGGAGTCGGGTTTTTCTCCAGATCGATGCCTGGAGGAAACACCGGCTGGCCTCCGAAACTGAGCGTCCGATTGCTTATTGCCCAACCTTGCCCACTCGGGGGCTCGGGCTCCCAGCGATACCTGTCGTAGGGGTTACTCTCGACGTACTGCCGCAGCACGTCGTAACCCTCGCGCGTACTGAAGTAGTAGGCGTTCCGTGCCTTGGCGGTGGCCACGTCGAACGAGAAAAATGTCGCATCGGGCATGCGAAAGGCCGCCAGCAGCTTGCCCGACTGATCGCTGACCGCGATGATCATGCGCGTCGCCTGCCCGAGCGGCAGCCGGATCCCCGCGCGCGTGACGTTCGCCCGCTCAACCGCCTGATCGATGAGCCGGCGCACCTCGTCGACGCTGAGCCCGCCGGCCATAGTGCTCCCGACCGGACCGATCACATATCCTTCTGGCGCGTTGATGCCATCGCGAGGCCCGACAACCGATGTGACGCCTGCCGGCGAACCAGCGACGGCGCCGTTCGGTGGCCGCCGCACCGCTGCGAGGACGCACGCCGAGCTGATGCAATCAGAGAAGAATGGGAGCCGCAGGCCGTCGAGGAAGACGGCGCCCGGCGCGGGCAGCGGATCCGGAAAGGCGATCGCGGTGGTGATCCCGGTGCCGGCCGCGCCGGTTGCGCCGATCGCCGCGGCGTACTCGGCGCGGGCGGGCGACACACCGGCCACGCCGATGCCCCCGATGACGCGGCCCCCGCGATAGAGCGGCAGACCGCCCGGATTGACGGGCACCATGAGCGGCAATCCCGCCCCGTCCCTGATATCGGACTTTCCAGTCGTGATGCCCGGCGAGCAGCCACTGGTGTCTGACGGGCGACAGGGCAGCGGCTCCGCGATCTGACCAGCACCCGTCGGTCCGAACGTCCCCGCAATCGATCGCGGACGGACAAGGGGCTGGTTGAAGACGGCATCGCCGAGCTGGTCGAGCTGGCAGCCGCGATTCGTGTTCTCGATCCCGTACAGGGCTGCGTTCGGCGTGTTTCGCACGCCCGGCGGAAAGTGAATGCCGCTGATGAAGCGCACGGTCCGTGACGACAACGGCGCCTGGTCATTGCTGAAGAACGCGCCGGTGCGGGCGAGCGACACGGCTTCGTTGTGGGTAGCCGCCGTCGCGTCGGAGCGCGCGCTCACGCCCAGAATCGAGCCGGCGCGATCGACGACGGCCACAGCGAGCGTCGGGTCCGACAGCGACACGATACCGGCGTTCAGGATCGCCGAGACGTCTGACGCTCTCAGCAACGCCGGTTGTGACCCTGATTGCGTGCCGACGGTGACGTCGCTGATTAATGCCGCCGCGACGGCTACGCTGGCGATCAGGCGAACGCCGCCATGGCGCAGCCGCGGGCGATCAGGCGTGACTGAGTCGTTGACGTCGATCATGCTGATCCGCCCTTGCGATGCGACAACGTTTCTAGGGGGATATTCGGGTTGGCGGAGTCTAGCATACGGGTCGCGCGTCAGACAACGACGATTCGTTGAAAACCGTCGGCAGACGTAGCCTAGCTGGACAAGCTCGTGGCACTGCGGCGCGTCCTTGGGCGGCCGTACCTCATCTCCGCCATACCTCACCTCTGGTGATATGATTTGCCCTTTCCCATGCCATTCCGGTTCTGCTCAGCTACCGACATGGGCCGCCGGCGAAGCGCAAACCAGGATACGCTTCTGGCTGATCCGTCCCTGGAACTATTCGCCATCGCCGACGGCATGGGAGGACACGCGTCTGGAGACGTCGCCTCCCGGCTGATCATCGACACCCTCCATCAGTTCGTCGTCGACACCCAGATCGACCACGAGAAGACCTGGCCGTTCCAGTTCGACTTGAGCCTGTCCTATCCCGCGAATCGCCTGAAGACGGCGATCCTCGTCGCCAACCGGCGGCTTTCAGAGCACGTCGCCGGAAGCGGCGCGTCCCGCGGAATGGGCGCAACGCTGGCCGCCGCGTTGCTCGGCCCGGATCGCGTCGTGGTGGCCAACGTCGGCGACTGCCGCGCCTATCTGCTGCGGGATGGCGTGCTGCGGCAGGTGACGCGCGATCACTCGTGGGTGGCCGATCAGGTGGCCTCGGGGTTCATCAGCGCCGAGATCGCGCGGGCACATCCCTGGCGCAACATGGTCACGCGGGCCATTCAGGGAGACCCCGACCTCATGGTGGATACGATTGAGGTCGAGACCGGGCCGAAGGCTCGTCTGCTGCTGTGCTCGGACGGTCTCCACGTGGTGCTCACCGACGAGCAGATTGCCGATATTCTGAGCGACTCGGCGGCAGATGCGAAAGGTGCGTGCGAGAACCTCATTCAAGCGGCGAACGATCGCGGAGGACCGGACAACGTCACGGCCATCGTCATCGACTCGTTCTCCGAAGACGCGCCGACCAGGTAGCAGATGCCTCGACGGACACGCCGTCCTCCCGCCACGCCGGCATCCCCAGCTCTGACCGCGGAACATCAACGGCTCGAACAGGATGGCCAACGGCTCCAGAATTGGAAGCGGTGGGGCCCCTACCTGAGCGAGCGGGCCTGGGGTACGGTTCGGGAGGACTACAGCGAGGACGGCAACGCCTGGGACTATTTCCCGCACGATCACGCCGATCACGGGCGTACCGGTGGAACGAAGACGGCCTCGCCGGCATTTCCGACCGGCAGCAACGGATCTGTTTCGCGCTCGCGCTGTGGAACGAGCGCGATCCGATTCTCAAGGAACGCCTGTTCGGCCTCGGCGGCACCGAAGGCAATCACGGGGAGGACGTGAAGGAGTACTACTACTACCTGGACTCCACGCCGACGCATTCCTACATGCGGTGTCTCTACAAGTACCCGCAGGCACGGTTCCCGTACGAGCGGCTGGTCGAGGAGAACCGCGCGCGCGGACGGGACGAGCCCGAGTTCGAGCTGCACGAGACCGGCGTCTTCGACGAGCAACGCTACTTCGACGTGGTCGTTGAGTACGCGAAGGCCGATCCTGACGATCTCCTCATCCAGATAACGGTCGCGAACCGCGGTCCGGAGACCGCTGCGATCCACATCCTGCCAACCGTCTGGTTCCGCAACACGTGGGCGTGGGGCGGGATACGCCGCGGCCCTGGCTCGGAGCCACGAGCCCCGCACACGATGGGGCGGCCATTGCTCTCGAAGAGCCGCATTACGGGCACCGCTGGCTCTACTGCGAGGGCCGTCCGGAACTGTTGTTCACGGATAACGAAACCAACACGTCGCGGCTGTTTGGGTACGCCGGCCCACGCTACGCCAAGGACGGCATTCATGCGTACGTGATCGACAACCGTCGAGACGCGATCAATGAAGCACAAGTGGGCACCAAGGCGTCGGCGCACTACATCGACCGCATCGCACCTGGCGCTCAGCGCCGATTGCGACTACGGCTGACGACACTTCCCCCGGAACGGTACACCGACGGTCTGTTCGGCGCCGCGTTCGGCGACATTCTGGACGAGCGGCGGCAGGAGTCCGATGACTTTTACGGCACGGTCATCCCTTCGGCGCTGTCGACCGACGAGCGACGCGTCATGCGACAGGCGCTCGGGGGCGTGTTGTGGTCCAAGCAGTTCTATCACTACGTCGTGAAGACGTGGCTCGACGGTGACCCCGCTCAGCCCCCGCCTCCTCCCGCGCGGCGGGACGGTCGCAACGCGGGCTGGCTGCACCTCTACAACGCCGATGTCCTTTCGATGCCCGACAAGTGGGAGTATCCGTGGTACGCGTCATGGGATCTCGCGTTCCACTGCCTGCCACTCGCCCTCGTCGATCCCCATTTCGCGAAGCAGCAGTTGGTTCTGTTGCTGCGCGAGTGGTACATGCACCCCAACGGCCTGGTGCCTGCCTACGAGTGGGCGCTGAACGATGTCAACCCGCCCGTCCACGCCTGGGCGGCATGGCGCGTGTACAAGATCGAAAAGCGGCGGACCGGCGTCGGAGACTGCGTCTTCCTCGAGCGGGTGTTCCAGAAGCTGCTGCTGAATTTCAACTGGTGGGTGAACCGCAAGGACGCCGGGGGCAAGAACATCTTTCAGGGCGGCTTCCTCGGCCTCGACAACATCGGGGTGTTCGACCGCAACCAGGCGCTGCCGACCGGTGGGCGCCTGGAGCAATCGGATGGCACGAGCTGGATGGCGATGTACAGCCTGAACATGCTCGCGATCGCCATCGAGCTCTCGGACGGCAATCCCGCGTACGAGGACATGGCGAGCAAGTTCTGGGAGCACTTTCTCTACATCGCAGACGCGATGCGGCATCGCGGGGGCACCGACGACGTCGCACTCTGGGACGATGGGGATGGCTTCTTTTACGACGTGCTGAACCTGCCGAGTGGACGCCTCGTCCCGCTCAAGATCCGCTCCGTCGTCGGGCTGATTCCGCTCTTTGCGGTCGAGACGTTGGAGCCCGAGCGGTTCGCGCATCTGAAAGACTTCGAACGGCGGCTCGAGTGGTTCATCGCCAACCGTCAGGACCTGACGTCCGGCGTGGCGAGCATGATCGAACCGGGCCGCGGCCAGCGCCGTCTCCTCTCGCTCGTGTCGCCCCAGCAACTGCGCCGCGTGCTTCAGGTGCTGCTCGACGAACGTGAGTTCCTGTCTCCGTACGGCATTCGCTCGTTGTCCCGTCTTCACGCGGAGGCGCCGTACCAGTTGGTGGTCCGCGACACGCTCTATCGAGTGGAATACGAGCCCGGCGAATCCAGATCGGGCACGTTCGGGGGAAACTCGAACTGGCGCGGCCCGATCTGGTTTCCGATCAATTTCCTCATCATCGAATCGCTCCAGAAGTTCCATCACTATCTGGGGAACGCGTTCACGGTCGAGTGTCCCACCGGATCGGGGCGGTACCTCACGCTTCGTGAAGTCGCCGCCGAGCTTTCGCGAAGGGTGTCGGCAATCTTTCTGTTGGACGCGGCGGGAGAGCGGCCCGTCAACGGCGGAGTGCGGATGTTCGACGACGATCCGCACTGGCGCGACTGTATCTCGTTCTACGAGCACTTTCATGGCGACAGTGGCCGCGGCGTCGGCGCCAGCCACCAGACCGGCTGGACAGCGCTCGTGGCGAAGCTCCTGCAGCAGATCGGCGAGGACGCGACGCGAGTGTCCAAGGACATCACGATGTCGCTGAGGCTGTGATGAGCGCGGGCGCGTGGGTGCGCCCGTCGACAAGAGTCCGCGGCCGACCGTCCAATCCTCGATCAGATCACATCCTCGCGGCAGTTGGCCCCGTGACGAAGTCGCCCAACCCTCTGCAGCTGTCGCTGCGAGACCCGCCAGGTGCGCGGCGCCGGTGCGAGCAATCGGCCCGCTGGTGGTTATAATTGCCACATTGCCATCAGGTGACTTTGGCAAGCCGCCCGACCGCGCGGTCGGTGTGAGCAGCCTGCGTGTCGGCAGGACTGCCTGCGGCGCTGGCCGTGTGCCAAGACCGCGCACGCTCAGATGGACGAGGCCCCGCCGTCCGTCACCGATACGCGCCACTTGCGTGCCGCGACTGAAGACGTCCTGCCGCGGTACCGATACGATTGGATGAGTGGATCCCCCAGACCCGTTCGCGCACCGGTACAACAGCCTGCGGCTGGTCGGCCGCGGTGGGATTGGTGCGGTCTATCGGGCGTGGGATACCGGGTTGGACCGGGAGGTCGCGCTCAAGCTCCTGAACGCGAATCTCGCCACGGACCCGGACTGGCGCAGGCGTTTCAAGCAGGAGGCGACCGCCGCCAGCAAGCTGAATCACCAGAACATCACGATCGTCCACGATCGCGGCGAGTATGAGGGCCGGCCGTTCATCGTCATGGAGTTCGTGGAGGGGGAACCGCTCTCGAAGATCATCGAACACCAGGTTTCCCTGACTGACCCCGAGCGGCTCTTTCTCATCGAGCAGCTCTGCGACGGGTTGCACTACGCGCACCAGCGCAACATCGTCCACCGGGACATCAAGCCCGTGAACCTCATGGTCCGCGAAGAGCACGACGGCACACACATGGTGCGGACGCTGAAGATCCTCGACTTCGGCGTCGCGAAGATCGTGAACGCCGGGCAGACGGCGACCGGCGGCCAGCTGATGTTCACGCCCAACTATGTGTCCCCCGAGCAGATTCGGGGACTCGAGGTCGATCGCCGCAGCGACATCTTCGCTGTCGGCGCGGTGGCGTACGAGCTGCTGGTCTTCCAGAAAGCGTTCACCATCCGCACGACGAACCCGTTCGCCTTTCTCGAGGAGGTGAAACTGCGGATCGTCGAGTTGCCGCACCGGCCGATGACAGACGTGCGGCCCGATGTCGACCCCGAGCTCATCGCCATCGTCGACCGCGCCCTGCAGAAAGCCCCGGAGAATCGCTATCGCGACCTCGCCGAGATGCGCCGCCGCATCCGGGCGGTCCGTGAGCGCCTGGAGGAAGCCCTCGCCAGGGCCGGAAGCTCACGAACCACCGTTGTTCTGAATCCGCAGCTGCAGGAGGAAGTCAGGCTGGCGCGGGAGTCGTTGAAGGCGGCCGCTCCGACCGCCGCCGTGGAACGCCTGGAGCAGGCGCTGGCGTCGGCGCCCAACCAGCTGGTGCGCCGGTTCATCGAAGAGGAGCTCGAGGAAGCGCGGGAGCGCCAGAGCGCCGAGCGCGCCGAGAGCAAGGCGCGAGACGAACAGGCCGCGCGCGAGGCGATCGTTGCTGCCACGGCGGCGTTCGAGCAGGGAAATGGAACGGCGGCCATCCTCGCGCTCGAGCAGTTCGAGCCCCGCGTGCTGGTGGCCGAGCAGATCGCTCTGCTCACCAGGGCGAGTGCGCTCATTCAGGCAGCCGACCATGCCGTGACGGAAGGGACCCGCGCCGAGCGCGAGGCGGCCCTCCGCGGATTGCAGGAGTTTTCGCCGCGGAATCTCGTGAATGAGGTGGTCACCCGGCTGGACCAACGAGCGGCCGAGCGGCGCGCCGAGGAAGAACGAGCTCGCGAACGCGACGAAGCCGAGCGGGCCAAGCAGGCGATCGACGCGGCGCTAGATGTGTTCCGGCAGGGGGACGGGGCGGCCGCCATCCGGGCGCTCGAGCAGTTCGAGCCCCGCGAGCTCGTGGCCGAGGAGATCGCTCTGCTCACCCGGGCGGGTGCGCTCATTCAGGCGACGGAGTATGCAGTCACGAAAGGGGCCAGTGCCGAGCGCGCGGCGGCCCTCCGCGAATTGCAGGGGTTTTCGCCGCGGAATCTCGTGAGCCAGGCAGTCAGCCGGCTGGCCCAACGGGCAGCCGATCGGCGCGCCGAGGAAGAGCGGGCTCATGAACGCGCTGAAGCCGAGCGGGCCAAGCAGGCGATTCGAAACGCCGAGCTCGAAGCCGAGGATCGCGCCGCGGCGCAGGCCGCCGACGCGCCGGCGCAGGATGCCGTTGACTTGGCCGAGCGTCAGGCGGCGGACGCCAAGCGCGTAACAGCGCTGGCGGTAGAGCAATTCCTACGTGGAGAGTGCGAGACGGCGATCGCGACCCTTGCAGCTTTCCAGCCCGCGCCCCTCGTCGAAGCGACGTTGGCCGAGCTCCGGGAGGCGTGGCGGGCAATCGAGCAGGCGAGCCACAGTGTCGCTGAAGGGGATGACGAAACACGGCAGCGCGCCATCGAAGAGCTGCGCGTCTTCACGCTCCAGGCGCTCGTCGAATCGGCGGCCGAACGGTTGCAGCAGGACCATCTCGAGCGCCGCGCGGCCGAGCAGCGTGAGCGCGAGCGTCACGAGCAGGAGGTATTGGCCGCCCGCGAAGAGATCGCGCCGGCGCTGAGAGATGGACGCGCGGCCGAACCCTCGACTTTCGCGCGCGTGGTCACGCGAATTCGGCAGGCACCGGTCGCCGTCAAGGCTGCGGCCGCGCTGCTCCTGCTCGTTCTCATCGTGTGGTCGCTGTACCTGTTCAAACCTACTTCTCCGCCGCAGGCAGGGCCCGCTCCCAATTACGCCAACGAACTCGCCGCGGCCCAAGAGGCGTATAGCCAGGGACGCACGAAAGACGCGATCGAGAAGGCGCTGTTGGTATATGCGTCCCCGCAGGGTGATCCGCAGACAGGCGCGGCGAATCTGCTCCGTCAGATTCGTGCCGCTGCGGAGAACGACGCGTCCGCGGCGCGCGGCCTGGCGGACAAGGCACAAGCGACGTCGGAAACCGACTATCGAGACGGCGTCGCGAAACAGAGCGCCGCGCAGGCGATGGACGACCCGAAGGGCACCGAGGGAGCTGTCGCGCTCTACGGCGAAGCGGCGCACCACTACCGCCGCGCCGCGACCACGGCCGCGCAGCCTGCCGATTTCATGCGGCAGGCCATGCAGGAACATGACGGTGGCAGAGCTCCACGAGCGATCGATTACCTGCAGCAGGCGCTGCAGCGTGACGCCGCATATCAACCGGCGCTCGATCTGCTCGCCAAGATTCGACAACAGGCAGAATCGAGGGCCGTCGCGGCAAGAGCAGCCCTGAAGGGCACGGCCTCCAACACGACGCAATTCAAAGACGCGGGAGCGAAGATGCGGAGTGCGGAGAAGCTCACCGGCGTCAACGATGCTCCCCGCCAGGTCCAGGCATACAACGAGGCCGAAGGGCTGTACAAGGCGGCGGGAAAGGCGGCGCGGACGGCCGCTGCCGAGGCAGCCAAGCGACACGCGGACGCCCAGGAGCACCTGCGGCTCGCGCAGAGCGCCCTCGATGCTCGGAACTTCGATCTCGCTGACACCGAGATTGGCAAGTCGCTGGCGCTCGAACAGTCAGACGAGGCGAGCGCGCTCAAAGAGAAGGTCGATGACGCGCGCCGGCTGGCTGCCATCGAAGCCCGCAATCTGAGGATCGCGGATCTGCTCGAGCGATCGAAAAAGGCGCCCAACGCAGAGGCGGTCGTCCTGCTCTCGGAAGCCCTCAAGCTGGATCCCTCGCGAGCGGATGTGCGGAGCGCGCTCGACGCGCGTAAGACATCGCCACCTCCGCTGCCTAGGCCGTCCGCAGTGGAGTTGGAGACCGCGGCCGTGCGCAAGACGATCACCGACTATGTTGCGGCCTACAACAGCATGGACGTCAAACGCGTGCAGCGATTGAAACCGTCCTTCAAGAGTTACCAGCCTTTTCTGCGATCAACCGTGCTGACCATCTCAATCCTGGACACCCGGCTCTCTCGTGATCTGCAGACCGGCAGCGTGAGACTGACCGTTCAGTACCCGGAACACCTTTCAGAAGGGCACAGCTGGAGAGACGATGAATACCGAGCCGCGGACTCTCACCTGGCGCCTTAAGAAAAACGCCACCGGCTGGATCATCCGCGAGTAATCGACGCAAAGTCACAATGAGTTGAGGCTCGTGAGGTGTGTGCGTTTCGTGTGCGCCGGTTGCACAGCTCTGCTCACCGTCGCACGGCCAAGCGATGCGAATCAAATGGCGGCCGCAGTTGGCACCGACGAAGCAACCACAACCCGCGCCGCGGCGACCGGTCCCCGACCCCGTCCCGGTTCCTGCAATCGGCCGGTTTGCGGTTGGGTAAGCTGGGCTACACTGCCCTCAGAGATGTGGGAAGGCCCGACCGCTCAGTCGGCGGGAACAGCTTGGCATTCGTAGGGCTGCCGGTGGCGGCGGCGGGTGCCGATGATTCCCACGGCGCCGACGGTCGTGCCGCCGCTTCTCACTGTTCGCTCGACGCACGGGGCTCGCTCGAGCAGAGATGTCCTTCTGCGCTACCGGACGATTCGAGAGTGTATCCTCCAGACCCGTTTGCGAACCGCTTCAATACTCTGCGGCTGGTCGGCCGCGGCGGGTTTGGTGTGGTCTATCGGGCCTGGGATACCGAACTGGAGCGGGAGGTCGCGCTCAAGCTCCTGAACGCGAATCTCGCTTCGGACCCCGACTTCCGCAAGCGGTTCAGGCAGGAAGCGACCGCCGCCAGCAAGCTGAATCACCCCAACATCACGATTGTCTACGACAGAGGCGAGTATCAGGGCCAGCCTTTCATCGTCATGGAGCTCGTCCATGGGGAACCGCTCTCGAAGATCATCGAACGCCGCGCGGCACTGACCGACCCCGAGCGGCTCTTTCTGATCGAGCAGCTCTGCGACGGGTTGCACTACGCGCACCAGCGCAACATCGTCCACCGCGACGTCAAGCCCGTGAACCTCGTCGTCCGCGAAGAGCACGACGGCACCAATATGGTGCGGACCCTGAAGATCCTCGACTTCGGCATCGCGAAGATCGTCAACGCCGGGCAGTCGTCGACCGGCCAGCTGATGTTCACGCCCAACTATGTGTCCCCCGAGCAGATTCGGGGGAGCGAGGTCGATCGCCGCAGCGACATCTTTGCGGTGGGCGCGGTGGCGTACGAGCTGCTGGTGTCCGAGAAGGCGTTCGTCATCCGCACGTCGAACCCGTTCGCCCTCCTCGAAGAGGTCAAGTTGACGATCGCCGAGCGGCCGCACCGGCCGATGACAGACGTGCGGCCCGATGTGGACCCCGAGCTCGTCGCCATCGTCGACCGCGCCCTCGAGAAAATCCCGGAGGATCGCTACAGCGACCTCGCCGAGATGCGCAGCCGCGTCCGCGAGGTCCGCGAGCGCATGCTCGCCGAGGAGAGCGGACAAGCCACCATCCGCATCGAACCGAAGCTGCAGGAGGAAATCAGGCTGGCGCGGGAGTCGTTGAAGGCGGACAATCCGACCGCCGCCGTGGAACGCCTGGAGCAGGCGCTGGCGTTGGCGCCCGACAAGGGAGTGCGTCGGTTCATCGAGCTGGAGCTCGCGGAGGCACGTGATCGACAGACAGCGCAGATCGCGGAGCGCAAGGCGCGAGACGAACGGGCCGCGGGCGAGGCAATCAGCGCCGCGAGAGCGGCGTTCGAGCTGGGCGACGGCCCGTCAGCCATTCGTGCGCTCGAGCAGTTCGAGCCCCGTCCGCTCGTCGCGGAGGAGATCGACCGCCTCACTCTTCGTGAGCGCGACGAATCCGAGCGGGCGCAGCAGGCGGTCGACGCGGCGCGGGATCTTTTCCGGCTCGGTCGATGGGACGAGGCGATCGCGGCACTGGAGGAAGCCGAGTTCCCCGCGCGCGTCGCGCGCGTGCTCCAACAGTTGCGGGACGCGGAAGACCTCGTCCGGCGCGCGACCGTCGTCGTGCAAACCGCTCTTCCCGGCGAGCGGGCGCAGGCTCTGGAGCAACTGGAAGCTTACGCCGAGCGTTGGCTGATTGAACCCGCGCTCGCCGACCTGAAGGCGCTCGACGGGGCGCGCCGCAGCGGGGAGTTGGAGGCTGCGGCTTCGGCGATCGTGGAGGCAGCGGTCGCGGATTTCGAATTGGGGAACCGGCTGGCCGCGCTCGACCGACTGGAGCAATTCGAGCCCCGTCACCCGCGGGTGGTGAGAGCCCTTGACCGGTTGCGCGAGCGAAACGCCGAGCTCGAAGCCGAGGAGCGGGCCCGCGCGGAAGCGGAGGAGTTGGTCGCGCGGGTCCGCGTCGAGTTCGCACACGGCCACCGCCACGATGCCATCGCCGCGCTCGTCGCCTTCGACAGGAGCGAGCTGGTCGCGCCCGCCCTGGCGGAGCTGCGCCGCGCAGCTGAGGCCGTCGACGCCGCCACCAAGACCGTCCAGCACGGCGCGCGTGAGGCGCGCAAGGTCGCCCTGGCCACACTCGCTCGCGTTACGCCTCCGGATCTGGTCGCGGAGGCCGTGCGGGAACTGCAAGGGTTGGCATTGGCACGCGATGCCGATGAGGATCGCGCCGCCGAGCAAGCCGCCAGCTCGCGAGCGCAGGACGCCGTCGAGTTGGCGCGCCGGATATTCCGCACGCAAGGCGCGATGCGCGCCAAAGCGATCACCGGCCTCGAACGCTTCGACGATGCCCCGAGGGTGGCGGCCGCGCTCGAGCAGCTGCGCGGCGCGAAAGATGCCATCGATACGGCCGCGGCCGTCGTCGCGTCCGGCGATCCGGCCGCACGCGGCGCGGCCCTCGAGCGACTCGCGATGTTTGCCGACGGCGAGCTCGTCGCCGAAGCGCTCGTGGAGCTCCGAACGCTCGATGAAGCGCGGCGCGCCGCGGAGGATCACGACCGGGCAGCAGCGGCCCTGATCGACAGCGTCCGGGAGCAGTTCGACGGCGGGGACCGTCCCGGCGCCCTGGCACGCCTCGAGCAGTTCCAGCCACCGCACGACGCGGTGACGGCCGCGCTCGCCGAGCTGCAGGAACGTGCCGCGCAGCTCGAGGAGGCCCAGCGCGAGCTCGACGCGCGCGACCTCGTCGCCACGGCTCGGGCCACGTTCGCGGAAGGACAACGTGCGGCTGCCATCGCCGGCCTCGAGCCGAAGCGCCATTGGCCGTCGGTCGAGGCGGCGCTGCAGGAGCTCCTACGCGCCGACGATGCCATTGAGGTCGCCGAGCAAGCGATCGAGCACGGCGATGAGGCGGCGCGATCCGAGGCGCTCGCCGAGCTCGCGCGATTCGAGCCAGCGAACCTGGTGGACGCCGCCGCGCGGACGCTTCGCGCACTCGCAGACCAGCGCACGGCCGACGAGCGCGCGCTCCGCGAAGCGGCGGTCTCGATGGCCGCGCAGGCGCGCGCCCTGTTCGTTGCGAGAGACACCGACGAAGCGTTCGCCGTGCTGGAGGCCTTTCCGGCGCCTGCGCTGGTCGCCGACGTAGTGGAGGAGCTCCGGCGCGCCGACGACGCCATCAAGGTCGCCGGGCAGGCGATCGAGCAGGGCGATGAGGCCGCGCGATCCGAAGCGCTCGCCGAGCTGGCGCGGTTCGAGCCAGCGAACCTGGTGGATGCCGCCGCGCGGACGCTTCGCGAACTCGCCGACCAACGCACGGCCGACGAGCGCGCGCTGCGCGAAGCAGCGGTCTCGACGGCCGCGCAGGCGCGCGCCCTGTTCGTCGCGGGCGAACCTGCCGAGGCGCTCGCCGTGCTGGGGGCTTTTCCGGCGCCTGCGCTGGTCGCCGATGCGCTCGACACACTGCGGCAGGCCGCAGCCGAGATCGACGCCGCACGGAATAGCGTTGCCACGGGGGCGGCGCCTGCGCGCCAGGCGGCCCTCGCCCGGCTCGCGGGATGGGAGCCCTTCGATCTGATCGAGCGTGCCCTGACCGAGCTGCGGGGCCTCGACGAGGAACGAACCGCGGAGGACGCCGAGCGCACGGTCAACGACGCGCGAGCGGCGTTTCTTCGGGGCGAGTACGAGTCCGCCATCCGAGCTCTTGAGGGTTTCGAGGTCCCTCACCTCGTCGACGGAACGCTTGCCGAGCTCGGTCAGGCGCATCAGGCCATCGAACGCGCCCGCCACGCTGTCACTGGGGGCGATGACGACACGCGGCAACGCGCCATCGACGCGCTACGCGGCTTCACGCCCTCGGCGCTCGTCGCGAGGGCAATGGACCAGTTGCTCGACGAGCATCTGAAGCGGTGCGCCGCCGAAAAGGAAGAACAGGAGCGGTACGACCGGGAGCTGTCTCGCGCGCGCGAACAGATCGAGCGGGGGTTGTCCCGCAGGTCGGTGCGAGCCGCCGAGCGCGCCTTGCGCCGGGCGGAAGCGGCGTTTCCGACCGAGCCCATCTGGGCATCGATGCGGGCCAAGGTGGACGACCTGAGGGCCGCGCGCGCCGCCGAGCCATCCGTCGTCCAGATGGCGGTCAGCCGCCTCGTCGAAGCGCGCTCGGGGATCGTGAGCTACTGGAAACGGGCCTCGAACCTCTGGACGCCGCTCACGATTACGAAGGCTGCGGGTGCGTTGCTCGTCCTCGCGCTGGTCATCTCGCCCCTGGCACTCATGATGTCGCCCCCGATCTCTTTCCGAGACCGGTCGGTTCAACCTCCGCTGCCTTCGGCGCCCGCGGCGTTCGGGGCAGTCGACACGCCGACCGCGGTGATACTCAAAGCCGGCAAGCTTCCGGTAAATCCCGGCACGGGCCTTCTCGTCATCGACGCGCTGCCGTGGGCTGAGATCCTGGAGGTCCGCGACGTTGAGAACGAGCCGGTGCTCGAAGCGCCCGCCGGCATGTTCACGCCGTTTGCGCTCGACGTACCAGCCGGACGATACACAGTGACGCTACGGGGACCGGGATCGAGCAAGCCGCGGGTCGTGGAGGTGGAAGTGTCCACCAGCGGTGGAAGCGCGGTCGCGGAGTTCCGGCCCATCGACCCGCTCGACTACTTCAAGAGAGCCGGGTCATGAGGAAGCGCGTTCTTCTCCTGCTCGCCGGTGTTGGTTGGCTCTCGCTCTCGATCGGGGTTCTCGCAGACTACAAGAGCGACTTCAGAGACGGCGTTCGCGCGATGAACCAACGGGACTTCCCCGCCGCCATACGAAGGTTCCGCCGGGCGATCCGAGACCAGCCCAGGGATTCGGGAGAGCTGTTGAACATCAGCGGCACAGCAGACGCGGAACCGTATCTACCTCACGCGCTGCTCGGTCTGGCACTTTACCAGTCCACCGGGCGGTGTGAGGAGGCATTGCCGGAGTGGCAGATTTCTCGCAGCCAGAACGCACCGGAGGGGCTGCTGAAGAGTCAGGCGGGTGCGCTCGCAAAGGCCATGAACGCATGCACTCCCCCGGTGCCAGAGAGTGCTGCGCTCAAGGCCGCTCTCAGCCGGGCGGACAAGGCGATCGCCGACGCCGTTGATGCCCAGCGCAAGGTGGCAGACCTCAGTAGGAATCCTGCGCTTCGCCAACAGTTCTCGAGCAACGGAACGCTGGCGCGCGATCAGGCCCGTGCCGACACGGAGCTCGCTGGAGCCCGGAGAACGCTGGACGACGCTCGCAAGACGTCCGATTTGAAAGGTGTGGGCCGGGCGCAGGAGGCTGCCGCGAGAGCCCGGGACCAATTTGAGGGCGTCCGTACCGCAGCGACTGCACTGTTGCCACAACCACCGCCAGTCGACAACTCCAAACCGGAGGCTTCGGGAGGCAACTTGCTGGAACGGATCTTTGGCAAAGGCGGCGGCGACAAGGGTTCGGCGTCGCCCGCCAAGCCCACAACGCCAAACCCGCCCCCTCCCGGGCTGACGCCCGACCCGAGGCCGGTGCCGCGGAGCCTTCAGTCGGCGGCCGGACAGTTCTTCAAGGCGCAATACTCGGAGGCCGCAAAGTCGCTCACCGCGGCGAAATTCGACAGCCTCGAAGACAGGCTCGATGCCGAGTGGTTCCAGGCGGCCTCCTACTACGCGCTGTTTCTCGTCTCCGGGCGGAAGGACGAGGCGTCGCTCGGTCGCGCGCTGGAACACGCTCGAGCGTGTCGACGTCTCGACCAGACGTTCATCCCGGACAAGCGTTTTTTCTCTCCAGCGCTCATCTCCTTCTATCAAAGCGTCCAAAGCGTCCGCTGAACGTCGACCACCATCAGCCCACGCCTGATGGCAACTACTCTAGAAACGGACTGGCCGCTCTCAGACCTTGAACAAGCGCCACTCCCCCATCCCTGGAATCGGGTGCACGCCGCGATCTTCGAACGGCAGGCCCGCGTCGCCGACGATGTCGCGGACGGTGCGGGAGACGAGGGCCTCGCCGGCCGCCGCGCGGTAGGCGATGCCCGAGGCGAGGTCGAGGGGCGGCCCTGAAGCCACGCCGTCGTCGATCGAGCACTCGCCGGTGTGGAGGCCGACACGCACGTGGACCGCGAACCGGCTGCCGGCGTCGGTGAGCGCCGAGGCGCAGCGAATCGCGCGCGCGGGGCCGTCGAACGCGGCGACGAACTGGCCTCCGGTGCTCGGAAGCGGCCGGCCGCGGAACCACTCGCACTCGCGCGCGGCATGATGCAGAAAATGCGCGGCGGCGACGCCGTCCACGCGCGCGTGCAGGATCGTGGCGAGGACGCGATCGAGCGGCGGCCGCGTGCCTGCGGCTGGCGCGCCGGTCACGAACCGCTCGATCTCGTCGATGAGGGCATCCTGATCGCCGACAAACGGCAGATGGTCCTCGCCGGGCAGCTCGACGAAGAGTGCGCCGGGGATCTGGCTGGCGACATACCGGCCTTCCTCCACGTGCAGCAGGTGATCGTGACGGCGATGGAGGACGAGCGTCGGCACGCGGATCGACGGCAGGATGTCGCGGATGTCAATCTCGGCGTTCATACGCGTCAGCGCCAGCGCGGCGCCAGGGCTCGCGCCCATACGCAGGTAAGTGGCCCACCAGGCACGAAACGCCGGATCGTTGGCCATCGTCGGGGCACGGGCCTCGAGGCCGATCGGTCCGCCCCACTCGTTACGAATCAGCTCGTAGAACGCTTCACGCGCCTCGAACGTCGGCCCCCACGGGTAGTCGGGATCCCACTGCCGCTTCGCATACGTGCCAACCATCACGAGCGCGCGCGTCTTCTCCGGATAGGTCGCGGCGAAGAGGGCGCACATCGGACCGCCCTCCGACACGCCGATCAGCGCCGCGTAGTTCGATCCCACATGATCCATGACGGCCCGCACGTCGTCCATGCGCTGCTCGAGCGTCGGGAGCTCGGTCACGCGATCGGACAGGCCCGTGCCGCGCTTGTCGATCAGGATCAGGCGCGAGAACGTCGCCAGCCGGTTGAGGAAGCGCGCGAAGGAAGGCTCGGCCCAGAAGTACTCGAGGTGCGAGACCCAGCCCATGATGAAGACGAGGTCGCGGGGACCGCTGCCGATGACCTGGTAGGCGATGTTGACGTCGCCGCTGCGCGCGTAGTGCGTCTCGGGAACCGACAGAGCGGCGGACAGCGGCACGGCCGGTACGACCGTCAGCCCCGGGACAACCGCCGCAGCCGCGTCAATCGAGACCGGCGCGATGAATCGATAGCCACGCCGGTGCGCGGTCTCGATGTAGGTCGGCGTCCGGGGATCGTCCTGCAGCGCGCGGCGGATCTCGCGGATGCAGACCTTCAGCGCTCCGTCGCCCACGTGGACGTCGGCCCAGGCGAGCTCGAGGAGCTCGTCCTTGGTGATGAGCTGACCGCTGCGCGTGACGAGGTACTGAAGGACCGTGAACGCCTTGGGCGCCAACGGCACCACGGCATCCCCGCGACGGAGCTGCCCAGCCGAGAGGTCCAGCCGAAACGGCCCGAACGCACAGGAGGACATTTCTTCGACGGAGACTACCATGATGGATGAATTCGGGAGGTTCAAGAGGGTTCAGGGGGTTCAAGAGGTTCAAGAGGGTTCAAGGGGTTCAGGGGGTTCAGGGGGTTCAGGCTGAACCTTGAACCCCTTGAACTTGTACCGTTCAGGGTTTGATTGCCACGTAGTAGTAGTTGATCGGGTCGTGCGGCAGCTCGGTGACGCGCACGTTCGTGAACCCGGCGGCGCCAAGCATCTCGATCGCTTTCTCGCGGCCCCACATCGCGCCCAGGCCCGGCCCTCCTGCGGCCAGCGACACCGACATGCAGTGCATGCACGAAATCGTGTAGGTGAACGGCCCGAGCGGATGGGATCTGTTGTCCGCCAGCTTCGTGTGGCCGGCAATGTCCTGCATGAGGAAGACGCCACCTGGACCGAGCGCCGCGTACACGCGCTCGAGCACGTGCGCGGGGCGCGCCTGATCGTGAATCGCGTCGAATGCAGTGATCAAGTGATAGGTGTCTTCGAGCCAGAGCTCCGCGGCGTCGGCCTGGACGAGCGTGATGTTGCGGACGTCGCGCGCCGCCGCCTCGGCTCGCCCCTCGGCAATCGCCTCGGCCGAAAGGTCGACACCAGTGAAGCGGCTCAGCGGAAACGTCTCGGCCATGGCCAGCAGAGCCCCACCGCTTCCGCACGCGATGTCGAGCACGTCGATCCCCGTGCCGAGACGGCCAATGAGACCGTCCGACAAGGGCAGAATGTGGTTCAGCAGACCCTCGACGACGGTCTGCCGGCTCTCCTCCGCCATGACGGCGTGAAACCGTGGGTACGCGCTATAGGCCACACCGCGGCCGTGGCGAAACGCGTCGACGACTGCATTCTCCGCGCTTCCGAGGACGCCGACCCACTGCGCAGTCACGGCGACGTTGTTCGGACTCGCGGCGCGCGTCAGGCTCGCGGCGTGCTCGGGTGGAAGGCGGTACGTATCCAATCCAGCGTCGTACTCGACGATGCCGCCGGTGACCATCGCGCCGAGCCATTCCCGGACATAGCGCTCGTTGAGCCCCGCTGTCTGGGCGATGTCGCGAATCGTCGACGACGGGAGCCTCGCCATCGTATCGAAGAGCCCCGTGCGGTGCCCGATGCTCATCATCAGCGCGAGCGCCGCGTCATTGATGATCTGGATGGTCCTCTCGCTGAATTGTTCTGCTTTCGACTTCTCGAGTGCTGCAACTTCCATGGGAGTCCTCATTTCTTCTTTCATAGACCTTACGCAAGAAGCCGCCTGTCGGCATGAGGGACTGCTGACGGATCGGTAAGGATTCGGTAAGCGCCTGCGGCCCGAGCGAGGCGCGCAGTCGCCGAGCGAGAGCGAGCGACAGCCGTGAGCCGCCGGGAGCGCGAAGCGCGAGCGGCCGCGCTTGGGGGTGGGGCCCCAAGCGCAATGAGAAAGGTGGGGCCCCGCGAGCATTGATAAAAGATTCGACGAGATCAGCCGCCGCAGGTCTGGGTGGGTGGGAGGATCTGGACGCGGGCGATGCGGTCGCCCTCGACGATCTCGTCGACAACGTTCATCCCGGAACACACGCGGGCGAAGACCGTGTAATCGAAGTCCAGCCTGGGGTTGTCGACGAGGTTGATGAAGATCTGCGCGTCCCCGGTGTCGGGGCCGCGGGTGGATATGCCGACCGTGCCACGCACGTGCATCCCGCCGACTTCGTCACGCATGAAGGGGCAATCGCCGCAGTACTCGTTGGCCCCCGGGCTTCCACCCTGGATGATGAAGTTGGGGACCACGCGGTGGAAGGTCAGGTTGTCGTAGTAGCCGTTCCGAGCGGCCGCCAGAAACCTCGTGCGCGCCAGCCCCGCCCCAAGCGGATCCAGCTCGAGATCGAATCTGCGGCCGCTGTCCATCTCGACGGCAACTCTCACCCGCTTGGTGATCTCGTCGACCGTCGGTATGTTGGTTGACTTCTGGTAGGGCGTGTCGATCTCTGCCGCCTTGCCTGTCCACTGCGTGAGGACAGTCGCGGCGGCTGCGGCCACCTTGGGATCGATGTCCTTGAGGAGTGGCGTCAGCGCTGCCGCCTGCGCGGGCGAGCCGAGTTGGGCCAGGCGGGTGATGAGCGCGAGCCGCGTGTCGCGCGACGTCTCGCATTGCTCAGCGCTGATACGCTCGAGCGCGCCGGCGAGCGCGTGGACCAGCGCCGGCGTCGACGCCGCGCCGTCGAGTGCCAGCGCTGCCGTGCGGATGACCTCGTACGGCCGTACGGCGTTGCCAAGGACGGTGCGCGTCTTCCGATTGAGCACCTCGACGAACAGCGTGTCGCTGTCGGCGCCCATCAGCCGGCGCAGCGGCGTCAACGCCGCCTCGGCGACGTTGTCCTCGGGATCCGACGCCAGCCGGGTCAGCACCGGAATGTCGTCGACGATCGCCGCGGCCCTGGCGGTGTACATCCGCACCTGCCAGGTCTGATGCATGGCGAAGACCAGCATGCTGATCGCGGCCCGCTCGCGGTCGCGCTTGGCCAGTGCCACGAACGCATGCATTTCGCGCTGCCATCGACCGTTCGGCCGCGGCGTCCGTGCCTCTGATGCCATCCGCGCGGTGATTGCGGCATCGTCGCGGCAGACATCACCCAACGCGTCGAGCGCGACGAGGACGACGTGCATGCTCTGATCGTTGAGAGCCTCGAGGAGCGGCTGGCAGCCGTGCTCCTTGACGCCGCGCCTGGTCCACCCGCGCACGGCTTCGAGCCGAACCATGAACGAAGTGTCGGAGAGTGACTTGCGGATGTAGCCGACGCGTTCCTCGTCGTCAATTGACGAGCCCGAGCCGGAGAGCGCCAGAACGGCGAGCCTCCTGAGCTCGGGGTCGTCGTCTTTGCGGACGATCTCGAGCGTATCGGCGTCGACACCCTGCGCCGCAATGAGCGCCGCGAGCGCGTTGCGCTGCGCGCTCGCGCGTTTCGGATCAAGCGTACGCGCGACGGTCCGCAGCCGCGAGAGCGTCTCTTCCTCGAGCGTCGCGATCTTGCGGTTCAGCCTGGCGAGCGACTCGAGCCCTCTCGCCGCCTCGGCGTGGGGCAGGTCGTCGATCTTCAGAAATGGCTTTTCGAGCACCCTGCGGAGGAAGGTCTCGGCGGACCGGAACGATCCGACGTCCTGATACGGAAGGCGGCCGAGGGATCGGGAAATCTGGTGCAGGCCAGTCGGAAACGCGGCCTGCAGTTGGGAATCGCCGGCCGCGATCAGGGCGTCGAGCACCGCGCGTTCCTGCTGACCGTGGGGAACACCTTCAAGTGCGGGCCCGCGAATCGCGAGGGCGAGCGCCGTGGCGGTTGTGCCGCGCGTGGCGTTCAGCGCGACAAACGGCAGCAAATCCGTGATCACATCCCGGCGTTCGAGGCGGCCGAGCGCGCGAATCGCGAGCTCGCCCAGCGGTCCGCGGAGCGCGCCGAGCAGAATGTCGAGGTCGGCGCGCGTGGAAGCGCGGTCGTCTTCGATCGAAAGAATGACCGGAGGGGTGATTTCCCGCGATCCGGCTGACGTGCGACTCTGCCCTGCGTAGGCGACCGCGACCGAGAGGCCGATCCCAAGCGCAAGCGCGAGCCCGACTGAAGCCCCTCTCCCCACGCCTGCTACTTTCTCCGGCCGGAGTACTCCAGCATCTGCGTGGCCAGGTCCATCGGATACGAGATTTTGACGTCGGTGATCTGACCGTCGTTTGACTTGATGGCCGTGAGCCGCGGCTGCACGAACCCGGTGTAGGACGGCATCTTCAACCGGTCGACTCGAGCGACCACTTCGTCCCGCAGGCGGGCGTCGAAGTGAACCCCGTAGGTCTCGAACATCTTGACCGCTGCTTCGTAGTCACCTTCGGACTTGATCCGCTGGACCTCGGCGAGCAGGCGCCCCACGCCCTCCTGGAACGCCTTGGAGTCGATCATGACGAAGAACGTCTTTCCCTCCCGCTCGCGCACGTCGATCGCCTTCGAGTTCGACATGAGCCACCGGACGATCATCTGCCGGTTGCGCATGTGGTCTTCCTCGATCTGCGTGCCCTCGCGGATGCGCCGGAGCTGGACGAGCGCGTTGCGCGTGTAGCTTTCGTATTCCGCCTGCACGACCTCCGTGTGGTCCTTCGCCTCGACGAGACCCAGTTGGGCCAGCCTGGGATCGGGCAGGAAATAGAGCGCAACGAGGTCAGCGCGCGCTTCCTCGAGCGCCGAATACTGTTCCTTGAGCACGGTCTGCGGGCTGCCCTTGAGCTTCTCGGAGATCTTGCCCGACGCGTGACCGATGACCTCGTGCATGTTGGTCGTCAGCTCGCCGGCCAGGGTGCTCCATTTTTCCGCGCGCGCCGCCTCCTCCGGCGTCCAGGCGAACTCCCGCCGGAACTCGGCCGACGTCGAGCGGTCGTACGCCTCGTTCACGTTGGACAGCGAGACGGACTTGCTGCCGTACTTCTCGCGGATGTGCTGATCGTTCGGCAGGTTGATGCCAACGGGTGTGATCGGCCCCGAGTCGCCCGTCTCGACGACCACGTCGATGGCGTTGGCCGTGATGCCGGTGACGCCCGCCTTCCGGTACTTCGCGTCCCACGGCATGCGATCCTCGAACCACTGCGCGTCGGCGGCCAGCTTCCGGATCTCGGCGGTCTTCTCCGGGTTCACGTAGAAGACGAGCGCCTCCCATGCGCCCTTGATCCCGCGGGCGTCCATGTAGACCTCGACGAACCCGTTGATCGTATCGACCGGCGACGCCTTGTCCTCGACCCAGGCGATATCGTAGGCGGCGCGATCGGCGGTCTCGCCGGTCCGGTAGAATTTCACGAGCGCGGCGAGCGCCCTGGCCATCGGCTCGGTCGCAAACGGGATCGCCGCCTCGAGGTGCTGCACGATGGCGCGAATCTGCGCGTCGTACTTCCCGCCGACGCGATATATCTCTTCGACCAGCTTGCCGTCACGTTTGACCAGCCGCGAGTTCAACGGGTACTTCTCGTCGAAGCCCGCGATGTCCTTCATCGTGACGCCGACAGACAGATTGTTCGCACTCGAGGCGAGGATGTCTTTCCCCGGCCCAGGCGTCTTGCTCGTGACGATGGGATCGACCTTCAGGTCGAAGAACAGCGGCTGCAGACGCGCGAGCAGCGCGTCGAGCGACTCGCCCGGTTTGAGCGTGAACGTCGCGCCGCCCTTCCGGGCCGCCGTCGCGGCTGCGGCAAAGGCCTCCGGCGTGCACGTGAGGACGAACTTGCGCGCGGTCAGGTTGTTGTAGGGTCCCGTGTTGATCCAGAACAGCTTCGTGTAGCGCTGAATCTCGAGGAGCGTTTGCGGATCGACGTTGTCGGGATGCGTGATGATCTCCTCGAGCACGTCACGCATCTCGAGGTTGTGGGCGTACCGCTGATCGTAGAAGATGTCGCGGCCCGCGAGCGCCGCCTGGTAGAGGTGCCAGACGAGTGTCTTCTCGCGGAGCGGCAGCTTTTCGAAGCCGTCGGCATAGAGCTGCACGACGGCCGCTTCGTCCACCCGCTCGACCAGGTATTTGCGGTCGGCCGGCGCATCGGCCACCGCCGCCGGCTTCGTGCTGCCGGTCGCCGGCGTATTGCTGTCGCTTCCGCTGCTGCACGCAATCGAGACGGCCATCATTGCTCCCACTACGCCTGACACACCTGGCGATTTCATCGGCATCATTGTAGAACCTATCGTCACCGATGCTGTTGGCTCGAGGCTCTAGGCTCAAGCACGATCTTCGAGCAAGAGGTCGAGGGTTTGCCTAAAGCCTAAAGCCTAGAGCCGTTCAGGAAAGCTCCACCGTCTCTTCGTGCTCGGGCAGCTTCGTGTTCCAGCCGAGCGTGCCTTTGATCGTCGCCTGGAGCGCCTCCATCGCGACGAGCTCGCCGTGCACCAGGAAGGTCATGCGCGGCGGGCGCGTGAACCCGCCGAGCCAGCGCATGATTTCCTGTGAATCCGCGTGGGCCGACATCGAATCGATCTTCTCGACGTGGGCGTGCACGGGAATCACCTGCCCATGGATCTTGACGGCCTGCGCGCCGTCGGCGAGCTGTCGCCCGCGGGTTCCCTCGGCCTGAAACCCGACGAGGAGCACCGAGTTGCGTGGATCCGGCAGCGCGGCCTTGAGGTGATGCAGCACGCGCCCGCCCGTCGCCATGCCGCTCGCCGAGATGACGATCGCCGGCATCCTCGACGCCGTCAGCTCCTTGGACTGCTGCGGCGACGAGATCGTCCGGAACCGCTCCGTGCAAAAGACGCAGAGCTGCCGTTCCCGCCGCGCGTGCTCTCGACGCTCGTCGCGGGGATCGCTGTGGTCGGCGCGCCCGTGCGGCGCCTTCTCGTCGCGGTCTTCGGGCTGCAGCTCGGGATCGAGCTCCCGCACCCGCTCGGTGTAGCGCTTCAGGGCTTCGGCCGCCATCGGGCTGTCGACGAAAACCGGGAGGACCGGGATGCGCCGCTCTTCCTCGAGACGCTTGATCCAGTAGAGCACCTCCTCAACGCGGCCGACGGCAAACGCGGGAATGATCATCTTGCCGCCGCGCTCGGCCGTCGCCTTGATCGCGCGCGCCAGCTTCTCGCCGTCATCATCCTTCTCGTGCACCCGGTTGCCGTACGTGGACTCGACGAGGAGATAGTCGGCTTCCTCGACCATCGTCGGATCCGGGAGCACGGGCCGGTCGAACCGGCCGAGATCGCCACCGAAGAGAATCGTCCTTCCACCCGCGCGAACCCGCGCGTAGGACGACCCGAGCAGATGACCGGCGTTGATGAAGTCGGCCTCAACGCCCGCTGCGACAGGCACGGGGCGGTCGTACCCGACAGGCTGCAGCAGCGAGAGCGCCCGGAACGCGTCGGCCTCGGTATAGAGCGGCAGCGCCGGCGAGTGCTTCGAATACGAGTGGCGGTTGGCGTTCTCCGCGTCTTCTTCTTGAATGCGACCCGAGTCGGGCAGCACGATGCGGCACAAATCCTGGGTCCCCGGCGTGCAGAAGATGCGCCCGCGGAAGCCCTGCGCGACAAGACGAGGCAGATACCCGCAGTGATCGAGATGCGCGTGCGTCAAGACGATCGCCGTGATGTCCGATGGTTTGATCGGCACGTCGCGCCAGTTACGCTCGCGCAGCTCCTTCAGCCCCTGGAACACGCCGCCATCGACCAGCACCCGCACGGTCCCGGTGTCGAGCAGATGCTTCGACCCCGTCACCGTCCGCGCCGCACCGAGGAATGTCAGTTTCATCGCACCTCTTTGCTGTCGTTCAGCTCACGGCTCGCGGCTCGCGGCTCGCGGCTCGCAGCTCAGACGTTGCCCAATTCGACCTTGCCTTCACCCTTGCCAAATTCAAACTTCCCTTCAGCATTCAGCACTCAGCATTCAGCATTATGAGAAGAGCCCCACCTGCCCGCCCGTATGCCAGAACAACACGGTGTCGGTGCTCTTGAACGCGCCCCGGCGGACTCGCGACATCAGCCCGGCCATTGCCTTGGCCGTATAGGTAGGATCGAGAAAGAGCGCTTCGGTGCGCGCCAGGAGCTCGATGGCCTCGCGTGACTGCGGCGTCGGCACGCCGTACCCATCGCCGACGAACCCGTCGTCGATCTCGATATCCGCGTCGGCGAGTGCGCGCGGGTCCGAGCGGCCGTCGGGCCCAATCAGATCCACGAGGCCCGACAGGATCCGCCGAACGCCCGAAGCCAGAGCCTCCGCAGGCTCGTCGGCGCTGATGCCCAGGATCCTTGTCCGGACGCCTGCCAGGGCACAGCCGGCCACGAGCCCCGCTTGTGTCCCCCCGGAGGAAGTCGAATGGACGATGACGTCGGGTGGCGCGACCTGCTCGAGGAGCTCCGTGACGGCATGTGCAAACGCGGCGGCGCCGAGTGGCGTCGACGCTCCGAGCGGGATCACGTAGGGGCGGCGGCCCGCCTGGCGTTGCGCTGCCGCAACGGCATCCATCTCGAGCGCGCGAGCTTCACGGGTGGGCACGTATCGAATCTCGGCCCCCAGCAGCGTCGCGAGCAGCGCGTTGGCGGTCGGGCGGTCGGGCGCGGCACCATTGGCGACGAGCACACATCGCAGCCCCAGCCTGGCCGCGGCTGCCGCCGTCACGCGTGCGTGATTGGATTGCACGCCGCCGCACGTGATGAGCGTGTCGGCCTGCTTCGCGAGTGCATCGGCGGCGACGAGCCGCATCTTCCGGACCTTGTTGCCCCCGAACGCGAAGCCAATCGTGTCGTCGCGCTTCACCAGCAGGCGCGGGCCGCCACCAAGAGCCGACCGCAGCCGTGGCATCTCCTCGACCGGCGTGGGCTCGGACGCGAACGGCACGGAAGGCAGCGAGGCGAGAGCGCCGAACACACCGTTATGATAATGGAGCCGGATCGCGGATGGGGGACCGTCACGGGCGCGGATCGCGGATTCACGGGACGCGGATCACGCGGATCTCCATCCAACGGGACGCAGATCACGCGGATTTCCATCAAACGGGACGCGGATCCCGCGGATTTCTATCAAACGGGACGCGGATCCCGCGGATCTTTTTGAGCCATGAGAGATCAGTGAAGATCCTGCGTTCCGCCAGTAGGGCCCCGTTTAACTGTGATCCGCGTGATCTGCGTCTATTAAATGGGAGATGCGCGTGAGTCCGCGTCCCGTTTGATAGAGAAATCCGCATGATCCGCGTCCCGTTTGATAGAGAAATCCGCGTGATCCGCGTCCCGTTTAGTTTGAGATCCGCGTGATCTGCGTCCCGTTTAGTGGAGATCCGCGTGATCCGTGTTTCGTAATGGAGATCCGCCTAATCAGCGTTACATGTCGACCCTGCTCGAAAGTCTGCACACTCAGCCATCCGTGATCTCGGCGGAGCTCCGGCCGCCGCGCGCGGAGCTGGCCTCGGCCGCAAGCATGGATGCGTGGATCGACACCTATCACGCGGTCAAGAGCCTGACGCGCGGCGGCACGTTCGTCTTCCTCACCGACAGCGCGGTCGGACTCAAGGAGGAAGACAACCTGCGCCATCTCGTCAGCAACCTCGGGAGCGACGTTCCCCGCTCGAGCATCGCACCCTTCCTGACGACGAAGCACCCGCTCGAGTACTGCCTGGCCTATGCGGACCGTGCGCATCAGCACGGGTTCGAGTCGCTCGTCGTCCTCGGCGGTGACAAGAGCGTCGGGCCGCCACGATGCCTCGAGCATGCCTGGGAGCTTCGCGAGCAGATCCGCCGTCATCGGCCTGGCTTGACGCTTGGCGGTTGGGCCAACCCCCACGCGGACGCAGCCACGCAGGTGAGCTACCTCATGGCCGACCACGTCACCGCGGAGTTCTACCTGACGCAGATCGTGTCGCATCACAGCCGGCCGCACGTGGAACAGTTCCTCGACGAGGCGGGGCGACGAGGCGTGACGATGCCTGGGTTGTTCGGTGTGTTCTATTACCGTTCGGCGAATGCGAAGACGCTGAACACGCTGCGCGACTTTCTGCCCGTGCCGGCGGACGAGCTGACGAGGGAGTTCGGTGAAGGCGCGAGCGCGGA
This sequence comes from uncultured Acidobacteriota bacterium, assembly GCA_963771395.1. Classification (GTDB taxonomy): domain Bacteria; phylum Acidobacteriota; class Vicinamibacteria; order Vicinamibacterales; family 2-12-FULL-66-21; genus DATBJJ01. The sequence goes on along the minus strand of CAVYTY010000023.1, from coordinate 165,625 downwards.
CGAAGTCTGCGCCCGATCGATTCGCGCGCTGCGCGCAGCCGGCGTCCGCCACTTCTACATCAGCAACCTGCCGCTCGGGAAAGCGGCGACGACGCTGCAGCGCATCATGTCGCTGACCTGAGGCTTCTCGCGGCTCGGGGTCTGACCCCGGCCCCTCACTCCCCCGCGGCCCCTTTGAACTGATCGTCTTCGTCGGCAAACAGCACGTTGAAGCTCGTGAGTGAGCCGTAGCTCCCGCTGATGTAGCTCTGGAGCTTGAGCTTGACGTCCCCGGGCAGGTCCATGCCGTTGATGTGCTGCTCGAGCATCCGCAGGCGATTGCGGATCATCACGATCTTGTGGAAGAGCGTTTCGATCGGCCAGCTCTTCTCCTGTGTCCCGTTGCCTGGCTTGAGCACGAGCGTGCCGCCGCGCCATTTTTCGGCGGGGGCAACCGGCGTGACACCGCTCTCCTCGCGGAGGACGCGGCGCAGGAGCATTTCGAAGTCGAGTTGGTCGGCTGACACAGCCATGGGGGGCGCCGTCCTTTCGCGCTCGCTGACAAGAGGAAACGGTTGACGGTCGGTGCGTGGTTGACGCGAAACGCCGGCACGGACATCGCGCGGGCTACTGGAGGGCGATCGATCGCGGACATCCATCTCAGTGCGCATGCGCGGCCCGCCCCGATAGTTGTGCTCGCTCGAGCAATACCCGCACGCCACTCGAATGGGGACACCATCGGGATCGGCCGCGACCACCGTGTGCATCCGATCCAGCTTGCACGCCCGGCAGAAGTCTTCTATAGAGTCGCCAGCTTTCGACACGGCACCATTGTAGACTCTGGGGCCAGAGGCCAGGGATCAGGGATCAGGAAGAGCATGTCGATCTCGCGGGAACGCCAAGCTCTTCCCTGATCCCTGATCCCTGATCCCTGATCCCTGGCCTCTGGCCTCCGATCAACTACCATCATCCTCATGGCCCAATTCATCGACTCGGTCCCGTTGTCGGGCATCATCCGTATCCGCGACATGATGTACAGCGTTACGGATCCGTTTCGCCTCGACCAGGGGGACGTGAGCTTCGACGCCCCCGACACGGTCAAAGACGCGATGCGCCGGGCGATCGACGAGAACCGCAGCCACTACGTGCAGACCACGGGTGTCCCACGGCTGCTGGAGCTCGTCGCGGAGAAGCTCAGAAAGACGAACGGGATTCCGGTTGGCAGCGCGGACGAAATCCTGATCACCAATGGCGGGATCCACGCGCTGTACATCCTGTGCCACGCGCTGCTCGAGCCTGGTGACGAGGTCATCGTGCCCGACCCGGAGTGGCCGCCGTCGATGGGCAACATCCGGCTCGCCCACGGCGTCGTCGTCCCCTGTCCGCTGCACGAGCGGCTGGATTGGCGATTCGATCTCGACGAGCTCGAGGCGAAGATCACGCCGAAAACCAAGGCGATCTACATCAACTCGCCGCACAACCCGACGGGCGGCGTCCTGACCAGAGCCGACATCGAGCGTATCGCGGCCATCGCCAGGGCGCACGGCGTCTGGATCATCTCGGACGAGGCCTACGAGGACGTCGTTTTTGACGACGCCCAGCATCTGAGCCCGGCGTCGCTGCCGGACATGTACGACCGGACGCTCTCCTTCTACACCTTCAGCAAGACGTATGCGATGACGGGGCTGCGGCTGGGGTACGTGGCGGTGAAGGATCCGGCGCTCCGCGATCGGATGAAGAAGGTGCTCTTCTACACGGCCAGCAACATCGCCTCGGTCGTGCAGTACGGCGGGATTGGGGCACTCGAAGGATCGCAGGCGTGCGTCGAGGCGTTTCGCACCGAGCTGCAGGCGCGTCGCGATCTGTTCTACGAAGGCATCGCACGGCACGCCGGTCAGCTCCTGCGTGGGGCGCCGCCCAAAGGCGCGTTCTACGCGTTCCTGCGGATCGAGCCGTCGTGGCGGCCCGAAGGCAGCCAGGCCGGGGATTCGGTGTCGTGGGCCATGGCCCAGGACCTGATCGCCCGAGGCCGCATCGGCTGCGTGCCCGGCGCCGATTTCGGCGCGAACGGCGAGGGCTACATCCGCTTCTGCTTCGCCAGGGATCGCCGCGAGCTGACGGGTGCGCTCGAGTCGCTGGGCAGGCTGCCCTTGGGATGCCGCGGTCATCCTAGAGTAGTCAGCTTCATTCCCTGGTTGCTGGCACGGGCTGACGGCCGCACACACGATGGGCACGATGGTCACGATGAGTTTCTTGCCTTGGTTACATCGTGAGCATCGTGCCATCGTGTGCATCGTGATCCGCCCGTCGGGCGCGTGTCGCGAGCGTTTTAGAGTCTCGTCTCACCGCACGTGCCTCCCCCCGTCGACTCTGATCGTCTCGCCTGTCACGAACCCGGACTCCAGCAGAAAGATCACCGCGGTCGCGATCTCCGACTCGCCGCCCCAGCGACCGAGCGGCGTGGCCGCTTCGACCTTTTTCATCTCGACGTCGGTCGTACCTGGAGGCGCGAGGATGGGGCCTGGAGCAATCGCATTGACGAGGATCTGATCGGCGGCCAGCTCGAGCGCGAGCGCTTCGGTCAGACCGATGATCGCGCGCTTGGCCACGAAATACGGCAAATACCCCGTATAGCGGGGACGTCCGCTCACCGCGAGCCAATCACTGAAGTTGACGATTCGCCCGCCACCGGCCGCGCGCATGTGCGGGATGGCCGCGCGCGCGCAAAGGAATGCCGCCTTCAGGTCGACGCCGATGGTCTGATCCCACCGCGCTTCGTCGATCTCGGCGAGCGGGGTCGAGTGGTAGACCGACGCCATGTTGATGAGCACGTCGAGCCGTCCGAGCGCCGCCGCGGCCCCATTCACCAACGTCGCGCACTCGTCGCCGCGCGAGAGATTCGCCTGAAGCACGACCGCACGACGTCCCGCGCCGCGGATGGTTTCGGCCGTGGCCTCGGCTTCGTCTCTCGACCGCTGGTACGACAAAGCCACATCCATCCCGCGGCGCGCGAGCTCCAGCGCCACCGCCGCGCCAATGCGTTTGCCGCCGGTAATCAGAACTGTCTTGTTGGCGAGAGTCATGGGTCGCTTCTCGCGGCTCGCGGCTAAGAGCTTACCGTCATTTTGAGATCAGTATGCTTTGCGAGCTGCGAGCCGCGAGAAGCGAGCCGCGGGTTGCGAGCCGCTAAATCCTCGGCAGCGTCTGTCTGTTACCGAAAAACCTGGACCACGGCGCCTTTCGCGCTATGCGGCGCTCTGCCGTTCGGATATTGAAGATGCCCGGGTCGAGCCGCGGGCTGACTTCGTCCCAGCTGAGCGGCATCGAGACCGGCGCGAAGGGTCGCCACCGCACCGAGAACGGCGGCACGATCGTCTGCCCGGCGGCGTTCGGCATGACGTCGAGATACACCGGCGCGCGACGACTGGTTTTCCGCGACTCCACGCTCACGACCCTCGGATGCCGCGCCGCCAGTTCCCGCGCAATCGCGGTGGCATACGCGCGCACCTGATCCTGCGGCGCACCGCGCCGCAACGGCACGAACACATGGAGACCACGGCCGCCCGTCGTCTTGGGGAACGACTCCAGCCCGTGATCTTCGAGACGATCGCGGAGCAGCAGGGCCGCGCGCGCGGCAGACTCGAACCCGTCCGACGGGTCCAGATCGAAGGCGAGCCAGTCCGGCCGGTCGAGATGATCGGTCCGGCTGTTCATCACGTGCATCGCAATGCACCCGACGTTGACGAGCGCGAGGAGCGTTTTCCGGCTGCCGCCGATGATGTAGTCGACGTCGCGGCGAGCGGGCGGCGCCGGGATGCGCATCGTCGGCACGCTGTCAGGCAGGTTGGCGGGCGCCTGCGTTTGATAGAAGCATTGCTTGCGGATGCCGTCGGGGCATCGCTCCATCATGACCGGCCGGCCCTTGAGCCACGGGAGAATCTGCGACGCGATGCGCGCGTAGAACTGCGCGAGGTCCAGCTTCGTCAGCCCTTCCGCCGGCCAGAACGGCTGCGACGGGTTGGTGATCACCACCCCGCCGAGGCGAACCGTCATACCTGACCTGCTCGAATCCTCGCGCGCCCGAACGCCTGGATCTCCGCGGCCATGGCGCGACGGCGATCGACCGACAATGCCCCGGGCCCGGTCAGCATGAGCGAGACGAGCGTCGCGACGAGCGCCAGGTTGAATTCGTAGCCATGCCCCTGGCCAGGGGTCATCGTCCAGTTGAGGAAGAAGCCGTTCGCGAGATGGACCGTCCAGACGGCCACCAGCATCGTGACCGTCAGCGCTGCGGAGGCCGCGAGCGTGAACGCGCCAGCGAGGAGGAGCAGGCCGCCGCCGAGCTCGACAATCCCGACGAGGAGCGCCAGCGGGTAGGCGGGGGTGAGCCCGAGCTGGGCGAAGAATGCGGCCGTGCCCGGCAAGCCGCCGCCGCCCCACAGGCCAAACAGTTTCTGCGCTCCATGCGCCGCGAAGACCGCCCCGGCAGCCAGCCGGAGGACGGTTGGACCAAACAGCGCCACGTGCCCTCCTCGTCGCGGGGTCGCAGCCCCCGCTGAGGCGGCTTATTGTGTCACTCTTCGACGCTATACGGTATCCTCGGGCACGGACAACGGAGGCACTCATGTTGACTCGGCGAGGATTCCTTCGCACGACCGGCACGGCGGGGCTTGCCGCGACCGCCGCGTTCACCGACGCCGGACTCGCCCGCATGCAGGCGGCCGGCCGCCGCGTCGCCGCACAGCCGGCCACGAACGTCGCGGCCGACGAGCACTACTGGCGCGAGATCCAGCAGGCCTTCACCCTCGACCGGACCATCATCAATCTGAACAACGGCGGCTGCTGTCCGAGCCCGCGCGTCGTGCACGAGGCGCTCAAGCGGTACCTCGACATCTCGAACCAGGCGCCCGTGTACCACATGTGGCAGATCCTCGAGCCCAACATCGAGAGCGTGCGCCGGCGCCTGGCGGCAGAGTTCGGGTGCGATCCCGAAGAGCTCGCCATCACGCGCAACGCGAGCGAAGCGCTCCAGATCGCTCAGCTCGGCATGAATCTCAAACCGGGCGACGAAGTGATCACGACCAACCAGGATTACGGGCGCATGCTCGACACATGGGAGCAGCGCGTGCGGCGCGACGGAATCAAACTGACGAAGGTCTCGTTCCCTGTGCCGCCGAAGTCGCCGGGCGACCTGGCCGATCGGTTGATCGGCGCAATCACGCCGGCGACGAAGGTCCTGCACTTCTGTCACATCACGAACCTCACCGGACAGATCTTTCCCGTCAAGCAGGTCTGCGACGAGGCACGCCGGCGCGGGATCAAGACCGTGGTGGACGGCGCGCACGCGTTCGCGCACTTTCCGTACAAGGCGAGTGACCTCGGCTGTGACTTCTACGGAACGAGCCTCCACAAATGGCTGCTCGCGCCGATCGGCACGGGCTTCCTTTATGTCCGCCGCGAGAACATCGCGTCGTTGTGGCCGCTGACGCCGGCCAGCGCCTCGAAGACAGACGACATCCGCAAATTCGAGGAGATCGGCACGCACCCGGCCGCGAATCACAATGCGATTGCCGAAGCGCTGACGTTTCACGAGGGAATGGGCATCGAGCGCAAGGCCGCGCGCCTGCGCTACCTGCGCGATCGCTGGGCGAAACGGCTGGCCGAAAACAAGAAGATCCGCCTTCACACGAATCTGGATCCCGCGCAGTCGTGCGCCATCGGCACCGTACAGATCACAGGCGTGCCGACGCCGAAGGTCGTGGCACGCCTGTGGGAACGCTGGCGTATTATCGCGACCCCGATCGTGCACGCCGAATACGAAGGCGCGAGGATCACGCCGAACGTCTATACGACCCTCGAAGAGATCGACACGTTCGCCGGGGCGATGGAAGAGATCTGCGCGAAGAGCGGGGAGCTTAGGGCTCGGGGCTCGGGAAAAGCCGACTGCTCCGATTCGGACAGCGGGCTCTGCCTGAACCCCTGAACCCTTTTGAAGCTCCTGAACCCCTTGAACCCTTACTTCAGCGGCTTCCCATCCGCGTCGTACATCTCCAGCGTCCCCTTCTTCTTGAGGATGTCGGTCACCTTCGTCGCATCACCGACCGCGACGATCTGCAGCTTCGACGCGTTCCAGTATTTCGCGGCTGCCGCCTGCGCCTGCGCGGCGGTCACCGCGTTGATCTTCGCCGGATAGGTATCCCAGTAGTCGGCCGGCAGCTTGTAGAGCCAGTTCTGCACGTAGTAGCCGAGCACCTGCGTCGGGTTCTCGAGCGACAGCGCGAAGCTGGCGACAATCGCACGCTTGGCGTCCATCAGCTCGGCCTCGGGAACTACCTTGTCGCGCATCTCCGCGATCTCGGCCAGCAGATCCGTCAGGGCGGGCTCGGTGACCTCGGTCCGCACTTGGGTCGACGCCGACCACTGCCCCCGGATGTCGCTTGCCGAAAACCCGCTGCCGATGCCGTATGTGTAGCCCTTCTCTTCCCGCAGGTGCCGGAACAGTCGCCCCATCGTTCCGCCGAGCACTCGGTTGGCGACGGTCAGCGGCACGTAGTCCGGATCGGTGCGGACCATGGACTGCGTACCGACCGTGAGGCTCGTCTGCACGGAGCTCGGACGGGCGACGAGGTACACCATCGGGGCCCCGGCGCAGGCGGCTGCGTCGTCGTCGGTTTTGGAATCCCGGCCTTCTTCCAGGGCGCCAGCTTCGTCTCCACCATCTTGCGCGCGTCGGCGAGCGAGATGTCGCCGGCAAACGCGATGAGCGCGTGATCGGGAACGAACCGCGTGCGGTGATACTCGACCATGGCGTCCCGGGTGATCGCATCGAGCGTCTCGGGTGTCGCCGACACACGGCCGGCCGGGTGATCGCCGAAGATGACCTTCGAGAACCGCTCCGCCGACAGAAAGCCGGGCTGCGTGCGCTGCTGAATCAGCCCGGTACGGGTGCGGACTTTCAATCGCTCCCACTCGTCGGCGGGAAACGACGGGTTCAAGAGCACGTCCGCCGTGAGCTCGAAGAGCCGCGGCAGGTTCTCCGTCAGCGACCCGCCCGAGACCGTTGAAAACAGTCCCGACGTGTTGCCGCCGACGAACACGTTGGCCGACATCGTCTCGAGCTCCTGTGAGAGCTGCTGCGACGACTTCGTCGTCGTTCCCTCACGCATCATCTGCGCGGCGTACGTGCTCAGGCCGATCATCGCCGGCGGGTCGAAGTAGCCTCCGGCGCCGGGAATGATGATCTGGAATGCGACGCGCGGCAGCCGGTGGTCTTCGAGGACCATCATGTGCAACCCGTTGGGCAGATCGGCTTCCTGCGGTTTCGGGAGCGTGACTTTCAGGATGTCGTTCGAGACCGGCGCCTTGCCCTTGACCACCAGTCCGGCGCTCGAGGGCGGCTGAGCCTGGCCGCCCGGCGCCGTCTGCCCCGCGGGCGACGCGATCACGGCTGACGTGATACACCGATGAGAACCAGGGTGCGTGTGCGCATCACAGTCCTCCTTTGGCGGGAGCGGCCTTGGGTACCGTGATGACCACGGTCCGGCCGGTCTTGACGAGGTATTGCTTCGCGACGCGCTGGACGTCGGCCCCGGTGACTTTCGCGATGCTGTCGGCCCGCGTGTTGATGCGATCGGGATTGTTGTAGAAGAGCGCATCTTCACCGAGCGTAATCGAACGGTCGAGCGCGCTGCCGAGACTGTTCACGAGCTGGTTCCGCGCGTTGTTGCGCGCCTTCTCGATCTCCCAGTCTTCAATCGGACCCGCTTTCACGCGCTCGATCTCGGCCTCGATCGCGGCCTCGAGCTCGGCGACGCTCTTGCCGGGATTCACGGTGCCCACGACGCTGAAGAGATTGGGGCCGCGACTCTCGCCGCCGAAAGCGGACACGTTCGGCGCCAGCTGCTTCTGGCGAACGATGTTCTCGTAGAACCGCGAGCTGCGGCCGTTCGAGAGCACGGTTCCGAGCACGCGCAGCGCGTCGTCATCGGGTGAGGGGTTCGGCGGGGTCTTGTAGACCATGTCGAGCCGCGTCAGCCGGGCGAGCCCGTCCTCGATTGTCGTGCGCCGTTCTTCTTTCTGCACCGGCTCCGTGATGTCGACCGCCGGCGGTGCCGGCTGCGAGGGAATCGACTCGAAGTACTTCCGGACTTTCTCGAGCGTCACCTTCGTGTCGACGTCCCCGACAATGCTGAGAACGGCGTTGTTGGGCGCGTAGTAGGTCTTGAAAAACGAGGAGACGTCGTCGACCGTCGCGGCGCTCAGGTCGGCCATCGAGCCGATGACCGAGTGCTTGTAGGCAAAGTTCTCGAACGCCAGTTCGTCTCGGACCTCGAACGTGCGGCCGTAGGGCTGATTGTCGACGCCGAGGCGTCGCTCTTCCTGCACGGCGTTGCGTTGGTTGTCGAGGTTGGCGGCCGTGATGTCGAGCGACCGCATGCGGTCCGCCTCGAGGAAGAGCGCGAGGTCGAGCTGATTGGCGGGAAGGATCTCGAAGTACAACGTCCGATCCTTGTTGGTCGTGCCGTTCATCGAACCGCCGTTCGCGAAAACGAGGTGCGGGTGCTCCCCGGCGCCGACGTTGGCGGAATCCCTTGAACATCATGTGCTCGAAGAGGTGCGCGAAACCGGTCCGGCCCTTGCGCTCATCGCGCGAGCCGACGTTGTAGTTGACCGCGACGGCGAAGACCGGCGCCGAGTGATCTTCCGAAACAATCACCCGCAGCCCGTTCTTGAGCTTCGTATCGGTGAATTGGATCTTCTTGACTGGAGCTGCCGCGAGACCGAGCGTAGCGAAGAGCCCGAGAAGGGCCGCGAACCGGCTAGTTGAAGCTATCATCCGTCCTCCTATGGCTGAGAACGGGGGAAGCATATCAGGAGCTAGGAGCTAGGAGCTAGGAGGGTATGGGGTGCGACAGACCACGAAAATGCTGACAGAGTCCGAGAAGTCTCGCTTCTTCCTACAAATACACCTTCTAAAAGTACACCGTGACCCCGACTGTCCACATCGAGCCTTTGTGGCCCGGGAGCACCCTGCCCAAGGCACCTCCGATGTCGATTTCCTCATCGTCATCGTCGTTGAAGTCGAGGAACGTGTAGCGGTAGTCGCCGTGGACGCCGGCGTGCTTCCCCAGCATGAGCTCGACGCCTCCGCCGGCGTGCCAGCCGAATTCGGTGGTGCTGAGCTCGAGGTCTTCCGCGGGGCCCTCGATTGGCTCGACGCTGCGTTTATACCAGCCCGGACCCGCGAGCAGAAATGGCTGGAACGCACCGCCCGCGAGCTTGAGCAGCAGGGACACCTGAAGTGGTGTTTCCTTTACCTTCTGGTTGAGTAGTTCGAAGGACTCAGTGTGGCGGTCGAGGGACGCTTCGACACCAATCCGCTGGGACAAGCCCAGCCGAATCTGACCCCCGGTGAACCGGACGGAATCGGTCTCGATTTCGGCATCCGAGTCTGTCGTGACCCAGGCCAATCGCACGCCGATCCCGAATCCCTGTGCGGCGGCAGGCGATGCGACCGTGAGGAACAGGGCACACAAAAATGCTGGCCCAGCGAGGCGCTGGAAATGGGATCGCATGTAGTCCGTATCGGCAGAGGGCATCAGGAACTTCAGGGGAGAAGCGCGCCGAGGAACGGAGAGGAGGAACGGAGAAGAGGAGCCGCTGCAGTCGACCGGAGGCGGATCGCGAAGCACCCTGCGAAAGTGCTGACGTTAATCATGGACACCAATACCGGACCAGCCCGGTACGGCCCCCAGCGTTCCGCCCCCGGTCGGCTGCAGCGACTTATGACCAAGCGACTGATGAACAGCAACCGATGAACAACGACCGATGAACAAGACCGGAGTATCCACCTCGCGGAACCCTGGGGGAGGGAGGATTCCGCGGAGGTGGGCGGATGCTCGTGTTTAGGCGAGCACCTTGATTACGACGCGCCGGTTCTGCGCGCGACCGTCTTTCTTCTTGTTGTCGCCGATAGGCTTCTCTTCGCCGTAGCTGATGACGTTGATCTTGTGGAGCGGTACCGAATGCGTTTCATACAGGTAGCGCTTGATGTTCTCGGCGCGCTCGAGGCCGAGCTTGTAGTTGATGTCCTTGTCGCCCACGTTGTCCGTGTGGCCCTCGATCTCGATGAATGCACCGTTGGGATTCGCCTTGAGCTGCGCCACCAGCGCATCGAGCTCCGGCGTGACCGTCTCGGGCATCGTGGCCTGGCCGAACTTGAAATTACCCTTCTCTTCGTTCAGCACGACCTCGTACACGATCCGCTTGGACGCCTTCTCGATCGCGTCCGCGCGCGTGTTGACGGCGGAAGCCGCAGAGGCTGCAGCGTCGGCACTCTTGCCGGCTGCGGCCGCACGCTGATCGGCGGCGGCGGCTTTCTGATCCACCTCACCAATCCTCGCTTCGTTGGCGCGCGTCCGCTCCTGCGTCTCTTCGAGCGAGCGCGACAGCGTGTCCACCTTGTTGTTGACCTGACCGACTTCGCCACGCACGAACTTCTTGGTTGCGCACGCGGTCGTGCCACCAAGGGCCAGCGCGAGCAACGGTACCGCCAGCACGAGTTTCTTCATGTCTATTACCTCCAGTTATGAACGGTGCGTTCTGCGCCGAACGCTAAAGCCAGAACTATGCCGACTCGCCCTTACCGTTGCCGCGTCACGTCCGGGGACGGCGACCCACCCCCCGCGGTATATCCACTTCGCGCGCGCACGACGTGTTCCCGATCCCGCGCCCGCACTTCCAGCGATCTCCAGCCTGCTCTCGCGGACGCTTCGAACGCGAGCATGTACTGGTTCCGCATCTCCCCGACAATCTGCCGCGCCGCAATACTGGCGTGCGCCGGTGATACCGCGAAGAAGAAGTCTCCGCCCGTCCATCGCGCCAGATCCGTCAGGCCGCTGCTCAGTGCCCCCGTGCCGTAGTCCGGATTCCGCGGGTCGTCCACGGGTGACATCACGGCGACGATGTAGACCGGCACGTCGATGCTGCTGGCGATGGCCGATACTTCCGGTGCGGTCAGCCGGCTCGTCGTATCGATGCCGTCGGTCAGGACCACAATCGCCGAGCGCTGCGGAACCTTCCCGTTGCTGCCCGCGGCGGCAGCCACAGCTTTTGCCGTCTCGGCGATCGCGTCGAGCAGCGACGTCTGTCCGAACGGCGGATCGACTTTCGCGACCTTCGCCTCCAGACCCTTGAAGTCGGTCGTGAAGTCGGTGACCATCACCAGATCGGTGTCGAAGGCGAAGAGCGCCGCCTCGTCGCCCTGCTTCAGCGAACTGAAGAGGTGTCGCGCCGCCTGCTGTGCGTCTACAGCCTTCGTCCCGACCCGCATGCTTCCACTGATGTCAAAGAGCACCGCCACCTTGACCGGCCCGTCGGCCTCGGCGTTGAACCCGACGATCGGCCGCCGTTCCCCCCCTCGACGACGATGAAGTCCTCGCGGGAGAGGCGTGGCACGAAGCGACCCCTCTTGTCTCTCACGACCGCCGACACCGAAACCAGGTCGACAGCTGACTTGAACCGCTGCGCCTGCCCCTGAGCTGGGGCCGGCGTAGCCTGCCCCTGCACTGGACTAGACCAAAAACCAGGCCACAATACCAAAACCGTTGCCATCACAACGGCACGACGGCCCAGCATGAGGTGAACATCTCCAAAGAGCCTGCCATGCCTGTAATTGACTGATTTCAAAGTAGATGACATACCTGTAGTCCCCGAAAGCCTGCTCGCTCCGCGTAAAATTTACGCGATTCGCAAGATCTCCGACTGTTATTTCTACAAAAGTCGCGCCCGCCCGGACAGAGGAGCTTTCCTGCTAAGATTTGCGGGAATGGAAGCGCATTCGACCTCCGCTATCCCCGTCGCCTCACGAATAGGCGGGTTCGTCTACGCAATCCGCAATATCGTGTCCGAAGCCCGAAAGGTTGAGGCGACCGGGAGGCGGGTCCGCTACCTCAACATCGGCGATCCCATTACCTTCGGCTTCAAGACACCTCCGCACCTGATAGAAGCGGTCGACCGGGCGATCCGGGCGGGCCAGAATGGCTACGCGCCGTCGGACGGTATCCTGGCTGCGCGCGAAGCGGTCGCGGCCGAGTGCGGCCGACGGGGCATGCCGGTCTCGCCCGATCGTGTCGTCATCACGTCTGGAACATCGGAGGGGATTGAGTTGGCGCTGACCGCGCTCGCCGAAACTGGCGACGATGTGCTGGTCCCGGTACCGACGTATCCATTGTACACAGCCGTTCTAGCCAAGATCGGCGCACGCGCCGTGTTCTATCGAACCGACCCCGACCGCGGCTGGATGCCCGACCTCGATCATGTGCGGAGCCTGATCACCCCGGCGACCCGCGCCCTGGTCGTCATCGACCCGAACAACCCGACCGGCGCCACCTATTCGGTCGACACCCGCCGCGCGCTTGTCGAGCTGGCCGATCGCCACAACTTTCCACTGCTCGCCGACGAGGTCTACGCCGATCTCGCGTTCGATGGTCCGGTTCCGGCAATTGCCACAGGCTATCCGGACGCCCCGGTCATCTCCTTTTCGTCGCTCTCGAAAGCGTACCTCGCGCCTGGCTGGCGGGCCGGCTGGCTGGCCGTCAGCAGCACTCCACGCATGGACGATGCGCTCGGGGCGATCAAGAAGCTGGCCGATGGACGGCTGTGCGCCACCGGGCCGATGGAGCACGCGATCGTCGCCGCGCTCAACGGCGACCGGTCGCACCAGCAGGTGTTTCGGGCCGCGCTCCAGCTCCGTGCCGAGCTGACGACCCGCAGGCTCAACGCCATCGAGGGGATGACCTCGGTCGCACCGAGCGCCGCCTTCTACGCGATGCCGCGGCTCGCGCTGCCGCCCGGCAAGACCGATGCGGACTACGTGCTCGGGCTGTTGCGCGCGACGGGCGTCCTCTGCGTGTACGGCTCCGGGTTCGGCACACGTCCCGAAGACGGCTTCTTCCGTATCGTCTTCCTCGCGTCACCCGAGGAGCTGTCCGGGATTTACGACGACATCGCCGAGTTCACGCAGACGTTCATGCAATGCTGACTGCTGAATGCTGAGTGCTGAAGTCCATTCAGAATTCCCTTCAGCATTCAGCATTCAGCATTCAGAATTGCCCTATGGGCTCCCCGGCCGATCGCGCCCGCGAGTGGTTTCACACATACACCCGTGATCTGTCGCGCGAGGATCTCGAGCGGCTCTTCACGCACGATACGCGCGATGCGTACGACTTCTTCGCGCGCGGGCTCGACGAAGAGGCGCTCGCGAACCTGCCGTGGTGGCGGCGCGCGGCGCTTCGGTTCCAGCAGGTCTTCGTCGCCTTCACGCTGAAGCTTCCCGCAGCCCGCCGAGCCGTGTACGTCGTCGCGCTCATCATCGCGCTCCTCGGCGTCATCCAGTTGTTCCGCGGGTTCGCTGCCGTCGATGTGCCGTTCGGTGTTCCGTTCTTCCAGGTCGGGGTGCTGCTGCCGGTCTGGGCGGACGGCACGTTCACCCTCGTTCTCAGCCTGGTGCTCGTCAACCTGCTGGTGCTCCTCGAGGTTGCCGAGCGCCTCTCGCTCAAGGGCGAGCTCGAGGTCGCAAGGGAAATCCAGCTGGCGCTGCTGCCGCGCGGCACCTCCACGCTTGGCGACATCGAGATTTCCGGCTTCACGAAACCCGCGAACACCGTCGGCGGCGATTTCTACGATGTATTGCCGCAGGCCGACGGACGGATCGTGCTGACGCTCGGCGATGTGGCGGGGAAAGGCAGTCCCGCGGCGCTGCTGATGGCACTGCTCCTCGCCGCCTTGCGCACGCTCGTCGAGGAACGGCTCGAGCCAGCGGCGCTCGTTGCGCGGCTGAACATCCAGATTTGCCGACACAGTCCGGCGTCGCGCTTCATCACGCTCGTCTACGCGATCTACGAGCCCGCCACCGGCCGGCTCACCTATGTGAACGCGGGACAGAACCCGCCGCTCATCCGCCGGCTCGATGGCCGGTTCGAGCGAATGCATGGCACGGGTATCGCCCTCGGACTCTTCGAGAACGCCGAGTACGGCGCCGAGGAGACGCGCCTCGAGCCAGGCGAATTGCTCGTGTTCTACAGCGACGGGATCACCGAAGCCGAGGACCCCTCGGGCCAACCGCTCGAGGAGAGCGGCCTCGAGCAAGTGCTCGAGCTCCACGCCGGGAAGACTCCGGCCGAGATCGGCGCGGAAGTCCTCGCCGCCGTCCAGTCACACGCCCGCCGCGCCCGTTTCACCGATGACCTGACGATTCTTGTCGTGAAGCGGTCGGCGTGAGGCCAGGATCGGGATCAGGGGTCAGGGATCCGGAATAGCCGAAAGTCTTCCCGGGTGAGATCAGCAAGCTCTTCCTGATCCCTGATCCCTGATCCCTGAACTCCCTGAGCTTTTTGAACCCCCTGAACCCCCCTGAAGCTCCTGAACCTCCTGAACCCCTGAACCCTTTCATCCCAAGTTTCATCCCTGGACTCCCCAATCGCCTCCGAGGGGTCTAATATGTGTCCATCCATGGCGCTTCGCCTTCTCCTGGCGCTCGCGTGCCTCTCGATTGCGCACACCGCCAGCGGTCAGCCGCCGTCGCCGCCCGACGCAATCGAGAAGCTGGTGGCGCGCCTCGAACAGGCGCTCGCCGGTGGTGATCGCGCGGCGCTCCTGGCGCTGACGGTCCGGGATACCGACGCATCCACCATGGACGACTTCGCCTCGGCGGCAGGCGAGAATCCGACGCGTGTCGTCATCAAGGAACGCGATCGGCTGGCGCTCGAGGGCAACCGGCAGCAACTGCTGATCGAGGTCTTCGTCGAGCGAGGGATCGAAGCGAAGCTGGCCACGTGGCGCGTCGACCTCCGTCCGCCGGCCGGCAAGGCCGATCCCACTGACTGGCGCGTCGAACGTGTCGAGCCGGTCTCGAACGTCGGGGGACTCTACCGGCTGGCGCTGAACGCCACGCGCCAGTTCGACGTCCGCAACCTCGTCGTGACCGGCACGGACGTGACCATCGAGATGGCCGCTGGCACCGCGTTTGTCGCCGAGATTCCAGACGGGCCCACGGCAATCGTACTGCTCGGACGCGGACGCCTGCGGTTTGCGCCGCCCGACCAGGCCGAGCGCACACAGATCCGGTTGTTCACCGGCGCCGACGATCTGCAATCGGAGTTCGACGCCGCGTTCCTGCGGATCCGGCCCGCCGACTTCGAATCCAGGTTCCGATCGGAATCGCTCGTGCCGCGGGCCGTCGTGCAGACCGAGTTGCGGCGCGCCACCGAGGTCTTCGATGAGTACCTCAGCCGCACGCTCCAGATCGATCTCACCGATCTGAGCCGCGATCGCTGGTCGCTCGTCCCCTCGGCTGGCGACCTCATCGCCGAGGTGCGCACGCGCCGGTTCGGCAGCCTCACGTACGCGCGTTCGGGCAACGAAGCCGAGGACATCACGGTGTTCGATCGCCGGCGGCGGCGCAACATCTCCTTGTATGCGTCCGCAGAGAAGCTCGCCGCGCGGGGACGCTTCTACAGCGAGGACGATCTGGTCGACTACGACGTCCTCGCCTACGAGGTCGACACGACATTCCTGCCCGACCGCTACTGGATCAACGGCACCGCGCATCTCCGCGTCAGGGTCCGCGCCGGCGCGATGACCACGATGACGCTGAAGCTGGCCGAAGCCTACGCGGTCCGCGGCGTCTACGCGCCCGGCGTCGGACGTCTGCTCCACCTGCGCGTCGTCAACCAGAACAGCCTGATCGTGAATCTGCCGACGCCGGTCTTTCGCGACAACGAATTCACGCTGACGATCGTCTACAGCGGCCGCCTCGAGCCGACCGAGCTCGATCGCGAGGCCGTCGACGTCCGCACGCAGGAACCGCAGCGCGAGCGCGAAACGGCACAGATACCGCTCGAACCGCGATACATCTACAGCAACAACTCGTTCTGGTATCCGCAGTCGACCGTCAGCGATTACGCCCTGGGCACCTTGCGGGTCACGGTGCCAACCGATTTCGAAGTGGTGGCGACGGGCACGCTCACCGCCCTGCCGAAGCCCGCGGCCGCGACGAGCACCGTCGGGCCGCGAGGGCTGAAGACGTTCGTCTTCCAGAACGATCGGCCCGTTCGCTACCTCTCCTTCGTCGTCAGCCGCATGTCGCCGGTGGTCTCCACACGGCTGCCGATTAGAGCCTCGGCAGAGGATTTCGGTGATCTCCGCGTCGCCATCCCCGATCTGTCGCAGCCCGCTCCCGTGTCGCCCACGAGGTCGGTGTCGGTCGCCGAGCCAAGCGCGCCGGCAGGCGCCGCGCGCGACGCGCGCGACGAGGGAAGCCTGAATCTGACGGTCAAGGCCAGCCCCCGGCAGATGGGACGCGCTCGCTCGCTCGCCGAGCAGGCGAGCGCCATGCTCCAGTTCTACGCGTCCATCGTCGGCGAGGCGCCGTACCCCACCTTCACGCTGGCCGTCACCGAGAGCGAGCTGCCGGGCGGCCACAGCCCGGCCTACTTTGCCGTGCTCAACCAGGTGCTGCCGACGCAGCCGATCATGTGGCGCAACGATCCGGTGAACTTCGACAGCTTTCCGGCGTTCTATCTGGCGCACGAACTGGCGCATCAGTGGTGGGGACAGGCAGTCGGCTGGAAGAACTACCACGAGCAGTGGCTGAGCGAAGGCTTCGCGCAATACTTCGCCGCGCTCTACGCGGAAAAGGCGCTCGACTCGAATGTCTTCCCCTCGGTGCTGCGCCAGATGCGGCGTTCGGGCATCGACACGTCGCCTCAAGGACCGATCTATCTCGGCTACCGCCTGGGACACATCCGGAATGAACGGCCGGTCTTCCGGTCGCTCGTCTACAACAAGTCAGCGATCGTGCTTCACATGCTGCGCCGACTCGTCGGGGACGATCAGTTCTTCTTCGGCGTGCGCCGCTTCTACGCGGAGTGGCGGTTCAAGAAGGCCGGCACCGACGACTTCCGCGTGGCGATGGAAGCGGCGACGGGGCGGGATCTCGGGCCGTTCTTCGAAGCGTGGATCTTCGGGGTCACGATCCCGCGTGTGGCGTTCAGCTATCGATCGCTCGGCGATAACAATTCGATCGCGGTGAAGTTCGAGCAGCGTGGCGACGTCGCGCCGGTGCCGATCACGGTGACGCTGACCTACACGAGCGGCGAAACCGAATCCGTCGTCGTGCCGGTGACCGAACGCGTGGTCGAGCGGACACTGCCGGTCAAGGGCGCGCTGCGGAAGGTGGAAGCGAACGAAGACAACGCGGCGCTGGTCGAGATCGAGAAGCTGGGGTCGTAGAAGAAATGCTGAATGCTGATGCTGAATGCTGAAGTGAAGTCGTAACTTCACCATTCAGAAATCAGCATTCAGAATTGCGAAGCTACGGCAAATAAATCGCCGCCACCCTGACCTCTCCGTTCCGTTCGAACGGCTCGAAGACGAGGATGAAGCGCGCGCCGGCGTACTCGTAGAAGCGTGTCAGCCGTTCGCCGAGGCTTCCGCGGTCGATTTCCTGACGGCCGCTTTCAGCGGCGCGGCCCAGGCGGGCCGCCACAGCCGACACGGTTTCGCCGATCCGGATTTCTTTCCCGTCGAGAAACGGCACCACCGGCACCGAGACGGCGCGAGCCGGCACCGCGGCCGGGATGCTCGCGACGACCGGACGGGCGGCGGCTGGAACGGCGCGGATGGGCGGGGCCGGTGTGAGCTCGCGCAGAATCAACGAGCCGACGGCAACCGTGGCTGTAAGGAAGAGCGCGGCGACCACCCACTCGAACATGGGCGCTAACGAGAACCGCGGGCGGACACGAATCGCGTCCATACTGCCCTCCCCTGATGAGGTTGAGCGTGACCGAAGGCGAGACGCTCACTGTAGGCCGTGCGGGGGAGCAAGTCAAGCTCCGTCGTGACGGTATTCTGACGCCAAAAAGAATGTCCCCGTCCGCGAGGAACGGTGGAGCTCTGCGGCGAAGGCGGGGGCCCCCAGAGCTCTGAAAAAAGATAGAATCGAAGGCTTATGGACACCGTTTCGCTGACGATCGACGGAAAGACCGTGACGGCCGAAAAAGGCCGGACCGTCCTCCAGGCGGCCATCGAGGCCGGCATCAGGGTTCCCTACTACTGCTACCACCCGGGCCTCGGGATCGACGGGTCCTGCCGCGTCTGCATCGTGAAGATCGACAAGATGCCGAAGCTGCAGACGTCCTGCTCGACGACGGTCACCGAAGGCATGGTGGTGCACACCGGGACCCCGGATGTCGTCGAGGCGCGCGCGAGCGTCTTCGAGTTTCTGCTGATCAACCACCCGCTCGACTGTCCCGTGTGCGACAAGGGTGGCGAGTGTCCGCTCCAGGATTTCTCCTACAGCTTCGGTCCGAACGAGAGCCGGATGGGCTTTCCTCGGCGCGTGTTCGACGGCGAGGGCGTGAAGGCCGACGTGGACTTCGGTCCGACGCTGCTGCTCAACCGCAACCGCTGCATCCTCTGCACGCGATGCGTGCGGTTCATGAAAGAGGTCGACACCGACGCCCAGATCAACATCGTCGATCGCGGCTACGGGAGCGAGATTGCGACCTTCCAGGAGGAAGGCGTGCACTCGCTGCTCTCGGGGAACCTGATGGACGTGTGCCCCGTCGGCGCAATCACGACGCGCGACTACCGGTTCAAGGCGCGCCCGTGGGACAACCCCGAGGCCGTCGATACGATTTGCACGCTCTGCGAGAAGGGCTGCAACACGACGGCCTGGCTCAAGGCCAAGCCCGAGTGGGCCAAGGGCGCGCGTCTGGCGCGCATGACGCCGCGGTTCAATCCAGAGGTCAACGGCTACTGGATGTGCGACATCGGCCGCTTCAACTATCACTGGATCGAAGGCGACGAGCGGCTCGATCAGCCGCTGGTCGGTGGTGCGCCGGCCGACTGGAGCCAGGCGCTCGCGGCGTTGTCGGAGCGCGTCGGGGCGGCAGGCGGACCCTCGGCGCTGCGTTTCCTCATCTCCGCGCACGCGTCGCTCGAAGAGCTTTCGGTCCTCGGCCGGCTCGGCGGCGCGTTCAACCTGCCGGAAACGGGCGTGGCGATCAGTTGGCGGACGAGCGTCAAGACGCAGCCGCCGAAGGCGAAGTTCAAGGTGCCGTCCGTGGATGCCCCGAACGTCCGCGGCGCGCGCGATCTCGGATTCCCAGTCAACGCCACCGCCACTGGCGAAGCGGACCTGTCCGCGTTCCGATCCGACGTCGAGGCCGGCCGCGTGGCCGCGCTCTACGTGTTCGACCCCGGACCAGACGGGTCGATCGGCGACGTGTCGTGGGTGATCGCGGCGAAGAAGGCGGGACGTCTCAAACTGCTCGTCGTTCACGGCGTGCTGCTGACGGCTCTCGCGAAGGCCGCCGACATCGTCCTCCCCGGCGCATCCTGGATAGAGAAGGACGCGACTTACGTCAACACGGACGGCCGGCTTCAGGCGTCCGCGCGCGCGATTTCGTCGCCCGGAGAAGCGCAGCCAGACTGGAAGACCCTCGCCGACGTCGGCCTGGCGCTCGGCGCCGCCGTCACCTACCCAGGCAGCGCCGAGATCCGGGCGGAACTCGCCGCGGCCATGGCCGGCAACCCGACCTACGCCAACCTGACGACGATTGCATTCGCGCGACCCGTCTCGGCGCGGACGTGGATGCAGGCGTCGAACCCATCGGAGCGCTGGAAGTGGGACTTCATGTTCCAGGACCTGCCGCCCGTGAAGTTCGAAGGCCGCCACGGCCTGTCGGCGCTGCTGGCGGCCATCCCGATGAAGGAAGTGGAGAAGTAGGCCGCGCGGCGATTGAAGCCAAGGGAGATCCGCGTGATCCGCGTCCCGTGGCCAAGAGAAATCCGCGTGATCCGCGTGATCCGCGTCCCGTAGCCGAAAGAGATCCGCGTGATCCGCGTCCCGTAGATAAGAGAGATCCGCGTCCTGTGAACTCGTAATCCGCCGATCACACCTTCACGATCAGCGATCCCGGGCGCACGGTGACGGTCAGGCGATCGTGCACGACTCCGGGTTCCCCGTCGACGTGGTACTCGATCTCGCCGTCGGCCTCGACGATCGCAGTGCGGACCGGCTGCATGGCAATCCGCGGCGCACGATGGATCGACCCCAGCGCGAGGTGTCGCGCGTCCCGGAACCGCGCCACCACGGGCCGGTCCTCCACGACAACCGCCTCCAGCAGACCGTCGTCCGGCCGAGCCCTCGGCGCGATCTGCATGCCCATGCCGTATTCCTGTCCGTTGGCAAAGGCGATGAGGAGCGCGCGCGTGTGCTGCGTTGTGGAGTCGAGCGTGATCGCGTAGTCCTTCCCCGGGTAGCGGCAGCCTTCCCGAACGCCGATGAGCACGTAGGGCAGACGGCCGCGCCGCCCCCGCGAGCGTAAATTGAAGAGCCGGGCGATGTGCGCGTCGAAACCGATCCCCGCAATGTTGAAGAACGGCCGATCGTCGAGCATTCCGACGTCGACCGCGAGCGTCTTTGTTCCGAGCGCGGTCGCGAGCGCCGCGCGGGAAGGTCGCGGTACGCCCAGCCCACCGGCCAGCCCGTTGCCGGAACCGGCCGGGATGAGCCCGAGCGCCGTCGGGCTGCCCGCGATCGCGCTGCCCGCTTCGTTCACCGTGCCGTCTCCGCCCCACACGATGACGAGGTCCGCGCGATCGGCCACGGCGGCCGCGGCCAGCTCGCGCGCGTGGCCCGACCGTTCCGTGAGGTGTATGGATGCGCTGAGGTTTCGCCGCGTCAGCTCGTCGCGAATCAACTCGACGCGTTGGCGCGCAGCGTGCGGGTGCAGGCCCGCACCAGACACCGGATTGACAATCGCAACGATTCGCATGACGTCGGGGCCAGCATGCTCGATCGATCGGCGTCGACCGAGGCGGCGGATGCTATAGTAGCGTCTCATGCAGAGTCGTGCGGCCCGCCTGATTTTGCTCTGTCTCTTCCTCCTGGCAATCAGCACAACGGCGTTCCTCTTCTGGAGGGGCGATTCACAAGCCACCCACGCGGCTCTCGAGGCCAGGACATTCGATGCGTCGGCGCGAGCCATCGAGCGTGGATTGATCGACGTCCGGGCGGCGCAGCTGGCGTACCCCGCGGCTGGCCAGCCTGGCGACCGCTGGGTGACACGAGTGGCGCAGGGTCTCGATGCAGTGCGGGCCAACGTGATGACGCTTCGATTGGCAGCAGTGGCGCCTGACGCACAGGCGGCCATCGACGCGACAGTGGTCGCGCTCAATGAGTTCGCGAAGGCCGACAAGCGGGCGGTCGAGTACGTGCGAACCGAACAGCGCCTGCTCGCTTCGGATGTGGTGTTTGGAGATGGGTTGGAGCGGTCCGAGGCCGCGCTCGCCGCGCTCGCGCAGGCGCGCGCTGCTGAGCTCCAGGCCCGCGAAACGACAGTCACGGCTTTCAGGAGGCGTCAGGTCTTCGCGTTGACCGCCGGCACCGCCGCCGCGGTGCTCGTCGTGCTGTTGCTCCTGCCGGGCGCGCGTCCCATGCCGGTTGGAACGTCAGTTCGTAGCGCTCGACCCGCCGGGCTCCACACGCCGGAGCCAACGGTCGGTGACCTGCACCAGCCAGACGCCATCGTGAGCGTGCCGCCGCACGTGGAGGCCCCGGAACCGGCACTGGCACTGGCCTCGCTCGCGCCGCCCGAGGTTCCGGCGGCGACAGACGAGGCGGCCGCGCAGGCAGCTGCCGCTGCGCTCCCCCCTCCGCCGACCACAGACTTCGCGGGCATCGCGTCGCTCTGCGTCGACTTCGCGCGCGTGGTCGACACGCGCGCGCTGCCGTCGCTGCTCGACCGCACGGCGGATCTGCTCGACGCGTCGGGCATCATCCTCTGGATTGCCGACCCGGACGGCCGCGAGCTCAACCCGATCTTCGCCCAGGGGTATCCGCAGCAGCTCGTCAACCGCCTGGGCACAATCCCCAGGGACGCGGAGAACGCGACCGCCGCCGCCTTCAGGACATCGCTGCTGCAGACCGTCATGGCCGACGAGATTTCCGACGGCGCGATCGCCGCGCCCCTCGTCACGCCCGGCGGGTGCGTCGGCGTCATGGCCGCCGAGGTCAGGCATCATGCCGAACGGCAGGAATCCAAACTGGCTGCCGCCACCATCGTGGCCGCGCAGCTGGCGACGCTCGTCGGACCGCCCTCCGCCCGCCCGCAGGCCCGAACCGCGGGCGCGTAGACGAAAACTAGTGGCCTGCATCCGTTGAAGCACTAGTAGCGAGTCAGGTGATGGACCGTGATCGGCCGGCCGTGACAACGGAACGGCCGGTCCCGTTCTGATCTAGGAGATACAGTCAACTAGACGATCGTCCGCGTCGACGAACGCCGTGCCGGCCCCGGCTCGACCTTCCCCTTGAGCGTCATCGGTTTTCTGTCGCGCACGATCGCGAGCGTGAACTCGTCGCTGCCTTCGAGCCGCTGCGAGCGCCGGCGCAGATCGGCCGCGGTCGTGACCGTGCCGCCGTTGAGCGACGTGATCACGTCTCCGGCCTTGACGCCCGCTCTGCTCGCATTGGAGTTCTCGCGCACAGTCCTGACGAGGACGCCTTCCTTCACGCCGAAGTATTCCGAGAGCTGCGGCGAGAGCTCGTCGACAGAGATGCCGAGCTGACCGGATGAGCCCAGGAAGCTCTCGAAGTTCGACTGAAACCCGTCGCGCTTGAACACCATCGGTGCCGCCACTTTCGGCACAGGCATCGTCAGCAAGTTGTCGCCCGAGCCCTCCCAGAATCTGAAGGATCCACCCGATCGTGGTTGCACGTTGAGCGTCACGCGCTGGCCGTCGCGCGTCACGGCCGTCGGGACCGAACGTCCCGCGGGCGTTTCCAGAACGAGCCGCATGAACTGCCGCGTGCTGCGCACGCGCTCGCCGTCGAACTCGACGACGATGTCCCCTGCCTTGAAGCCGGCCTTTTGCGCGGGACTCTCGGCCTCGACCTCTTCGATCACCACGCCCGCCGCGGCCTTGCCGGCCTTGAGCTCGTCGTCATTGAAGTCGCGGATGGAGACACCGATCTGGCTGCCCGTGCCCCCGAAGACGCGGACGGCCTGCTCCGCTTCCGGCATCAGGCTCGCAATCTCCGCGTCCTCGAACCACGCCGGAGACTGCTGTCGAGCCCCCGACTCGAGCGCCGCCCCCACCCCAACCGCCCCGAACGCCGCGGCCGTCGCCGTCGCCACGATCCAACCTGTCATGGTTTGTCTCTTTTCTCAATGTGTCGTGGGGCCCCACCCCCACGACCTGCCAACGCTCGCTCACGCTCGCGCCGGTGGTTTGCAGCCACAGCCTGCTTGGAGCGCTTTTCGGTCTATGGCGTTCAAGTGAGCGCACAGCGCCTGCGGCCCGAGCGCGGCGCGAAGTCGCCGCGCGAGAGCGAGCGGGGGTGGGGCCCCGCGAGCAACTGAGTAAGGTAGACGCACCCCTCCGTCAAAAGGTTGTGCGGGTCCGTCCCGCGGGGAGGTCAGTGTCTGTCCGCGCAAAGTGACGCACGCGCGCGGCGGCCGGCCAAATCATGAGGATTTCGCGCATCGAAGTGGGCACGCGAATTGATGTAGGGGATGTCGGTCGCGCGGAATCAAACGGGGTGCGTTAACTCAGGCAGGCGCTGGCATCGCCGCATCCCGTCGCAAGTCAACCCGATTTCGCGCGGCCATTCGTGTCTCTGGCCTCTCGGCCACTGACTTACGTGGAGATAGACATGCCCAGAATTCTCATACCCGTCGCGGCGGCCGCGACGTTGGCAATGCTGGTGTCGGGATGCGCGCTCATCACAGGGCGGACCACCATCCAGGAGCTCAAATACAACCCGGGGCGGTACCACGATCGGAAGGTCGCGATCGATGGGATCGTGACGAGCTCATGGGGCCTGCCGCTCGTCCCGTTCAAGCTCTACAAAGTGGACGACGGGACCGGAGAGGTGACTGTCGTGTCACAAGGAGGCCGGACGCCGACGCGCGGCGCGCACGTTCGCGTGACCGGACGCGTCAGCGAGGTCGCGACGTTCGGTGGATCGAGCGTCGGGCTGCACATTGAAGAGACCGACCTCGACTTCAGACGTAGATAGATTCGTCTCGGTCGGTAGGGAGGAGACCGCCCTTGACTTCAGACGTAGGTAGATAGATCGTCTCGGTGGAGACCGACCCCGACTTCAGGCGGTAATGCGGACCACTACTGCCGTCATGTCGTCGTTTGGCGGCGCGTCGCCGCGCCACTCCGCAACCGCTTCAAAGATCGCCGCGACCATCTTCGCCGCCGGCTGCTCTCGCGATCGGCCCACCACATCGAGGAGGCGGGCAGCCGTGAATTCCTGCCCGAGCTCGTTCATCGCCTCGAACACTCCGTCCGTGCAGAACACGTAGACCTCGCCGGCTTTCAGCGGGAAGGTGATCTCGTCGTACGTCGAACCGGCAAACGACCCGAGCGGGACGCCGGGCAGCTCGATTTGCGCGCACTCGCTCGCGGAGCAGCGTATCGGATAGGGCAGGCCCGAGTTGGCCATCGTCATCGTGCGCCGCTTCAGATCGAAGATCGTGTAGCAGAGCGTGCAGTAGTACTCCTCGAGCTGGCGCTGATGCAGGATCGTGTTGATCGACGCGAGCACGCTGGCCGCGCTCGAACGCTCGGGCAGATACCGGCGCCGGAACGTGCGTCCCCGCACCAGCTCCGCGGCAAACGCGCTGTAGAGCGCCGCCGGCACGCCCTTGCCCGACACGTCGCCAACGGCCACGACAAGCGTGTTCGATTCGGGCGCCAGATAGTCGTGGAAGTCGCCGCCGACCTCGTGGGCCGGGTCGAAGGCCGCCGCGACCTCGACGCCCTTGAGCCGCTTGGGGGGCTCGGTGGGCATCAGCGCAATCTGGACGCGCTGCGCAAACCGGACTTCCTTCTCGAGTCGCGCTTCGTTGGCGCGCAACTCTTCATACAGCCGGGCATTCTCGATCGCCACCGCCGCCTGGCTCGCGAGCAGGGTCAGAATCTCGACGTCGCGCTTGCTGAACGCGTCGAGCTCCGGGCTCTCGAGATCGACGACGCCGATGCAGCGGTCTTGGATGAGCATCGGGATCGCGAGCTCCGACCGCACGTCGGACAGGACCTGGATGTATCGCGGATCCTGCGCAACGTCCGACACGAGGACCGCCTCGCGGTGCAGCGCCGCGTATCCGACGATGCCCTCGCCGAGACGGACGCGCGGGACATCGCGCTTTTCTCCGAAGTGCAGCGCAATCTTGATCTCGAGCTCGCCGTCGTCGTTGAGGAGCAGGATGCCGAACGTCCGATAGTCGATCACGCGCTTGGTGAGCTGCGCGATGCGCGCGAAGAGTTGATCGAGATCCAGAACGGACGCGACTTCTCGCGCAATCTCGGCGAGCGTTTCAAGCGCCTCGGCGTCGTGCCGGCTCTGCTCGAAGAGCCGCGCGTTGACGATCGCGATCGCGACGTGCGCCGCGATCTGACGCAGCACCGCGACGTCGTTGTTGCTGAAATGCTCCAGGTTGCGGCTGAGCAGGTTGAGGGCGCCGATCGCCTTCGACTTGTGCCGCAACGGCACGACGATTTCCGAGGCCATGCCGGGCACGATCTCGACGTATCGCGGATCCGACTTGGCATCGTTGGCGACGAGCGGCTGCTCGTTCACGACCGCGGCGCCGACGAGCCCCTGGCCGAGCTTCAGGCGGAGCGGCTGGACGCCTTCCGGATACCCGACCGAGTACGCCACCTTCAACTCGCCGCGGCGCTCGTCGAGGAGGTAGACGGCGAACGCCTCGAACGAAATCAGCCGGGCGATGAGGACCGGGATCTTCGTGAGGAGGGCGTCGAGATTGAGGACGGCCGTGACCTGCCGGCCCAGATCGAACAGCGTCTTGACGATCTCGTGCTCGACGGCGGCCGACGCCGCCAGTTCGTCTGCGACCGACAGCGGCTCGTCGTCTGAATCTCTGAGACTCACCTGTTGAAATGACCCTCGGCTGAAAAACCAGTCTCGAATTATACTTGCAAGTTCCCGCCGTGCTGGCGCCCGATCGGTTGAGCGATCGGCACTCCGCCGTCGGCAATCAACCACCGATGGACATCACGCTGCCTCTCGACTACACGGCGATCGAACGGATCCTGCCGCACCGCTACCCGTTCCTCCTCGTCGATCGCATCACCGAGCTCGTGCCGGACCAGCGTATCGTCGGCATCAAGAACGTGACGCTCAACGAGCGCTATCTGGCGCATCGGCCGGGCGAGCAGCCGGTGCTGCCTCCCACGATCCTCACCGAGGCCATCGCGCAGGTCGGCGCGATCCTCATCCTCGCCAAGCCCGAGAATCGCGAGAAGCTGCCGTATTTCAGGAGCATCGAACGTGTGCGGTACCGGCGCACCGTGCATCCCGGGGACGTGGTGGTGATCGAGGCCACGGTCCGGCGGCTGCGAAGCCGGGTCGGCGTGCTGCGCGGCATCGCGCGCGTCGACGGCCACGTGGTCGTCGAGGGCACGATGACCTTCGCGCT
Organism: uncultured Acidobacteriota bacterium; assembly: GCA_963771395.1. Taxonomy (GTDB): domain Bacteria; phylum Acidobacteriota; class Vicinamibacteria; order Vicinamibacterales; family 2-12-FULL-66-21; genus DATBJJ01. The sequence continues at coordinate 139,127 of CAVYTY010000023.1, read as the reverse complement.
CGGACCCCGTACCGAAGGCGCGTACAGCTCATCGCAGCACGAGTAGCACCGTTCCGGCTTTTGCCGCCCGCGAAAGCCACACCGCCCAGCGCGAATCCGGGTCCAGATAGCGCCACGCATCGAGAATCGCGGGCGCGAGGACGATTGCGCCGATCCAACGCTCATCGATGCGCGCGGAGTCGGCCATGCCGCGTGTGTCACGCTCGGGCGGCCCGGTGCGCGCGAAGGCGGCGACGGAGTACATCGCCGACGCGCCGACGTTGAAGGCGAAGACGCCCTTGGCAAATGGCGCCCGCTCGCGGCGGAGGTTCGGCCGCGTCGTCAGCAGCCACTCATTCGTCGCCTGCTGGACCCAGAAGCCCGCCGCCGAGATCGTGAACTCCTCACGCGGAGACAGGTCGTTCCGGTGGGTGATGGCGAAGAACGGAATCCCGTGAAACTCCACCCGCTTGATACCCGGGTCGGCGTCGAAGACCACGTCGAAAAGCAAATGCCCACTCTCGTGGGCAGCCAGCCCGACCACCAGTCCACCCAGCAACCCACCGACTGCAGCAATCCGATTCACAGGTTGCGGGGGCTCTTCTTGTCGAGCTTGCGCGGAGGCGGTCGCGAAATACGGCGCAACCATCACCAGACACAACAGTAAGCGGATCCCCGACGGTTGAGCTCTCGCTGGCTCGACCGTGGCACACAGGTTGCTCAGTTGCCGCCGGGAAAAGGTTCGCCGGAAAAATGTCGCGTCGGTCACGGCGCAAAGGAGACGAGAGATGCTCGAAACCATCGCGATCATCCTGATCGTTCTGTGGCTGCTGGGATTGGTCAGCGGCTACACCATGGGCAATTTCATCTATATTCTGCTGGTCGTCGCGATCGTGCTGTTCCTCGTGCGATTGGTCAGCGGCCGCAGAGTCTGAAGCAAGAACGTTCAGGAGACGCGTGGCTCATCATGCGACGCTTCTTGGATTGAGTGCCGTTTTGCTGGTGGAAGCAGCCGGCCGAGCGGCTTGCCGCGCGCCTGGCCGCTGCTCCCATCGCACGATAGCCACACCGGCGAAGACCAGCGCAGCGGCGATGGCCATTCGCGACGTGAACGGTTCGTGCAGAACGAGCACGCCAAGCGCGACGGCGATCACGGGGTTGATGTAGGCATAGAGCGAGACGAAGGATACCGGAAGGTATCGCAGCGCGTAGGAATACGCGACGAATCCGCCCACGGCGCCGATTGTCGAGAGGTACAACATCGCGACGGTGGTTCGCGTGGTGAAAAACAGCGACGCCCACTCGCCTCGCACGGTTCCAACGGCAGTCATGATGAGACCGCCGGCGATCATCTGATACGCGCTCATCCCCAGCACTTCGTTCATTCCATCGGTCGGCCCCTCAATCCGTCCGTCGGGCTGTGGCGCGGCTGCAGCCGTCTTCCGGCCGTGACGCTTCGAATACGACGAACCGATCGACCAGCCGATCGAGGCGATCTGTAACGCCACGATCCCTGCAAGAAAGCCGCGGCTGCTCGCCGATCCACGCGTCAGGTCCGGCCAGACGAGCAGCACGATCCCGCTGAACCCGATCACCAGGCCCAGGACGACTCTCTTGCGCAGAGGTTCGCCGTCGGGAAGGCACGCCTCGACTGTCGCCATCCAGAAAGGAGAGGTCGCAACCATCACCGCGGCGAGCCCGCTCGGCACCCACTGCTCCGCGAACACGACGCCGCCGTTGCCGAGCCCCAGCATCAGGAACCCGAGCAACGCAATTCCGCCCCACTGCGACCGGGGTGGAAGCGGGCGGCCGCGCGCGACGAGATATGCCGTCAGCAGCGAGCCCGCAACCATCCAGCGAAGGCCGCTCTGGAGCGCAGGCGGAATCGATTCAAGGCTGATACGGATCCCCAGGTACGTGGTACCCAGATCAGACACACGGCGCCCCAGGCGAAATACGCGAGTCGACGACGATGCGACTCGGGCGTCATGTTCGCGCCTCCTCGCGTTTCGGAATCGGCAGGCGCGGAGTTTCCTTCACGGTTTCGAGCACAATCGTCGTGCGCGTGGAGCGCACGCCGGGAACGCGGGCGAAGCGGGTGCGGAGGAGCAGCCCGAGGTGCTCGGCGTCATGCGCGCGAACCTTGATGAGGTAGCAGTCGTCGCCTGCGACGTGGTGCACTTCGAGGACTTCGGACAGCTCCGACAGGGCCTGGGCAATCCGGTTCTCGGATCCGGCCTCGTCGCTGCGCACGGCCACGAACGCGAGAAGACCCAGACCGAGCGCCTTGGGGTCGATCTGGGCGGCGTAGCCCCGGAGCGTGCCGCGCGCCTCGAGCTTGCGAATCCGTTCAAGGACCGCCGAAGGAGCCAGGCCGACAACCCTCGAAATCTCTACCTGCGTCTCGCGGGCGTTGTTCTGCAAGAGCTCCAGAATCTGCAGGTCGGTGTCATCAAGCGTTCGGTCGTTCTGCACAATGCAGTAGATTATGACTGGATTGACCCTATTCAACCAACCAATGTTCTGTTGGACTGCTTATTTACAGCCGATTGTTCTGTTGAGCAGGTCACCGGTCCAGAAACCCGAAGGTCCCTGGTCCGAGCCTGGCGCCGCCGTCGATGGTGAGGGTCTCCCCGGTGATGAAGGACGCGTGATCGGATACGAGAAACGCCACGGCGTCAGCGACTTCCGAGGGTTGTCCCCAGCGGCCCAGGGGGACGGTGCTGATGATGCGCTCGATCGCCTCGGGCGTGTTCCAGAGTTGCCGGGCGGCCCCGGCAGATTCGATCGGCCCAGGCGCGACGGCGTTCACCCGGATGCGGTGCCGCGCCCACTCGACGGCGAGCGTCTGCGTCATCGACAGGACGCCGGCCTTGGCGGCGGCGGAATGCACGGTCCCCGCGCTGCCCGTCCAGACATAGTTGGCGAGCACCGACACAATCGAACCGCCCTTGCCGCGTGCGATCATGTGCCGCCCGACGGCGCGTGAGCAGTAGAAGCTGCCGTTGAGGACAATGCCGATGACGGCGTCCCAGCCGTTCGGCGAGAGATCTTCGGCGCGGCTGATGAAGTTCCCCGCGGCGTTGTTGACGAGGATGTCGATCCGGCCGTAATGGTGCAGGACGCGGTGCACCATCTCGTCGACCTGGTCTGTCTTTCGCACGTCGATCTGCACTGCCAGCGAATCGAAGCCGGCGAGCCGCAGGTCAGCGGAGCCGCGCTCGAGGTTGCGCGAGTTCCGGCTGCCAATGACGAGTATGGCGCCAAGAGCTCCGAACCGCTTCGCGATGGCGAGCCCGATCCCCGTGCCGCCGCCGGTAATGATCGCGACTTTCCCCTCGAGTGACTTCTCAGACAGCATGTTCTGTAGTGTCTCCCGTCGGAAATTCGATGACAAGTCTTCCCCGGCGCCGTGCCACGCCCCGGGGCGATCTTGTCCACCCGTGCGCGCCGTGGTGTTACTATCGCGCCATGAGCCGGACAGCGTTGCGCGTCTCCGTGATCCCAGCCGCGCTCGCGCTGACAGTCGCCGCGTGTGGCGGCGCACCGCCGGCGTCATCCTCCGCGCCGCCGGCCACGGCCGCGGCCTCGAAGACGGGCGCCGCGTGGTACGACGGCGTACTTCCCCCTCTTCCGGCCGTGCAATTCGCCTCGGCGCGGCCTGCACCCCTCACTCGTGCGGCCTACGAGTTCGCCGCGCGGCATCCCGACGTGCTTCGACACATTCCCTGCTTCTGCGGGTGCGAGCGCAACGGGCACGGCAACAACGAGGACTGCTTCGTCGCGCGCCGGAAGGCGGACAGAAGTCCCGAGTGGAACCCGCACGGCATCGGCTGCGGGATCTGTATCGACGTCGCGATGGCCGCTCGAGAGATGCACGCATCGGGCACGGCCGTCGCGGACATCCGGCGCGCCATCGATCAGAAATACAAATCGGAATATCCGACCAGCACGCCGACGCCGCATCCGCATTAGCCTTCGCTGTCACGGAAGCCGCCGCGATGGACTAGATGGCTCGCACGAAACCTTCCGCCGAAGCGTTTGCGCGGCTCTTCGAGTCCGTCCACGAAGGTGTCTTCATCGGCACGGTCGACGGCGAGGCGAGCCAGACACTGGCGGCCAACCCGCATCTGAAGTTGATGTTCGGCTTCGGCGTCGAGGCCGCCGAAGCAGACGTGCGCCCCTTCGAGCTCGAACACTTCGTCGATCCGCAGGCGCGCGAGGGCTTCTTCGGCCGGCTGCAACGCGACGGAGCGGTGAGGGACTACCTGCTCCGGCTGCGGCGCGCCGACAAGACGCCGATGTGGGTGGAAGTGACGGCACACGCGGAACGCGGGCGCGATGGCCTGCGTGTGGAAGCGCTCATGCGCGACGTCAGCGAGCGCAAGCGTCTCGAGGATCAGGCACGCGATCTGTACCAGCAGCTGATTCAAGCCGAGAAGCTCGCGGCGCTCGGTCAGACGATTTCGGGAGTGGCACACGAGCTCAACAATCCGCTCGCGACGATCCTCACCTGGGCCGAACGCCTGTCCCAGCGGCCGGCGGACGACCACACCCGCCGTGGTCTCGATGCGATCCTCAGCGAATCGGAGCGCGCCGCCAAGATCGTCCGCAACCTGCTGACCTTTGCGCGAAAGCGGCACACGACGCGCGCGATGGTCGATCTCAATCAGGTCGCCAGAGAAACGCTCGCGCTCCGCTCCTACGAGCAGCGCGTCAACAACGTCACGACGATTGAAGCGCTCGCCGCGGGGCTGCCACAGGCGTTTGCCGATCCACACCAGATCCAGCAGGTCCTGCTCAACCTGATCATCAACGCCGAGCAGGCCATGATCGGCGCCCACGGCCGCGGCACGCTCATCGTCCGCACGTGGCACGACCTCGATCGTGATGCGGTCGTCGTCGAAGTCACAGACGACGGGCCGGGAGTGCCGGAAGAGGTGCAGCCGAAGATCTTCGACCCGTTCTTCACGACCAAGGACGTCGGCAAGGGCACCGGCCTCGGCCTGACGGTGGCCTACGCCATCGTGCAGGAGCACGGCGGGCGTATCACCATCAACTCGCAAGCGGAGCGCGGTGCGTCGTTCTCGGTGGAGCTGCCCGTCGGCGCCGGCGCCCTCAAGGCACCGGTGCCACGGCCGATCGAACGCGCGCCGGAGTCTGTCGAGGGCGCGGCGGTGCTGGTGGTCGAGGACGAGGCCGCGCTCGGCGCCGCCGTCGCCGAATCATTGCAGGACGCAGGGTTCGTCGTCGAGCGGGCCAACGACGGATTCGAGGCCCTCGAGCGCGTGCGTCAGCAGCACTTCGATCTGATCATCTGCGATCTGAAGATGCCCAGAGTCGGCGGGATGGAGTTCTACCGGGAGCTCGAAGCGTCGAAGCCTGAGATGATCCGCCGGATCATGTTCGTGACCGGCGACGTGGCAGGTACCGAGGCCGAGCGGTTCCTCGAAGAGACTGGCACCCGCTGGCTCGCCAAGCCTTTCCGGTTGAAAGACCTGCTGCGGGCCGCGAGGGATATGGTGGCTTGATCGCGGCTCGCGGTTCGCTGCTCGCAACTCGCGGTTCGGGGTTCGGGGCTCGGGATTTCGGGGTTCGGGACTCGGGGCTGGAAAAGCATTCCGACCACAATCGGTCGGCTGGGATCAGAATGCCTTCCCGAACCCCGAGTCCCGAACCCCGAATCCCGATTTGTCGATCTACCGCGCCACAGCAATCCGCTCGCGCTGCGGCAGCGGCGCGCGGCGCTTGGCGGCGGGTTTGACGGGCGGCGTGTAAGCGAGCACGACGGCTGTCTGGCCGTCGTTGTTCACTCCGGAGCTCATTCTGGGCTGCACCTTGGCGTTCGCCTTGGCCATGTTCATGCGGCGCATGGTCTGCTGGAACGACAGGATCGCGGGCGTGAGCGCGGCGACGGCTTGCGCGGCAGCGCACTCGGCGCCGAGCGCCTTGCGCAGCCGTTGAACCGCACGGGCGTGAAGCTGCGACACACGCGATTCGTTCACGCCAATCGTCGCACCGATCTGCTTCATCGTCGCTTCGGCGTAGTAGTACATCCCGATGACCTTACGCTCCCTGGGCGGCAGCGACGAGATCGCGGCGCGAATGCGATCACGCACTTCGCGCTCCTCGTAGGCTTTGTCGGGCGCCTGTGGCTCGGAGGGCACGAGCGCCGCCGGCAACGACGCGTTGTCGATGTTCTCGCCGGCCGAGAGCGGCGACGTTGATTCGATCGTGTTGATCCGGACTATCGTACGACCGAGCCGCGCCTCGTCTGATCCGACGCGCGCGGCGAGATCGGCGAGTGAGGGCTCCGCGCCGAGCTCGCGCCGGAGCTCCTCGCGCGCGGCTTCGAGCTCGCGGCGCTGGCGGCGCACGCCGCGCGGCCAGGCATCGCGGCGAAGCGCGTCGATCATCGCTCCCCGCACCCGGCGTTCCGCAAAGGTCTCGAACTTGATCCCACGCGCGTCGTCGAAGCGGCAGGCGGCATCAATCAATCCGAGCATGCCGTCCTGAACGAGGTCCCCCAGTTCGATCGAATGGGGCATCGAAGAAGCCACCCGTCGGGCAAGCGACTCGACAAAAGGCAAGCCGGCGGCGATTCGTTCGCGCTGATCGTGAGCAAGGGGTTGACGCTGCATCGGAATCCTCTCCTCCATGTGTCACCAAAGTGTCCGATCCGCGGATTGCCGCAGTGCGGACGAACGCCACACTGCGCAACGGCGGTACCAGGGCTGAGGTCAACCCACCGTCAGCCTCACATTGAATCGCTAACCTGTTAGTGTTGAAGCGTTTAGAAGTGTGACGCGGCGTGAAGGGCTGGGAAGATCCGGCGGCAGGGAGCAGGTAACTGTGTCAAATTATTGGCAATCATCGGCTGTTGTGCCAATAATTTGGCGAGGGTCGCCGGCAGCCGGGCCCCGGCTCGAGGGCCACGGACGTGCCACGATTACCGGCTTCGAAGCCGAATTTCGCGCGCGGTCGTCATGGCGTCGAGGACGCTGGCGACGACCTGGGCGGCACGAGCGCGGCTCATGTCATCGGCAAGCTTCGCTTCGAGCAGCTCGGCGTTGGCGAGAATGATCCCGAGCTGGTTGTTCAGGCGGTGAAAAAGAAAGCCGAGATTTGACGGTTCGTCCACGGATGGCCTGTGAGCCTGGCGCTCGGACGCCGGCATCATGAAGCTTCTTTGGTATGGAAGGCCGCCGCTCGGCTGGGTTCGCGCCACAGCGTGTCCACAAAAATGCGAACCGAGCCACCTGCGGTGCGGACGTACTCGATCTTTCCGCTCGCGATCCAGTTGTAGATGGTGCGCCTGCTGACGCCCACCAACTCGCACGCCTTCATGATCGATATGGTTTTGCGTTCAATCATCATCATCGCGGTTTTTTTGCAAGGGCTGGCCGTCCTCGGCCATAGTCTCGACAACCCCTGTCCGCAAACTGTTATCGGAGCCTGACCGACCCTGCTTTAGCCCGCTGCACCTCGGGGTCAGATCTCGATTTTCTCATCGGCGCTTTCACCCCGTCGGCGATGAGAACCTTCGATACGCAGTCGACGCTGAGAAAATCGAGATCTGACCCCGCCTCGGCGAGTGTGTCAAAATACCGCCAGCCTCACTAAATGTCTGAATCTCCTAAACATCTGCTGATCGTGGACGACGAGAAGCCCCTGCGGGAGGCGGTCGCCGAACGCTTGTCGGACCACGGATTCGTTGTCGAGCAGGCCGACAGCGGGGAAGAGGCGCTCCGCCGGATCTCGGACTTTGCGTTCGACGTGCTCGTCACCGATCTGCGGCTCCCGGGAATCGACGGGCGCCAGGTCCTCGACGCCGCGCTCGAGCGCTACCCGGACATCGTGGCGATCGTGATCACGGGATACGGCACCGTAAAAGACGCCGTCGATGCCATCAAGCAGGGCGCGGCCGACTTCATCACAAAACCTTTTCAGTTCGACGCGTTGCTCCACGTGCTGAGCTCGGCAATGGAGCAGCGCCGACTGAAATCCGAGAACGCATATCTGCGCTCGCAGCTTCAGGAGCGGTACCGGATCGACGGGCTCGTCGGGCGCAGCCAGGTCATGCGCGACCTGTTTCACCTGCTGGAGATCGTGGCCGCGACGTCGAGCACGGTGCTCATCACGGGCGAGACCGGTACGGGCAAGGAGCTGGCCGCCAAGGCGATCCATCACAACAGCGCCCGCCGCGCGCAACGGTTCCTCGCGATCAACTGCAGCGCGATACCAGAAACGCTGCTCGAGGCCGAGCTCTTCGGACACGTTCGCGGCGCCTTCACCGGCGCCGTGGCCAACCGCCAGGGTCGGTTCGAGCAGGCCCACAAGGGCACGATCTTCCTCGACGAGATCGGGACGATGAGCCCGGCCCTTCAGGCCAAGCTGCTGCGCGTGATTCAGGAGCGCGAGTTCGAACGCGTCGGAGACTCGCATCCCATCAAGATCGACGTCCGCGTCATCGCTGCCACGAACTCGGATCTCCCACGGATGGTCGCTGACGGGTCGTTCCGCGAGGATCTCTACTATCGGCTGAACGTCATTCCGGTCAAGCTGCCCGCACTCCGGGAACGTCGCGACGACATTCCGCTCCTCGTGCAGCATTTTCTGCAGAAGCTCTCAACCGACCTCGAGCGCGGACCGGCGACGATGTCGCAGGAAGGGTTGCGGCGAATGATGGCCTATCACTGGCCGGGCAACGTGCGGCAGCTCGAGAACGTCGTCGAGCGAGCGATCGCCTTCAGCCAGGGAAGGCCGCAGGTTGAGGTACAGGACCTGACGTCCGAGCTGGAGCCGACGCCTCCGCCCAGCGTTTCGGCGGACGTGTCGATCCCGGATGACGGCGTGGACTTCGATCATTACATTTCGAGTGTGGAGCTGTCGCTCATCAAGCAGTCGCTCGAACGCACGCGCGGCAACAAGCGCCAGGCCGCGAAACTGCTGAACCTGAAGCGCACCACGCTCATCGAAAAGTTGAAGCGCCTGGAGCCGCGGGAGCAGGTGTAGCGCGAGGCCAGGCACTTATGCAGAAGCCACGGTAGTCATCACGAAGGACACAAAGACCGCGATCTTCGTGACACCGTCGTCACAGCGAAGAGCGCAACATCCAACAACAACAACACCGGAATCAGATGCCTCCACGCCACACGTACTGGACGATCATTCTCGACGGCAAGCCCACTGCCTTCCGCGCACATACACAGGAGGAGCTGCTGCCGACGCTCAAGCAGCTGCAGGCGCGGCATCCCGATGCTGCGATGCTGTGGTTCGCGCGCGGCCGGCTCTGGAAGTCGGAAGAGGAATCGCGAGAGTCTTTCGGCAAGAGGCGTCCACCCGAAGATCGCCGAGGTCCATCGTGGCGCCCGGGCGGATCGCATGAGGATCCACGCGCGCGGTTCCAGATTCCGCGAGACGAGAAACGACGTCGCTTTCGCGAGCGGCTCTTCGGGAAGGACAGCCACGACGACCAGGCCGTGCCAGTCGTGGAGGAAAGCGGGGATGCACCACCAGCGCCCGATGGTCCGGGCCGCAATCCCGCCGAGCGCCCGCCATCAAGCGATCAACGCCAGCAAGAGGGCGATCGACCGCCAATACCAACGGGGCCCGCTCGAAGTGCGCGCCGTTCGGGACCGCCGGATCGACAGCCAGGCTGGAAGCCAAGCCGGCCCGGCGGACAGGGCGGCGGTGGAGATCGCGGATGGAGACCAAGCCGTCCTGCTGGTCAAGGCGAAGGCGGTGAGGCTCACGGACGGATACCAACCGGCCCCCCTGGAAAGGCAAGCGGCGGCGAGGGTCGGTGGAAGCCGAGTCGGCCCGGAGGCCAGGGTGGTGATCGCGGCTGGAAGCCAAGTCGACCGGCCGGCCACACGGCGCGTGAAGGCGAGCGTGGGCCGATACCAACCGGCCCCGCTGGCAAGGGCGGCGGCGGCGATCGCAAGTTCAAGCCGAGTCGACCAGCTGGCCCAGGTGGCGGTGACCGTCCCTGGAAACCCAATCGGCCTCCCGGGCAGGGCAGTAGTGGTGGCGAGCCAGGGTGGAAACCCAATCGCCCTGCGGGCTCAGGCGGTGGTGGCGATCGCGCGTGGAAGCCGAGTCGGCCCGCCGGGCAAGGCAGCGGCGATCGCGGGTGGAAACCCAGTCGGCCCGCCGGGCAAGGCAGCGGCGGCGGCGATCGCGGATGGAAACCCGGTCGGCCCGCCGGGCCGCCGAGCGGCGGTGACCGCGGGTGGAAACCCAGCCGGCCCGCCGGGCAAGGCAGTGGCAGCGGCGACCGCGGATGGAAACCCGGTCGGCCCGCCGGGCCGCCGAGCGGCGGTGACCGCGGGTGGAAACCAGACCGTCCACCAGGAAAGGCTGGTGGGCCTCCCATAGGTCAGGGCGGGAGGCGCGGCGGGCGGCCTCCCGGAGGTGGCGGACGGAAAGGCGGAGGAGGGTCGTCGCGATGATCGCGCACGTTGTTCTGTTCAAGCCAAAACACGACCTGACGTCAGACCAACGTCAGGGCGTCATCGATGCGCTCAAGGCCGCGGCGTCCGGGATCCCGACAGTCCGCGGGGTGCGTGTTGGAAAGCGCATCCGCCACGGCCGTCCGGGGTACGAGCTGCTGATGCGCGAAGACTTCGAGTACGTCGTCATCGTCGAGTTCGATGACATCGAAGGACTGACGGCGTATCTGGCGCATCCGCAGCACGCCGCCATCGGCAGCCACTTCGTGCAGTCCTCTGCAGCGGCACTCGCCTACGACTACGTGATGGAAGACTGGAGCCACGGACGACACGGAGAACAGTGAAGCTTCTCGGTGATTTTCAAGGCCTCTTCCTGGCGCAAGCTGACGCCTGGCGAACAGCGTTGAGCGCCAGAAACTGTAAACGCTGATCTGGTATGTCGACAGAACGTAACTGGCAAGCCCGACAGTTTTTCGTTGACAGTTCTCGCGAGGCTTTTCATAGTGTGAGCGCTGTCCGGCCATCACGTGACGCGCAAATACCGCCGATTCCTGGAACACAGGCGTCCCCGACGCTGAATCTCGAATCGAGAAGGAACTCATGGATGGACTCACCTTCATCGTCGAAATGAGCAAGGCCTGGGCGTGGCCGCTGACCATCTTGCTGCTTGGCTTCGTAGCCTTCAGGTGGCTGACGGCTGCCCGCAATTCTCAGAAGTGACGTCCTCGTGAGGCATCGAGATCGTTGAACTCTGCCTGCCCCTTGCGGGAGCTGATCGGGCAGATCTGTAACCCTCGCCGTTCCCTGCTGTCGGCGCCAGGAGAGAGAAAGGCCACTCCGCCCATGGCTGAAGAGAAGCGCGTCCTCATCGTGGGAGGAGGCGTTGCGGCGCTCGCCGCGGCCGCCGCGCTAGTCGAGCACAACACCGACAAATCAGCGCGCACCCGGACACACTTCGACATCACCGTGATGACCTCGGATGACATCTGGGGCGGCAGAGCCTCGTCCTGGGCCGGAGGCGGGTTCAGAAACAGATACGAGCGCGGCGTGCTCAGTCAGTGGAACTTCACGTACTGGCCCCCGGAACTGCCCTTGAACCACGGCTTTCACGCCGTCTTCGACGAGACGACGTACGTGAACTTCTGGTACACGCTGAAGCTGGCGGGCATGGAGCCGGACTGGCTGAAAGGCAATGCGCTCGTGTCCAACAATCACGAGTTCCTGGTGCACGAAGCGGAAACCGCTCACGTCTGCCGGCTGCAGGTTCACGATCCCGACATTTTTCCGTACCCGTTCAACTCGCATCTCGCCAAAGCAGCGTGGGAGGTCTTTCGGCGCGGCGGCTGGTCGCTGCTCGAGATTTACAGCTTTGGCGTCAAGGTCATGCTGGAGGTGTGCAATTACAAGAAGTTCGACGACGTGGTCGCGGTCGACCAGTTTCAGCAGATCTCATTTCAGAAATGGTGTCGCGACCGGGGGGTGAGAGAGAGCGTCTTCAACAAGATGATGTTCAAGTTCCTCTTTCAAGGGACCTACATCGCTCCGAACACCATGGACGCGGCCTCGGCGCTCATGGGCCTCTGGGTGATCCTGCGCGGTTTCGAAGCCGCGGAGTGGTTTTACATCAACGGTGGAATCACCGAACAGCTGATGAACCCCATCGCGAACTATCTCGAGGCCCACCACGTCACTCTGTACACCAAGCGCGAGTTGACGGCGCTCGTTTCGAGCGATGACTTCCATACGGTCGAGAGCTGTATCACGCGTCACATCGAGGCGACGACGAACGAAGACAGAGTGGACGGAGCGTTTGACTACTACATCAGCACCTTGCCTCTCGACAGCCTCGTGAAAGTGCTCAAGAACTCGCGGCTGGAGCCGTCCGTCTTCACTCTGCTCGACGGCTTCCCGGACATCGCCACCCTGGAGAAAGACAAGAGGTTTGCCGACACCGCGGGAACGGTGAACCTGCAGGCATGGTTTCAAGAGCCAGGGTTGCTCAGCGACGCCGGGACTCCCAGCGGGGACTACAGGAACGTCATCGCGGGGCTGGAACCGCTGTGCGTCCTGATCGACTACAAGAACATGCTGCCGATGTACGAGGGTTTTCCAGGATCTGTCCTCGAGATCAACGGCTCACTTCAAGAGCTGCAAAGTCCCGAGCACTACGGGTACTTCGAATGCGACACGCGCTTCGGCGAGCCTCATGAACGCAAGACGATCGAGTTCGCCAAAGCCATCATGATCGACATTGCCAGGCGGTACAAATTCGACAAATTGCGGGAGGCCGTGGAACGAGAAGCCTTCCTGGAGTGGCCGGACCAGTGGCCAACGAGACAGGAGTGGCCTGGCCGAGACAAGCGGCTGCCGCCGTTTCTCTGGAAGAACACCGACCCGTACAACCGGTTCTTCGTCACCGGGCCAGGGACGCTCCAGGTACCGTCCGTGGATCTGGCGCGGCCGATACCCGGACGAATACCTGGACCTCCGGAGACCCCGCTACCCCGGCCCGGAAGGCTATCCCGCCAACCTGTTTCTCGCGGGCGACTGGACCAGGAATGGGTTCGATATTCCGTGCATGGAAGGCGCTGCACGGTCGGGGCGCATGGCGGCGCTTTCCCTCATCAAGAGTGCCATTGGCAATAAGGACCCGACCGCCGACCCGACGAAACCCGAAGAGACGACGGGTGATCCCGACTACATTCAGATCCTCGACCCGAAGTAGGACGGTTCGCCAACGGCCTACGCCTGGTCCACGGGAACCGCCGCGAAGAAGCGCTGAATGACGTCCTCGAGCTCCGCAATCGACGTCGCGGCATTGATCGCGACCCGCAGATGCGATCCGTTGTCGAGTCCCTTCGTGTACCACGAGTTGAGCGCGCGGAGCTTGTTGATCACCCAGCGGTCGTGGCTTCGGGCGGGTCCGCTGACCTCGCCCGTTTCGGGTTGACCGGGCGCAACGTGACGGAACCCCTTCGCTTCGTTCCTGTCGTGGAGGCGCTCCTGCTGCAGCATCGCGATGTAGTCGAGCAGGAACTGCGCGCGATCGGCGTCGGTGACGACGCGCGGCGCGCGGCCGGCGGCAAGATCCGCGGCCTGGCGGAAAATCCATGGGTTGCGGAGCGCCCCGCGGCCGACGAGCACGCCCGCCACGCCCCCGCGGCTCAATCGGTCCACGAGCTGCCCCGCCTCGATGCAGTCGCCGCTGCCGAACACGGGGATGCCGACGCCGCTCGCGACCCGCGCAATGAACTCCCAGTCCGAGAAGCCCGAGTAGGACTGCGCAGCCGTCCGTCCGTGAACCGCAATCGCCGCGGCGCCCGCATCCTCAATCCGCTTGGCCAGCTCGGGGGCGTTCAACTCGTCGGCATCCCAGCCCGCGCGCATCTTCACGGTCACGGGAATCTTCACGGCATTCGTCATCGCGCGCACGACGCTCGCCGCGTGCTCCGGCTCGCGCATCAGACTGCACCCCGCGTTGTGCTTCGCGATCTTCGGCACGGGGCAGCCCATGTTGACGTCGACGATGTCGGCGCCCATGCCCTCCACGATCTGCGCCGCCGCTGCCATTTTCTCGGGATCGCCGCCGAAGATCTGAATCGAGACCGGCCGCTCTTCTTCGGTGTACTCCGCGTACTCGAGCGTCCGGCCGATACCGCGCACCAGCCCATCGGAGCTGACCATCTCGGTCACGACGAGGCCACACCCGCCCTCGCGCTTGACGAGCCGACGGAACGCGGTGTCCGTCATCCCCGCCATGGGCGCGAGCGCGAACGCAGGGGACAGGTTGATGGAGCCGATTTTCATAGTTGGAGTGTTGCATTGCGGTTCGCGGCTCGCTGGGGCCTCCGAGGCGCGAGCCGCGAGCAGCGAGCCGCTTGAGTCTTCAATACGCCCGAACATCCGCCGCGTCGACCTCGACGCTCACGGCCTGGCCGATCAGATCGACGGCCAGGATCAGCCGCGCGTGGGCGCCCTTGCGAACAAGGCGGCCGAACACGCCCTTGAGCGGCCCCCCCACGACTTCGACCAGCATGCCCTCACGGATGAACGGACAGGGGTCGAACTGCAACTCGCTTCCAACCAGCCGGCGGATGCCGTCGATCTCCTGTTCCGGGATGGAGGCGATCTCGCCGTCGAACGAGACGATGTTGACCACGCCCGCGCACGTCAGGATGGAGAGCCGCTCGTCGCGATCGAACCGCGCGAAGCAATAGCCCGGAAAGAGCGGCCAGTCGATCTTCTTCTTGCGATCCTTCCAGCGGCTCCAGCGCGCCACGGTCGGGAGAAACGCGTCGTAGCCCTTCGTCTCGAGCTGATCCCGGACAACCTGCTCGTGCCGCGAACGCGTCCAGATGGCGTACCACGCCGGGGGCGCGCTCATGCTAGCCGGGGTTCGTCGTGCTCATCGTGGCGACCTGCTGTTCGTACGCCTTGCGGAGCTCTTCGTTCTTCCAGACGATGATCGCCTGGCGCCGCACGCGGTCGATGAACTTGCGCATCTCGCTGCGCGATCGCTCCTGGTAGACGCGATCGGCGACGAGGTCCCGCACGGACTCGAACGGCCGCACGCCGGACTGCTTCGACGTCTCGAGCTTGAGGATCTGGTAGCCCTTCGCGGCGCGCATCGGCTGGCTGATCTCGCCTGGCTTCATCTTCTCGAGCATCTTCTGAAGGTCCGGCGCCAACTCGCTGGTCGCGATGGGGCCGATGAGTCCGCCATTGGCTTTCGACGCGCTCGCCGACACCTCGCTCGCCACCTTGGCGAAGTCCTCGCCTGCGGCCAGCTGTGCTCGCACCGCCTCCGCCTTTTTCGCCGCCTCATCGTCTTTGCCGACGGCGACCATGGCCCGGCCTTGCTGCATGACGGTGGGAACCTCGATCAGAATCTCGCGGAGCGTGACCGTCGCGGGATCGACGAACTCCTTCTGATTCGCGAGGTAGTACTGTCGCGCTTCTTCCTCGGTGATCTGGAGCCTGCCGCCGAACTCCTCGGTCCTCACCTGCTCGAGCAGGAACTGCTTCTCGACGTTGCGGCGAATGTCGCTGATCGTCATGCCCTCCTGCTGGAGCGCCGCCTCGAAACGCTTGTCGTCTTCGAGGTTCTGGTCTTTCCGCATCGACGTCAGCCAACGGTTGAACTGCTCGTCGCTCAGGCGCAGGCCTTTCTCGCGCCCGAGCTGGATGACCAGCAGCTCGTCGACCGCGGCGACCAGCAGTTGCGGTGTCACTTCGGCGAGCGCCTTTTTCAACTGCTCGTCGTTCTTGAGCACCTCGGGACTGATCTTGTTCAAGCGCAGGGCGCTGATCTGCCGTTCCTCGAGCTCGGTCTTGGTGATGATGTCGCCATTCACCTTGACCAGCACCTGCTCGATGATCTGTGGCGAGGACGCCTGGCCCGCGGCGAGCGCCGGTGCTCCCGGAGCCAGCAGAACGACGCCCGCGACCAGCCACGACATCAACCCGCTCGGCTTGTGCATACTCATATCAATCACCTAAATATCTGCAATACAACATCTTAGCCGATCGACCCACCGCTGCTCAACTCCCGCAGGAGATTGCTGACCCGGACAAAGAGCCCACCGTCCGCCCGAGGGTCTTCCTTGGCCGGGCGCAGGATCTCGTCTCGCGAGAATCCTGGCGTCACCTCACCGCCCTTGGCCCTGGCGGCCCACCACGACCCTCCAGCGACCGGATCGCCGCCCTTTCGGGGGCGCTCGGGGCCAGATTTGGCCGGAAGGCCAACCTTTCTGCCCTTCTCGGACGACCCTCTCTCGGGCTCCCTGAGGTTCAGCCTGATCGTGGCCGGCGGCAGCAGGACCACATCACCGCGAGCCTGGATGACGCGAAGGAGCCACTGAGGATCGAGCTTCGCGTCGGGCCTGAACTTTATGACGACGGCGTGACCGTCCCGGTCGAGTGATTCAGCCCGGATGCGGTCGGCCATGAGGCGGATCGCGGCATATTCCGCCAGGTTGAGGACGGAATCGGGCGGAGGTCCATATCGGTCCCGCACCTCGTCCATGATCCGGTCCAGATCCGGCTCCGACCGCACGGCTGCCATCCGCCGGTAAACCGTGAGCCGCTGGTTGACGTCGGGGATGTAGGTCTCGTCGACGCGAAGGTCGACGCGCAGGTTGACCGTCGCCCGGAGGTCGTCGTCGATCTCTTCGCCCTTCAGCTCCTTGATGGTCTCCTCGAGCAGCTTCATGTACATGTCGAAGCCGACGGCCTCGATGTGTCCGCTCTGCTCGCCGCCGAGCAGGTTCCCGGCGCCTCGAATCTCGAGGTCGAGCGCGGCGACGCGGAACCCGCTGCCGAGATCGCTGAACTCACGAATCGCCGCCAATCGCTGCTTCGCAACCGGCGACAGCGAGTCTTCCGGCGGAACCAGCAGATAGGCGTACGCGCGGCGATCCGAGCGTCCGACGCGGCCGCGGAGCTGATAGAGCTGCGAGAGCCCGTAGCGGTCGGCGCGATTGACGATGATGGTGTTGGCGTTGGGAATGTCGAGACCGTTCTCGATGATCGTGGTCGCGAGCAGCACGTCGTGCTTGTGCGCGACGAACTCGACCATCACGCGCTCGAGCGCTTCCTCGTTCATCTGTCCGTGCCCGACGCCGACGCGGGCCTCCGGCACCAGCCGCGTGATGAGGTCGGCGAGCGAGTAGATCGACTCGACGCGGTTGTTCACGAAGTACACCTGGCCGCCCCGTTCCATCTCGGTGCGGATCGCCCGCGCAATCACCGCCGAATCGAACTTGACGACGTTGGTCTGGATCGACAGACGGTCGCGCGGCGGCGTCTCGATGATCGACATGTCGCGGATGCCGGCGAGCGACATGTTCAGCGTGCGCGGGATGGGCGTCGCCGTCATCGTGAGGACGTCGACTTTCTTTCGCATCTGCTTGATTCGTTCCTTGTGCGCGACGCCGAACCGCTGCTCCTCGTCCACGACCAGGAGGCCGAGATCGCGGAACTGCACGTCCTTCGACAGCAGGCGATGCGTGCCGACGATGATCTCGACCTTGCCCGCGGCCAGGTCGTCGAGGGTGACCTTCTGTTCAGCTTTCGAACGGAACCGGCTGAGCATGTCGATCCGCACCGGGAAGGCAGCGAAGCGATCTTTCAGCGTCTTGACGTGCTGGAACGCCAGAATGGTCGTCGGCGCGAGAAATGCGACCTGCTTGCCGTCCATCGCGGCCTTGAACGCGGCGCGCATCGCGACCTCGGTCTTCCCGTAGCCCACGTCGCCGCAGAGCAGTCGATCCATCGTCGAGGGCGACTCCATGTCGCCTTTGATGTCGGCGATTGCCGTGCGCTGATCCGGCGTCAGCTCCCACTCGAAGGCGTCCTCGAACTCCTGCTGCCAGTGCGTGTCGGCGCTGAACGCGTGTCCGGGAACAGCTTTCCGCGCGGCATAGAGCTTGAGGAGCTCTTCCGCCATGTCGCGCATCGCCTTCTTGACGCGCGTCTTGGCCTTTTCCCAGGTCGTGCCGCCCAGGCGGTCGAGTGCCGGGCGCGACGCGCCCGTGTACTTCTGCACCAGGTCGAGCCGTTCGACCGGCACGAACAGCTTGTCTTCGCCGGCGTAGCGAAGCTCCATGAATTCCTGCGGATCGAGCCCCACGTCGATCCGCTTGAGGCCCACGAACAACCCGATCCCATGGTCGATATGGACGACGAGGTCGCCGGCCTTGAGGTCGCGGAAGTCGGACAGGAACGTGCGCGTCGCGGACTTGCGGCGCTCGTGAACCTTCCGCTCCTCCTCGAAAACGTCGGTCTCGGCCCAGAGCTGGAGCTGGGCCTCCGGCAGCCGGAAGCCGCGGCTCAGATGGCCGACGCCGACGAGGACCGCCGCTCCGTGCGCGTCCTCGGCACGTTCCATCGGCACCGCAAATATCTCGTAGTCGGCGAGCAGCTCGATCGTCCTTTCAGCTCGTCCGGCCGAGTGCGCGACGAAGACCAGCGTGTCGCCGCGCTCGCGGCTGCGCCGAATCTCCTCGACCCAGTCTTTCAGCCGGCCGGAGAATTCGACGGCCGGCTGACACGCGATGTGGAGCGTCGCCGGGTCGTCATCGGTGAGGGCGAGCGTGTCGAGCGCCGTTGCCCCTTCGAGCCATGCGGCCACCGTGTCCCAGTCGACCAGCAGGGCTTCCGGCGGCGGCACGCGCTGCCCTTTCTGCACGGCCTCGTCATGGCTGCCCTGCACCTGCTCCCACAACTTGCGGCCGTGCGCGTCGACTTCGTCCGGTTCCGACACGTAGACGATCGGACGGGCGGCGGAGAAGTAATCGAACGCGGTTGCGGTCCGATCCGGGTCGTCCTCTGCGCCGGTCAGTTCCTGCAGCGGGGCGATCGACGCCTGGTCGAGCGCCACGCTCGAGCGCTGCGTGGCCGGGTCATACGCACGGATCGATTCGATGGTGTCGCCGACGAACTCGAGACGAATGGGCTCGGCCGCGCCGGCGGGGTAGAAGTCCACCACACCGCCGCGGACGCAGAACTCGCCGGATTCGTCGACGGGATCCTGGCGCGTGTAGCCGGCCGCGGCGAGAAGCTCGGCGAGCGCCGTGGGAGCAATGTCGTGACCCGGCGTCAGCGTTATTGCGGCGCGCATCAGCCGTTCAGGCGGCGTGAGGCGCGGAAGCAGCGCCGGCGCAGACACCACCAGCAGCCTGGCCGTGCCGGACGCGAGCCCGTGCAGCGCGCGGGCTCTGGCGGAGGCGATATCGAAATGCGGCTTCAGCCCGCGGTACGGATCCACCTCGTGGGAGGGGAAGGGAAGAACCGACCGTTCGACGTCTGCATCCGACAGACCTTCGAGCGCGGCCAGAAAGAACCTGGCGTCGACGGTCATCCGCTCGACCTCGGCGTCGTTCGGGACGACGAGCACCGCGGAAGTGCGGGAAGCGGCGACGGCGGCGCACATGGCCTTGGCCGGCGAGGTGAGACCCGCGACCCGCCGGGCGGAGGTGCCCATGCGGGTCCGGCCGGCAGCCGACTTCAACACCGCACGAAGCGTCAGAGAACTGGAGGTATAGGAAGACACGGTGGAGCCCAACCCGAGGGCGTGAACCTTTGATTTTACCCCAGGCACCCAGGGATGCAGGGGAGGTCTCGGGTTCAAGAGGTCAAAAGGTTCAAGGGTTCAAGTGTTCAGAAGGTTCCCGGTTCAGGCCAGCGACAGAGACGTTCACCAACGAGAGGATGCTGACCCTTCCACGATCGCGTGATCCGCATCCCGGTGGAGACCATTGATCCCGGGATCCATCCCGTTTGAAGGCGCGATCCGCGGGATCCGCGTCCCGTTGAGAGCGTGATCCGCGAGATCCGCGTCCCGTTGAGAGCGTGATCCGCGAGATCCGCGTCCCGTTGAAATCGCGTGATCCGCGGGATCCGCGTCCCGTTGAAATGCGTGACCCGCGGGATCCGCGATCCGGATGAGCTGTCGGTTGACGACTCCGAAGGGCCGTCCTAGACTCAAGGTCTACGCTCTCAGCTGTCAGCCCCGATAGCTACGAAGGGTGGTGTTGCATGGCGAAAGTTCTGAAATGCGGCGATCTGATGCCGGGCTGCGACACGGTGATAGTCGGCAAGGACGCCGACGAGGTCTTCGCAAAAGCCGAGGCGCACGCGCGGAAAGAGCACAACATGACGATCATTCCGCCGACGGTCGCCTCGCAGATCGAAGCCGCGATCAAGGATCGGCCGTAGCCGTTCCGCGAGTCCGCCGTAGCTTCAGCGAAGGCGGATCCGTCGCACCCGCTCGACGATCGATGTCGTCGAATGCCCCTGCTCGACCGGGACGAGCACGACCTTGCCGCCGCGCGCTTCGACGGTGTCGCGCCCGACGATCTGGTCGGCCGGCCAGTCTGCGCCCTTGACGAGGATGTCCGGTTGGAGGGCTTCGACGATCTCGGCCGGTGTGTGTTCGTCGAAGATCACGACTGCGTCGACCGACGACAACGCGGCCACGATCTCGGCCCGCTCCCGTTCGGGCGTAATCGGCCGCGCCGGGCCCTTGTTCCGGCGCACGGACGCATCGGCGTTCAGTCCCAGAATCAGCGCATCGCCGAGTGACCGGGCCACGTCGAGATACCGGACATGTCCGGGATGCAGCAGGTCGAACACGCCGTTTGTGAAGACAACCGTCTTCTTTGCCTCACGAAACGCGGCGACGAGCTCGACGGCCTTCACCCGCGACAGCACCCGCGACACGCCGGCGCCTTCGACCTTCATGGCTTCTCAGGCGTGTCGGGCGGGGCAGGCCCGGTGCGGCGCGTGAACGTCATCCCTTCCGAGAACTGCCACGTGTGTCTCGGCCGATAGATCCCGACGTCCTTCGTGCGGGACTTCACCCGGAACGTGTGCAGCAGCCGATGGTAGTCGTACGGGTACCCGTCGGCTTTGTGGATGGCGACGTCGAGCTTGTACGTGCCCTCCACGAGATCGAGGTTCTCGATCGAGAACACCGCGTCCGCGTCGCCGAAGATCCGCTCGGCTTTCAGGTCTTCGATGTCGGTGTTCGTCCCGTAGCAGCAGACGCCCTCGGCGTTGAAGATCCCGAGCCCGACGACGAAGTCTTCGATCGCGAGCGGCGCGCGAAGCCGGAGGCGGACGGCAAGCGGCTCCCCGCTGTGAAACACGTGCGCGCGCTCGCCGTCTGGCCCGGTCAGGCTGACGTCGACGATCTCGATCTCGCGCGAGCCCCAGCGGCCTTCGGTCGCTCGGAACATGTCGGCCGGGCCGGTCGCGGTCTCGATTGGATTGTCGGGCAGGACCGCCGAGGCCGGCTCGTCTGGTGAGATCGTCGTGGCCGACTCCTGCGCCTTCGCGTCGCTCGCCGCGAGCTGCTGCTCCTCGGTGATCTCGACGTCGGTGACGTAGGCGCCGACGACGCGCGTCGGATCGCCGAGCGCCTTCATGGCACCGGCGTCCATCCACAGCGCTTCGTCGCAGAAACGCTCGACCAAGCCGAGCGAGTGGGTCACGAGGAGGATCGTCTTGCCTCGACGCTTGAACTCCGAGAACTTGTCCAGGCACTTGTGCGTAAAGCCCTCGTCGCCCACGGCCAGCACCTCGTCGACGAGCAGCACGTCGGGGTCGACGTGAATCGCCACGGCGAAACCCAGCCGCATGTACATCCCTGACGAGTACGTCTTGACCGGCGCGTCGATGAAGTCGCGCATCTCGGCGAATTCGACGATCTCGTCGAAGCGCTTCGTGATTTCCTTCTTCGCGAGCCCCAGCATGATGCCGTTGATGAACACGTTCTCGCGGCCCGAGATCTCCGGATGAAAGCCCGCGCCAAGCTCGATGAGGGCGGATATGCGGCCGTGGACCGTCACCGTGCCGGTCGTCGGCTTCGTGATGCCCGCCACGAGCTTGAGGAGCGTGCTCTTCCCGGAGCCGTTGCGGCCGATCACGCCCAGGGTCCGCCCCGCCGGCAGCGTGAACGACATGTCCTTCACTGCCGAGAACGTCTCGTCCGGCTGAAGATCACGAACGAGGCTTCTCGACAGCAGCGCGCTCTTCAGCGTCGCGAACTGTCGTCGGCGGATGTACCGGCGGTAGACCTTCGAGGCGTGGATGACTTCGATGGCGTTCATGCTCGCCGCTCGCTTCTCGCGGCGCGATGTTCAATCCACAACCCTCGACAACAACGAGCCGCGAGCCCCGAGCCGCGAGCCGCGGCCGTCATACTTCCTCCGCGAACGTGTCTCTCAGCCGGTCGAACACGAAGTAGCCAAAAAAGAAGAACCCGATCGACAGCGCACCGAGCACGAGCAGCCATTTCAAATGCCCGACCGGGCCCTTGAAGAACAGGATCTCCTGATACGAGATGGCGAGGTGCGTGAACGGGTTCAATTTCAGGAGCGTCGCCTGCCACACCTCGTGTCCCGGGTTCTTCGGGTCCTCGAAGATGAAGTAGGGATAGAGGATGGGCGTCGAGAAGAACCAGAACGTGAGCAGATTCGACAGGATGTCGCGGATGTCCCTGAAGTGCACGGTCAGGGCCGAGAGAAGCAGCGCGAATCCAAGCGTGAGGACGAGCTGCACGGCGATGGCCAGCGGGAAGATCGCGAGCTCGCTGAGATTGAGCGGGCGCTGGTACCAGACGAGGAATCCGGCCAGGATGATGAGACCGAAGAAAAAGTGGATCATGTTCGCCAGCACGGTCACGATCGGAAGGATCTCGGCTGGGAACAGGACTTTCTTGATCAGGTTGCCGCCAGAAATCAGCACCCCGGACGATTCGGCCAGCGAGGACGAGAACCACGTCCACGGGAGGAGGCCGCAGAACAGGAAAAGGCCGTACGGCTCGACGCGCGGGTCGTGCGCATCTTTCATGACGAACGTGAAGACGAACGAGTAGACCAGGAGCAGCATGAGCGGGTTGATGAACGACCAGAAGAAGCCGAGGACCGATCCCCGATACCGCGCTTTCAGTTCTCGTGCGACCAGGCTGTGAATGAGGCCGCGGTAGCGGGTCAGCCGCACGAGGCTATGGAGCATCGACCTCGAGCACGAGCGCGGTGATGTTGTCCGGACCGCCGCCGGCATTGGCGGCGCTGATCAGGCTTCCGCAGATTTCCTGCAACGAGAGGTGCGTGTCGCCGAGGATCTCGGCGATCTGCGGATCGGTGACGACCGCGAACAGCCCGTCCGAGCAGAGCAGGTAGCGATCGCCCTGCGCGGGCTCCACTTCGGTGACGTCGACCTCGGGATCCTCGCCCCCCGACAGCGCGCGCGTGACGACGTTGCGCCAGGGGTGCTGTCGCGCGGCCGACGCGCTCATCGTGCCCGCCCGGACCTGTTCTTCGACCCACGAGTGATCGTGCGTCAACTGGTCGAGCTGCCCCTGGCGGAGCCGGTACACGCGGCTGTCGCCGACGTGGGCGACGCATGCCGACGAGGCGCCGGCAAGAAGCGCAGACGCCGTTGTCGCCATGCCGCGCAGGTCGCTCGCCTCGGCGATCGCGGCGGCGATCTTCCGGTTGGCCAGGCGGAATGCCGCTTTCAGGCGGTTGGCTTCGAGGCTGAGGCTGGGCTCGAACGGGAACGGCCAGGTGCGGTTCTTGTCGGCGCTGGCCGTGTCGTTGATGAACGCCTGGATGGCCTCCACGGCCTCCCGCGACGCGACTTCGCCGGCGACATGGCCCCCCATCCCGTCGGCGACGACGAACAATCCGATGTCGGATCGTTCACAGTGGCTGTCTTCGTTGCTGGTACGGCGCAGGCCTTTGTCCGTCGTAACGGCCCAGCTGAACGACAGACGCGTGGCGGTCATGGCCGGTGACAGCCTTTACGTCCGCACCCGCTTGAGCTCGCCTGTCCGCGGGCTGACGCCGATGCGGGACGAAACCTGAAGGCGGCTCAGAGACTTGGCGAGCGCGATTCGCGCGCGTTCGTAGTCGACATCGGGCCTCGGCATGGCGAGACGCCCTTCAGCGCGCGTGCGCGCGGCTTCGGCCCGCTCGGGGTCGATCTCGTCGGCGCGCTCGGCCAGCTGCGCAAGAATCGTCACGCCGTCGGGCAGCACCTCCGCGAAGCCATAGGCGATCGCGACGTAGGTCCGTTCGCCTCCCTTGCGGTACCACAGCTCGCCGATCCCGAGCGACGCGAGCAGGGGCGTATGTCCCGGCAGGACGCCGAAGTATCCTTCGGAGCCGGGGATCTCCACCTCGTCCACGCGCTCGCGGACCACGAGCCGATCGGGCGTGACGATCTGCAGATCGAGATGGGTCGGGAGTGCCATCTATCTCAATCCTTCATCTTCTCGGCTTTTTCGACCGCTTCCTCGATGGTCCCGACCATGTAGAACGCCTGCTCGGGCAGGTAATGGTCCTTGCCGTCGACAATCTCGCGGAAGCTCCTCACGGTGTCGGCGATCGGCACGTACTTCCCCGGGGAACCCGTGAACTGCTCGGCGACGAAGAACGGCTGCGACAGGAACCGCTGGATGCGGCGCGCGCGCCCGACCGCGAGCTTGTCTTCTTCCGACAACTCGTCGATGCCGAGGATCGCGATGATGTCCTGGAGGTCCTTGTAGCGCTGCAGCACCTGCTTCACGGCCCGCGCCACATTGTAGTGCTCGTCGCCGATGATCCGGGCGTCGAGGATGCGCGACGTGGACGCCAGCGGATCGACCGCGGGGTAGATCCCCAGTTCGACGATGGCGCGCGAGAGGTTCGTCGTGGCGTCGAGGTGCGCGAACGTTGTCGCCGGCGCCGGGTCGGTGTAGTCGTCCGCGGGGACGTAGATGGCCTGCACCGACGTGATCGAGCCCTTCTTCGTCGAGGTGATGCGCTCCTGGAGCTCGCCCATCTCGGTGAGCAGCGTCGGCTGGTAGCCGACGGCCGACGGCATGCGGCCGAGGAGCGCCGACACCTCGGAGCCCGCCTGCGTGAAGCGGAAGATGTTGTCGATGAACAGGAGCACGTCCTTGTTCTCGGCGTCGCGGAAGTACTCGGCCACCGTCAGGCCGCTCAGCGCCACGCGGAGGCGGGCGCCAGGCGGTTCCGTCATCTGCCCGTAGACCAGGGCGGCGCGGGACTTCGACAAGTCCTCCATGTTGATGACGCCGCTCTCCTGGAACTCGAGCCAGAGGTCGTTGCCCTCGCGCGTGCGTTCGCCGACGCCGGCGAACACCGACACGCCTCCGTGCTTCATCGCAACATTGTGGATGAGCTCCTGGATGATGACGGTCTTCCCGACGCCGGCGCCGCCGAACAGCCCGATCTTGCCGCCGCGGAGGTACGGCTCGAGCAGGTCGACGACCTTGATGCCGGTCTCGAACATCTGGAGCTCGGTCGACTGATCTTCGAGCGACGGCGCGGCGCGGTGAATCGACCAGCGCTCCTTGGACTCGACCGGACGGTCGGGGAAATCGACGGGCTCGCCGAGCACGTTCATGACGCGGCCCAGCGTCGCCGGGCCCACGGGCATCGTGATCGGCCCGCCGGTGTCGATGGCCTGCATCCCGCGCTGCATCCCGTCGGTCGGCTTCATGGCGACCGTCCGCACGCGGTTCTCGCCGAGGTGCTGTTCGACCTCGCAGATGACGTCGATCTTCTGCGTGGCCTCACTGCTTGACGCTCGGTCGCTTCGCGCCTCGCTGACGATGCGCACGGCGTTATAGATCGCCGGCAGGTGCCCGCCCGCGAACTCGATGTCCACGACGGGTCCGATGATCTGCACGACCTTGCCGACTTTTGTTTCCGTTGCTACTGCCATGTTCTCGATGCCTTTGTCTGCATGAACCCTTGAACCTTCTGAACCTCTTGAACCCTCTGGAACCCCTCTGGAACCCTTTTGATCTTCTAGAGCGCCTGTGCGCCGGAAACCACTTCGATGATTTCCCTCGTAATCGCCGCCTGCCGTACTTTGTTCATGTGCAAGGTCAACTGCTCGATCATGTCGGCTGAGTTGCGCGTCGCCGCGTCCATGGCGGTCATCCGCGCCGCGTGCTCAGCCGCGGCCGACTCGAGGAGCGCGCGGTAGATCTGCACTTCGACGTGGTTCGGGAGCAAGCGCGTGAAGAGCACGTTCGGTGCCGGTTCGTACAGATAGTCCACGACCGGTGGGGTGTCGGCCGGTGCCGCGCTGAACGCGTGCCGCGGAATCGGCAGGAGCCGCTCGACGACGACGCGCTGCTGCATCACGGATTTGAACTCGTTGTAGACGAGGTAGACGCTGTCGACTTCGCCCTTGACGAACGCCTCTATCGCCGCGCTGGCCATGGCCTTCGCATCCCCGAACTTCAGCGCCGCAAACAGGTTGACCTGCTCGTAGCGGACCTCGAAGCCGCGGCGCCCGAAGTAGTCGCGGCCGCGGCGTCCGACGAGGCCGAGCGCGACCTCCCGGTCGCGCTTCTCGGTGATGAAGATGGACGAGGACTTGATGACGTTGGTGTTGAAGCTGCCGCAGAGCCCGCGGTCGGCGGTGATGACGAAGAGGAGCGCGCGCCCGCCCGCCTTCGGCTGCTGACGCTCGTCGAGCAGGGGGTGCGCCGACGGATCGACGCGGGAGGCGAGGCTGTTCAGCACGCGGAGCATCTG
Organism: uncultured Acidobacteriota bacterium; assembly: GCA_963771395.1. Taxonomy (GTDB): domain Bacteria; phylum Acidobacteriota; class Vicinamibacteria; order Vicinamibacterales; family 2-12-FULL-66-21; genus DATBJJ01. Next base: position 112,630 of record CAVYTY010000023.1, on the reverse strand, counting down.
CGAGGCGTAGGGTCTGGCCTGCTGAATCCGCTCCTGGGCGCGGCGCAGCTTCGACGCGGCGACCATTTTCATCGCCTTCGTGATCTGCTGCGTCGACTTGACCGCCCGGACCCGCCGCCGGATATCGAGCAAAGAGGGCATGTGTTACGCCGCCACCACTTTGCTGCCCGCGGCGAACTGCTTGCCGAACTCCGTCAACGCGTCCTTGAGCGCAGCCTTCACGTCGTCGTCTATTTGTTTCTTCTCGGCGAGCGAGGTCAGCACCTGCGGCCGGCTCGTCTCCAGGAACGTGTAGAGGCCCGTCTCGTACGCGCGCACGTGTTCGACGTCGACCGAATCGAGGTAGCCGTTGCCGGCCGCGTAGATGATCGCCACCTGCTTCTCGACCGTGAGCGGCTGATACTGCGGCTGTTTGAGCACCTCGACCAGGCGGCGGCCGCGGTTCAACTGGCTGAGCGTCTGCTTGTCGAGGTCGCTGCCGAACTGCGCGAACGCCGCGAGCTCGCGGTACTGCGCAAGGTCGAGCCGCAGGGAGCCTGCGACCTGGCGCATGGCCTTGACCTGCGCGGACCCGCCGACACGCGACACGGAGTTGCCGACGTTGATGGCCGGGCGGACGCCCTGGTGGAACAGATCCGACTCGAGGAAGATCTGTCCGTCCGTGATCGAAATCACGTTGGTCGGAATGTACGCCGACAAATCGCCTGCCTGGGTCTCGATGATCGGCAGTGCCGTGAGCGAGCCGCCGCCGAGCTCCTTCCGGAGCTTCGCCGCGCGCTCGAGCAGCCGTGAATGCAGGTAGAAGACGTCCCCGGGATACGCTTCACGGCCCGGCGGACGGCGGAGGAGCAGCGAGATTTCGCGGTACGCCTGCGCGTGCTTGGAGAGGTCGTCGTAGATGAGGAGCGCGTGGCGTCCGCTGTCGCGGAAGAACTCGCCCATCGTGCACGCCGAATACGGGCTGATGTAGAGGAGCGGCGCGGGATCCGAGGCGCCGGCAGCCACGACGATCGTGTACTCCATCGCGCCGGCTTCCTCGAGCGTCCGCACGACCTGCGCGATCGTCGACTGCTTCTGTCCGATCGCGCTGTAGATGCAGATGACGTCCTGGCCCTTCTGGTTGATGATCGCGTCGACGCCCACCGCGGTCTTCCCCGTCTGGCGGTCGCCGATGATCAACTCGCGCTGGCCGCGCCCGATCGGCACCATCGCGTCGATCGCTTTCAACCCGGTCTGCATCGGCTCCTTGACCGGACTCCGATCGACGACGCCAGGAGCGATGCGCTCGATCTCGCTGAACTTCTTCGACCCGATCGGGCCCTTCCCATCGATCGGCTGGCCGAGCGCGTTGACGACGCGGCCCACCAGCTCTTCGCCGACCGGGACCGAGATGATCCGGTTCGTCCGCTTGACGGTGTCGCCTTCCTTGATTTCCTTGGAGTCGCCCAGGAGCACCGCGCCGACGCTCTCCTCTTCGAGGTTCAAGGCAATCCCGAAGACGCCATGCGGGAACTCGAGCATTTCCCCGGCCATCGTTTTTTCGACGCCGTGCACGCGCGCAATGCCGTCGCCGACCGACACGACCGTGCCGACCTCGGCGACGTCCACGTCGACCGCGTAACTGCCGATCTGGTCGCGGATGATTCTGGAGATTTCTTCGGCTTTGATGTCCATATCGTTGGTGAACGTCTCTGTCGCTGGCCTGAACCGTGAACCTTCCGAACCCTTGAACCTCGTGAACCTCTTGAACCTGAGACTATTCCGTCGCGCCCGCGAGCGTTTCCCTGATGCGCTCGAGCTGCCGGGTGACGCTGCCGTCGTACACCGTGCCCCCGATGCGGGCCACGGCACCGCCGATGAGCGTGCTGTCGACGCGTGTCTCCATTCGGATGTCTCGTCCCGTTGCGCGCTTCAATCCATCCGTGAGCGCGCTCACGCCATCAGCGGAGAGCGCGACGGCAGAGACAATCTCTGCCTTGATGACCTTCTGGTGATCCATCAGTCGCTCGTCGAACGCCTGCGCGACCTCCGGCAAGAGGGTAAGACGATCGCGCTCGGCGAGCAGCAACAGCAGTTTGACGACGACCGGCTGGAGCGAACCGGCCCGGGCGATCAACTGTTCCACGACCCCCCGCTTGCGCAGGGCGGGAATCGCCGGGTTCGTCAGCGCACGCAGCAGCGGTTCGCTGCCGGCGACGAGCCGCGCGAAGTTGCCCAGGTCCCGTTGCGTCTGCAACAGATCCTTGCCCTCGGCCAGCGAGATATCGAACAGGGCGCGAGCGTACCGGATGGCGGCGCCTCGACTCGTCACCGGGCCTCCTTGCCGCCACGGAAGTGGCGCTGGCCGGCGGCCGCCCCACTGGCCCGCACGGGGACCCCGGCGAGCGGCAGCAGCACGCGCGATCGCGACCCGCACGCGGTTCGGGGTCGGATGAGCTCGACTGGATGCTGGATCGTCATCGACAAAAACATCAGGAAGCGCGTTTTGGAGAGCCCGCGAGGGTCAGGAGGCCCGCCGCCAGAGAATCCGCGCGTTCTCCGTCGTCGCGCCCTGCCGGACAGCACTCAACTTGTTGAAACGGACTACTAGACGTGGATAAGTCCCACGAAACAAAGCATCAATTTATACCATTCAAAGGGCTTGACTGCCAAGGCGGAGGCCGAAAATCGCGCCGGCTCCTCAATCCCTCAGCACCAGGCAGTGACCCATCCCCAAGGCCGCAAAGAAGTCCCGCACGCTCGCGATCTCAGCTGGTGAGCAGCTGATGAGCAGCTTGACTTCCATGTCACGTTTCCGCAAGTCGATCGTGCAGATCAGGCCGACGGCGCGCCGATCGGATCCGGCGCCGATCCACACGTCGATCCCGGCTCCGTCTCCAGAAGTGGTGCCTTCCAGATACCCATAGTCCAGCGGGTAGGTGTGCAGCGTGGCCCGGGGGTGCGGGGAGCTCCTCGGACGGTCGACGACCACGGCGTGTGTGTTGACGAGCTCGTCCACGTCGGTCCAGAAGTCGGCCGGCAACATCAGCCGTCAGAGGACCGTCACGCGGGCGCCGGTCGACGGGAGCACGCGTCCAATTCGGGTTGCCGGAACGCCCGCGGCGTTCAGGGCGTTGGCCGCATGTCCGGCATGATCGGCGGCGATCGCGACGAGCAGCCCGCCGGAAGTCTGTGGGTCGTAGAGGAGCTGCACGAGCTCCGGATCGAGCGCCTTCGATATACGCGCATCGGGACCGAAATGCAGCGCGTTGGTGCGTCCGCCGCCGGGCACGTTGCCCATGATCAGCGCCCGGACACCCGGCAGCAGCGGAATCGCCACAGCCTCGAACTCGAGCGTGCAGTGACTGGCCGCAGCCATCTCCGACGCATGGCCAACGAGACCGAACCCCGTGACGTCGGTGCAGGCGTGCACAGCTTCGGCGGGCAACCGCTGCAGCACCTCGGCAGCGACACGGTTCAACGTGGTCATGGAACGCACGGCGGCAGACACGGCGGCGGCGGGTGCGCGCTCGAACTTCAGCGCGGTCGAGATGATCCCCGTCCCGATGGCCTTCGTCAGCAGCAGCTCGTCGCCGGGCCGTGCACCGGCGTTTGACCAGATCCTCGACGTGAGCACCTCGCCTGTCACGGCGTAGCCGAACTTGATCTCGGTGTCCTGGACGGTGTGACCGCCAAGCAGCGCCACACCGGCCTCGGCGAGCTTGTCGAGGCCGCCTTTGAAGATCGTCACCAGGATTGATCGATCGGCGTCCTTGGGGAAGGCGGCGATTGCCAGCGCCGTGAGTGGCCGTCCGCCCATCGCATAGATGTCGCTCATCGCGTTGGCGGCGGCGATCTGACCGTAGACGAACGGGTCGTCGACGATAGGGGTGAAAAAGTCGACGGTTTGCACGAGCGATCGCTCTCCGTCGAGCCTGTACACACCCGCATCGTCAGAAGTCCTAAAGTCGATCAGGACCCGAGGGTCGTTCGGCGCGCGCAAATCACCCAGAACCTGGGCGAGCTCGCCAGCCGCGAGCTTGCTGGCTCAACCAGCGCAGGCAGCGTAATCAGTCAGTCGCTTCATGGTGTCTCGCTGAACCTTATGAACCGTGAACCTTGTGAACCTTGTGAACTTCTTGAACCCCCTGAACCCCCTGAACCCCTTGAACCCCTTGAACCCCTTGAACCTGTGATTGTCTGTGTCTATTTCTTTTCGACCATCTGGTCGTAGAGCCGCTGCAGCTCCTCTTCTGAGTTGAAGTCGACTTCGATCCTTCCCCCTCTTTGCTTGCGCACGATGCGGACGGGAGTGCCGAGGGCGAAGCGGAGGCGGTCCTCGGCGGCGCGCGTATGCACATCTTTCTGTGGCGCCTCGCGCGCCGTCTCCGGCGTGAGCGCTTTCTTGACGAGCACTTCGGTTTCGCGAACCGAGAGCTCTTTCGAGACGACCTCCCGGCCCCAGCGAAGCTGCGAGGCCTCGTCGGGCAGGCTCAGGAGCGCGCGGGCGTGGCCCATGCCGATCGTGCCTGCGGCGACGTTCTCGCGGATCTCGAGCGGCAGCCTCAGGAGACGCGTCAGGTTCGCCACCGAGGAGCGATCCTTGCCGACCGCATCGGCGATCTGCTCCTGCGTCAGGTGGAACTCGTCGGCGAGCCGCCGATACGCGTGCGCTTCCTCCATCGGGTTGAGATCTTCGCGCTGGAGATTCTCGATGAGGGCGGCGGCCAGCAACCGGTCGTCGGGCATGTCGCGGACGACGATCGGCACTTTGAGGAGGCCGGCGCGCTGCGAGGCGCGCCAGCGGCGTTCGCCGGCGATGATTTCGTAGCCGCTGTCGACTTGTCGCACGATGATCGGCTGAATGATGCCGTTCGAGCGGATCGATCGGGCGAGCTCCTCAATCCGCCCGTCGTCCATGGTGGTGCGCGGCTGAAAACGGTTCGGCGTGAGGAGATCCGTGTCGACCTCGAGCGGACGCGCGGAGGTCTGCGGACCGAGGGGCACGTCTGGAATGAGCGCGCTCAGGCCGCGGCCGAGCGCGGGGCGTTTGTCAACCATGGTGAGGCTCCGTGTACGCCGGCGGGGTGTCCGACGGTCCGCGCGCGAGGAACTCGCGGGCAAGGGCGACATAGGCGGTCGCGCCGCGCGACTTGACGTCGTAGACGATGGCCGGCACGCCGTGACTGGGCGCTTCGCCCAGCCGGATGTTGCGCGGGATGACGTTCTGATAGACGCGGTCCTGGAAGAACTCGCGGATGTCCTGGGCGACCTGCTGGCCGAGATTGGTGCGGTCGTCGTACATCGTGAGGAGGACGCCGGCGATGTCGAGCGACGGGTTGAGCGTGCCTCGCACGCGACGCAAGGTGGCGACGAGGTCGGCGAGGCCCTCGAGGGCGAAGTACTCGCAGGTCAGGGGAATCAGGACCGCATCTGCGGCGACGAGCGCGTTGAGGGTGAGAAGTCCGAGCGACGGCGGCGTGTCGATGAAGATCACGTCGAACGAGTCACGCACCGGGGCGAGGAGGTGCTGCAGCCGGCGTTCGCGATGTGGGAGCGAGACGAGATCGATCTCGGCACCGGTGAGCTGTCGGTCGGCTGGGATGAGGGAGAGTCCTTTGATCGTGGTCGGAACGATGGTGAGCTGCGCATCGGGCGCCTCGGAGGTCAGGGCATCGTAGATTGTGGTCGTCGCCTGGCCTTTGAGCCCGAGGCCGCTCGTGAGGTTGGCTTGCGGATCGAGGTCGACGAGGAGGACGCGTTGCTCCGCCATGGCGAGGGCCGCGGCGAGGTTGATGGCCGTGGTGGTTTTGCCGACGCCGCCTTTTTGGTTGGTGATCGTGATGATCCGGGCAGCCATTTAGGGTGTATGAACTAATTAACGAAGAACTTCGTGGCGGAGCGCACTGGCGATGATACGGCGAGTGTCGCCGGCGGTCAATCGACACGACTGTTCCACGTGGAACATCTGCTCGAGGTTGCTATCGAATCTGGCGCTTGGTGAGGATGGTGAGACGACTCTGCAGCGATTCGACCAGCGGATGCGTCGCGGTCCACTCGAGTGGCGGGACGAGCGCCGCGGGTACCTGAGGTCCGCTTGGACCTCGGAACAGCATGATGACGCCTCCCGGCGCGAGAAACGCCTGCAACGTAGTCAGCACGCGGGCCTCCGTTCGGACCGCCCGGACCGACACCACATTGTGGGCCTCGTGGAGCTCGGGCCTCGCAAGGAGCTCCTCATGCCGGGCCGTTTCGACCTGCACGTCTTCCAGAGCCAAGTGCCTGACGGCCTCCCGAAGGAACGCAGACTTTCTCGCCTTGGCCTCGACCATGGTGAGTTTGAGCCGCGGAACTGCCAGCTTGAACGGAATCGCCGGCGAACCGCCACCGGAGCCCACATCCATGAGCCTCTGGGCCGTAGGCGCAATGTAGCGCGAGGCGACCAGTGGTTCAAGAAGCAGCCGGTCGATGGCTTCGTCCACGTTCTCGAGGGACGTCAGGTTGATCTTCCGATTCCAACGCACGAGGAGCTCGTAGTACACCGTCAGACGATCGGCGAGCAGATCGCCGATGAAGACGCTGTTCTTGGAAGCGCGGCGGAGCAGGCGGCCTCTGACGTCGTGCGGACGCACGCGTGAAGCCTATCAAATCTCCGCTCGCGCGGCCCCACTTCTCTCAGTTGCCCCTGGGGCCCCACCCCCAAGCGCGGCCGCACGCGATTCCGGAGGCTGAAAGGCTATTGCCGCAGGCGGGGGGAGCGACTGCGCGCGCGATCCAGATAGGCGGAAATAACCGCAACGGCAGCCGGTGTGACCCCTGGAATCCGCGACGCCTGCCCAAGCGTCCCGGGGCGCACGCTCGACAGACGTTCGACCATCTCCCGCGAGAGCCCGGGAATTCCTCGAAAGCCGAACTCTCCCGGAATCTGCCGCTCTTCCTGGCGTCGCTGGCGCTCGACGGACGCTTCCTGGCGTTTCAAGTACCCTTCATACTTGAACGCTGTCTCGACGCTGGCGAAGTCGATGTCCCGGCTGGCGTCGTCGATTTCGAGCGACAACTCACCCCTCTCCACGAGACTCTCGAGACGAACCTCAGGCTGCTTGAGCGCCCTGGCCGCGGGCAGTCGTTCGCCGCCCGGGACGCTGACGCTCGCGCGTCGTATCCGCGCGCAATTGGCTTCGAACCGATCGTGTCGACGGCTGAAGCGATCCCAGCGCTCGTCATCCACGAGGCCAACGCCTCGGCCGGCGCGCGTGAGGCGCAGATCGGCGTTATCTATCCGAAGGAGCAGCCGATGCTCCGCCCGGGACGTAAACATCCGGTACGGTTCGAGACAGCCCTTCGTGGTCAGGTCGTCGATCATCGTGCCGATGTAGCTCGTCTCGCGCCCGAGAACGAGCGCAGGCTGCTGCGTCGCCGAGAGCGCCGCGTTGATCCCCGCAACGAGCCCCTGTGCCGCGGCTTCCTCGTAACCCGATGTCCCATTGATCTGCCCCGCGAGAAATAGACCGCTAACCCTCTTCGCTTCAAGACTCGTCTTCAATTCGGTCGGTTGAACGAAATCATACTCAACCGCGTAGCCTGGCCGCATGACTACGGCGCTCTCGAGCCCCGGCAGCGCGTGCACCAGTTCCTCCTGCACCGCCGCCGGCAGACTCATCGAGTAGCCGTTGATGTAGACCTCGTCGACATCGAGACCTTCGGGCTCGAGAAACAACTGGTGCCGCTCGCGGTGCGCGAACCGCATCACTTTGTCCTCGAGCGACGGACAGTAGCGCGGACCGATTCCGCTGATCTGACCATTGAAAAGCGGGGACTCGCCGATGTGTTGCCGCACGAGATCATGCACGCGCCCGGTCGTGTGCAGCAGGTGGCAGTCGATCTGATCGCGGGTGATGCGATCGGTCGTGAACGAGAACGGCACCGGCAGGTCGTCGCCACGCGCCGGCGTGAACGCCGAGAAGTCGATGCTGCGCCGGTCCAGCCTCGGCGGCGTGCCGGTCTTGAGACGACCCCAGGTGAAGCCCATGGCTTTGATGGACTCCGCCAGCTCGCGCGACGGAGGCTCGCCCGCGCGCCCCGACGGCCGCTGCTCGCGGCCGACGTGCACCAGTCCATTCAGAAACGTCCCCGTCGTCACGACGAGCGCGCGACAACCGTACGTTTCGCCGCCCTCGAGGGCGAGCCCGGCGATGCCGGCGCTGTCGATCTGGATACGCCCCGCGCGTCCGACAATCCACTCGATGTTCGGTTCATCGCGGAGCGCGCGGTGGACCCACGCGCTATAGCGGCGTTTGTCGGCCTGGGCCCGAGGCGACCACACGGCCGGACCGCGGCTTCTGTTGAGGAGCTTGAACTGTATCCCTGTCGAGTCGATCGCGATCCCCATCAGGCCGCCGAGCGCGTCGATCTCGCGCACGAGGTGCCCTTTTGCCGTGCCGCCCACTGCGGGGTTGCACGGCATGTGCGCGACTGTCGCCTCCGACAGCGTGCAGATGGCCACGCTCCGCCCCATGCGCGCCGCGGCCCACGCCGCCTCGACGCCCGCATGGCCGGCGCCGATGACGATCACGTCGAAGTCTGTTTTTTGAAAAGTTATTGGCAATACAAACTACTCTCTACTGAGGACCATCGCCTGCCCGCACTACCACGTGGTCACGATCGGCTTCACGAAGACCACGAAGCTGCGAAGAGCGCGAAGACAACTTCTACATGTCCTTCGCGATCTTCGTGAGCTTAGCGGTCTTCGCGATGTATTTCCGTAATGCTGAAACCCAACCGCGATTCGGCTCAAACGCTTCACGAACGATCTCTGCCTGCGCGCTCTACTTCCCGATACAAAACCGCGCGAAGATCTCGTGCAGCACGTCGTCCGGCGTGCGCGCGCCCGTGACCTCTTCCAGTCGCTGTCGCGCCTCGTTCAGATCCGCGAGCACGAATTCCTCGGGCGTCCCCGCACGGGCGGCAGCCTCCGCGCGCTCGAGCGCCGCGCGTGCGCCAGCCAGGAGATCGACGTGGCGAACGTTGGTGATCGCCGGCACGTCGCGCAGAGGTTCGCCCGCCGCGGCCTCCCCCAGGGCCGCACGCAGGCACTCGACCCCCTGACCCATCATCGCCGATACAGGGACGGCACCCGCACCGTTCAGAGCGGCGGCGTCCCACGCCGCCGCGAGATCGCACTTGTTGGCCACGATCACACGCCGGCGATCGGCCGTGGCTTCGAGCAGCGCACGGTCTGCGGCGTCGAGCGGCCGCGATCGATCGAGGACGACGAGTATGACGTGCGCGACGTCACGGGCCGCCACCGCCCTGGCAATGCCCTCGACTTCGACCGGATCGACCGCCCCCGCATGGACGCCCGCGGTGTCGACGAAGGTCATCGGGATTCCACCGACGTCGACTGTTTCGGTCACCAGATCGCGCGTGGTTCCGGGCGTCTCGGTGACGATCGCGCGTCGCTCTCCGGCCAGACAGTTGAACAGGCTCGACTTGCCCGTGTTCGGCCGGCCCGCGAGCACCACGTGCATTCCTTCGCGGACGAGCCGTCCGCGCGACGCCGTGCCGAGCAGTGCGTTCAACTGGCTGATGATGCCCCCGATCTCGCGCGCAGCGTCGCCAGACTCGACGAAGTGATATCCCTCGTCTGGAAAGTCGAGCGACGCTTCCAGGCGAACGGCCAGGTCGAAGAGCACGCCGTCGACGCGCGCGATCTCGGTCGTGAGCGTACCTTCGAGCTGATCGTAGGCCGCGCGAGCCTGCAGCGGCGTGACGGCGTCAATCAGGTCGCGCACGGCTTCCGCCTGCACGAGGTCGATGCGCCCGTGGAGAAATGCGCGCAGCGTGAACTCGCCGGGCGCGGCCAGCCGAGCGCCCTCCGACATCGCCGACTCGACGATCGCGCGAAGCAGTACGGGGCTTCCGTGACCGCTGATCTCGACGACATCCTCGCCGGTGTAGGAGTGCGGCCCGGGAAAGAATGTGAGGATGACCTGATCGGCGGTGCTGACAGCCCCGGCAGACATGAAGCGCGCGAACGTCGCGTGTCTGGGCTCGAGGGCGGCGTGGTGCCGCGTCAGCGCTGTCCCGATCCTCGCCGACCGAGGACCGCTGATCCGCACCACGCCGATACCGCCTCTCCCGGCGGGCGTCGCTATCGCGACAATCGTGTCATCGACGCTGAACATGATTCAGCCATCAGCGGTCGGGTTGCAGTCCTCGTAGTGTCCGGCCTTCAACGGCGCACGCGATGTGAACGCGATTCGACACGCGAGAGACCTGTCCCAGAACAGTGTCGTTCTCAGGAACGCGCTGATGTGCAAGGTCCACCCTGGGCACTACCCAGAAACGCTAGGTGTGGCTCTGCGTGCTCGGCGCGCTCGGCGGTGAAAAGCTCTTGGACGCGCAACGGCTGCCAGTCTCTCGTACGTAGTGTCCGACTGCGGAGCGCTTCAGCGGCGCACCGAAATGATGACGGTCTTCAGGAACGCGTCACCGATGCTTTCGGACGTCAACTGCGGATCGGCGGCGACGGTGATGTGCACGAGGCGGCGGGCATAGGGATTCAACGGTCCAATCTCCTGCGGAGCGCCGGTGGCTTTGACCTTCTCCATGCTGAAGCGCGCCATCTCCTGCAGCTCGGCATCCTTGCCCTTGCGGTAGCCGAGGCAATCCACCACGAACGAGCGGTCACCATCGAGCTCGCGCCGGAAGGCCGTGTTGACGATGTGCTGGAGCGCGTCGAGCGTCTCGCCACGCCGCTGCAGCAGGAGTTCGCCACCCTCGCCAGACAGGTCGAGACGGACGCTCTCCGGAGACTCCTCGATGGCAACGTCGAGGGGCACCCCCATTGCGGCCAGGGTCCGTTCGAGGAACTCTCGCACGCGGCCGTGCAAATCCATTACTTCCGCTCCTTCGCCTGCGGTGACTTGCCCGCGCCCGCGTTCTTGAGTTGCCGTTCCGCCGGAGGACGCACGTTGTGCTGCGCCGGCGGACCGATCAGCCGATTCGTCAGTACCTGTTGACCGATCGCCCACAGGTTGCTCGAGGTCCAGTACAACACGAGGCCGCTCGGAGCCCACATGAGCATGCCGGTGAACATCAGCGGCATGAACATCATCATTTTCGCCTGCACCGGATCGGCAACCGACGGCGTCATCTTCTGCTGCGCGAACATGGTGATGCCCATCAGGATGGGCGTGACGAAGTAGGGGTCAAACGACGAGAGATCCTTGATCGACCCGACAAACGGCGCGCCGCGCAGTTCGATGGCCACCGCCAACATCGCATAGAACGCCACGAGCACGGGGAGGGTGAGGAGCATGGGCACGCAGCCCGACGCGGGGTTCGTCCCGTGCTGCTTGTAGAGCGCCATGACTTCTTCGTTCATCTTCTGGCGTCCGGGGTCGGTCATCTTCAGCTTCGCGTAGCGATCCTGAATCGCCTTCATCTGCGGCTGAAGCTCCTGCATCTTCCGCATCGAGACAATGCTCTTGTGCTTGAGCGGGAACATCACCAGGTTGATGATGATCGTGAGTACGATGATCGACCACCCGTAGTTGCCGACATAGCCGTTGACCCACTTGAGCGCCCGGAGCAGGGGCACCACCAGAAAGTCGAACATGCCGAAGTCGATCGCGCGCACGAGATCCGGCTTGATGTTCTGCAGAACGTCCAGGTCTTTCGGCCCGAAGAAAAAATCGGCGCTCGGCGGCGCCGACGGCGAGCGGACGCTCCACGAGATGAATTGGAGCGCGCTGTCCTGCCCCGGCACCGGAACGGCCACCGGTTCGTAGCTGATCTGAAGCGGCCCGGCTGAAGGCACGATGGCATTCAGGAAATAGTGGTCGTCGACGCCGGCGAAGCCGAAGGCACCCTCCACCTGCCGATGCGTCTCGATGTCGCCGATTGCCACGCGACTCACCTTGCGATCGCGGTAGAAGATCGGCTGCGGCGCGGGAGCGTAGTTCATCCCGCCGGCGACGACGCCAGTGCCGAGCGCGGGTCCCCAATGCACCGCCGGATTCAGCGCCGTGCCGTTCCGGCTGACGGTGGCGGAGAAGTGCACGACATAGGGACGCTCCGGCGTGAACGTGAACTCCTTATGCGCGACCAGCCCGGCGGCATCCTTGTACTCGAATACGAGGGTTGCGGGTGCGCTGCCGATGGTCAGCGTCTCGGCGCTCGGTTTGAACAGCGCGTTCTTCAATGCCCCCGATGTCGCCGCATCGTCGACCTCGAGGGTAAAAGGCTTCGGCGCGTTCGGGACGTTCTGCGGAATGAGCTCGAGCGGAGCGCCGAGTCCGTCCCGGTAGTTCTTCAAACGCCAGCTCCTGAGGACGGCCCCCCGAGTGCTGAGGGTCGCCGTCACGGCTGGATTCTCGACGACGATGTCCTGCTCGGCGGCCGCGGCCACGAGCGGCGCGGCCTCTACTTCAACTGGGATTGGCGCCGCTGCATCAGCCGCCGCGGCCTGGGGTGCGCCCGGTGCCTGAGCGCTTGATGGGACGGCCGTCACCTGCTGCGGCGCCGGCAGGGGTTTCCGTTTTGCCGGAAATAGGACCTGCCACCCGTAAATCACCACGAAGCTCAGGGCTATGGCTAGGAGAAACTGTTTCTGCATTAAGTCCTAGGGACAGTGTGGTTTATCGACAGTGCTGTTAATCAGGGCCGGGCGCTGTGGAACGGGGTCGAGTCCGTACGAACGTCCGGGGTGGCATCGCGACAGCCGGCGCACCGCCAGCCATGAGCCCCGAAGCGCTCCATGCTGTATCACCGCTTCACGAGCGTACTCCGAGCACGACGGCACGAATCGGCACGACCCTGCAAACAATTGGGACAAGAGGCCTTTGTAGCCCGTCAAGAGGATCAGGATGACCCGCTGGCCTGGCGAAAGGCGTGTCTCCGGCGCCCGATGAGCGTTCATGTTCTTGTTAGACGAGCGAGACCGCGCGCCAACACGCTTCGGTAGTCGTCTTCGAGGCTCGAGTAAGCGGCAGCGAACAGTTCAGCGCGCGGAATGACCACGACATCGACGCCGCTCGAGCCGTCAGGTTGCGGGTTATGTCTAAATACTTCTCGAATCAGTCGTTTAGCGCGGTTCCTCCTGACCGAGTCGCCCAATTTTCGAGACGCGACGATACCCAGCCGGGAGGTGGATGCCTGACTGTTCGCGACAAGCAGCGTGAGGAACCGTCCTCGAATGCGCTGTCCGCTGTCAAAGACCTTCTGAAACTCCGCGCGCCGCCTGAGTCGCCGGCTCTTGTCGAACGGCCGAGACGCCACGCCAACGCCGGAACTCACGTGGGGGGACTCACGTGCGTGGGGTCAAGCAGGACAGAGCTATGACGAAGAAACCGTGAGGCGCTTGCGTCCCTTCGCCCTGCGGCGCTTCAAAACCAGGCGGCCGTTCTTCGTGCTCATGCGCACGAGAAAGCCATGGGTGCGAGCCCTGCGCTGGCGGTTTGGCTGGAACGTACGCTTCATGATCTCAAGTTCCCTGGACCCGACGAATTAAAGGCGGAGAAACTTGAATACTAACGAACGATGGCAGGGAGTGTCAATCAACCGCCTGCGCCTCGCCCCAGGGTTGCCCTGGCGGTCGGTTTGGTTTTGTCAGGGCCGAAGATCGTGTGTTAAAGTCGCCTCCCCTGCGGCACCCGTAGGGTCTCCCCCCGAAGTTTTCCACAACTGTGGAAAAAAATGTGGAAAAGCCACGGTTTTCGCCCCGCTCCCCCTTCGCGATCGCGTAGTGACGCGGGTTTCCACGGGGCGAAGGCCGTAAGAAAGGCCTGTTTTCGCGGTTCTAGCGGATGGGATCGCGTAAACAGCCCGTAACGACAGGGTGTCTTGGGGGCGAAAGTGTCTCGGAAGGCCGTCCAGCAGGGGTTTCCAGTGGCAAGCACAGGCACGAACATGATCGGCAGCATCTGGGACCAGGTCCTTGCCCGCATCGAAACCAAAGTCAACCAGCATATATTCTCAACCTGGTTCAAGCCGACGTCATTCGTCGCCGACGACGGGCATCTGCTCCGCATTCGGGTCCCGAACGCGCTATTCAGCAACTGGCTGAACAAGCATTACTCGGTCGTCCTCGACGAGGCGCTGGCGGAAGTCAATCGACAGGGGTCCGTGGTGTCGTTCATAACCGAGGACGCCGATGCCGCCCGCACCAACGCGGTTGCCGGCCCCGAAATCTCCTCGGGAACACCCGAGCCCGAGGACGGTGTCTCGAGCCCGCCTGGGACCCTTGCCCCCCGCTACTCCTTCGACGCGTTCATCGTCGGCCCCTCGAACCAGTTCGCGCATGCGGCCTGCCGCGCAGTGGCAGAAGCGCCGTCGCGGTCCTACAACCCGCTGTTCATCTACGGCGGGGTGGGCCTCGGCAAGACGCACTTGATGCACGCGATCGGCCACTACGTGCTGACGCACCTGGGGAGCCTGAAGCTCACCTACATCTCGTCGGAGCGATTCATGAACGAGATGATCAACGCGGTGAGGTACGACCGGATTCTCGATTTCCGCGAGCGATACAGGAGTGTGGACGTCCTGCTCGTCGACGACATCCAGTTCATCGCCGGAAAAGAAGGCACCCAGAACGAGTTCTTTCACACGTTCAACGCGCTCTACGATTCACAGAAGCAGATCGTCATCAGCAGCGACTGCCCGCCGCACGAGATCCCCTCGCTCGAAGAGCGGCTGCGATCGCGATTCGAATGGGGCCTCATCGCGGACATCCAGGCGCCCGACCTCGAGACGAAGGTCGCGATTCTCAAGAAAAAGGCGGAAACCGAGGGAATTCCTCTCCCCGACAACGTGGCGATCTACATCGCCGGCAAGATCAAGTCGAACATCCGCGAGCTCGAGGGATCGCTCATCCGTCTCATCGCGTACGCCTCGCTGACGGGCAGAGAAATCTCGCTGTCGCTCGCACAGGACGTGCTGCGCAACGTCCTCCAGAACGACGACCGTGCCGTGACGATCGAGATCATCCAGAAGTTCGTTTCGGACTACTACCAGTTGAAGCTCGTGGAGCTCAAATCGCGCAACAACTCGAAGTCGGTTGCGCTGCCCAGGCAAGTGGCGATGTATTTGTGCAAGTCGCTGACGAGCGCGTCGCTGCCGGAGATCGGTCGAAGCTTCGGCGGCAAGCACCATTCGACGGTCATCCACTCCATCCGGAAAATCGAAGGTCTCCGGCAGCGCGACGCAGATTTCAACAGCCACATCAACAATCTCATGGAGTCTTTTCGTTAGTGCTCCCGGGGACTTTTGGCGGTTTTCCACAGCCCCCCATCGGAATGCCCGAGGACGGGTTGTGGACGGGACGGGCCCGCGATCCGGTCGGGTTCAAACCCGCTCGAAAACCCGCCGTCGTTGGGTAAGTGAATCCACAGCCTAAACGATGGAATGTAAAGGGGTAATCGCTGTTTTTAATGTTTTGAACAGGACCTTCTTCCTGTTATAATTCTTTGTTCTTTGATCTCCTCTTCAGTAAAGAGATCTACGCGCCGGCCCGGCGCTTTCCCGCGAGGTCACTACCACATGGAATTGGTCGTCCGTAAGACCGATCTGTTGCGCGAACTGCAACTGTTCCAGGGCATCGTCGAACGCAAGAACACCATTCCGATCCTCGCCAACGTGCTGCTCGAAGCGAAAGGCGATGAATTGAAGTTTCTCGCCACCGACCTCGAGGTGGGACTGCGCAGCCGGTGCGTGGCGTCGGTCACCAAGGGTGGATCGTTGACGCTCCCGGCCAAGAAGCTTTACGAGATCGTCAAGGCGCTGCCTGAAACCGACGTGCGGATCGAAGAAGACAAGAACGGCGTGAAGGTCGCGGCCGACCGGTTCGATTCCCGGATGCAGACGCTCCCGCGCGAGGACTTCCCGACGTTGCCCGAATCGAGCGGCAACTTCAGCGCCAGACTCTCGCGCGACGTCGTGAAGCAGATGATCTCGAAGACGCAATTCGCCATTACGGGCGAGGACACGCGCTACTTCCTGAACGGCGCACTCTTCATCCTCCGGCCTGACGGGATGACGCTCGTGTCGACCGATGGTCACCGCCTTGCGCTCATCACCGTGCCGCGCGAAAAGTCGAACGGCCACGGCGCGGAGAAGCCCGGACCAGACGAAGAACGCGTCATCCTTCCGCGAAAGACGTTGCTCGAGCTCGGCCGCCTGCTTGGAGAAGGCGACGGCGACATCCAGTACGAGCACGGAGAGAATCATCTGTTCTTCGACATCGGCGGTCGGCTGCTCATCTCGCGGATGATCGACGGTCAGTTTCCAGCCTTCGAGCGCGTCATTCCCAAGAGCAACGACAAGCGTGTCGAGTTCGACCGCGACCGCCTCACGAGCGCCGTGCGGCGCGTGGCGCTGCTGTCGAACGAGCGGTCGCGCGCCGTCAAGTTCCAGATCGACAAAGGGAAGGTCGAGATTGCGTCGAGCAGCCCTGAGTTCGGCGAAGCGAAGGAAGTCCTCATCGTCGACTACACCGCAACGCCGGTGACGATCTGCTTCAACGCGCAATACGTGATCGACTTCCTCGGCGCGGTCGAGACCGATTCGGTTGCGCTCGAGTTCAAGGACGAGATGAGCCAGGCCGTCATGTCGCCGATCGGCGCCGAGGGCTACACCTACACCTACGTGATCATGCCGATGCGGGTCTGAGATCCATCCGATACATGTCTGAATTCGAACCAGAGAAAACCGATCAACAGCCAGCAACCGCCGGGGCGGAGCAGACTGTTGGCGGCCGAGCGGCAGCCGCGGCCGGCCCGGACAGCAGCGACAACGGCAACAACGGGGTCGGCGGTTCCGGCGCGGCCGACTACGGCGCGGACAAAATCAAAGTCCTCGAAGGACTGGAGGCTGTCCGCAAGCGCCCGGCGATGTACATCGGCTCGACCGGTGCTCCGGGCCTGCACCACCTCGTCTACGAAGTCGTCGACAACTCGATAGACGAGGCGCTCGCCGGCTTCTGCGACCAGGTCAACGTCACGCTGCACATCGACAACTCCGTGACCGTCATCGACAACGGCCGAGGCATCCCCGTCGATCAGCACACGAGCGGCCGATCCGCGGCCGAAGTCGTGATGACCGTGCTCCACGCCGGCGGCAAGTTCGACAACGACAGCTACAAAGTCGCCGGCGGTCTCCACGGTGTCGGCATCTCCGTCGTCAACGCGCTGTCGGAGACGCTGGACCTCGAGATCTGGCGCAACGCGCAGGTCTACCAGCAGTCCTACGAGCGCGGCGATCCGATCGGCAGCCTCGAGGTCACGGGCACGACGAAGAAGCGCGGCACGAAGGTCACCTTCAAGCCGGACGCGCAGATTTTCGAGACCGTGGAGCTCAGCTTCGACACCCTCGCGCAGCGGCTGCGCGAGCTCGCGTTCCTCAACGGCGGCGTGACGATCACCATCGATGACGAGCGCGATGGCGGGAAGAGCCACAAGTTTCTCTACGAGGGTGGGATAACCTCGTTTGTCAGCTTCCTCAATCAGAACAAGGCCGTCGTCAACGACAAAGCGATTTACATGCACGGCGAGAAGGACGGCATCGACGTCGAGATCGCCCTGCAGTGGAACGACAGCTACACCGAGACGGTCTACTCGTTTGCCAACAACATCAACACGCATGAAGGCGGCACGCATCTATCCGGGTTCCGCTCCGCGCTGACGCGGACGATCAACTTCTACGCGGGAAAGAACAACCTGGCGAAGGACCTGAAGGACGCGAGCCTGAGCGGCGACGACATCCGCGAGGGGTTGACCGCCGTTGTCAGCGTCAAGATTCCGCGGCCGCAGTTCGAAGGTCAGACGAAAACGAAGCTCGGGAACACCGAGGTCAAGGGCATCGTCGAGGCGATTCTGAACGACAAGCTCGGAGCCTTTCTCGAGGAGAACCCGGCGGTCGCCAAGACGCGTGATCAGCAAGGCGGTCGACGCGGCGCGCGCCAGAGATGCCGCGCGCAAGGCCCGCGACCTCGTCCGGCGCAAAGGCGCGCTCGACAGCAGCAGCCTGCCGGGCAAGCTGGCCGATTGTCAGGAACGCGACCCCGCCCTGAGCGAGATCTACATCGTCGAAGGCGAATCGGCCGGCGGGTCAGCCAAGCAGGGACGCGACCGCCGCTTCCAGGCCATCCTGCCGATCAAGGGCAAGATTCTGAACGTCGAGCGCGCGCGCTTCGACCGCATGCTCGGCAGCGACGAAATCAAGACGATGATCGCCGCGCTCGGATGCGGCATCGGGCAGGAAGATTTCGACGTGACGAAACAGCGCTACCACCGCGTCATCATCATGACCGACGCTGACGTGGACGGTTCGCACATCCGGACGCTCCTGCTGACATTCTTCTACCGGCAGATGCGGCCGCTCATCGAGCTCGGCTACATCTACATCGCGCAGCCGCCGCTCTTCCGCGCCAAACGCGGAAAGAGCGAGGTGTTCATCCGCGACGAGCGCGCGCTCGAGACGTGGCTGATGAAGCGTGCCGTGGAATCGCGGGTCGTCGTCCTGCCGGACGGGACCGAAATGAGCGGCGAGGAACTGGAACAGCGGCTCGAGAAGCTCAGCGCCTTCCGCAAGTACCTGCAGATTGTCGAGCGCCGCGGGCCCTCGAGGGATGTCGTCCAGGGCCTGCTCGAGCGCGATGCGCGCGAGAAGGGCTTCTTCGCGGACAGGGAGCGTGTTGAGGCCTTTGCGCAGGCGCTGACGAGCCCCGTCAGGACCGTGACGGTGCAGCCCGACGACGAGCATCAGGCGTTCGCGCTCGCCATCGAGGACCGCAGCGGCGGTTATCCGCGGCAACATCGGGTGGACCAGGACTTCGTGACGACCGGCGAGTTCCGCACGCTCGCGGCAAGTTATCAGGACGTGAAGGGCATCCGCGGCCCGATGATTGTCAAGACCACCGCCGGCTCCTCGTCCGCGGAAGCCGACGAGGCGGTGGAGGGCGAAGGCGGGACTGCGGCGGCCAACGAGACCGCCATTGGCGGGGCTCCGCTCGACGACGCGACGAGGCTGGCCTCGGAACCGAAACCACTCGATGCATCGGCGGGCCCGAACCGCCTCACAAAGCCGGCCGCGATACGGACGTGCGCGTCGAGTCTCTTGACGAGCTCGTTGAGTTCTTCACGGCGGCAGGCAAGAAGGGCGTCGTCATCAACCGCTACAAGGGCCTGGGGGAGATGAACCCCGAGACCTTGTGGGAAACGACGATGAACCCCGCCACGCGCACCCTGGCGCAGGTCCGCGCCGAGGACCACATGGAAGCCGACCTGATGTTCACGACGCTCATGGGCGACCAGGTCGAGCCCAGGCGCAAGTTCATCGAAGACAACGCGCTCGACGTGAAGAACCTGGACATTTGATTCGCGGCTCGCTGCTCGCGGCTCGCGGCTCGCCGAGGGACGAGCCCTTCACAGTCACAAGTCGCGAAGCGGAATCAGAGACTGTCCCGGAGCCCTGAGCCGCGAACCGCGAGCCTCTTGAGCACATGACCGACATCTCCCTCCACAAATTCAACGTCAACATCGAAGACGAGATGAAGCGCTCGTACATGGATTACGCCATGAGCGTGATCATCGGACGGGCGCTGCCTGACGTCCGCGACGGCCTGAAGCCGGCGCACCGGCGTGTGCTGTACGCGATGCGTCAGATGGGGCTTGCGTCCAACCGGCCGTACCGCAAGTGCGCGAAGGTCATCGGCGAAGTCATCGGCAACTACCACCCGCACGGCGACCAGCCGGTGTACGACACGCTCGTCCGCCTCGCGCAGGACTTCAACATGCGGTATCTCCTGGTCGACGGGCAAGGGAACTTCGGTTCCGTGGACGGCGATCCGCCCGCGGCCTATCGATACACGGAAGCGCGTCTCGAGGCTCTCGCCGAAGAGATGATGGGGGATCTCGACAAGGAGACCGTCGACTTCGTCCCCAACTTCGACGAGACGACCGAAGAGCCGACGGTGCTGCCGACGACCTATCCCAACCTGCTGGTCAACGGTTCGACCGGCATCGCCGTCGGCATGGCCACGAACATCCCGCCGCACAACATGCGGGAAGTCATCGACGGCGTCGTCGCCCTCATCGAACAGCGCGGGCAGTCGAAAGAGGCCCGGCTCAAGGCCGTCCTGAAGACCATTCCCGGCCCCGATTTTCCAACCGGCGGCTTCATCGTCGGCCGTCAGGGGATTTTCCAGGCGTACACGACCGGCCGCGGCTCGATCACGCTGCGCGCGAAGGCCACGACGGAGGAGTCCAAGAAGGGGGACAAGGTTTCCATCGTCATCACCCAGATACCGTATCAGGTGAACAAGAAGCGCCTGCTCGAGAACATTGCCGAACTGGTGCGCGAGAAGACGATCGAGGGCATCTCGGATCTGCGCGACGAGTCGGATCGCGACGGCATGCGCATCGTCATCGAGATCAAACGCGGCGAAGTGCCCGAGGTAATCCTCAACAACCTCTACAAGCACACCCAGCTGCAGACGACCTTCGGCATCATCATGCTGGCGATCGTCGGCGGCCGCCCGCGCGTCCTGCCTCTCGTCGACATCATCGAGCACTTCATCGAGTTCAGACGCGAGGTCGTCCGGCGGCGCACCGAGTTCGAGCTGCGCAAGGCGGAGGCCCGCGCCCACATTCTCGAAGGCTTGCGGATCGCCCTCGATCACCTCGACGAAGTCATCAAGCTCATTCGCGGGTCGAAGACCCCCCCGGAAGCGCGCGAAGGCCTGATGGCGCAGTTCAGGCTGTCACAGATCCAGTCGCAGGCAATCCTCGACATGCAGCTGCAGCGGCTGACCGGCCTCGAGCGTCAGAAGATTCTCGACGAGCTCGCCGAGTTGATGAAGACGATCGAACGGCTGCGGGCGATTCTGTCGAGCGAAGCGCTGCTCATGGCCGTCGTGCTGGGAGAGCTGAAAGAGATTCGCGAGAACTACGCCGACGATCGGCGCACGGTCATCGTCGAAGAGAGCGGCGACTTCCGCATCGAAGACCTGATCGCCGACGAGGATATGGCAATCACGGTGACCAACACCGGCTACATCAAGCGGACCCCGATCTCGACGTATCGCATGCAGCGCCGCGGCGGCAAGGGGCGGATCGGCATGCGGACGCGCGAAGAGGATTTCGTCAGCCATCTCTTCGTGGCATCGGCGCACGCCTACATCATGATCTTCTCGGACCGCGGCCGCGGGTACTGGTTGAGGGTCCACGAGATTCCCGACGTCGGGCCAGGCGGCAAGGGCAAGGCCATCGCCAACCTGGTCTCGATGGAAGAAGGGGAGAAGATCGCCGCGCTCCTGGCGATCAAAGAGTGGCCCGAGCAGGAGAACCTGCAGTTTGTCGTCATGGGGACGCGCAAAGGCGTCATCAAGAAGACCGACCTCACGGCTTTCAGCAACCCTCGCGTCGGCGGCATCATCGCCATGGGCGTCGAAGACGGTGACTCGGTCATCGCGGTCGAGATGACCGACGGCAAGGAGCAGGTCTTCATCGGCACCCGCGACGGCATGGCGATCAGGTTCGACGAGACCGATGTCCGTCCGATGGGCAGGACGGCCTACGGCGTCCGCGGCATCACGCTGCGCGATGGCGACGAGGTCGTGGCGATGGAAGTCGTGCGCGAAGGCGGCACGATGCTCACGGTGACCCAGAGCGGATACGGGAAACGGACCGAGCTCGAGGAGTATCGCCTGCAATCGCGCGGCGGCGTCGGCATCATCAACATCCAGACGAGCGAGCGCAACGGCAAGGTCGTCGGGATGGCGTACGTGCACGACGATGACGAGCTGATGTTGATCAGCCAACAGGGAATGATCCTGCGCATGGTGGCCAGGGACGTTCGCTCGATTGGCCGGGCAACCCAGGGCGTTCGGCTGCTGGGCGTCGAAGAAGGCGATCAGGTCGTGTCCGTCGCGCGTCTGGCCGAGCAGGAGGGCGAAGAGAACGGCGGTCCGGAGACACCGGAGACGCCGCAGGCACCAGAAACGCCCGAGAGGCCAGACGAGCCCGAATGACATGCGCTTTTGGGTGCCTCGCCAGAGGCGTTTCGCCGCTGAGTCGCACGATGCCCCGAAACGTCTGCGAAGTTGACTGATCTCAGGGCACGTCCCTGAAGACGAGAGTGGGTGGCTCCACGGGGCGGGCGGCCCGCGGCCCGATGTCCACATCCACTTCGAGAGTCGGCACCTCGCCAGGCGAACGCGGCTGCGTGAGATCGAACAGGAGCGTTCTTCCCGGCTTCTCATAGATCGCGAGGGGTGGCCCGTCGAGTGCTCGCAGGCAAGCGCTGCCGGCGAATCGTTTCACGACCTCCGGAAGTTCCCCGTCTTCCACGGCGAGATACGTGCGGACGCCGTGCGCCGTCAGCCACTCGACGATCGCATCGAGCGACCGCGGCGGTATCCAACTGTAGTTCATCGTCATCCGCCCACCGTAGTAGCGAATGGATCCACTGTAGTCGAGGCTCACAATCACGCTGTTGCGGTCGGTCAAGCGGCGCACGAGCCGGGCGACGGAGACGAAACGACGACGACCATCGTCGGTGTCGAACGTGCCATGAGCGATTGCGCTGTCGAGCTGGAAGATGGCAAGGGCGATCACCGCGGCGACCACGACCGGGCGCGCATATCGCGCGCTGGAACGATACGCGGCGGCCGCCACGCTCCCGACGCCCAGCATGATGAAGGGCCATGACGACAACAGGAAACGCGCGAACCACCACGCATCGAACACCAGCCACGCGCAGTAAATGAGCCAGACTCCCACCACGAACGCCGCGATGACGATGAGCACGCTGCGATCTCGGACGTTCGGCCACAGACGTCGAACCGGAACCAGGATCGCCGCCAGGCCACAGAGCGCGAACGGTGTGTGGACCTGCGCAAACCAGGACAGATAGAGCCCGAGGTTGGTCGGCACGCGCGACCACGAGTAGAGCTCGGACGTGGTGCCGTAGCCGGACCTGAACGGTGAGCCGTGCAGATGCGCATTGATGATCGCGACCGCAACGACGCCAGGGAGGAGGCCCGCCCCGAACGCAAGCAACTGACCGATTGCGCGGCCCCGGACCTCCGCGTGACGCATCGTGAAGATGTAGTGCAGCGCCAACACACCGGCGAGCGGCGTGAGATTGGGACGAATGAGGACAGCAAGCGCCGACAGCAGCCCCGCCCCGGCAGCCGTCCCGACTGTCCTGCCGAGGAGCAGAGAGAACGCCCAGGCCCATGCTGCCGCGACGGGCACGTCGGTCATCGTCGCAGTCGTCATGTACAGCACGACAGGACTGGTCGCAACCAGCAAAGCGCCGACCAGGGCCGCTGTCCCCGCCCCGAGTCGCCGGCCGATGCTGTAGGTGCCAAGGATCAGGAGCCCGGCCGACAGCGGGACAACGAAGAACATGGCGTCCTGACCGCCGACGCTCTTCGCGAGAGCGAGCAACAAGGGAAGGCCCGGCGAATAGACGGGGACAATGACACCCCGTTCATGGGGATGAGGCCGATAGCCCAGCGGAGCGAACGACCAGTCCGCGTCCCGCCAGGGCGCCTGCCTGGCGAACGGCTGGTCGATCTTGAGGTTGCCGTTCAGCCACAGCTCCGCCTGGCTGACGTAGCCGTACTCGTCAGAGCCGCCCACTGCACGCGGGCCGTACATGATGCCGGCCGCGCTCACCGCCACCGCCATCGTCCAGACCATCCAGGCCTGGTGAACGCTGCTCCACGCCCAGATTGCTTGCGCGGCGCGGCTGGCTTTCCCGAGACCATCACGCGCCCGTCCCGGCGCGGTCCGCGCGGCGGCGGCCACTCGGACCGAGCTTCTGACGACGATGGGCCACGTCCTCGAGAGCGTCGCCAGCAGGACCATCGCGACAAATGTCCCGGGCGAGATGACGACGAGTACGGCGAGAGAATGGGTGAAAGCAGGACGAGCGTGAAGATCGCCACGACTGCCGCAGAGAGAACACGCAGGATCGATTTCGCCGTCGGCGACTCGAATGTGCGCGGCTCGAGAATCAGCAGGATGGCGAGTGCTGCCCAGACACCACCCAGCCAGAAGCCGTTCGCGCCGACGTAGCGTCGCGACTCCGCCGGCAGCACGACTGCCTTGAGCACACCGGTCGTGTGGCCGTGATGAGTCGCAAGTTCCAGATATTCCAGCGTGAAGGGCTCGCCCGTCCCCGTGAACGAGATCGCATGATCGGGCCGCGCGGCCCAATCGCGGACGACCGCACAGTCGAAGCGGCGCCCGGCGCGGCCCGGAAGCGTGGCGGTGCAGACGCGGCTGCCGTCTGCATCAATCACGATCTCCTGCGGCGCCGGGGAATCGTTGTGGATGCGGGCGATGAGGGCCAGAGGAGCCCGGAGCGTGCCAAGCTTCTCGTCCGCGGCCACCACCTCGACTCTGCCCGCTGACGCGGCGGTCGGGTGCGGAACGGCCTTCATCCTCAACGACTCGAAGTCGACGAAAACGCGCGTCGCGAACAGGACGCAGCCAGCGCTCGCGAGCAGCACGACACCGGCACTCCTGCGGACGGTATGCAAGATCTCGGCTCTCAGAACGGTGCAGCGGTCAGACGGCGTGCAGCAAGTCAACAGCCCCTACGCCGGCTCGAGCTTGGCGTACTTCGACAGCAGCTTCTTCACGCCGACGAGGGTGAACCGCACCGTGACCTTCAGATCGTCATTGTGCTCCTCGACGGCGATGACGGTCCCGACGCCAAAGAGCGGATGCCGCACTCGCATGCCGATGCGAAGGCCGGTTGCGGACTGATCTTCATGCTCGTAGGCGTAAGGCGCCTCGGTTTCCCTCGCCCGGCCCCGGCCTTTCCGCGCGTACGGGTTCGTGCGGAATTCGTAGTGGTTGTGGCTGAAGGCGCTCTGGTATGCCGCGTTCCACGTTGGCGCGATGCACTCGACGAGCTCGGCCGGGATCTCCGCGAGGAAGCGCGACGGTTGGGTTGCCTGGTACTCGCCGAACACCCGCCGTCGCGCCGCGCTCGTCAGCACGAGGTTGGACTTCGCTCTCGTCATCCCGACATAGCACAGCCGGCGTTCTTCTTCGATCTCCTCTTCAGCCTCGCCGGCGCGCGAATGGGGAAAGAGACCTTCCTCGAGCCCCGCGATCACCACCACCGGAAATTCCAGCCCCTTGGCCGCGTGGAGCGTCATGAGCCAGACGCGCGCCTCGCGATTCCCCGATTCCTCGTCGGCTTCGGAGAGAAGCGACAACCGATCGACGAAGCCTCCGAGCGACGCCTCCGGCTCCCGTGTTTCGTAGTCTCGGGACGCCGACACGAGCTCCATCAGGTTCTCGATCCGCTCGTTTGCCTCTTCGCTGTTCTCGTCGCGAAGTCCTCTTAGATACCCCGTCTGATCGAGCATCTTGCCGATGACGACCGATACAGTCTCCTCCCGCGCCACGAGCGCGAGGCCGGCGATCAGGTCGCGAAACACGCGCAGCGACGACACCGCCCGCGAGGGCAGCTTGCCATCCTCGACGGCGTATACCAGCTTGGCCCAGAGCGTTCGCGCAGACGCAGTCTCCTGGAGTCCGGCGGCGAGCAGTGGCAGCACCTCGGCGCGGACGGCTCCCGGATCGATCGCCTGCAGGCTGTCCATCAGACCCTTGCCGATACCGCGCGCCGGCACGTTTATCACGCGCCGCAGGCTCACATCGTCATGGGGATTGATGATGAGCTTCAGGTACGCGAGCGAGTCCTTGATTTCCTTGCGCTCGTAGAAGCGGACGCCACCGATGATCTTGTAGGGAATGCTCTCGCGCATCAGCGAGTCTTCGATGGCTCGCGACTGGGCGTTGATCCGGTAGAGCACGGCCAGCGTGCTGTCGATGTTCTCGCTTCGCGCCTGTTTCAGGGTCCGGACGATGAAGTCGGCTTCCTCGAGCTCGTCGTTGCCACGAAAGGAAACGATGCGCGCCCCGCCCTGCCGGTCGGTCCAGAGCCGCTTGTCCTTGCGATTGCTGTTCTGGCCGATGACCGCACTTGCGGCGTCGAGGATGATCTGCGTGGAGCGATAGTTCTGCTCCAGCCGGACGGTTGCCGCCTCCGGGAAGTCGCGCTCGAAGTCGAGGATGTTCCTGGGTTCGGCGCCGCGCCACTTGTAGATCGACTGATCGGGATCGCCGACAACGGCGAGGTTGCGGTGGGCTTCGGCCAGGTACCGAATCAGCATGTATTGCGGCCGGTTCGTGTCCTGGTACTCGTCGATCATGACGTAGCGGAACTTGCGGGCGTAGAACTCGCGCGCCTGCTCCGAGGTGTCGAAGAGCTCGACCGTCTTGAGCAGCAGGTCGTCGAAGTCGAGGGCGTTGCTGTCGCGGAGCAAGGTCACATAGCGCTCGAAGATCCTCGCGATCTGCTCGTCCCTGATGTTGTAGGTGCCGCGGAGGGCATTGGGGCCCTCCATGCGGTTGCGCAAGTGGCTGATCCGGGAGAGCGCCTGCCGCGGAGGGACGAACTTGTCGTCGATGTCGAGCTCTTTCTCGATCTGCTTGACGAGAGCGACCTGATCGGCGGAGTCGTAGATGACGAAATCACGCGTCAATCCGATCTTTGGCGCTTCGCGCCGAAGGAGCCGCGCGCAGAGCGCATGAAAGGTCGAGAGCCAGACGCCCTTGGATTCCTCGCCAATCAACGCTTCCACCCGCTCGCGCATCTCGCCGGCGGCCTTGTTGGTGAACGTCACCGCCAGCACCTGATCCGGCTCCGCATGGCCATCGCCGATGAGGTAGGCGATGCGATACGTGATGACGCGCGTCTTGCCGGATCCGGCCCCTGCGAGGATGAGCAGCGGGCCGTCACGATGCAGAACCGCTTCGCGTTGTTCGGGGTTGAGTTTTTGGAGGAAATCCATGTAGGGAAGATGTCCATTATAGCCGCCGGCGTGGATCGCCGTCCCAGGGATCGGGGATCAGGGGTCAGGTTGCCGGGTTCGTTTCGCGAGTCTTGCCTCGGCGTCCACCTTTCGTTTCAAGGCGGCGGCGAGCCGGTTGAGCATTCGACCGACATGTTCACGTCGCTTTGCGATGGCGCGGGCGTCCTGGTCCGAGCAGAGACCCAGTCGCACCGAAACATGAAGGTGTGTCGCCAGTTCCGCTTCGGAGCCGAGCGCGATGTTGACATGATTCAAGAATGCTTTGGGTCTCTTTCGGCCATGGCCTTCCGCGATGTTGGCCGGAATCGACGTTGCGCATCGTTTCATCTGAGCAACGATTCCAAAACGCTCCGATGGGGGAAAGGCAGCGGAAAGGCGGTAACAGTCGACCACAAGGTCCACGGCCTCTTGCCACACCGTCAGATCGCGGAAGCTCTTCACGTCGAGTGCGCTCACGCGAACCTCCTGGCAAGAAGCTCAATCACCTTGGGCCGCGAAGTACGCAGTCTTTGACACCTGCCTGTGCGTGCCAACGACTTACAGTCTCCCGCGATGGCCCAGTGGCAATTCTCCTGCCCGGTTCTGACGCAGGGATCGGGGATCAGGGATCAGGGATCAGGCGCTGCGGTCTGTGGCCGAGTCCACTGACCCCCGATCCCGATCCCCGATCCCTGGGTCACCGACTCCGGCCTGATTCCCAGCGGTCGTCTCTATCAATGTCCCCTGATCCCGGATCCCCGGTCCCTGATGTACCATCGACCCTGCCAATGTCTATGACCCTGTTGGAGAAGGTGTGGGAGGCGCACACCGTGCGGAAGCTGCCGAACGGGCAGACGCAGCTTTTCGTTGGTCTGCACCTGGTGCATGAAGTCACGAGTCCGCAGGCCTTCGACATGCTCCGGGCGCGCGGGTGGCGGGTGCGCTATCCCGGTCGCACGATCGCGACGGTCGACCACATCGTGCCCACGCGTGATCAGCGCCGGCCCTTCATGGACGTCCTGGCCGAAGACATGCTCTCGGCCCTCGAGCGCAACTGTCGCGACGCGGGCGTGCCGCTGCTCGACCTCAACAGCGGGTCGCAGGGCATCGTCCACGTCATCGGACCCGAGCTCGGCCTTACCCAGCCCGGGATGACGATCGCGTGCGGCGACAGCCACACGTCGACGCACGGTGCGTTTGGCGCAGTCGCGTTCGGCATCGGGACCTCGCAGGTGCGGGATGTGCTGGCCTCGCAGTGCCTGGCGCTCGAGCCACTGAAGGTCAGGCGCATCGAGGTGTCGGGCGCCCTGGCTCGGGGTGTCTACGCGAAAGACATCATCCTCGAGATCATCAGGCGCCTCGGCGTGAACGGCGGCGTCGGGTATGCCTACGAGTACGCCGGCGACGCCGTCGATCGTCTGTCGATGGACGAGCGCATGACGATCTGCAACATGTCGATCGAAGGCGGCGCGCGCGTCGGCTACGTGAACCCGGACCAGACGACGTTCGACTATCTGCGCGGGCGGCGGTTCGTGCCAGAAGGAGACGCGTTCGACGCGGCGGTCACGTGGTGGCGCAGCATGGCGTCCGATGCCGACGCGCGCTACGACGACACCGTGCGCCTCGACGCGGGCGCCATCCGGCCGACGGTCACTTGGGGGATCAACCCCGGCCAGTCGGTCTACGTCGACGAGCGGCTGCCGCGGCTCTCCGACATGGACCCCGCTGCGCGGGCCTCGCTCGCCGAAGCGCTCGATTTCATGGGCTTCGCGGGCGGCGATCCGATCAAGGGCACACGCATCGACGTCGCGTTCGTCGGCTCCTGCACCAACGCCAGGCTCTCGGATCTCCGCGAGGCCGCGCGCGTCGTCCGCGGGCACCACGTCTCGCCGCACGTCAGAGCGCTGGTGGTGCCGGGATCGCAGGGTGTTCGCGCGGCCGCCGAGCGCGAAGGCCTCGATCGCGTGTTCACCGAGGCCGGCTTCGAGTGGCGGAGCGCCGGGTGCTCCATGTGCCTCGCCATGAACCAGGATCGCCTCGAGGGCCGCGAGGTCTGCGCCTCGTCGTCGAACCGGAACTTCAAAGGCCGTCAGGGAAGTCCGACCGGGCGCACGCTGCTCATGAGCCCGGCGATGGTTGCCGCGGCGGCGATCGCGGGAGAGGTCGTGGACGTCAGGGAGATGACGCGTGGCAATTGAGAAGGTCCGGCAGATCAGCGGCACGGCGTTGCCGCTTCCCGGCGACAACATCGATACCGATCGCATCATCCCCGCGCGGTACCTCAAGTCGGTGACGTTCGAGGGCCTCGAGCAGCACCTCTTCATCGACGATCGCGCACAGGTCGAAGCGCTCGGGGGCGAGCCTCACCCCTTCGCCGATCCCCGCTACAGCCAGGCGACGATCCTCGTCGTGAATGCGAACTTCGGCTGCGGATCCTCGCGCGAGCACGCGCCGCAGGCGATCCGGCGCCGCGGAATCCGTGCGGTCGTTGGCGAATCGTTCTCCGAGATCTTCTTCGGGAACTCGGTCGCGCTCGGTCTGCCGTGCGTGACCGCGTTGCCCGACGCCGTCGACACCCTGATCCAGATGGCCACACGCGATCCGGCCTTGAACGTCGTGGTCGACCTGGTGGAGCTGCGGACGACTGCCGGCTCGCACACCTTTCCGATCAGCCTGCCAGCCGCCGCCCGCGACGGTTTTCTGGACGGGACCTGGGATGCCACCGGGCTGCTGCTGGATCGGTACGAGGAAGTCGAGGCCGTCGCGGCGCGGCTGCCGTACGTCGGGAGATAGCCACTAGCTCCCCTCGCCGGACGACGCCGTCGACTTCACGATATCGAGGAACGCCTCGGCGGCATGTGACTGTTCTCCCCGGCGAAAGATCAGGCGGACCTGGCGCCGCGCGCTCAGGCCCGGAACCTTGATCGCCACGAGCTGTCCGTTCGCGATTTCGCTGAGCGCGCACCGCCGGGGCAGCACCGCGACACCCATTCCCATCTCGACGGCGCGCTTGATTCCGTCGAGGCTCGGCAGCGCCACCTGGATGTTGATCGGCGTGTGGCGGCGCTCGTACGCGCGGAGCACGCGCTCCCGCGCCGGCGATGGATCGTTGTGCGCGATCACCGTCTGCTGCCCGACTTCCTCGATTGTCGCCCGGCGACGGCTGGCTAGAGGGTGCTTGGGATGTGCGAGCATGACGAGCTCGTCGCCACCAAGCGAAAGGGATTGAAGGCCCCGGTCCGCGGGCTGAAACGTCAACACGCCGAAGTCGAGACTCCGATTCAGGACCTCGGACGCGATCGCCCGCGATCGCACGCGCCGGACCTCGATGAGCGCCTGAGGGTGGGCTTTGGCGAACCGGTCGAGAAACGGGAGGAGCGTGTGGACCGCCGCCTCGTTGGCGCCGATAATCACGCGCCCCCTGCGGACCTGCTGCAGCTCGCGCACGGCCACTTCGGCGTCCGCCGCGAGACTGAGGAGCCGCGCGGCATACTCCTGAAGCAGCCGTCCCGCCTCGGTGAGCGCGCCGTTGCGGACCGACCGGTCGAAGAGCCGGTCGCCAAGCTCCTCCTCGAGCCTGCGGATCGCCTGGCTGACGGCGGGCTGCGTGCGATGCAGCTTCTTGGCGGCCACCGAGAAACTGCGCTCGGCGGCGACGGTCACAAATGTGCCCAAATCCTGCAGTTGCACCGCGGAATTATAACCTGGCGTTATCTAAATCAAACAAGTATAAATTGGACAGCAGGCTGTACCAGAGGTTACAAGGTACAATCCACACATGACGACGACAAACCGCCTGACGATCTTCGACACGACGTTGCGCGACGGCGAGCAGGCCCCGGGCTTCTCGCTGCGGATCGACGAGAAGCTGAAGATGGCGCATCAGTTGTCGTCGCTCGGCGTCGACGTCATCGAGGCCGGTTTTCCGATCACCTCCGAGGCCGACGCGGATGCGGTGCGTCTCGTGGCGAGCAGCGTCCAGGGTCCGATCATTGCCGCGCTGGCGCGCTGCCACCCCGCCGACATCGATCGCGCGGGATGGGCACTGTCGCCCGCGCCGCGCCGCCGCATCCACACCTTCATCGCGACCTCCGATCTGCACCTCGAGCGCAAGCTCCGCATGTCGAAGGAGACCTGTCTCGATGCCGCCGTCGCCGCGGTCCGCCAGGCGCGGCTGTACACCGACGACGTCCAGTTTTCGGCGGAGGATGCGACCCGCAGCGACCTGGAGTTTCTCTGCCGGGTCGTCGAAGCCGTCATCGCCGCCGGCTGTACGACCGTCAACCTGCCGGACACGGTCGGCTTTGCCGTCCCGCACGAGATCAGCACCTTCTTCACCGCGATTCTGACCCGGGTACCCAACGCGGCCAAGGCCACGTTCAGCACGCATTGCCACGATGACCTCGGGCTCGCCGTGGCAAACACGCTCGCGGCCGTCACCGCCGGTGCGCGGCAGGTCGAGTGCACGATCAACGGCGTCGGCGAACGCGCCGGCAACGCGTCGCTCGAAGAGATCGTGATGGTCACGCGCGTGCGGGCCGACAGCCTGCCGTACGACACGGCGGTCAACACGCGGGAGATTTACCCACGAGCCAGTTACTGAGCGCGCTCACCGGCGAGAACGTCCAGGCGAACAAGGCCATCGTCGGACGCAATGCCTTCGCGCACGAGGCCGGCATCCATCAGGACGGCATGCTGAAGGACCGCCGGACCTACGAGATCATGCGGCCCGAAGAGGTGGGCGTGCCGCAGGCGACGCTCGTCCTCGGCAAGCACTCGGGCCGGCACGCCGTTCAGCGGCGCTGCGAACAGCTCGGCGTCACACTCGACAAGAAGCAGCTCGATCAGGTGTACCACGCCGTCATCGCGCACGCCGATCGCGAGAAGCTGGTCAACGACCGGGACCTCTCGAACATCGTCGGCCGCGTTCGGGGGGACGCCAAGCGTCCCGCTTCGGTCGGACACGACTTCTCGTCGACACCCGCCGAGAGCGGCTACGGGCACGGGGTATAGACTCGCGGCTCGCGGCTCGCTGCTGGCTGTTGCAAGTGCGCACCGCTGGCT
Source organism: uncultured Acidobacteriota bacterium (assembly GCA_963771395.1). Taxonomy (GTDB): domain Bacteria; phylum Acidobacteriota; class Vicinamibacteria; order Vicinamibacterales; family 2-12-FULL-66-21; genus DATBJJ01. The sequence goes on along the minus strand of CAVYTY010000023.1, from coordinate 80,706 downwards.
GCCAGTAATAGCTTGAGGCGCGAACCTGCAACCGCCAACCGCCAGCCGCCAGCCGCGAATAACGCTACAATCTCCCCCCTGTGAACGCAGTCATCCTTCTTCTTCCAGGCGATGGTATCGGCCCTGAGGTCGTAGCCGGCGCGGCCACTGTTCTCCGCACCATCGCGGCAAGGTTCAATCACTCGTTCGCGCTGCCGGAGGCCATCATCGGCGCGGCAGCCCTCCGGCGCGACCTGCCGCCCTTGCCGGATGCGACGCTTGCCGCCGCGAGGTCCGCTGACGCCATACTCCTCGGCGCTGTCGGCGATCCGGCCTTCGATCGCGGTCCCTCTTCCGGCCGGCCCGAGGCGGCGCTCCTCGCCATCCGCAAGGCGCTCGGCCTCTACGCGAACCTGCGCCCGGCGCGTGTGTGGCCCGGCCTCGAAAACGCAGGTCCGCTCAAGCCCGACGTGCTGGCGGGCACGGACATGCTCGTCGTGCGCGAGTTGACTGGAGGGCTGTACCTACGGGGAGCCGAGAGGGATCGAAGCCGATGGCAGTTCAGCGTACAACACGATGCGCTACTCGCGACATGAGATCGAGCGCATCGCCCGCCACGCGTTCGAGTCAGCCATGCTGCGGCGCCGACACGTGACGTCGGTCGACAAAGCCAACGTGCTCGAAACGTCGCGCCTGTGGCGGACGGTCGTGACCGAGGTCAGTGCCGCGTATCCCGAGGTGAAGCTCGATCACATGCTGGTCGACAGCTGCGCGATGCGCATTGCGCTCGCGCCCTCCAGCTTCGACGTGATCGTGACGGAGAACATGTTCGGGGACATCCTGTCGGACGAGGCCGGCGCAATCGTCGGGTCGCTGGGGCTCCTGCCGTCGGCGAGCCTTGGTGCGGGAACAGGGCTGTTCGAGCCGGTGCACGGATCAGCGCCGGACATCGCAGGAAAGGACATGGCCAATCCGATCGGCGCGATCGCGTCCGCGGCCATGCTCCTCCGCCATGCGTTGAAGCTCGAGACCGAAGCGAGGGTGGTCGAATTGGCAATCGAGAAGGCGCTCGTGGGCGGCCTGCGAACCGCCGACCTTGGCGCCTCCGGGCCGGTCGTGGGGACCATTCAGATGGCCGAAAGCATCGCGGCCGCAATCAAGTCTTCGTAGCCAGTCACCGAGTCTTTCGACCTGCCGGGAGGCAGGCCGGCCCAATCCGACTTCCCTAGCGGCGCGCGACCTGCGTGTTGTGCGCCACGACTGCTGCCGTCGCCACGTTGATGACGGTCATCAGAATGACGGCGCCCTTGCGGTTGTTCTTCCACGCCCGCTCCGTGAAGTAGATGCTGCCCGCCGTCGCCGCCGCCTTGACGATGATCGACGCCATGTTCCGCCCCGCGACCGGCTTCATGAGCGGGTTGGCCTCGAGCGCTCCGCTCTTGAGCGACGCGGACGTCGTGTAGATATCGAAGCCTTGCAGGACCGCCAGGCTGGCATACATCGGGATGAGTACCGACGGACGCGCCGACGTTGACGGCACGCTCGCCAGCCGCCGCAGGCTCGGGCGATCCTCGCTGCTATTGTTCGTGAGCGGCGTCGGCGCCGCGGCGAGGCCGGCGGCGATGCGCGCTTCGGACGTCCCCGGCGCGGGCGCGTTCGTGGCCGGTGTGAGCGACCCGACCGTGAGGGCAACCGTGAAGAGCGCGGCGGTGACGTCCATTGATTCATCTCCCTCAATCGTTTCGCCTCTGACGGTTGTCAGCGCGCACTCACGCTAGAGCCAGAAGTGCGCCAAACGGCGCATATAGCCATAAAACATGCAAACAAGCAGCTTAACTGTGTTCCGAAATGGCTAGCGCATGTGCGAAGCGAGCGCTGGCGCCCCAAGCTGTGCGATTCCGCCCGGTGACGCGGCAGCAGCGGCCTATTCAACCGTTACACTTTTGGCGAGATTCCGTGGCTGGTCGACGTCGCACCCGCGCCGCACGGCGATGTGGTACGCCAGCAACTGGAGCGGGACGACCATCAGCACAGGCATAAGGAGCGCGTGCGAGGCCGGCACCGTAATCAGGAAATCCTGAGCGGGATCGCAGCAGCTCGCGCATGGCGCTGCCGGCCTCGCGCGTCTCGGTCGTCAGGGCGATGACCGAGCCGCCCCTGGCCTTGGCTTCCTGCACGTTGCCAATCATCTTCTCGAACATGTGGTCGTGCGGCGCCAGCGCGACGACCGGCAACTGCTCGTCGATGAGCGCGATCGGCCCATGCTTCATCTCTCCAGCGGGATAACCCTCGGCGTGGATGTAGGAGATTTCCTTGAGCTTGAGCGCGCCCTCGAGCGCAATCGGATAGTGGATGCCGCGCCCGAGATAGAGGAAGTCGCTCCGCTGGTAGAAGCGCTTCGCGATGTCCTCGATGACCGGCTCACACTTGAGCGTCTGTTCGATCAGCAACGGCAGTTGCGTCAGGGCATCGAGGTGCGGCCGAGAGCCGTCGGCGGTCAGCGCCCCACGGATCTGGCCAAGATAGACAGCGAGCAAGTGCAGCGCCACCAGCTGCGCGGTGAACGCTTTCGTCGACGCGACGCCAATCTCCGGCCCGGCGTGAGTGTAGACGGTGCCATCGGTCTCGCGCGTCGCCATGCTGCCGACAACGTTGCAGATGGCGATGCTCCGGGCGCCTTTCTTCTTCGCTTCCCGCAGCGCCGCGAGCGTGTCGGCGGTCTCGCCGGACTGGCTGATGACGATCGCGAGCGTGCTCGTCGACACGATCGGATCGCGATACCGGTACTCGGACCCGTAGTCCACCTCGACCGGGACGCGAGCGAGCGACTCGATCATGAACTTCCCGACGAGTGCCGCATGCCACGACGTCCCACACGCGAGAATCAGGATGCGATCCACGTCGCGCAGGACCGAATCCGGGATCTCGATCTCCTGCAGGAACACCTGGCCGGTCTCGACCGACGCCCGTCCGAGCACGGTTTCCCTGACGGCCCAGGGCTGCTCGAAGATCTCCTTGAGCATGAAATGTTTGTATCCGGACTTTTCGGCCATGACCGGATCCCACGACACGCGCGTGCTCTTCTTCGAGACGGCTCGTCCCGAATAGTCCGTGAACTCCACGCCGGCGGGCGTGATGATGGCCATCTCCTCGTCGCCGAGGAACACGACGTCCCGTGTGTGGCCGAGGATGGCCGGGATGTCGGACGCGACGAAGAACTCGTTCTCGCCCAGGCCCAGGACAACCGGCGGCCCGTTGCGAACGGCGACGATCTTGTTGGGATCGTCGGCCGAAATCAGCACGAGCGCGAACAGTCCCCTGAGGTACAGCAGAGCCCGTCGTAACGCATTCTCCAGTCCATCGCCCTGCATCTCGCGCTCGACGAGGTGCGCGACGATCTCGGTGTCGGTCTCGGTGACGAAGCGGTGACCTTCCTGCTGGAGCTGCCGTTTCAGATCGAGATAGTTCTCGATGATGCCGTTGTGCACGACCACGATCTGCCCAGTACAGTCGCGGTGAGGGTGGGCGTTCTCCTCGGTCGGCCGGCCGTGAGTGGCCCAGCGCGTGTGGCCAATCCCGTAGTCGCCATCGAGCGGATTCAAGACCAGCACTTCTTCGAGCCGCGAGAGCTTCCCTGCGCTCCGCCGCAGCTCGATCGCGCCGTTGCGGACGACCGCTACGCCCGCCGAGTCATACCCGCGATATTCCAGCCGCCTCAACCCATCGATGAGGACTGGAACGACCTTCTTGCCGCCGATGTATCCGATGATGCCGCACACCTGGGTCAGTCGTCAGTCGCGTTTGCGCTTCGAGCGTGGGATCCATCCGGGCTTGTTCACCTGCTTGGCGCGGGCGATCGCGAGCGAGTCTGGCGGCACGTCCTCGGTGATGGAAGACCCGGCGGCGACGTAGGCGTTCCTGCCGATCCGCACCGGTGCGACGAGTTGGCTGTCGCTGCCGATGAACGCGCCATCCTCGATGATCGTCGGGTGCTTGGCGAAGCCGTCGTAGTTGCACGTGATCGTGCCGGCCCCGACATTCACCTTCTCGCCGATCGTGGCATCGCCGAGGTACGCCATGTGGTTGGCCTTCGATCCGCGGCCGAGCGTCGTGTTCTTGAGCTCGACGAAGTTGCCGACATGGGCGTCCTCAGCGACTCGCGAGGCCGGCCGGAGCTGCGCGAACGGTCCCACCTGGGCGCCGCTCTCGATCGCCGATTGCCGGATCACGCAGAAATTGTTGACGACGACGCGATCGCCGATGGTCGAGTCGATGATGCGAACGCCCGAGTGAATCTCGCAGGCCGAGCCAATCCGGGTCTGTCCCTCGAGATACACGCCTGGATGGAGCACGGTGTCCGGCCCCACGACAACGTCAGGCTCGACCCAGGTGGTCGCAGGATCGACGATCGTGACCCCGGAGGCCATCAGCTCGTCATTCTTCCGATCTCTCAGGATGGCCGACACTTCCGCCAGCTCCTTCCGGCTGTTCACGCCGAGGATTTCCCGGGGGTCGGAGAGGCTGACGGTTTCGACCGGAAGCCCCTGGCCACGGTAAATCCCGACGAGATCAGGAAGATAGTACTCTCCCTGAGCGTTCCCCGACCCCACTTGCCGCAGGGCCCCGAAAAGCGGCGCCAGGTCGAACGCGTAGACGCCGCTGTTGATTTCCGCGATGGCCCGCTCCTCAGCTGACGCGTCCTTGTGCTCGATGATCGCAGAAATCGAGCCAGCTTCGCGGACGATGCGGCCGTAGCCATCCGGCCGCTCGACTGTCGCGGTCAGGACCGTGGCAGCCGCCCGACAGCTCATGTGATGGTTGACGAGTGTCTGGACGGTGGCGGCACGCAGGAGTGGCACGTCCCCCGACAAGAGAAGGACCGTGCCCGTTCTTCCCTGCAGGAACGGCTCTGCCTGAAGAAGCGCATGCCCCGTTCCGAGCTGTGGCTCCTGCAACGCCACGTGCACGTCCGGCCGGCGTGCCAGATGCTCCCGCAGCTGTTCGGTCTGATGACCAATAACTACGACGATGGATGTTGGCTTCAGCGCGGCCGCCGAGGCTGCCACGTGGTCGATGAGCGGCAATCCCCCGGCACGGTGGAGCACTTTCGGCACGGCCGAGTTCATTCTCGTGCCCTTGCCGGCCGCCAGAAGGACTATGTGGAGGTCTGGTTGGGAGGGGTCAGCAGGCATGACGGCCTGCCGTCAGCGGCGGGCCTTCACGCGACGACGGAGGGAAACGTCCGTGCCGAGCACCTGGCGAAAAGCGTCCAGGTCGTGGAGTGCGCTGAGATCCGGATCTTGTAGTGCGACTGACCTATTGTCTGGGTTCAACGTGATCGCTTGGCGGAGATGTCCCAGGGCACGAGAGGGATCGCCCTTGTCAACTAGGGCAACAGCCATAATGTAGTGGGCGTGATCGCTCTCGGGAGCTCTTTCGAGCGCCCTATTCAGGTGCCCGAGGGCTCCATCGACGTCGCCGGCGTTCAGCGCGACAGTCGCCGCGTAGACGGACTCGGACGGTGTTTGGGGACCTGACGGCCGACGAGCGGTTTCACGCTCGCAGACTTGCAGATAGAGACGGGCGCGTTCGACGAGCTCGCGTTCGGTCGGGTAGCCTTGAATCACCCCGCGGAGGCTGTCGGCGGCCGCCTCGAAGTCGTGGCGCTGGAGCGCGCGGACGCCTGTCTCGTAAACCGCGAGCGCTTCGTAGAAGGCCGGGCGGCGGGGAGCGGGCGCTGGAGCGGGCGCTTCTGCCGGGGTCGGCACCTTCGGGGCGATGGCACGTACCTCCGGCCGCCTTGGCGGTGCGGGCCGAAACCCTGTCTTTTTTCTGGGACTTCGACGGTTTCGAAGCCTTCAGCTTCGACGGGGGTTTCGACACCTTCGCGCGTTTCGACAGTTTCAGCGCTTTCGGGGCCTTGGAGCTCGATTTCTTGGCTGCGGGTCGGGCCATCGACCGGCTCGCTGCCGCGCGACGCTGTTTCGGCATGCAGTCCTGGCCGGCCTCCTTTGGCCCCTGACAGTAGCAAACGCTCAGAGACGGGTCAAGCGACCCTGCCCATGATCGAAGAATATATCAGCATTAGGTCGCCTAACAAAATTACTGTCCCATGTCATTACTCGTCCGCGGTCGTCGTACTTCCAAGTGCTTGAGACGCGCACACTAACGCCCTTGCTCGACCAGGGAGTACACCGCCCTTGCCTTCAGTCCGTATTTGAGCGCCAGCTGCTTGATCGCGCCTCGGCGCGTAACGTCCGAGTTTTCTATCAAACGACCAAATTCAGCATGCAGCTCGCTCGGCGTGGGTACGTCTGGGTGACTGCTCACCGCGGCACCGGGCGCGACAATCAGCGTGTACTCCCCGCGACCGTCGCCAATTTTGATCAGATGGGCAGATATAGGTCTGACGACCAATTCTTCGTGTGCCTTGGTCAGCTCCCGGCCGAGCGCCACCGTTCGATCGCCCAACACTGCGAGCATATCCTGGAGAGTCGCCCGAATTCGGTGCGGCGCTTCGTATAGCACGAGCGGACGAGGCTCGGGCGCCAAACGCCCCAGCCACTCGAGGCGAGCCCCCGCCCGAGCCGGGGGAAACCCGACGAACAGGAACTCGTCGGCGGCGATGCCGGAGGCGGACAAGGCGGCGAGAGCAGCGCTCGGGCCGGGCACTGGCTCGACACGCAGACCTGCCGCGTGTGCGGCGGCTACGAGGAGCGTGCCTGGGTCCGAGACGACCGGGGTTCCCGCATCCGACACGAGGGCAATGGATTCGCCCCCGCGGAGGCGCGCGATGAGAACCGGGGTTTTGCCGTCTTCGTTATGCTCGTGGAGGCTCGTCGTCGGCGTCGAGATCGAGTAGTGTTGAAGGAGCCGGGAGGTCCGGCGCGTGTCCTCAGCTGCGATCACGGACACTTCGCGCAGGACCCGCAACGCGCGCAGCGTGACATCCTCGAGATTGCCGATAGGTGTCGCGACAACATACAAAGTGCCGGGCATGACTCCCGGGCGATTGTACTCAATGTATTCAGCCGAACCCCTTCCACACTTCGTTGACGAGTACCTGGCGTACCTCTACGAGATCAACCCCACGACGGCCACCTTCGACGGTGTCCACGTGCACGACGACGTGCTCGAGGACTTCAGTCGATCGGCGATTGATGCCCAGATCCGGACGCTCGGCGGGTTTGGCCGCCGGCTGGCGGCGATCGACCCTGCGCGGCTGACCGACATCGAACGTCTCGAGCGACCGGCGCTCGAGTCGAGCATCCGGGCGCGTGTCTTCGAGCTCGAAGAGGTGCGCACGTGGGAGCGGAGTCCGCAACTCTTCGCCGACACGCTCGCGACCAGCCTCGCCGGACAGGCGCTCTTCGACTACGCGCCGCTCGCCGAGCGTGCGCGTCGCGTCCTCTCCAAGCTGCGGCAGGTCCCGCGCCTGATGCAGGCGGCGCGCGACAACATCAAGGATCCGCCCGGCATCTTCGTCAAGGTCGGGCTGGAAAGCCTTCGCGGGACGCTCCGCTTCATCCACGACGATCTGCCCCCGGCGTTTGCCGGCCTGGGCGACCTGCACCTGCTCGGCGATCTCGCCGACGCGTCGATCGAGGCCTCGGCATCGATCGCGGCCTACGTCGAGTTCCTCGAGACCGACCTGGCGCCGCGCACCAAAGGCTCGTTCCGCCTCGGCCGCGCACGGTTCGAGCAGAAGTTCGCCCTCGACGAGGGCTTCACGTTCGGCGCCGATCGCCTGCTGGCGATCGCCACCCGCGAGCTGCAGTCGACGCAGGACGAATTCCGCCGCGTCGCGTCCCGGGTGAACGGCGGCGATCCGTTGTCCGCGTGGCAGAAGGCCAAAGCCGACCATCCGCCGCCCGGCAAGCTCGTCGCGGTCGCCGAGGAACAGCTCGCCGAGCTCGCCGACTTCATCCGTCGCGAACGCATCATCTCGCTTCCCGAGGGCGCGCCCGTGTCGGTTCGACCGACGCCGCGTTTCTACCGCTGGACCTCGGCGAGCATGTGGACGCCGGGGCCGTTCGAGTCACGGCCGGTTCGTGCGTTCTACTACATCACCGACGTCGACCCCGCCTGGCCGCCCGAACGCCAGGACGAGCACCTGCGCGACTTCAACTACGGCGCGCTGTGGTCGATCTCGATCCACGAGGTGTTTCCGGGGCACTTTCTGCACTATCAGCACCTGCGCCAAATCGAGTCCACGCTCCGCAAGTCGATCCTCTTCTCCTCGTCGGCGTTCGTGGAGGGGTGGGCACACTACTGCGAGCAGATGATGATCGACGAGGGCTTCCGGAAGAACGACACCGGGGTCCGACTCGGACAGCTCGCCGAGTCCCTCATCCGGCTCTGCCGCTGCATCGTCGGCATCCGGCTGCACTGCGAGGACATGTCGGTCGAGCAGGCGGTGCGTTTCTTCCGCGAGGAAGCATTCCTGGAGGAGCCCAACGCGCGCCGCGAGGCGGAGCGCGGCACGTTCGATCCCGCTTACATTCTCTATTCCGCCGGCAAGCTGATGCTTCTCAAGCTGCGGGAAGACTACAAGGCCCACCTCGGCGCGAAGTTCTCGCTGCGCGGATTCCACGATACGCTGTTGGGCAACGGGACCGTTCCCATCTGGCTGCACCGGGCGCTGATGCTCGGACCGCAGAACGGAGAAGCGATAGAGTGATCGGGGAAAGTTTGAAGTCTGACGTGTGAAGTCTGAAGTTTCGAACGCGTGAAGTAGGAAGCGGGAAGTAGAAGTAGGAAGTAGAAGTAGGAAGTAGAAGTAGGAAGTGGGAAGTGGGAAGTGGACCGGCCTACAAGTGAGGCTTCCTACTTTACTTCAGCGTTCAGACTTCCCACTTCCCACTTCCTACTTCCCACTTCCTACTTCCCTTCGCGCTTCCACTTCTCACTTCGGGCTTCAGACTTTGGAACTTCAGACTTCACACGTCAGACTTCACACTTTCAGAGACAGAAACACCATGCCCCTGTACCAGTACCGAGTGCGGCTCCTGCGCGCATCGGTTCGAGCGGATTCAGAAGTACTCCAATCCACTCGTTGACGTGTGCCCCAAGTGTGGCGGCACCGTGCGCAAACTGCTCTCGTCGCCGGCGTTTCAGTTCAAGGGATCCGGCTTTTACATCACCGACTACCCCAAGCAGGAGAAGGGGGGCGGCAGCGGAGACACGTCCTCCTCGAAGGCCGAGAGCGCCGACAAGAAGGGCGACAGGAAGTCGGAAGGTTCCGAGAAGTCCGAGAAGTCCGAGAAGTCCGAGAAGTCGGAAAAGTCGGAAAAGTCGGAAAAGTCCTCGAAGTCTTCGGATTCGTCTGAATCCAAGCCGGCTGGCACGCCGCCGAAAGGCAATTCTGAATGCTGAATGCTGAATGCTGAAGTGAACGTCGAATGAGGTAAGTGACAAGTCCTTCAGTCTTCACTTCAGCATTCAGCATTCAGAGCCTGATAGACCTGAGGGTACTCGGAAAACTCTGCCGATAGATCCGGGCGCCGCAGCGCGAAGTAGACGACCGCTTTCAGAAACCCCAGCTTGTTACCGGTGTCGTGCCGGACGCCGTCGACCCTGCAGCCGTAGATCGGCCGATCCTTCAGCAGCCTCCGCAGGCCGTTGGTGAGCTGGATCTCGCCGGTGCGGTCGCTCTTGGTCGCCTCGAGGATCGGGAAGATGTCGGGCGTGAGGATGTAGCGGCCGATGATCGCGAGATTGGACGGGGCTTCGGCGCGCGGCGGCTTCTCCACCATGTCGCGAATCTTGTAGATGCCCGGACGGATTTCCTCGGCGTCGACGATGCCGTAGCTGCTGACCGATTCCCACGGGACCTCTTCGAGCGCCAGCACCGGACCCTGAAACTCGTCGAACACCTTGATCATCTGGGCCAGGCCCGGCGGCGTGGCATCGATCACGTCGTCGGCCAGGATCACCGCAAAGGGCTCATCTCCGACGAGCGTGCGGGTGACGAGCACCGCGTGTCCGAGGCCGAGCGGCTCGCCCTGCCGGACGTAGGCAAGGTTGATCGCGCTCGAAATCTGGCGGATCTCGGCGAGCTGTTGCTTCTTGCCCCGGGTCTCGAGAAACGTCTCGAGCTCGACCGACACGTCGAAATGGTCTTCGATCGCGTTCTTGCCGCGGCCCGTGACCAGGATGATGTTGTCGACACCAGACGCCACTGCCTCCTCGACGCCGTACTGGATGATCGGCTTGTCGACGAGCGGCAGCATCTCTTTGGGCTGCGCCTTGGTGGCCGGGAGAAACCGCGTGCCGAGTCCGGCGGCGGGGAAGACCGCCTTGCGGACCGTCTTGTGTACTGAATTCTGTGAGGAGGGCATCCTTGGCATCGTATCAAATCCGGCGGCAGCAGGGACAAGACGCATCGGATCCATTAGGATCGACCAAGATGATAGACCCCGCCTTCGTGCGCGATCACCTCGACGAGGTCCGAGCGGCGTTCAAGAACCGCGGCCTCGAGGCCGACGCCGACCTCGAGCAACTGGCGACGCTCGAGTCGAGACGACGACGGCTGATTCCCGAGATGGAGGGACTCAAGCGCGAGCAGAACACGGCGGGCGACGAAGTCGCGCGCGCGAAGCGGCAGCGCGTGGACGCGACCCCGCTCTTTGCGGCGACCAAGATGCGCGCGCAGCAGATCCGGCAGCTCGAGATCCAGCTCGAGCAGACCGAGCACCAGCGCACGGCGCTGCTCCTGACGCTGCCGAACCTGCCTCACGCGAGCGTGCCCGTCGGACGGACGGCCGAGGACAATCAGCTCGTGCGCCGGCACGGCGAGCCGCCGGCCTTCGACTTCGTTCCCAGACCGCACTGGGAGATAGGCACCGCGCTTGGCGTGCTCGACTTCGAGCGGGCGACGCGCATGAGCGGCGCCCGATTCTCGGTCCTCATGGGCCTGGGCGCCAGGCTGGCGCGCGCGCTCATCAACTTCATGCTCGATCTGCACACCCGCGAGCACGGATACGTCGAAGTCGAGCCGCCGTTTCTGGTGAACGCGGCAGCGTTGCGCGGGACCGGCACCCTGCCGAAGTTCGAGGATGATCTCTTCAAGATCGCGGGTGACTGGGATCTCTATCTCATCCCGACGGCGGAGGTGCCGCTGACCAATCTGCACCGTGACGAGATCCTCGACGGCCGTCTGCTGCCGCTCCGCTACACGGCCTACACGCCGTGCTTCCGGAGCGAAGCAGGCTCGTACGGCGCCGACGTCCGGGGCCTCATCCGCCAGCATCAGTTCGACAAAGTCGAGCTCGTGAAGTTCTCGGCGCCGGAACTCTCGTACGACGAGCTCGAGTCCCTGACGCGGAACGCGGAGACCGTCCTCGAGCGCCTCGGCCTGCCGTACCGCACGATGCTGCTGTGCACGGGCGACCTGGGGTTTGCCGCGGCGAAAACCTACGACATCGAGGTGTGGCTCCCGAGCCAGCAGGCGTATCGCGAGATTTCCTCGTGCAGCAACACCGAGGCGTTCCAGGCCCGGCGCGCGTCGATCAAGTTCCGCGCGGCCGGGACCGGCAGGGCCGAGCACGCGCACACGCTGAACGGCTCGGGCCTGGCGGTTGGCCGGACGCTGATTGCGATTCTCGAGAACTACCAGCAGAAGGACGGATCCGTCGTCGTGCCCGAGGTGCTGAGACAGTACGTCGGGGTCGAGAGGATTGTGAAGGGATAGAGCCGTGACCATCCTGAGCGCAGCCAGCCTTCGCGAGACGCTCGGGTCACGGCTGCCGGTGCGGCTGCTCGTCATCGCGCTGCTCACGCTAGGGGTGATGGCGCGCGGCGCGACGTTTCAATCGCCTCTCTTCGATTTCCATTCATGGCGCCAGTCGGACTCCGCGTCGATAGCCCGTAACTTCTTCGAAGAACGGTTCAATCCGCTCTACCCGCAAGTGGATTGGCGGGGCGACGCCGCGCACGGCTACGTCGAAACCGGCTTCGAGCTGCACGCGTTGATCGTCGCCGGACTGGCTCACGTGTTCGGCTTTTCGACGCACCTCGGCCGCCTCGTCAACGCTCTGATGTTTCCGGTCGCCGCGCTGCTGCTGTATCGCTTCATCAGGGCGCGCTACGGCGAGTGGTCAGGCCTCATCGGACTCCACATCTACGCGCTCGGCCTGCCCCTGACGCTCTTCATGGATCGCGCGTTCATGAACGAGTCGCTGCTGACGCTGCTGGTAATCGGTTGTTTGCGCACCACGCAGCTCTACCTGCAGAACGGGCGGATGGTCTACCTCGCGTCGCTGCTCGTGGCGTCGATCCTCGTGGCGATCGTCAAGCCCACCTTCCTCATCGTGTGGGGACCGCTCCTCGGTTTGTTCATCGAGCGGGACGGTGTGCGCGGCCTGCTGCGCTGGGAACTGTGGCTGGCAGGGACCGCGACCGTCGCCGCGGCGGTCGCGTGGTTCACCCATGCACACACGTTGTTCACGATGACCGGTCTCTCCTTCGGGTTGTCGAACAAGCTGTTCGACACCGATCTCGTCTTGACGCTGCGATACTGGTCGAAGATTGCCACGCGGCTGGTCAAGGACGTGCTCGGGCCCGTGGGCATCGCCTTTGCCGCTTACGGACTCGTCGTTGCCGTTCGCCAGCGCCGCTGGGCCGAGCCGCTCGGTGTCGCGGCCTTCGTCGCCTACCTGATCGTCATCACGAACGGCAACTTTCATCACAACTACTATCAGCTGCCGATCGTTCCCATCGGTGTGGTGCTGGCGGCGCTGGGCGTCTCCGAAGCGATGACGCGAATGAGCGAGAGACGCGGCTGGACTTACGATCGCCTCGTCTATGTCTGTGCGGCGCTGCTCTGGGCTGTCACGGTGAGCACGTTTGCGCGCAGCGTGAGCTTCCATTCATGGTATGAAGTGGACGAGCGGCGTGTCCGAGTGTGCGAGCAACTCGCGCCGCTGCTCGATCCGGCCGATCGCGTCGCCTTCACGAACTATCTCAGCCCCGACATTCTGTTCTGTCTGCATCGAAAAGGCTGGCTCTTGTCGGAGGCGGGTCCCGACCAGTTCCTCGATCTTCTGAAAAAGGGAGCGGTGATCGTGACCGATCGTGCCGCGACCGAGAATGTGCGGGTCCTCGACGGCCTCGCCACACTGATCACGAGTACGCCTGAGTTTGCGGCGTATCGTCTGGCACCTCCCGAGCCGCCGGCCAGCCCCCGATAACGAGTCCGCAGCCAGGTTGGCGAGTCTGCATGCGCGCGGCACTTCGAGGCGCATCGCAACACCTCGTAATTCAGCGCACCTGACGTAAGATCAGGAGTAGCCGCAAGTCGTTGATTCTGAAGGAATGCTCAATACGGAGAGGTGGCCGAGTGGTTTAAGGCGGCGGTCTTGAAAACCGTTGAAGTCGAAAGGCTTCCAGGGGTTCGAATCCCTTCCTCTCCGCCATCCGCCTCCGCCCGCGCTGAGATTCGAGGCGGGCCACGGCGCGATGCCGCGCCAGCCGCTTCCTTCAAGTCTCGACTCCTCTGCCGTAGCTCGAGGTGCGTTCGTTCGAACGAAGGTGGATCACCTGAAGTTCTGGATCCACATCAGGTCGGCCCAACGTTTGACGAGCCGAGTGTAGAGAATCGTCTGGCCATCGGGCGAGACCGCAAGGCCGCCGTTGCCATTCTCGAACTTCTCCAACGTTCCCTGTCGGCGATCCTTGAGGGTGACAGGGTTCACTACATGAAGCTCTGAATCGGGGCCCGGATGGGCATCGTCCTGACACGGAACGTAGTAGATGCCCTGTGCGGCGACTGCGTATGCGGATTCGATGACGCACGAGATGATCGTGCGCGGTTTGCCCCCGGTGAGGGGCTGGGCCATCAACGCTGCGTTTCCGACGTGGAGTTGGTAGAAGACGCTCTGCTCATCAGCCGATTCGCGCCCGACCCAGCCCGCTCCCTCGTGCGTGATCTGTTCTGTCGATCCGTTTTTGACCTGCGTGCGCCAGATCTCGCGTCGGCCTCCCTGGTCCCACGAAAAATAGATCCAGTGTCCGTCCCTCGACCATGTCGGTACGTTCTGGCTGCCGGACCCGTGCGTGACTTTTCGTGGGATGCCTCCGTCAGCATCGATCGTCCAGATATGCCAGTCTCCGTCCTCCGTTTGGGAGTCGAACGCGATCTGTCGGCCGTCGGGTGACCACGCGGGCGAGCACTTCCAGATGCCCGGACCATGTGTCAGCCGATGCGCTTCCGATCCGTCCGACGCGGCAGTCCAGATTTCCAAGGCATCGCCCGATCGAGACGAGCAGAAGGTGAATCGGAGGCCATTTGGCGAAAACTGCGGATTGCCGTCGAACGCCGACGATGGCGCAACAGGTCGAGCTGCGAGGCCGGGCCCGAGCCGGTACATGTCGATGTCATCGACGAAACGTGAAAAAACCAGATCACCAGAGGGCGTGATAGTCGGAGCGGTGGCATTGAGGCCCGCGATTTCGATCCGCTCCTCGGGGCGCTTGCCGTCGACTCCGGCGCGCCACAGTGAGAAGTTCTGCGGACCCTTGTGGGCACCGTAGACGACGAACTGTCCATCCCGGCTCCAGGTGATGCCTTCGATCCTGAACGCGGGGTGCCGGGTTAGCCGTCGAGGTGAACCGTGAGCCGCAAATGCCGCGTCGACTTCCACGATCTGCAGGTAGCAGTTGCCCGGCCCTGGGCACGATACATACGCGAGAAAACGGCCATCCGGTGAGAAGGAGGAAGGATTTCCGACCGTTTCCGGAGCGGTCGGTCGGAGGATCGCTCGCGGCTCGCCACTCTGAACCGGTATCAGATAGATTCCGTTGTTTGGACGTGCTTGTGTCGCGATGATGTAGCGACCGTCCGGAGACCAGCTGATCCCCGGGGTCACGGGAAGGTCGCTCAGCTTGTTGCTGCGTCCGCCGAGTGCCGACATCAGCCAGACGTTCAGCGCCTTACTTAGAGGGTCTTGCCGGAGATACGCGATCCGCATATTGTCGGGTGACCAAACGGGATTGATTTCGAACGCCGGATCGGTCGAGAGTCGTTGTGGTTCGGCGGATCCGACCATCTGCACGTAGATGTCAAAGTTGTCCTGCGCTTCGCCGTTCCACGTAAAGGCGACGCGCGTGCCGTCCGCGGAGAACCTCCCCGCGATTTCGAGTCCCGTGAGCGAGGTGAGCGGAACCACCTTCATCGGGAGCTCGGGTTTCTTCGAAGATCGGCTCAGCACCCAACCTGCAAATGCGGCGGTCACGAGAATGCCCAGGACGCTGGCCCCGATGAGGCGGTCAGACCAGCGCTTCGGATGCGCCGGCAGCTCTGCGGCGGCCTGGAGGCGTCGGTCGCCGCCGCCACCGGTGGTTGCCAGATCGGGCTCGACGACGACAGGTGGTTGGTCCCATTCCACCGGCGCAATCAACCGATAGCCGCGGCGCGGCAGGGTCTCGATGAATCGCGGCGTCTCGGCCGAGTCCCCAAGCGTTTCGCGCAAGCGCTTCACCGCCGCGTTCACTCCGTGCTCGAAGTCGACGAATGTGTCGTCTTGCCAGAGCCGCTGACGCAGCTCCTCGCGAGTGACCAGCTCGCCGGGACGCTCCACCAGGCACTCGAGCACCTTGAAGGGCTGCTCTTGAAGGTTCACGCGCAAGCCGGCCTTTCGCAGCTCACCCACGCGAAGGTCCAACTCGAACGCGCCAAACCGCACCACTTGCCGGCTTGGAACGGGTGCCTCACTCACGTCCCACCTCTCAGGTAGGGCATTCTACTACGCCGCGCGGCACGGCCGGGCCGCGTCAAGTAGCTCTTGTCATTGCACTTACCGCGGTGTACTCGCCGGTCACCTTCACGTCACCCTCGTTTCGCCTGCCCGTCATTGAGGTAGCCGTCCCCAGGCCGCAACGTCGCACCTCTCGGCAAAACCTGGAGGCGGGACGTGATACATCGGGCGATTGGCTGGCTCCTTTCTCTTGTCATCGTCGTCGGCATGGCTCCTGCGGTGCCCAGAGCCGAAGAGAACACTCCGACTGCGAATGACCGGGCCGTGTCGCGCGCAATCGCGCATCTGCCGAAACGCCCGATACAGGTGGCGGTGATCGACGCCCAGGAAGCGAAGCCGGACGTCCGCGAGACCCTGCTGAAATTGGACGCGTTCACCCTGAGGTTGGACGCGGTCACGATGGACCGAAGCAACGTCGTGTACCTGGTGAAGCAGAGCACCGTGCTGCAGGAGGCCGCAAAGGGGTCACAGTTCTACGAACACGTGCTGGCCTCGATCATCTGGCACGAGATGGCGCACCTCGACGGTGCGGACGAGCGTGGCGCGCGGCGCGCAGAAGAGCAACTGTGGACGCGCTTCGTGCGAGATGGAGTCTTTGACCAGGTCACTGCGCTTCGTTATCTGAGCGCGCTGACGAAACGGCCGGACGACCGCCTGGTGGCGTCGCGGTAGCTGGGAGGCTCTCCAAAAGGACGACTTCACCGGCATCAGATTGTGAGTGACGCGTTCGAGTGACGCACACTGCCAAACGAAGGCAGAAATCAATGACCCTAGCTCGCTCGATACTGAGCTACGGCTGGCAGGCCAACAAGAAATGCTGAACGCTGAATGCTGAATGCTGAAGGGAAGTTCGAATTCAGCACTCAGCATTCAGCATTGGCAACGTCTTCCTGCGCGAGCGCAGCAGACGCACGCCAATGACCAGGAACGCACCGTTGGCGGTCCACGTTCCGTAGGCGGCCGGGTATCCGTACTTGTTCAGGCCGGTGCCAAAGCCGAAGCAGACGCCATAAAGGACGAGGACGGCGAGCGCCACGCCGAACGTCGCCAGCTTCGATCGCCAGCGGCCGGCGAGCGCGAGTCCCAGCAGTCCGAGCACGAACACGGTCGCGACAAACGCGAAGCGTCCCTGACGATGGGCGAGCGCGAGCTCTGCCTGTCGGCTGCTCGGAGCCTGGCGGATGTGGGCATTCAGCTCCGGCCAGGTCATTTCGGTGAGGCCCTTTCGAAGCGGAATCCGTGGTCCGTCAGTCCGATCAGCCTGAAAGGCCGTGAACACGCGCGTTCGGAACTCCTGGTTCGTCGTGGGTGCGACGAACATCATCAGCGCAAAGACGACGACGGCACATGCCAGCGTGCCTGCGGCGGCGGTCGGAAGGAGCCTGGTGTAGGGGATGTCTACGCCGCCTCGGGACATCGCCAACGCGAAGAAGAACGCTGCCGGCAACGCAACGAGGATGTTCGCGGGCAGCATCAGAGCGCCCGCCGTCAGAGCGGTACCGGCACCATACTTCGAGCCGAACGAGACCATCCACGACACCGACGGCGCGGCCAGCACGGTGACAACGATGGCAAGGAACACGACCGTGCGTGTGCCCAACGACGAGGCGATGCCGTTTCGGTTGTGCACGACGTCACCGACCGCGCACACCACGATGGTCTTCCAGAGTCCCCAGTAGGCGCGCAGACGCACCAGGCGTTGAGAGAATGTCGAGCCGCGCGCCGTGCGGCATTCATGCTGCAGGTCGGCGAGCGCCGGCAGCATCACGTTCTCGAGGGTCGTGCGATCGAACGTGCGTTCCGCGAACCGTTGCAGTCGCGCACCAGGGATACGATCGTCGTCTGTCATCGTCCCGGCTCCAGGGAGAACGTGCGCGCGACGGTGGTCCAGGCATCGAGCACGCGGCCGCCGAACGCTGTCGCGTGGTACATCCGTCTGGTGAGCGCGTCGGGATCGCGCGTCGCGGGTTCATGATGCGATTCGACCAATCCCTTGAGCTCCATCCGGCCGAGCGTGACGTACACCGTGCCACGCTTCAGCCGTCCTCGTGATTCGTCGACGAGCTGAAGGCCATACTTCGCCCCAGACGACACGAGCAACTCGAGGACGATACGCTCCTTGGCGGAGACTGTCGGAAGCCGTACGTTCTTCATACGGGCACAGTCTTACAACTTGTAAGACTGTGTGTCAAGGCCGACCAGAAGACATGTAACTCGACACGACCCAGCTCGGTCCGAAGCCGGACGGATCGCGGCTCAGGGCTCAAGGCTCAAGGCTCAGGAAACCCTCGACCAATTGGCTCGAGGATTTTGCCTGAGCCCTGAGCCCTGAGCCCTGAACCTTGAGCCGTGTCTATCCACCAGCCTGACATACACTCGAAGGCCGCGATGGCGACGCTCCTCAGAACCTGGAAGCCCGTGTTCGTGCTCTGTGCGGTCCTGTTTGGGCTTCTCAACATCATCAACGCTCTCAACAAAGGCGGCGACGCCGCAGTCTTCTTCGAGGGCGGGCGGAGGTTCCTGCACGCCGAGCCCCTTTACGCCGGCAGCAGCGCCGCGGCTGGATTCATCGGCCCGCCCTTCCAGGCGCTCTTCTTCTCGCCGTTCGCGGCGGCGGCCTCCGCGAGTCCGGTCGCGGCCAGGCTCCTCTGGCACGCGCTCAATCTCGCGTGCTTCGGCCTTGGTGTCTGGCTCACCGTGCAGACGTGGGATGTCGTGCGCGATCGGGCCGGCCTGCCCGCGCGTTCATGGCTCCCGATGCTCTTTGCGCCGCTCGTCGCGATCCTGTTGCCGCTGCAGACGAACTTCGAGCACCAGAACATGAATGCCGTGTTGCTCGCGCTCGTCGCAGGAGCGACGTGGCAACTGACGCTCGGGTCCGCAGCCATCGGTGGTCTGCTCATCGGAACGGCCACCGCGCTCAAGGTGTTCCCCGCGCTGCTGATTGTCTATCTGGCGGCGCGGCGCTATTGGACCGCGGCCATCGCGGCGACGACCTCGGCGTTCGTGCTGTCAGTCGCCGTTCCCATGGCGGTCTACGGCGTCCCCGGTTTCTCCGATCTCGTCTGGACCTTCCGGCGGCTGAGCACCAGCGGCTGGCCCATTCGCGGCAACAACCAGTCGCTCATTGCGGCCATCGAGCGTCTCACGCCAGCGCCCCTGGCAACCGGCGTCGATCCCGGCGGCGTTCGAGTGCCAGGCGAATCTCCGCTCGCCGCGCTGCTCTTCGGCGCCGCCGCGCTCCTGCTGGTTGCCGCGTTCGTCGTGATCATTGTCAGGACGCCCCGCCGTCCGATGGCCATCCCTTGCGAGATCGCCGCAGTCACCGTTCTCGCGATCCTGCTGTCGCCAATTGCCTGGGACCACTACTGGACGATGATGTTTCCGGCGTTTCTCATTCTGTATGACGGCCGCGACGAGCGGCTGCTCGGCCGCGTGGGACCTTACGCCTTCTGGACGGCGGCGTTGCTCATCACGGGCCTCTCGCGGCTCACGCTTGGGAAGGCCGGCTTCAGCCTCGCGCGTGAGCTCTCGGTGAACACGCTCGCCGCGCTCATCCTTTACCTGAGCCTCATCGTCATGTGTGGAAAGCTGACCGAGGACAACACGCGCATCACGGACGGGACGAAGTGACCACGAGACACTTACGATCCACGGAGCACACGGATAACACTACAGGCCGGAAGCGGGAAGAGGAAGGCGAGAAGCGAGCCGCGTCCCTAGTAGTGGTTGACGAACACCACCAGCCAGGGACCAATGGCGCCGACGGCATAGACACCGGTGAGGAGGGAGAGCGTGCGGTTCAGCCCGCGCACATACAGCAGCACGCCGCAGGCGCTCGCCAGGACCTTGGCGCCGAAAAGCGCCGCCCCTGGACCGACGAGGGCCATCCAGGTCGCGATGAGCACGTTGCCCTCCGCGTGGAGCCCGTAGGCGTTGACGGCCGCGTAGGTGAACAGCCCGTCGAGGCCCTGAGCCGTCAGAAAGAGCAGCAGCATCACTCGTGATACGGCCATTGCGTGAATCTTCACTGCAAAAGCGTGTCCTGTCAACCCATTGTTTTGCAGTAAGTTACAGGTAGTGAGTCGCGCTCACGAGTGACTTTTGTCGCGCCACGATGGATTTACTGACTTCCGCCTGGCTCGACGCACTCGAGCGCCGTCATCTCGCCGATCTGACGATGAGCGAAGTGGCGCGGGCGCTGCGCGCGCTCTCGTCCTGTTATGTCGAGCGCCGCGTCCGGCTCGCCGAGGGCGGCGCGCTCTCGTCGGCCGGCAAACGCGCGGCGTTCGCGCTCTTCTACGGCCCGCAGCACCTGCTCGTGACGCAGGAGATTGTCAACGCTCTGCCGCGGACGGCCGATCGAATCATTGACGTCATCGATCTCGGCTGCGGAACCGGCTCCGCCGGCGCGGCGTGGGCGCTCGCTGCAGGGTCACCGTCCATTCGCGGGCTCGACCGTCACCCGTGGGCAATCGCAGAAGCGAGCTGGACCTACCGGCAGTTTCAGCTGCAGAGCCGAGTGATTCAGGCGAACATCGCGGCGCCTGAAATGACTCAGCACCAACGCAGCGTCATCAGCGTGCGTCGCGGCACCGCTATCCTCGCCGTGTACGCCGCCAACGAGCTCGCGCCAGACGGTCGCGCGCGGCTGCTGACGCTCCTTCTCGACGCGCATGCGCGGGGGGCCCGCGTCCTCGTGATCGAGCCTATCGCTCGCCGACTGGCGGGCCAGGCACCCTGGTGGACCGACTGGCAGACCGCCGTCGAGCGCGCCGGCGGCCGCGCCGACGAGTGGCGGTTCCCTGCCGACCTTCCGCCGACCCAACGAACACTCGCGCGTGCTGCCGGGTTGGACCCGCGCGAACTGACCGCCCGCTCGCTCTTCCTGTAGCGTGCCTGGCCAAGCTCCCTGGCGGGTGTGTGATAATCTGCCGCCTCGGTCGGGGTTGGCGTGCGTCCGCCAGCAGTCGGCCCTGTCCCGATGCTTTCCCTTGATCTCGTCAACACCATCGCCATAGCGGGACTCGTGCTCTTCGCCGGCTACGGGCTGCGGCGCGCAGTCCCGGCGCTCGCGCGCCTCAACATTCCGGCGCCGGTCGTGGGCGGGCTCGTTGTCGCGATCGCCATGACGATCGCCCACAGCTCCGGCAAGCAGCTCCTCCGCTTCGACACGACGCTGCAGACGCCGCTGCAGAACGCATTCTTCACATCAATCGGGTTCGCCGCGAGCATCCAGCTCCTCCGGTTCGGTGGCCCCCTCGTCCTGCGTTTCTTTCTCTTCGCGACCGCGATTGCCATCCTGCAGAACGTCGTCGGCGCCACGGTCGCGGCCGCCCTCGGGCAGGCGCCGCTGCTCGGTGTACTCGCTGGGTCCGTCACCCTTACCGGCGGTCCGGCGACCGGTCTCGCGTTCGCGCCGCTTTTCGAGCAGGCGGGGGTGCAAGGCGCTGCGACCGTTGCGGTCGCCGCGGCCATGGCGGGCATCGTGTGCGGCGGACTGATTGGCGCCCCAATCGCCACGATGCTGCTCGAACGCGGCCGGATTCCGCGGCCCGGCCCGGCGCCGCGAAGGGCCGATGCGCCGGCCGCCCACGTCGACCCGGCGTCGCGCGTCGTCGAGTCGCAGGTCGCCGAACCCCCGTCCGGCGCACCGTCCGGAGAAGATCCCGAGGCATACGTGCTCCTCAAACATCTGGTGCTGATGCTGGTGGCGATGTGGATCGGCGGCTTCGTCAGCCGCGGGCTCGCGGGTGTCGGCCTGACGTTCCCGTCCTATATCGGCGCCATGCTGGTCGCGGCCGTCATCCGCAATATCGATGACGTGTCCGGGGTGTTCGGCCTGTCGCAGCAGACGCTCGACGATCTCGGCAACGTGGCACTCGCGCTCTTTCTCGCGCTCGCGCTCATGACGTTACGGCTCTGGGAGCTCGCCGGGCTGGCAGTTCCGCTGACCGTGATCCTCGTGGTCCAGGTAGCGCTCGTGGCAGTGGTGGCGGCGTTTGCCGTGCCGCGAGTCATGGGCCGTGACTATGAGAGTATCGTGATGGCCGGCGGGTTCATCGGCTTCATGCTCGGGACGAGCGCCAATGCCATGGCGAACATGAGCGCGCTGGTCGAGCGCTACGGGCCCGCGCCGAAGGCGTTTCTCACGGTGCCTCTGGTCGGCGCGTTCTTCATCGATTTCGTCAACGCCATGATCATCACCGCCTGCCTGAACTTCAACCCCTCCTCCATCTGGGACGCGATCGCGTCATTGTGGGGCTGAACGCCATGCCCGCGCCGGCTGATCCGCGAAGGATGCACACGAATGGCTGACGTCGATAGTCAGACCCGGCCCCGCCGCGGACCGACCCTCACCCAACAGATCTTCATCGGCCTCGCGCTCGGCATCGTCGCCGGCTGGCTCGTCAGCGAGTACAACCCCGCCGCCGCCGTCTACTTCCGTCCGTTCAGCCAGTTGTTCCTGCGCCTGATCAAGATGATCATCGCGCCGCTCATCTTCGCGACGCTCGTCGCCGGGATTGCGGGCGCGGGGCACGTCAAGGTCGTGGGCCGGATGGGACTGCGGGCGATCATCTACTTCGAGATCGTCACGACGCTCGCGCTCGTCATCGGCCTCGTGGCCGTCAACGTCATGAAGCCGGGCGTCGGCGTCAACCTGCCGATGGGCCAGCAGTCAGAGATCACGGCGAAGGCTCAGACCTGGGATCAGATTCTGCTCCACGTCGTGCCGGAATCCGTGATCCGCGCCATGGCCGAAGGCGACGTCCTGCAGATCGTCGTCTTCAGCATCCTGTTCGCCATCGCGCTCGGCATGATCGGCGAGAAGGGCCGGCCGGTCGTGGTGTGGTGCGAGGCGGTCGCCGAAACGATGTTCAAGTTCACGAACATCGTCATGCACTACGCGCCGATCGGTGTCGGGGCGGCAATTGCCTACACGGTGGGCCACGGCGGTCTGCGGGTGCTGGTCAACCTGGCCTGGCTGGTAGCGACGCTCTACATCGCGCTGACGGTGTTCGTACTCCTCGTGCTGCTGCCGGTCGCGCTGCTCTTCAAGGTCCCGATACGCAAGTTCGTCAAGGCGGTGAAAGAGCCGGCGATCATCGCCTTCTCGACGACGTCGAGCGAAGCGGCGCTGCCGCGCGCGATGGAGGTTATCGAACGCTTGGGCGTGCCGCGCAAGATCGTCGCGTTCGTGCTGCCGCTCGGCTACAGCTTCAACCTCGACGGCACGACGCTCTATCTGTCGCTGGCCGTCGATGTTCGTTGCGCAGGCGGCGGGCGTCGAGCTGACCGTCGGTCAGCAGGTCACGATGCTGCTGACGCTGATGCTGACGAGCAAGGGCGTCGCCGGTGTGCCGCGCGCCTGCGCTCGTGATCCTCGCGGCACGCTGGCGAGCTACGGGCTGCCGCTCGAGGGCGTCACGCTCATCCTCGGCGTCGACGAGCTCATGGACATGGCGCGCACGATGGTCAACGTGGTCGGCAATTGTCTAGCGACGGTGGTCATCGCCAAGTGGGAAGGCGAGTTCAAGGAGGCCAGCGACGAGGCGCTCGATCTTGCGGCCGCGCGCGGGGAGATCTGATCGATCCTACATGCCTTACGGATTGACTGCCCGGCAGCGTCGCCGGTTCAATCATTGGTTTCTCGAAGGGCTCCGCGAGCCAGCCGGGCCCCACGCGCGGCACGTCCACCAGGATGCCTGGTGGAAGGTCATGTGCCTCACGGGAGTCGACTACTTCTCGACCCTGGGTTATCAGCCCGGCATCGCGTTCCTGGCCGCCGGTGCTCTGTCTCCGATCGCGACGCTCGTCCTGGTCCTCCTGACACTGTTCGGTGCGCTGCCGATCTACCGGCGCGTGGCCGAGAGGAGCCCGCACGGCCACGGCAGCATCTCGATGCTCGAGGTGTTGCTGCCCCGGTGGCGTGGAAAGGTCTTCGTCCTCTGCCTGCTCGGCTTCGCCGCGACCGACTACGTCATCACGATCACGCTGTCGGCGGCCGACGCTACCGCGCACATCATCGGCAATCCATTCGTGCCGGCGTCGATCAATCATCCAATCGCGGTCACGCTGCTGCTGCTGGTGATGCTCTCCGCGGTGTTCTTGAAGGGGTTCCGGGAGGCGATCGGCTTCGCCGTCTTCATCGTGGTGATCTATCTGGCGCTGAACGTGTTCGTGATCGGCTGGGGCCTCCTCGAAGTCGCGCAACACCCCGAGTACTTCCCCAGGTGGCGCGACGGGCTCATGCTGGCGCACGGCAATCCCGTGATGATGCTGGCGGCCTCCCTGCTCGTGTTTCCGAAGCTGGCGCTCGGCCTGTCGGGCTTCGAGACTGGCGTCGCGGTGATGCCGCTCGTGGAGGGCGATCCAGGCGACGATCCGGCACGGCCGGCGGGCCGCATCAGGAACACCAAGAAACTGCTGCGCACGGCGGCGCTCATCATGACCGTGCTGCTCATTGGCAGTTCGATCATCACGACGCTGCTGATTCCCGCACACGAATTCGAGAATGGCGGCCAGGCGTGGGGCCGCGCGCTCGCGTTCCTCGCGCACGAACACTTCGGAGAGGAGTTCGGCACCGTCTACGACCTGAGCACGATCGCGATTCTCTGGTTCGCGGGCGCGTCGGCGATGGCGGGGCTCCTCAACCTCGTGCCGCGCTACCTGCCGCGATACGGCATGGCGCCCGAGTGGGCTCGGGCGTCGCGTCCGCTCGTCGTGCTCTTCATGGTCATTACGTTCATCATCACGATCGTCTTCGACGCCAACGTCGAGGCACAGGGCGGCGCGTATGCGACCGGCGTCCTCGTCGTGATGACTTCGGCCGCCGTCGCGGTCACGCTCTCGTTCCGCGCCCATCGCCGCCTCTGGCTCATGTACGGCGCGATCACGGTCGTCTTCCTCTACACCACGATCGCCAACATCGTGGAGCGGCCCGACGGCGTGAAGATCGCTTCCTGGTTCATCGCCACGATCATCGTGACCTCGCTCATCTCACGCGTCCTCAGATCGACGGAGCTGCGCGTGAAGTCCATCGAGCCGGACGGGACCGCCCGGCAGTTCCTGCGCGAGGCCGGACGCGGGCCCATTCGGATCATCGCCAATCGCCCCGACAGCGGCCGGCCCGAGGAGTACGAGCACAAGCTGCGCGAGGCCAGCGATTCACACCATCTGACGCCGGACGAACAGGTGCTCTTCCTCGAGGTCCGGCCGGGGGACGTGTCGGAATTCAGCGCCATTCTGGAGGTCGAGGGCGTTGAAGTCGGGCGCCACCGCGTGTTGCGCTGTGTCAGCTCGGCGATCCCGAACGCCATCGCGGCGCTGCTCCTCTACATCCGCGACGAAACCGGGCAGATTCCGCACGCGTACTTCGGGTGGACCGAGGGAATCCCTTGGTCTACCTGATGAAGTTCCTGGCGCTCGGAGAAGGCGACACGGCGCCTGTCACACGCGAGGTGCTGAGGCAGAACGAGTCGGACCCGCTCAAGCGGCCGCGCATTCACCTCGGCTAGGCAATGCTGAATGCTGACTTCTGAATGCTGAAGTAAATGCTGAAGGTTTGCTGGCTGCGAAGGGTGAACTGAAGTTCCAAGTCAGCAAGTGGGAAGGGCGACTTCAGGTCGCGAGCGTGACGGCGCATTCCTCGACGCCCCGGCCCTTGACGGCCGTGACCTCGAGGTGCAGCCGGTCGTAGTGCACCGAATCGCCGACCTGCGGCGGCCGGCCCAGGAGCGTGAGCACCAGCCCGCTCACGCTGTCCACCTCCTCGTGCTCGAGGTCCAGGTGGAACTCGTGTCCGAGCTCGTCGAGCCGCATCGTGCCTGGCACGCGCAGGCGGCCGTCGCGGTCCCGGTAGGGCTGCGCGGCCGAGCCCGGGCCCGCGTCGATGTCGCCGACCACCTCCTCGAACAGATCCTCGAGCGTGACGACGCCGGCCGTCCCGCCGTGCTCGTCGATGACGACCACCATCTGGGTGTTTTCGCGTCTCATCGTCGAGAGCACGGTGTCGATCGGGGCGGTCTCGGGCACGAGCGGCAGCGGTCGGACATGCGCCTGACCGATGGGCTCGTTCCGCAGCAGCAGCCGGAGCAGGTCCTTGATGTGAATCATGCCGACGATGTGGTCGAGGTCGTGCTCGATCACCGGGTAGCGCGTATGCGGAACGCGCCCGAGCAGTTCCCGGATGCGGTCGGGCGTGCTGCCGAGCGGCAGGCCCGTGATCCGCACACGCGGCACCATGACTTCGGCGGCGGTCAGGTTGGCGAACTCGAACAACACCTGCAGCATCTGGCCGGATTCGGCGCGGATCGCACCGAGGTCTTCGCTCTCCTGCACGACGAGCTGCAGCTCCTCGGGCGTGTAGTACCTGCTCGGCGCTCTGCACCTGCCGGTTGACGCCGAGCAGCCTCAGCAGCACGTTGCCGATCGCGTTGAGGCCCACGACGAGCGGGAAGACGAGCGTCTTGGTCCACAGCATCGGCGGCGTGATCCAGAGCGCCATGGTCTCGGCCTGCTGGAGCGCCAGCGACTTCGGGATCATCTCCCCGATGACGATGTGAAAGTAGGTGAGGATGGCGATCGCGACGACGCTGGCGAGGCCGTGCGACACGAGCCACGCGGGCGCGCCGGCGTAGCCGATGGTGTCGTAGATCCAGTCGGCGACGACGTGCTCGCCATACATGCCGAGTCCGAGGCTGGCCACCGTGATGCCCAGTTGTGCGGTCGCGATGTACCGATCCTGAAGCGTCGGCTCACGCAGCACCGCCTGCACCGCCTTGGCCAGCCGGTTGCCGCGCGCAGCGCGCGCGTCGATCGACGCGCGTGGGGCGCCGACGATCGCGAATTCCGCCGCGACGAAGATGCCGTTCAGCAGGATGAGCGCGGTGATGATCAGCAGCGCCGTCATCGTGCGTCCTTCGTCGATGGCGGCAGGACGACCGCCGACGAGACCACGTCGCCCTCGACCGCTTCAATCAGCAGCTCCACGCCCTTGATTCTGATCTGCTCGCCTGGGGCAGGCACGCCGCCGAGCGTGCGCGTGATGAACATGCCGACGGTGTCTCCGGGACTCTTCCAGTCGGCGCCAACTACCTGCGCGGCGAGATCCACACGCATCGCGCCCGGGAGCCTGACGCTGCCGTCGCGCAGGCGTACTGCGCGCGCGGGGGCGCCCTTGAACTCGTCCGAGACGCCGCCGATGAGCGCGGCCACGACGTCCTCGAGCGTGATCAGCCCTTCGACCTGGCCGTTTGCGCCGACTACGAGGACCTGGTGGATACGCTTCTCGCGCATGTGGTTCAGCAGCTGATCGGCTGGCATGTTCCCCTGCACGCGCGCCAGCGGCCGCAGCAGAGGCGTCACCGACGTCTGACCGCGATCGTTGATGAAGCCCGTGACGATATCCTTCGTGTGGAGGATGCCGAGGATGTCGTCGAGCGACGTGCGATACACCGGCAACCGGCTGTAGGGGCTGGTGGCGACCAGTTGGACGACCTCGGAGAATGCCGTCGACACGTCGATCGACGCCAGCCGGGCCCGCGGCACCATCAGCTCCCGCGCGGTCCGCAAGCCCAGCCTGAGGGCCTGATGCAACCTGACCTGCTCCTGCGGCTCGAGCAGGCCGCCGTCGCGGCTTTCGGCGATGAGCAGCTCGATCTCTTCGGGCGAGTGGACGTGCCGATGCCCGGTGTTCTTCACCCGCATGAGCTTCAACAGCAGATTGCCGCTGCCGTTCAGGAAATCGATGGACCAGGCGAAGGCGCGCTGGCTCCACTGCATCGGCACGACCGTCCACATCGCGGTGCGCGTAGGGTCCTGCAACGCGATGGACTTGGGCACGAGCTCGCCGACGATCATCGCCAGGGTCGTCAGGACGAGCAGGACGACGACGGCCGAGGTGGACTCGGCGGTGTCGACCTCGAGCCCTCCCAGCCGCTGGATGAGCGGGGCCACGCGTGGCGCGATCGAGGCCTGGGCGTAGGCGCCGAGAATCAGGCTGGAAAGGGTGATGCCGACCTGCGAGGCAGCAATGTAGCGGTCGAGCGCATGCGGGTCTTCGAGGACGGGCAGAACCCGGGCAGCGAGGGCGTTTCCGTCCTCGGCAAGCCGTCGCAGCCGGCTCCGGCGCGCGCCCACGACGGCGAACTCCGCCGCCACGAACAGCGCCGTCAGCAGGATCAGCAGGGTGATGATCCCTGACGCCAGGAGCATTCGCCCGGGATCGTACCGCAAAAGGAGGCCGGGCCTGCCAAACCTGCATTTTCGGGCTCAAATCAGGGCCCCGCGGAGCTTTCACCGATGAGGCCGCGGAGTGGACTCGTCGTCCGATCCGCTATTCGTGCCGCAGAGCAATCGCGGGGTCGACGCTTGTCGCGCGCCGTGCCGGCACGAAGGACGAAGCGGCCATCGCCGCCGCCAGCAACAACGGCACGCCAATGAATGTGACGGGGTCATAGGAGCTGACTCCGTACAGCCAGGAATTGAGGAGCCTGCCGGCTCCCAAGGCCAGAATCGATCCAATCACGATGCCGGCGAGACAGGACCTGCCACCTGCGGTGAAGACCAGGCGCAGCACGTCTCTCCGGCTCGCGCCAAGGGCGATCCGGATGCCGAATTCTCGGGTGCGCTGCGCGACCGAATATGCGTTGGCTCCGTAAATGCCCAGGAGCGACAGGCAGACCGCCAGGCCTCCAAGCGACAAAAAAAGATTCGTCCATGCCTCTGCCAACCAGAGCTGTGGGTTCGCTTGGACCTGTCCCCTCAAGGTGCGCAAGTTCAGCAGTGGAACCGCCGGATCGGTTGCATGGACGCGGTCTCGCATCGCCTGAAGCAGGGAGGCTTCCTGTCGGGTCATGGAGTGATGTGCGACGATGAACACCGTTGCAGGTACCGATTCACCGAGCGGCAGATAGACTCGTGGCATCGAGATCCGGTCAAAAAGCCCCGCTCGTATCGCGGGGACAACACCGACCACCTCGTACTCTTTCCCGGGGTCCGCCGCAGTCTCTCTTCCCGACGACGGCTCCGCAACGCGAATGCGCCTGCCGATTGCGTTCTGCCCCGGCCACAATCTGCGCGCGGACTCCTGGTCGACAATCGCCACAGGGGATGCATGTGCTCCGGCCGCTTCGGATCGTAGAAACTCGCGTCCAGAGAACGGCACACCCATGGTTCGGAAGTAGCTCTCTCCGACTGCCGTTCGACATGCGTTCATGGATGGTTGATCGCCGTCGGCTCGCCGAATGCGGGCATTCGCGCAATTCCCGCTCAGGGGCAGAGACGAGGCGAGAGTGACGTCGTGAACTCCGGGCAGCGCCTGGATGTTTTCACCGAAGGCCAGCAGCAGGCTCCGAATGCGCGACGGATCGTAGCCAGGCCTATCCATGGCAAGTTCGGCGAAGACTCTCTGGTCCACCGCAAAGCCCGGGTCTGTCCGAGAGGCGTTTCTGACGCTGCGAAGCAGCAGTCCTGCCATGACCAGAAGCACCACTGACAATGCAATCTGGGCGGTAATCAGAGGAATGCTGGGCGCAAAGGGATCCCTGGACCACGAGGAAACACGCGCTGCAGGCGCTGTCTTGAGATCGGTGAGGACGTCGGTAGCGAGAAGCCTCCGGGCGGGGATGCTGCCAAAGACCCAGGCGCTGAAAAAGCAGAGAAGCAGCATCGCCAACTGAACCGGAACATCGGGGCGCGAGGGCAAAACGACGAGATAGGGAGTCACGTTTTCGAGCGACAGAACCAGCACTCGATTCAGCCAGCCTCCCAGTACGACCGCCAGCGCTCCTCCGCAGAGAGATAGCAGCATCGCCTCAGTCAGCAGCTGGCGCAATATCCTTTGACGGCTGGCGCCCACGGCGAGCCGGATCGAGATCTCCTGGCGCCGGAATTGCGCGCGCGCCAGCATCAAGTTGCCCAGGTTGAGGCAGATGATGAACTGAACAGCAATCGTGACCAGCATCAGCATGGCGGTACCGTTGTGAGCGTGGCGTTCTGGCGGATCGGCCTCACGTTCAACGCCAAACGCGGAAGTTTCTCGGCGGTCAGGTATCGACTCGTGAATGTCTCGGGGAAGGATTGCTCCAGTTGCACGGACAGCAGTTCCAGTTGCGTGTTCGCGGCCTGGACGGTGATGCCGCGCTTCAACCGGCCGACCAGCAAGAGCGTTGCGTTTTGGCCAGGACCCCGTGGCCCAATCTGACCGGATGCTGGTTCATCGAGGAGTCCCAGAGGCAGCCATAAATCCGGCGACAGCATCGCCGTGAGGCCCGTGAATCCTTCGGGCATGATGCCGGCGATGGTCACCTCCGTTCGGTTCACCCGCACGGTTGTGCCGATCAGAGCCGGGTCGAAGCCTGTGCGAGCCCAGTAGGCGTAGCTGGCAATTGCAATCGGGGCCGCGTCTTCACCGTCGGACAAGCCACGGCCGCGGTATGGCCGGATGCCGAGCACGGAAAAATAGTTTGTGCTCACGAACTCCGCGAATGCGGGCCGCGTGAGCGTGGCCTCGCTCAAACCGACCGGTGTGAAACGATGCGCGAGGACGTCCGCAAAGCTCGTGGCATTCTGGCGGACCGTCTGGTAACGCGCGCCATCGAATCCGCGCCAATCGTCGGGGTTGGTTCGGTGGCCGTTGTAGATGCCCGCGAGACGATCAGGTTCCTCGAGAGCGATGGGCCGGAACAGGAAAGCGTTGATGAGAGAGAAGATGGTTGCGTTTGCTCCAATGCCGACTGCCAATAGCGCGATGCAGACAGTGCAGAATCCTGGAGCCCGCGTCAGCGTGCGCCTCGCATAACGGAGGTCCTGGAAGAGTTGATCGGCGAACTGCGTGCCTCTGGTATCGCGACACTGTTCCTTGCGCTGCTCGACTCCCCCCATCGCTCGCACGGCAACCCTGCGGGCCTGCTCTGGTGTCGAGCCTTTCGCGATCTCGTGTTCCGTCCTGCGTTCGAGATAATCGCGCAACTCCTCGTCGAGCTCCTGGTCCAACAGGTTTCGCCGGAACAACGTGCGAAGCCGCATCGGTACCGTGTAGAGCAATCGCCAGAGGCGCATCATCCGTCGGACTCCTGGCTCAGACCTCGGTTATCCTGACCACCTGGGAAATGGCGCCAGACAATCTCTTCCAATTCGCGGTTTCGCGCTCCAAGGCCCGCCGGCCCGGCCCCGTGAGCGAGTAGAACTTGGCGCGCCGGCTGTTCTCCGTCACCCTCCACTCAGCTCGGATCCAACCCTCCTGTTCGAGCTTGTGCAGCGCGGGGTAAAGCGATCCATCGCTGACCTGCAGCACGTCGCCGGAGATCTGCTTCAGCCGCTGGCTGATCGCCCACGCGTGCAGCGGCTCGAGCCCGAGGATTCTCAGGAGAAGTAGATCCAACGTGCCTTGGACAAGATCGGCTGGCTTACTCACAGGTACTACCCTCGGTTACCGAGTATACCTGCTTGCCCTCGGTAAGCAAGGGGAAAGGTCGGGTATATCGCGTGTCGCGTGAGGAGCGTTGGCCTGCTGGATCGGTTCCGTGTTGTCGGTGTTGTCCGCGGCGAGCTGTCTGCGGCTCTACTCAGCGCGCAGCGCAATCACAGGGTCGACGCGCGTGGCCCGGCGGCCGGGGATGTAGCTCGCCAGCAGAGCCACGGCCGCCAGGATGCCGCTGACGATGGCGAACGTCACCGGATCAGCCGGCCTGACCTGGAACAGCAACCCTTCCATGAGGCGCGTCAGTAGAAGCGCGCCCACACCTCCGGCGACGATCCCGGCGACCGCGAGCGCGAGCGCCTGCCTGACGACCATGCGCAGCACGTCTGCACGCTGCGCGCCGAGCGCCATCCGGATCCCGATCTCCTGCGTGCGTTCGGTGACGCTGTACGCGATGACGCCGTAGATCCCGACGGCCGCCAGCAGCAGCGCCGTCGCGGCGAAGATCGTCAGCAACAGCATCGTCAACCGGCGCTGGGCGACGGAGTTCGAAACCACCTCGTCCATCGTCTTGACGTTGGCGACGACAAGTTCAGGATCGAGCTGCCGTACGAGCCCGACGATGGAGCTGACGACCCGGCCGGTATCACCAGCGGTCCGCACCGTCACGGTCATGGTCGAGTAGGCGTTCCGCATGTAGGGCCAGTACGTCATCGCGCGCGGCTCGGCATCGAGCCCGGTATGCTTGACATCGCCAACGACGCCGATGACCTCGTCTTCGACTGCGTCCCACGAAATGAGAACCCGTCTGCCGATCGGATCCTCGTTCGGCCAGTGTCTCCGCGCCATCGTCTCGTTGATGACGACGCGGCCCTTGGCGTCCGCAGCATCCTGTTCGTTGAAGAGCCGTCCTTTCAAGAGCGGCACTCCCATTGTCTCGAGGTAGTCGTGCGTGATCACGCGGACGTCAGTGACCGGCTCCTGACCCGTCGGCGGTTTGGGCTGGCCCATGATCTCCATCCGCGTCGCGGCGCCGAGGCCGGTCAACGGCAGAAAACTGATGGCACCCGAGGCCTCGACGCCGGGGAGGGCGTCCACCTGCTCGAAGAAGCGCGTCAGGAACTGCATCCTCGGCCCGTCGGTTCCATACCGGGGCCCGGGCAATGACAGCCGCATCGTCACGATGCGTGAGGAATCGAATCCAGGATGCTGGTCCAGCAGGCGCATGAAGCTGCGAAGCAGAAGTCCCGCGCCAACGAGAAGTACCAGCGCCAGCGCCACTTCGACGACGACGAACGCGCCGCGCAAGCGGTTTCCGCGGGAACCGGATCCGGAACGCCCGCCCTCTTTCAACGAACTCGTGAGGCTCGTGCCCGAGGCGGTCAACGCCGGGACGACGCCGAAGACGAGCCCACATGACAGTGAGGCAACGGCCGTGAAAAGGAGCACGGACATGTCGATGCCAACCATCTCGAGACGCTGAATGGGCAGACGCTCCGCGACGACCGCCCTCAGAAAGCCGAGTGCCCACCAGGCGAGGAGAAGGCCGAAGACCCCGCCGATGGCGGAGAGGACGAGGCTCTCGGCGAGTAACTGCCGGACGAGCCTTGCGCGCGCGGCGCCGAGCGCGGCGCGAACGGCGAGCTCCCGCTGACGCGCGCCGGCTCGCGCGAGAAGGAGGTTGGCAACGTTCGCGCAGGCGATGAGCAGCACGAAGGCCACGGCGCCGGCGAGCACGAGGAGCGCCGGCCGGACATCGCCAGTCAGTTGCTCGCGCAGCGGTACGACCCGCGACGTCCAGCCTGTGTTGAAGTCGGGAAACATCTGCGTCAATTGTGCCGAGACCTGCGTCATGTCGAGCTGCGCGCGCTCGACCGTGAGCCCGGGCTTCAGACGGCCGACGACCGTCAGCGAGCGCCCGCGGGGGATCCGCGACTGCGCTGTGAACCCGATCGGCAGCCACACGTCCACGCTCTTGTCGAGAAACGAGAAGCCGGGCGGCATGACGCCGACGACCGTGTACGGCGTGCCCTGAGAGACGATTGGCTTCTCGAGGATCGTTCGATCGCTCCCGAAGCGGCGCTTCCACAGCCGGTCGCTGATGACGATGGAGCGGGTGCCAGGAACGTTCTCGGCAGCCGTGAAGCCGCGTCCGAGCGCCGGTTGGACGCCCAGGATCTGGAAAAGCTCCGCCGAGATGGCTTGCGTCTGCAGTTCTTCGGGATCGCCGTTGCCGGTCACGGTGACACTGAACGTGATGGTCACGGTGGCGAGGTCCTCGAACACCTGGTTCATCTCGCGCCAGTGAATGAAGTTGGCGGGTCCAACCACATTGCTCCTGTTGCCGCGCACGGTGTTGTGCTCCCAGACGATCGCCAGACGATCGGCGTCGCGGTACGGGAGGCGTTGCACGAGCAGCGTGTTGATCACGCTGAAGATTGCGGTGTTGGCGCCGATGCCAATCGCGAGGGCCATGATGGCGACAAGGCTGAATCCCGGCGACCGCACCAGCAGCCGCGCCCCGTAGCGAAGGTCCTGAAGCGCTGAAGCCATGATCCCCTCTGAACCCTGAACCTCTTGAACCCGTTGAACCCCTTGACCCTAATGAACTCTATTTCCCGATCGCTCCGATCGCCCAGGCCGCCTGACGCCGCACGCCGACGCTGCTGTCCTTGAGGGCGGGGAGGAGGCCCGGTAGTGCCCGCGAGTCGCCGATCGCGCCAAGGGCCCAGGCGGCCTGCTCTCTGACCTCCGAGCTCTCGTCTTTGAGCGCCCGCACGAGTGCTTCGACGGCGCCCGGATCGTCGACTGCGCCGAGGGCCCACGCGGCCTGTTTGCGGACGGCGGCAGACTTGTCACCGAGCGCACGCGCGAGCGGCGCGACGGCCGCGCGATCGTCAATGGCGCCGAGCGCCCAGGCGGCCTGGGTGCGAGTCTTCTCGTCGGGATCCTCGAGTGCCTGGGCGAGGCCTGGCACGGCGCGGGAATCATCAAGTGCGCCAAGGGCCCACGCGGCCTGGTGACGCACGCGAGCGTCCTCGTCCTTGAGCGCGGCAATCAGGGCCGGCACGGCCTGCGTATCGTCGATCGCGCCGAGCGCCCACGCGGACTGCTGGCGGACAGGCGCGTCGCGATCGCGCAACGCCTCGACGAGCGGCCCGACCGCGCGTGAATCGTCGAGTGCACCGAGCGCCCACGCGGCCTGGTGGCGCACGCGAGCGTCCTCGTCCTTGACCGCAGCGATGAGCGGCGGTACGGCCTGGGGATCGTCGATTGCGCCGAGCGCCCACGCTGATTGCTGACGGACTGGGGGCTCGCGATCGCGCAGCGCGTCGATGAGCGCCCCGACCGCACGCCGGTCATCGAGCGCGCCGAGCGCCCAGGCGGCGTTCCGCCGCGCGATCCAGGCCTCCAGTTTGAGCGCCGCAAGCACCGGCTGAAACGCGCGCGTGCCGATGGCCACCAGGGCCGCCGCGGCCTCTTCGCCCGGGCTCGTCAGATTCTCTTCTCCCCCGTGCGACCATCGACGGCCGCAGATCGTGCCGTCAACCGGCGACCCGTCGCCCAGCATCGCGACGAGCGGGCCGATGGCGTCGACGGCGCGATCGCCCAGCTCGCGCAATCCGCAAGCCGCGCGCGTGCGCACGATCGCGTCCGTCGCGGCCATATCCGAGATGAGCTCCAACGCCCCTCGCGGCGTCTGCTCGATCGGAAGGGCGCCGCCCTCGTTGAAGGGGATGGTCGTCAACAACGCGCAGAAAAACAGGGAAGTGCGAAGCACGCTAGCGACCTCCGCGTGGCCGAGGGTTGGGATTCGGGTTGGGATTCGGATTCGGGTTCGGGTTCGGGTTCGGGTTGGGATTCGGATTGGGCTGACGCCACGCGTGTCCTCCTCCTCCTCCCGCCAGCTCGGCCAGCGCCATCGCCGCTGCTCTGCGCACACTCGTATCGTCGTCTTTGAGAGCCGCGGTGATGGCAGGAATGGCGCGCTCGTCGCCGATCTCACCGAGTGCCATGAGCGCCCGGCGCCGGACTTCGACGTTGCTATCGCGGATGACGGCCAGCAAGGGATCGACCGCGGCACGATCGCGCATTTCGCTGAGAGCGATCGCGGCCCGCGCGCGAACGCGCGGCTCGGAATCTTTGAGCGCCTGCACCAGAGCCGCCGTGGCCCGCGGGTCGGCGAGGTCGCCGAGCGCCGTGATGACCTGAAGCTTGACGTCAGGCTCTTGATCCTTGAGAGCCTCGATCAATCCCGGAACCGCTCGGGGATTGCGCAACTCGCGGAGCGCCGACGCGGCCTGCCGGCGGACGCCCGCGTCGCTGTCCTTGAGCGCGAAGATCAGTCCGTCGATGGCCGCCTCGGTCGGGCTGTTCTGGGCTGTAACTCCGGCGAACTCCATCTGCGCTGCCAACGTCCTGGGGGTCGTTTCCGGGCGGGCGCCCACGCGCGACCGCTCCCACGCCGGATTGACGATGGCGAGGCCGACGCCGAGACAGATGGCACTCGACCTGCTGAGCGTGCGAAAGAAGACGGCAAGTGGACTCATGACCCCTCTCTTCTGCTAGAAAAATAGCACTGACGCCCGTGGGTAGTTGCCTCCGGCCCTGCGGCCGGCGCCTGCAAGCTTGCGATTTCTGGTGAACCCTTTACCGAGCGAGCTGACCCAACGCGAAGGCGGCCTGCTGCCGCACGTCCGCGCTCGCATCCTTGAGTGCGGTCGTCAGCGCATCGATGGCGCGGGGATCGCGAATCTGTCCCAGCGCGAATGCGACCTGCTCCCTGACGTCGGCACTCTGATCCTTGATGGCGATCACGAGCGCTTCGACTGCCCCGCGATCGCGAATCTGACCAAGAGAAAATGCCGCCTGTTGCCGGACGTCTGCGACTTCATCCTTGAGCGACGAGATGAGCGGTGGCACCGCGCGCGCATCGCGAATCTGCCCGAGCGCGAAGGCGGCCTGCTCGCGGACGTCGGGCTTGGTGTCGCGCAGCGCGCCGACGAGGCCGTCGAGCGCCGAGACGTCGCGCATCTGTCCGAGCGCGAACACGACCTGCTCGCGAACGTCGTCGTTGGGATCCTTGATGAGACCCGCGAGGGCGCCGGCCGCGCGCTTGTCGCGAAGCTGGCCCAGCGCAAACACTGCCTGTTCGCGCACCTCGCCGTTGACGTCTTTGAGCGCCGCGATCAGCGGGTCGACAGCCCGCGCATCGCGCAACTGGCCGAGCGCGTGGGCCGCCTGCTCGCGCACGCTCGGATTGTCGTCCTTCAGTGCGGCGATCAACCCGTCCACGGCGCGAGGATCGCGAAGCTGGCTGAGGGCGTGCACGACGCTTTCGCGCACGCCGGCGTTCGCATCCTTCAGCGCGCCGAGCAGCGGTTCCACGGCGCGCTTGTCGCGCAGCTGGGAGAGACCGTGCGCAGCCTGCTCGCGAACATCCGGCGACGAATCCTTCAAGGCCTGGACGAGCGGCTCGAAGATCGAGGGATCTCGAAGCTGGACGAGCGCGTGCATCGCGGTCTCCCGGACGTCCTTGTCGGAGTCCTTGAGCGCCGCCGTCAAGGCCTCGACCATCCGCGGATCGGCGGCCGCGCGCTTCGCACCCTGCACGACAGGCGTCGTGCCCTGAATAGCTCCCTGGACGACACCCTGCCATGCGCCCTGCACGACGTCCTGCCACGCGCTCTGGACTCCGGCCTGAACGGCGCCCTGCACAGCCCCTTGGACGGCCGCCTGTGCGCCCAGGCTCGCAGCCTGCGCGACGTTCTCGCTGACGGCGCCGGCGACGGCCCGTCCGATGTCCGATCCGACGGCCGCGCCGATCTCGACAAGGGGCGCCGGGCTCGGACGAGGTTGTGGGCGTGGCTGAGGTGCAGCAGCGACCTGAGCATGCGGCGTGAGCGCCGCCGCCGGCTCCTCCTGGCTGGTTGCCGCAGGAGACGAGGCAGTGACTTCCACTGTTGCCACCGTCCACGGCTGCATCGCCGCGAGCGGCGCCAGTGCACAGGCGACCGTCGCGGCCGCGAGTGCGGTCCGGACGCGCGAGACTCCGGAGCGCGGCACTTTCGGATCGAGGATCGCGATCAGGCGGCCTTCGAGCTGCGACCGGTGGGCCATCGCGAGCGTTGCGCCGGCCAGGAGGGCAGGGTAGCGGCCGCCGCGCATCACGCGCGCGATCTCGAGCAGCTCCTCTGCGTAGTCGGGTCCCCGTGTGCCGCAGGCGAGCACGAGATCGTCACACGCGCGTTCGCGTTCGGTCCTGATGTGACGCGCCGCAATCCAGGCGAGCGGGTTGAACCAGTAGAGGGCGCACGCGAGCTGCGCGATGACGTGCGTCAGGCAGTCGCGGCGCTTCACGTGCGCGAGCTCGTGCAGCAGCACGATCCGCAGCCGCTCGAGCGGCCATCGATTCGCATCTTCCGGCATCAGCACGGACGGCGTGAAAATCCCGGCCGCCATCGGCATCGAGGCGCGGGCGCTTTCGAGGAACGTGAGGCGCCGGGTGATGCCGAGCTCGGCCGCGAGCTCCACCGCGAGCGGGAGCCACGGCGCGTCGACCACACGAACGGTTCGCCGCGACATCCACCGGACCGCGACGAGTCCTACGAACAGACGTCCCACGACCGCCAACACTCCGGCCGCCCAGATCGACACGAGCGCCATCGTCAGCGAGATGCGTGGCATGACGGCTTGGGGTTGCGGCGCGGCGGAGGCAGCCGGCGGAACGGACGCGGCCGGCGAGCCGAACGCGACGTCGATAGCCCGCGAGCGGAGGCCAAGAGGGGGAGCGGTGGCGATGGCTTCGTCCGAGGCCGGCAGCGGGGCGTTTTCGGTCAGGGTGACGATGGGCAACTGCCAGCGCGGGAGGGCAAGCGAGAGAACCGGCAGCACGAGCGCGCTCGTCAGGGCCATGGTCCACACCAGATGGCGGACCGCGGCCGACGCGCGACCGAGCACGAGCGTCGCGATGCCCGCAAGGCCGAGGAGGAGCGAGACCTTGATCAGGGCATCGACGGCCGGCAACCAGAGCCCGCCGAGCTGTCCGTCGAGTGAACGGAGGATGGTCGTGATTTCAGCGGAAACATTCATGGCTAGGCTCCGGTCCGACGGGCTTCACTGATCATTTTGGCCAGGCGATCCAGCTCGACGTCCGACATCCGCGTGGACGCGTCATCGAGCAGCGCCGAGATGGCCTGTTCCGTCGAGCCGTCGAAGAAGGTCCGCAATATGTGGCGCAAGGCCGAGCGCTTGGCGTTGTCGCGTGCGACGGTCGGCAGGTATACGTAGCGGGGCCCGTCCTGGTCGTGCCGGACATGGCCTTTTTCTTCGAGAATCCGCAACATCGCGCGCACGGCCGAGTAGCTTGGAGGGTCCGGCAGCGCCGCCTGGACCTCAGCCGCCGTGCCCCGGCCCTGGGTGTAGAGGATGTCGATAATCTGCCGCTCTCTGCGGCTGAGCTCGTGATGGGGAGGCGTTTTCATGGGTGTCTGTCTGTTGTCCACAACCCTTAGACGGATGAAGTCGGGAAAAGGTGCTATGAACTTAGCATACGACAATAAAAGCCTCAAGGGCAGGGATCAGAACCGTCAGGTTCAGGGCCATAACTGCAGGTTCAGGGCGAACCCGTAGGTTCAGCGGTTCAGGCAGAGCCCTCGGTTCAGGGTTGGATCCTGAGGGTTCAGGGCGAAGCTACGGTAATCTAGCGCGGCAGGCTCAGGATTGGCCGGCGCTTCCAAGAAGAGGGGTAGCCATGCTCAAGGAATTCCGCGACTTTGCCGCCCGGGGGAACGTCGTCGATCTCGCGGTCGGTGTCATCATCGGCGCCGCGTTCGGCAAGGTGGTGACCTCCGTCGTGAGCGATCTCATCATGCCGCCGATCGGCATGGCTCTCGGCCGCATCGATTTCAGCAACCTCTTTGTGGCTCTCAATGGCGGGACGTACGCCTCGCTCGCCGAGGCCAAGGCGGCAACGCCGCCAGCACCTACGCTCAACTATGGTCTCTTCCTGAACACCTGCCTCGAGTTCCTGATCGTGGCGTTCGCGGTCTTCCTGATCGTCAAGCAGGTCAACCGGCTCAAGCGGCCGGCGCCGGAGGTGGTCGACGGCCGGGATTGCCCCTTCTGCCTGACGAAGATTCCGCTCAAAGCCACGCGGTGCGCGGCCTGCACCTCGGAAGTCAAACCGGCAGTCACGTAGTTCGCCGATCGGAGCGCACATATGGATCGATATGGAATAGCGAAGGGTCTCGCGGTCGCGGCCGTCTCGGCGGCCCTCGTGGGAGCGCAGGCGCCGAAGCCGGATCCGTCGAAGTTCCTGGCACAGCCGCTCGTCCGGGACATCTACACCGCCGACCCCTCCGCGCACGTCTTCAACGGGAAGATCTACGTCTACCCGTCGCACGACATTGACGCGGGCGTGCCGCCCGACGATCTTGGCAGCCACTTCGCCATGCGCGACTATCACGTGTTCTCGATGGATGCCGTCGGAGGCAAAGTCACCGATCACGGGGTTGCCCTGGATATCAAGAACGTGCCCTGGGCGGGCCGGCAGATGTGGGCCCCGGACGTGGCCGAGAAAGGCGGCAAGTACTACCTGTACTTCCCGGTCAAGGACAAGCAGGACGTGTTTCGTATCGGCGCAGCGGTCGGAGACAATCCCGCCGGCCCGTTCACGGCGCGACCCGAGCCGATCAAAGGCAGTTACAGCATCGACCCGGCGGTCTTCAAGGACAGCGACGGCCAGCACTACATGTACTTCGGCGGTATCTGGGGCGGACAATTGCAGCGCTGGGCCAGCGGCGCCTACAAAGCCGCGGACGTCTATCCGGCCAAGGACCAGCCGGCGATCAGCGCGAAAGTCGCGCGTGTCGGTGACGACATGGTGAGCTTTGCCGAGGCGCCGAAGGAGATCGTCCTCCAGGATGAGAGCGGCAAGCCGCTGCTGGCCAGCGACAACGGACGCCGCTTCTTCGAAGCGGCGTGGCTGCACAAGTACAACGGCACGTACTACTTCTCCTACTCGACCGGCGACACGCACAACATCATGTATGCGACCGGCACGTCGCCCTACGGTCCGTTCACGGTGAAGGGAAAGATTCTGGAGCCGGTGCTCGGCTGGACGAATCACCACTCCATCGTCGAGTTCCAGGGCAAGTGGTATCTCTTCTATCACGACACGCAGATCTCGGGCGGCCAGACGCACTTGCGCAACATCAAGGTGACGGAGCTGAAATACCGCGCCGACGGGTCGATCGTCACGATTGATGCTTACGTTGAATAACGAAGCTCAGGGGTGTCTCCTCGTCGCAGAAATGAGCCCAACTCCTTCAGATGGGCTGCCGCCCATCTAATCGGATTGGCCGCACGTAGTAACTAATGACACTCAGCGCGAACCTTGCCGCGTTTGACGTCGACCGCGCTGCGGTGAGCCGCATGGCCCGCGGGGATGGATCTGCTGTCGGCGAGCTGTACGACCGCCACGCGCGTGCGATCTATTCGCTGGCCATGCGGATACTGTCGGATGCGGCGGAGTCCGAGGATGTGGTGCAGGACGTCTTCACCCAGGCCTGGCGGCAGGCCGCCCGGTACGACCCGTTACGGGCGCCTGTCGTCGGCTGGTTGCTCGTGATCACCCGGGCGCGGGCGCTCGATCGCCTGCGCGCGCGGCGCTCACGTATCATGCCGGCGCCTTTCGACGTCACGACGCCCGACCCAGTCGACCAGGCGCTGGGACAGGAGCTGCAGGCGATCGGCAACGAGGAGGCTGCGCGCCTGCGCGCCGCGCTGGAGGCGCTGCCCGAAGGACAGCGCGACGTGATCGAGCTGGCGTACTACAAAGGCCTGTCGCAGAGTGACATTGCCGAGAAGCTCGAGCAGCCGCTCGGCACAGTGAAGACGCGGGTGCGCGCTGGGCTGCTGAAGCTCCGCGACGCGTTGCGGAGTGGCTGAGCCATGGACCACACCGACATCAGAAGGCGCGGGCAACACCGAAAGTTATTGTGAATCACTTCTACGCTGATCGACGCCGATGACCCACGACGAGCTTCGCGACCTGTCCGGCGGGTACGCGCTCGGCATTCTGAGCGAGGCGGAGCGCCGCGCGTTCGAGGCGCACGTGTCGACGTGTGCCGACTGCGGGGAGGACGTGCGTGAGTTCGTCGCGGTTGCGTCTGGGCTGGCTCGAGCCGTACCTCAGGTCGAATCCGCCGGCGGCCCTGCGCGAGCGCGTCTTGCGCGCGGCAACAGTCACGGATCATCGTGCGGCCGAAACTGTGGCGCCTCATGCGCCGCGTCGAATGCTCAGGTTCCTGTCCGCGGCCGCGGCGCTCGTAGCGCTTGCGCTCGGACTCTACGCCGTGTCGCTCCAGCAGCGGATCCGCGTCCTCGAAGAAGAGTTGCGCACCGCCTCGGCGCGCGCCGCGGACGTCCAGCGGCAGCTCGTCCGGTATCAGCTCGCGTCGGACCAGTCGTCGCAGATCCGGGCAATCCTCGCGGCGCCCGATCTCCGGCGCATCGATCTCGCCGGTCAGAAGGCCGCACCCGGCGCGTCCGGTCGCGCGTTCTGGAGTCCGGCTCAGGGTCTCGTCGTCGCGTTCGAGAATCTGCCGGCGACGTCACCCGACCGTGTCTACCAGCTGTGGGTCATCCCGCCTGGCGGCGCGCCGATCAGCGCCGCGCTGCTGGAACTGCAGCCCGACGGCCGCGCCATCGCGCTCGGGGCTCCCGGCACTGCCTCCCGCGTCGGCGTTGTCGCCGTCACGCTCGAGGCGTCCGGCGGCGTCCCGGCTCCCAAAGGCGACATGATCGTCGCCGGCACGCTGTCCAACTAATTCGGCCCGGCTGCTCAGCCGAGGGCCTCGGCGCCGATGAGTGGTCAGGCGCGACAACCGTCACGACAGCAGCAACTCCAGATCCTCCCGCCGCAGATCGCGGATCAGGCTTTCGTCGGCGCGGACGATGGCCTCCGCCAGTTTTCGCTTCGTGGCCTGCAGCTCCAGGACCTTCTCCTCCACCGTGTCGCGCGCGATGAGCCGGAAGGCGAACACCGGCCGTGTCTGCCCGATGCGGTGCGCGCGGTCGATCGCCTGTGCCTCGACGGCCGGGTTCCACCAGGGATCCAGCAGGAACACGTACTCTGCGGCGGTGAGGTTGAGGCCGAGGCCGCCCGCCTTCAGGCTGATCAGGAAGAGCGGACAGCTGCTGTCCTGGAACTTCCGCACGCGGGCCTCGCGGTCGCGCGTCTTCCCGTCCAGGTACTCGTAGGTCAAGTTCGCTTCGTCGAGCCGCGTCCGCAGCAGGCCGAGCAGCGTCGTGAACTGCGAGAAAACGAGCACCTTGCGGCCGTCCTCGACGAGCTCCTGCAGCCGCGGGACGAGGACGTCGAGCTTGGCCGAGGGGTCGCCGGACCGCGCGCGATCGACGAGACCAGGATGACACGCCGCCTGGCGCAGGCGCAGCAGCGCCTCGAGGATCTGCAGCTTCGCAGGGCCGAGGCCGTCGCGCGCCACCTTGCCGAGAAGCGCCGCGCGATAGTGATCGCGCAGCTCGTCGTACAACTTGCGCTGCGGCGGCTCGAGATCGCAGGTACAGCGTCTGCTCGGTTCGCGCCGGCAGCTCCGAGGCCACCTGGTCTTTCGTGCGCCGCAGGATGAACGGCCGGAGCCCGCGGGCCAGCAGCTCCAGCATCCCATCGTCAGCCGTCCGCCCCGCAGCGCTCGCCGCCGCGAAGATCGACGCCGTGCCGAGCATCCCCGGATTCAGGAAGTCGAACAGGCTCCAGAGCTCGCCGAGGTGATTCTCGACCGGCGTTCCACTGAGCGCGAGCCGGTGATCCGCCGTGAGCAGTCGCGCGGCTTTGGCCGAGCTGGTGCGCGCGTTCTTGATCGCCTGTGCTTCGTCCAGGATCGCGTAGTCGAAGGCGATTTCCTTCAGGTGGCCGATGTCCCGTCGCAGCGTGCCGTACGTGGTCAGGACGATGTCGTGCTC
Organism: uncultured Acidobacteriota bacterium; assembly: GCA_963771395.1. Lineage (GTDB taxonomy): Bacteria > Acidobacteriota > Vicinamibacteria > Vicinamibacterales > 2-12-FULL-66-21 > DATBJJ01. The sequence continues at coordinate 37,560 of CAVYTY010000023.1, read as the reverse complement.
GGTGAAGCGGTCGAGGGTGTCGCGCCGGCCGCCCCCGGTGAAATCGAGCACGCGCAACGCGGGCGCGAAGCGCGCCGCTTCCTGCTTCCAGTTGAACACGAGCGAACGCGGCACGACGATGAGCGAGGGGCGTGAGCACGAGCGGCCTCGTCGCGCTCGAGGCGCCGGGATTCCATCGCCGCGAGCACCATGACCGTCTTGCCGAGGCCCATCTCGTCGGCGAGGCAGCCGCCGAACCCGAAGCGGCGCAGGAACGCGAACCAGCCGAGCGCGTCGCGCTGGTAGTCGCGCAGGACGCCATGAAAGGTCGGTGGCGGATCGACAGCGCCGACTCCCTCGAATCGCGCCAGCTCGCCGCGCGCCCGCGCGAAGGCTTCGTCGCATGACACAGCCGGCTGGGTCGCGAGCCACGCGTCGAGCAGCGCACCCTGACAGGACGCGAAGCGTATGTGGTCCGCCTGTGCCGTGCCGATTGCGGCCAGGCGTCCGGTCCGTGCGAGCCACTCCTCCGGCAGCTGTCCGAACGTGCCGTCGCCGAGCGGGACGAAGGTGTCGCCGCGGCGCGCCGCAGCGAGGAGTGTGGGCAGATCGGCGCTGACGCCGTCGAAGTCGACACCGCCGTGCAGCTCGAACCAGTCGACACCGGACCGCACGTCGAGGGTGACGAGGCCCGGCCGGCGATAGAGCCGGCCTTCGGCTTCTACGCGCCAGCCCTCCGAGATGAGCACGCGGACGAGTGTGGGCAGCGCGTTTTCCGCGAGGTCGAGCCGCGTGCCGCCGGTCCGCCAATCTGCCAGCCGGCGCACGCCGAGCGACTGCAGCCGCGCGAGGGCGATGCGCTCGGCCGGGAGATCCCGCCTCCAGGCGAGTCGCCGCTCGCGATCGAAGAAGACTGGCTGCACCGATAACGCATCCACGTCACAATCGCCGTATCTGAACGACAGCTTCGCGTCGAGTCGACCGCCGTACGGCTGGTAGCCGCCGCCGTAGCCGGTTGGCCGCGTGATACGGACAGACGGCTGCGGTTGTTCGACGCGCGGGTCGACCCGCAGCTCGTCGGGACACTCGAGCCGCACAGGATCCGAGGTCACGAGTGTTTCGAGGAGCGTCGTGGCTTGCTCCGCAGGCACCGTGATGGTCCCCACGCCCAGGAGCCCCGCCATCCACCGCTCGGCGCCACCCGTGTCGAACGCGGCGAGCCGCGGCGAGCCCCCGAGCGCCGCCGGACGCCACACGATGAGCGCTGCGGTCACGAACAAGACATCGGCGAAGGGGTGTGCGTGCCCGTCGCGGCGGACGACGCCGCCGATCGTGTAGCCGGCGTCCGCGCGTCCCCGTGATCTGCAGCTGGAACTCGGCGGGCTGCGGATCCCACTCGACAGGCACGAACTCGGCCGCCGCATCCGAAGGGCCCGCAGCGCTTCGCACCAGCAGCCGATCCGTGTCGCACAGCCGTTCGGCGAGATCGCGCTGCAGTGTGAGACTCAAGACGAATGCGGAGGGCACGGGCAACCCCACGTCGTATCCACCCCAGGCTGGCCCGGAGTACCCGTACGCGTGCGTGGCACCGCAGACCGCGTCGAGGATCCGGCGATCGCGCTCGTCGGGCAGCCTCGCGACGTCGTGGCGATTGATGGTCACGGGCTTCGGTCTGGTCCAGGCCCCGGACTTCTTCCGCTCGCGCGCCAGAAGCTCGACGACCAGCCCGCCGGCCGTCACCGAACGCGCGAGATCGAGAACGTAAATCAGCTCGCCGGACAGAATCGCCCGGGGCGAGACGGCGTCGGGTGGCGAGGTGACTTGCGACAGGAAGGTCTGCCAGGCCGGAAGCGGCGCGGGACGCGGGTGTGATGCAGTGCGCGGCGATGGGTTCAGACGCTGCTGCAGCTGGCTCCACCGTCGCTTCATCCTGTCGCTGTCGGAAAGCGCACGCTGTTCACCGTCCGAGGAATCCAGTGCCCTTTCCTGTTCGAGAAAGTCGTCGGCAACTTCCTCTTCCCTGGCATCGATCAGCGCGTCGTCGAAGTCGATCGACAGCTCGGCGGGCACCTGAAACACGCGCGCCTCGTCGGCGGCGAGGATCGCGGCCCAGATGTGCTTGCACGGATCGATGGACTGCTGGAAGTACGGGCAGGAGCAGTCGACGACGAGGCGATCCTCGTCGAGCGTCAGCGAGACATCGTACAGGCGCGTGCCGCGCACCGACGCGTAGAAGGCGCCGGGGTGCGAAGGAACAGTTGAGACGCGTCCCCTTTGAAAGTACGACTCGCCGCGGCCGCGCGACGTGGAGGTGACGAACGGGCGGAGAACGGCAGCAAGGGTGAGAGGCATTGATCAAGGGGGGAAGCTTGATTATACCCGCCGGACCGTGGCTGCCGCGGATGCCCGGAGCGAAAAGGGCGGTACGGTTGGACGAAAGCAGTCTCGCGCTAAGATCTGCATGTGCTTGGCTCGGTATCCCCGGACGCAACCTACGACGCCGTGATTCTCGGCGGCGGCCTCGCCGGTCTTACGCTGGCGCGCCAGCTGCGCATCGAGGCGCCTCATATCCGCGTGCTGGTCGTCGAGAAGCGCAAGCACCCGGTCCGCGAAGCCGCGTTCAAGGTTGGTGAGTCCTCGGTCGAGATCGGCGCGCACTATCTGCAGGTCGTGCTGAAGCTCGAACCGCATCTGCGCGCGGGTCAGCTGGAGAAGCTCGGGCTGCGGTATTTCTTTCCGCAGGGGGACAATCGCGACCTCGCCCGGCGCGTCGAGCTGGGCCCGCCGATGTATCCGCCAGTGCCCTCGTTCCAGCTCGATCGCGGCAGGCTCGAGAATCACCTGCTCGACGAGCTGAGGCAGTCAGGCGTGGAGGTGCTGGACGACTGCTCGGTGAAACAGATTGCGCTCCAGCCGTTGAACCACACGGTCCGCATCGAAACCCGGGACGGGCAGGCGCGCGATGTGCGGGCGCGGTGGGTCGTGGACGCCAGCGGCCGCGCCGGTTTGATCAAACGACAACTCGGGTTGACGCAGACCGCCGACCACGGCGCGAACGCGTGCTGGTTCCGCGTTCCCGAGCGGGTGAAAGTGGACGACTGGAGTGACGACCCGGAGTGGCGCGCGCGCGTCCCGAGCGGTCAGCGCTGGCTCAGCACCAACCACCTGATGGGACGCGGCTACTGGGTGTGGCTCATCCCGCTGGGATCCGGGAGCACGAGCATCGGCATCGTGGCCGACGGCGACCTGCATCCGTTCTCGCGGTTGAATCGTTTCGAGCGCGCCCTCGACTGGCTGCGCGAGTTCGAGCCTCAATGCGCCGAGGTCGTCGAGACCTACCAGGATCGCCTCGAGGATTTCCTCGCGCTACGCCACTACGCCCACGCCTGCGAGCGGGTGTTCTCGCCCGACGGCTGGTCGCTCGTCGGCGAAGCGGGCGTCTTCACCGATCCCTTCTACTCCCCGGGATCGGACTTCATCGCGATCGGCAACGATTGCACCGCCGATCTCATCATTCGTACCGCGCGCGGCGAAGACATCCGCGCGCGGGCCGAGGCGTTCAACACGAACTACCTTCGGCTGTTCGACGCGTTCCTGCGCCTCTACAGCGGCCAGTATCCGCTCATGGGGAACGCGCAGGTGATGACAGCCAAGGCCGCGTGGGACAACGGCGCCTACTGGGCAATCACCGGTCTCCTGTACTTCCAGCGCCGGTACACGCATCCGGAGTTCATGCGCTCTATCGATGTGCTGATGAAGCGCTTCTTCGTCCTGCACGCGCGCATGCAGCAGCTTTTTCACGCCTGGGATCTCGTCGATCAGGGTGTGTATGAGGGGGCGTCAGCGAACGTCGTGAGCGTCGACTTCCTGCGTCACCTCCAGGCGGGCCTCGCGGCGCCACCGATGGACGACGAGACGCTGCGGCGGAAGCTCGAGTCCAACTTCACACTGCTCGAACAGTTCGCGGCGACCTGGCAGGCGCTGGCATCGGAACGAAATCCGTCCCTCCAACGCTTCGTGGCCGCGAGCGACAGGCCTCTGCTGGATGTGTCCGCGCTCGTGTTGCAGCCGGTCGCGGCGACGAGCAGCCAAGCCATGCACAGGAGATGAGAGCAGGAGAAAACAGGCTCTCCTGACCTCCTCGTCTCCTGTTTGTGTTCTTGCTGTGAAGAAGTTCGGGCGAGAGACGATTACACCGCGGTGACGACAACGGCCGAGTCGTTCCCGCCGAACCCGAGCGACGTCGACACGCCGCAGGTGACTCGCGTCTCACGCGCGTCGTTGGCCACGATGTCTCCCGGACATTCCGGATCGGTCTGCGCGTGGTGCACGGTTGGCGGGATCACGCCGCGCGCGATCGTCAGGGCCAGGACGGCGGCCTCGATTCCCCCTGCGGCCCCGAGGCAGTGTCCCAGCATGGATTTGATCGAGGTCACGGGAATCCTGCTCACGCGGTCGCCGAACAACGCCTGGTAGCCGCGCGTCTCCGCGCGATCGTTCTGGGGTGTCGCGGTGCCGTGCGCGTTGACGTGACCGACCGCATCGGGGTCAAGGCCCGCGTCGCCGAGCGCGGCGCGCACGACGGCGGTGACCGGCCTGCCGTCCGGCTCCGGCGCCGTGGGATGGAACGCTTCGCAGGAGAAGCTCGACCCCGCCAGCTCGGCGTAGATCGTCGCCCCGCGCGCGCGCGCGCGCGCCCATTTCCTCGAGGACCAGGATCGCCGCGCCTTCGCCGAGGTTCATCCCGGCGCGATCGCGGTCGAACGGCCGGCAGGGCTCGGGATCCATCAACCTCAAGGCGTTGAAGCCGCTGAAGGTCAGGCGCGCAATCGCGTCCGTTCCACCCGCGAGCGCCGCGTCGAGCCGGCCGAGGCGGATCGCGTCCGCCGCCTGGCTGATGGCGATCGTGCTCGACGAGCACGCCGCGACCACGCACGAGCGAAGCCCTCCGAAACCGTAGCGCGACGCGATGATGTCGACCGGCGTGCTGGAGAAGTGATTCCAGGCCTTGGACGGACGGGCGTATCGAATGCCGCGGAAGAGCGTCGTGTGCTGATACTCCTCGTTCCTCAGGAGGTCGGCCGTGCCAGCGCCAAGGACGACGCCGAAGCGCCGGCGATCGCCCGCGCCGGTCAGCAGTCCGGCGTCCTCGATCGCTTCCTTCGCGGCCACGACGCCGATCCGATCGCTGCGCGACCATCGCCGCCGCTCGAGCGGCGTCAGCTGCGCGTCGACGGATGCCATCGGCACTTCGGCGGCCACGCGACTGCGGTAGCCGTCGGTCTCGAAGACCGTCACGGGACGGATCGCGCACCGTCCGGCGGTCAGCGCCTGCCACGTCTCCTCGCGGTTCGCTCCGAGGCCCGTGACGAGGCCTATGCCGGTGATCGCGACCCGCCTTCGGCTCATGCCTCTGTCTCCACCGGCTGGATGGGATCGGCTGGGCGCGCGAGCCAGTCGGACAGCTCGAAACGGGCGCGCCGGACCTCTCGTGCTTCGCGGCGCTTGCCGGATGCGACGATGGCCAGTGGCAGGAACTGTGCGGGAAGCGAAATCAGCGAGAAGGCGAGACAGGCTGCCCGGCGAAGCGAGCCGTGGTCGCGTGGGCCGGCGCCGAGCAGGCTCGCGCAGTACCTGGCCACGACCCCGTAGGCATCACCAGCCACACACGCCGTCCCGCCGTGCAGTCCGCCGGGGCGCGAGCGGCACGCGCGAAGGCTCCCGAGGAAGCCGGAGACGTCCTCGACACCTTCGACAGGCGACTCAGTCCATGTCCGCCCGACCCGCCTGAGTGTGTGCGCGTCGCTGCCGCCAACCATGGCGCACATGCCAGCCCGCCGGCTCGCGATCTGCTCGACGAGCGCGTTGTGTTCCGGAATCATGGCGCCGTTTCGCGCTTCGACCCCGGGCACCTCGTTGAGGAGCTCGAGGTAGGCGTCGAGCGGAAGCTGCCGGCGGTAGAAATGGAGCAGATGATTGAGCACGAAGAAGACACCGGCCTCACGCAGCCGTGCGGTGACCTCGAACACATCGCGACGAAGCGGCTGCAGCTCGCGGTGCAGCTGCTCGTCCATCCCGTAAACGCCGAGGTGCACTTCGACGTCGCCCTGCGGCAGCCTGCAGGACACTTCCTCGGAGATGAAGAAGTCTTTCGCGTCCGGATGGCGGTCCAGGTATTCCAGGCAGCCGCCAATCGAGTCGTGATCGGTGATGGTCACGAGGTCCATGCCGCGGGCCCTGGCCGTCCGATACACGTCCTCGGGACGTGAGTAGCAGTCGCGGCTCTTCAGGAACCGCAGGTTGCCGCTCCGGAGGGAGTGGCACGAGTGGACGTGCAGGTCGGCTTTGAGCGTGCGCATGCGTTGTCAGCGGAGCGGCTTGAGCAGCATGATCTGCAGCGTTGCCGATCCAATCCCCTGATAGCGTTCCGGAAGAAAACTCTTGCCGCCGTCCACACGCAGAATGGTATTCCAAGGTGCCCGCAGGTTCACTGCGGCGCCGATTCCGGTGATCGGCTGCCACCCGGGGTCGAGGGCGCGGTCCCGGCCCCAGGCCTGCTCGAGGAACAAATCCAGACGGTACTGTTCGAAGATGTTGAGCGAGTACGATCCGCGCACCATGCCGAGCTCCTCGAAGCGCGCGCCTGACGCCGGAACGCCGTGGATCCGCGTGTCGTCGAAGATCCCGAACTGATACTTGGCGAAGCGATCGAGATCCTGCCCGCCGAACCAGGCGCCGTTGAGGTGCACTTTGTGGAACACGTTGAAGTAGAAATCGCGTGAAATGCTCGCGCCGTATTTCACGTAGGTCGAACCCGACGCCGGATCGGGCTCGATGCCCCAGTCGTGCCACCCGACTCTCGAGAACCACGCGCCGTTCACGACGAGGCTGTAGCCGGCGCGCCGGTACTCCCAGCCGCCGCCAAAGCCGTTGGTGACGGTGCTCGCGGGCACGACGAACGCTTCAGAGGTCGTGGTATCGCGGACGTAGCCGTCGAACCTGAACTGATACTGCGCGCTCACCTTCTGGAACGGCGTGAATTGCCAGCCGAAATTGAGTCCGGTCGTGAGCGGCCAGGTGAGCAGACGTTCATCCTCGAGCTCCCCGGACGCCTCGTAGAGCCGGTCGGACGAGGGAACCGCGATGGCGAAGAAATCGACGCTGGCATCGAACGGCGTGCCGCCAAGCTTGGGTCTCTGGATGTTGCCGGCGGCCAGCACTCCGGCGAACAGTATCGCGAGCTGAGTATCCTGACGGCCGCGAAACTCGAAGTTCAGGTAGTTGATGCCGAGGATCGGAAGCGGGAACGCGTACAGACGGATCGATGGTCACGCCCATCGCCATGGCTCGAGCCGTTCGCGTCGCGCGCTCGCTGACGACGCGTTCGTTCCCCTGCTTCACGAAGTAGCGCAGCCCCTTGTCGGTTTCCCGATACATGATGCTGTCGCTGCGCCGGGCGCCAGCGCGTGAATCCTCGAACGCGGGATCGTTGACGCGAAAGTCCGTGAACGAGACCATCTTCTCGACGAGGATGTTCCGGCCGGCGATCAGGATGATCTGCCGGGCCGTCAGGCCGGTGAAGAGAAAGACCGGTCTGTTGCCCAGCGACACTATGGGCCGGTAGGTCAGAATCTCCTCGTTGGATGCCACGGGCGCCGAGAGATGGGTCTGCACGGCCGCCACCTTCACGCGCGCGAACGTCTTGCGGTCGATCCACACCGTCCCCCGATAGAGCGACCGCGTGTCATCCTCGGCAGGATCGAAGCGCACGACGTAGCAGTCGTACTCCCCGACGCGCTCGGTGCCCTCGAGGCGATAGTGATAGTCGGCGCCGAACCGCAGTTGGAGCGGCAGCGTCAGCACTTTCTCGGCCTGCAGCAGCGGAAACGGCGGACGATCGGCGCCCCACTTGGATCCGTTCACCGAGAACGAGAGCTCCTCCCACTCGATGCCGTCGCTCGAGACGTAATACCGGTTGTCGGTCACCACGTCGTAGCCGGGATCCGTCATGGTGGGACGGAAGTGCTGCTCCGTGCGCGCCGAGGCGATGTAGTTGCGAACGACCGCGTCCTGCGTCCGCTGTTGCTGCTGGTGCCGGGCGATGATCTCCTGGACCGTCAACCGGCGCTCCGCCGAGACGTCGCTCCGTGAGGCAAAAACGGCGGCCGCACCCTCGTTGAAATCCATGAACATCGGACCGCCGGTCAGCGGCACCCGCGCGCGCACGAGTCCCGACTCGGCATTTCGCGAGTAGCCCGACGCGGAGAGCCTCGACCCGTCTGACAGGCGGTACAGAATGGGCACGCCGTCGACGGGCAGGGTCAGCGTCACGTCGAGTGGGGCTTCCGAGGCGTCTCCCCAATACACGAGATATGTCGCGAACGTCCGGTTGTCGAAGAGCAGCCGATGTCGAATCGAACTCGTGACGTCGCGGCCGGAAAGCGACAACGTCAGGCTTGCTGCCGGGGCGTCGAGCGCCGTGATGTCGCCGAGCAGAAGCGGCGCGATCGGTACGAGCCGCCGCAGCGCCGCCGGGACCAGCCCGGAGGACCGCCAGGCAACGACGGCGACATCGGTGCCCACCGTGTCGAGCTGGCTGTCGATGATTCGCCGCGCGACCGCTTCGACCTCGTCGCCGGCATCCCCGGCAAGGATTGCCAGTCGTGCGTCGCGATCGACTTTCAAGAGATGCGCGGATGCGGCGGCGCGGTCGGCCGTCGCCGGGAGCACCAGCAGGTCGACATATGGCGCAAGCTCTGACGTGTAGAGATCGTCGAGCGTACTGGCTCCCGTGCCCCCGGAGCCATTGAGCGCGATCCGTGTCGACTCGCGCGCCGACCGCACCTCGGTAGATGCCAGCCTCGTCGCAAACGCGGCGATCTTCGCGTCGGCGCCCGCCTCGATCTCCAGGATCGCGATGCCTTCGCGATGGCGGGCCAGCAAGCCCTGCAGCGCCGCGCGCCACGCTGCAACGCCGTCCACGGTGGCGGGCGCCGCGAGTGCCAGCCATACGGGCATCTTGCGAGCGAAGAGAGCGCCGAGCCGATCGTCGAGCGCACGATCGCTCACGGCTCCAGCCACGCGGACCAGAGGAGCGAAAGGCAGCGGTCCGCCGGAATCAAGCGGTGGAAGCGCATCCGCGACTGACTGGTCGATCGCAATTCGCGGAAGCGGTGGAAGGTCCTGCGCCTGCGCGACGGCAACGAAGAACACCAGGAGAATGCTGCAGGCAGCAACCGGAGACGGGCAGCCCCAGCTCATCGTGACGCCTGCAGACCCGGAACATCAGACAATGCGCCAAAATCACCGGCCGAGAGGATGGCTGCGAGCCGCTCGCGGAAGCCGCTCAGGCAGAAGTAGTGCGCGAATCGCAGGCGCGCCGGGAGCGAGACGCGCGGCGGCTCCGGGTCGATTTCCCAGGGATGCACCGTCAGCACGGCCGGCAGACCCGCGGCGTTGACCGCTTCGATCGTGTGCGCCATCCTGCGCGGCGAGGTCATGCGCAGGCCCCACCCCCATCCGATCGGCATCGCGTGCCCGAATCGATCGACGACCAGAGGCGGAACCTCGAAGATCGGGCCAGCCGAGGTCTCCCGCATGTGCGGCTTCCGCGGGTAGTCGACGCGTCCTACGATGCGGACCGGTGCCATGCTCGCGTCGAGCGTGATGCCTTCGCGGACGAGGCATTCGAGCGCCCACAGCGACCGATCGTTGATCGACCACTCAGGTGCCCGGAAGCCGTCGATGCGCTCGACACCCGCGGCGCGCAAGGCCGCAACACTCTGCCTCACGTCCGCGACGAATGCGTCCGCGTCGAGATCGTACGCGCGGAGGTGCAGGTGCCCGTGCGACCCGATGTCGTGACCGCCCGCGCGAATCTCCCCAATCAACCCCGGATAGCGCTCGGCGACCCAGCCGAGAACGAAGAACGTGGCGCGCGCGCCCGCGCGATCGAGCTCGTCGAGCAGCGTCCGCGTGGTGAGTACAACGCGCGACGGCAGGCATTCCCAGTGCTCCCGGGAAAGCGGATCGAAACCACAGATGTGGAACCACTCCTCGACGTCCACCGTGATGGCATTCGCGCGAGGCCTGGACCCCGCCGCTCCGGTGGACCGGAGAGTCACGTGGGATTCCTGGTGGCCGTGATGTGCTCGGCGATGGAATCGACGGACCGCAGCACCTTGTTCCCCGTCTGCTCGTCGGTGATGGACACGCCGAACGTCCGTTCGATCTCGAGGACGAGCTCCAGCACGTCGATCGAGTCCAGCCCGAGGCCCTCGCCAAAGAGCGACACGCCGTTCTCGATCGACTCGGGCGTGATCGGCAGGCGCAGGCTCCGGACAATCGCCCGTTTGATTTCGTCTTTCAGGTCCCCGGAAGGATCAGACATGGATCAACGCTTTACAACAGACCGCCGTCGACGCCGATGACCTGCCCCGTGATGTAGGCAGCCGCGTCCGAGGCCAGAAACGCCACGAGCGACGCCACGTCCCGAGGCGTGCCGGGTCGGCCGACCGGAATCGCCTTCAGATAGTTCTGCTTCGCCTCGGCCGGCATGGAATCGAGCATCGCCGTTTCGATCAGCCCGGGCGAGACCGCGTTGACGAGCACGCCCTTCCTCGCGAGATCGCGGGAGAGCGCGCGGGTGAACCCCTCCAGTCCGGCCTTCGACGCAGCGTATCCGGTCTGGCCGGAGAGCGGCATCCTCGCGCTCGGCGAGCTGATGTTGATGATCCGCCCCCACCCTCTCACCAGCATACCCCTGGTCACCGCCTTGGTGCAGTGAAACGCGCCCTGGAGGTTCACCTGAAGCACATCAGTCCATCGCGCCGTGTCCATGAAGATGATGTGCGCGTCGCGATTGACGCCGGCGTTGTTGACGAGGATGTCGACCGGCCCGAGCTCTCTCGCAACGGATTCGAAGAAGGTCGCGACGTCGCCTTCGACGCCAACGTCGCATCGTCCAGCCCATGCGTGCCCGCCGCGCCCCTGGACTCCGGCAACGAACTCAGCCGCCGCCGCATCCTGTTCGCGATAGGCGATGGCGACTGCTGCGCCGCGTTCCGCCAGGAGCTCGGCGATGCCGCGGCCGATGCCGCGGGATCCGCCAGTGACGACGGCGACACGGCCGTTGAGCTGCAGATCCTCAAACGTCACTGTTGAGCTTCTCGTGAATGCTGTGCGGGGATGCGCAGGACGACGCTGACCACCGCTCCGCCGCTCGCGATGCCGTTCACCAGGACGATCTCTCCTGGCGCCTCCACGCTCGTCTTCGCCAGCCGCAGAGGGCGTGTGATCGGATCCGGCTCCTCTAAGCCGGCAATGGGCGGCACTCGGCCGGCCGCCCCGCAGAGCGCGGCTGCCACGCAGGCCGCGGCGCTCGACGCGCCACCTTCACCGATGGCGCCCTTGATCGAGGTGACGACCGTGCCCGAACCGCCGAAGAGCGTGACGAGTGCGCGCGCTTCGACCTCGTCGAGTCGAGCGGTCGCGTTCGCCGAGGCATAAACCACGGCGACGTCCGAGGCGACGAGTCCGGCGTCCTCCAGAGCGAGCGACATCGTGTGGACGAGCGGCTCGGGATCCGAAGGCCAGGCATTGAGCGCGCAGTCAGCGCTGGCGGCTGCGGCACCGAGGATCTCGCCGTAACCTCCCTGAGCTCCGCGGGTCAGCCACAGGACGAACCCGCCTTCACCCATCACAAAGCCCCGTCGCGATCGGCTGAAGGGGGCGACCGATGCGTCGAAGGCCGAGGCGTCGCTCATGACGCCAAACCGATCGTGCGCGCGATAGAAGATGTCGTAGATCGCATCCATCCCGCCGGCGCCGATCGCATCCGCGCGACCGAGCCGCAGCAGATCCACCGCCGCGGCAATCGCCGCGAGCCCCGACGCTTCCTTCTGGCTGATCGTCGCGTTCGGCCCGCACAGCTTGTACTCGAGCCCGGCCAACCCCGCCGCGGCGTTGCCGACAGTGCTGTTGAACAACAAGGCGGGCGCGCCGGACGGACCGCCCCGAAACAGCGATTCCAGATACTCGTTGGTCGCCTGTCCGCCGGCGCTGTAGGTGCCAAGCACGATGCCGGCGCGGGCATCCCCGTCGGTTGTCACCGAATACTTCGCGTCCTCCATCGCCTGCCGCACGGCGACGAGCGCATAGGGGCCGGTTGTGTCCATGCGTCGCAGCTTCATCGGCGCGATCCACTGCGCGGGGTCGAACCCCGCAACCCGCGCCGCCAGCCTCGAGCGGCAGTCAAATGACTCGAACCTGGAATCGGCCGCGATCGCTGTCGCACCGCCGAGAAGGGCGTCCCGAAATCCGGCGGGCGAGTCTCCGAACGGAGAAACGACGCCCAGGCCGGCGATGGAAATCGGGTCGGTCATAGCGCGTACGTTACCATTCCGGATCGTGAACGTTCAAAAGGCAGTCGCGATCGCCGTCTGTGTCGTGACGGCAGTCGTCCTGACGGGGGTCTCGAGCGCCAGCTCGGGTTCGCGTCCTGGACACTTCGAACGCGGGCCCGAACGGGACTTGTTCGATGAGCTGTACGCCCGCGGACAGAAGCAGAACGCGGGCCTCAAAACCCTGACCGCCTTTTTCGTCGAAACGTCCACCTCCACGCTTCTGACGAGGCCCGTGATCGCACGTGGAACCGTGATTGTCGAACGGCCCGCGCGCGTCGCGCTGCGCTACACGGATCCGGATGCACGGGTGATCCTCATCGACGGCGATCGGCTGACGATCTCCTGGCCGTCCGCGAACCTCCGAAGCGTGAAGGACATCGGCGCGTCGCAGCGCAGGATTCAGAAGTATTTCGTGGACAGCTCGCCCGACGAGCTGCGCCGTCACTTCGAGGTCAGCGCGAGCGAGGCGCCCGCAGGCCCCGCAAACAACGACCACCCCGGTGCCTACCTCATCACGATGGTGCCCAAACGGAAGCAGATCCTGGAGGGCATGACGCGACTCGAGCTCTGGCTGGACCGGACGTCGCTGCTCCTCGCGGCGATGCGGATGACGTTTCCGACCGGCGAGACGAAGCTGATGACGTTCACCGACGTCAAGCCGAACGCTGCCATCGACGCGGCCTGGTTCAAGATCAGCGACGACGTGCCCCCGCCCCGCTGACTTTTGCCGCGCGCTGATTGGGGTCAGATCTTGTATTTCAACATTTTGCTCGTCCCGAAAGTCGCAAAAGGTTGAAATACAAGATCTGACCCCGAAGTCATGGACGCGGCAGATCGTACTCAGAGATGTAGTGCTCGGGCGCCATCATTCGCTGCGTACGCCTGAGGGCGCTGAGCAGGAACAACATGTTGCGGGGATCCACCTCGCGGAGCCAGCGCCACAGGCTCTTCCTGCCCTTGAGGTTCAGGACCGATCGACGCCACGTTTCGCAATAGAGCTCGAAGAACCGCTCCGGTCCGAGCTCCGGCTCCCAGAGAAGATGGTGCATGTCGAAATGCGCCCATGGACGTGACTGCACGCGGGCGCGCATCTCTTCGAAGTACGACGTTCCTGGCAGCGGCGTGAGAATCGTGAACCCCGCCTGATACAACTGGTGGCGCTCGACAAACGCCCACAGCTTCTCGAAGTCCGCTTGGCGCCATTCGGGGTCGATAACGAAGTTGCCGGTGACGCCATACCCCAGCGAGCGCGCAACCTCGACGCCCTCCCCGGTCTCGTCGACGGTCGCGTCCTTCTTCAGACCGTCGAGCCCTTCGTTGGTCGCGGCCTCGAGCCCGAAGAAAATATCGAAGTCCTTGGCGATCGGGCGCCAGGCCTCCAGCAGCTCCGCGTGGCGCGCCACCAGATCGACACGGCTCTGCACGAGAATCCACTGTTTCCTGATCCCGCGGCGCCGGAGCTCCCTGGCGAGCGCGAGGCTGCGCGGCGCGTGGTACCAGAACAGATCGTCGGCCACGAACACGTGATCCCCCGACTCGGCGAAGTCGTGGCACACGGACTCGATCGAGCGCTCTCGAACCGAACGGGAGTGCAGCTGCCAGATCGAACAGAACGAGCAGCGGAACGGACATCCGCGGGCGGTCTCGATCAGCCACGCCGGCCGGTGGGCGAGGCACGCATAGTGACGCCGCCACGTCGCGACCAGGTGTCGCGCCGGTAGAGGAACGTCGTTCAGCTCGAAGGGCGCCGGATCCTCTGGCGTCGGAATCGCCCCACCTGACGGCTCCCGCAGCATGAGGCCAGGAACCTCGCGCATCGATCGGCCAGCGTCGATGGCGTCCGCGATCCGTGGCACCGCCCGCTCGCCATCGTCGAGAACCACGGCATCGACTGGATCCTGCAGGAAGGGGTGCGGATACGCTGCCGCGGTGTGCCCGCCGATGACGACAGGCACGCCTGGCGCGAGTTGTCGAACCCGACGGGCCAGCGCCATGACGTCGTCGGTTTCGAGCGCGTGCATGGCCGCGATGCCCACCAGGCCCGGCGAGGAACGACGAGTGGATCGAAGTTGATGTTCGAGCGAGCGGCTGAATCGCAGATCGGCGAGCGTGACCGTGTGGCCCCGGGCTTCGAGCGCCGCCGCGATGTACTCCATGCCGAGCGGCTCGATGCGAAAGAACGGTCCAAGCCCGAAACGGTCGTTCTTGGGCACTGGGCGCAGCAGGAGTACGTGCATGGATTGGCCGTGAAGCGTAACATAGAGGCCCGCGCGGCGCCCCCGGTGAAGAAGGCGAAGAAGACGAGGACGAGCGCTGGTGCCGCACCACCGTCTGTGAGCTCACCCATTTCCAGCATCCTCTCCTGGTCGCGGCGCCATCGCGCGGTGGTCCTGTTCTGCACCGCATGCCTGGCCGCGGTCTCGATCGCGGGCATGCGGGGTCTGAGCTTCGACACCGATGTGCTCAGCCTCCTGCCGCGGGACGGTCGGGTCGTCCCGGCGTTTCGGACGTTTGTGGGGACATTTGGCAGCGTCGACGACTTGTACGTCGTGCTGACGGCCCCCGGCGGCCACGAGATCTCCGAGTACGAGGATGACGTCGACGCCTGGGGCGAGCGCCTGAGAGAAACGCCGGACATTGTCCGCGTGGATACCGGTCGCGTGGACGAATCGCGCGACTTGAGCTGGCTCGCGGACCACCGATTGCTGCTTCTTGACGACGACCATCTTGGCCGTGCGCTTTCCCGCTTCAGCGGCGACGGGCTCGTCGCGTCTCTTCGCGGCCGGCGCGCCCTGCTCGCGGTGCCGTCGCCGGCGATTGCCGGCATGGTCAGGCACGACCCGCTCGGCCTCTACGACCTGCTGCGCGAGCAACTCGGGAGCGCGCAGGCCGGCATCAATCTCGGCGTCACCGAGGGCGGATATGTGGCGTCCGACCTCCGCAGCCGCCTGCTGATCGCGAAGCCATCGCAACCACCGTTCGACGCCGACTTCTCCCGCGCGCTGATGACGCGGCTCGACGCGTTGCGCGACGAGATGGGCCGGCATGCCGCTCGAGCCGGAGAGCCAGTGAGTCCGGACGACGAACGTCCGCCACTGCAGGTTCAGTTCGCGGGAGGGCATCGGATTGCCGTGGAAACGGAGTCCGTGATCCGGCGTGAGAGCATCCTCAACACGGTGGGATCGCTCGCGCTCATCCTGCCGCTGCTTTTCCTGGTCTTTCGCTCGCCCTGGCTCGTCCTCGTGGGTTCGATCCCTTCGGCGCTCTCGCTCGTCCTGACGCTCGGCATGCTGGGGTTTGCCGGCGCCACGCTGTCGACGGCGGCGACGGCATCGAGCGCGATGCTCTTCGGCCTCGGTGTGGACGGCGTCGTCCTGCTGTATGTCGGATACACGCTCGCGGTTCGCGCGGGCGCGGAGCCGGCCGCGGCGATCGACGGCCTGGGCGGACCGGCGTCGAGCATGCTCCTCGGGATGTGGACGACTGCCGCGACGTTCTACGGGTTGACGTTCGTGGATTTTCCCGAGCCTCGAGCAACTGGGCGCGCTCATCGGCCACAGCATGGTGCTCTGCGGAATCCTGACGCTCGTGCTGGTGCCGGCGCTGTTGCCGCGGCGACGTCCGGCACGGCCCGTGCGGTCGCTGTCGATGCCGCGATTCGCGGCATGGGTCGAGCGGCGGCACAGAGTCGTCCTCGCCGTGGCTCTCCTCGTGACCGTTCTCCTGGCTGTCGCCGCAACCCGACTGCGCATCAATCCGACGCTGGATCAACTGCGATCCGTGACGCCAGGCGCCGAACTTCTCCAGCGCATAGGACCGATGTTCGGGTTGCCAGACGATGTCTATGTCGTGATGGCGAGTGGAACGAACCTCGAGGAGCTGCTGGAATCGAACGAGCGGCTTCACGCCGACCTCGCGCGCGCGCTGCCTGGCATGACCGTGCAGGCGCCGACGGCGCTGCTCCCCTCGCAAGCGACGCAGATCGGCGTCGAGCGCTGGTTCGTCAGGCGGGGCTTTCGGCGGCCGTCACGGCCGATGCCTTGGTGGAGGCTGAAAAGTCAGAAGGATTCAAGCCGGGGTCTTTCGATCCGTTTCGGGAGCGACTCCCCGCGCTGCTCGAGCCCGGTCATCTGACGTACGAGGGATACGTCGCGCACGGGCTGGCCGACCTCATCGGCCGATTCGTCGCGCGCGTGGACGATCGCTGGCTGCTGGCGACGTATGCGTTTCCGTCGAGTCCTGAGGAGGCCGAGGCGCTCGAGACGCGGGTGCGCGAAGCCGATCCAACGGCACGCTCACCGGCCTGCCGCTCGTGAACCGGGAGCTGGCGGACCGCTTTCTTCCGCAGTTCGCCAAAGGGCCTTGCCATCGGCACGGTGATTGTGGTGGCGCTGGTGTTCATGGCGTTTCGCAACTGGCGATTGTCTCTGCTGTCGCTGGCGCCGACGGCGGTCGGCATTGTCTGGGCGGCCGGCGCGCTTGCGCTGGCGGGCATCGCGCTCGATCTCTTCGCGCTCTTCGCCGTGGTGACGCTGGTCGGCATCGGCGTGGACTATGGCGTGCACGTCGTGCACCGCTACCGCGAGCGGGGCGATTCACGGCAGGCGGTCGAGGAGCTCGCGCCGGTCATCCTCGTGGCGGCCGCGATTACGCTCCTTGGCTACGGCACGCTCGTCACGTCCAGTTATCCTCCGCTGCGGTCGATCGGCCTGGTGTCCGCGGTGAGCATCGTCACGCTCGCGGGCGCTTCTCTTTTCGTGCTGCCGGCCATCCTCGCGCTCGTCGGGCGCGGCAGGGCGGCGTGAGCGCGCCGATCCGCGCCGTCGCGGTCATCCCGGCCTTCAACGAAGCCGGGACCATCCAGCAGGTGATCGACGGGCTGCGCGGGAAGGTCGATCGCATCCTCGTCGTCGATGACGGGTCGACCGACGCGACGGCGAGCCTGGCGCGTCGAGCCGGTGCGGACGTGCTCGAGCACGGCAACAATCGAGGCAAGGGACACGCGGTGCGCTCCGCGATCGAGTGGCTCGTCGCCCGCGACTTCACGCACGCGCTGATTCTCGACGGCGACATGCAGCATCTGCCGGGCGAGGCGCCACTGCTTCTCGAGGCGGCCGCCCGAACCGGGCGTCGATGTCGTGCTCGGCGAACGCCGGTTCGGGCGCGAGGCCATGCCGGCGTCGCGTTACCACGCCAATCGGCTTGGCAGCCGTGTGCTGTCGTGGTTCGTCGGCATCCGCTTCTCGGACACGCAGTGCGGCTTCCGCGTCTTCCGCGTCGATGCGCTGCGCGGGCTTCCGCTCCGGGCGCGCGGCTACGACATCGAGACCGAGATGCTGGTCAAGCTCGTCGCGCCGGCGGGCGCGCATCACGACCGTGCCGGTCACGGCGGTCTACGCCGGACGAGCGAAGCAAATTGCGGCCGGTGCGCGACACGACCCGCACCTGCTTCCTGGCTGTCTACTATCGCTTCATCGAGCGCCTCTGATCGTGGTCCCCCGCCGCTGGACGCTGCACGGGCTCAACAACGGGCTGATTTTCACGGGCGACGTATCACGGCGTCCGCACGCTGCCGCGGGCCGTCTCGTATGCGATCGGACACGTCGGCACCTGGCTGGCCTGGCGATGGATGACCAGCACGCGCGAGGCGATCGCCGACAACCTCGCAGCGCTCTTTCCGGACGAGAGCCGCGCGTCACTGGAGCGGCGCGCCCTGGACACGCTCCGGAGCTACGCGCGCGACGCGATCGATTTTCTGCGCGCGTTGGGAACCTCCGAGCGGGGATCCCCGCCAACTCTTCGACATCGTCGACGAACACCGGCAGGTGTTCGAGAGCCTCCTTGCGCGGGACGGGGGATCGTCCTCATCACCGGGCACTACGGGAACTGGGAAGTCGGCAGCCTGTTGATTCGAAGCGCGCTCGATCTGCCCCTCACGATTGTCGCGATGGCGGAGGCGGACCCGACCGTCAACCGGATCCGGCTGGAGATCCGCGAGAAGCTCGGCGCGGAAACGATCGAGGTCCGGCAGTCGCTCGACACGGCGCTGCAGATTCGCCGGTGCCTGGCGGACAACCGCATCGTCGCCATGCTCGTCGATCGGCACTACGGCAAGGACCGCGTGGCGGTCAACGTTGTTCGGACGAGCGGCCTGGCTCCTCCGCACGCCGCTGCTGATGGCGCACGTGAGCGGCGCCCCCCTGCTTCCGTGCTCCATCGAGCGCATCGGCCCGGGCCGATTCAAGGCACGCCCTGGCACAGCCCATCTACGTCGCCGGCGACGTTCCGCGCGACGAGGCGCATACGGCCGCGGCACAGCAGGTTGCTGACGCCCTTGCCGCTCAGATTCGTGAGCATCCCGAGTTCTGGTACCACTTCTACCGGTATTGGGACGCGCAGCGTGACGATTACGGCGGGCTCGAGCTGACGCCGTAGCATAGACCCTTCTCGCATGCCGCAGTCACCAGATGGATCCTGTGTCGCACGTGGCGTTCGGCCGCACCCTGATCGGGGTCCTCACGCTCGACTCGCCCGCTCGACGGGCCGGGGCGCGGCTGCGTCGCGCGCCGCAGTCCTGGGTTCGCTCTCGCCGGATCTCGACGCCGTGTTCATGCCGTTTGGCTGGGACCGGTACCTTCGCGTGCACGAGGTCGGAACGCACACGATGGTCGGGACGCTGGCGTGCGCGCTCCTGACCGCCGCGGCCGTCCACGTCTTCGCCAGACCGACCCGATATCGCATTACTGGCGCGCTCGGCCTGGATCGGCGCGGCGAGCCACGTGCTGCTCGACCTCCTCTCGAGCGCCCGGCTCCGTCGCTGGATGGCCGTTCGTCGACACGGTCGTGAGCGTGCCGCTCGTCGCCATGGCGGATCCCTGGCTCCTCGCACTCTGCGTCGCTGGGCCGGCGGCGTTCTGGATCGCGGGACGTTCGCGCGGGCGGCGCGCCGGGCGTCGCGGCGCTCGCGGTCATGGCTGTCTTCCTGCTCGCAAAAGCGGCGCTTGGGCATCGTCGCCTTCTCGAACTACCGGACGCGCAGCGATCGATCCGGGGAGATCGTTCTGGCGCCGCGCGATCGAAGCCAAATGGGCCAGCCTGAACACCTGGCACGTGTTCGATCGAACAGCGAGTCACGTGCGCGTCTGGAGTGCCGGCGCAGGCGGCGCGCACGAGGTGTTCTCGTGGCCGCTCGAGCCGGAAACCACGCTGGTCAGCGGCTCCCGATCGCTCTCCACCGTTCGCAATTTTCTCCGCGCGCACGAGCTCGGGTTCGCCGTGACGCTGCCTCGAAGCGACGGGGGCGCACGCTGGTGTTGTGGTCGGACATCCGATTCTGTTGGGACGCTGCGGCGCCGAGAGTCGCGCGCACGCTGGAGCCAATCGTTCCGGTCCGCCGCCGGCGACCAGCGGATCGCCTGCGCCCTCTGGTTCGGCGGCGAGCTCGACGCCGATGGCCGCGCCGCGACTGGAGATCGTCAAGGTCGGCGGCTTCACGCAGACTCGCGCGCAGTCCGTAGCCTCCGAGGCGCAGCGCCGTTCCGACGCACGAAGAGCACGATTGGCGAAGGGCGTTCCTTCGCCGGTGCCGCGCACGTCGACGTGGAACCCGAGACGGGCGAAGCAGGCCGTCCACTCCTGCGCGGTTCTGAAGTGAAATCGCTGCCGCCAGTTGCCGGTGAGCATCGCCTTCGCGGTGTTGCCGGCGCGGACCGCGGAAAAGCGCCAGCCGGCGCCGGCATCCGGTTCGCGAATCAGGATCATCCCGCCGGCGTCGAGGACCTGCGGCCGTGGACGCCAGCAGCTGCTCCTGATCCGCGGCCGGCATCATGTGAAGCACGTCGAAGAACAGCACGACGCGCGCTCCGTCCGGCACATGCGTGCGCGCATCACCTTCGACAATCGCCGCGGCCTCGCCGAGCGCCTGGCGGGCGATCGCCGCGACGCGAGGCCGTGTCTCGATGCCGACGAGCCGGTCGAACACCGCTGGCGGCGGCCAGGACGACGACCAGGTGCCCGCGCGCCACGCCGCCTCGCACTCGGCGAGCAACGCCAGCATGAGCCCCTGACCGCAGCCGACGTCCACGAGCGTCCCGCCCGAAGGCAGCGTGCACTCTGTCAGGACGGTGCGGTAGAGCGGGTCGCCCCGCAGCTTTCCACGCGCGAACTCCCACGCCGTGATGCTCGTGGACACGTAGCGATCCGCGGCGCGGCGCACGAGCGCGACAAACCACGGATCGTCGCTGCCGGTGCGGGCCATGAAGTAGGTGGCGGTTCCGCTCAGAACCCCAAGCACGCCGCCGACGACGAGGCTGCCGACGATGAGATCGGCGCCGAAGCTCCAGGGGTCGACGTTCCTGACGGCGTCGAGCGTGAGCGCGTGCAGCTGATCTCGCCTGAGCCACGCGCCGGTCTGAAGCTCCGTCAGAATCAGGAACGGCGCCACGAACGGGTTCGAGATGTTCGCCGCGAGATACATCTTCAGGCGGTTCAGCCCGAGGCACCATCCGACGGCCACGCAGAGAAGCAGGTGGAACCCATAGAGCGGGGAGCATCCGATGAAGACGCCGAGGCCAATCGCCGCGGCTTCCCGCGCGGGTCCGGCGCCTTCGGTTCGCAGTTCCCACACGACGCGACGCAGGCGCGACGTCACGCCGGAACGCGGGCGGCTGGTCATCGGTGTAAGAGCAATGCTGAATGCTGAGTGCTGAATGCTGAAGTGAATTGAGAATGGTGAAGTTCAGAATTGAATGTTGAAAGGGGCAATTCAGCATTCACTTCAGCATTCAGCACTCAGCATTCAGCATTGCGTTGTTCACCAACGTGACGCTGCCTGTGGCCACGACCCGTCCGTCCGCCGTCACTTCTCCTTCTATCTTGTAGAGACCACCGAGGCGGCCGGCGACGCGCGCGCGCGCTTCGAGGTAGGTGCCGGGACCGGCCGCGGCGGGGAACTTGAACGGTCCGAGGCCCGCGACCCTGAGCTGTAACGTCGTCTCTGGCTCGCCGTCCTCGGTGCGCCCGCGGCCAGCCCGCCCACCTGCGCGAGCATCTCGACGAGGATCACGGCCGGAACGATCGGCTGCCCCGGAAAGTGTCCATCGAAGTAAAAGTCTGTCGAGACCGCGTCGCGGCCGCCGACCGCGCGCTCGCCGGGGACGAGCTCCGTCACCCGCTCGATGAGCCGCATGGGCGGCTTGTGCGGCAGAAAATTGAGCGGATCCATTGCGCCGGTTCAGTATACTTGCCACCTTTGCCATATGACGGGACGCGAGGAAAGAAGCTCGATTGAGCGAGATCGTCGAACGATTTGATCGGGTCAGGCGGGACAGCCCGAACCGTCTCCTGATTCACCTGCCCGCCGCCGGCGCGAGCCTCTCGGCCGATGACATCTGGACCGCCCATCTGCAGCAGCGAGCCCAACTCGAAGCGCTTGGCCTCGGCGTGGACCCCGGCTCGAGCCCCGCTGCAACGACCACCTCGTCATCTCGGCTGTCGGGAACAGATCAGCCGCGGCGCCGCTCTGGCTGGCGTGCCGCAGCCTCGGCATCGCGCTGATGCCGGCCGATGCGGGAACTCCGACGGCGGAGATTGCGGCGCTGGCCCGGCGTTTCGGCGCGACGATCGCGATTCTGCCGGCTGCGACGCCAGGACTCGAGGCGCTCGGCACCGCGACACCGTTTGCGCCCGCGCTCGTCGCCGTCAGGCTGATCGACGCTGTCCCCGCACCGCAGATCTACCGCGGCGCCGCCGCGCTCAAAGTCACCTCAGGGTCCACTGGGCTGCCGAAGGCCACGTTCACACGCGAGTCACAACTCGTCGCGGATACGGTCCACATCACGACGGCCATGGACATCGGCCCTGATGATTGCCAGATTGCCGCGATCCCCATTTCGCACGCGTACGGCCTCGGCAATCTGGTGATGCCGCTGCTGCTCCAGGGAACGCCAATCGTCCTGCGAGAGGCGTTCATCCCGCAGCAGTTGCACGCCGACGCGACGACATACGGAGCGCGCGTGTTTCCACGGCGTGCCGTTCATGTTTGCTCACTTTGCCAACAACCCGGACGCCATCGCCTGGCCGCGCGTGCTCGAGACGCTCGTCAGCGCCGGCGCGCCGCTCGACCCGGTCATGGCGGATGCGTTCGCCCGAACGTTCGGCGTCAAGATCCACTCGTTCTACGGCACGAGCGAGAGCGGAGGTATTTCCTTCGACGACTCGCCGGACATCGATCACGGCGCCACTGTCGGCCGACCGCTACCCGGGGTGACCGTCACGCTCACGCCTCGAAGACCCGGCAGACGACGTAGAGGGCGGGCCGATCGATGGCGGAAGAGTCCACGTCGCGGGCGACGCGGTCTCCTCCGGCTACGCCGGGCAGGCGCCGGCCGATGAAGGATTCACGGACGGGGGGTTCCTGACGGGCGATTTCGGCCGTTTCGACGCCCGGCAGCGCCTGATCCTCACCGGCCGCGCATCGTCGTTCATCAACGTCGCGGGAAAGAAGATCCAGCCGGAAGAAGTCGAGCAGGTCTTGCGGTCGATGCGCGGCATCGACGATGTCCGGGTGCTGGGAGTCGCCGACGCGGTGCGCGGCCAGCAGGTGGTGGCCTGTGTGGTGACCCATGGCCACGACGTGACCGCGCCGGAGATTCGACAGTTCTGCGCGGCACGCCTGGCGGCCCACAAGATCCCTCGAACGATCGTCTGGCTGGAGCGGATTCCGCTGACCGAGCGCGGCAAGACCGATCGCGCGAAGCTCGAGACGTTCGTGCGCGAGCACCTGAGATCGGACGGCCGAGAGCGGTGTGCTATAGTTCGCCGAGGCTTTTTCAGCTGCTTGGGCAGCATCCCCATCGGCATGCCGTGCGAGCTCTTGCCCGGGAGATCGATCCGGATGAACGTGTGGAGACCCGCTCGAGACAGCTGCCACCTACGGCGCCCGGCTCGCCTGGCCGGTGTTCCAGGCCGTCAACCGGCAATTCCAGTCGCCATCATTTCAACCCAAGTGGGCGCCCGGCGCCGCTCATGAAGAGCGCCGAGCGTTCGAAGCCGCAACTGGGCTGGCCCAGGACGACCGACTCGCTCTGCCCCACCTGCGTGCGCGAAGCCAGGACTCGGATTCTCGCGGGAGAACAGTCCATTGCCTCCCTCGTCAACCAGAACGTCGGCGAGATCAAAGCCCACATCGTCGAGCGCGACGGCAAGGTCATCGTCGAGAAGACCTGCCCGCAGCACGGAACGTTCACCGACACGCTGGCCATCAATCCCGATTTCCTGCGCCGGATCGAGGGTCTCTTCCCCGGCCGCGATTTCGATGCGATCACGGACACGCTGCACAATCACGGCACGTCGTCCATCAAGCACGGGCGCGGAGCGGTCCTGACGATCGACCTGACGAACCGCTGCAACATGATGTGCGACCCCTGCTTCATGGACGCGAATCAGGTCGGCTACGTCCACGAGTTGACGCTCGACGAAGTGAAGCAGCTTCTGGACGACGCGCTGACCGTCAAGCCGCGGCGGCAGATGACCGTGCAGTTCTCCGGAGGCGAGCCCACCATTTCGCCGATCTTCCTCGACGCCGTGCGGTATGCGTCCGGCATCGGCTACTTCAGCGTCCAGGCGGCGACCAACGGGATTCGCCTGGCCCAGGAGCCCGCGTTCGCGAAGGCCGCGCGTGAGGCGGGCCTGCGGATCGCGTACCTGCAGTTCGACGGCGTGGGCGAAGCGGCGAACGCTCACCGCAAGGTCGGCAACCTCTTCGACGTCAAGCTGCGCGCGATCGAGAACTGCTATGCCGCGGGGATCGACGTCTGCCTCGTCGTCACGGTCGTCAACACGGTCAACAACCATCAGGTTGGCTCAATCGTCAAGTTCGCGCTCGAGAACTGCGACAAGATCAGTTTCGTCTCGTTCCAGCCCGTGTCGTTCACCGGCCGTGACGAAGACATCTCGGACGAGGAACGTCACGCGAAGCGCTACACGCTGTCGCATCTGGCCGAGGACCTCAAGAAACAGACGGGCGTGACCGAGCCGCTTCGCGACTGGTTTCCGCTATCGGCCTCGAGCTCGCTCTCCGATGTCACCGACCTGGTGAAGGGACCGGGTGCAGACTGGGGCACGCTGAAATGCGGCTGCCATCCGGACTGCGGGATCGGGACGGCGTTCATGGTCAGCAAGCGCACGCGCGAGTGGGCGCCGCTCGGCGCGTTCGTCGACGTGGAGCAGTTTCTGAAGGATGCCCGCACGATCGCGGACAGCGCGCGCGGGCCCGCCCTGACCAAGCTGCAGTCGGCGCTGAGCCTTCTGCGGAACTACACGCCCGCGAAGGCGCCGCACGGATTTCGACTGATCGACCTCGTCAAGAAATACGACAAGCAGAGCGGCGGTCATCTCGGCGGCAGGCTCGGCGCCAGCGAGAACGGCGACCGCAAGCAGGACGAGTGGCTGCTGATGTTCGTCGCCGGGATGTGGTTTCAGGATCTGTGGACGTACGACTTCCGGCGCACCGAGATGTGCATCATCCCGTACGCGACGCAGATGGGAGAGATCTCGTTCTGCGCCTACAACACCGGCGTCGGCTGGCGGCAGATCGTCGAGAAGATGCACCAGAACGCTTCGGTGGCCGAGTGGTACAAGGAGCACGGCAAGCACGCGGTCTACGCGAACCCGCGCAAGGCGGTGCCGCTCGACTCCAACCCCCAACCGATCGCGCTTCGCATTCCGCGAGAGGGCAGACTCGTCGACTGGCAGCCTTCCAGGCAGGTGGCTCGGCCCGGGCTGGAAGAGTTGGTCGGAATCGAGCACGGCTGAGAAAACGCGGAGCGTGCACGTGCTTGACAATTGGATTCTCGGCCTCGGCGGCGGCGGCCTGACCCTCGGCCTCGTCGTCGCGCTCCTGCTGGGCGCACGGCATGCGACCGATGCCGACCACCTGACCGCAGTCTCGACGCTCATCCTGTCGGATGACCGGCGTGGCGGATGGCGTGCCGCGGTGCTCGGCCTCTTCTGGGGCCTCGGGCACGCGACGACGCTCTTCGTGTTCGGCGTGCCGATTGTGATGTTCGGGGCGCAGCTGCCCGACGCCGTAGGACGCGCGGCCGAGTTCCTCGTGGGCGTCGTCACGGCGTTTCTCGCGGTTCGCCTGCTCGTGCGCTGGCGCCGCGGGTATTTCCATTCGCACTCGCACCGGCACGGCGAGATTCGTCATACGCACCCCCACGTGCACGAGCATGCGGCGCACGCCGGCCACCCGGCCGCGCATCCGCATCGCCACGCAGACGGCATGGGCCGATCGCCAGCGACGGCCTTCGGCATCGGTCTGATGCACGGCCTGGGAGGATCGGCGGGCGTCGGCATCCTGCTGGTCGCGTCAGTCGCCGACCGCGTGAACGCCGTTGCGGGCTTGCTCCTCTTCGCCGCCGCCACCGCCCTGTCGATGGCGTTCGTCTCTGCGGCGGTTGGCTATGGTCTGGTCCGCGGTCCGGTGGCCACACGGCTTGAACGCGTGGTGCCGGCCTTGGGGACCGCCGGCTTGATCTTCGGCGTGTGGTACGCGGTCAGCGCCTTCACGTCTATCGGCTGAGCCGTCGACCTCACTCACACCTGCCGCGTGCGCGCCCGTTCGAGGAGCGCTACAATCTGGCTGCGAAGCTAAGGGTCCACGAAGGAATAACCAAGTGGCAAGGTTATTCCTTCGCGGACCGTGAGTATCGGGGGTCGCCTCCAATGACACACCGCGCGACGGACAATGAAATCGGTCGAAGGGACTTTGCCCGGATGGCGTTCGGAACGCTCGGAGCCGCCGCCCTCGCTGGTTCCGCCACGGGCGCCGTGCAGAAGATCGCGCCGGGCATCAAGCTGTGCGTCCAATCCCCGGCGACTCCCTCCGACGAGCAGCTTCTGTTCCTCAAGCAGCTTGGCGCCGGGTATGTCAGCGTCGGCTCGCCGCCGGACCTGCGCACCGCCGAAGGCTTCATGCAGATCAAGAAGCGCTACGTGGACGCCGGGATCACGGTGTGGAACATCGGCAACACGAGCGTCCACAACATGCCCGAGGTGACGCTCAACCTCCCCGGCCGGGATCAGAAGATCGAGGATTACAAACAGTACCTTCGCAATCTGGGTAAGGCCGGCATCGGCTACACCACGTACGCCCACATGGGGAATGGCATCTGGACGAGCGGACGCACCATGGTTCGCGGTGCGTCGGCCCGCGAGTTCGATCAGAACAGTCCCGCAGGCTCGCGGCAACTGGGACGGGAAGGTCTTCACGGCGCCGCTCTCCCACGGACGCGAGTTCACGAAGGAAGAGATCTGGGAGAACTACACCTACTTCATCAAGCAGGTGGCACCGGTGGCCGAAGAGGCCGGCGTGCGCATCGGCATCCATCCCGACGATCCGCCGGTGCCGGTGCTGGCCGGCGTGCCGCGCTGCATTTTCGGCAATTTCGAGGGCTACAAGCGGGCGATGGCGATCGCGAACAGTCCAAACGTGGGGATCTGCCTGTGCTGCGGGACGTGGCTCGAAGGCGGCAAGGCGCTGACCGGAAAGGATCCCGAGGAGATGATTCGCTCCTTTGGTGCGAAGAAGATCTGGAAGATTCATTTCCGCAACGTCAGCGCACCCCTGCCGCACTTCGTCGAGACGTTCATGGATGACGGCTACTACGACATGTGGAAGATCATGAAAGCGCTTCGCGACGTCAATTTCGACGGCATCGTGATCCTCGACCACAGCCCGACCATGGTGGGCGGCAACTATACGCAGACCGCCTATGGATTTGCGTACATGAAGGCGCTGCTCAACCGCGCGAACGCCGAAGCCAAAGGCTGAGGGAGAATCTTATCTAGAGGTACCTGCGATGGGTCACCACACTTTGATTGCGTCCGCCCTGGCTGGTTTGTTCCTGGTGTCTGGGTCTGCTCCTATCCGAGGTTCCCGGTGGATCTGCTACCTGTGCGGTCACGGTCCCAAACCATAACACTCCGCCAGAAGCCGTTCTATCGAAGGCCGCGGTCCCGCGAGACAATCCCTTTATCTATGGAAACGGCGCGATTTGGACTTCCCTGTGGCCAGATGGCACCGTCGTTTTCAGGAAAGGCGGCCCTGGGTTTGTGCTGGCGGATGGATCGCTCAAGATGAAGTTCCTATGGCTCCTGGCCACCGATGGCCCCCTGACCGTGAGTGGGCGACGACTGGACGGCGAGGCGCGGCCCTTGACCACAGAGATGCCGAGTGATTTCCTTGGAAAGGGTTTCCAGCCTTCCTCCCTGATTTTCCCAACGGTGGGATGCTGGGAAGTCACGGCCAGGGCAAACGGTTCGACGCTGACATTCGTGACGACGGTCGTGACGCAAGGGCTGTGAGCGAACACGCGGGGCTCCACGCCTCAGCTCAACTGACGAGTCTCCCCGAAAGCCCCTTCCGGGCGTATACTTCAGCGCGTTCGCTGGTCCCATTCCTGATTCGTGGATTGCGTAAAGCGGAATCGGAGAACATCATGAGAAAAGTCATCGGACTCATTGTGGCGCTCGGCGTAGTTGTATCCGTCTCGGCGTACGCCCAGGCCCCGAAGCCTGGGGAGCAAACGTGGAAGGGCAAGATCAGCGACAGTATGTGCAAGGAGAAACACCCGGGTGGCGAGCACGACGGCAAGAAGATGACAGACGCCGACTGCACGACGGTCTGCGTGAAGAAGGGGGGCAAGTACGTCTTCGTGTCAGACGGGAAGGTCTATCAGCTTGCCAATCAGACCTCGAAGCAGATTGCCACCCATGCCGGACACGAAGTGGAATTGACGGGCGTCATGAAGGGCGACACCATCACGGCCAGCGTCCTGAAAATGCCGGCCGCGAAGTAGCGTAAGGCGCCAGCTCGTCAGCGAACGCTGGCACGTTTCACGATGTACCTTGAGCCGCGCGAGCGGCGGGTCAATCCGCCGCCCGCGCGGTAGTCCCACCCTCGAGAAGTCAGGGAACAACAATTCACTCAGCCACGCATCGACGGCAAGCGCGGGTTCCGCTCGATCCCGAACTTGTGCTGGTGCCACATTGGATACGGTTCCGGGAGCGCGCTCACCTCGTCCAGGCGTGCCATTTCCTCTGCTGACAACCGCCAGGTGGCCGCAGCCAGGTTGTCCCGCAGCTGCGTCTCGTCGCGCGCCCCCAGGATCACCGTGTCGACTCCGGGCTTGTTCAACACCCAGTTCAGCGCCACCTGCGCGGGTGTGACCTCGCGCGCCCTGGCAATGTCCGTGAGCACGTCGACGATCCGGTAGACGCGCTCGTAGTCGATCGTGCCGGGCGCGTCGAGCTCGTTGAGGCGGCTGACCGACGGTCGCGCGTCGCGGCGAAACTTGCCGGTGAGGAGTCCCGCGTGGAGAGGGCTCCACGCCATCAGGCCGACGGACTGGTCGAGACCGAGCGGGATGATCTCGTGCTCGACGTCGCGAGCGAGGAGCGAGTAGTTGACCTGCTGGCAGACGTATCGGGTCAGCCCGGAGCGATCGGACACGGCCAGCGCCTTCATTACCTGCCAGGCGGAATGATTCGAACAGCCGACGTAGCGGACCTTGCCCTGGGTGACGAGGTCATCGAACGCCCGGAGCGTCTCCTCCACCGCCACGCACATGTCCGGCTGGTGCGCCATGTAGAGATCGATGTAGTCGGTCCGCAACCGGAGCAGGCTTGCCTCGCACGCCTGAACCAGGTGCTTGCGCGAGAGGCCAACTTCGTGCGGCCCAACGCCAAGCCGCATGTAGGCCTTGGTGACCAGGACGAAGTCGTCGCGGCGGCCAGCCAACGCCTCGCCCAGGATCTCTTCCGCGACGCCAAAGGAATACACGTCGGCCGTGTCGAGCGTCGTGACGCCGGCCTCACGGCAGACGTCGAGGATGCGCGACGTATCGGCGGCGTTCAGATTGCCCATCTTCCCGAATCGATCCTGCCCACCGATCGTCATCGTTCCGAAGCTCAGGACAGACACGCTCAACCCGGAATTCCCGAACCGCCGTTGCTCCATGATTCCAAGCTCCTCTTCTCACTCAGCCGCGCATCGAGACGTCAGTGCGCGAAGTCTACTCGACTTCGGTGTTCGGGCGAGGGGTGCGGGACGATGGGAAAGATCACGCAGCCGGCGGGAATGAGGCTACGACCCACCCGACGAACCACGGCGCGCGTTTCGAGCCAACCAGTCATCACGCTGCGACGCGGTCAGCAACACCTCGACGATTTCGAGGTCCTTTGTCAGTTTCGAGTACCCCATACCCAACCAAAACTGTTCGCGCATGTGCGCGTTTGTTTGCGCTCTCGACCTCAATCACTTATCCGACCGACCCTGCCAATGTCACTGGCCGACGGCTCCTGCACGATGCCCACGATGGCACGATGAGCACGATGACAAAAACTAACGGTTCATCGTGTTCATCGCGTCATCGTGGCCATCGTGAGTTGACCGTGAGCCCGTGACAGCCTGAATTGTTAGCAATCGGCATTCGACATGGCCAGCACGAATTCGAGGGCAGCTCGACCGTGCTTTTCTTGAAGCAAGTGCACCGGCATTGCTCGATCCGCTGGTATCGACGGCCGTGTTTCGCATTTTTCAGGAGTCGCTCACCAACGTGGCGCGGCACAGCCACGCGTCCCGTGTGGCGGTGACGCTCGAACACCGCCGCACCGACCTCGTGCTCGAAGTGCGGGACGACGGCATCGGCATTGTGGAGGCCGACGCGTCCCATGTCCGATCGATCGGTCTCGCCGGCATGCGCGAACGGGCGCAGCTCGTCGGCGGCGGCTTCTCAATCTCGGGCGCTCCAGGCGGCACGACGGTCCTCGTGCAGATCCCGTGGCACCAGGAGGCGAAGGCGTGAGCGGGAGCCTGCGGATTCTGATCGTCGATGATCACCCAATCGTGCGCCAGGGGCTCAAGCAGACGCTCGCCGATGCCTCGGAGATCGGCGAAATCTCCGAGGCTGCGACGCCGCACGACGCATTGGACTTCGTTCGCCAGCGCGAGTGGGACGCCGTCATCCTCGATATCGGGCTACCCGGTCGGGGCGGCCTCGAGGTGCTGAAGGACATCAAGCAAGCCGCGCCGCGGCTGCCGGTGCTCATCCTCAGCATGCATGCCGAGGAGCAATACGCCGTGCGGGCCATACGCGCCGGCGCGGCCGGTTACCTCACGAAAGAAGCCGCCCCGGAGAAGCTCGTCGATGCGGTTCGCAGGGTGGCATCCGGCGGCCGGTACATCAGCCCGGACCTCGCCGAACGCCTCGCGACCGAGCTGGCCGCCGACGCGACTCGACCGTTCCACGCGTCACTGTCCGATCGCGAGTTCGACGTGCTGCGGCTCATTGCGTCGGGGCAGACGGTCGGCGAGATCGCCGGCCGACTGTCGCTCAGCGTCAAGACCGTCAGCACTTACCGCGCGCGCATTCTCGAGAAAATGCGCCTCAAGAACAACGCCGAGCTCATGCAGTACGTCCTCACGAATCATCTGTTCGACTGATCTCCGGCAGTCAGACAAACACCGACGACATAAAGAGCGCTGGGCTGATGTTCCGGCCTGCCCTGCCTTGGGTGGAGCCTGGTGAACCAGCTCGGCAGCAGCCCGTCCCAGCCCGCCACCATCGGCAGCCGTGTGTTGCCTGTGAAGAGGACGCTCGCCTGCGCCACGCGGACGAGGAGCAGGACGACAATCGTGAGCGGGGCAACCCACGCCACCCAACCGAGTGGCCGGAACCCGATGGTCAGCACCTGTGGGATCGGCGCGATGAGGTCGATCTGATCGATCGGCACCAGACCGAGCACCGAGCTCGTCCCCAGGATGAACATGACGGCGATGATCGGAGCGGCGATCACGACCGATCGGCCGATCGTGCGAACCGGATCGCGACACTCACCGGCATGAATGGCGACGTACTCGAAGCCGCCGAGGGCACCGAATCCCATCTTCCCGAGAAGATTGAGGCTCATCACCGAGATGACGGGCGCGGCTGTCGTCAGCGGATGAAACTCCGAGAGCGTTCCGGTTGCGAGGTTCAGCCACGGCAACAGCAGAAGCGTGGCGAACGTCGCGACCATCAGCACGCCGCCCGCCTTGTGCACCCACTTGCCCAGGCTCAGCCCGCGAATCGCCAGAGCGGCCAGCAAGGCAAAAATGATCGCGCTGACCACGCCGGTGAAGAGGCCGCTGTCGGCCGCACGCGCGCCGCGAGGGCCCAGCACGTAGCCGAGGTACTGCGTCACCTGGATGCCGGTCTCGGACGTATTGATGATGGCGAAGAGCCAGAGGTTCCACGCCACCATGAACCCGGTGAAATCGTTGAATCCGCGCTTCGCCCACTGATACAACCCGCCTTCGAGCGGCATCAGCCGATTTGTCGATCCAGCCCTCGCCCGTTCGACGTGTAGATAGAGCACGGATGCAGCCGCCAGAGCTGGCCGGCTGCCAGGCGTATGGGATCATTGGCAATCAAGGAGGTCAGACGTGCGATTCATGGTGATGGTCAAAGCGACCAAGGACTCGGAAGCGGGCGTCATGCCCACTGAGCAGCAGCTCGCCGAGATGGGGCGGTACAACGAAGAGCTCGTGAAGGCCGGCGTCATGCTGGCCGGCGAGGGACTGCACCCGAGTGCCAAGGGCGTTCGGGTGAGGTTCTCGGGCACGAAACGGACGGTCATCGACGGGCCCTTTGCCGAGACGAAGGAACTGGTCGCCGGCTTCTGGCTGATTCAAGTGCGGTCCCGCGACGAGGCCGTCGAGTGGGTGCGGCGGTGCCCCAACCCGCACGACGAGGACTGCGACATCGAGATTCGCCAGGTGTTCGAGGCGGAGGACTTCGGAGACGCGCTCACACCGGAGCTCCGGGCGCAGGAGGAACGCTTGCGCACGCAGACTCGGCCCTCGAAGCCGTAGGCGTCGAGGCGTCTTGCGGCGGCCGGTCGAAGGATGGTGTGATGGCGTCACGATCTGACGATCCAGGAGAAGGCCGTGCCGCGTTCGTGCCTGGAAATCACACTTGTTCCGATCCGCGCTGTTGCGGCAGACTGATCGCCATCGGTCGATTGGTCGGTGAGAATCGCGAGGTGTCACGTGGACGAGAAGTCGCTGTTTACAGAGTTCTGGAGCAACGAGTCCAAGACGACGAGCAAGGTGCTGGAGCGCATTCCGGAGGGCTCCGACTATCGCCCCGATCCGAAATCGCGCACCGCGCATGAGATCGCATGGCAGATCGTCGGCGAAGAGAAGATGATCATCGACGCTCTCGAGACCGGCCAGGCCGACTGGGCGCCTGGGCCGCCGCCCGCGACGATGAAGGAAGTGTGCGACGTGTATGGCCGGCAGAGCGTCGAGATCGTGCGGCGTTTGCAGGCGCTGCCGGCCGCGCGCTGGGACGGCACGCTCAACTTCTTCGGCAGTCAGCGGCCGGCATCGCCGATGGCATGGAGCTTTCTATTCGACATCGTGCACCACCGTGGCCAGATCACGACATACTTGCGCCCGATGGGATCAACGGTGCCGCAGGTGTACGGCCCCAGCGCGGACGAGCCCTAGGAAGGTGGATGGCGGGACATGTCTGTCTTCATCTGCTGGTCCGGAGACAGGAGTCACGCGCTCGCCAAGCGCCTCGAGACACTGCTCCACGATACGCTTCGATCCCTTGGGCCGGACGATGTCTTCGTCTCGGACGACATCGACAAGGGTGCGACGTGGTTCGAGTCAATCGAAGATCGGCTCGAGCGGGCCGACGCGGGCATCGTGTGCCTGACGGCCGAAAATCTCAACAGTCCCTGGATGCATTTCGAAGCAGGCGCGCTCGCCCGGCGATTGTCGTCTCGTGACCAGAAGAGTCGCGCGTCATCTCAAAAGCCAAAACCAAAAAACGATGCCACGCGGCTCTTCCCACTCCTGATGGGTGTGTCCGGCGCGCAACTTCAGGGACCGCTCGGCGCATACCAGGGCACGAACGTCACACAGGCGGACCTGGGCCGGATGATCAAGTCGATCGCCAGCGTCCTCGGTCATGAACCCATCCGGCTCACTCGAAAGCGGAACACCATCATCAGGGATTCGGTCTGGAAGAAGTTCGAACGCGACATCGGAGAAATCGCGGTCCCTGCACACAAATTGATCCGCAGCCTCGAGCGGCTGTTTCAGCGCAAGACCTTCACCGAGGCGATCCACCACTGCACCGATCAGACCTGGCTTCGCCGGTGCGACGGCGCGCGCGAGACGAGGGCCAGGCTGGCTCGGTACCTGAAGCGGGTGAGAGCGGCATGCCCGCCGCACGAGCATGCGCTCTTCGACATGCTGCTGAGCGAGCTGGACGGATACGCGATGGCGATGGAATCGCTTCTCGTCGAGCCCCTGAAGTTCAAGATGTCGAAGCCCGGCGAGCTCGCGATGCCGCCCGCCACGCTCACCTCCTGCGAAGCTCGACGCCTCGCGATCAGGAGCCTGAGCGCGCGGCTGGTGCAGGCGACGGACGAGCCGCAGGTCGAACCGGCGGCACGCTTCATGGCCGCGGAAACCAACGAAGAACGGAAGATGATCATCCACCGGCTCGAGGGAGCGATCCGGCGGGAGGCGGAAGGGGTCTTCGTGAAGACCGCCGGCAAGAAGCATGCGCTGAAACTGGCGATCGGCAAGCTCACGAAACAGAAAGTCCCCATCAAGTATCGGGCGAGCTCCTGGGACCTGGACAGGATCTACTACTACCTGCTCGTCCAGTACTTTCGTTCCGCCGCTCTCAACTGGACGCCGGGAGCGGCTTTCCTCGATTCCGACGCGCAGCCAGAGGAATACGAGTGGATCTGCGCGGCGCGGGACGTCGAGATGGAAGTCGAACGTTACCGCGCGAAGTCGAAAGGGGCATCGCTCATGCCGCTGACGTATGCGCTCTGCGCGCTGCAGGAGCTCCATCCTCGACAGGCGACAAAACTGAAGACGGTCCAGTCCGCGGTGAAATCGGCCCTGGACGTCGTCGAGAACGAGCTGCCGAGAGAGCTCGCATCGGACGCGGGTCGCCCCATTCTCGATCTGGTGGCGAACCTGCGGTCACCCGCGGATCGATCCCGCCGCAGGCGGCGAACTCGCGTCGCGGTCCGCCGCCGGTCCGCGGTTCGATTGCGCAGCCGACGCGGGGCACGGGCCCGGAACAGGAAGCCCTAGGATTGCTTCGCCGGTCGACGCCGCGGGATCACCCCTTCTTGGAGCGCGAGTGACGTATGCCGAGAGGCCGACCATTGGAAGTGGAGCAAGAGCTTCTCGAGGCGTTCAGGCGCAGTGGCCGGGCGACTGAATACCTCGTGAGCGTGCTGCCGATCGCCGTCTGGCGGGCCGCTCCACCCGGCGGCCGAGGCCGCTCGATCGCGGCGATCGTGGCGCACATGCAAGGCGTCCGGCGCACGTTCGCACGGATGGGTGGAGCACGGCCGGGTCCCCCGTCGCTGGATCGGCAGTCGGTGACGCCGGCGCAGGCGCTGAAGGCGCTGCGGCAGTCCACCGATGATCTGGCGCGCCTGTTCGAGTCCGCCCTCGACTTGCGCCAGGCCCGTGTCAAGGGCATGCCTCGCCGCGCGATTGACATGCTCGTCTATTTGATGCAACACGACGCGCACCACCGTGGGCAGCTGTGCATGCTGGCGCGCGACCTCGGGCACGCGTTCAGCGGCGACGACACGATGCGGGTCTGGGGGTGGAAGGCAATGCCGCCCGGTCCGGCCGATGGCGAGCGACACCGTCCTGCGGCGAGGCCGGATGGCGACCCGACGGGATAGCAATACGCAACGGAACCAAGCAACAGGGCGTGGCCACCATTGCCGACCACCCGCCTCCTCGCGGATGTGGTTCGCAGCATTCCGTTCCTGCTCCTCGTCTATATGGCCTATTACTGCCTGCCCGCGATCGGCATTCGACTCACGAGCTGGACGGCCGCCCTGGTCACCCTGATCGTCTACAACACAGCTTACTTCGCTGAGATTTTGCGCGGGCATGGAGCCATCTGGCGCCGCAGCAGGAGGAGAGCGGCCGGGCGTTCGGCTTTACCGGCATCCATCTGTTTGTCCGCATCATCGCGCCGCAGCTATTCATCGCCGCAGGACCCGTGCTGGGCAACCAGGTGATCCAGCTCATGGAGGATTTGGCATTCCTGATGGTTATCACGATCCCGGAGTGACCTTCAAGGCCAACCAAGTGCAATCGATCCTGTTCGTGCCATTCGAGACTTTCATCATCGCTGGCTTTCTGTACTGGGTAATGTGCAGTTCCGTGGAGTGGCTGGTGCGGCGGCTCGAGCGGGTGGCCGAGCTGCGGCGAACCAGATAAGGGCGGCCGAGGCGATGCCTGACAGCAGGACGAATCATGCGCCGGTGCTCCAGGTCCGCGGTCTCGTGAGAGAGGTTGGCGCGCTGTGCGTGCTCAACGACGTCAGCCTGACGGTGGATGCCGGAGAGACCATGTGCATTCTCGGACCGAGCGGCTCCGGGAAGTCCACGTTGCTGCGCTGCATCAACTTGCTCGAATGGCCGGATGCGGGCGAGATTATCTGCGCGGCGAGCGCATTGGCTTGCGCGACAACGGCAACGGCCAGGAGGTCCGCATGAGCGACCGCCAGATGGCGCGGATTGGCACGCGCCTTGGCATGGTGTTCCAGCACCTCAATCTGTGGCCGCATCTGACGGTTCTGGGCAATGTGACGGTCAGCCCCATTCACGTGCTGAAGCGGCCGCGCGACGAGGTCGAAGCCGAGGCCGAGGCTCTGCTGGACAAGGTCGGCCTGCGCAGCAAGCGCGACGAGTATCCGATCCGCCTTTCCGGGGGTCAGCAGCAGCGGGTCGCGATCGCGCGTGCGCTCGCCATGCGGCCCTAGGTGCTGTTGTTCGACGAGCCGACGAGCTCGCTCGACCCCGAACTCGTGGGCGAGGTGTTGGCCGTGATGAAGGACCTCGCGGACGAAGGCCGGACCATGGCGGTGGTCACCCATGAGATGGGCTTCGCGCGGGAGGCGGCCGACGAGGTGGTGTTGATGGACGGCGGCAAGATCGTCCAGGTGGCGCCGCCCGACCAGTTCTTCAGGCAGCCGAAATCCCATCGCGCCCGCCAGTTCCTGGAGCGCTACCGCTGAGCGCGCGTCCAGGCCGCGTCCGACATCTCGAAAGCTCAGCCAACGGAGGAGGCAATGGCAAAGAAGGAAGTGATCCAGACCCCGGAGCTGCTCGACCTGGGCAAGTTCATGAAGGCGCCCGTGTCGCCGGCCGTGCGCGCCAACGGCTTCATCTTTACCGGCGGCTATGTGCCGCTCGATCCGAAGACCGGCAAGGCCGTGCTAGGCCCGATCGAGGATCAGGCCCGTCGCACGCTCGACAACCTTCGGCAAGTGCTGGAGCTTGCCGGTTCATCACTCGACAAGGTCGTGCGCGTCAATATCTTCTTGTCGGACGAGAACGATTTCGAAGGTTTAAACAAGGTATACCTGGCGTTCTTCCCGGACAATTTCCCCGCTGGCCAACCATCCTGTCGCCACTGGTGGGCGGCTTCCGCTGCGAGATCGACTGCGTGGCGCTCGAATAGGAGTGCGGGATCGCCCCGGTGCGCGTCGCTCTCCAGTGACGCGCTCCCGGGCTGTCGGGCGATGCCCTCTCAGCCCTTCTTGGATTGATGTATCGCTGGAGCACAAGGAATGCTGCTGCACAACGCTGACTTTGTCATCACGGTCGATCCATCGCGGCGGGTCCTCACCGGCGCCTCGCTCGTCATCAAGGAAGGCCGCATTACCGACCTGGGCAAGTCAACCGAAATCGACGCGCGATGGGCGGGCGCCTTCACCGCCGATCAGACCATCGACGCGTCCGGCACGCTGCTGGCTCCAGGATTTATCAACACCCATGCTCATACGAAACACTGGAGCATCTGAGCCGCGGCCTGATTCCCGACAACCTGGCGACGCGGCCTTGGATGCTGGAGCACTCTTTTTCCCTTCCAAGCCTGCCAGACGGCGGCCGAAACCTACATCAGCGCCAAGCTCGCTTGCCTGGACATGGCCCGTTGCGGCACCACCTGCTTCATCGACTTCAGCATCCTAAACTCGCGCGCCCACCTGGACAGCGTCGTCCAGGCGATCCAGGACGTCGGCCGCGCGCGCGGCTCTCGGTCGCGGCGTCTGCGACAAGGTGC
>CAVYTY010000022.1:0-636941 GCA_963771395.1 uncultured Acidobacteriota bacterium | reverse complement strand
CGGCCATCGTAAAAGCCGGACTTTTGCGGAGGGTGCGAAATGCATGGCGCAAGTCACGCGCCACATCCCCAGCCACATCACTGACCGGACTTGTCGATAGACCTCCTTGGTCTGCGTTACGCCACCGAAACTACGCCGGGCGGCCCGGCGCGCATCCTCGGGGGACAAACCCCGCCGGACATACTCCTCCGTCGCTTCGGCCAGATGGCTGGCGATTTCCTCGTCGATCTCGCGATCCATCTGCCGCGAACGAAGGAGGGCCCACAGCCGCGACAGAAGGATCCGCAGGCGTGTCATGAGGGGTTCTCCGAAATCTTCAGGAAGCGTTCAACGATGCTCGCGGCACGCTGCCACTGCGCTTCTTCCTTGTCGAGCTGCTTGCGCCCGGCGCGCGTCAGTGCGTAGATCCGCACGCGACGGCCGCTCTCGGATGTGCCCCATTTTGACGAAATCCATCCCATTTGCTGGAGTTTGAGCAGCGCCGGATACAGGGTGCCCTGGTTGAGCGCCAGCTGATTGCCGCTGATCTGTTCGATTCGCCGCGCGATCCGATACCCGTGCAGCGGGCCCAGAGCCTCCAGGGTCTTGATCACCATCAAGCCGAGGGTGCCGTAGAGGACGTCGCTCTTGTCTGGCGTCATGTGTTGGAAGCCTACACCTCACAGCTGTTGGCAGTCAACTTGTCTGACGGTCGAGGTGTGAGGCTTGTGAACCGCCGACGTCTTCGATTCGGCGTGCGTGAGCCCACTGAAGGGCAGGCCCTTCGACCACGCTCAGGGCAGGCGTTTCGACGCGCTCAGGGCGGACCTATTTGCGCCCTTCTTACCGGCCTCCAGCGAAGCCACCCAGTACGCCTTCGACCCGATGTATCCACGCGTGTCCGGCATGGCGGCGAGGATGTGGCGCCGGACCTCTAGGATGTCGACCTTGCCTTCCTTCTGATACAGCACCTCGCCACCCGGCGCGATCACCATCGTGAACGGCGAGCGACAGGTTCCACTTCGCGCCCCAGGCCGCCTGGAGGCCGGCTCGATCGGCGGTCGCGAACTGTTTGTTCGGGCTCGAGGCGTACTGCGTCTTGAGGAACTCCAGCACGGCCGGACTCGCGTTCGGCGCATCGGTCGAGACGGTCACCAGGTTGAACGCGCGGAGGCGGTACATCCGGTAGGTCGTCTCGAAGTCGAGGAACTGGTCGGTGCAGGTGCGGCATCCGGTCGACCAGAAGTTCACGAGCGTCACCTTGTCGGTGGCGTTTGCGCGCAGCGCCTTCAGCTCCTCGGCGCCCACCATCTCGACGGTCACCGGCTCGGCCTTTGATTTTCTCCCACTCCTGCGTGACGTCCTGGGACTTGGACATCCACTTCGTCGTGCACCCGAACGCCCGCGTCTCGGCGACGGCAACCGGACGGCCCTCGAGCATTGCGTCGAGCGCATCGCGCGCGTCGTGCGTTTTGACGAGCTCCTCGCGCTGGTTGTCGTCGATCCGGCCCTGATAGCGCAGCTTGCGATCCTGGTCGAAGAGGAAGATGTGCGGAGTGGCGACGGCACCGAACTTCATCGAGAGCGCCTGGGTCTCGCCGTCGTAGAGGTACGGCCACGCGATGCCGCGGAACGCCGCGCGAAGCTTCATTTCCGGCAGCGAGTCGGTGACGTCTGTATACCCCAGCTCGTTGAGCCGAACCGCCTTGGGGTTGTTCGGATTGATCGCGACGAGCGTGACGCCCTTGCGGCGATAGTCCTCGTAGATCTTCTCGATGCGGCTCTCGTACAGCTGCGAGACGGGGCAGTGATTGCTCTCGAACACGACCGCCAGCACCTTGGTGCCACCGTACTCGCTGCTCTTGTGCACCTTGCCGTCCACGCCCGGCAAGGAGAAATCCGGAAGCGCCGAGCCGATCGGCAGGACCGGGTGCTCGCTGGCCTGTATCCCTCGACCACCGCCTGCCTGGCGCTGGCGGCTGTCCTTGCGCGCCGGGCAGGGCGCCGGCGATGGCCATCACGGCCGCACAGACGACGAGGCTGAAGCACCAGGCGCCGCGCCTGCGAGCGGGTGAACGCCGGACGAGACTCGTGCGATCCGATTGATGGCGTGATGGAGTCATGTGTCCCTCAGTGGTCGGATGGGTTCTGCTGTCACGTTATTCTCGAGACCAGTAGGCCTGCTCGCCCGGCGGAATCTTTGGTCATCAGGCAGATTCGCACAGAATGGCTCGCCGCAGCTTCGGGATGTCCGCGGCGCCGAGCTCCTGATACAGCACGTCGCCGTTTGGCGCGAGCAGGAGCGTGAACGGCACCGGAGCGGGCATCTTCGGGTCGAAGGCCGCTTGGAGCTCGTAGATGTCCGGGGTAGCGAACTGGAGATTCCGGTGCGAGGCGTGGTGCTTCTGCAGGAACTCGAGCACGCCGGGTTTCTCCTCCGGATCGTTGGTCGACACGGTGACGAAATCCAGGTTCCGGCCGCGGTACATGCGATACGTGGCTTCCAGATCGGGGAACTCGCTCACGCACGGTGCGCACCACGTCGCCCAGAAGTTGATCAGCAACAGTTTGCCGGTGCCGTTCTGCCGCAGTTTCTTGAGCCCGTCGGCGCCCACCATCTCGAGCGTCACCGGTTCGGCCGCAATCGCGGCCTGCTCGGCCTCGGGTCCGCCGGGCTTCGACCTGAAACTTGGCGGGCACCCGACGGCGGTCGTCTGGGCCAGGGGCACGGAACGACCGGCGAGGAGCGCATCGATCGCGTTCCGCGCGTCCCGCGACGTGACGGCGTCCTCACGCGTGCTGTTGTCGATCCGGCCCTGGTATCGCAGCTTGCGATCCTCGTCGAACACGAAGATCTGGGGTGTGGCGACGACGCCGAACTGCTTCGCCAGCGTCTGTGTCTCGCCGTCGGAGAGATACGGATACTCCAGGTGCCGGTGCGCCACTCGCGTCTTCATGTCGTCCAACGACTCGCCGACGTCGGTGTGGCTCAACTCGTCGAGCCGAAGCGCCTTCGGACTATTGGGATTGATCGCCACCAGGGCGACCCCGCGGTTCCGGTAGTCCTCGTAGATTTTTGACAGGCGCGCTTCGTACAATTGCGACGCCGGACAATGGTTGCAGGTGAAGACCATGACCAGGACGCGGCTGTCGGCGTAATCGGCGAGCGAGTGGGCCCGGCCGTCGGTCCCGGGCAAGGTGAAGTCGGGCGCCGGTGAGCCGATCGGCATGGACGCAGGCGCACCGGTTCCGCAGGCGGCCGTCAGGAGGATGAACGCGGCAAGCGGTGCCAGTCGTGGCATCTTCGGCAGACAGTCTACAGCACTGTCGGGGCCCCGAGTCGTCCCGGCGCGAGTGAGCTCGCGGCTCGATTGCCACTAGGTTCCTCTTCGCGGCCGCTCTGAAGTAACGTGTAGCGGCTTGTCCTTGAGAGGAGCAACCGAATGGCCTACACGATTCGCCGCGTGGAGTACTACTACGCCAATATCCGGGACCAGCTCGGCGCCGGGTATCGCCTGCTCGAGCAGCTCTCCAGCCTCGGGGTCCAACTGGTCGCGTTCACGGCCGTCCCCAGCGGGCCGAATCTGGCGCAGTTCGCGCTGTTCCCGGAGGACCCGAGCAAGCTGCTTGCCGAGGCGCGCGCGGCACGGCTGTCGCTCGACGGTCCCCACCACGCGCTTCTGGTTCAGGGAGACGACGAGCTCGGGGCGCTCGCGTCTCTTCACGAGCGACTCTTCAGGGCGGGCGTCGATGTCTACGCGGCGACGGGTGTGACCGACGGCCGTGGCGCGTTCGGGTACATCGTGTACGTCCGGGAGGATCAGTTCGAGCATGCCGCCGCGGCACTCGACCTCTAGAAGCCATCTCACAAGCACTGGCCGACGGCACATCACGAAGGCCGCGAAGACCACGACGTTCACGAAGGAATGATTCTCAGGAAGATCCTTCGTGAGCGTCGTGAGCTTCGACGGCCTTCGCGCGAGATCTGCGTTTGTGAGACGGCTTGCAGTCTTCCCACAAGTGCCCATTGCGTCGGTGGTCACAAGTGAATTACTGATTGGCTCTGGGACAGTGGTCAGCGTGCTTCGTTGCCGTCGAAGAGGGGCCGGATGATCGGGATAGCCACCAGAATCACCACGAACGCCGTCACGTGGCACATCCCCATGATGGCGAACACCGTCCCGTAGCCCATCCCCAGATCGAGCATGCGTCCCGCCATCAGGTTGGAGACGATGCCGCCCATGGCGCCCCCGAAGCCGACGAGGCCGGCGACCGAGCCGACGCTCCGGCGTGGAAAAAGATCGGTCGGGACGATCATGACCAGCGTCGACCACGACTGCTGGCCGAAGAAGGCGATGCTGAAGAGCACGATCGCCAGTTCCACCGGCACGTGCGTGACAAAAATGATGAGCGGCATGACCGCCGCGCTGGCGCCGAGTGCGATCTTCCGGGCGGCGTTGATCGTGCCCCCGCGCGTGAGGAGCCAGCTCGAGAACCATCCGCCGGTCAGGCTGCCGATGCCGGCCGCGGCGTAGGGAATCCACGCGTAGTAGCCGACCTGCTTCACGTCGAAGCCGCGCGCGTCGTAGAGGTATTTTGGCAGCCAGAACGGATAGAAGTACCACGCGCCGTCGGTGAGGAACTTCGCCAGCACGAGACCCCACACCTCGCGAAGCCGCAACAGGCCCAGCCATGGGAGCGGACGCGGCTGGCCGCTGGCCCCCTCGACCACCTCGCCGATGATCGTCCGCTCGGCGTCAGACAGCCCACGGTGCTCCCCGGGCGGGTGATACGCCGCCCACCACCACACTGTCCAGAGCAGCCCCGCGGCACCACACGTGTAGAACGCCCACCGCCAGTCCGCGTACAGCACGATGGCGGCAATGAGCGGCGGCGCGACAACCGCGCCGACGGCGGTGCCCGCGTTGATGATGCCCATCGCGGTCGAACGTTCGCGCGCGGGGAACCACTCCGCGACGGCCTTGGTCGCGGCGGGGAAGCCTCCGCCTTCGCCGGCGCCCAGCAGGAACCGGCTGAGCGCGAGCGAGCGCAATCCGGTTGCCAGGCCGTGCGCGGCGCACGCGAGCGACCACGCGACCATGATGACGAGGAAGCCGCGGCGCGTCCCGAGCCGATCGATGAGCGCGCCGCCGCCCGCGTACATGATCCCGTAGGCGGCGAGAAAGGCGATCTGGAGCCGCGAGAAGTCGGTATTGCTGAGCGGGATCTCCTTCTGAATGGCCGCGATGGCAATCGAAAGCGCCTGGCGATCCAGGTAGCTGATGGCGATTGCGACGCTGAGGATGAGGGCAATGCGCCAGCGCAACGAAGTAATGAGGTGCCTCCAGTCGAATGCTGCGGCAGATTATCACCGAGGGTCGGGTCGGTGACGAACGGTGGGACGAACGCCGTGGTTATTAGCATTTGTCATGACCCCATTAGGCGGTCATTTAGTAATACTGCCGGGATGGTTTCGGAAGCCACCGGGACCAGCCGGACACACTCAGTCCTTCAGGGAGGAGCGAGACATGCGAAGACCGAGAGCGTTCGCGGCGCTGCTGGGCCTGCTGACGCTGACAGTAGCGCTGACGACCTTGGCCACACCGGCCTATGCCCAACGTCAGCTGGGCGCCATCCAGGGCACGGTCAACGATCAGACCGGCGGCGTGCTGCCGGGCGTCACCGTGACAGCCACCAACAAGAGCACCGGCGAGGTGCGCACCACGATTACCAACGAGGTCGGCATCTACCGCCTCCAGAGCCTCGATCCCGGCACCTACGATGTGCTCGCCCAGCTCTCCGGCTTCGGTCAGAGCGCCAGAGGCGACGTCGTCGTCTCGATTGGCGCCTCGGTCGGCGTCAACCTCGCGATGAAGGCCGGCGGGGTGACCGAAACCGTGCAGGTCTCGGGCGTGTCGCCGGACATCCAGACCGACAAGGCCGATCTCTCCTCGGTTGTCGAGCGGCAACGGATCGAGGACCTGCCGATTGCCGGACGCAATCCGCT
Organism: uncultured Acidobacteriota bacterium; assembly: GCA_963771395.1. Taxonomy (GTDB): domain Bacteria; phylum Acidobacteriota; class Vicinamibacteria; order Vicinamibacterales; family 2-12-FULL-66-21; genus DATBJJ01. The sequence continues at coordinate 630,955 of CAVYTY010000022.1, read as the reverse complement.
GACGCTCGCCACGCTACAGGCGGGGATTCTCGGTCTGCCGGGCGGGACGGACTTCCTCGCCCAGGAGCAGGGAATGGGTTTCAACGCCAGCGGTCAGCGGAGCGGCGCCAACAACGCCATGGTCGACGGGTTGAGCATCAACGGCGGACCGTGGTCGGGCACGGTGCTCATCGTGCCGAACACCGAGGCGGTCCAGGAGTTTCAGGTCGTCGCCAACAATCCGTCGGCGGAGTTCGGCCGCAACTCGGGCGCGGCGATCAGCCTGGTGACCCGTGGCGGCACGAACCAGGTGCGCGGCAGCGGCTTCACGTTCTATCGCAACAACGACATGCGCGCGAAGACGTACTTCGAGACGCTCAACAACGCGCAAAAAGCCGATTTCAACAAGAGTGACTTCGGCGGCAGCTTCGGAGGGCCCATCCGGCGCGACAGCTCGTTCTTCTTCTTCTCGTACGAGGGCGTGCGCGAGAATTCCGGCACCGGCCAGCAGTTCACGGTCGAGACGGAGCAGTTCCGCGACTTCGTGCTGCGCACGCGCCCGAACTCGAACGCGGCGTATCTCCTCGACACGTACCGGCCGCCGGTGTATCCGACGACCGGTCTGCTCGATCTCGGAAGCCCGGCACCCGGAGTGCGAGTGGTCGGACCTCCGGACGGCATTCCCGACGTCGGCACCATCAACTACGCGGTCGTCAACCACCGCGAGGGGAACCAGTTCAACGGACGGTTCGATCAGGTGCTGCGCGGTGGGAGCGACAAGATCCGCGCCAGCTACTACATGAGCCGCGTCCTGCCGGAGTACTCGTATCTTCGTCCCGGCTTCGATCACACCTACCCGCACCGCAACCAGTTCTTCAACCTCGGGCACACGTCGGTCGTCTCGAGCCGGACGCTGAACGAGCTGAGCTTCGGATGGGTCCGCATGCACGGCGAGGCGGGCGATCCCACACCCGACGCACCGAACGTCGAGATTCTCGGGGGCCTGAACGGGTTCGGCGTCGAGTTCTGGCATCCCATCCAGTTCACGCAGAACAACTACGAGATCAAGGAGACGCTGACCTCGCAGCGCGGACGTCACAGCCTGCGCTTCGGCGGGGAAGTGCGCCTGTCGATTGACAACAGCGAGCTCCATCACTGGGAGCGGCCGAACTACCAGTTCCAGACGCCGCTCGGATCGACCCAGAGCAGCGGCATCCTCGACTTTGCCGACGACGAGGCGTTTTCCGAGCGCCGCGGCGTCGACCCGACGACGGGCCTGCCGACGCTGGCCGTGGGCGAGTACCGGGGCCGTGAGTTCGCCATCTTCGCGCAGGACACGTGGAAGGTACGATCGAACGTCACGCTGAACCTCGGTCTTCGCTACGAAGTGTTCATGAGCCCGAAGAAGGTGAACCGCAGCTTCGGCGGCATCATCCTCGGGCCGGGTGCGACGCGGCAGGAGCAGGTCCGAACCGCGAAGGCTGGTGAAATCGAGCGACTGTATGCGACCGACTGGAACAATTTCGGCCCGCGTCTCGGCTTCGCCTGGGACCTCACCGGCGATGCGAGCATGGTCCTGCGCGCGGGCGGCGGCCTCTCCTACAACCGGATCAACAACACGGTCTGGAGCGACGAGCGGCTGAACCCGCCGTTTTTCGCGAACGCCTTCGCCACCGTACAGGACAACGTCCCGATTCTCTACACCCTCGGGCCGAACTATCCGCCCAACCCGGCGCTCGGACGCGGGCTCGATGCCAACGGCGGCATCGTCGGGGCGCGAATCGACCTGCGCGTCATCGACCCGGAGACCACGCTCCCGTATTGGTACAACTGGTTCGCGGGCGTGCAGCGGCAGCTGCCGTGGGCGCTCGTCGCCGAAGTGAATTACATCGGCAGCGCGGGCCGCAACATGATGAGCCTCGACGGACCGGGCGGCGAGGACTACAACCGCTTTGCCGGCGACCTGCTCGACGGGTCCCGCAGCCGCCTCAACCCGAGCTTCGGCGTGGTCGGGCTCGGCGAAAGCCGCATCGACTCGAACTATCACGGCCTGACGATGCAGGTGAACCGCCGCTTCAACCGCGGGTTCAGCTTCCAGGCGGCGTATACATTCGGCAATGCCAAGGACTATCCCGGCGTGGCGGAAGAAGTGACGGATCTCGGACGGGACTACGGCAACACGAACTTCGATATCCGGCACAAGCTGGCGTTGAACGTCATCTACCAGATTCCGTACGAACCGACCAACGCGTGGCTGCGCAATACCATCGGCGGTTGGCAGCTGAATACGGTGACGATCTGGCAGTCAGGCTTGCCGTTCAACGTCACCTGCGGTTCGCCATACCCCACGTGTGACTTCAACGCCGACGGCAACAACGGCGATCGCGTGAATCTGCCGAGCTACGGGACCGACCTCCCTGACTTCTCGGACGAGGAGTGGCTGGCCGGGGCGATGAATGCCGCCGACTTCCCGCTGCCGCCGCGCGGGACGCTCGGCACGCTTCCGCGCAACGCCTACTACGGGCCGGGCTACTTCAGCTCGGACTTCTCGCTCTTCAAGAACATCGTGCTCAACATGTTCGGCGGCCGGAGCCAGACGATCCAGCTCCGCTTCGAGGCCTACAACGTGTTCAACACGCTCAATCTCAACAATCCGAACACAGCCACGCAGGGGACGACCTTCGGCCGCGTGACGTCGATTCGCACGCCGGGCGGCGGCCTCACCGGCGCGCGGCTCGCGCAAGTCGGTCTGAAGTTCCTGTTTTAGTCGTGCACGACACCACGGTGGGCGCGGGATCCTCCTCCCTCGCGTCCCATCGTGGGATTCCTCGCTCTCACTTGCAACCTGCGCTACCAGAGCTTGTAAGGCAGCCCCTTCCGATCGAAGTACATGAAGTACGGATATCCTTCACCCGGTCGTAGAAAGGCCGGAATTTCAAACGCACCGCGCTCTCGTCTGGTGGCACGACGCGGAACACGCTCTTCGTGTCGCGTGTCTCGTCGCCTGGGCTCAGGATCGCAAGAGGCCTCGACCATGGCTCCGGGACGAGCCACGTCACGAGGTCATCGTCACGCTCAGGCAGCCGGAACGCACCGGCGTGATACGTGCCCTCGAGGATCAAGACGACCGGCCCGCGCATCACCGCGACGCGATCGGGGTGCTGACGATCGACGGGCTCCATTCTGAGCGTCAGCGGAATCGTCACCTCGACGCTGATCGCCGGGCGCTCCACGTGCGATCGATCGCGGCCCAGGTGCCCGGACGTGCACTCGACGCTCGCCGCCGCGCCGTTCACCTTCACCGACATGCCGCGTCGTCCACGCCGGCACACGAAGCTTCAGCGCGAATGATGACGGGCCGCGCCGGCCTGACAGTCAGCACGCTCGTTTCGGCCTCAGGATACAAACGTCTCCTGCTCCACCACGACGTCGCCGTCGGGCCGTCTGCCACGTCGCGTCCGAAGGCACGTAGAGATTCACGTAGAGGCTTCCGGCATCCTTGTAGTACGCCAGGTTGTAGTACTCGGCCATGTTCTGGCTGTAGGTCCCGGAGCAGCAGGTGAAGTTGTCCCAGTTGTAGACCTTCATCCCGCCGCCGACGCGGTAGTCCCCGTAGTAGAAGTTGCGTCCGCGTCCGGTGAGCGGAAGCGCCGCGCCCACGCCGTTGTAGAACAGCCGCTCCATCCAGTCGCCGTATCGGGCCTCGCCCGTGAAGCGCATCAGGTAGCGCGCCATCTTGAAGCCCGCCCAGGAGCCGCACACGATCTCGGCGGTGTCGGACCTCGTGTCGAGCGCGCGGCCCAGGCTTCCGTCGGGGGCCATGAACCGTTCGTTCGGTCCGTAGCCGCCCGTGGCATACACCTGCGTCTGCTGCAGGTAGTCGTAGCCGTTCTTCAGGATCTGGAGGTACGACGCGTCGCCCAGGACGTCGTACGCCATCGCGGCGCTGCTGAAGGTGTTGACGTGGCTGTAGGCGTGGACGCCGTGAGCGTCGGGCGGCGCCGACGTGCGGGCGAACTTGTTCCACCAGGCGTGATACAGCCACACCTCGCCGAACGTCTTGAACTTCGGATTGCCGGTCAACTGGTACGCGCGGAAGAGATTCTCGGACAGCGTGTACCACTCCTGAGGGACGCCGTAGTAGGCGGTATTGTGGGTGGGATCCGCCAGATTGTTGGACCGATCGAGCGTCTTGCTCGCAAAGTCCGTGACCTTCTCGAGCAGCGGAATCGCCGCCTCGTGGCCGGTGTACAGCTGCAAATCGACGAGTCCGCACACGAGCTTGTCGTACGGATAGTGGCGCATCCCCGCGTCGCCATCCGGCTTCACCGTCTTCGCCCACTCCGTCATCAGCGTGACGGCCTTGTCGCGCATCCGCGTGTCGCCAGTGGCTCGGTACAGACGCGACATGCCACTGAGCCACTGTCCGAGCACCGAGTTGCTGTTGCGCCCGCACCATCCGCCGAGCACGCGCCCTGGCGCGGGCAGCCCGGCGTCCGCGCGGTTGCCATGCAGGATGTCATCGTTGGACAAGGCGAAATAGAATTCGCGTGCCGCGTCCGACTGTTCCTTCCACCGGCTCGGACGAAGCCTGACGCCCTGGTAGTCGAACGGCTCGATCTTCGCGCCGCGGAGACCTGGCGCTCATGGTCATAGGTTGCTGGTTGATCATGCCGCCGGCCAGGAACATCGCCGCTGGCGTCGACGCGAGAAAGTCCCGACGGTCCATCTCAGAGGCCATGGCTAGCCAACCTATGCCGCGGGGGAAGAGGCGGTCAAGTCAATTGGGGTGATGAATGTATTAGCATGCCTCCATGCTGAAATCGCCGCTGCTCCTGACGGTGTTCTTGGTCTGACCTGTCTCGCCGCCGCCGCAAGCGCCCGACAGGGCGCTCCTCCTGAACCCGACCACCCGGAGATGAACCAGCGGGCGCCCGACGTGGCCGCATTCTCCTCGACACGAGCAAGGGGCGCATCGTTCTCGAGTTGCAGCGCGCGTGGTCGCCGCACGGGGCCGACCGTTTCTACAATCTCGTGCGGCACGGGTATTACGACGACTCTCCCTTCTTCCGTGCGCGCCCGAAAACGTGGATCCAGTTCGGCATCAGCTGCGGATCCGGCGGTTGCCACCGTCTGGCGCACGCGCACGATTCCCGACGATCCGCGCCATCTCTCGAACACGCGCGGCACGGTGGCTTATGCGTTCAAGGATCCGAACGGCCGGACGACGCAGATGTTCATCAACCTCAAAGACAACGCCTCGACGCACGACGGCGAGCCGTTCGTGCCTTTCGCGCGGGTGATCGAAGGTATGGACGTCGCGGCTGCGCTCTATGTGGAGCACGGCGAGAAGCGCCGGCGGCGGCATTCGGGCTGGCAGGCAGGATCCGCTCTTTGCCGAGGGAAACGCCTTTCTCCTCCGCGAGTTCCCCAAGCTCGACTACATCAGGCGCGCGACCGTCTTCCGTTAATCCCACCTTCCGTCCCTTATCCGACCATCACTTCTACTGATTGGATTCGGGCGCGCCCGCGCGTTGTATACCCTGCCCATCGTCGAACGCTCGCAGCTCGTCGAGCAACTGCGCACGCAGGTTGTCAAGTCCCATTCGGACTCTGGGAGGAGGACTCCCATGATCCGTCCGCCGCCGGTTGCTGTTGCCGTCTGCCGCCCTGTCTCTGATCCTCGTGCTGCCGGCGGACGCGCAAGTTGCCACGGGAACGATCGCCGGCGTCATTGAGGATTCCGGCGGCGGTCGTGCTGCCAGGCGTTTCGGTATCTCTGAGCGGCGAACGCCTGCTCGGCGGCACGACCACGCAGGTGACCGACACTGACGGCGCCTACCGTTTCGATCGACTCCCGCCGGGCAAATACGCGTTGAAGTTCGAGCTGCAGGGGTTTCGGCCCGTCGAGCGCCGCGACATCGTCGTCAGCGCCAGCTTCACGGCGACCGTCAACCTCAAGCTCGAAGTGGGCGCGTTGCAGGAGACGATCACCGTGGCGGGCGCCTCGCCCACGGTCGACGTGAAGTCGAACCTGCAGCAGACGGTGATGGGCCAGGCGATTCTCGAGGGCGTGCCCACGGGCCGCGATCCCTGGTCGCTCGCGAAGATCATTCCGGGCGTCCAGGTCAACACCTACGACGTCGGCGGCACGCAGGCCATGCAGCAGAGCACGCTGCGCGTCCACGGATCGCGCGACGACGACAAGAGCTTCTCCATCGATGGGACCACCGTCAACTGGCCGGGCGGCGGCGGTGGCGCGACGATGCTGTACTACGACCAGGGGATGTTCGAGGAGATCAACTATCAGACGTCGGCAATCCCCGCCGAAGTGATGACCGGCGGGATCTACCTGAACATGGTCACCAAGAGCGGCAGCAATCGCTGGCGCGGCGACATGAAGACGTTCTACGCCAACAAGAACTGGCAGAGCGACAATTTCGACGACGCGATCGCGGCCGGGCTTCCCGGCGGCATTCCCATCACGAAGCTGTACGACTTCAACCTCGCGGGCGGTGGGCCGCTCGTGCGCGACAAGCTCTGGATCAACGGCGCCTACCGCAACTGGCGCGTCGACAAGTTGACGCTCGCCCGCAACCCGGACGGCAGCCGCGCCGTCGACGACAACCTGATCTGGAATACGTCCGGCAAGGGGCTGTGGCAGGCGAGCCCGAATCAGAAGTCGGCGTGTCCTGGAACTACAACTGGAAGGAGCGCTTCCACCGCCGCGACACGCCGCCGAACTTCGTCGAAGACCGCGCGTCGCTGTGGCAGACCAACCCGGCGTCGTCCACGCAGGTGAAGTACTCGCTGGTGCGAAAAGAAGGCGGTGTTCGAATCGACATTCGGGATCATGGACGGCGTCACCAACTACTACTACCAGCCGGAAACCGGTCCCAACGACATCCGCATCGAGGACACCGGCCGCAGCGAGGCGTTCGTGGCCGCGGCGCGGCACGAGGAACTGCCGAACTATCGAGCGCAGTTCGACAACGTGCTCTGGTACACGACGTCGAAGTTCGGCGGCGACCACCTGCTGAAGGGCGGCATGCAGTTCGCGCAGATGGGCATGAACGACCAGTTCTGGGTCAACGGGGACATGTACATCGTCTTCAACAACGGCGCGGCCAACTCCGTGCGCCTCTGGAACACGCCGACGGCGAACGACAGCAAGATCCGGCTGTTCGGGCTCTTCGCGCAGGACACCTGGTCGATCGACCGCCTCACGCTGAACCTGGGCGTGCGCGTCGATCACGGCCGCGGCTGGATGCCACGGCAGTCTAAGTCCGCGGGGACCTTCAGCGCGGCGCGCGACCTTTCCGAGACCGATGTGTTCGATGGCTGGCGAGGCGTGTGGCGGACAGGCGTGGTCTACGATCTCTTCGGCAACGGCCAGACGGCGTTGAAAGCCAGCGCGAGCCGTTACGCCGGCCAAATCGGTCTGAACATGGTGCAGCGCGTGCACCCCTTCCAGTTCACGAGCGGCACCCGTCCGTGGACCGACGACAACACCGATCGGATTCCGCAGGAAAGCGAGCTCGGCGCGTTCAGCGGATTCCCGGGGCAGACGAGCCGATATCCGGATGCGAACGGCCCCGACTGGCCGTACTCGGACGAGTTCACCGCCGGCGTCGAGCACCAGCTGGCGCGCGACATCCGCGTCGGCGCGATGTACTACTACCGGACCAACCGCAAGCTGATCGGTTCGCGCAACGTCGCGGCACCGCTGAGCGCCTACACGACGCATACCATCGCGGTACCCGGTGCGCCTTCCGGACCGGGCGGCACCATCGACTTCTACAACCTGCTGCCGGCGTTCAATGGCCTGCAGGACAACGTGTTCGACAACTATGACGTGCTCGACACCGACTATCAGGGTGTGGAGTTCACGGCCTCCAAGCGCATGAGCGATCGCTGGCAGCTTCTCGCCGGCTTCACCCTTGGACGGAACGAAGGGGGAGTGCTGACGGGCGACCTGAACGATCCGAACAACCTGCTCAACTTCCCGCAGGGAATCGAAGGCACGGATTCCGAGTACACCTTCCGTCTGTCCGGCTCGTATGTGGGCCCGTACGACATCAGCGTCAGCGGCAGCCTCATCGTCAACGACGGCTACCCGTATCAGTCCACGTACGCCGTCACGCGAACGGTGTTTCCGACCCTGACCCGATCGTCGCAGAACGTGCGGCTGAGCGAACGGGGCGACGAACGGCTCCCCGACGTCACGATGATCGATCTGCGCGTGTCGCGAACGTTCAGGCTGGGCGAGCGGCGAATCACGCCGATGATCGAGTTGTTCAATCTGACCAACGCCGACACCGTCGTCGGCTACAACGTCAACGTCGGAAGCTCGTACCTGCGGCCGACCGAGATCCTGTCGCCGAGGCTGATGCGGTTCGGGATCAGTGTGGATTTCTGAGGCCGGCGGCCGTGAACAGTGACGCGGCCACGGCAATCATCACGAGGATACACGAAGACCACGATGCTCACGAAGAAGAATCGGGAGACTCCTCGTGGTCTTCGCAACTTCGCGGTCTTCGTGAGGCTGTCGTGGTCGCGAAACGCTACTGCGAAGAAGTCGACCGATCGTCGTGCCGTCTTCTGCTTATCGACCATCGCGGCGACGTCCGCCAGCAGTTTCTTCGCGTCGTAGACGATGCCGTCCTTGATGGTGTACTTGATGCCGCCGATCCATTCCGGCTTGCCGGTCTGGTCGTTCAGGCGAGCGCGCCGGTGCCGTAGAGGACCTTCAGGTTCTTGAGCGGGTTCTGGTCGACGATCACCATGTCGGCGAGCAGGCCCGCGCGGACCGCGCCGCGATCGATCGGCTTGCCGGCCGCTTCCGCCAGGGTCATCGCCGGGTTGTACGTTGCTGCCTGGATCACTTCGAGCGGATGGAAGCCCGCTTCCTGCACCAGCTCCATCTCGTGGATGTTGCCGAATCCGTAGGTGTTGTAGATGAACGCCGCGTCGGCGCTGATCGTCACGCGCCCGCCCATTTTCTTGTAGTCGTTCAGCAGCCTGAACCAGACCTGATAGAAATTGCGCCAGGCGATCTCGTCGTCGAGCGTCCAGTAGTACCAGTAGGACCCGTGCGTGCTGCGGCTCGGTGAGTAGAAGTCCATCAACGACGGCAGCGTGTAGCGCGAATGCCAGTCGGCGTTGCGCATGCGCATCAGATCGCGGCCCGCCGCATACGCCGTCATCGTCGGATCGAACGTGGTGTTCAGCTTGCGATGTTCCTCGAGATACGCCTTCCACTCGGGGCTTCCCGGCGGGTAGATTTTGTCCCACAGCCGCGCCACCTGTCCGAATCGCATCTGCTCGTCGTCGTTGATCTGATCGACCGGCCATGGCTGCACGACGTAGTCCTTGAGCAGCGCTTCGAAGTGACCATAGAAGTGGGTCACCGTCTGCAGGCCGAGCTTGGCGGCAGTCAGCGCGTTCATCTGTGCGACGCCGGTCTGCTGCAGGTGCGCGGTCGAGCCGAGGTTGTGCTTCTTCGCCTCGTCGAGGAGCGCCGCCATGATGTCTGGGCGCTGCGCGCCGAGCTTTCAGACCCTCGAGACCATTCGCGACGCCCCAGCGGACCCACTCGCGCGCAATCTCAGGGGTGTCGATCGTGCCCTTGCCCCATCCCGCGCCAGGGCGCTGATAGTTGACGAGCCTCGGGGCGACGATCTCATTGCGGTTGCTGCGCTCGCGCTCGCTGACGGTGAGGGCGTGATCCGTCAGCGGCACGCCCCGCACCGTCGTGATGCCGTGGGCGAGCCAGAGCTTGTAGGGATACTCGGCATCCGGGTTCTTCGGTGCGCCGCCGGCATGCTCGTGCAGGCTGACGAAGCCCGGCATGACATACATGCCGGTGGCATCGACCTCGAGGTCGGCGCTCTGCGGAGCGCGCCCGGCGCGCAAGGGCAGGCCGGGCGTCCCGGCGCTGCGCACCGCCTGGATGCGGTTGCCCTGCCACGACGATGTCGACCGGGCCGACCGGGGGCGCGCCGGTGCCATCGATGAGAATGGCGCCGCGGATCACGAGCGTCTTGAACGGCCCGCGGCCCTCGTCGGCGCGTCGAGCCGGGGCCGGCGTGAGCGGCTCGCGTTCCGCCGGCGTCTGTACCTGCGTCGGTGTCTGTGGCCGCGGTGCGGTCTGCGCCCCGCCAACCAGCACGGCGCCGGTGATCAAGACCGAGACGATGGCGGCGCTTCTCATTCCTTGACCCTGAACTCCCTGAACCTCCTGAACCTCCTGAACCTCCTGAACCCCTCTGAACCTCCTGAACCTCCTGAACCCCTTGAACCCCTTTTGAGAACCTATGAACCCCGTGAACCCGATGTGCTGCGAAGCCGGATCCGATTGCGCAACTCCGGCGGTTCCAGCGCCGCGATCGGCTGGCGCAGCGCCTGCTTGTCGCTGAAGCTCTGATCCCAGTTGAAGGCGCGGACGATTTTGATGAGCTCGCGCGCCGTGTCCGACACGTAGCCCTGCTCGCGATAGATCATCAGTGTGCGGCGCGGCACGGCCAGCTCGCGCAGCGGGATGCGTATGAGCGTGCCGTCGCGAAGCTCCTGCCGGACGGTGATGCCGGGCACGAACGCCATGCCCACTTCCTCCTGGACGAAGCTCTTGATGTTCTCGAAGCTCCAGAGCTCGGCGACGATCCGGCAGCGCGTGCTGTTCTGCTCGAAGAGCCGCAGGATTGTCTCTGCGGTCATGCTGCAGAGATGATGGAGCACGAACTGCTCCGACCCGAGGTCGCGGATGCGGACTTCGGTCTTCGCCGCCAGCGGGTGCCGGGGCGAGGCGATGCACATCATTTCGTCCGAGTGCACGTCCACCCACTGCAGCTCGTGAAAGGCCGGTTCGTCCTTGACGAAGCCGACGTCGACTTCGCGGTCCATGACCTGGCGCGGAATCTCGTTGAGGCGGCTGCGGTAGATGCCGACCTTGATGTCCGGGAACTTCTGCAAGTAGGCTCTGAGCGGCGCCGGCAGCAGGTAGACGGCTGCGGATTCGTGCGCGGCGATCGCCAGCGTGCCCGCCTTGAGCGACTTGAGCTCGGTGACCTGCCGCAACGCTTCGTCGCGCAGGTGCACCATGCGGCGCGCGTAGTCGGCCAGCACCCGCCCCGCCTCGGTGAGCGAGACCTCGTGGACGTCGCGGGCGAAGAGGGAGGCGCCCACCTCCTCTTCGAGCTTCTTGATGCTCTGACTGACCGCCGGTTGCGTCCGGCACACGCGCTCGGCTGCGCGCGTGAACGTGCGCTCTTCGACGACCGCCAGGAAATGTTCGAGTTGCAAGAGATCCATGGTGCACGCTCCTCAGATGATGCGGAGGATACCACCGCTCACTTGCGCGGGATCGCCGACGCGGGAATCGGCGGCACCTTCTGCACGACGCCCTTCTCCTGCACCAGCTTCTCCATGTCCGCCAGCTCCGACGGCAGGAAGTCGGTGAAGTTCTCGACGCCGGTGTCGGTGACGACGACAGTGTCTTCGTAGCGGAGGTACAGGTTCTCTTCCCGCACCCAGAGCTGCGGGTCGACCGAGAACACCTGGCCCGGTTTGAGCGGCTCGCCGGCGTAGCCGGCCGACGTCGTGCACCGCCATCCCGACGGTGTGCGAGAACACGCCGCCGCCGGTCTCGACCAGCGTCCGCGCCGCCTTCTCGAACGTCGGCTTCGAGAACTTCGTCCGCGCGAAGACCGGCTCCATCGCCGCTTTGGCCTCGTCCATGATCTGGCGGCTCGTGACGCCCGGGCGGATGCGCGTCATGACGGCGTTGCGGTACTCCAGGATGAACTGCACGAGCTCGCGCTGCCACGGCGCGTACTTCCCGTTGACCGGCCAGACGCGACCGATGTCGCTCGTGTAGTAGCGATAGTCCGGGGCGTAGTCCATGAGCACCAGGTCGCCGTCCCTGAGCGTGGACGTGTTCCGGAAGTAGTGCATGTTGTTGATGTTCTCGGTGCCGCTGGCGGTGATCGACCGGTAGCCCTCGAGGCGGGCATCGTTGACGAGGAAGACGTAGCGCGCGGCGGCATCGAGCTGGTATTCGGTGACGCCGGGCTCGCTGCTGCGCATGGCTTCCATCATCGCGAGCCCCGCGATCTGCGACGCGCGCCGGACCATCGCGATCTCGCGCGGCGCTCTTGATGCTGCGCATCTCGTCGAGGATCGGATTCAGGTTGCGGACCTCGGCGCGCGCCTGACGGGCGCGCAGCAGTTCCACGAACCGCTTCTGACGCGACACCGCCCCGTCCCAGAAATCGTTGACGCGCGCCGTTTCCGCCGCGACGAGCTCGCCGCGGCTCTGGCCGAGATTTTCGGCCGGGCTGAACTCGGCGTAGATCGCCGGCGGCGCGGCGCCGCGTCCGCCGCCCCGTCCGCCACCGGCGGCCGCCTGGTGCACCGAGTGCCAGCGGCCAGCCGGCCGTCGCCATCGCCTCGACCGGCGCCACATCGTCGGCACCCGACACCCGCTTGACCAGCTCGACGTCGTCGGCCGAGAGCACGCGTCCTTCGGCAGCCTCCAGTCGCTGGTTGCGCGGCGGGAGGTAGATCGTGGCCTTCTTCGTCCGGCCATCGAGCAGCAGATACGCGCCGGGCGTTTCGATGCCGGAGAGGTAGTAGAAGGTGTTGTGCTGGCGGGGAAGAGTGAAGCCTTCCGTCTGGTGAACGCCCTGCACGACCGCGACGGCGTTCTCGCCGATCTTCGCGAAGACCTGCGCGTGCCGCGCCCGGAATTCCTCCGCCGGGAAGTCGGTCTGATAGTACTGCGCGGCCGCGCGCGGCTGGGACGAGCAGCAGCGCGGCCGCAGTCGGCGCGAGCTTCATCCGTGCTCCTCGCTCGTGAGAGTCGTGCACGCTCGATTGTAGGCGCAGGACCGGTTATGAGCGCATCACTTTTTCAGATGCGCCGATGGGCGCATCACTTTTATCGATTTGCTACCGCCGTCACAGCACCGCAGCATCGCGTCATCCGCACGTAGCGTGAGCCTCGCGGGGGAGGATGTCGTGATGACGAGATTGCTGTGTGCCGTGGCGGCTCTTTTGCTCTTCGCCACGCCCGCCGTCTCGCAGGAGCAGCGGGCTCGATCGAGGGAACGGTACGCGACAGCTCCGGCGGCGTGCTGCCGGGCGTGACGGTCGAAGCGCGGAGTCCGTCCCTGGCCGGCGTCGAGACCACGGTCACCGACACGCCGGGACCTATCGGTTTCCGGCACTCCGGCCGGGCCGCTACGAAGTGACGGCGACGCTGCAGGGTTTCCAGCCGGCGAAGTCGTCTGACGTGCGGCTCGAGCTCGGGCAGATTCTGAAGATCGACCTCGCCATGCAGGTCGGCGCCGTGTCCGAGACCGATCAAGGTCACCGGCGAGTCGCCGCTCATCGACGTCAAGCAGAACACGGCCGGTGCGAACGTCCAGGCGGAAACCATCGAGCGCATTCCGAAGGGGCGCGATTTCGCCGCGCTGGTCACCTCCGCGCCCGGGATCACGAGCGAGGCGAGAAACCGCGGCATCCAGATCGACGGCGCGAGCGGCGCCGACAACCGGTTCCTGATCGACGGCGTCGACACGACCAACCTGTTGAACGGCACGTCGGGCAAGGTCGCTGCCGCCCGACTTCGTCGACACGGTGCAGGCCAAGGCCAGCGGCTACTCGGCCGAGTACCGTGCGTCGCTCGGCGGAGTCATCAGCGCGATCACGAAGTCTGGCGGCAACACGTATCACGGCAGCGCCGGCATCTACTACACTGGCGACAACCTGCAAGGCGACGTGCGCGAGACCCTGCGGCTGAATCCCTCGAACACGACGATCGCCGAGTACGTGACGACGCCCCTCGACGACTACTCGAGCCCGGAGCCGATCTTCGATCTCGGCGGTCCGATTCTCAAGGATCGCCTGTGGTTCTATCGTGGGTTACGACCCGAGCTGGACCAAGCCGCACGCGGACGGTTCGTCTTCAACAGCACCGGCAGCTCGGCACGTTCAGCCAGAAGCCGAAGGTCAACCTCATCAACTACAACGTCAGCGGACAGATCACCAAGAACCTGCGCGGGCGGTTTGCCGCGTCGAACCAGCGCGACGAAGGCGGATACGGCTTGCCGGCGTCCGGGCCGCTCGGCGTCAGCACCGCCAACCCGGCGCTGTTCCCGTCGGTCATCCGCAGAGACCAGTCGAACGACTCGTACTCCGGCGTTCTCGACTGGGTCGTGAACAACAAGACCTACGTCAACCTGACGGTGACGCGCTTCAAAGTCGATCAGCACGACGTCGGCACGTTCAGCACGGCGCTGCGGCACGTGTTCCAGGGCTCGACGAACATCTGCAACCCGAACGCAGTTCCGGGATCGAGCGGGTGCCCGTACCCTGAGATTCCGGCCAGCCTCCAGCAGGTGAGCGGGTATGCGGACAATCCGTCGAGCTCGCAGTTCGTTCGCGGCGGTTTGAGCCGGTTCAATGTCAACGCCGACGTGACCCGCTACGGGAACTGGCACGGCCAGCACACCCTCAAGGGCGGCTTCCAGGTCGAGCGCATCGTCGACGACACGCTCTCCGGCGAGCAGGCGGCATCGGTCCAGCTGTTCTGGAATCAGTCCTACGCGCTCAACGACGGCCGCCGCATCAGCGGGAAGTACGGCTACTACAACGTCGTGCGCTTCGTGACGATCGGCGACATCGAGTCGAACAACGTCGGCGCTCTTCGTCCAGGATTCGTGGACGCTCAATCGCAAGCTGACGCTGAACCTCGGCGTCCGGACCGAGAGCGAGGATGTGCCGTCGTACCGCGCCGACAATCCGGGCGTCGAGTTCAACTTCAACGACAAGATTGCGCCGCGCGTGGGGTTCGCCTACGACGTGCGCGGCGACAGCCAGTGGAAGGTCTACGGAAGCTGGGGTGTCTTCTACGACCTGATGAAGCTCACGATCGGCCGCGTCATGTTCGGCGGCGACAACTGGATGAACAACTACTACACGCTCGACTCGTTCGACTGGCCCTCGATCTCGTGCGGCGACGGGCTGCCGGGCAGCGGCTGTCCGGGCTCGTTCATCACGCAGTTCGATTTCCGGCCGGTGGCGAACAACCCGGCGCACGACCTGGTCGATCCGGATCTGAAGGCGGCGAGGTCACAAGAGTTCACGCTCGGCATGGACCACGAGCTGAATCGGACGATGTCGGTCGGCGTGCGCTACGCGCACAAATGGATCGACTACGCGATCGAGGCGGTGTGCAACTTCACGCCGAGCGGGGAAGAGGACTGCGGTGTCAACAACCCTGGCTTACGGCAGCGAGCTCGGTACCTATCCGCTTGGCCGCACGAATCCAGCGCAGCCGCCGGCGGTCCGCGACTACGACGGCATCGAGGTGCGCCTGCGCAAGCGGCTGGCGAACCGGTGGTCGGCCGACGTGAGCTATCTCTACAGCTACTTGCGCGGCAACTGGTCGGGCATCGCCAGCTCCGATGAGGCGGTCGGCAGCCTCCAGCCAAATTCCGGCCGGTCGTTCAACCTGCTCTACTACTCGTACGACACGCAGGGCAACCCGACAAACGGGCGGCAAGGCACCGATCGCCCGCATCAGTTCAAGGCGCAGGGCACCTACGATCTGCCGTGGGGAACGATGGTCGGCGTGAACGCGCTCATCGGGAGCGGCGTGCCGAAATCGACGATCATGAGCCAGAAGAACATCAACTTCTTCCCATACGGCCGCGGCAATCTCGGCCGCACACCGGCATTCTCGCAAGTGGACCTGCTCCTGCAGCAGGAGTTTCCGCCTGCCGAGCAACATGAGTGTGACCATCGGTCTCAACGCGATCAACCTGTTCGATCAGAAGACCGTGACCGGGTACAGTCACGACGCCATATCGTGACGGATTGAACGTGTCGGACGCGACCTTCTTCGGCGGATTCGACCCCGTCGCGGCGGCGACGGCGCAGAACTTCCGGCCCGACGCGCGATTCGGCATGGCCAGCGGCTTCCAGGATCCGAGGGTCATCCGGCTGCAGGCGAAGTTCTCGTTTTGACGGTCACAGATCGCGCGGCAGGAGCCGTGGCGTTCCGCGGATCGCCACGGCTCCGAAGTGCCTGAGGTCGAGGGTCGCTATCGACTGCGCGCGCAGCCGTTCGGCAGTGGCCATGACGACGGCGTCCACGAGGCCGATGCGAAGCGAGCGGTGACGTCGCGCGATCTCTCGCGCGCGCATCAGATCCGCTTCCGTACCCCACTCGATCTGGAAGGCGCCCGAGGCGAGGTCGTCGAGCCAGGCTTCTTGCGCCTTGGCGCCGACGTGCGCCCCGACCAGGTAGTCGACTTCGGGAAGGATCGCCCACGGAAGGACCCAGCCGGTGGGGTGCCCGTCGAAGAGCGTCAAGAGCGCCCGGTGATGCCGGTCTGACTTGTCGACGAGTGCGAGGACGGCGCCGGTGTCGGCGACGATCATCGGCGAGGCAGACCTGCCAGCAGCTCTTCTGCCCGCTCGCTGAGGTCGCCCCGCTTGCTGGTGAACCTGCCGATGCTACGGGGACGTCGGCGCACCTCGTGCCGCGCGACATACTCGGCCACCGCTTCGCGCACGAGCTGCGCCGGCGCGACACCCTTCGCACCAGCCAGCGTCTTGAGCCGCCGGTAGTCTCCGGCCTCGAGATAGAGGGTGGTCTTCTGTTTGGACATATGGCTACCACATATGGTAACCGGCGGGATGCCTTTGGTTCAAGAGGTTCAAGAGGTTCAGGGAGGTTCACTAGGTTCAGGGTTCAGATGAACCCAATGAACCCCTGAACCCCTTGAACCCCCGAGGCGATCACGGGGTCGGATCTTGTATTTCAACATTTCCTGAACCGCACCTGACCCCTTCGCGGCAGAATGTTGAAATACAAGATCTGACCCCACGGAATTTGAGTTGCCGGGATGAGAATATCGAGATCTGACCCGGTTTCAGGAGGATGAGCTTGAAGTTGGAAGGCGTATACTCTGTGCTCCCGACGGCGTTCACATCGGCCGGCGATCTGGACGATGCCAGCCTGCGCAAGGTCATCGACCTCTTTCTCGCCGCCGGCGTGAACGGCGTGACCGCCCTGGGCGTCACGGGTGAGGTGGCTCGACTGGACGATTCGGAACGTCGCCGCGTCCTCGAGGTCGTGACGGGGCACGTCGCCGGCCGCATCGGGGTGGTCGCAGGCACGACGGCCGAGGGAACCAGGACGTGCATTCAGTACAGCCGGCACGCGCAAGAAGCAGGGGCGACCGCCGTCATGGTCAGCCCGCCGCGCATGGCGAAGCTCAATTCGGACGCGGTCCTGCGTCATTTTCACGCCCTTGCCGAGGCGGTCGATATCGAAATCGTCGTCCAGGACTATCCACCGATCTCCGGCTACGCGATGGAGCCGTGGCTCCTGGCGAGAATCGCCAAAGAGATCCCGCGCGCGCGGACGATCAAGCTCGAGGACCCGCCGACGCCGTTCAAGACGTCGCGCATCCTGAGCGAGGTGGAGAAGATCGGCGAAGTCGGCGATGTCGGGATCTTCGGCGGTCTCGGCGGGGTGTTCCTGCTCGAGGAGCTGCTGGCCGGGGCGACGGGAGCCATGACCGGCTTCGCATTTCCCGAGATCCTCGTGCGCATCGTGGGACTCTTTCGCGCCGGCCGCGTGCAGGATGCGGCGGATGTGTTCTACCGGGCCGTACCCCTGATGCGGTTCGAGTTCCAGGAGGGGATCGGTATGGCGATCCGCAAGGAGGTGCTTCACAGGCGAGGAGCGCTCGCCAGCCCCGCGACGCGGCCGCCCGGGCGCCGCGCTCGACACGACGACGCGCGAGGCGCTCGATCGCGTGATGGCATGGGTTGAGGCGAACGGAGGCATGGCCCATGACGCGGTCTGAATCAGGCGTGGCAAGCCCGGCTCCCACGATACAATTCGAGACTCGGAGTGGCATGGAGCTTGGACTGAAGGGCAAAGTAGCGATGGTCGCGGGCGCGAGCCGCGGTCTCGGGTTCGCGGTGGCGCAGGCGCTCGCCAGCGAAGGCGCGCTCGTCTCGATCGCGTCGCGGGACGAAGCGTCCATCTGCGCGGCGGCCGAGCGTCTCGGGCCAGGTCAGGTGCTGGCGACGCCCCTGGACGTGAGATCCGCCGAAGGGATTCTCCGCTGGACCCGCGCGACCGAAGACACATTCGGCGGGATCGATCTGCTGTTTGCCAACGGCGGCGGACCACCGGCCGGCGCGGCCCTCTCCTTCGACGATGCCGCGTGGCAGGCCGCGGTCGATCTGCTGCTGTTCAGCGCGCTGCGCATGGTGCGGGCCGCGGTGCCCTCCATGGCCGCTCGCGGCGGCGGCGCGATCCTGATGTCCACCTCCTCGTCGGTGAAAGAACCGATTCAGAATCTCGGACTCTCCACCGTGCTTCGCGCGTCGGTATCCGCGCTCGCGAAAACGCTGGCGCTCGAGCTCGCATCCTCGGGAATCCGTGTCAACCAGATCGTGCCCGGACGCATCGACACCGATCGCCTCCGCCAGCTCGACGAGATCAACGGCAAGAAACAGGGGCTGACGGCCGAGCAGGCCAAGGCCAAGTCGATGGCCACGATTCCCATGGGCCGCTACGGACAGCCGGAAGAGTTCGGCCGCGTGGCGGCCTTCCTTCTGTCGAGCGCGGCGTCCTACATGACGGGTGCGACCGTGCAGGTCGACGGCGGCCTCATCCGAAGCGTGCTATAGCCCGAGGATCCTTCTTCGATGAGCGTGATGAGAAAGGCGCTGCTGGCAGCGTCTACCAACTCGTGGCTGCGAGACCACGTGACCAAGTGGGGGTTCGTTCGACGATCGGTCACCCGGTTCATGCCCGGCGAGCGGATCGAGGACGCCCTCGAGGCGGCTGAGGAGCTGCAGAAGCTCGGCATCAACACCATCCTCACGCGTCTCGGGGAGAACCTCACCAGGGCCGAGGAGTTCGAAGAGGTGACCCAGCACTACCTCGAGGTGCTCGACAAGGTGGCCGCGGCCGGGCTCGACGCGCACATCTCGGTCAAGCCGACACAGCTCGGCCTCGATCTCGATCGCGCGCTCTGCGAGCGCAACATGGATCGGCTCGTCGACCGCGCCGAGCAACTCGGGAACTTCGTCTGGATCGACATGGAGGGATCGCCGTACGTCGATCCGACCATCGCGATCTTCAAACGCTCGCGCGCCAAGAGCGCGCGCGTCGGGATCGCCATTCAGGCGTATCTCTTCCGCACGCCGAAGGACATCGAAGCGATGATCCCCCTGGGGCCGGCCATTCGCTTGGTCAAGGGCGCGTATCTCGAACCGCCCGACGTCGCGTATCCGAAGAAGTCCGACGTCGATGAAGCGTTCTATACGCTGTGCACGCGGCTGATGGCCGCCGATGCCCAGAAGTCCGGAACGCTGCTCCACATCGCGACCCACGACATCCCGCTCGCCGATCGGCTGCTGGCGTACATCAAGCAGAACAACGTACCGAAGTCCGCCTACGAGTTCGCGATGCTCTACGGGATCCAGCGCCAGCAGCAACTGCGACTGGTGGAGGAAGGGCAGCGCCTGCGCGTTCTCATCAGCTACGGCGAGTACTGGTTCCCGTGGTACATGCGCCGGCTCGCCGAGCGGCCAGCGAACGTGTGGTTCGTGATCAGGACGATGTTCGGGTAAGTAGCTCGCGGTTCGCGGCTCGCGGCTGGCAGCTGGCTCGCCGCCCGCCTGAGCAACAGCCAGCAGCGAGCCGCGAGCTGCTAGAAACTAAACCCGGAGCTCAGATGCACCCTCGTATCCCCGTCCTTGAGCCCGTGCGCGACGTCGAGATTGATTCTGACGATCGTCGCGATCAGGAAGACACCGCCGCCGACCCCCTGATGCCAGGCGGCGTCCTTCATCGGCTGCCCCACGTTGAACGCCTTCCCGACGTCCATGAAGGCCGTGAGGCCGAGCTTCGCGCCGCTCAGGACCGATGTGATTGGCACGCGCAGCTCGGCTGAGGTCACGAGCATCCGGTCGCCATCGAACGTTCCGGTGCGGAACCCGCGCAGGTTCGAGGCGCCGCCGAGCAGCAGCCGCTCGTAGTCGGGGAGCGCGCGGTCCGCCGTGGAGTACTGCACCCGGCCGGCGAGCACCGCCTGACGCACCAGCCCCATGTAGCCACGCGCCTCGGTCGTGTATTGGTTGATCGGGTCGTCGAGCCGTCGGACGTGCAGTCCGGTCCAACCGGCACTGAGCAGCACGGCGTTGCGCGGAAACCCCGGGTCGCCTCGGGTGTCGAGCGCAAGGTTGGCGCCGATCGTCCACAGCCGGTCGTCGAACTGACCGAACTCCACCGTGCTTTGCGACGTGTCGACGCCCGCGCGCACCAGGCGGGCGAAGCTCCGTTCGGCGCGCGCCGTCCACTCGACGCGCTGATCGTCGAGCTCGAAGTGCGGGTTCTCACGTTGCGAGATGCCGAAGGTCGATTCGATGCGGCTGAGCGGGCCAGAGGCGAAGGTGCGCTCGAGCTCGAGCGCCGCGCGGCGCGTCCCGCCCCAGGTCAGCGGCACGGAGAGCCGCTCTCCGGCCCCGAGCAGACCGATCGTGCTCACGCGCCCGCCATAGGTGAATCCATAGCCGTCGTCATAGCCGAGGATCGGCAGAAACATCAGACGGCTCTTCATGCGCGCCCATCCCCACGCGGAAGGACGCTCGTCTATGGTTTCCGTGGTGAACCCCGGCCGTTCGTGAACGAGAAGAATCAGAGCGACGTCGGTCGAGCTCTCGAGCGATCGATAGCGCTTCCGAATCTCGACGGTGTCGAAGTGGCCGCTGGCTTTCAGCCGCTGCTCGATGTCGCGCAGCCCGTCGGACGGGAGCGGTTGCCCGAGCGAGATGCCAGCCAGCCTGATGACCTCGTCATCGCGCACATACGCATTGCCGTGAACGCGAATTTCCGCGATGACCTCGGCCTGGGGGTCGCGCTCCGGAACGAACGGGCCGGATTGCGCCCGATCGCGGTCGTTCGCGTCGGGCTCGTCCTCTTTGTTCGACGGGGGAAGAGGCGGCTGCTTGGGAATCCGGATGAGCGACTTGATGTCGGCCTGCTTGTAGTCGTCGAACCGCCGCGCATACGCGGCCTCGAGCGAGCCCATCGCCATCGTCACGCCGGCATGGATATTCATCTCGCGCGGCAGCCAGACGCCGGGGAATGGCTGTCCCATCGTCATCGACGCGCGGATGTCGTCGACTTTGACCAGCCAGCCCGCAGGGAGGAAGTCCATCCAGACGTTGTCGAACGTGTACTTGACGATCTGATGCTCGACCGGGTCCACCCAGAGAGTCACGAGCGCCGTCTTGTTCATCTGGCGTTCGATCCGTTGTTCCGTTTCACGCTCGCGGTCTCGCGCCTTCTGATCGCGACCGCGATTACTCGAGGCCGCGGCCTCTTTCTTGTCTGCCTTGTCCTTGTCTTTGTCCTTGTCCTTCTCGTCGTCGTCGTTGAACATCCGCGTCGGGTAGTACTCGATGCGCAGGACCTGCTGGCCATCGAGTTGTTCGCGGCCGGCGAGATAGTAGTTGCCCGGCTCGAACTTGAACTCCATGAAGTACGCTTCGGAGACGAACCGCGGCGTCGGAATCGGTGTCGCTCCCGACGGGCCAGCCGGGTCATCGGAGGTGGCCGGCGGGTCAGGGCTGTCGGCTGGCGCGTCTCTTGTCCTTGCCGTCCTTTGCTTTGGCGTCCTTTCGCTCGAGCCGTTTGCGCTCGCGCTTGACCCACGAGCTCCTCGTATTCCTTGCGCTCGGCGTCGCCGACGGTGACGCCGTCGAAGCGGACGGGGCTGCGCACGTGGAGGCCGTCGCGGACGTACCACGTGTACTCACGCTTCTGTCGGAAGACGGGCATCCTCGCCGGTCCGAGCACCTCGAACTGTTCGCTCTCGTCGAGCACGTACTGTTCGAGCGTCTGGCGATTGACCTCCCGCCGTTTCAGGACTTTCTCCATGAACGCGTCCAGCTCGTTCGCGGGCGCCGGGGAGGATTTCGCAGAGGCAGGTTGAGCGGACGCGCCGGAGGCCAGGCCGAAGCGCACACAGCAAGGCGAGCGCGACGCCCGCGCAGGTTGGGATACGGTTCACAAGTGCCTCCGGAGGCTGGCTGGCATCGAGTGTAGACGAAACCGGGCGAAAGCTGGTTCCAAAGCGCTACCCGGCGGTTGACCAAACCCCAGTGAAAGGTCAGGATTGGAGACTGATGAGAAACCCGCGCTTTCTGGCTGGGTGTGTCGCGGCCGCGGCGGCACTGCAGTGGCAGGTCGGCGCCCAGCAGCCCGTTCCCCAGTATCGCATCCAGCCGCTGACCGACCTGACCGGTGCGCCCGCCTTGTCACTCGCCATGCGAAAGCTCACGACCATCGGCACGGTCGTGCACATGACCGCGCATCCCGACGACGAGAACAACGCGGCGCTGGCGCTCTATGCCCGTCACGTCGGTGCGCGCGTGGCGCTCGTGACGGCCACACGCGGCGACGGCGGTCAGAACGAGATCGGCACGGAGCTCTTCGACGCGCTCGGCATCCTCCGCACCGAAGAACTGCTGACCGCGCATCGGTATGACGGCGCGGAGCAGTACTTCACCCGGGCCGTGGACTTCGGCTACTCGTTCAGCCCCGAGGAGACACTCGAGAAGTGGGGCCGTCAGGAGATTCTCGGCGATTTCGTGCGCCACATCCGTTTGCTGCGGCCCGACGTCATCGTGACGATGAGTCCCGGAGGGGACCGGCGGGGGACAGCACCATCAGATGTCGGCGGTCCTCGCGACCGACGCGTTTCGCGCCGCCGCCGATCCGGCGCAGTTCCCCGAGCAGATTCGCGACGGCCTGCGTCCGTGGCAGGCGCTCAAGCTCTATCGCCCGGCCGGCGGACGTGGCGGCCGCGGCGGGCGCGGTGGGCCCCCCGGTGCCGGTCCAGGGCCTGGCCGCGGGCAGCGCGGCGGCGGGCAACCGCCCCCGGCTCCACAGGACGGCACGTTCGCAACTCTCGACACCAGCATCTACGAGCCCCTGCTCGGTTGCACGATTGGAGAAGTGGGAGGCGTCGCCTCGGGCATGCACATGTGCCAGGGCCGCGTGCCGATGGTTGCCCCGCCCAGTGCGACGTCGTCGTCACGTACCGCCTCTTCGAGACGATGATTCCGAAGGCGCAGACAGTCGGCGGAGACGTCGCTCTTCGACGGGATCGACGTGTCGCTCGGCGCGCTGGCGCGCTACGCGGGTGAGCGCCCGCCGCAGCCTCTCGTGACGGCGCTCGGCACGATTGCGGCTCGCGTGGATGCGGCATCGCGCGCCCTCGAGACGCGCGGTCCGTCGGCGACGGTGCCCGATCTCGTGGCGGCCTTGACGGCCGTGCGCGACCTCTCGGCTCAGACGGGCTCGATGGGGCTGACCGACAGCGCGAAGTACGAGATCGAGCTCCGGCTGCGCCTGAAGGAAGAGCAACTGCAGGATGCGCTTGTTCTTGCGCAGGCACTGCGGATTGAGGCGACGGCGAACGACGGGCTCGTCGTGCCGGGCCAGCGCGTGGGTGTCTCGGTCGTCATCGGGAATCGCGGCGCGGGGAGCTCGGCGTCGCCAAGGTCACCCTGCTGGGTTTCGACGGGCCCGGCGCGTGTGCCGCGGGCGCGGCGACGCCGAGCGCGCCGTACCGATGCGATTCGGAGGTCAGCACGCCGGCCAACGCGCGGCTGACGGATGTCTATTGGCAGCGACCCGAGAACACGGGACGCGCCACGTTCGACGCGGATGCGCCGTTTGGATTGCCTTTCAGGCCGTCACCGTTCCGCGCGCGCGTCGAGATGACGCTGGCGGGCGCGCGCATCGTTCGCGAGCTTCCGGTGCAGTACCGCTACGAAGGCCCGGGGCTCGTCGGCGAGAAGCGCATGGAGCTCAACGTCGTTCCGGCGTTCGCGGTCAGCGTGTCGCCGCAGATCGTCGTGGTGCCAAGGAAACCTGGCGCGAGCGCGGCCGGACCATCGGCCGGCCGTGAGCTGCGCGTGACCGTCATCAACGGCTCGAAAGGGCCGGCATCAGCCACCGTACGGCTCAAGACTCCGGCGGGGTGGAAGGTGTCGCCGCCGACCGCAGCGATACGCTTCACGCGGGAGGACGAGTCGACGACGACCCGCTTCACCGTCACGCCGTCAGCCCAGGCGACGCGCCGGAGAGCAGCTGATTGCCGCGGAAGTCTGTCGCCGCGGCCAGGTGCCAGTCCACCTTCGGAGTGGGATACCAGGTCATCGAGTACCCGCACATTCAGCGTCGTCACAAGATCATCCCCGCGGTGGCGAGGTTCAAGGTGATCGACGTTGCGATTCCTGCCGGGCTGACGGTCGGCTACATCATGGGCGTCGGCGACCAGGTGCCCGCGGCGATGCAACAGCTCGGCGCGCGTGTCACCCTCATCGACAGCGACGAGATGGCGTGGGGCGATCTCTCCAGATACCACGTCATCGTCACCGGCGTGCGTGCGTACGAGAGACGCGCGGATCTCCGGGCGAACAATCATCGGCTGCTGAAGTACGTCGAAGGCGGCGGAACCGCCATCGTTCAATACAACCGCACGGAGTTCAATCAGGCGCAGTACGGGCCCTATCCGGCCCGAACCAGCACCGAGCGCACGACGGACGAGAACGCGCCGGTCAAGATTCTGGCACCCGGCCATCCGGTGTTCACCGTCCCCAACAAGCTGAACGACCGCGATTGGCAGGGATGGGTCCAGGAACGGGGCACGTATTTCCTCGCCGAGCCGCTCGACGCGAAGTACGTCGACCTCATCGAGATGGAGGATCCGTTCGAGTTCAACAAGGGCCCGAAGCGAGGCGCGCTCGTCGAGGCTCGCTACGGCAAGGGACGCTGGGTGTATGTCGGGCTCGGGCTGTGGCGGCAGTTGCCGTCGGGCACCGACGGCGCCTACCGGCTCCTCGCGAACCTGATCAGCCTCGGGAAGGCTGCCAGCCAGGCCCCAGCCGCCCAGTCGCGAGTCGATAGTCGGATCGCGCGATCACCGAACGGTGAAGCGTTCCTCGTGCAGCAGGCTCCATCACGGGTTCTGAGCTCGACCCTCCATTCGCCTGACTCCGACACCGTGTTGCGACTGTACGTACGGTAGCCGCTCCCAGGGTTGGCGCGAATTGCGAGCTCGACCGTCTGCCGCAGGCGGTCGTCGTGATACCACCGATGCTCGACCGTCGTGGCCGTGGGAGACTTGAGGCGCGTGTAGAAGAGGAGTCGGCCCTGAGCGACCGGGCTGGTCGCGGCATCGCATCGCCAGCCGCCCGTCGCCCGGCCCGCCGCTTCCAACATCTCTGCAAAGCTGCACGTCGAGGACGACCAGCGGCGACTTGGGCACCTGACCCGCCGTTGGCAGGCTTTCCGTTGCCGGCTCAGGTCGGGCTGGCGCGACCGCTTTGGGCACGTCGGCGGGCTTTGGCTGCGACGGGCTCGGGCGCGACGGGTTTTGGGGCCGCTGTTGTCGCAGGGCTTTCAGCCGGCGACGCGCTGGGTGTTCCTGATGACGATCCAGGATCATCCTTCGAGCGAAACCACACCATCGCCGCCAGCAACGTCACGAACAGTCCCGCGGCGAGCAGAGCGCGCCGATTCTGCATCGAGCGGGTCGATCGACCCGCAGCCTCCGGCGTGGCGCATGGTCCGATCGAGCGTCGCGGTGGAGACCTTCGTCTGATTCTATCTGGCGGTTCATCTGACTTCTGCCGGGGGTGCTGTACACGCGAACATCGACCGCCGCCGCCGGAGGCGGCGGTGAATGTCCGCGGGCGACGTGGGCTGCTGGCACGGCAGCGGCGGTGGACGGGGCCGGTAGTCGGCGGCTGGTGCCGGTGGCCGGTCCACCAATCGGCTATTCCCCTGGCGGCACAGAAATCCTCGAGGTTCTTTCGACTCGTGGCGACGAAAGGATGATCGGGTTCGAGGGACCGCGTTCGCGATCTCGTACGCCCGCCGAAAACACGCTCCGCTTCGGCCGGCTTGCCCGTGATCTCGCACACGACACCGAGGTTGTTCAGCGTGTTGGCAAGTCCGGATGGAGCGGGCCGAGGCTGGCCTCCTGCAGGTCGGCCGCCTCGCGCAGCAGCCGTTCGGCTGACGCGTAGTCGCCGGCGGCCGCGGCCTGCTCCGCCGGCTCGATGACGGATCGAGGTTCGCGCGTGTCCGCCATGGGATCTCCGATGAGAGACGGATTGACGACGCGACCACCATTGTAGGGGTATCGCTGAGTGTCCATGCGGCGCACGAGATGCCGTCGATCTCCGGCCGCCAGTCGTGTTGGTGCAGGGTGCGACGCCGCCATAGAGGTTTTGCGTCGCCTGTGGATGAAAGTAGACGCGGAAATTGTTACCTGCCTGGCCAGCCGGCCACGGGCTGCTCCAGGGTGATGGTCGCACTGCCGGCCCGAGGTTCGCTGGCGGTTCGAACGAACGTCGAGGCTCTTCACCGCACCATGCATCGTGACCGTGCCGTCCACCGACAGCAGTCCCGTGCCGTATTGATCAGGGTCAACCGAGCGTTCAGTGCCTTGTCCCTGATGATGATCAGCGCTGACGCGAGAACGCCGGGGTCTCCATCAACATCCACGTGTTCGGATCGAGCGTGACGTCGGCCGGCTCGGCGTCTGCCCGGAACGTGAAGCGGCCCTCGCGGCCTGTGAGCTCACCACGCTCGATCCGCGTCACCGGCGCACCCGGAAGCGT
The DNA here is from genome assembly GCA_963771395.1 of uncultured Acidobacteriota bacterium. Classification (GTDB taxonomy): domain Bacteria; phylum Acidobacteriota; class Vicinamibacteria; order Vicinamibacterales; family 2-12-FULL-66-21; genus DATBJJ01. The sequence continues at coordinate 604,240 of CAVYTY010000022.1, read as the reverse complement.
GATTGCGAATTCGAGCGGCAGGCGATACGGTTCGGCGCCCTGCGACTGCGCCAGCTCGATGACCACCTGCTTCGCGCCCGCCTCGTACCGCCAGGTCCCGGTGAGCGCAGGCACGCCGCTCCGTGTCAGCCACTGATCGAAGAACCAGCGCAGGTCCTGGCCGGAGACGCCTTCCATCACGGAGCGGAAATCGTCGGTCGACGCGTTCTGATTCTGGTAGCGACGGTAGTACTCGCGGATCCCGTCCCAGAAGCGCTCCGTTCCCATGTGGTAGCGGAGCATGTGCAGCGTCCAACCGCCCTTCTGGTAGACGAACTGGTTCAGCACGCGGCGCATGTCGGACAGGTTGCGATGGATGATCGGCGTGTCCGGCGTTTTCTTCTCGAGCTGCAGGATGCGGTCCCGGCTGCTGCGCAAACCCCGAACGAATGCGTCGCGGCCGTCGAACTGCTCGGTGTAGAGCAGCGTGAAGTAGGTCGCAAATCCCTCGCTCAGCCACACATCATCCCAATCACGTTCGGTGACGGCGTTGCCCCACCACTGGTGAGCAACTTCGTGGACGACCGGCGCGCCGCCCGAGGCCACGCCCTTTTCGCCATAGAAGATCACACTGGCGTGCTCGGTGCCGCCGCCGAGGCCGGCGGCCTGCACGTGGGCGAGCTTCTCGTACCGAGTACGGACCAATCTGCTCGCTGAAGAAGTCGAAGGCGCGGCGTCCGGTGAGATCGAAGATTCTCTGGCCTGTCTCGGCGTCCTGCGGGAACACCCACACCTGCTGCGGCACGCCCTTCGACGTCGCGTAGTGACGTGCCGTGAAGCGCGCCATGCCGAGGGCGTAGAGCCAGGACGCGATCGGTACCGACTGCTTCCAGTGTGTCCGGCGGGCGCCACCAGCGAGATCCGTCTCTTCGATCAGCAGCCCGTTGGCCACGACCTGGTACTGGCTCGGGGCCGTGACGATGAACTCGCCGGTCGCCTTGTCGTAGGGGTGGTCGATCATCGGGAGCCAGTGACGGGCATTGTTCGGCCAGTTCTCGCTGAACGCCGTGCGCTCGCCGTGGATGTTGCTGAGCATCCGCAGCCCGCCGCCTGGGGTGCCGCGATACGTCGTGGTGCACGAGATTTCCCCGCCGGCGGCTGGAGGGCGCATCAACGTGATCCGCAGCCGGTCGGCATCGTGGGTAAAGAGTGCCGGCGCTCCACCGCAGGTGACCGAGGCGACTGTCATCCCCTTGTCACCCGACGCCTTGACCAGGTCGAGCGCCACCTCCTTCACGTTGGCCGAGGACATGCGAAGCGTGACGGTACCTTCTCCGGTGATCTTGTCGTCAAGGTCTGTGATGGTGAGACGGAAGACGTAATGAAGAGCGTCGATGTCCGGTTGTCTGGGATACGTGTCCGCGGCAATGCCGTGTGCGGCTGCGGCCCAGAGGAGCAGGCCGAGGCCGATCTTCAGAGCAGAAGTGGCGCGCATGGCCGTTCAGTATACGAGGCGATCGCGGTTATGGCGGCATCGATTTCATGCGACGCTTCGGTCGACGGACGCGCGACTGACGTTGCGCGCTCCTCGGTGTCACTTCTCGACGAGGATCTTCCCGCGCAGCAGCATGTCGAGCGTGCTGTTCAATTCGGTGGCGTTCGCGGCGGAGAGGACCAGGCCGCCGGCGTCGCGGACGCCGCTGAATCGGCTCGCCTCGACGTCGAAGGCGACGAAATAGATTGATGGACGTTCCGCATCGGGCCGCTTGCCGATCGCGAGCGCGACGCGATCGGGCGCGACGCCGTCGGTATTCTCGCCGTCGGTGACGACGAGCAGATGGCGGCGGGTCAGGCCGGTGTCGTCGAGTGCGCGCTTGGCGGTGATCATGGCCTGCCCGATCGGCGTGCCGCCGTCGGCATCGAGTCGCGCGACGGCAGCTGCCGCTTTCTCGCGATCGGGCGGGCCCATCGGGACGACGGGGCGGCAATCGGGATCGCCGCGGCGGCGGCTGAACTCGTACACGCCGAGCAGCACCGGCTCGTCCGGGTGCTCGCGCGCGTAGGTGGCGAACTGGTCGACGAGATCGAGTGCCGCGCGCCGCGCGATCGTCGATCTTCGGCTCCTTGCGGCCGTCGCGTCCGGCGACCGGTTCGTCCATGCTGCCCGAGACGTCGATCGCAATCGCCGCCGCCAGACCTTCTCGCGCCTCGATCGTCGTCGGCGGCGCCAGCTCCTCGTCGACCTGCTTGATCGCGCGTGCCTCGCGTTCCTCCCGCCGCGCCTGCTGCTGCCCGGGCTCGCGATCGCAGGCCTTGAACATGATGACGAGCGCGACGAGCCCGAGCACGAGCCGCAGGTTGTGCCGGCTCACGCCGGGCTCGCTTTCAGGACGCCGTCCTTGACCGCGATCCGTCGAGCCACCGCGGCGCCGGAATTGAGCGCGCCCTCCATGTAGCCCATGAAGGCGTAGCTCGTGTACTCCCCGGCGAAATGCAGGCGGCCGAGCCCCTGCCGGAATGTCGGCCCCTGTGCCGTGACCTGTCCGGGAGCGGGGAAGGAGTACGAGGCCTTGACCCAGGGATCCGACGGCCAGTCCATGAAGCGCGCGCGAACGAAGCTCGGACGGATCCCCTTGTAGACCTTCTGCAGTTCGGCCAGATAGTTCTCGGTGCGCGCGGTGGGCGTCCACTCCCGGCAGGTGTCGGCGGCGGTGCCGCCCGAGAAGGCGACCAGCGCCTCGCCGGCGCCGCGCTGACCATCGGTGCCGTGCCAGGTCGCGGACACCGGACCGTCAGTCATCATCTCCGGTCCGAGCTCGGCGCGCCGCCAGAACGGACCGTTGACCGCCATCAGGAACTTGACGTTGGTGCCCATCTGCGGCACGAGGCCGGCCGGCAACGCCGGATCGATGGCGATGCGGTTCCAGACCGGCGGCGGCGCGGTCAGGACCAGTGATCGCCTTCGAGCACTTTGCCGTTGGCGAGCGTGACGCGCACGTTCTTGTCGGTGACGGCGACGGAGCGGACGATGGTCCGCGTGAGCACGCGTGTCGGCCCGATGGCCTCGACGAACTTGCGCGCGAGCTGCTGGTTGCCGCCCTGGCACCGATAGACCTCTGATTCGGTCCAGTACTTCTCGAGGCCGCCACCTTTGATCATCGCCAGGTTGCCCAGATAGCTCTGCCAGTGGGTCACCATGCCGTTGTCGGCCATCATCATCGTGTGCAGGCCGGCCTTGCAGAGCGGCGACGCGCTGAGCCCGTCGATCCACGACGCGAGCGTCCGCTTGTCGAGCGCCTCGGCGTTGGCGGCCTTCCACGGCTCGTCGGCGTCCACCTTGGCGGCGTCCACCATGATGGTGTTGAACGCCTTCTCCATCTCTTCCCAGAGCGCGTCGGACTCGTCCGAGGTCAGCCGCTTGCCGCCGAGCACGATCGGCGCCTCGAGGTCTTCCTCGCCGACGTCGAGGAACTTGAGGCCGAACTGCTTCGCGTAGCCGACCCACGCCGGATGGTTCGAGCCGATGAGCTCGCCGCCGCCCTCGACGTTCTTGCCGGCGACCAGATCGGAGAAGCTGATGACCCGTCCGCCGACGCGGTTGCGCGCTTCGGCGACGGTGACGTCGTAGCCGGCCTTCGACAGCTCGTAGGCCGCGGCGAGTCCGCTGAACCCGCCGCCGATGACGATCGCGCGGCCCGCCGCGGCGCGGGGGAGCGCCATCAGTCCATCGCTCATCAGCAGCGCAGCGGCGGCGCCAAGCGATCGCTGGAGCATCTCGCGACGCGTGATGCCGTCGGGTTTGCCGTGCTTACGATAGAGCTGGGTGTAGAGGTTGGGCATAGTTGGTCTCTTCGCTGTCGGATCACTGTCGCTACGACGGATCAGGGATCGACGAGACTTCGAGATCGCGCGATCAGGGATCGGAATAGCATTCCGGATCTCAGCTCTGAGCGATCCCGAGTCCCTGAGCCCCGATCCCTGATCCCCGAATCACTCGAGCGTGAACCACTGCACTTCGACGCGACGATTCAGATCCGAGTTGGGGCCCGCGGTCTCTTCCCACCCGCGGCCGACGGTTTCGATCCGCTTGGCGTCGATGCCGAACTTCTCGACGAGCAGCTTGCGAATCTCGCCCGCGCGATCCTTGCTGAGCGCCATGGCGCGCAGCGCCATGGCGCGGACGTAGGCCTCGCCGCCCTTGCTTGCGGAACTCGTCGACCCTGGCGTTGTCGACGTGCCCGCGGAGCAGCAGCGTCGACCCGGGGCTGATCTGGAGCAACTCGCTTGATCGCCTCCAGGTTCTTGATGTTCTCCTGGTTCGACTGGTCGAGCGTCGACGAGTTCGCCTCGAACAGGAACCGGATGTCCTTGCTCAGCAGCGGATCGGCCTCGAGCGACGCGCCGCCGCCCGAGCGGATCGGGGCAATCGCGACCTTCTGATCCTTGAAGATGCCGCTCTTCTCGATCGTCTGGAGCGCCGCGAGGTTCGCGAAGCGGCTCGCGTCGGGCGGATCCTTGATGAGGTCGCTGCCGTAGGCGAGCACCGCCGACTGGTAGATGCTCTCGAAGCTGCCCGCGGCGTCGATCGCGCCCGAGAAGAACGCGAGGTTCTCGGGGAGGTTCGACAGGTGCACGTTGGCGAGCTCGCCCTTCGTGTCGTCGCGGCTCCATTTGAACGACCGGCCGACGACGTCCAGATACTGGTCGGGGCGATCGCGGACCATGCGGTTGCCTTCGAGCAGGCCCTGCACGAGGCCCTCGACGATCTTCGGCTGCTCCTGCGCGAACCCGCGGTGCACGATGAGCACGTCGGCGATGATGAGGAGGTTGCGGTTCGTCACCAGCACGTGCGCCTGGCCGCCGCTGCCGTCGACGACCTCGGAGACCTTCGGTTCCCACGTGACGCATCCTGCGAGCCGGTTCTTGCCCGACTTGATGTCGTTCAGGAACAAGTCGCCGGCGCCGAAGCCGTCTTCGGTGTAGACCAGGTTCAGCCGGTCCGGGTGCGGCGTCGCGTCCAGGCTGCCGAGCGTATTGATGGCCAGCCCCGCTTCCTGCGCCAGGTAGCGGATGAAGAAGTCGACCTCGGTGAACTGCGCCGTCGCGATCGTCTTGCCCTTCAGCTGGTTGATCCGCTTGATGTCGCTCCGGACGACAATCCCGTCGGCGCCGCGCGAGAACCCGATCTGCGCCGGGACGACCGCGTGCAGCTGCTTGCCGTACGCCGCCAGCACGTCGACGGTCGTGACCGAGGCGGCCATCTTGCCCTCGTTGAACTCCGACCACGACTCGTCTTCGCTGACCGTCAGCCGCACCTTGAACCCGTGGTTCTTGAAGAACAACGAGTTCTCGGTCGGCTCGAGCCCGCCGTTGGCGGCGATGAGCCCGGCATAGCCGGCGTATTCGCTGATCTCGATCGGGACGATGTTGTCCTTGAACTGGAACGCGGCCGGCGGCGACAGCCGCGGCACCTCCACCTTGACCTCGGTGACCTCCGGCGCCGCGCCTGGCTTCTCCGCCTCCGACGGCGCACCGGGAGCGCCGCCCGATCGGCTGCGAATCATGTAGACGCCGAGGCCGACGAGCCCGAGGACAAGCACGACCGAGATCAGCTTGCCGAGCATCGTGAAGCGAGGTTGACCGTTCATCGCTCTGGTCCGATCTCCTTTGTCGTCGCCGGCTGCTCGGCGGCAGGCGTCGCCTGGATGCCCTGCGACGCGAGGAACTCAGCGAGCGCGACCTGTTCGAGCGCCTTTCGCTCGTTCTCCTTCTCGGTCACGGCCTCGATGTCGACCATGTCCTTGGCCAGCCGCGCCTTGCCGGCCGACACCTCGTAACGCTTCGCCAGCACCTCTTCGACGGTCTTCATCGTGTCGCCCAGGTCGCCGACCTTGAACGCGACGCTCGACAGCGCCGAGGCGGCCTCGGCCTGCGCTTCCTTGATCTTGACCTGCGAGAGCTGCTTCTCCAGGCGGTGGACCTTGTCTTCGAACTCGCGCTGCGCGAGCTTCGCCTGACGCAGGTTGGCCTGGTAGGCCTCCTCGGTCTCTTTCAACTCGCTCGAGTCGGTGCCGAGGTCCGATTTGAGCTCCTGCAGCTCGCGCGCGAGCGATCCGGCCAGCTCCATGTTGCCGGCGCGGTGGTTGGCCAGAATCCGGCGCTCGAGATCCTGCGCCCTGGTCGCCTTCATGTTCACCTGGACCTTGAGCCGCTCGGCAACGCCGGCCATCTTGGCGAGCGCGAGGTTGTACTGCGTCATCTTGGTCCGGAATTCCTGCCGCGCCGCCTCCATCAAGGCTTCCGGGTTGGCCTCTTCGAGCCCGCTGATGAACAGTCCGAAGAACCCGCGAAACAGCCGTCCGATGCGACCAAACATCTTGGTGTTCTCCTTGTGGGTGACATTGTAGCGGGGCTCAGGGGCTCAGGGATCAGGGATCCAGGGGCAGCCCGTTCCCCGATGACGTTGCTCGAATCCGAAGCCCCCTGACCCCTGATCCCCGATCCCTGGCGTCGTCCTACACGAATCGCCTCAATCCATCGATTCGCTCTTCCAACTCCTCGGGCGTCAGGTCACGAAACCGCGCCGGCAGAAATCGCACGTCCGTACACTCCTTCACCGCCACGAGGTCCATGTATTCCAGTTTCCTCGTGTGCGGGTTCGGCCGCACCTCACGCAACAGCTCCGCCAGCACGTCCTTGACGGGGCGCTTGGGCTCGGGACTTAATTCATGGGTTCGCAATGCTCTGACGAGGACACCCTCCAGCTCGTTCCCCCCCAGCCGGAGGTCGTCGGCAAACGGTGGCAGATCCCCGGCGACCAGCGGAAACTTGAGCTTTCTGGCGATCGCCAGCAGCAGGGCCTCTCGCTCAGCGGGCGTTTCCGGCGGAAAGAGTGGGATGTGCACGTCGAGGCGGCCCTGCCGCTTGAGGTCCACCTCGAGGAGGTCGGGGCGCGACGTGGCAAAGACCCAGATGATGCGGCCCCGGTTGCGCGTATCGGACATCTCCTTGGCCAGCATCGAGTAGACGCGTCCCGACAACCCGCTGTCGCCGTCGCCGCCTTCGCGTTTGCCGGCCGCCTGGTCGGCTTCGTCGACAAACACCACCACCTGACCGAGCGCGCGGAGGATCGCGAAGATCTTCTCGAGGTTCGACTCGGTCGCGCCAACCCATCGATCGCGGAAGTTCTTGAAGACGACGCACGGGATGCCGAGCTCGCCGGCCCAGCACTGCACCAGGAACGTCTTGCCGGTCCCGATGCGCCCGCAAATCAGGTAGCCCATCGGCAGCGCCCGGAGCGCGCCTCTCTTCAAGAGCTCCGTGTCCTCGCGCAGCCACGCCTTGACGGGCTCCATGCCGGCGACGTGGTCCATGGTGAAGGGCGATTCCACGAAATCGAGCAGCCCCTGGCACTCGCGTTCGATGAGCTCCTTCTTGATCTGACCCAGCCACGCGGCGGTGATCCGCCGGTCGTTCCCGAGCGCCAGCGCGATCGCCGTGCGCGCGCCGACGCGGCTCAGTCCCGTCAGCCGCGCGGCCAACGTCTCGATCGTCACGTCGCTCTTCGCCGCCAGGTCGGGAAACTGCGTCGCGGAGAGCGTGGTCAGGTACGCGAGCATGTCCGCTTCGTTCGGAAGCGGCAGGTGCAGTGCCGCGGCGTGCGGATTCTCGACGACGAGTGAGTTGAGATCGTGCAGGCCTTCGCTGAGGAGGACCGTGACGATGTTGGACTGCACGACGGCCGGATCGTTGGCCCAGCCGAGGACCTTGACGGTATTGGCGGCGAACGGTCCGCCGAGCTGGAGCGCGTCGCCGCGCGGCACGACGAACTCGGCGAACTCGATGATGACGGCGATCCGCGTGGGTTTGCCCGCGGCGCCGCCAGGCAGCGCCTGCAGGTTGAGCGTGCGGAGGAGATACCGGTCGATGAGCTCGAGCGCCGAGCCCGGCTCGCGCATCAGTGTTTGCGTCGACGCTTCGCGCCCGAGCGAGTTCTGGAGCCAGTCGCCCCAATCCTCGCCGCCACGCGTCGCGCGCACGCCGCGGCTGCGGTCGTAGCGCAGCACGACGTCGTAGCTCGCGAACATGACCTGCTCGAGGAACGCCGGGAGCGAGAGGAGCTTGCCGCCGTGCGGCACCACGTCGAACACGCTGCCGTGGAGCAGGAACTGCGCGGCCGATCCCGACCGGAAGAGGTCGCGCATTTCGGCGGCCCAGGCGGGCAATGCGAGTGAAGAGAGCTGGGAAGATTCAGGCATTTTGGTCTGTTGTCGGATTGGCCGGCGTGGCTGGCCGCTACTGGCGTTCTGTCTGCATTTATCAATGCTGCGCGGGGCCCCACCCCCGCCAGCTCTCGCGCCGCGACTTCGCGCGGCGCTCGGGCCGCAGGCGCTGCTGATTCAGCTGTTGTCTCTCTCCAGCTTTATCCCAGCTCGGCGTCTCTGGGCTTCCTGACTCCTAGCTTCTAGCTCCTATTCACTGACTCTCCCTCGCGCGCGCATCCGGCGCGAGCGGCGGAGGCTCAGTCAGCAAATCCTCCATCGCGCCGTAGACTTTCTGCTGATCGCGGATCCACTGGCCCGTGGTGCCGAGCGTGGCGGTGATCTCGTCGATGCGCTGGGAGAGCAGCTCCGGATCGGTCGAGAGCGCCGCCTGCTCGCGAATGAGCTCGACCTGCTGTTGGATCCGCTCGAGCTCGGCGTCGATGTAGGCCAGCTTGCGCTCCGCGTCGGTGCGCTGGAGCAGGCGCTGCTTGAGGATCTCGAGCTGGCCGGCGAGGCTGCGGCGCAGCTCCTCGGTCAATGCCGCGTCCGCCTGCTGGCGCTCGATCGTCGCCACGCTTCTTGCGCAGTTCGCCGACGTCGCCCGATTCGCCAATGACCTGACGGATGGTGCGCCGCGCGACGAGGAGCCGGAGGAACATCCACGAGAGCCGCCCGAGGCTGTCCGCCTGCGCTTCGAGGCCGCCTGGCACTTCCGCGCTGGCGCCGTGGAGCTGCAGATCGATGATCGATCGGCATCGCTGCGACAGGAGATCGTAGATGCGGCGGTCGCCGGTATCCAGGCGGCCGATGAGCGCCTGGATGCGCTTGTTCCAGTCGGCGGTGGCCTCGACGAGCGGCCCGGCGGCCACCAGCGCGCTGAAAGCGCTGCGTTGGTCGCGAGCGCCATCAGGTAGCCCAGCTCGAGCCCCGCGCCGAGCACCCAGAAGCCCGGTTCCATCATGCCGAGCAGCCCGAACGCGCCGAGGCCAATCCAGTTCGGCGCGACGAACATGCCGAACGGCCGCGCGTTGAACGCCGCGGTGATGTAGTCGAAGAAGCCGGGTTTGGCGGCCATCGATGACGCTATCTTATGCCACTGTCGGGGAGCTCAGCGGGCGCGGGCGCCCGAGCTGAGAGGAGATGAGCGTGAGCAGCATGTCGATCGCGACCACATTGTGCCCGCCTTGCGGGACGATGATGTCCGCGTACCGCTTGCTCGGCTCGACGAAGTCGAGGTGCATCGGCTTCACGGTCCCCAGGGTACTGCTCGATGACCGATTGGACGGTCCGGCCGCGATCGGCGATGTCGCGCTGCAGCCGGCGGATGAAGCGGGTGTCGGCATCGGTGTCCACGAAGACTTTGACGTCCATCAGCCGGCGCAGTTCAGCGTCGGTGAAGATCAGGATGCCTTCGACGATGATCACGCGGCGCGGATCGGCCCGCTCGCGCACGGCCTTGCGCGCAAAAAGGGCGAAGTCGTAGACCGGCAGATCGACCGGCCGGCCGGCGCGGAGCTCGTGCAGATGGCGGACGAGCAGATCGGTCTCGAGCGAGTCCGGGTGATCGTAGTTGAGCGCGGCACGCTCCTCGAGCCGGAGATCGTTGCCGTCGCGGTAGTAGCGGTCGTGCTCGAGCACGATGACCTGCTCGGGTCCCAGACTCTCGGCAATCTGGCGGACGACGGTCGTTTTCCCCGAGCCCGATCCGCCCGCGACGCCGATCACCATCGGCCCCGATCCGTCGGAGCTCGCGCGATCATGCCGATCTCGATCGGGTCCCTCTCGCCCTGACATGCTCACAGACTGACACCCTTTTTCATCGTTTTTCACCACGCCGATGGGCGAAGCTCAGCGTCAGAAGATAGACAGAGCTTACCAGTGACGTCGGCTCCGTGTAAGATGACGAGACCCCAGCGACAAGCGAATCGCGCCTTGGCGGACCCTCGCGTGGTCCGCTAGTCGAACCCATGCCAGAGATTCTGCTCTTCGCGCTGATCCTGCTCGCCATCCCGTTTGTTCTGCCAATCGTGGCCTGGGTGTCGGCGCGCCGGGCTCACAGGAGGCTCGAGACGCTGCTAGCTCGTCGTCGAGTCGCAGGAGAGGGAGATCGCCGAGCTCCGCACGAGCATGAGCCAGCTCGTGCGCGACGCGCACCCGCGCTCAGCCGGCGCCTCCGGCGCCCGTCGTCCGCCCGGCGCCTGCTGCCGCGCCGGCCCGTCCGGTGCCGCTGTCGACTCCGCCTCGTCCTGAGCCTGCCGCGGCACCGTTGGTTCCGCCGGCGCCTTCGCCGCCCGCACCGCCAGCGGCTTCGGCGCCCGCGGCTCCAGCGGCGATTGCGCCCGTGCCGCCGACTTCAACTCGCCCGGTTCCCGAACCGCACGTCGTCGAACGTCCTTCCCGGCGCCGCCACCACCGCCACCGCCGCGGCCCGTGCAGCCGCCAGCGGCCGCGCGCTCCGCGACGCCTGGCACGCCGGTCCGGCCGCCGAGCTGCCGCCGCCCGCCGCCGTCACCGCCGCCGCCGAGCGAGCCGCCGGCGCCCGGGTTCGACTGGGAGGGTCTCGTCGGAGTGAAGCTGTTTTCGGCGATCGCCGGCGTCGCGCTCGTCAGTCGCGGCCGTGCTCTTCCTGCGCTATTCGATCGAAGCGGGATTGCTGCAGCCGCCTGTGCGCGTGGCCATCGGCATCCTCGTCGCGATCGCGCTGCTCGTCGTCTGCGAGATGAAGGCCGCGCGGCGATACCCGGTGACAGCCAACGCCATGGACGCCGCGGCCATCGCGATCCTCTTCGCGACGTTCTTCGCGGCGCACGCGCTGTGGAACCTCATCCCCGCGCTCGTTGCCTTTGGCCTGCTCGCGCTGGTGACACTCATCGCGGTGCTGCTGTCGATCAGGCGCGAGTCGCTCTTCATCGCGGTGCTGGGACTGCTCGGCGGGTTTGCCACGCCCGCGCTCCTCTCGACAGGCGAGAACCGGCCCATCCCGCTCTTCGCGTATCTGCTGTTGCTGAACATCGGGCTCGCGCAGGTCGCCTACACGAAACGCTGGCCGATTCTGACCGGGCTGACGCTCATCCTGACGGCGATCTATCAGTGGGGCTGGGTCCTCAAGTTCCTGGACGCCAGCAGCGTGTCGCTGGCGATGGGGATCTTCCTGCTGTTCCCGCTGGCGGCTTTCGCCGGGCTGATGATTGCCGGACGCGCACGAGCGCGCGGCGGGGACGACGCGCAGGGGCAGAGCTTCGAGCGGACCGCGCTCGTGTCGTCGGTCCTGCCGCTCATGTTCGCCTTCTACCTCGCGGCCGTGCCCGCCTACGGCGCGCGTCCCGAGCTGCTCTTCGGATTCCTGTTCCTGATCGACGCGGGGTCTGCTCGCGATTGCGATTGCCCGCCGGCAGGAGCTTCTGCACGCCGTCGGAGCGATTGCCACGATGCTCGTGACGGCGACATGGATGGCGGTCTCGTACGAAGGATCGGGCGCCGGCCTGGCCGCGGTCGGCTTTGCCTCGCTCTTCTCGGTCTTCTATCTCGTCGCGCCGATCGTCGCCGCCCGCTTCGCGCGGCCGTTCGAGGGCGCAGCCGTGCACGCGCACTATGCGGGGCCCCTGCTGCTCTTCTCGTTTCCGGTGCTCGCGGCGATTGAGCCGACGTTTGTCAGCCCGTGGCTGTTGATGGGCCCGCTCGTCGCGCTCGTCGTCTTCATCGCATGGCGAGCGATAGCAGCCGATGCGGGATCGCTCTACTACATCGCCGTCGTTCTTCGCGATTGCCACGCAGGCGGTCTGGTCGGCGACGCACCTGACGCTCGAGCGCCTGGGCACGGCCGTGACGATCTACGCCGCGTTTGGCCTCGTCTCGCTCGGCGTTCCGGTCGTGGCGCGCCGCGCGTCGCGTCCGCTCCAGCCGGCGTGGGGCAGTGGAGCGGTCCTCCTCCTCGGCCTGGGCCTGCTGTTCTTCCTCTCGCTGGGACCTGTGGCGCCGGCCGCCCTCTGGGCGTTGGCGCTCCTCCTCGCGATAACGAACGCCGCGCTCTTTGTCGAAAGCGCCGCCGGACGGCTGCCGATCGTCTCGCAGGTGGGCAGCATCTTCTCCTGGATCGTGTTGATGACCTGGTGGGCGCGCGCCGCGGGCAGCGTCGGCGTCCTGCCGTCCCTCCTTGTCGCCGTCGGGCTGACGCTCGTGACGCTCGCCGGCCACAGCTGGTCGGTCCGCAGCGTGCAGGCGGATGGCGACGACGGCTCAGGCGCCGTTTACGCGCGGGCTCTACCTTGGGCCTCATCGGTCATCTGTTCCTGCTGGCGCTGGCGATGGATCGCGAGTGGGCGTTGCCGCCGTGGCCGGTGTTTGCGGCGCTCGCCGCCATCACCCTCGGGACGAGCGCCGCGGCGCTCTGGAGCCGGGTCGCCACCATGCACGCGGCCGGCACGATTGCCGCCGCGTCTCGTCGTCACCGCATGGAGCGCCAATGCCGGTGTTCCGGAGTGGGGGCTGACCGCGGTGCTCGCGGCGGCGGCCGTCAGCGGCTATGGACTGCTGTGGACACCACTGGCCGCTCGGTTCGATCTTGACGGCTTCGCGGCCAGCCCGCAGGTTGTCGCTATGCCGCGGGTGCGGCATTCTTCGTCGGAGAGATGTCGCTCATCGCCGCCGTCGAGGGCGGAGCGATGCCCGCCTTCCCGGTGCTGCTGCGTGGCCCATGTCGTCAACCTGTGCGCGCTGCTCGCGCTGACCACGCACCACCGATGGCCGTTTGTCGCGGTCGGCGCGGTCGTGCCTGCGTGGGTCGCGGTCCTGCAGTGGCAGGCCAGGAGCGATCTCGCGACGGCGTGGCCGAAGCTCCTCGCGTGTCGGTCGACGCTCTACGCGGTGTTTGCTGCGTACCCATTTGTGGTCGCGCGCCGGGCGCGCGACAGCCGCGATCCGTATCTCGCGGCGGTGCTGGCCAGCGCGATGGCGTTCTTCGGCGCGCGCGCGGCGTTCGTGGCCGGCGAGCTCGACTGGATGATCGGCGCCATCCCCGTGCTCGAGGGCGCGGTGCTCGCCATCATGCTGCGCCAGCTCCTGAGCCTCGAGCCGGCGGGCACGCGCGATCTGGGGCGTCTCGCTCTCGTGGCCGGTGCCGCGCTCGCGTTCGTCACCGTCGCGATTCCGCTCCAGCTGAAACAGCAGTGGATCACCATCGGCTGGGCGCTCGAAGGCGCCGCGCTCGCGTGGGTCTACAAACGCATTCCGCACCGCGGGCTCCTGTATTCGGGCGTGGCGCTGCTCGGCGCGGTCTTCGTCAGGCTCGCGCTCAACCCTGAGGTCTTCCTCTACGAGCCGCGTGGCACGATGCGGATTCTCAACTGGTATCTCTACACCTACCTTCTGTGTGCGGCGGCGATGCTCGTCGCCGGGTGGTTCCTGTCGAAGACCGACGATCGCCTTGTCGGTCGCGTCCGGTATTCGTCGCTGCTGCCTGCCGCCGGCGTCGTGCTGTTGTTCCTGCTGCTCAACATCGAGATCGCCGACTTCTATGCGGTCGGGCCGGCGATCATGTTCAGGTTCGGCGTGAGCGTCGCGCAGGACCTCACCTACACGATCGGCTGGTTGATCTTCGGCATGGGGCTGCTCGCGGCCGGCATTTACCTGCGCAATCAGCCCGCTCGCGTCGCCGCGGTCGCGCTCATCGCCGTGACCACGTTCAAGTGCTTCCTCTACGACCTTGGCTCGCTCGAAGGACTGCCTCGAGTGGGGTCATTCGTCGGGCTCGCGTTTGCGCTCGCGCTGGTGTCGCTCGCGCTGCAGAAGTACGTCCTCAAAGCCAGGAACGCGACATGAAGCGCGTGATGCTCTCTGCTGGCCGCGGCCGGTCTGTCGATCGCTGCCGCTCGTCGGCCTCGCGCAAAAGGAACCCGACGCCGCTTACGAACGTCCCCGTCGTGACCGTCGGGCCAGGACCGCAGCGGCTGGCGATCGATGCCGGGCTGCTCGCTGCCGGCGCGCCGTTTCGCGTGCTGCGACGGGGCGAACGGTACTACGCCGAGGATGGGCTGACCGATCTCCGGCTCGTCACCGATGGCGGACGTCCGGTGCCGCACCTGCTCATCCAGCCGCCGGCGCCGGAGCGCGAGTGGATTCCGGCAGCATCCTGAGCGTCGCCGCCACGAAGAAGACGAGCGGCTTCGAAGTCGACTTCGGCGCGGCGCACGCTGTCGACATGGTCAGGGTCGAAGGCCTGCCGGTCCCGCACCTGAAGCGGCTGACGCTCGAAGGCAGCGGAGATCGCGCGCGGTGGACGACGCTCGTCGCCGAGGGAACGCTGTTCGATCTGCCGGACGAGCAGCTCCGGCAGAACACGCTCGGCTTTGCTCCCGGACCGTATCGATACCTTCGCGTCACGTGGAACGACGCCAACAGCGGCCGCGTGCCGAATCCGAGCGCGGTCGTCGCGAGGCGCGTCTCGACGGCGCCTCCGCCGCCCCAGGCCACGCTCACCGCGTCGATTGAGCGTCGTCCGAGCGAGCCGGGCATCAGCCGGTTCCGCGTGAAGCTGCCGGCGGCCAGGCTGCCGATCGTCGCGCTGGATCTCGACGTCGGGCCCGGCGCCAGCGGCGGCCACGTGTTCCGTCGCGCCGTCGTCACCGAATCGCGCTTCGCGGGGCTCGAAGCCGCGCCCGTGGAGCTTGGCGGCGCGATGCTCTCGCGCGTCGTCCGCGACGGGTTGACCGCGTCGGCGCTCAAGGTGCCGATTGTCGCTCCGTCGGAGGCCGAGATCGAGCTGACGATCGACGATGGGGCGAATGAACCGCTCGATCTTCGAGCCGTGTCCGTGGTGCTCGCCGAGCTTCCGTGGATCTACTTCGAAGCGCCTGCGGGCCCCGTCACGGCTCGCTACGGCAACCTGACGCTGCCAAGGCCTGCCTACGATCTCGAGGCGGTGCGCGCGTCAGTGGATCTCGCGCAGCTCCGCGAGGCGAGGTGGGGTGACCACCTGAACGCGCGCATCACCAAGGTGGCCGGCGCGGAGGCGACGCTCGCACCGAAGGCCGGGCCCGACGCTCGATCCGGCGGCGTTCAAGTACAGCGCGGGCTGTTGTGCCACGCGGTCGAGGGCGGGCAGACGGTCGGTGGTCTCGTCGCTCTTCCACTCGACGCGCACGCGCTCGCGTACAGCCGGGGGCCGAGCCGGCGGTTCGCCGACATCCGATTGCTCGACGGCGCCAGCGCAGCAGATTCCCTATCTCGTCGAGCGGCGCAACGAGCCGCTGTCAATCGACCTGCCGTTCACGCGCCGGCATCGGACCTGCAGGCCCCGGAGCTGAAGGCGCCGGCCGGCAGCCGGCAGCGCTCCGTCTACGTCGTCACGCTGCCGTACGCGAACCTGCCGCCCTCGACGCTCGTCGTCGAGACCTCGGCCCGCGTGTTTCAGCGCACGGTCAGAATCGGCTTCGACAGAGCGCCGGATCGGCGCCGCCGCGATCCGTCCTTCGAGGTGCGGGCGTCCCAGACGTGGCGGCATGCCGACGAGCAGACGGCGTCGCGTCCGCTCACGGTCGGGATCGATGCGATGCCCGAGACCGAGATCCTGCTGGTAGTGGATGAAGGGGACAACGCGCCGCTGCCGCTCACGAAGGCGCGGCTGCTCCTGCCGTCCTTCCGCCTGCGGTTCTATCACGACGGGCAATGCGCCGCTCCGGCTGGCCTACGGCCGCGACGACCTGCAGCCGCCGCAGTATGACCTCGCGCTCCTGGCGCCGCGGGTCATGGGCGCCGGGCCGCTGCGAGAGTCAGCGCGGCAGCCGTAGGGGCGCCACCTACCAGCCGCGCCGCCGTCCCGTGCTCGCCACGGACGATTCTGGGTCGTGCTGAGCGGTGCGGTGCTCGTCCTGCTGGCGCTCATCGTCAGGTTGATTCGGGGTCAAGGTGATCCGGCGGCGAGCTGAGGGCGGCAGAGATCGCGGCTCGCATCTCGCGATCTCGCGGCTCGGACAGAGCATTCTGATCTCGAATCAGACGATTCAGGATCATCGATAAGCTCATTCCGAGCCGCGAGCATGCCCGAGCCGCCGACGCACTACTTCTGCAGCCTGACGCGACCTGCCGGACCTCTTCCATTACTCTCAACAGGTTCCCGCTCCAGATCTTGCCGATCTGCATCCTCGGTGTAGCCGCGCCGGACGAGCTCGAGCGTGACGTTGAACGTCTCGCTCGCGTCGTTCCAGCCGTCGATGCCGCCGCCGCCGTCGAAGTCCGACGAGATGCCGACGTGATCGATGCCGATCTTCTTGACGATGTAGTCGATGTGATCGACGAAGTCCTTGACGTTCGCCCGCGGCGGCGGGGGAAACTGCTTGTCGATCTCGGCGAGCCGCTTTTCGGCCTCCGCGCGCTTGTCGTCGGGCAGCTGCGCCAGCGCGCCGCCCCGTCCGCGTCCGCGACCCTGACCCGCAGCCGCGGGCGCGCGGCGGCTGCCGGGCGCAGCGAGCCTGCCGCGCAGCGGCTGCCGCGCCGCGTCCACGGCCGCCGCCGCGCCCGCCCCGTCCGACGCTGCCGGCGGGCAGGCCGAACTCTTCTTCGAGCTTGGTCAAGCGCGGCGAGCCGCTCGGCAGTCGGCGGGGGCGGTGTCTTCACGTAGCTCGCGAACGCGACGGTCTGGACGACTCCGCCGTTCTTCTTGATCGCCAGCAGCAGCTCGTCGTCCAGATCGCGGCTGTGATCGCAGAGCGCGCGCGCGGCCGAGTGCGACGCGATGACCGGCGCCTTCGAGAGCGCGATCGCCTGCATGTTGGACGGCTTGGACGGATGCGAGAGGTCGACCATGATGCCGACGCGGTTCATCTCGGCGATGACCTGCTTGCCGAGCTCGCTGAGGCCGTTGTGCATCCACTCGCCGCTGGCTTCGCCGGTGTTCGAGTCGGCGAGCTGGCTGTGCCCGTTGTGCGCGAGCGAGAGATAGCGCGCGCCGCGATCGTGGAACTCCTTGACCCGCTTGACGGCGGTCGAGGCGTCGCCGAGTGAATAGCCGTTCTCGACGCCGATGAGCGCGACCTTCTTGCCGGCCTTGTTGATGCGCCGCACGTCGGCGGCCGTCAGCGCGAGCTCGATCTTGTCGGGCGCGATCTTCTCGGTCAGCAGATGGATGGCGTCGAATTTCGCGACCGCCTGCTTGTAGGCGTTGTCGTAGCCCTCGGGGGTGAGCGGACCCTGCCCGACGTACACGATGAAGAACGACGCGTCGAGGCCGCCCGCCACCATCTTCGGCAGGTTGACCTGGTTGCCGAGGTCCTGTGTGTAGTTTCGTTCCGGCGTGAAGTCGGCAGCGTTGATGTCGTCGTGCGTATCGAGCGCGATCACGCGCTCATGAATGCCGCGCGCCTTCTTGACGAGCGCGTCGTCTGCAGTCGATTGTGCGGTGATGGCAGTTCGGTGCGGCAGATCGCAGCTGCAAAGCGAGCGCAGCTGCGCCGCAGGCAGTCAAAGGGCGTGTCATCCAGATCCTCCGCCGAGGATCATAACGTAGTGTGTCACTCGCCTCTGAGCGCGACCGTCGGATCGATCGACGCGGCGCGTCGCGCGGGAAGTAGCCCGCGGCGAGTGACGACGCCACCAGGATCGCGGCAAGACCGGCGGTGATCCGCGCGTCGCTCGACGCGACGCCGAGAAGGCCGGCTTCGATCAGACGGCCGAGGAGGAGCGACAGCACGATGCCGACGCCGACGCCGACGGCGGTCAGCCGTCCGGTTTGCCCGACGGTGAGCCGGAGGACATCGCGACGCGTGGCGCCGAGCGCCATGCGCACGCCGATCTCGTGCGTCCGCTGCGTGACCATGTGCGCCATGACGCCGTAGACGCCGATTACCGCGAGCAGCAGCGCGAGGCCGCCGAAGACCAGCATGATCGCGCCGACGTACTGCAGTCCGATCGTGCGCTCCTCGCAGCGCCTTGCGCATCGGCTGCAGCTCGAAGACGGGCTGCGACGGATCGACCGCCCGCACGGCCGCGCGCGCTTCGGCCGGCGAGCGTCGACGGGTCGCGCGACGTCCTGATGATGAGCGCCAGTTGCCGCCGGTCGGGGCCTGGCGAAACGGGCGGTAGATCGTCGGATAGTTGCGGCGCTCGAACCAGTCGTGGATGTGGTTGCCCGACACGCCGACGACCGTCAGCCACGGGCCCGTGCCGAGCTTGATCCGCTTGCCGATCGGATCGGCGTTAGGCCAATACCGGCGCGCGAGCGACTCGGTGACGATCGCGACCGGCTGCGTATCCTCGCGGTCCCCGTCGGTGAACCCACGTCCCGATCGGATCGGGATCTGCAACGCCGCGAAGAGTTCCGGCGTGGCGGTCGCGATAGTCCACCGAGGGCGGGTTGGTCGGATCGGGATTGGGACGACCTCGATCTCGATCGAGCGTCCCGAATTGCTGCCCGCCGCGGGCATGATGTTGATCGCGGCCGCCGCGTCGACGCCGGATACCGCGCGCAGGCGATCGACGACGGCGGCGGCAAACCGCGAGCGCGTATCGGCGGTCGGATAGCGCGCCTCCGGCAGCGACAGCTGCATCGTGAGGACGCCCTCGGGGTTGAACCCCTGCGGGCCGTTCAGGAATCGGTGAACGGTGAGGACGCTCAGGGCCGCCGCGACGAGGAGCGGCAGCGCCAGCGCCATCTCGGCGACGACGAGTCCGCGGCGCAGCCGAAGGCGTGCCGCGCCGGTCGTCGAGCTGCGGCCGCCTTCCTTGAGCGTTTCGGCCAGTCGCGGCCGCGACGCCTGGATCGCCGGAATCAGGCCGAAGACGAACGCTGTCACGATCGCCAGCGCCGAGGTGAACGCGATCAGACGGAGGTCGATGTCCATCTGATACCAACCCGCGACGAACCGCGCGATCTTCGCCGGCATGTACGCCACGATGAGCTTCAGGCTGAGCCAGCTGACCGCCAGCGCCGCGGGGACCGCGGCGAGCGCCAGCACGCCGCTCTCGATGAGGAGCTCGCGCACGACGCGCGCCCGGCTGGCACCAATCGCCAGGCGCACGGCCATCTCGCGCTGGCGCTCGGCGCCGCGCGCCAGCAGCAGGCTGGCGACATTCGCGCACGCGATGAGCAGCACGAAACACGCCGAGGCCTACCACATCGTCAGGATCGGTCGCGAGCCCGATGTCCATCATGCCGTCGCCGAGCGTATAGACCCGCACCTCGCGTCCGCGGTTCGTGTCCGGATGCTCGCGCGACGAGCCGTTCGCCGATCGTCGCCATCTGCGCCTTTGCGTCCTCGAGCGTGCGCCCGGGCGCCAGACGCCCGATCGCGGTGAGGTAGAGCGCCGGCGGTTGACGGCGTGCCTCGGCATTGAACGCGAGCGGCGCCCAGATCTGCGCGCCCATCGGAAAGTCGAAGCCTGGCGGCGCGATGCCGACGACCTCGTGCTGCGCGTCCGTCCACCTCGATCGAACGGCCGACGATCGCCGGGTCCGACGCGAATCGGCGCTGCCACAGTCCGTGCCCGAGCACGACGCGGCGATGTCGTCCCTTCGTTTCCTCGTCCGGCGAGGAAGCCGCGGCCCGATCACCGGTTGCACGCCCAGCGCCGGAAAGAAGTCGGCCGAGACGAAGAACCCCTGCACGTTTTCCGGTTCGTCCTTGCCGACGAGGTTCGCCGTCCACCATTCGAAGGCGGCGAGCCGCTCGAACACGTCGGACTGCTTCTTCATGTCGAGATAGTCGGCAGGCGAGACGGCTTCGCGCCGGTTCAGACTCTCGGGCCGCGTGTACCGACAGCAGCGTGATGCGGTCGACGTCGCGCATCGTGAACGGCCTGCAGCACGAGCGCATCGATCATCGAGAAGACGGCCGCGTTGGCGCCCAGGCCGAGGCCGAGCGTGATCACGACGATGGCGCTCATCGCCGGGCGCTGCAGGATGCTGCGGCAGGCATGACGTATCTCGATGCCGATGGTGCGCATGAGGGAATCTCCAGAGGGTTGGCGAGGAACGTCCGGCGTGATGTAAGCGGGTGCTCGAGGGGCGCGGCGCAGTTGCGCGGCGATTCCGCGCGCGGCGAGTCGAATCGACCTGAAGCCAGTACCAGACCGCCGCGTGCAATCGGGAACGGCTCGCGTGAGCGGTGTACTCCTCGTGGAGATCGCCGAGGATCGACTCGGTCCACTCGCCGCGGCCGAGCGCGGCGGCGAGAAGGCGCTCGGCGAGCCGGGGCGGAACGGCCGATCCCGTCATGATTCGAGCCTGCTTTCGAGGCCCTGCCAGAGGCGGAGCAGGCTCCGACGGGACTGCCCGGATTGCTCCCAGCCCTGCTTGGGTGACAGTGAAGTAGCGCCGCGAGCGGCCGCCACGCTCGGGCAGCGGATCGCTCATCCGCGAGCGCAGGCAGCGCTTCGTTTCCAGGCGCTCGAGCGCGGTGTAGAGCGCGCCACGCGCAACCGACCGTCCGGTGCGCTCTTCGATCTCTTCGCGGATGGGGATTGCATAGGCGTCCTCGCCCAGCCGCAGGATCGCGAGGAGAACGATGTGCTCGAACTCGCCTAGATACATCGTGCCTGCATTGTAGGCCAAATACGTCTCTCGGGTTCAGAAGGTTCAAGGGTTCAAAAGGTTCAAAAGGGTTCAATGGGTTCAAAAGGTTCAAAAGGTTCAAGGGGGTTCAAAAGGTCCAAGGGGTTCAAGGGTTCATTGAGGCTGATTAGGTGATACTTGGTGGGCGTCGGAGGCAAAGAGAGACAGCGGAGGGACTGAGAATGTATCGACTGGTTGCCTCGGTTGGCGTTGGTGCTTGCGCTCGTCTGTGGGCTCGTCGCCGCTCAGAGCGCGATGCCGCCCGATCTTGCGGCGATGGCCGACACCGAGCGCGAGTTTGCGAAGACGGCCACGGTCAAGGGATGGCGCGACGCCTTTCTCGACTTCTTCGCTGACGATGCGATTGCGTTTGCGCCTGAGGTGGTGCCGGCGAAGGACCGGCTTCGGAAGCAGCCGTCAACGCCGTTCTCGGAGCGCGAGCTCGTGTGGGAACCGCGGCTGGGAGACGTTGCCGCGAGCGGGGATCTCGGCTGGCTGACCGGTCCCAGCACGTCGATCGACAACAGGACGAAAGACAAGAAACCCGGCTACGGCTGCTACCTCTCGATCTGGCGGAAGCAACCGGATGGCCGGTGGCGGGTGTTCATCGATGTCGGCGCAGGCGCGCCCGAACCTGTTTCGTTCGCGCCCGGCTTCACGCGTATCGCGTTTGGCGGGCGATACACGGGCAAGGAAGGCAAGGAGGCGGCGGGGAAGAGCCTCGCCGCGGCGGACCGCGATCTCAACACACACATTGGTCAGGGTGCCGCACGCGCGTTCGCGAGTCGGCTGACGCCGGCGTCACGGCTCCATCGACCCGGGTTCGTCCCTATCGTCGGCACCGACGCGATCGCAGCCTGGCTCACCGGGCACGCCTCGACAGCTACGGCCAAGGACGGCGCCGCCGAGGCTGCGGCCGCCGGAGACTTCGGGTATACCTACGGCACTTTCGAGATCAAGGCGCCGACGCTGCAGTCAGGCGCCTACGTCCGCCTCTGGAACCGCGACGGGTCTGGCCGCTGGTGGCTGATGGCCGACGTCGCGCAGCCGAGCAGGCAGTAGAGGCGCCGCGGAACCGCTTCAAACACGATGAGTCCTGATGTGAATCGACCTGAGGGACGCCGAGTTACCCCGGCCGCGCGGTTCGGTGAGCGCCGGAGCGAGCCGGTCGGCTCGGGCCGCCCGCTTCGCCGCGTGGAAAAACGCCCCTCTGCGGCTGTCCTTACGATGCCGGCGGCGGCTGGGGCGATCAGCACGACAGTGAGCATCGGTTCGGCAATCGGGGTGGCTCGGCCGCCGGAGACGAATCGGCCCCGCCGCCGCTTGGTGCCGCGGCGGTGATGGCGTTTTAGGATCGGCGCCGATCACGCGGCTCAGAGGTCGGCCCCGATCCGACCGGCCCGCTCCGGCGGCGTCTTGACGCGCTTACGTAGACGCCATAGATGTCAGTGCTTGACCGGGGTACCCGTGTTGACCGTGTTGTCCGTGGCCCGTGTAGTCTGTGTCGTCCGTGGTCTCGCTTGTGACTGGCCGACGAGGATGCCATGAATCGCGAATGGGTTCTCTTTCACCTCCGCGAAGCGCACCAGGAACTTGCTCGCACTGTTGCCGCCATGGATGCTGATCCAGACTACGGTGTCGGCCAGCTCGGCGTCGCCGTCGGTCACGCTTACCATCATCTGAACACCGCGTGGAACTCGCGCGACGAGTCCGACCCGCGAGTGAGTGCATTCCGCAGCGGAGGGCTGTTCCATCTCGCCATCTCCCAGCCCTCCGGACGCACAACAGGAGCCCTCTTATGTTCGCGACGATCTTCCGCGATGTGCGCTGGGCCTTTCGACATGCCGTTCGTCGTCCGCTCTTCGCGGCCGCCGTTGTTGGGACGCTGACGCTCGGCATCGCCGCGACGACGATCGCCTACGGGCTGGCGACGTCGGTGCTCTGGCGGCCGCTGCCCTTCAGGGACGCCGATCGCCTCGTCTTCGTGTGGGAGGCCGCCGACCGCGACGGTCAGCGGGGCGTCTTCCGCGTCACGAGCGGACGTTTCGCGGAGTGGCGCGAGCGAGCGCAGTCCTTCACGTCGCTCGCGCTCTTTGCCGCAGCCGGGTTTTCGGTGGACGGCGCGGATGGCGTGACGCCCGTGCGCGGCGTGCGGGTCTCGGCCGCGTTCTTCGATACGCTCGGCGTATTGCCGGTGCTCGGCCGCACGTTCACTTCAGCCGACGAGGTTCCCGGGCAGCATCAGGTCCTGATCCTCTCGCACACCTTCTGGCAGCAGCGCCTCGGTGGGCGCGCCGATGTGCTGGGCACGTCGGTTCGGCTGAACGGCCTGCCTTACACCGTCGTCGGCGTGATGCCACCGGTCGTGTTTCCGGGCTGGCCGTCGAATCCAGCGACCGTCTCGGTCGACGCCTCGCTGCGGCAGCTCTTTGTCCCGATCGCCCGCACGCCGCAGCTGGACGCCAATACACGCAGCCACGTCTACGGCGTTGTCGCGCGCCTGGGTCCCGGAATCTCGCCGGACCACGCGACAGGGGAGCTGACGCGGATGGCGACGCCATCCGCCGCGGATGCGCACGGCGGCGCGGTGACGCCGATGAGAGAGCAGTTCGTGCGCGATGCCCGGCTGCCGCTTCTGGCCCTCATCGGTGCCGCGGCGGCGCTGCTGCTCGTCGCGTGCGCCAACCTTGCCGCGCTGCAGATATCCCGGTTCGAAGGCCGCCGTGGTGAGCTTTCTGTCCGGGCGGCGATTGGCGCCACAGCAGTCCGGCTCGCCAGCCAGCTTGCCGCGGAATCGCTGCTGCTCGCGGCGGCCGGGGGGGCCGCTGGTCTCGTGGTCGCGCGGTATGCGCTGGCGGTTCTTCCCGAGCGTTTGCCACCCACGCTGCCGTTTCTGACGCCTGTGAGCGTCGACGTCCGCGTCGCCATCGTCGCGGCGCTCATCGCGATTGGTTCCGGCCTCATGATCGCGGCATGGCCCGTGGGCCATCTGCTGCGGTCAGGCCCGGCCCCGCGAGGCGTGGCGGGACGCGCTCGAAGCAGCATCTTCCGCGTCCTGGTTGTCGCACAAGTGTCCGTCACGATCGCGCTCGTCGTGTCCGCCGCGCTCCTTGTTCAATCGCTGTGGTCCGTGCGGTCTGAGGACCCTGGGTTCCGCGTGGACGGCGTCGTGGCAGCAGACATCGGCCTGCCAGCCGGGCTGAACACGCCGGCAAGAATCGTCGCGTTCGAAGATCGCGTTCGACAGTCGCTCGAAGGACGCGCGGGTATCCGCGCAGTGGCCCTCGCCTACGACCATCCCTTCGAGGCGAACTGGACGGACGCGTTCAGGCTCGACGGCGCGAACGCCGGCGCCGACGCCGAGATTCTCGGCCAGGCGCAGCTCCGCATCGTCAGCTCGAGCTATTTCGACGCTCTCGGCGTGGAGGTCCTGGCCGGTCGAGGCTTCAGCGACGACGATGGCCCGGACCGGCCCGGCGTGGCCGTGGTTAACGAGGCTTTCGTCCTCGAGCACGGAAGCCCCGTTGTCGGACGGCGTCTGCGGAGCGCGGCCCCGCAAATGACATGGGGGGCCTCGGCGCCCGCAGAGTTCGAGATCCTCGGCGTCGTGGAGAACGAGCGGTTTCGGGGGCTGGAGCTCCCGAGTGAACCGGCCGTCTATCTGAGCACCCGGCAATTCGCGCAGGCCGCATTCGCCCTTCTCATCAGTACGACGCGCACCGCGTCGGACCCGCGTGCCGTCGCGAGGGAGGTTCGTGCCGGCGTGCACGCCATCGAGCCGGGCGCTGCCGTCGGGTCCCCCGTCTTGCTGGCCGCCATCCTGGCGGACCAACTCGTCGCCCGCCGTGTCACCGCGGATGTCATCGGTGGGTTTGCCGGCTCGGCGCTGGCCCTCGCGGCGCTCGGTGTCTACGCCGTGCTCTCCATGCTCGTCGCGAGCCGCACGCGCGAGATCGGCGTCCGTCTGGCTCTCGGCGCCTCGCCGGGCGGGATCTTCCGACGGATCGTGGCTGAGAGTGTCCGGAACGCGGCGCCGGGCCTCGTTGCCGGTGTGCTGTTGGCGTTCGCCGCGGGACGCCTCCTCGAGAGCTTTCTCGTCGGAGTGACCAGCAGAGATCCCCTGACGCTCATTCTGGTGACCGCAACGATGCTGGGTGCGGCCGTGCTCGCGGCACTGATTCCTGCCATGCGCGCCGCGCGGATCGACCCAGCCGTCGCGCTGCGCGGCGAGTGACGCGTTTTTAATGAGATGATGGTGACTACGAGCTCGCGCCGCCTCTTTCCGGCGCGCATCATTTTTCAGCTCAATAGAGTTTTTTCGGCTCAATAGAGGAGACGCACGTGAATCGCCAGTTGCCAGGGGCCGCCGCCCGCGCGGGAACCGCATTGTCTTTCGGCCTTTTGGGCTTCGCCCTCCTGCACGTGACGACGAGCGCCCAGGATCGGCTGAAGACGATGCCGGGCTACGCGCAGTACCAGAAGGTCAGCGCGCAGATCAATGGCGCCGTGCGCTCGGGCGCGCTCAGCGGCACGTGGAGCGCAGACAGCAGCAGCGTCGAGTACGTGCTCGACGGCAAGCGCTATCGCTTCGATGTCGCTGCTCGCGCCGCGACAGAGATCGGCGCGGCAGACGACGCGGCGGCCGGCGGCGGCCGGAGTGGGCGCGGCGGCGGCCGTGGCGGGACGGGAATCGAGCGCGGACGTCAGGCCGCGTCGGCCGATGCGCCAGACGGCAAGCTGAAAGCCTTCTATCGCGATCGCAACCTGTGGGTGAGCGAAGTCGCCGGCGCCAACGAGTCTGCCATCACGACAGACGGCAACGACAAGGACCGCATCAAGTACGGCACGGCGAGCTGGGTGTACGGCGAGGAGCTCGGACAGACGAGCGCGATCTGGTGGTCGCCCGACAGCCGCAAGGTCGCGTACTACCGCTTCGACGAAAAGCAGGTCCTCGACTACAACCTGCAGCTCGATCAGACCAAGGTTCAGAGCACGAACGACCTAGAGGCGTATCCGAAGGCCGGCGCCGCCAACCCGATCGTGGACGTCTGGGTGTACGATGTCGCCTCGAAGACGAGCACGAAAGTCGATGTGCGCGACGGCAAGCCCTTCGACAACGCCGTCGTCGGGCACTACGTCTACCGCGTGTCGTGGTCGCCCGACGGCCGCGAGCTGCTGTTCAACCGCACCAATCGCCGCCAGAACATCCTGGAGTTCGTCGCCGCGAACCCCGAGACCGGCGCGACGCGGGTCATCGTCCGCGAAGAGTGGCCGACCGGCTGGGTCGACAACCGGCCGCCGATGCAGTTCCTGAAGGACAACCGGCGATTCATCTGGGAGTCTGAACGAAACGGCTTCGCCAACCTTTACTTGTACGACCTCGCCGGGACCCTCATCACGCCGCTGACCACCCACACGTCGTTCGAGGTCACCGGGATCACGAAGGTCGATGAAGCTGCGGGCGTCATCTTTTATACCGCCCGCGACGGCGACAACCACCTCAAGCTGCAGCTGCACCGCGTCGGACTCGACGGCAAGGGCGACGTTCGCCTCACGGATCCCGCATTCCACCACACCGTAGGATCGTGCGTGACAGGGGCTCCGGCCGGAGGCGGGGGGCGCGGCGGCTTTGTCGGGCCCGGCGCCTGCGGCATCTCGCCGGACAACAAGTACTTCCTCGACACGTATCAGACACACGACACGCCGCCGGCGACGCGCATTGTCGATGCGAGCCGGGAAGGTCGTGGCCGAGCATCGCCAAGAGCGATCTGACGAAGTTCAACGAGCTCGGCCTGAAGAAGGCCGAGATGTTCACCTATAAGGCCGCCGACGGCAAGACGACGCTCCGGGGATTGATTCAGTTTCCGTCGACCTTCGATCCGGCGAGGAAGTACCCGGTGCTCGTGCCCGTCTACGGCGGGCCGGCCTCGGCCAGCAACACGGCCCGCGAGACGTTCGTCACGCCGAGCGCGAATGCCGAGTATGGCTTCCTCATCGTGAACCTCGACTCGCGCGCGGCGCCCGGGATGGGCAAGCGGACGCTCGACTCGATTTATCTGAAGCTCGGCCAGGTCGAGATGGACGACATGGCCGAAGGCGTGAAGGCCCTCTGGAGCCGGCCGTACGTCGACAAGGCGCGCGTCGGCATCCATGGCACGTCGTACGGAGGCTACTCGTCGGTCCTGTCGATCCTGCGCCACCCCGATGTGTATGCCGCCGCGTCGGCCTCCTCGCCGGTGACCGCCTGGAATCACTACGACAGCATCTACACCGAGCGGTACATGTGGATCCCGCAGGAGAACAAAGAAGGCTACGACGCCGGCAGTGCCATGACGTATGCGAGTCAGCTCAAGGGCCGGCTGATGCTCTACTACGGCACGGCCGACAACAACGTGCACCCGTCGAACATGATGCAGCTCATCGCGGCGCTGCAGCAGGCCGGGAAAAGCTTCGAGGTGCAGGTCGGCCCCGACCGTGGCCACAGCGGCATCAACGCCGACCGCATGATGGAGTTCTTCATCGAGAACCTCATCGTGAAGCCGACGGCGCAGACGGCGCCGTCGCAGTAGCTGCAGTACTGAGACTGTCCGAGTGGCCGGTTCGCGAACCGCCCCGACGTTCCGTCCCCCGCATGCTGAAGACCCGCATCGCCATCATCATCACGCTCATCGTGCTCACGCGGGCTTCGTGGGATTCCACCTGGTCGAGCGGGCGCTGCACGGCGCTCGGGCGCCGTCGTTCCTCGAAGAGGTCCTGTTCATCGGCGGCCTCGTCCTCGGCGTGTCGCTGCTCGTCGCGGGCATCTTTCGCCTGCGGCTCATCCGGCGCGTGAACCAGGTCAGCGCGCGGGCGCTCGAGATCCTCCACGCGGACAACTGGACGGCCCGGCTCGAGGAGGGCGAGCGCCGGCGGCGATCTCGCCGAGCTCAGCGGGGCGGTCAACCGGCTCCTCGAGGTGGCCGACACGTCGCAGCAGGAGCTGCGCGACAGCGAACGGCGGCTGGCCGCGCAGAGCCAGGCGCTGACCGAGCTGACCTCGCGGCAGACGGGCGTCTCGGTGACCGTCAGCGATCGGCTGCGGCTCATCCTCGAGACGTGTGCGCGCACGCTGGAAGTCGCGCGCGTGAGCATCTGGCGGTTCGAGGACAACGGCTCGACGATCCGGTGCGACGACCTGTACCAGCGCACGACCGGGCAGCACTCGTCGGGCGATCGGATGTACGCGCGCGACGTGCCCGCGTACTTCAACGCGATCGGACACGATCGGGTCGTGGCCGCGGCCGACGCGCACGCCGATCCCCGGACGCGCGAGTTCAGCGAGTCTGTACCTGACGCCGCACGGCATCGGCGCGATGCTCGACGTGCCGCTCCGGCAGGAGGATCGCCGCTCGGCGTGATGTGCATCGAGCACGTCGGGGGCCCCCGGGGCGTGGACGTTCGACGAGCAGAACTTCGCCCTGTCGCTCGCCAACCTGGTGGTCGTCGCGCTCGCGGACGCCGACCGCCGGCAGGCCGTTCAGAACCTCGCCGAGAGCGAAGCCCGGGCGCGCCTCGTGCTCGATTCGGCGCACGACGCGTTCATCGGGATGGACTCCGACGGCCGGATCGTCAGGTGGAACGCGCAGGCGGCGTCGACGTTCGGCTGGTCGCGCGACGAGGTGATCGGCCAGCAACTGGCCGACACCATCATCCCGCCGGGTTCCGCGCCGCGCACGTCGAGGGCATGCGCCGGTTTCACCAGAGCGGTGAAGCGCCGATCGTGAACCGCCGCCTCGAACTGCGCGGCCTGCACCGCGACGGGCACGAGTTTCCGATCGAGATTACCGTGACCACCCCGGTGCGCGCCGGCCGCGGCTACTTCTTCGGCGCGTTCGTGCGGGACATCTCCGAGCGGCTGCAGCACGAGGACGAGCTGCGCACGGCGAAGGAGTCCGCCGAAGCGGCGACGCGCGCGAAGAGCGAGTTCCTCGCGAACATGAGCCACGAGCTGAGGACGCCGCTCAACGGCGTCATCGGGTATGCGCAGCTCCTGCAGCGCGACCGGACGCTCAGCGCGAACCAGCGCGACGCGCTCGACGCGATCAGCGCCTGCGGCGCGCACCTCCTCGACCTCATCAACGACGTGCTCGATCTGTCGAAGATCGAAGCGGGCCGGATGGACATCGAGGCGACGCCGTGCGATCTGCGCCAGGTGGCGGTCGATCTGCGCTACGTCATCGACGAGCGCGCGCAGCGCAAGGGACTCCAGTTCGTGATCCACATCGATCCCGCCTTGTCCCCGCTGGTCAGTCCTCGACGGCCGGCACGTGCGCCAGGTCCTGCTCAACCTGCTCGGCAACGCCGTCAAGTTCACGCCGCAGGGCGAGGTGCAGCTCCACATCACGGGACCGGGAGGGCCGGCGACGCCCGGGGCGGCTTCGCTTCGACGTGGTCGACACCGGGATCGGGATCGAAGCGGAGAACCTGAGCGCGGTCTTTCAGGCGTTCCGGCAGACGCGATCGGGCGCGGAGCTCGGCGGCACGGGTCTCGGGCTGACGATCAGCCATCGCCTGGTGCGGGGCATGGGCGGCGAGCTGAAGGTCGAGAGCACACCGGGGAAGGGCAGCCGCTTCTACTTCGAGCTGCCGCTCGTCGAGGCCGAGGAGCCGATCGCGGCAGGTGACCGCCGACGCCGACGAGCGAGTCGCTCTCGTCGGACGCGCGGCTGGCGCCGGGCGAGCACCTGACGGCGCTCGTCGCCGACGACAGCTCCGTGAACCGCCGCATCCTCGCGAGCCTGCTCGAGAGCGCGGGCGTCCGCGTGATCACGGCCGCCGGCGGTCTCGAAGCCGTCGAGCTCGGGCGCACCCATCGTCCCGATGTCGTGCTGATGGATCTCCGCATGAGCGACCTGAACGGGTTCGAAGCGACGCGGCGGCTCGGCGCCGAGGAAGCGACCGCGGCGATTCCGGTGATCGCCGTCTCGGCCAGCGCATGGGACGAGGTCCGGCAGGCCGCGCGCGACGGCCGGCTGCGTGGACTTCCTTCCGAAGCCGGTCAAAGCCGACGTGCTCTTTGCCAGGCTGCAGCGATACACTGGCGTCCGCTTCGTCAGCCCGGCAGGAGAGGTCGACACGGCTCTCCCGCCGCTCGGCGACCACGTCGAGCGTGCGCGGCCTCGCCGCCCGAATTCGCGAGGCGGCCACGATTGGCAGCGTCGCCGAGCTCGACGCGATCGCCGAGCGAGCTCTCGACCGGCGGCGACGCACCCGGCACGCTCGGCCGCCGCATCGCCGCGCTGACCGCCGCCTTCGACTACGACGCGCTGCTCCGGCTCGCCGCGTCGCTCGACGCAGCAGCCATGAGCCGGGCCAAGCGAGCGTGTCACAACGAAGGAGCCCGTCGGACGTATGGCCAGTGTGACTCCAGCACCGCCGGGCGGCTCGCCGCCGCCGTCGGCGGGTGCCACCATCCTCGTGGTCGACGACAGTCCAGTGAACCTGCGGCTCGTCGTCCGCACGCTCGAGGGGCGCGGCTATCGTCTGCTCGCGGCGAAGAACGGCCGCGCGGCCCTCGACATCGCGCGCCGCGTCCATCCGGATCTGATCCTGCTCGATGTGATGATGCCCGAGCTCGACGGCTTCGAAGTCTGTCGCGCGCTCAAGAGCGACCCCGCCACACGCGACTCCATCGTCGTCTTTTTGTCGGCCCTGGGGGAGGTGACGGACAAGGTCACCGGCCTCGAGCTCGGGGCCTCGGACTACATCACGAAGCCCATTCAGCCAGAGGAAGTGATTGCGCGCGTGGCCAATCACGTCGCGCGCCAGCAACTGGAGCGCGAGGTGCGGAGAAGCCGCGACCGGCTCGAGCGGGAGCTGGCGAGCGCGGGCGCGATGCAGCGGCGGATCCTCCCCGCCGCGCTGCCGTCAGGCATGGGTGCGACGTTTGCCGCCTACTACCGGACCAGCCTCTATGCCGGCGGCGACTACTACGATGTGTTCGCGCTTCCCGACGGCCAGTTCGGCGTGATCGTCGCGGATGTGTCGGGCCACGGCGCGCCGTCGGCGATTGTGATGGCGATGATCCGCGCCGCCGTCCACGCCTTTCCGGGGTTCGCCTGCGATCCGGCCGAGATGCTGCGCTACCTCAATCGCCACTTCGAGTTCCTGTGGGAGTCGCCGATGTTCGCGACCGCGCTCTCGCGCTCATCGATCCCCGCGATCGGAGCGTGACGATCGCGTGCGCGGGCCATCCGCCGCCGCTCCTCCTGCGCAGCGGACAGGTGAGCGTCGTGGCCGTCGATGCGACGATGCCGGTGCTGATGATGGACCTGCCGAAGATCCCTGACGTGAGGCACGCGCTGCAGAGCGGCGACCGGCTGCTGTTCTACACCGACGGCGTGACCGAGCGGAGCGACCCGGCCGACGAGATGTACGACCTGCCCCGCCTGACCGCTTCGTTCGAGCGTACGGCGCATCAGACGCCCGCCGATCAGGTGCTGGCGCTCGTCGACGATCTCGACGCCTTCGCCGCCGAGCGGGAGCCGGATGACGATCAGACGTTGTTGTTGATTGCGATTGAATAGCGAAGAGCTGAAAGTGACTTCGCACTTCCACCTTCCGACTTCAGACTTCCAACGTCAGACTTCAAACTTTCTCAGCGCACACTCGCGGCGTTCTCGCGCGTGACCCGCACGTCCCGCACCGCGCCGTTCGCACCGGGCGCGCCGGCGTCGCGGCCATTGATCGTCCAGGTGACGGCGCCAGCATCGCCGAAGCGGATCGCGATGTCGCGCTCGGCCACGAGCGTCTGGCGATCTCCGGGCTGCAGCACCCGGTAGATCGTGCGCCGTCCATCCACCGTCGCCGCGACCCAGCAGGGACCGCTCATCGACAAGACCACGGTGATCGCGCCAGAAGGAAGCGCGGATTCGGAGCGGCGGGCGCCGCGGCGGCCTCGGGCGTGGCGACAGACTGAGGTCGTGGCGCCAGCAGGGGCAGGCGCCGCCGGCGCTCCGCTCGTGCCGACAGAGCCGGGTTCAACTGTGCGTCTCGCCCCGGCGTCCGAGCACCACAGCCGCGGCGACGACGACCACCAGGAGGGCGACAGCGGTTCCCATTCCTACCCACAGCGACGACGGCTGCCAGGAGGGTTCGGTCGCGTCGCGTGCGACGTGGACGAGGGCGGGCCGCGACGGGAACTGCGCAAAGTAATCCCGCACGAGCCGGTCGGGATCCAGGTCCAACTCTTCCGCGTATGTTCTTACGAATCCACGCCCGAACGGGCGAGGCGGGAGCGACGATCGGTCGTTCAGTTCGATGGCGGCCAGCGCCCGCGCGGGCACGCGGGTCCGCTGGGCGAGGTACGCCAATCGAGAGGCCCTTGGCTTCACGGGCCGTTCGAAGTTGTGCGCCGATGTCCATCGTTCGATCCCCTCATCAGGAATGTGGCGCTACCCTGAGCATAGCACCAGCTGAGGTCTGCCGGGCTGAGACGGCGCGAACCGTCGGACGGGCCAGCCGTAGAGCTGTACGATAGAGGCGTCATGGACGAGATCTCCGCGACGGTGACGGCTGAAGCGGGCGGGCCGGACGACTCGAAGCCCCGGCTCGAGCCGCCCCCCGAGGCTGCTGCCCGAGTTGCACGGGGAGCGCCGGCTCGATCCGGAGTACATCCCGTTTCAACGAGGTCGTCGGCTGGATCGTCACCGCGATACTGTCGGCCAGCATGCTGGCGGCCATTGGCATTCTGTGGCTGGCCGCGAGACCTGCACGCGGTGGGTCAGCGTTCTGCTGATCCCGGCGTGGCTCCTCTTCACAGCTGGGAATCGGCTGGCTCTGCTACGCCTGGCCGGCGGTGCACTACAGGCACACCTCCTACACGCTCGACGGTGAAGGCATCGAGATCCGCTCCGGCGTCTGGTGGCGCGAGATCGTCAGCGTGCCGCGCTCGCGCGTGCAGCACATCGACGTGTCGCAGGGGCCGATGGAGCGGTCGTACGGTCTCGGACGGCTCGTGCTCTACACCGCCGGCACGGCCCATTCGCGCGTCGAGCTGCAGGGGTTGAGCTACGCTGTCGCCTTCGCCCTCCGGAACCACCTGCTCCCTCGTGGCAGCGATGATGCCGTCTGAGCGGCGGCTCCACCCGCTGTCCTTCGTCTTCGATGTCGCGGGCCAGCTTCGACAGCTCGTGGTGCCAGGCCTGGTCGTGCTCCTCGGTGCGGGATCGGCGGGCTTCGGCTGGCAAGGCTGGCTGACGCTGCTCGTGATTCCCTACGCGCTCGTCGCGATCATCCGGCTCCTGACGTTCCGCTACCGCTTCGATCCCGGCGAGCTCGTGATCACGAGCGGGCTCATCTTCAGGAACGAGCGCCACGTGCCCTACGGGCGGATTCAGAACATCGACGCCGTCCAGAACGTCCTGCATCGGCTGCTGCGGGTGGTCGAAGTCCGGGTCGAGACCGGCGGCGGCGACGAGCCCGAAGCGAGGATGCGCGTGCTGCCGTTGGCGGCGCTCGAGGAGATGCGCGAGCGCGTCTATGCCGGCCGTCAAGCCGCGGCGGCGGCTGGCGTGGCCGAGGAGACGCAGACACAGCCGGAGCGGCGTGCGCTCCTGGCGCTCGGACTGCGCGAGCTCCTGCTGGCCGGGTTCATCGACAGCAAGGGTCTCATCATCGTCGGCGCGGCGTTCGGCCTTCTGTGGGAGCTGGGGCTCTTCGATCCCACGATCGCGTTCGTGTTCGGCGAGAACGCCACGGGACGCGGGGCCATGCGCCAGGCCGTCCGCGCGCTGTCGGGCGGGGGCGTCCCATCCGTCGGGCCGGATCGCGATCCTCGCGCTCGCGTTCGCGGCGTTCGTGCTCGTCATCCGCCTCTTGTCGATGTGCTGGTCGGTCATCCGGCTGTGGGGGTTTCGGCTGGACCGGATCGGCGACGATCTGCGCGCGGAGTTCGGCCTCATCACGCGGGTGATGGCGACGATCCCGATCCGGCGGGTGCAGACGGTGACCGTCCGCGAGAGCCCGCTCCATCGCCTGTTCAACACGGCGTCCATTCGCGTCGACTCGGCCGGGAGCGACGGGGCGGAGGGCGGCGCGGCCAAACGCGAGTCGGTTGCGCCGATCGTCAACCGAGCCGATCTGCCACGCCTCCTCGCCGAAGTGCTGCCCGACGTGAATATCCTGGACGTGACCTGGTGCCCCGTCGACCCTCGCGGTTTCCGGCGCGCCCTGAAATCCTCGCTCATCCTGGCTGCCCTCTTGACGGTGGCGTTCAGCTTCATGCTCGGGTGGTGGACGTTGGCGTGGATGGCGCTGCTCGTCGCGTGGGCGTGGATGCACGCGCGGCTGTATGTGAAGCATCTCGGGTGGGCGGTCGGCGACCGGGCGGTGCTCTTCCGGAGCGGATGGTTGTGGCGGCAAATCACCGTCGCGCGCTTCAACAAAATCCAGGCTGTCACGCTCAGCGAGTCGCCGTTCGATCGTCGAGCGCGCATGGCCAGCGTTCGCGTGGACACTGCAGGCGCCGGCGACGCCTCCCACCGGGTCGACATTCCGTATCTCGCCAGGACCACAGCCGACGAGCTTCACGATCGACTGGCGGGCGAAGCCGCACGGACGGCGTTCAGGTGGTGAAGGGCGGCTCTCGGCTTTGGGCTGTAGGCTTTGGGAAGATCCTCGACCATTTGGCCGATCTCCTGGCTTTAGCCGGGAGCCGCCAAGAGCCCAGAGCCAAGAGCCCAAAGCCGGGAGCCCCATGGCTATACTTGTGCCCAGCGTGACCTGGTCGATGCGTGAAGGAGTCTGTGCAATGCGTTTGAAACGAAGCATATCGAGATCAGTGGCGCTCGCGGCTCTGGCCGTTTGCGCGGCAGCGTCGGGATCGTGGCGACCGCTCGTGGCGCAGAGCGGGGGCCAGCTGCAGGTCCCGGTCGAGTACTACAAGTTGAAGAACGGCTTGAAAGTCGTCTTGTCCCGCGACATGACGACGCCGACCGCGGTCGTGGCCGTGTACTACAACATCGGCTTCCGGAACGAGCCGAAGGACAAGACCGGCTTCTCGCACCTCTTCGAACACATGATGTTCCAGGGCTCGCAGAATCTCGGCAAGATGGAGTTCATCCGCCTCGTCGAATCGAACGGCGGGCTCCTGAACGGGTCCACGCGCTTCGACTTCACGAACTACTTCCAGGTCGTGCCCTCGCACGTGCTCGAGACGATTCTCTGGGCGGAGGCCGACCGGATGCGCGGCCTCGACATCGGCGCCGACAACCTCAAGAACCAGCAGGAAGTGGTGAAGAACGAGGTCAAGGTCAACGTCCTCAATCAGCCCTACGGCGGCTTTCCGTGGATCGATCTGCCGATGGCCGCGAACCAGAACTGGTACAACGCGCACAATTTCTACGGCGACCTCGCGCACCTCGACGCGGCCACGCTCGACGACGTGCGATCGTTCTTTCGCACCTTCTACGCGCCCAACAATGCCGTCCTGGTCGTGACCGGCGACTTCGAGGCGGATCGGACGAAGGCGTGGATCGAAAAGTACTTCGCCGGCATCCCGGCAACGAAGTTGCCCGCGGCGGCAGATCTGCGCGAGCCGCGCCAGGAGAAGGAGAAGCGCGCCGGCCGGACCGATCCCCTGGCGAACCGCCCGGCGCTCGGGATCGCCTACCACCTGCCCGAGCGGCTCACGCCCGAGTGGTATGCCTTCGGGCTGATCGATCGCGCGCTCGCGCAGGGGGGCGATTCGATCCTCTACGACGAGCTCGTGCGCAAGAGCGGCCTCACCGGCGGCGTGGATGCGGGGATCAACTGGGGCCTCGGCAGCATGTTCGACTACAGCGGGCCGATGCTGTGGATGGCGCAGTTCTTCCACGACGCGACGACGCCCTCCGACAAGCTGCTCGCCGCGATCGACACCGTCGTCGAGCGCATCCGCAAAGAAGGTCTCGATCAGGCGACGCTCGATCGTGCGCGCGTCAAGATGCGCTCCGGCCTCTACGCCGACCTCGAGCAGTTCGCCGGCTTCGGGCGCGCCAACCTGCTCGCCTCGTTCGCGCTCTTCGACGACGACCCGTCGCGGATCAATCGTCTCGAGGCGGAGTTCGCCAAGGTGACGCCCGCGCTCGTGCAGAAGACCGCCAGCGAGTATCTGCGGCCGAGCAATCGGACCGTCTACGTCATCACCCCAGGGAAAACAGGCGCGCCCGCCGCGGGTGGGAAAGGGAACGCCCGATGAGGACGAAGTGAGGACGAGGCCCGTGACACGACCGTTGGCAACCTGGCGCGCGATCGCGCTCGTCGTGCTCGCGACCTCCGTTGCCGCCGGCGCGCAGCAGAAGCAGGCAGCCGCCGGCACCAGGCGCGCCCAAAGACTTCGTCATCCCCAGCCCGAAGCGGTTCACGCTCGTCGAACGGGCTGCCGGTGACGATGGTGCCGTTCGGCCAGGTGCCGAAGGTGACGATCCGGCTGGTCGTGCAGGCGGCGAACCTGCACGAGGGCAAGGATCAGGTCTGGCTCGCCGACCTCACCGGCAACATGATGCGCGAGGGCACGACCGCGTTGACCGCCGATGCGCTCGCGCGCGAGTTCGCGGCGATGGGCGGGCAGCTCGGCATCGGGGTCGGCCCGGACACCGACGTCGGTTTCGACCGAGGTCCTGAGCGATCACGGCGTCAAGGCCGTGCAGCTCATCGCGGATGTCGCCGCGCGGCCGCGCCTGCCGGAGTCGGAGCTGGCGCGCGTCAAGGCGAACATGGTGCGTGACCTGGCGATTCGCAAGAGCACGTCCACAGGCAGCGGCTGAGGAGAAGTTCGCCGAGCTGATGTACGGCGACCATCCGTATGGGCGGCTGTTCCCGACCGAGGCGATGCTCTCGGGCTACACGCTCGAGCAGGTGCGGGCGTTTCATCGCGATCACTTCACCGCGGGCCGCGCCCGGCTCTATATCGCCGGCGTGTTCGATGCGGCGGCGATGGAAGCCAGCGTCCGGAAGGCGTTCGACGCGTGGCCGCGCGGCGCCGCTGCCGCCGCGCCTCCGAAGCCCGCGCCGCGGACCGGCGGGTTCGCTCTCATCGACCGCGCGGGTGCTCCGCAGTCGACGGTCATGCTCGGGCTCAAGGTGGCCGACCCGTCGCACGCCGACTGGGTCGCCCTCGAGGTCACCGATTCGCTCCTCGGCGGATCGTTCGCGTCGCGGATTACGGCCAACATCCGCGAGCAGAAGGGCTACACCTACTCGCCCTTCAGCGTGCTCGACTCGCATCCCGGCGACGCCAGCTGGTACGAGAGTGCCGACGTCACGACGAACGTCACGGGTCCGTCGATCAAGGAGATCTTCTTCGAGATCGATCGGTTGCGGAAAGATGCGCCCACGGCCGCCGAGCTGCAGGGCATCAAGAACAATCTGGCCGGCGTCTTCGTCGTGCAGAACGCGTCGCGCGGCGGCGTGCTCGGCCGGCTCGCGTTTGTCGACCAGCATGGCCTCGGCGACCAGTATCTGGCGACCTACGTGAAGCGCGTGATGGCCGTGACGCCGGACGACGTGCGGCGCATCGCCAATCAGTACCTCACGCCCGAGAAGATGACGCTCGTCGTCGTCGGCGACACGAAGTCGGTGCAGGAGCAGGTCGCGCCGTGGAGCAAGAGGTGAGGGCGCGATGATGATCCGATCCGTCGGTTCGCTACCTGGTCGTCCTGACCCTGGCCGCCGCGGCGCTGACGGCGTCCGATGCCGGCCCAGCAGGGGCGCCGGTCGAGCCCCGGCCTCTTCGCCGATCTTCGGTGGCGGAACATCGGTCCCCATCGCGCGAGCCGGACGCGCGCGGCGGCCGGACATCGAAGTCACCCGTACACCTTCTATATGGCGGCGGTCAACGGCGGTGTCTGGAAAACGACCGACGCCGGTCGTGTGTGGAAGCCGATCTTCGACGACCAGCCGACGGGATCGATCGGCACGATCGCCGTCGCGCCGTCCGACGCCAACATCATCTACGTCGGGAGCGGCGAAGGCCTGCACCGGCCGGATCTCTCAACGGGAGACGGCGTCTACAAGTCGATCGACGCGGGGAAGACGTGGGTGCATCTGGGGCTGCGCGACGCGCAGCAGATTCCCAACATCGCCGTCGACCCGACGAATCCCAACCGCCTCTTCGTCGCGGCGCTCGGCCATCCCTACGGGCCCAACGAGGAGCGCGGCATCTATCGCTCGACCGACGGCGGAAAGACGTTCCAGAAAGTCCTCTCGAAGGACGAGAACACCGGCGGCAACGACGTCGACATCGATCCGTCCAACCCCGACGACGGTCTACGCCACGATGTGGGAGGAACGTCAGGGGCCATGGGAGAACTCGGTATGGGCCGGAAGCGGCGGCGGCATCTTCAAGTCGGTCGACGGCGGCACGACGTGGAAGCCGCTCACCAACGGCCTCCCCGTCGTCGTCCAGGCGAACGTGGCGATCTCGCCCGCGAACCCCAAGCGGCTGTACGCCGCCGTCGCCGGCTACGACAAGCCCGGCACGGGCAGCGATCGCGGTGCAGCGGGCATCTACCGCAGCGATGATGCCGGCGAGACGTGGACGCGGATCACGACCGACACGCGGCCCGCCGGGCGGATCGGCGGCGGCGACCTGCCGATGCCGATCGCGCACCCGAAGGATCCCGACGTCGTGATCATGGCGAGCACCGTGTCGTGGAAATCGACCGACGGCGGGAAGACGTGGGCGTCGTTCAAGGGAGCGCCCGGCGGCGAGGACTACCAGAACGGCTGGATCAATCCGGACAATCCCGACATCATCCTGCTCGCCGCCGATCAGGGCGCGGTCGTCACGCTCAACGGCGGCGAGACGTGGAGCTCCTGGTACAACCAGCCGACCGGCCAGTTCTACCACGTGTCGGCGGACAACGCGTTTCCCTATCGCGTCTGCAGCGGACAGCAGGAGAACGGATCGGTCTGCGTCTCGAGCCGCGGCAACTACGGCGCGATCTCGGATCGCGACTGGCTCCCGGTCAACGTCGACGAGTACGGCTTTGTCGCGCCCGATCCGCTCAACCCCGACATCGTCTACGGCGGCCGCACCGTGACGCGGTTCGATCGACGAACGGGGCAGGTGTCGGTCGTCGGTCCGGTCGGCGGCCGCGGCGGCGTCGGCGGCGCACCCGGGACGTTCCGTCAGGTCCGCACGATGCCGGTGATCTTCTCCGAGGTCGACAAGCGCGCGCTGTTCTTCGCCAACAATCATCTCTGGAAGACGATCGACGGCGGCACCAACTGGAAGCAGATCAGCCCCGACCTGACGCGGCAGACCTGGGCCGTTCCGGCGAGCGTGGGCAAGTATGCGAGCCGACGCATCGGCCCAGCCTGCGCCGCGCGGCGTCATCTACACCGTTGCGCCGTCCTACCAGGACATCAACCGGATCTGGGTCGGGACCGACGACGGCCTGATCCACGTGACGGCCGACAATGGCGTCACCTGGAAGGACGTGACGCCGCCGGCTGTCGGTCCGTGGGCCAAGGTGTCGGTGATGGACGCCGGGCGTTTCGCGCCGCTCACCGCCTACGCGGCCATCAACACGCTTCGCCTCGACGACCTGCGGTCCGCACATCTTCCGCACGCACGACGGCGGCAAGACGTGGACCGAGATCGTCAACGGCATTCCGAATGGCGAGACGGTGAACGCGGTTCGCGAGGATCCGAAACGGAAGGGGCTGCTCTTTGCCGGCACCGAGCGCGCCGTCTACGTGTCGTTCGACGACGGGGCGAACTGGCAGTCGCTGCGGCTGAACATGGCGGTGTCGTCGGTGCGGGACGTGATCGTCAAGGATGACGATCTCGTGGCGGCGACGCACGGCCGCGGGTTCTGGATTCTCGACGACATCACGCCGCTGCGCCAGATGGACGCCGCATCGGCCGAATCAGGACGTGATCCTGTTCAAGCCGACCACCGCATGGCGGGTGAGGTGGAACACGAGCGTGGACATGCCGTGGCCGAAGGAGGAGCCGACGGCGCCGAATCCTCCGGAGGGCGCGCTCATCAACTACTACCTGAAGTCGCCGGCGAGCGGCCCGGTCACGCTCGAGATCCTGCAGCAGGATGGCAGGCTCGTGCGGCGCTACTCGAGCAGCGATCCCGTCGCGCCACTTCCTGAGCCGGCGGCGGCGCCCGCGCCGGTCTATTGGTATCGTCCGCCGCAGCGGCTGTCCACCGCCGCCAGGCATGCATCGCTTCGCGTGGGACGTGCACTACCAGCCGCTTGCCGGCTTGAGCCCCGGTGAAGGGGCGCTGGGCGCGG
This sequence comes from uncultured Acidobacteriota bacterium, assembly GCA_963771395.1. Lineage (GTDB taxonomy): Bacteria > Acidobacteriota > Vicinamibacteria > Vicinamibacterales > 2-12-FULL-66-21 > DATBJJ01. The sequence continues at coordinate 564,184 of CAVYTY010000022.1, read as the reverse complement.
TTCCCACGCAGTTGCCGATTCAGGCGATTCCCTACAACACCGTCCCGGCGCCGAGCACGCCGTGGGTGAACCCCGGCACCTACGTCGTGAAGCTGACAGTCGATGGAAAGAGCCATACGCAACCGATCGTCGTGAGACAGGATCCGCGTGTGAAGACGCCGGCGCTCGCGATGCAGCAGGTCTATGCGCTGACGAAGGCGATGTACTACGGCGCCGCGGACGCGCGCATCGCGGCGACGAAGCTGGGCGCGATCCGGCAGCAGGTCGCGAAGCTGCAGGCGCCGGGAGCAGTGGCGCCAGGCGCTTGTCCGCGTTCGGCCAGAAGGCGATGGCGCTCGAAGGGACGCCACCCGCCGCGGGCGGCGGGCGTGGAGGAAGAGGCGGTGGCGGAGGCGCGGTGGCCGGGGTGGGCCGCCGGCGGCCGCGGCGACCGGACACGTTGTGGGCCGTGAGCACGTCGCTCGGCGCGCTGATGAACGCCATGCAGGCGGCCGACGTGGCCCCGACCGCGAATACGCTCGCGGCCGTCACCGCCGCGCAGCAGAACGCCGCGCGCGTGATGGCGCGGTGGAACACGCTGAAGACCGTCGACCTGGCGGCGCTCAACGCGCAACTCAAAGGCGCGGGGCTCGCGACGCTGACAATTGATTGACCGCGGCTCGCTGCTCGCGATTGGCATCAGCGACTGCCAGCTGCCGGCCGCGAGTCACCAACTACGATTGCTGGTAGTAGATGGCCCTTTCCGGTTGAATCGACAGCGCCGATGATTTCAACGTCCTCAACCGCAAGGTCCACTACTGGGCGAGCGCGATCGCGGCGATTCCGCTCCTGGTCATCATCTGCACCGGGCTCTGCTGCAGGCCAAGAAGCAGTCGGCCTGGGTGCAGCCGCCCGAGCGGCGCGGCACCGGGAAAACGCCGGAGATTTCGCTCGAGGATGTGCTCGCGCGGGTGAAGCAGGTTCCCGGAGATGCACGTCACGAGCTGGGACGACGTCAACCGGATGGACGTGCGGCCAGGCCGCGGCGTGGTGAAGGTCTGGCTGCACAACGGGTATGAAGTGCAGGTCGATCTGGGGACGGGCGAGGTCCTGCAGGTAGCGTATCGGCGTTCGGATCTCATCGAGTCCATCCACGACGGGTCGTTTTTTGGCGGCGACTGGACCAAGCTCGGCTTGTTTCTGCCGACGGGCGTGACGCTGCTGCTCCTCTGGTTCGGCGGACTCTGGATGTTCTGGGTGCCGTTCTGGGCGAAGCGGAAACGCGCGATCGCTCAGAGGCTGGCCAAGAGCCCGCGCCGGCCGCGCCGCCGCCGCGTCATAGAACCGCGGACCGCCAGCACCGAGCCGCGAGTAGCGAGCCGCAGGTAGGAGCCGTCCATGCATATCCTTCTCTGGGTTGTTCAATTGCTGTTGGCCTGCGCCTTTGGCATGGCCGGCTTCATGAAGTCCACGCAGCCCAGTCGACGCGCTCGTGCAGGACGGTATCGCGTGGGCCGGCGCAGATGCCCGCTCCCGATGGTCCGCTTCATCGGCATCTCGGAGCTGCTCGGAGCCCTCGGCCTCATCCTGCCCGCGGCGACGAAGATCAAGCCGTCGCTGACCCCGCTCGCCGCGCTGGGCCTCCTCACGATCATGATCCTCGCGATGGGGTTCCATCTCTCGCGGGGCGAGGCGCAGGCGCTCCCGATCAACATGGTGCTCGGCGGCCTGGCGGCGTTTGTCGCCTGGGGAGGGGAAGGACGAGGAAGGTGCAGATTTCATAGGTACTCAAGCTCCCTGAACTCCTTACTTCCAGTGATCTGAGACCCCCAGCGGGCAACGGGACCCTCCTTCGGTCAGAGATTCTCCCAGCACCACTCGCACATGATGCACCGCGCCATCGTCGACGATCGCGACGTCACGCCCGGTCTGCTCGACGCCGTCGACCTCGAGCAGCACCACGCCTCGATTCACGCCCTGCGGATTCTCGACGACGATGCGGTACTCCGAGCGGCCGCTCTTGAAGACCATTTCGTAGCGCGGCCAGGTTCTGCGGGATGCACGGGTCGATGCGCAGCGCACCGCCTTGCCGCGACAACCCCAGAATGGCTTCGAGCCCGACGCGATACATCCAACCGGCTGAACCCGTGTACCACGTCCAGCCGCCGCGCCCGGTGTGCGGCGGCTGTGAGTAGACGTCGGCCGCGACGACGTAGGGTTCCGCGCGATAGCGCTGAATCTCGTCGGCGTTGCGCGTGTGCGTCAGCGGGTTGAGCATCGAGAAGAGCTCGGCCGCCCGGTCGCCGTCGCCGAGACGCGCGAATCGCCAGCACGGTCCAGAGCGCGGCATGGGTGTATTGGCCGCCGTTCTCGCGAACGCCAGGCACGTAGCCCTGGATGTAGCCAGGGCTGGGCGTCATCTTGTCGAAGGGCGGCGTCAGCAGCAGCATGATCCGGTCGTCGCGCCGCACGAGATGCCGTTCGGCGGACTCCATCGCCTGACGCGCGCGCGCCGGATCGTCCGCCGCCCGCGAGGACGGCCCACGACTGCGCGATCGCGTCGATGCGGCATTCTGCGTTCTCCTTCGATCCGAGCGGCGTCCCATCGTCGAAGTACGCGCGGCGGTACCATTCGCCGTCCCAGGCCTGCTCGAGCGCGCTGCTCGAGCGCTGTCGCGTGCCGGCGGTAGGCATCGGCGGCCAGCTCCGTGTCGCCGCGGGCCGCCACGATGTCGGCGAAGGGCCGCAGGATCGAGAGGAGGAACCAGCCGAGCCACACGCTTTCGCCCTTGCCGCCGCTGCCGACGAGGTTCATCCCGTCGTTCCAGTCTCCCGTTCCCATGAGCGGCAGACCGTGCGCTCCGGTCGCGAGGCTGAGCGCGAGCGCGCGGACGCAGTGCTCGTAGAGCGACGCGCACTGGCGGGAGACGACGGGCCGATCGTAGACTTCGTGCTCGTCGGGCGTTGAGCACGCGGCCTTCGAGGAACGGCACGCTCTCGTCGAGGACTCCCGTGTCGGCGGTCGCGGACATGTACTGCAGGGTCGCGTAGACGAGCCAGAGCCTGTCGTCCGAGAACTTCGTGCGGACGCCCTGGCCTCCCGGTTCGTGCCACCAGTGCTGGACGTCGCCTTCGACGAACTGGCGCGACGCCGCATGGATGATGTGGTTGCGCGCGAGGTGTGGCGCGGCCAGCAGGAGCGCGAGCACGTCCTGCAGCTGATCCCGGAACCCGAACGCGCCGCTCGACTGATAGAACGCGGAGCGTCCCCAGATGCGGCAGGCCAGGGTCTGATAGAGGAGCCAGCGGTTGAGCATCAGATCCATCGAGCGGTCGGGTGTGCTGACCTGCACCGTGCCGAGGAGCGACCGCCAGAAGTTCTGCACATCGTCGAACGCCGCGGTGATCCCCTGCGGCGCGCGGCTGCGGCGCACGAGTGACGACACGCTCGCTTCGTCCGCCGCTTCGCCGAGCAGCCCAATCACGGTCTGCTCCTGACCCGGCTCGAGCATCACGCGGACCTGCACCGCGCCGCACGGATCGATCGTGGCGCCGGTCCGGTTCGACAGCTCTTCGCGATCGAGCGCCGCCGGGGCGCGCAGCGAGCCGTTGCGGCCGATGAACTCCGTGCGGTCGCCGGTCAGCGTGCGGCGCTCGCCGCCGAAGAGATCCAGGAACGCGACGCGGTCGCGCAAACGCGTCGCGAAAGGCATTCGACGCGAGCAGCGCGCCCGTCGTCGGCTCGCGGCGGGTGACGATGTGCGGTCCGGTGCGCTCGCGGTTCTCGCCGAGGACCCACTCGGCGTAGATCGTCACCGACAGTTGCCGACGGCGTTTGGACGTGTTGCGCAGCGCAATCTGGAACACCTTGACCGGTTCCGCCGCGGCGACGTACACGAGCAGGCGCGACTCGATCCCGTCGCGCGCGTGCTCGTAGACGCTGTAGCCCTGTCCGTGCCGGATCGTGTACGGCTGACCGCCGCCGGCGGGCAGCGGCGTTGCCGACCACACGCGGGCGCTGTCGTCGTCGCGAAGGAAGACCGCCTCGCCCTGCGGATCGCTCACCGGATCGTTGCACCAGGGCGTCAGCCGGTTGTCGTGGCTGTTCTCGGACCACGTGAACCCGGTGCCGAGGTCGGACGCGGCAAACCCGAACGTCGGGTGCGCGACGACGTTGACCCATGGCGCCGGCGGAATCAGCGCCGGCGTTGGGATGCAGCCGGATGACGTACTCGCGCCCGTTGTCGGCAAATCCTCCGAGGCCGTTGAACGATTCGAGCTCGGGCGGCGCGGCCGGGGGTGGCACGGCCTGCGCGGGCTCGGGCTTCGGGAGCTCTGGGCCGTCTGCCGCTCGGCAAGCCGCGCGTAGGTGGCTGCGGGTCGGACGAGCTGCTGGTTCAGAGCTCCTTCGGCGCCGTCCATCACGGCGCGTGCCGCGGCGCGCAGCAGCAGCTGATCCTCGGCGGGCATGAGGTCGGCCCGGCGCATGAAGACGCCGCCCGGGCGATCGATCCACGCCTGCTCGGGACCGCTCTCGACCATGTGCTGCACGGCGTCCTGCAGATCCATCCGGTAGGTGGTGCCGTGCGCGTTCAGCACGACGAGGTCGAACGCCAGGCCCTTGCCGCGCAGATACTCGTGGGCCTTGAGCAGGTCGGAGAGGAGCGGGAGCTGGCTGCCGTCTTCGATGGTCGCGAGCACGATGGGGAGGTCGCCCGAGATGCCGTACTTCCACAGCTCCGACTGTCCGCGACGGTTCTTCTGGACGGCGTCCTGCGATCGCAGGCGAGGATCGCCAAAGAGCAGCCGGCCCGCGAGCCGCTGGAACCGCAGCGTGTCCTCGACGGTGAGGCCGAGGTGGCGCAGCTCGATCTGCGCGTGCGTGCTGGCCAGGGCGATCGCGCGCGCGACCGCCCGGCGGTCGTAGTACTTCTCGATGAGACGTCGGGCGCTCGTTTCGCTGTCGGCAAACGCGGTGGTGAACGACATCCGTGCCGTGCCGCCGGGCGGGAGGCGAATCGACTGGCGGAGGCTGACGATCGGATCGAGGACGGCGCCGGTCGTATTCGAGAGCGGGCCGCCGCCGCTGATGGCGATGGGATTGGCCAGCGTGCCGCCCGCGTCCGATGAACCGCGCGCGGTCGGTCTCGTATTCGGTCGCGGCGCCGATGCGGCCGCGGCCGCTGAGCACATGGATCAGGTAGACGCGGTCGGTGCCGGCTCGCGGACGGCGCGTGCAGAGCAGAGCGTCCCACTCGGGCACGGCCGTCGTCTCGATGAAGAGATTGCTGAACGCCGGATGGGCGAGGTCGGCGGCGGCGGGGGCGAGGACGACTTCGGCGTAGCTGGTCAGATCGATGCTGCGCGCCCGATGACTGTGGTTGGTGATCGACACGCGCCGCAGCTCGGCGTCGTCTTCCGGCGAGACGACGACTCTCGGTGCGTGTTTCGAGGCCCGCGTCGAGGCGGCGAAAGACGGCGCGGTCGAGCGAGAACGTCGCCTCGTATTCCTCGGCCTCGCGCCCCGAGGGCTGGTGCGTCGTCGACCAGACATCGCCGGTGTCGAGATCGCGGACGAACACGAAGCTGCCCGACGCGTCGCTCGTGATGTCCTCGCGCCAGCGGGTCAGCGCGAGCTGTTGACGACGGCTGTACCCGCCGCCGGCGTTGGTCACCATCACCGTGTACGAGCCGTTCGACAGCAGGTGCGCAGCGCGGGCTGAGCGTGTGTGGTGTCGTGTAGAGGCGCACCGGCGGCGCGGCTGCGCGCCTGACGAACGGCACGTGTGCGGCGGTCTCGGCCGGCGGGTTTTTCAGCGGGACGAGCTGCGGCACGCGCTCCTGCAGGAGCAGGTTGGCGGCCTGAATCCGCGGATCGGCGTGGAAACGCTCCTGCATCGGCGACCCGTTCAGGACGTTGTCGATCGCCAGCAGGCTCATGCCCTGGTGGTGGGCCATCCACGTCCGCAGCACGATGCCGCCCTCGAGATTGTCGGCGGCATTCGCTCGGGGGTGTAGTCGATGGACTCGTAGAAGCCGAACCGGCCGACCATGCCCTCCTTGCGCAGCCGCGCGAGGTTGTCCAGCACGTCATGCGGCGCAATCGGCGCGGCCAGCAGCGAGGCATAGGGGGCGACGACGAGGTCATCGGCCAGCCCGCGCTTGAGGCCGAGCCCCGGAACGCCGAACGCGCGGTACTGGTAGTTCTTGTCGAGATCCCGGGCGAAGTACGCCGACTCCGAGATGCCCCAGGGCACGCCGCGCTGCGTCCCGTACTCCATCTGCCGCTTGACCACCGCGTTGTAGGTTTCGTCGAGGAGCGTGCCGGGGTACGGACGCATCACGAGCAGCGGCATCAGGTACTCGAACATCGATGCGCTCCACGAGAGGAGCGCCCGGGAGCTGCCGGTCGGCGTCAGCGACCGTCCGAGCTTGAACCAGTGCTCGTGCGACACCGTGCCGGTCGCAATGGCCATGAAGCTCGCCAGCCGCGCTTCGGACGCGAGCGTGTCGTAGTGCGAGCTGTCCAGGCGGCCGTCGGTCACGCTGAAGCCGATCGAGAACAATTGCCGTTCCGCGTTGAACAGGAACCCGAACTCGGTCTCTTCGATCAGGTCGTCGGCCAGCGCGGCCAGGCGCTCGCCGCGCTCCATCATTTCCTCTGCGAGCTGGCGCGCGCGGTCGATGGCCTGCCACGCGTCAGTCGACGCGGGGCGGTCGGTGATCCTGTTGAGCGCGCGCTCACAGAGAGAGACCACACCAGCGAGGCTCGGGACCTCGGCCGGGATGTTGAGGATGCCTGCCGCCTCGAGACGCGTCATCCAGCCCGTGAGCCGCTCGAGCTCGAGCTGCCGCGTCGAGATGACGGCGGCGGCACGCTCGAGCCAGGCAGAGGCCTCGGCCAGCGCGATCGGGAGTGTCTCGGCCGACGTGCCATCGAGGAGGGGCTCCTCGAGATCGTGGAAGAGGATGCTGGCGGCCTGGAGGCGCTCTTCGAGCTGGGTGAACAGCCGCCGCCACTCGAGTACGGTGGCCGGCCGGCGGGCCAGATGCGTGCGCAGACTGCCGAGCTCCCGCTTCAACCCGCTCGTCGCGCGACCGCGGTTGAGCGCGTCGACTTCCGCCTCGAAGAGGTTGATCGCGTCTTCGATGCCTTCGAGCACGCCGTCCGTCGACCAGCGGTTCGGTGTCGGCGAACGAGGCAAGTCCCGAGCGCAGTGCGAGGAGATAGCCGGCGAGGTTGCCGCTGTCGACCGTGGAGATGTACGCGGGCACGAGGGGCGCGAGCGTTCGCGTGTCGTACCAGTTGTAGAAGTGTCCTCGATACCGCTGCATGCGCAGCAGCGTGTCGAACGTCGGCTCGAGGCGATCGAGCGCGCCCGCGAAGCTGATATAGCCGAAGTCGCAGGCGGCCAGCGTCGAGAGGAGCTGCAACCCGATGTTGGTCGGCGAGGTCCGGTGGGCGATGACGTCCTGACGGTCCTCCTGATAGTTGTCGGGGACCAGCCAGTGGTCCGCCGGTCCGACCAGTTCTTCGAAGAAGCGCCACGTGCGCCGCGCGACCTCCCGGAACCGCGCCCGCTCGGTCCTGTCGAGCGCCGTATGGCGATGCGCCAGGGGCAGCCCCGAGACATAAGCGATCGCCGGCGAGATGCACCACAGGATGAGGATGGGGCTCGCCAGCAGCAGCCGTTCGGGGGCGACGGTCGCCACCACGGCCGTCACTCCCACCGCCACGGCCGGCGCCGGCCACATCCGCCGCGCGACCGTCCACGCGGATCCCTGGCCGCGGTCGGCCCGATCCGCGGTCACCCATTCGAGCAGGCCACGCCGCGTCACCAGCATCCGGAAGAGCAGCGCGCGCGATCGCGTCGACCATGACCACGCTCTGGTGCGCGAGGATGACCGTCGAGAACACCGCCTGCCGCAGGCTCGTGAGCATCGTGTCCCGCTCGGCGCGCAGATGTTCCCGCAGGGGCACGCCCGGCACGTGGCTGCCGAGCGAGCGCGCCACCTGGATATAGGCGGGGAACGCCAGCACGAGCACCACGAGCGTCGTCCAGAGCGTCGGCGATCCGGGAAGGATCGACCATCCGGCCATCGAGCAGGATCACGAGCGACGGCGGAATGAGACTCCGCCGCAGGTTGTCGAGGATCTTCCAGCGCGAGATCACCGGCAGCGTGTTGGGGACGGTCCTGCCGCTCGCGTCGGGAACCGTTCGCCACAGCCAGCGCGCGATCTGCCAGTCGCCGCGCACCCATCGGTGCTGGCGCGCGGAGTAGGCGAGGTAGCTGGCCGGGTAGTCGTCGACGACGTCGATGTCGGTGACCAGCCCCGCGCGTGCGTAGAAGCCTTCGAACAGGTCGTGGCTGAGGAGCGTGTTCTCCGGCACGCGCCCGGCGAGCGCGGATTCGAACGCGTCGACGTCGTAGATGCCCTTGCCGACGTAGCTTCCCTCGTGGAACATGTCCTGGTAGAGATCGGACACGGCCGTCGTGTAGGGATCGACGCCGACGTGCCCGGAGAACACGCGGGAGAACGTCGTCCGGTTCGCGCTGACGACGCTGACGCTGATCCGTGGCTGCAGCACGCCGTAGCCTTCGGTCACGCGCTGGAGCCGGGCGTCGAAGCGCGGCCGGTTCAGCGGATGCGAGAGCGTGCCGACCAGCCGGCGGCCGGCCTCCATCGGCAACTGCGAGTCGGAGTCGAGCGTGATGACGTAGCGGACGGTCGGCAGGATCGACGATCGCCGTGCTGCACGACGAAGCTCGTGTCGGTCGCGCCGCGCAGCAGGCGGTTGAACTCGGCCAGCTTGCCGCGCTTGCGCTCCGCGCCCATCCAGCGCTGTTCGCGCGGGTTCCACTGCCGCGCGCGGTGGAAGAAGAGGAAGCGATCGGGTCCGTGACGCGCGTTCAGCTCGTCGACGCGCCGGCGCGCCGCCTCGACGAGCGCCGCGTCGTTGGGCTGCGTCGGCTCGGTCGGCGTCGGCGAAAGTCGGAGAGCAGCGCGAAATGCAGATGCGCATCGCGGTTGGCGAAGAACCGCACTTCGAGGTCGTCGAGCAGCGACACCAGGCGCGCCTCGGAATCGATGATCGCCGGGACCGCCACCATCGTGCGATCCGACGCCGGGATGCCCGCCCGCATGTCGAGCTTCGGCAGCTGCCGCGGGCTCACCTGCGACGTGACCACCAGGTTGATCAGGCTGATGGCCAGTTCGCTGAGCGGCAGCAGCACGACGAACGCCGTGATCCAGAGCTCGATGGTGACGCCGCCATGGCGGTGCGCGTAGGCGACGAAGCTGGCCACGCGCGAGCGCCGTCACGCCGGCGATGGTGCCGAGGTAGCCGATTACCGGATGGCCGTAGAAGAACCGCGCGAAGCGGTCGCGCAGCGTGGGTCGCGTAACCCACTTCGCGCTTCGAGCCGGAAGCGCCCTCGCGAGATCAGGTAGTACCCGACGTGATGGGCGCGGTCCTGTTCCGGAGACGTCCGCTGCGCGGTCGGCCGCCAGCTCGACCGCGCGCCGCGCGACGTCCTGCTCCGACGCCTTGGCGCCCCGCGCGAGCTGCTCGACGGAGTGACGGTACCGATCGCGCGTCGGGAAATCCATCCGCGCGTACGCCCCCGCGGGATCTTCGCGGAGGATCTGTTCCACCAGGCTGACGCGCTCGAAGAAGATCGGCCACTCGATCGACGACAGCAGCCGCATCGTCGTGATGATGTTCGCGATGGCCAGCTGACCCGCGGCCTCGCGCTGGTGCTCGACGCGCAGCATCTCTTCCGCCGAGTCGTCCTGGGCTTCGAGCGCGCGCTGCAGCGCGTGCCACGCCGGCGCGGCAGACGACGGCTGATCGCGCAGCCAGTGCAGCAGCTCGACGACGAACGGCGCCGAGAGTCGGCCGCTCGCGGCGGCCTCGTCGCGCAGCATCTCGCCGATGATGCGATCGGGCTCGCGCGCGCTGGTGTTCAGCTGCACGCCCCATTTGCGCGCGCGGTCGCGGCTGCGGCGCGCCGCGACGACATCGGCGGCGAGCCGGCGCAGCTCCTCGACGAGCGCCAGGCGCAGCATGATCGGGATGGCCCAGATTTCGCCGATGGTCAGCGGCGCGACCCGCTGATACGCGGTCGCGAAATCGACGAGCGTCTGCAGGTCGAGCCGGCCCGCGGTGTGCGTGATGAGCTCGCGGGCGAAGGCGTAGACGCGCGGGTAGCCGGCGAGCGGGCCGTCGGCGAGCTTGGGCAGCTCCAGGTAGTAGTGGCGCGGAAGGTCCTGACGGATCTCGCGAACCTGGTCCTGCACGACGTGGTGGTTGTCCCGCAGCCAGTCTTCAGACCCGACGGCAGGCGCATCCTTCGTGACGGCCGTCCGAGAGGAACGCGATACGAGTCGTCCAGCTCGTGCGCGCTGGCATCGAGCCGGGGGAGGAGCGGCCGGCCGCGCACCGGATCGGGAGCGAGCCGGTACAGGCCGGCCAGCGTGACGGCATGACGTTCGAGTTGGTCCTGACCGAAGAGCTCGGGCGATGGCGGACGATCTTCGTGGAGGAGTGGGTCGTTGGCTGAATCAGCGACGATGGACATCCACCCTCATTATAAGAACGGCTGCTGAGGATCCGGATGAAAGGCGCCACAAAACTGTGCCGATCGTGACGATTCTGAAAGCCACCTCAGCCGTGTGCGGGCATGCTCTCGCCAGCCGCACGCGACGAATCACTGAGTGTTTATCGTCGAGCTCTGCCGGTACGGACGTTGATATCGCTACTCGACATGAACGCCAGTCATCGTGCGTTCGACTCACTTGTCGTCGTGTCTCGCCATTGGCGCGGCCCTCGTGCTTGCTCACCGCGACGCTCGCCGGCTGCAGCAGCGAGCAGAGCCGCGAAGCCCTCGCCGTCCGCGAGTTCCATCAGCGTCTCGAGCAGGGGCGGATCGATCTCATCTATGCGAGCTCGAGCGAGTTTCTGCGCAGTCAGCTGAGCGAAGACGCAGTTCCGGCAGTTCCTGTCGGAGACGAGCGCCTTGGCCGGTTGGAAGGCTCCGAGCGCGCCCACTACAACCGGACGCCGGTTCAGGGCGGGCCGGATCTCGTGCTGGCCTTCTACAACTCGCGCTACGCGAAAGCCTCGTGCCTCGAGTCGTTCTCGTGGCGGGTGGAGGGAAACGACTTGAAGCTGGCGACCTACAGCTGTGCCCGCAACATGCAGGTCAGCTGTCCCGGCGGCATCGCCGGATCCAAGTGCGAGACGAGCCCGGCACCGGCGCTCGGAATGGCGAGCCTGCCGTAGCGAGTCTGGGCTCTCGGCTCTAGGCTCTAGGCTTTAGGCAAAACCTTCGAGACTCAGACTTCGAGGTTTTCCTAAAGCCTAGAGCCAAAAGCCTAGAGCCGTCTACTTTCCCAGTCATCTCCACCAACGACAGCGGATCGACGCGCGCGGTGCCGAAGCGCATCGTCCAGTGCAGGTGCGGCCCGGTGACCCGGCCTGTCGCGCCCGGACAAACCTATCCGCTGGCCGCGCTCGACCATCGCGCCTTCCGCGACGGTGAACTCCGACAGGTGGGCGAGGTAGGAATACACGCCGAGCCCGTGGTCGATGATGATCGTGCTGCCCGGGAAGTACTGATCGGCGGCGAGCGCGATCCGCCCGCGATTCGGGGCCACGACCGGCGTGCCCGTCGCGGCCTGGAAGTCGGTTCCGGTGTGCTGACCTCGTGGCTCGCCATTGAGGATGGTGCGGCGGCCGAAGCTGCTCGTGGCGGCGCCCGGAACCGGCACGACGAACGGCCGGCTCCAGAATCGCTCGCGCGTCGGGCTGGCGAAGATGGCCTCCACGGTCTTCCGTTCCGACTCGATTCTCGGCAGCTCATCTGCCGGGCGGATCCACGAATTTCGGCGCGACCGTGATGCGCCGTGCCGGGAACGTTCGGGCGGCGATCGTCATTGGATACGAGCGCTCGAGCGTCCGGCCGTCGGTCGTTCGCGCGCGAACCGCCAGCGTCTGACGTCCGGCACTCGCGCCGACATCGATCAGCCGCCAGGCCCTGCCACCAGCCAGGCTCCACCTGGTAGAACCCTACCGTCTGGCCCAGCCACCGCGCGTGCACATCCTCGACAGCCGCCGGTGCCCGGACATCGACGAGGACGACCTCGCCCGGCGCGACGGCCCGCGCGCGATGGGAGATCTGCAGCGCCGGGTCGCCGCTCCGCGGGCTGAGGGTCCGACGCCGCCGCAACCTGCAGCGCGATCGCGAGCCAGGCGGCAACGGAAAGGATCCTGACGGTCATCTCTTCTGCAGTCTGCACCGCCACCGAGAACTCTGCAACACCGACAGAGTGCCGTGAGATTCGCGCACATTCGTGGAGATTCTCGCGGAACCTAGGGTCAACTCGGCTCAGCCTTCCGATTGCGTCGTTCGGCAGCCGAAAGTGTTCGTTTCCGGGGCCCGTTGTCGTTTAAGCTGATCGGCGCCCTTTTCTGGTCGTCTGACGGCGCGCTCGTCCATAGGAGGACTGCATGGCCAAGAAGAGCAAGAAGTCTCGACGCGCGAAGCTCCACCGATCGTGTGGGGCGATGGCGCTCACATGATGCTGCTCGAACGGTTCCCGTCGTACCGCGCGAACCAGATGCGGCTCGAAGATGCGACGACGCGGCGGCGGGATGCGAGATTCGACCTCAAGAAAGCCAAGGTCGTGACGATCAAGACGGTCGTCAACGTCGTCTACAAGACGACAGAGCAGAACGTGTCGAAGGCGCAGATCAACAGCCAGATCAAGGCGCTGAACAAGGACTTCCGCGCGCACCAACCCCGACAAGAGCCAGACGCCGGCGGCCTGGACCGGGCTCGTGAGCGATTCGCGCATCCAGTTCAAAGTCGTCAAGGTCACCCGCACCAAGACGACTGAAGACGACTTCAGCCACGACGACGGGGTCAAGAAGGGATCGACCGGCGGCATCGCGCCGTTCAGCCCGAATACGCATCTGAACATCTGGGTCTGCGCGCTGCAGCGACAACCTGCTCGGCTACGCGCAGTTTCCCGGCGGCCCCCAGGCAACCGACGGCGTCGTCATCAACTACCAGGCGTTCGGCACGTCCGGCACTGCGCAGGCGCCGTTCCACCTGGGCCGCACCGCGACGCACGAGATCGGCCACTACTTCAACCTGCGCCACATCTGGGCGGACACGCCCGACTGCGGCGGGTCCGACAATGTGGCGGATACGCCGAACTGCGCCGGCCCGAACACCGGGATGCCGGCGTATCCCCACGTCACGTGCAACAACGGCCCGAACGGCGACATGTTCGTGAACTACATGGACTACACCGACGATGCGGGCATGTTCATGTTCACGACGCAGCAGGTGCTGCGCATGCGCACCGCGCTCGACACCGAGCGCAGCGGGCTGAAGTAAAGTCTCGCTACTCGCGGCTCACGGCTTGCAGTCCGCGGCTCGCTACTCGCGGCTCGCGGCTCGGAAGAGCATCGTGATCTTTATCGCTCGATTTAGATAAGAATGTCCTTCGAGCAGCGAACCTCTGCGAGCCGCGCAGCGAGCCGCGAAAATGACAATGAAGGACCGATTGTTCGCGACCGGGTGGGTGCACGCCTACGAGGAGGACACGGCGGAGGGGGCCGTGTATCGTCCGCGAGGCAGCAAACTGCCGCTGTCGCGACGGCCGAGGGAACGTCTCGAGCTCGATGCCGACGGGACCGCGCGGATATTCGTCCAGGGTCCGGACGATCGCTACATCGAGCAGCCGGCGTCGTGGCGCGACGAGGACGGGACCGTCGTCGTTCGCGCGCGCAAGGGCGGCGCCGAGCTGACGATCGTGGATCGCTCGCCAGAGCGGCTGGTCGTACGCGTCTCGAAGAAAGGATAGGCTGTTCATGGCCAGTCGGCAAAGGAAGGCAAAGGCCGCGCCCGCGCCGGCGTCTCAGGCCTTCGAGGTGAGCGACCGCGTGCGGTTTCAGGCCGGCGGTGCGGCCCTACCAGCGCGATTCGCGCGCGCCGCTCGTCCGGCCGCTTCGGATCTACACGCTGGATCCGTCGGTGTCCGACCGCATGGGCGGCGTGGCGACAGTGCTCGTGCCATACGAGAAGCTCGAGCCTGGCCCGATCGGGTCGCTCTTCGCGGTGAACAGCCTGGGCGCGCCCGAGGAGCTCCTGAGTCGGGCACGAAGCGCTCGACCTCGACGATCCGCACCTGCTCCTCTCGAGCGGGCTGTCGCCCACGCCTACGAACGGCCGCTTCCATCTTCAGATGGTCTACGCCGTCTGCAGTCTCACCTACGCGGCATTCAGGCGCGCCCTCGGGCGGGACATCGCGTGGGCGACGCCGGCGCCGACCGATGGGGGCCCGCTGAGGCTCGTCGTGCGGCCGTTCGGCTTCAACGGCAGCAACGCCGGCTACAGCCGCGAAGCGGGCGACCTCTCGTTCGGTTACTTCCGCGCGGACGAGAAGGCGGCGGGCTTCACGCTGAAAGGCGGTCTCATCAGCACGGCGCTCAGCCACGACATCGTCGCTCACGAGACAACGCATGCGCTCCTCGATGGCCTGCGCTCGTCGTTTCTCGATCCGACCAACGTCGACGTGCCCGCGTTCCACGAGGGTTTTTCCGACCTGGTCGCGCTGTTCCTCCACTTCAGCTACGCCGACGTCGTCGAGCAGGCCATTCGGGAGTACTGACGGCACCCTCACCCGCGGAACGCTGCTGACCGACATCGCCCGGGAGTTTGGCTACGCGCGCTCCAGGACGGGCCGTGCCGACGCGCTGCGATCGGGCGTCGACGTAGCGGGGTTGGCGGCGTTCGACTCCAACGTCCTCCCCGGCAAGGACGGTGGGCCCAAGGTCTACGATCCGAAGCTCGAGTCCGCACACGCTCGGATCGGTGCTCGTGTCGGCGGTGTTCGAAGCGTTCACGACCATCGTGCGGCGCAAGACCGAGCGCTTCTATCGGATCGCCGGGATAATCCGGGAATCGCTCGGCCGCGTGACGCTCAGCGAGGCACTGGTGAAAGCCATCGCGCAGGAGGCGTGCGACGTCGCGGGGCAGTTCCTGAACATCTGCATCCGCGCCATTGACTACTGTCCGCCGGCAGACATGGAGCTCGGCGAGTACCTGCGCGCGATGATCACCGCCGACGGCGACCTCGAGCGCACCGACAAATGGGGTTTCCGCGAAGCGCTGATGCGGTCGTTCCGCCGCCGGCACATCTTTCCGGATCACGTGCTGTTCATGACGGAAGACGCCGTCCGGTGGCAGCCGCCTGGCGAAGCGCTCAACGTGAAGGGGCTCGCGTTCCGCGATCTCAAATTCGAGGGCGAGCCGGGACAGCCGGCGAGCGCCGAGGAACTGGTGCGGCAGGCGCACGCGCTCGGCAAGTTCGTCACGAGCCCGAAGTACGCCGACTTCTTCCGGATCGTGGCGCCGGCCGAGCGGTTGCCCAAGAACGTCGTTCAGGCGTCGCCTCCGCTCGTGCAATCGATTCGCGTGGCGCGCCGCGCGGCGCCCGACGGCCGCGTCCTCTTCGACCTGGTCGGCGAGGTCACGCAGTCGTGCACCGTCAACCGCAAGGGCGAGTTCTTCGACACGACCGGTGGTTGCACGGTCGTCATCGATCCGGAAGGCAACGTCCGGTATTCGATCTTCAAGAAGTTCGGCGGCGAGGATCGTCAGGCCCGGCAGCACGCCGCCATGCGGGGGCCGCTCAAGCGGTTCTGGAAGAAGTCCGGCCGGAAGTTCCAGTTGCAGCCCCACGTCCTGCGCCGGCTGCACGGGGGGAAATAACGGCTTTAGGCTTTGGGCTCTCGGCTCCAGGCAAAGCTTTCGGCCACTTACTCGAAGCTCTTGCCTGAAGCCTAAAGCCTAAAGCCGAGAGCCGGTCCTCGCCGGAACTTTCCCCCTCCCCGCGACATTACCTCTCTGAACGGGATCTGTGACGACTGACGAACAGTTGATGCTCGACGTGCAGCGGGGTCTGCGCGAGGCGTTCGAACAGCTGTTCGACCGCTACCGTGACCCGATGTGGCGGTTCTTCCGGCGTCGGGTCGCGGACCCGGCGAGGGCGGAGGAGCTTGCGCAGGACACCTTCGTCGCGATGCTCCAGGGCGCTACGCGCTACGAGCCTCGCGCGCCCTTCCGCTCTTACCTGTTCGGTGTGGCGTACAACATCCTGCTCGCCGAGCGGCGGAAGGCCTCGCGCCGCCCCGTCGAGCAGCTCGACCTCGAGCCCTGCGGCGCCGGCGGTCTGGCGATCTCGAAGCGGAGATGTGGGTGCGCAGCGCGCTCGACTCGCTCGACGCCGACGACCGCGAGATGCTGATGCTCCGCGAGTACGAGCAGCTCAGTTATCAGGAGATTGCGCTCTCAAGCAGATGCCGCTCAACACCGTTCGCTGGCAATGTGAAGGTTTCGGGGACCCGCGGCGACGCGCGGTCGCTGAGTGCGACGCTCCTGATTCCCGCGAGTCGTCTGGATGCCGCCCTCGCAACCGCTCAAGACGGTCGGCGTTGTCCTCGAGGAGTCGCAGAGCGGCGACGACGTGACCGAGCAGGTCGTCGACGTCGAGTCGAGGCTGTCGAACGCGCGCAATACCGAGAAGCGTCTCGTCGACCTGCTGCAGAAGCGGACCGGCGACCTGGCCGACGTGCTGGCCGCCGAGCGCGAGATCGCGCGCGTCCGCGAGGAGATCGAGCGGTTCGACGCGCAGCGGAAGAACCTCGAGCGCCGCGTGACCTACGCCACGCTGAACCTGGAGGTCACCGAGGAGCAACACGCGGCGCTCGATCTGGGCCCTCAGCCGGTGTCCGGCAGGTTTCGTGACGCGTTCGTCGCCGGTCTGACCGATGCCCTGGACAGCGCGCTCGGGTTCGGCCTGTTCCTCGTCCGCGTGGGACCCATGCTGCTGCTCTGGAGCGCCATCCTCGCGTGGCCCGTCTGGGCCGCCGTGCGCCGGAACCGCCGCCCCGCGAAATCCTGAACCTCCAGAACCCATGAACCCCTTGAACCTGATGAACCCCTTGAACCTGATCAACCCTTGAACCCCTTGAACCCTTGAACCCTTGAACCTAATGAAGGTATAGACTGCGAGGGTTACCGAAGGGGGAGTTCATGAAGTCACATGTCGAAATCGTCACTGCCGGTGCCGTGGCGCTGGCGTTGCTGTTCGGTCCGCCCGTTTCGGCGCTTCGCCAGGACGTGACGCTCCGATATCGCTGGACCAAGGGAGAAACGATCCGCTATCGCATCGTCCAGCAGAGTACGACGACGCTTTCCGGGCTTCCCGGAGGCATGGGAGACATGGCCATCGACCAGTCGACCAGCCAGACGCTCCGAGGTGTGGTTGAGGACGTCGCGCCGGACGGGACCACGATGCTGCGGCAGGTCATCGAGTCCGTGAAGATGGAGATGAACTCCCCGATGTTCTCGATGGCGTACGACAGCGCCAATCCTGGTGCGGGCGACAATCCCATGAGTGCCATGCTGAAGGACATCTTCTCCGCCATGGTTGGCGAGTCGTTCACTCTCCTGCTCGCTCCGACCGGGGAAGTGCAGAAGGTCGAGGGGTTCGCGAAACTCGCCGAGAAGATGTTCAAGAACATCCCTGAGGATCCGGCGGCGGCAGGCATACTCGATGGGCTCAAGGCCAATCTCAGCGACGACTCGATGCGGAACACGTTCATGCAGACGTTTGCCCAGTTCCCCAACCGGCCGCTCAAGTCCGGAGATACCTGGAACAGCCAGTTCGCCACCAACAATCCCATGTTGGGCACGTTGACAACGTCGGTCACCTCGACGCTGAAGGCCATGGAAGGCGACGGCAGCAATCGCGTGGCAAAGATCGTCACCAGCGTGACGTAAAGCAGGATGCAGCGAAGTCCGCGCAGGCGAACGCCATGGGACTCCGCATGCAGATGGGCGACGGCACGGGTGACGGGGAGCAGCTCTTCGACCCCGGCACAGGAAGGATGCGGGGCTCGACGACCCGGCTCACGATCCCCATGACGATGTCGGGCTCCGGCCCGGACGGCACACCGATGACGATGAAGACGAACGTCAAGAGCACCACGACGGTGGAACTCGTCCAGCCGTGAGACCAGGTGCGGTCTCGCAAATGAGCGCTGTTTCGCAGGTCTGCGGACATGCGACACACGGTCAATCGCGAAGGTCTCGAAGACCACGATGATCACGAAGAAACACCTGGCAGGTATCCTTCGTGATCTTTGCGAGCTTCGCGTTCATCGCGATGGGCTGCGTGACAGCGGAGTCTAATGCTCGCCGCCCTCCTCCGTTGTCCAGTGCGCCGTGAAGAAGAGCAGCGACATCCCCGCGTACCCGATGACGAAGGGCCACGCCGGGGCGAGCTTCAACGCGGTATCGGCAAACGTCCACTCGTAGGAGTGCATGAGACCCGTGGCCGAGAGCGCCGCGGCGCACGCGCACCAGGCGGCGGCGACGCTCCATCGCCGCTCGATCACGGCCACGACCGCCGCCGACAGGACCATTGCGGTGAAGAGGAAGCCCTGTTCGATCGCAAATGCGCCGTGGATCCACGTGTCGCTCTTCTGGAACTCGCCGATGAGTGATTCACTGAAGGGTCCGGCGGGACCGCCGAGGCCCGCCGCGCGCAGACCGTTCTTCGCCATGAGCGCCCCCCACGCGCCAATGCCCGGGCAGCAATCCAACGACGACCGCCGGGGCGTGCTCGCGCGGCGTAGCCTGGAACGCCTGCGCGACGATCGTCATCCCGATCCAGAGCACGATCGCCATCCCGGCATCGATCGGAATCGCCCAGGCAATCCACGCGAGCGTGCCCGTCAGGCAGATGATCGTGACGAACATGCCGTTCAGCACCGAGTAGCCCGCCCGCGCGCCGATCGCTTTCCAGCCGGGATGCCCGATGTAGATCGTCGTGGGGAAGGTCGATCCGAAGAGCGCCGCGGCGAGGCTGCCGATGCCGTTGATCGTCAGGGAAGATCTCGTGTCGTATGCGTCGCCCGCGGCCTCGGCCGACTCGATGTTCTGGAGCGACCCGAGCACGTTGAAGAGGCTCATCGCGATGATCACCGAGAGATACGGAACGAGGTGTCCGCCGCTGAGGGACGCGAAGAGGTCGCCGAAGACCGGCACGGGCACGTGGAATGCGGCCGGCTCTGGCCGGGCGCCGATCGGGGCGAGCCCGGTCGTCCAGGCGATGATCGTGCCGACGCCAACCGCCACGACGCCGCCCGGGAGATGACCCTTGAACCGCACGCGGCCGAAGTAGGTCAGCATGACGATGGCGAGCGTCGTCAGGCCGATGACGGGATGGGCAAAGGTCCGGAAGAGGAAGCCCAGCGAGATGAAGCTGAGGGCGATGCCGGCGAGCGTCGACAGGAGCGCCGCGCGCGGCGTCGCTTTCCGTACGCGCTCGGCGACAAATGCCGACGCCAGTTCGATGATGCCCAGACGCGAACGTCGCGAGCAGCCCCGCCTGCCAGGCGACACGTGCGGGGTCGACGGCGCCCATGCGCTCGGCGAGCGCCTTGGCCGGGAGCATGACGAGAAACACGTGGGCAAAGAGCGACACCGTGTTGATGCCGTAGGGCAGCGCGCACACGTCGTTGCGGCCCGTGCGCTCGGCGAGCCGGCGCGCCTGGTGCGCGTAGGCGACGTTCCCCACCAGGATGGAAATCGCCGCTGCCGGCAGCACGCGGCCGTAGACGAGCTCGGGCGGGAAGCCGAGCACGCCCCGGCACAACGTGTCGATGAGCAGGAGTTGAACGAGATTGTCGAGCGCAAGGCCGAAAAACCCGTCGATGTCGCCGCGCACGATCCAACGCACGCGGGAGAGCATAACAGGGCTCAGGGGTCAGAGCATCCGTCACGCCTTCATGTCGTCAGTCGGCGCCGCTGACCGCGCGGTGGCGCGCGAGCCGCGACTCGAGGTGCCGCCGGACATCCGGCCACTCTTCGGCGAGGATGCTGTAGATTACCGAATCACGTACGCTGCCGTCGCGCCGCGCGGCGTGGTGCCGGATGACCCCGTCCTTCTTCGCGCCCAACCCAACGATAGCCCGCTGCGAACGGAAGTTGAAGTTGTCGGTCCGCAGGCCAACGACCTTGCACCCGAGCGTGTCGAACGCATGGGCGAGCAGGAGCAGCTTGCACGTCGTATTGACGTGCGTCCGCTGACAGCGCTCGGCGTACCACGTGTAGCCGATTTCCACGCGATCGATTGCGGGAACGATGTCGTGATAGCGCGTTGACCCGACGATGGCGCCGCTCGCGAGATCACGCACCGCCCAGGGAAGCATGTGACCGTCCCGTTGCCCCTGCAGCGCAGTCGTCAGGTAGGCTCGCATCGCGTCGGGCGCCGGTACCGAGGTGAACCACAGCTCCCACAGGCGCCCGTCGGCCGCCGCCGTCGCGAGCGCGTCGTGATGGTCGTCGGTCAGCGGCTCGAGGCGGATGCCACCCGCCTCGAGACTGATGGGTCGCACGTCGATCATGCACCGCAGGATACATCCACTCCCTCCTCTTTACGCCGCGCGGTGTTTGAGGCAAGCTGGGCGTCATGTTCGTCATCGAACTGACCTACAAGGTCCCCCTCGCCGAGATCGACGCGCACATGGCCGCGCACGTCGTGTACTGAAGAAGTACTATGCGTCCGGCCATTTCCTGGTGTCGGGTCGAAAATTGCCGCGGGATGGCGGGATCATCCTTGCCGTCGGCAGGAGTCGGCGGCAAATCGAAGCCATCGTCGAGGAAGACCCGTTCTGCACGCGCGGCCTCGCCGACTTTCGGGTCATCGAGTTCCGTGCCAGTCAGCGTGCGGACGACATTGAGAAACGGATCGCGAGCTACTGACCGAACGAACCGAAGGCCCGATTCGGGCGCCCGTCTACACCATGAACGCTGTACGCTGAACCATGGCTCTGCGAGCTGATCCCCAATTGCCCGCCTGGGCGATACGCCTGATCGACGAACTGGATACCGCCGGCCGGCGGGCCACCGTTCTCGCGCGTGGCCTGACCCCGGAACAGCTCAATTGGAAGCCTGCAGAAGACGTCTGGAGCGTTGGCCAGTGCCTGCATCACCTCCAGGTGGCGAACGAAGTCTATTTGCCGGCGATGGCGAAGGCGCTGGCCGATCGAACGCCATCTCCAGTGCAGGACATCACCCCCGGATGGCTCGGCCGATGGTTCATCCGCACTTATATCGAGCCGTCGTCTCGTGGCAAGGCTCGAGCGCCCAGGAAAATTGCGCCGGCCCCGCAAGCCGATCCTTCCGTTCTCGACATGTTTCTCCGGAGCAACGATGTCGCCCGGGATCTGGTCCGCCGGGCGAGCGCATACGACATCAATCGCGTTCGATTTGAGAATCCCTTCTTTCCGTTGGTGCGCTTCACCGTCGGAACAGGACTGGAGATCCTGTGGAGGCACCAACGCCGGCACCTGCTGCAGGCCGAACGGATCAGGCAAGCCCCCACGTTTCCACAGCAGTAGCAGCAGCGGTCAATCGCGTGGCGGATCGTCCACCGCTAGTCGCCTCAGGAGGGCATCCGAGGCGCAGGAGATTGCGCCCGTGCGCTCTATGTCCATGACCCTTCAACCCTCACGAGTGGGAGCCGAGCTCGCGTCAATCCGTCGAGAGACCGCCAGAACGAGAAGACGAGCCGCGATTACGGGGCAACCAGGAAATGTTTTTTTGGAACTCGCAAAAACGCAGTGGCGGCCTCAGATGTAACATTCTGGGATTTCCCGAACTGATTCATCAGGGAGCTATTACGTGACAGCGACAGATCTCGTCGATCGGCTCGCCGGGCACAAGACTATCGGCGCGGCGCCACGCGAGGAGCTCGAGCGGCTGGTCTCACTCGGGTTCCTTCGACGTCTCAACGAGGGAGAGGTGTTGACCGCGAAGGGCGCGCCGGTGGAGGGCCTCTTCGTCGTGCTGACGGGCCACCTCGCCATTTTTGTTGATCGTGGCGCCGGGCGGCACAAAGTGATGGAGTGGCGAGCTGGGGACGTCACGGGCCTGCTCCCGTACTCCCGTATGGTCAGTCCCCCGGGCGACACGGTCGCGCAGGAGCCGTCGGAAATTCTCGCCGTCCCTCGCGGCCAGCTCGCCGCGATGATTCGCGACTGTCATGAGATCACGTCGTTCCTCGTGCACAAGATGCTCGATCGCGCCCGGGTCTTCACGTCGAGCGGCCTGCACGACGAGAAAATGATCTCACTCGGGAAGCTGTCCGCCGGACTGGCCCACGAGCTGAACAACCCGGCGTCCGCGATCGAACGAAGCGCCGCGCTGCTCGGCGACCGTCTAGAGGACGCCGAGGACGCGGCACGCGCGCTGGGCGCCTCGAGGCTGACCGACTCTCAGCTCGCGGCCATCGATGCGGTGCGTGCGTCCTGCGTCGCCACGCCCGTGCACAGCGTGCTGTCTCCGATCCAACAGGCCGAACACGAGGGCGCCATCGCCGACTGGCTCGCTGATCACGGCCTAGAGGCTGCGATTGCGGGACCGCTTGCCGAAACCGCGGTGACGCTCGACGCACTCGACCGGATTGCCGACGCGGTTAGCGGACCGCCACTCGACGCTGTTCTCCGGTGGGCGGCAGCCGGATGCTCGGTGCGCGGGATTGCCTCGGAGATTCAGGAGGCCGCGAAGCGGATCTCCGGCCTGGTCACGGCCATCAAGGGATTCACGCACATGGACCAGGCCACGGTCCCGGAGCCTGTGGACCTGACCTCGAGCCTTGGCAACACCGTCGCGGTTCTCAAATCAAAGGCACGGTCGAAGTCCGTCGAAGTCACCGTCAATGTGGAACCTGGCCTCCCGCGCGTCCGCGGCTTCGGTGGCGAGCTCAATCAGATCTCGGCGAATCCGATCGACAACGCCCTCGATGCCGTTCCTGATTCCGGTCGCGTCGAGGTCACAGCGAATTGCGAGCGACATCGCGTGGTGGTACGCGTGGTCGACAATGGATCCGGCATCCCGGCCGACATCCGCGAGCGCCTGTTCGAACCGTTCGTCACGACCAAGCCGGTCGGGAAAGGCACCGGCCTGGGCCTCGACATCGTCCGGCGCCTCGTCACCCACAACGATGCCGAGATTGCGTTCGAGACGGCTCCCGGGCGAACAGAGTTTCGAGTCTCCCTTCCGCTCGCCGACGTCGACAGGGCCGGGAAACAACCGTGAACAAGCCCGCACTCCTCGTCGTTGACGACGATCCGCAGGTGCTCGCGGCGGTGCGCCGCGATCTCCGCTCGCGGTACCGGGAGTCCTACATGGTCATCAGCGCGTCTTCGGGCGAAGACGCGGTCGCCACCATCCGTGAACTCAAGGCACGAGGCGACTCGCTGGCTATCGTGATCAGCGACCAGCGGATGCCTGGCCTCCAGGGGACTGACGTGCTCACGCAATCCCGCGACGTTTATCCGCAGGCGCGTCGCGTGATGCTCACGGCGTATTCGGACATCGACGCGGCGATCAAGGCCATCAACGTGGCGCATCTCGATCACTACCTCTCGAAGCCGTGGGCTCCACCCGAGGAATGCCTGTTCCCGGTGATCGACGATCTGCTCGACGCCTGGCAGGCCGAGCATCTCCCAGAGGCGAAGGGACTGCGGCTGGTTGGACACCAGTGGTCGCCTCGATCGCACGCGATCAAAGGCTTCCTCGCGGGCAATCTCATCCCCTATCGCTGGCTCGATGTGGCGCTGAACCCGGACACGCGAAGTCTGCTGGACGCGGCTGGGGTTGGCGCCAGCGAGCTTCCCGCGCTGTTCTTCGAGGATGGGTCCGCGCTGCGCAACCCCGAGCCACGTCAAGTGGCCGAGCGTCTCGGCCGATCGCTTTCGGCCGCTCTCAATCTGTACGATCTCGTGATTGTCGGCGCCGGACCGGCCGGTCTCGGGGCGGCGGTCTATGGCGCTTCGGAAGGACTGCGGACGCTGCTGCTCGATCGGCACGCGCCCGGCGGGCAAGCGGGCAGCAGCTCCCGGATTGAAAACTATCTCGGGTTTCCAGCCGGCGTCAGTGGCAGTGATCTGACGCGGCGCGCCGTGATGCAGGCGCAGCGGCTTGGCGCCGAGTTGCTCGTGCCAGTCGAAGTGACCGAAGTGTCCATCGACGCAGGATATAAGCACCTGACGCTCAGCGATGGCCGAGAGATCGTCACGCGGACCATGCTGGCCGCGACCGGCATGGATACCGCGAGCATCCCGCGCCGGGCGTATTGGATCACACGAGCGCGGGGGTGTACTACGGGGCGGCGACGACGGAGGCGCCAGCGTTCAGCGACCGGTGTGTTCTCGTCGTCGGCGGTGGGAACTCGGCGGGACAGGCGGCCATGCATCTGGCGCGCTACGCGAAGGACGTGCAGATCGTGGTGCGCCGCGAATCCTTGCGCGACACCATGTCGCGGTACCTCATCGAACAGATCGAAAAGACGCCGAACATCCGGGTCAGAGCTCGGACGCAGCTCGAACGTGTCGAAGGGGACGGCCACGTGGAACGCGTCGCGCTCAAGCTGGACGACGGCGCGAGTCAGGTGGAGGACATCGATGCGGTGTTCGTGTTCATCGGCACCAGGCCGCGAAGCGACTGGCTTCCTGCCGGCGTTTTGCGCGACGCCAAGGGGTTCGTGATCACCGGAAGGGATCTGTCGGCAGACGCCGGGTACGCGCGCATCTGGAAGGAGCGCCGCGCGCCGATGGCCCTCGAGACCAGCGCGCCGGGCGTGTTCGCGGCTGGCGATATCCGCGCCGGCGCCATGAACCGGGTGGCCTCAGCCGTGGGCGAAGGATCGATGGTGGTGCGATTCGTTCACGAATACTTGGCACTGACCTGAATCCCTGGCTCGCTCGTCTGGCTGGTCCCGAGTGACGTTCCGAGTGACATTCCCGAGCCGAACCTGCCGGGAAAACGCTCGAATCATTCACGTTTCCGTGTATGGCACGTGTGATGCGGCTCGCACTCTCTCTTAGCCAACGTTTCTGGCGCGGAGAGGGCAGCAGGGCAGGTCCTGATCTGACCGCCTGCGCAAACACGTCGACCGCTCAATCGGTCCCGCCGAGCCCTGCGCCTTGAGCCGTGAGCCCGAATTGATAATCCCCTGCGCCGCGGTGGCAACGGCGCGCTGCACGGCCTCGCCCAGCTGGGCATCTCTGGACCCGGTGGACTCGTTCGAGAACCCGCCGCCCCCTCCTCGCGAGAAGAAGCCCAACGCTCCGACCCTGACCGCCTTGCGGTCCGACATGCCTTGCGCCGTCGCCGTCGTCGCAATTTCTCCCGACCGCACGTCGACGACGCGCACGGTGATGCCGACGACCAGCTCGGTTTTGTTGCGCCGCACGCCGGCGAGGAGCGGCACCACGAGGCCGCCGTAGGTTCGCCGGCGGTTCTCCGCGCTGAACTGCGTCATTGATCCGAGCACCAGATAATCCACCCCGGCCGACTCCACGTACTCCCGGGCGCCAGCCATATTCATGTATCCATCTTCCAACCGGCCGATCTTCAGCCATCGTCCGTCGAGTACGCGGTACTGGCCGGAGGCCACGAGGCGATCGAGCATCAGCCCGGCGAGCGCCGCCCCCAGGTGCGGAGGCGGCAGAACCGACCCTGCGGGCGTCGTCTCGAAGTCGACGATGGCGAGCGTGGGGCGAGGTTGAAGATCGCTCGTGGCACCGAGCGCGCCAGCCAGTGTCATGACCAGCAACAGAGAGCCGACGAGCTTCGACGAAGTCCTCATGACGCCTCCCTTTCTCTGACGGGATGTTACGGAGCCGTCGGCACCCGCGTCGTGAGGCGGCGCTGAAGAAACGCTGAAGTTACGCTGATCCGCTTGCCAAGCCATGCCGCGGACTGAAATGATAGCGGCCATGGCCACCGCGTTCCCGAACCTGATCGACGGCCAGTCCGTCGATTCGACCGACCGCACCCCCGACATCAACCCCTCGAACGTTCGCGACATCGTGGGCGAGTTCGCGCGTGGGACGCCAGCCGACGTGGAGCACGCCGTGGCGTCGGCGAAGCAGGCCTTTGCCAAGTGGTCTCTGACGACCCCGCAGGAACGGTTCGACATCCTGGACCGCGCCGGCACGGAGATCCTGGCGCGGAAAGAAGAGCTCGGGCGGTTGCTGTCCAGGGAGCAGGGGAAGCCGCTCGCCGACGGGATGGGCGAAGCGGGCCGGGCCGGCGCCATCTTCAAGTATTTCGCCGGCGAAGCCGTGCGCATCCGCGGCGACAAGCTCGATTCAGTACGGCCGGGAGTCGAAGTCGAGGTTACGCGCGAGCCCGTGGGCGTCGTGGGCATCATCACGCCCTGGAACTTCCCGCTGGCGATCCCGGCCTGGAAGATTGCTCCCGCGCTCGCGTTCGGGAACTGCGTTGTCTTCAAGCCGGCGGAACTGGCGCCAGCCTCGCCGTGGACGCTCGTCGACATCATTCAGCGCGCCGGGCTGCCATCGGGCGTGCTCAACCTGGTGATGGGGCCCGGCTCGAAGATCGGGCCGGCGTTGACCTCGTCTCCGGATGTCGACGCGGTGAGCTTCACCGGGTCGCAGGACATCGGCGTGGGCATCGGCGTCGCGGCGATGAAGAACGGAACGCGCGTGCAGCTCGAGATGGGCGGCAAGAACCCGCTCATCGTGCTCGACGACGCCGACCTGGCGACAGCCGTGGCCGTGGCGGTCAACGGCGCGTACTTCCAGACCGGCCAGCGCTGCACGGCATCGAGCCGCCTCATCGTCACCGAAGGGATTCACGATCGCTTCATCGCCGCCATGATCGAACGCATGAAACGGCTCGTCGTCGACGATGCGTTGAAGGCGGGCACCGAGATTGGTCCCGTGGTCGACGACAAGCAGCTTGGCAAGAACCTCGAATACGTCGAGATTGGCAAGAAGGAAGGCGCTACGCTCGCCTACGGCGGAGAGCGCCTTACCCGCGAGACGGACGGCTACTACATGGCGCCGGCCATCTTCACCGATACGGCAGCGTCGATGCGGATCAATCGCGAAGAGATTTTCGGACCCGTCGCGTCGGTCATCAAGGTGCGCAACTACGAAGAAGCGCTGGCGTGCGCGAACGACACGCCGTTTGGCCTCTCGGCCGGCATCGTGACGACGTCGCTCAAGCATGCGAGCCACTTCAAGCGCCATTCGCAGAGCGGGCTCGTCATGGTGAACCTCCCGACGGCCGGTCTCGACTACCACGTCCCGTTCGGCGGGCGGAAGAAGTCGAGCTACGGCCCGCGCGAGCAGGGTGCGTACGCGAAGGAGTTCTACACGATCGTGAAGACCACCTACATCGCGCCCTGATCGGCGCTCAACTTGCCGTCGCGGGCTCTACGGTCGTCGCGACCTCGCCGAACTTGCGCCGGTAGCACCGCACCCAGATCGCCGTCGCGGGAAGCCCGATGATGGTGGGCAGGATCCAGAGGATGGCCGCGTTCGCGCCGGTCAGCTGCAACCCGAAGAGCCGCCCGGCCCCGAGCACCAGAAACGCGGTGTGGAAGGCGATGCCGCCGCCGATCATCGATCCCATGTGCTCATACCACCACGCCATGGGCGTCGGATACGGCTTCCGGGCGAACTGCAGGTTCCCCAAGCCCACCAGGAACCCAATCGGGCTGAGCGCCAGGCGGTACAGGTTCAATAGGTTCATGTCGCCTCACGAGGTTCAAAACGTTCAAAAGGATTCAAAGGTGCAAGCGGTTCAGGGGGGCACCATGTTCGTCCTACAGATGGCCCAGACGGATCGTCAGATCGGCGAATCGACGCCGGCTGACCTCGAGTCGGGCGCCGTCCGAAAGGACCACTTGACCCTGTCCACCAGGGCCTGGCACGACTTCGCGCACCGCGTCGAGGTTGACGATCGCGGCGCGCGAGATGCGAAAGAACTGCCTCGGATCGAGCCGCGCCTCGAGGTCGTTCAGCGTCGGCTGCATCCAGCAATGCTGGCCGTTTGCCATCAGCTTGGTCAGGCCGCCTTCGGAGAGGAAACACAACACGTCGCTCGCCGGCACGACCCTGAACGTGGCGCCTCGACGGGCCAGGAAGCGCGTCGGCGCGCCACCGGCCAGCGTGGCCTTGTCGATGGCCTGGTCGGTACCGCCGGCCGTGCTTCGCACGCGCTCGAGCGCTTTGTCGAGGCGTGCCCGGTTGACGGGCTTCAGCAGGTAGTCGACGGCGTTCAGCTCGAACGCGTCGACGGCG
The DNA here is from genome assembly GCA_963771395.1 of uncultured Acidobacteriota bacterium. GTDB lineage: Bacteria > Acidobacteriota > Vicinamibacteria > Vicinamibacterales > 2-12-FULL-66-21 > DATBJJ01. Next base: position 535,997 of record CAVYTY010000022.1, on the reverse strand, counting down.
AACTGGTCGAACGCCGTGCAGAAGATGATCCGCGGCCGAGGCGCTCCAAGCGATGAGGCCACCTCCAGCCCGCTGCACGCCGGCATCTGGATATCCAGAAAGACGACGTCCGGCCCGAGCGCGGCGATCTGGTCCATGGCCTCTTCGCCGTCTGCCGCTTCGCCGACGACCTCGACGCCGCCCGCTTCCGCCAGCAGACGCCGCAGGCGTTCACGCGCGGGCTCCTCGTCGTCCACGATCAGCGCGCGCAGCATCAGCAGTATCCTCGCGACGACGAGCGTCCGGTCATCCTCGGCCGGCGCGCTCTGACTGAAACGATCCAGAGCGTTCATGACGTCACGCACGATCTCCGAGGCAGGACGATGTCGCGACGCCTGGAGGACGTGGAGCAGCCCATCGCTGCCAAAGAGATCGCCGGATGGCGACGCGGTCTCGGTCACACCGTCGGAGCAGAGCGCAAGCACATCCCCAGGGCGCAGGCTGACGGCGACCTCGCCGAAGGTCTGGTCCGCTTCCCACCCGATCGCCGGGCCCGTCGACTCGAGGAGCTGCGCCGAGCCGTCGGCGCCGACGATCACCGCCGGCGGATGACCGGCACTCGAATAGGCGAGCGTCTTCTCCACGTGGTTGTATGCGGCACACGCGACGGTGGCAAACCGATTGGCCTCCATCGTGCCGGCCGTCAGCGTATTGAGCTCGCCGAGGATCCTGGCTGGATCGTGAATGCCGCGCGACACGAGCGCCTGCATCCGCGCCTGCAGGGCGGCGACGAGGATGCCGGCATACGTGCCCTTGCCCGACACGTCGCCGAGCGTCAGCCCGACGCGATTGGCGTCGAGCGGCAGGAAGTCGTAATAATCGCCGCCGATGCCGCGCGCAGGCCTGCACGTCCCCGCGCAGTCGAGCCCCTCGAGTGCCGCCCCGGAGGTCGGCATCAATCGCGCCTGCGTCCGCTCGGCTTCCCGCTGCTCACTGACGTGGTGGGCGATCTCCCGGGTCTGCCGGCGCTGTTCGTCGACTTCGCCGGAGATGCGCGTGATCGTCCTCATCAGCCGCTCGCGGTTGATGGGCTTGAGCAGGTAGTCCACGGCGTGGTGCTCGAACGCGTCGATGGCAAACTCGTCGAAAGCCGTGCAGAACACCACGCGCGGGCGTGGTGGCTCGAGCCGTGCGGCGACGTCGAGGCCGGACAGGCCCGGCATCTGGATGTCCAGGAACACGACGTCAGGCGTGAGCGCGGCGATCTGCGGCAGCGCGTCGGCGCCGTCGGCCGCTTCACCCACGATCTCGATTGCCGGTCCGGTCCGGCTCGGGTCCGACGCCCCCGCACCCGACAGGAGCCTCCGCAACCGGTCGCGCGCCGGTTCCTCGTCGTCAACGATGAAGCCGCGGATCATGCTTCGGACTCCTTGATGGCGCCGGCGCCGACGCCGTGACGTCCGGCGTGCAGCTCCATCGGAAGAGAGACGGACACGATCGTGCGTCCCCGATCGCCGTCGCGCTCGATCGTCAGCGCCGCGGCGTCGCCGAAATAGCCTTCGAGGCGCTGCCGGACGTTGGTCAACCCGTACCCTCCGGTCTTCGGCCGGCTGTCTCTGTGAGTTGCGCTCCGTCCCGACGCGTGATCCCTGGCCTCCGGCCCCCGGCCTCTGGCCTCGGAACCTCTGGCCTCTGACTCGAATCCCGGACCGGTATCGGCCACGGTCACGATCAGACTGATCGCGATCGCGCCTGGCGCGGACCTCGACCGATGCGGGCCCGCGCACGAGCGCGACGCCGTGCTTCACGGCGTTTTCCACGAGCGTCTGCACCATCATCGTCGGGACCCTCGCACCGCGGACCTCGTCGTCGAGCCGGACGTCGATGTTGAGCCGCGAACCGAATCGGGCCCGCTCCACCTCCAGGTAGGCGCGGACGAACTCGAGCTCGTCGTCGAGCAGCGCCCATTCGCTTTCGGCGCCGCGCAGCGCGTAGCGGAACACGTCGGCGAGCTGCTCGATCGTGCGGTCGGCGACGGCCGGGTCCTTGTGGATCAGGCCGGCAATCGCGTTGAGCGCGTTGAACAGGAAATGCGGGTTGATCTGTGCCCGCAGCGCCTTCAGCTCCGAGCGGCTCGCGTGGAGAGACAGCTCGCGCGCCCGCTGATCCTGTTCCTGCCCCTGCCGCTGCAGGTGATGGTTGTCGACGACCGAGGCGAGGACGTGAGCGAGCGAGGAGAGGAGCGTCACATCTTCACGGAAGTACGGCGCCTCGCTCGCCCGTGCGCCGAGCAGGACCCGGCCGGCCGAGGGGTCGCCTGGGCGCATGTCCACTTCCTGGACGACCACAAAGGACGGAGGAGCCTGCGCCGGTGAAAGCTGCACGCGGACCTCGGCATCGAAAATGGCGGCCAGGCTCTGCTCGGCGCGCTCGATCAACTGGTCCTCGCTGGCGGCCGACCGCAGCTCCGCCAGAAAGCGCGTCACCGCCTCGACGGTCGTGAAGCGCCGGCCAAGCCACCGGCGGTCGAGGGTCGTGCTGATCCGGCCATACAACCAGGGGAGCGCCGTGACAACCGGGAGGAGCGTGATGGCGTAGATCCATGGCGCCGCCGGGCTGGCCTGGACCGGCTGGACGAGCGGCAGCAGCAACGCGAACGCGCCGGTCAGGACGGCGATGGTCAGCAGGAGGGACAACCCTCGTTTGACGAAGAGGTCGAAGAACTCGAAGCGATGTTCGAAATAGGAAGCCACGAAAAGAAATGGCAGCGGCAGCGACCGCACGCTGATTTCGACGAGCCCCAAGGTCGTCGCACCGACCGAGGCCTCGTTACGGCCGGCGAGTGCCACCAGGAAGCCGAAGAGCACGACGACCAACCCGAAGAGGCCGAGATGCCAGCGCCGCGATTGCTGTTCGCGGGCGGTTTCCTTCCTCGGCGGTCCACTGCCCACGAGCGCGATCGCGTAGACGGCGGCGAGGATGAATCCCAGGCCGATGCCCAAGCCCAGAGTCCGTGAGGCCAGCTGGTGTGACACATGGATCACATCCGCGAACACGAGGAAGCTCCAGACCATGGTTCCGTGCATCGCGATGTACATCAGCCAGATGAGGACGCGCCATGGAGCGGACGGCGCCGTGTCACACCCGGCCGCCACCTCGCAGTACGTGATGTGCATGATGAGCGGCGGGAACGAGAAGGCCAGCCAGGCGACCAGGACGTCGAGCTGCCAGATCCGCGTCGCGCCATTCAAGAGCACCAGGGTCACGATCACGAGCACGACGAACCAGACAAAAGACACGAGCTGCAGGGCCGCCCCCACGGTCGCCAGCTCACGCAGCCGCGAGGGCACCGGCTCCGTCGTTGCCAGCCCGGTCCGCCACTCCCGCAGCCAGAGCAGCACGAGCGCGCCGTAAGCGTAGGCGCCGCACGTGTAAACCAGCAGGGCGATGACTCGCAGCGTGTTCACGCCTGAAGAATACGGGCCTCGGGACGCTCCCGGAAGGGCAAATCCGGTGAGTGGGCGGGATTCCGCCTGAGCGGATGAGGCGGGCGATGGACGGTCTGCGTAAGTCGAGTTACGTTGTAGGAGAAGCGCCTGCGGCCCGAGCGCGGCGCGAAGTCGCCGCGCGAGAGCGCTTGGGGGGGGCCCCAAGCGCATTGATAAATGCAGACAGGGACAGGGACGAAAACTTGCCCCAACCAGGCTGTGGCTTGTAGCCACCGGCGCGAGCGAAGCGAGTTGCTGGCAGCGCTTGGGGGTGGGCCCCAAGCTAACTAAGTGATGCTGACAGCGACAGAGCGCCACAAGCAGGCAGACTGATGAACCGGGTATGCCTCTTGCTGCTAAGATGAGGTGGCAGTTGCGGGCGCAGGATTTCGCCCGTTGTTCATGGAGGAGCACGTTCATGTTGCGAATCGTCAAGGCCGCCGTCACGCTCGTGGCGCTGGTCGGCGTCTATCAGGTTGCCGCTGGGGCCAACGGCGTCGCCATGCCCCCGTCGCCATCCCCGTCGGGCCCATCGGCGTCCCGCGTGATGACGCCAGAGGAAATGGCTGTCGGAGCCTATAACAGCGGGATCTCGCATCGCGATCGCGCGGCGAAGGCTGAAACCCAGGCCGCCAAGGACACGAAGGACTCCGACCGCGTCAAGAGCGCCAAGAAGGCGCGCGAGGAACACGAAAAGGCCCTCAAGGACTTCACGAAGGCGGCCGGGCTCAACCCGTCGATGCCTCAGGCCTATAACGGCATGGGCTTCTCCTATCGCAAGCTCGGCGATTACGCGAAGGCGCTCGAGAACTACGATAAGGCATTGGAGCTGGCGCCCAAATTCCCTGACGCGATCGAGTATCGCGGTGAGGCCTATCTCGCGCTGAACCGGCTGGACGATGCGAAGCAGTCGTACTTGACGCTCTTTGCGATGGACCGCAAGCAGGCCGAGATGCTGATGGCGGCGATGAAGGACTACGTCGCCAAGAAGAAGACGGATCCCGCGGGCGTCGACACCGCGGCGCTGTCGGCGTTCGAGACCTGGATCACCGAGCGCGCCGGCGTCGCCGAGGAGACGAAGCTGATGGCGTTCAACGCGCATCACGGATCCTGGCGGTAGATCGCGGATCACTTTCTCGTCTGCGCGACGCGGATCCCAACACTGTGACGACGGGACGCCGATCGGCGGGATCACACTGGATGGGACCGCAGATCACATTTCAACGCGGGTGGATCTCGCGGGCCGCTTTTGACGGGACGCGGATCTCGCGGATCACACTTCAACGGGACGCGGATCTCGCGGATCACGATGCAACGGGACGCGGATCACGCGGATCACACTTGACGAGACTCGGATCTCACGGATCGTAGGGGGTCGGGCACGTTGAAGGCCCATGGTCGACGGTTGAGGTCCGTGTTCGCCGTGTTGTCCATGGCGTCGCTTGCCGCGGCAGGATGCTCTCGGGTGGCGGATCCGGCCAAACCGCCCGCGCCCGTGGTCCCGTTTACCTGGGAGCTGCCGGCCGGTCTTCCCACTCCGAAAGTTCCTGCGGACAACCCGATGACGGTGGCCAAGGTCGGCCTCGGCCGTCGTCTTTTCTACGACACGCGTCTCTCGGGCAACGGCACGTTTGCCTGCGCGACGTGTCACCAGCAGGCCCATGCGTTCACCGACGGGCGCGCGCGCGCGATCGGGTCGACCGGCGCCGTGCATGCGCGCAGCGCGATGACGCTCACCAACGTCGCGTACAACGCGTCGCTCGGGTGGGCCGATCCAACGCTCCGCACGCTCGAAGCACAGATGGCTGTTCCCATGTTCAACGAGCACCCGATCGAGCTCGGCCTCAAGGGGCGCGAGGCCGAAGTCGTGTCACGGTTGTCGGAGCAGGCCGACGATCGCGCCATGTTTCGCGCGGCGTTCCCAGACGAAGCGTCTCCAGTGACGCTGCCCAACATCGTCAAGGCGATCGCGGCGTTCGAGCGCACGCTCGTGTCCGGCGACTCACCCTTCGATCGCTATCTTTATCGCGACGACAGGCGCGCGATGTCCGCGCCGGCTCTGCGCGGGATGAAAGCGTTCTTCTCGAGGCGATTGCGCTGTGGCGAATGTCACGGGTCGTTCAATCTGTCGGGGCCGGTGGACTTCGAGGGCGCCGGCAAACCGGGTGCGAGCGTGGCGCTCGTGTTCCACAACACGGGTCTCTACGACGTCGACGGACGTGGCGCGTATCCGGCGACCGACCGCGGCCTCTTCGACCTCACCGAGCAGAAGGCCGACATGGGCAGATTCCGCGCGCCGACGTTGCGGAATATCGCCGTGACCGCGCCCTACATGCACGACGGCAGCGTTCGGACGCTCGAGGCTGCTATCTCGCACTACGCGATCGGCGGCAAGCCGAGCCCGTTCCGGAGCGATCGTGTGCGAGGGTTCCTGACGTCGGCGGGCGAGAAGGCCGACCTGGTGGCGTTCCTCGAAAGCCTGACCGATCGGGGGTTTCTGAGCAATCCCGCGTTCGCGGCGCCCGCCGCCCCTCCGTCGTCGCAGGCCAAAACGGCCCCCGGACGTCCTAACGTGCATGGTGTCCGAGGAATCTCGCAATAGACATGCGCCCCAAGAGAGCAACGTAACGAATCGATGACGGCTCAGGTGCCCCGCTCGATCCCTACTATCAGTTCCTGACGGCTGCGCGTCCGGCGCCGGTGACACGAACGGATCGCGGCGTCGGCGGTCTCACGCTCTCGCTGATGACCCACGCCGCCCTGCTTCTCCTCGTCGCCCTCGTCGTCGGACGCACGCCGGCCTCGTCGCCGCCGGACGGCAGGGCAGCGGTGTCGGTCCCCCTGGTGTGGACGCCGCTGGCGGGCGGTGGCGGCCATTCTGGAGGAGGCGGCCAGGCGGCGCGGGAGGATGCCAGGCGGGCGCAACTGGTCGGGCGCCAGGCGATCACTCTTCCGGTCGCCGCGCCGCCGCGTCTCGATTCGCCGAAGCCGGCGGAGGCGCCAGAGCCGCCGCCGCGGCTGGACCTCCCGGCCGTGCCCATCGAATCCGGTCTACAGGAGATTGTCGGCGCCGTGACGGAGTTGCGCCCCCTCGAGTCGCTGACGCGCGGTCCCGGCGCTGGATCCGGCGCCGATGGCGGACGGGGACCGGGTATCGGCCGAGGAGACGGGCGCCGAGCTGGCGTCGACGATCGCCCTGGGGCCGGCGATGGCGACGGCCTGACGCCGGGCAACGGCGTGACGTGGCCGCGGCTCGTGCAGGAAGTGAAGCCGAACTACACGCCCGACGCGATGCGTGCGCAGGTGGAAGGGATGGTCGAGCTCGAGATTCAGGTGCTCGCCGATGGCTCGGTCGGCCGCATCAACATCGTCCGATCGCTCGACGCGCGGTTCGGCCTCGATCAGGAAGCGGTGAACGCCGTCCGCCGCTGGCGCTTCGATCCCGGCCGGCAGTCGGGCAAGGCCGTCGCCACGCGCGTGGGCGTCGAGCTGTCGTTCAACCTGCGCTGAACGGTGAGACCTGAACCTCCTGAACCTTCTGAACCTCCTGAACCCTCTGAACCTTCTTGAACTCTTGAACTCTTGAACCTTTTGAACCTGAGGTACCCTTAGCGCGTGAGCCTCGCTCTTGCCGATCACCCCGTCGATCCGAGCGTCCAGCATGGCGTGCTTCCCGCCTCGGTCACCGTGACGCGCACCTCGCAAGACGACTTCAAATCCCGTCAGCTCATTGTCTGGATCGATGGCGATCGGGTGGCGGATCTCCTGTGGGGGGATTCGGTCACGCGCGACATCGAGTCTGGTCCCCACCGCATCCGCGTCAGCAACACGCTCGTCTGGAAGACCGTTCACTTCACGGTGAAGCCAGGCGAGCAGGTGTTCTTCGAGGCGATCAACCGGCCCGGCTGGGGGTCCCTGCCGATGCTGCTCGTGCTCGGCGTCGGCCCGCTCTTCGTGACGCTGCGGCGGATGGACAGCTGAAGCGGACGCCTGGTGACTTCAATGTGCGGCATCGCCGCCGGCATCTTCGTCGCAGCGACGCTGTCCGCCTGCGCGCCGCTGGCGCCTCCGGAGCCAGCGGGCGCACCGCGCACGAGTCCCGCGCCCGTCCTCTTGATCTCACTCGACGGCTTCCGCGCCGACTACCTGGAACGCGGCCTGACCCCGCGCCTGACGCGGCTGGCGCGCGAGGGCGTTCGGGCGGAATGGATGACGCCCTCCTACCCATCGCTGACGTTCCCGAATCACTACACGGTCGTCACCGGACTCCAGTCGGATCGGCACGGAATCGTTCACAACACGATGCGCGATGCCACGCTCGGCGCCTTCAGCCTCAGCAACCGGGAAGCCGTTGGCAACGGCGTCTGGTGGGGCGGCGAGCCGATTTGGGTCAGGGCCGAGAAGGCCGGACTGCCGACCGCAACGTTGTTCTGGCCTGGCAGTGAAGCGGCCATCCAGGGTGTGCGTCCGACGCGCTGGAAGCCCTACGACGAAACGATGCCGGTGCCGACACGCGTGGACACGGTGCTCGAGTGGTTGGGCGAAGGCGACGCCACCCGGCCGCGCCTGGTTACGCTGTATCTCGAGACGCTGGACGCGGCGGGTCACAACCACGGCCCGGATTCGGAGGAACTGCGGAGTGCACTGCGCGAGGTCGACGCCGCCATCGGTCGACTGCTCGACGGACTCGAGAGGCGCTCGCTGCTGGAGAACGTCAATTTGATCATCACGTCGGACCACGGCATGGCAACGGTGCGACCGGGGAACGTGATCGCCATCGAGGACATGGTCGACCGGAGGGACGCGGCAGTGGTGACGACCGGGCAGTCCGTCGGCTTCAACCCGCTTCCCGGCCGTGAGCGCGAAGCGCACGCACGGCTCATCGGTGCGCACGAACGCTACGACTGCTGGTCGAAAGGCGACCTCCCGAAGCGGTGGCGCTACGGGAGCCATCCGCGCGTGCCGGCGATCGTGTGTCAGATGCACGAAGGGTGGGATGCGATGACGCGCGCGTCGCTCGGCAAACGGCCCGCGGGCGCGACCCGCGGATCGCACGGTTTCGATCCGGCTCTCGCGTCGATGCGCGCCGTTTTCATCGCCAGGGGACCGTCGTTACAGCGCGGATTGGTCGTGCCCCCCATCAACAACGTCGATGTCTACCCGCTGCTTGCGTCGCTGCTCGGTCTCGAGCCGCGCGATCATGACGGCGATCCGCGCGCGCTTGCAAGTGCGCTGAAACTGCCGCTGCTGAAGTAGCGTCCGCCGTGGCCCCTCTCGTCACCGCTCACCGGCGCGCGCGTTTCGGCGCCGGCCGCCGGAGCGAGCGCAGGCGCGTATCGGAGGGCGCGGCGGCCAGGCCGTCGAGGAGGCCCGCGCGGCGCCCGGCGGGCGTGACGGCGAGCCGCTCCCGCCACTCGCCGAGGACACGCCCGAGCTGCTCGCGAAGCCCGGTCAATGCGGCAATCCGTTCGTCGAGCTCCTCCAGCCGCGCCCGAGCGATCTGGAATACTTCCCGGCAGGGCGCGCCGCCCGCGTCGCGCTGTTTGAGCACGCGCGCCAGGTCTTCGACCGTGAAGCCAGCATCGAGCGCCTGCTGAATGACGCGCACGCGAACCAGCGCCGCCTGCGGATACCGCCGATAACCGCTGGCATCGCGCGGCGGCCGGGGGAGGAGCCCGCGGCGCTCGTAGTAGCGCAGCGTATCGGAACTCACGCCGGCAAGACTCGCGAGCGTTCCTGAGCGGAGCCACGACCGGTTCTCCGTCATCGCGGAGTCATCGGGTCACCCGTCTTGTGCTCGCGAATCTGGAACCGCAGGAAGTCGTGCAGTGCGTCGCGGGCGGCGGTGTCTTCGGTCAGAATGACGACCTTTCCGCCTCTGCCGATTTCTACGTACCGAAACGTCATCTGCGCGCGGCGCTCTTTCATCACGCCCACCCCTGGAGGCGCCGTGTCGTGAACGAACATCGGCACGCCGAAGTCGCCGTCCGCGAACCTCGACGCGATGTGCCGAAGGTGCGTGCGGATCTGTTCGGTTGAGGCCGTGTCGTTCACGTCCTTCGCCGTGACCCCGATCGTGCCGCCCGTCTTCTCAATCAGAAAATGGTGTGTGGTCTTCTGCTGGTCGAAGCCCATGCCCTGGTGGGCCCGATCCTGTGTCGGCGCGTGCTGGTGCTGGCCAGCGGCGGGCGCGGTGAACACGAATGCGATGAGGAGAGCGCCCGCGGCGCGAGCGACAGCCTTTAGTGTGTGCATCATGTATTGGATGCTAAACCCTGGAAGGGTTCCAGGGTCAAGCCCCGGCTCAGCCAGCTCCCGGCTACAATACCGCAGCCTTGGCAATGCCGCGCTAGTCTGGCACTCATCGACGCTGCCTGCCTGTACCTCGCAGGGTGCCTTCGGCCCCTGCGCCTGAGGTGTTCAACCCATTGGGCTGCCGGCCTTGTCCGCGCCGCAGTAGCCTCCACAGCACCGCTGCTGTTCAGGAGGTAGACGACATGTGTTGCACAAGGTTTGATGGAGCGCGCGTACTCTTGGCCCTGCTCGTGGCCTGCGCCGCCAGCGCGCCGGCGATTGCGCAGACCGGCGCCGCGTCGGGAAAGGTCCCGATCACGTCGTCGTCCGAAGAGGCGCGAGCACTGTACCTGAAGGGTCGCGACCTCGCCGAAAAGCTCCGCGCGACCGATGCGCGCCGCTTCTACGAGCAGGCCGCGGCGAAGGACGCCGGCTTCGCGCTGGCGTACGTCGGCTTGGCCAATACCTCGGGCACCAACCGCGAGTTCGTCGAGGCGGTGACGAAGGCGGTCGGCCTCGCCGCGAAGGTGACAGACGGCGAACGGCACATGGTACTCGCGCTCGAAGCCGGGCTCAAGAACGACCCCCCCGCCGTGCTGCGCCACTACACCGAGCTCGTGGCGCTGTTTCCGAGGGACGAGCGCGCGCAGACGCTGCTCGCCAACACCTACTTCGGCCGGCAGGAGTATCAGCGCGCCATCGACCACTTCGCGAAGGCCACCGAGATCAATGCGGCCTTCTCGCAGCCCTACAACCAGATGGGGTACGCCTATCGGTTCCTGGGTCAGTACGGCCAGGCGGAGGCGGCGTTCAAGAAATACGTGGAGCTCATTCCCGGCGACCCGAACCCGTATGACTCGTACGCCGAGCTGCTCATGAAGATGGGCCGCTTCGACGAGTCGATCGCCATGTACAACAAGGCCCTCGCGATCGATGCGAACTTCGTGGCGTCCTACATCGGCATCGGCAACGATCAGCTGTTCAAGGGCCAGGCGGCCGCCGCCCGCGAGACGTTCGCGAAGATTGCCAAGGTCGCGAGGAACACCGGCGAACGGCGCACGGCACATTTCTGGACCGCGGCGTCCTACGTCCACGAGGGCGCCACCGACAAAGCACTCGCCGAGCTCGAGGCGAACGCCGCCCTCTCCGGGGCGGAACAGGATGGCGGGTCGCAGTCCGGCGATCTCACCTTGATGGGCGACATCCTGCGCGAGGCCGGACGGATGGACGAGGCGCTCGTGAAGTACGCGAAGGCGGTGGAGGTCAGCGAGGCCGCGAGCGTGCCGGCCGAGGCCAAGGCCGCGACCCGCCGCAACCATCTCTTCGAGCAGGCGCGGGTGGCCGTGGCCAGACACGACCTCGTTACTGCGAAAGCCAGGGCGGCGGCCTATGGTGCCGAGGTGGCGGTGCGAAAGGTGCCGTTCGAAGTGCGTCAGCAGCACGAGATCGAAGGGTTGCATCGCCCTCGAAGAGAAGCGGTACGGCGCAGCCGCGCAGTCGTTGGCCAAGGCCAACCAGCAGGACCCGCGCATTCTCTACTGGAGCGCGGTCGCGTTGAAGGGCGCCGGCGACACCGCGCGCGCGACGGAGATGGCCGGCAAGGCGGCCGCGTTCAATCAGCTCAGCTTCAACTACGGCTTCGTTCGAACCAAGGCGCTGAAGATGCAGGGCACATCGCACTGACGCGGCGTCGTTCGGCCCGAGTTCGACGGTCCGTGGGCCGCCGCCACGGGCCGTCGTGCGCGGCCTCATGCTATACTTTCAAGTTCCGGCCAGTCGGTGTTCACCCTTCGTGCGGAAGTGGCGGAACTGGCAGACGCGCAAGCCTCAGGAGCTTGTTCTCGCAAGAGAGTGGAGGTTCAAATCCTCTCTTCCGCACCAGCCTTCAAAACCCCCCGAATTTCCTTGCGTTTTCGCGTCGCGGCTACTCAAAAGCTAACGGATAGCTAACGGCAGTGTAGGAGTGCTCCGAGGTGCGACGCCGCGTCCTTTTGCATCGACGGGAGTGCGTGCGTAGATGTCGAGCGTCGTCGACACTTTCTTGTGCCCGAGCCGCTGCGACACGACGTGAGGCCGACGAGGCCTGCCTTGAGTCGGCGACGTCTGCCTCTGAGGCCCCAATAGTCAGCGTGGTGGGGCCCTTGAGCAGAGGCTACCCGCCGTTGCAGGTGTTTTTGTCGCCAGAGCCGTGGCGTCATTCGTGCGTGCGGGCGAGCGTTACCTAGAGAGCAATTCCAGCTTGTCAATGCCACCTTGGAGTGCCGCCGGATGCCTGCGTCTACTCGATCTGCGCTTGTAGGAGCAGTACTCGCAGCCGCGGTACTCGTCACGCGGCATTTTGGTATCTGAGTCGGCGGGATAATGTGCTCGGCTCGAATGATCGTTTAGCTCGTGAGGGGACACCACCCGCAAGGGATTGATATTTATGAAGATGTTGGGCAGGCGCATGGGGCAGGTTCGGCCTGTTTACGGCGCCATTCTTTTCGTTCTTTTCACAGTCGGGACGGTTCACGCGCAAGTCCGCGAAACGCTCCCAAAACTTCCGTCTCAAAGACTCGATTCAGCGCTGGCGCGAATGGTGGCCGCCGTTGAAGGCGGCCAACCGCGAAGCGCAGCAGTCACCCGACTCGAGAATCCTCTCGCGACAGCGGACAGAGTCCCCGTCACGATCACGTCGAGTAACGTGTCGGCGGTCTCGGCGTGGGTTCGTAGCGTCGGTGGCACGGTCGCCAATTCCTCAGAAGACACAATCGAGGCCTACGTCACCGCGGATGACCTTAGGGATCTCAACTCGCTTGAAGGCGTTGTCGCAGTCCGGCAAATCATCCCGGCCGTCGAACTCGCCGTCAGTCAAGGCGTTGCTGTCCACAATGCAAGCAATTGGCACGCGAATGGACGGTTGGGATCAGGCGTGAAGGTGGGCGTCATCGATGTCGGGTTTGTCGGGTTCTCGACTCTCATGGGAACGGAGGTGCCGGCGTCCGTCAGTAGACGGTGCTATTCGGCGATAGGCGTGTTTTCTACCAACCTTGCGGCGTGCCAAAGTGAGACGAATCATGGGACGGCAGTCGCGGAATCGTTGGTTGACGTTGCACCAGGTATCCAACTGTTTATTGCCAACCCGATATCCCCTCTCGATTTTCGTCAGACGGTCGATTGGATGACGTCGCAAGGCGTTCGGGTCATCAACTACTCGGTTGCAAATACCTGGGATGGGCCAGGTAATGGCACATCGCCGAACCCGGACAGTCCATTGAAGACCGTTGACGCAGCGATCACGGGCGGCGCCGTGTTCATCGCCTCCGCAGGGAACCAGGGTACCGCGACCTACCTCGGCGCATTCAACGATGTCAACGGAAACAACTGGGCGGAGTTCCCGGCCGGCAGGGACGACAATGTCGTATTTCTCGCGGCCGGCGAACTCGTCCGCATTCAGCTCAGATGGCAGGACAACTGGGGCTATAGCGCCAGGGATCTCGATCTCTATCTCTACAACTCGAGCTCCCAGTTGGTGGCGTCGAGCGATGCTGCTCAAGCGGGTGCCCCCAACGCCGTCCCCTTCGAGTACCTCACATACAAGGCGCCCGCAGCTGGGTACTACTTCATCGGTGTGCGGAGGTACGCCGGAAGTATCCCTGCGTGGATTCAACTCCAGAACCTTGTCGGACCAAGCCTTGAGTTTTACACTCCTGGCTCAATCGCGAGTCCAGCAGAGACGGCAAACAGCGGCGCTCTGGCGGTGGGCGCAGCACCTTGGTATTCCGCCGCCACCCGTGAGCCGTTCAGTAGTCAGGGCCCGACACCAGATGGTCGCGTGAAGCCCGACGTCGTCGGCGTCGATCGAGCCGATACGGTAACGTATGGTCCCGGAGGGTTTCAAGGCACCAGTCAGGCAGCTCCTCACATGGCGGGTTTGGCGGCACTTGTGCTCCAGGAGTTTCCCGCGTCCTCGCCCGCTCAAGTGGCGGGTTATTTGAAGAGCATCGCCGCGCCCGGTTATGGTCCACGGCCGAACAACGACTGGGGCTATGGACTGTCGATCCTGCCGAGTTTCTGCGCCTATTCGTTGTCGGCATCATCAGCCATTGTCTCGTCCGGCCCAACCACATTGTCGGTCTCCGTCGCCGCAGGGGCCGGGTGCGGCTGGACGGCCACGAGCCAATCGGCTTTCTTGACAGTCACGAGTGGCGCGTCTGGAGCTGGCGCTGGCACGGTGACCTTCAGTATTGCTGCGAACACTGGTGCCGCGCGTGCAGGCACGCTGCTGATTGCGGGGCAACTATTCACGGTGTCGCAGGCTCGACTCACGGGGTCGCCGGGTCGACCCCGCGGCGACTTCGACGGCGACGGCAAGGCCGACATCGCCGTCTTCCGCCCCGCGACGGGGCAATGGTTCATCGTCAACTCGAGCCTGGCGAGCGGGGTGGTGCAGACGTGGGGCGGCGGCGCGGACATCCCGGTGCCTGGCGACTACGACGGCGACGGGAAAACCGACATCGCGATCTTCCGCCCCGCGACGGGACAGTGGTTCATCATCAACTCGAGCCTGGCGAGCGGGGTCGTGCAGACGTGGGGCGGCGGCGCGGACATCCCGGTGCCTGGCGACTACGACGGCGACGGGAAAACCGACATCGCGATCTTCCGCCGCTCGACCGGGCAGTGGTTCATCATCAACTCGAGCCAGGCGAGCGGGGTTGTGCAGACATGGGGCGGCAGCGCGGACATCCCGGTGCCTGGCGACTACGACGGCGACGGCAAAACCGACATCGCGATCTTCCGGCCCTCGACCGGCCAATGGTTCATCATCAACTCGAGCCAGGCGAGCGGGGTTGTGCAGACGTGGGGCGGCGGCGCGGACATCCCGGTGCCTGGCGACTACGACGGCGACGGCAAAACCGACATCGCGATCTTCCGCCCCTCGACCGGGCAATGGTTCATCGTCAACTCGAGCCTGGCGAGCGGGGTGGTGCAGACGTGGGGCGGCGGCGCGGACATCCCGGTGCCTGGCGACTACGACGGCGACGGGAAAACCGACATCGCGATCTTCCGCCGCTCGACCGGGCAGTGGTTCATCATCAACTCGAGCCAGGCGAGCGGGGTCGTGCAGACGTGGGGCGGCGGCGCGGACATCCCGATCCTGAGGCGTCCGTAAGCCGCGTCCTCCATTCGCGTTGACGTCGATTGCTGCTGATTCTCTCCGCGCACAGCATGAACAGCGCGTGGGTGAACACGGACATCGCCAAGGCGCGCAAGCGGGAACAGCACCAAAAAGGCAGATGCTGTTCCCAATCCGTCTGGTTGATTTCGACACGCTCCGAAACTGGCGCAGCACCTTCGCGACGGCGGTCTCCGTGACCGGATTCCCGTCGTCAAGCAGCGTCACGTAGGTTTGGTAGTAACGGCGCCACGACGGGCGCACCGTCTCTCCGTCGTACGGTTTTCGCTCTATCCCTTTCGTAAGCCTTTCCCCGTCGGCCGCCCCCCGTCGACACGGACACGGCCCGCTCCCTTGCCCCTCGGAATTCGCCCTGCGCTTCCATCGGTGCTTACCCCAGGCCCGCGGTATGATTCCCCGGCCATTATGGCTGGGTGCGCTGAAGTTCAATCGATCCGCGACATGTTTGCCGCCGCCCGGGCGACCAACCGTCCGGTGGTGTCGCTCGAGTTCTTTCCGCCGAAGGATGAACACGGGGAGCGCACGCTCTTCGAAGAAACCATTCCTGCGTTACGACAGGTCGTTAGCTCGTGAGGGGACACCACCCGCAGGGGATTGATACTATGAAGATGTTGGGCAGGCGCATGGGGCAGGTTCGGCCTGTTTACGGTGCCATTCTTTTCGTTCTTTTCACAGTCGGGACGGTTCACGCGCAAGTCCGCGAAACGCTCCCAAAACTTCCGTATCAAAGACTCGATTCAGCACTGGCGCAAATGGTGGCCGCCGTTGAAGGCGGCCAACCGCGAAGCGCAGCTGTTACCCGACTCGAGAATCCTCTCGCGATAGCGGACAGAGTCCCCGTCACGATCACGTCAAGTAACGTTTTGGCGGTCTCGGCGTGGGTTCGCAGCGTCGGCGGCACGGTCGCCAATTCCTTAGAAGACACAATCGAGGCGTATGTCACCGCGGATCACCTTAGGGATCTCAACTCGCTTGAAGGCGTTGTCGCAGTCCGGCAAATCATCCCGGCCGCCGAACGCGCCGTCAGTCAAGGCGTTGCCGTCCATAATGCAAGCAATTGGCACGCGAATGGGCGGTTGGGTTCAGGCGTGAAGGTGGGCATCATCGATAGCGGATTTGTCGGGTTCTCGACTCTCATGGGAACGGAGGTGCCGGCGTCCGTCACTAGACGGTGCTATTCCGCGGTAGGTGTGTTTTCTACCAACCTTGTGGCGTGCCAAAGTACGAGCAGTCATGGGACGGCAGTCGCGGAATCGTTGGCTGACATTGCACCAGGTATCCAACTGTTCATTGCCAACCCGATATCCCTTCTCGATTTTCGTCAGACGGTCGATTGGATGACGTCGCAAGGCGTTCGTGTCATCAACTACTCGCTTGCAGATCTGTGGGATGGGCCCGGTGACGGCACCTCACCATACTCGGACAGTCCATTGAAGACAGTCGACGCAGCAGCGGCTGGTGGGGCAGTCTTTGTCGCTGCGGCCGGAAACGAAGGCACGGCGACGTACCTTGGCGCATTCACTGACGTCAATGGCAACCGTTGGGCCGAGTTTTCTGCGGGCATAGAGGACAACGCTGTATTTCTGAATGCTGGAGAGAGGATCTCTATTCAGCTTCGATGGCAGGATAGCTGGGGGTTTGCGACGAGAGACCTGGATCTGTACCTGCTGAACGCAAGTCTTGACACGGTTGCGACTAGCCTTGTCGTCCAGGGCGGTAGTCCAAATGCGGAGCCATTCGAGTTCCTCTCTTACTCGGCACCAACGGCCGGCATCTACTACATCGGGGTCCACAGATACTCTGGATCCGTGCCTTCCTGGATTCAGCTCCAGAACTTTTCGTCTCAAGAACTCAGATCTTACACGGCTGGCTCAATTGGCAGTCCAGCGGAAACGGCAAACAGCGGGGCGTTGGCGGTGGGCGCAGCACCTTGGCATTCCGCCGCGACCCTTGAGTGGTTCAGTAGTCAGGGCCCGACACCAGATGGTCGCGTGAAGCCCGACGTCGTCGGCGTCGATCAAGCCGATACGGTAACGTATGGTCCCGGAGGGTTCGCAGGCACCAGTCAGGCAACTCCTCACATCGCGGGTTTAGCGGCACTTGTGCTCCAGGAGTTTCCCGCGTCCTCGCCCGCTCAAGTGGCGGGTTATTTGAAGAGCATCGCCGCGCCCGGTTATGGTCCACGGCCGAACAACGACTGGGGCTATGGACTGTCGATCCTGCCGAGTTTCTGCGCCTATTCGTTGTCGGCATCATCAGCGATTGTCTCGTCCGGCCCAACCACATTGTCGGTCTCCGTCGCCGCAGGGGCCGGGTGCGGCTGGACGGCCGCGAGCCAATCGGCTTTCTTGACAGTCACGAGTGGCGCGTCTGGAGCTGGCGCTGGCACGGTGACGTTCAGTATTGCTGCGAACACCGGTGCCGCGCGTGCAGGCACGCTGCTGATTGCGGGGCAACTATTCACGGTGTCGCAGGCTCGACTCACGGGGTCGCAGGGTCCACCCCGCGGCGACTTCGACGGCGACGGCAAGACCGACATCGCCGTCTTCCGGCCCTCGACCGGGCAATGGTTCATCGTCAACTCGAGCCTGGCGAGCGGGGTGGTGCAGACGTGGGGCGGCGGCGCGGACATCCCGGTGCCTGGCGACTACGACGGCGACGGGAAAACCGACATCGCGATCTTCCGCCCCGCGACCGGGCAGTGGTTCATCATCAACTCGAGCCATGGCGAGCGGGGTCGTGCAGACGTGGGGCGGCGGCGCGGACATCCCGGTGCCTGGCGACTACGACGGCGACGGGAAAACCGACATCGCGATCTTCCGCCGCTCGACCGGGCAGTGGTTCATCATCAACTCGAGCCAGGCGAGCGGGGTTGTGCAGACGTGGGGCGGCAGCGCGGACATCCCGGTGCCTGGCGACTACGACGGCGACGGCAAAACCGACATCGCGATCTTCCGGCCCTCGACCGGGCAATGGTTCATCATCAACTCGAGCCATGGCGAGCGGGGTTGTGCAGACGTGGGGCGGCGGCGCGGACATCCCGGTGCCTGGCGACTACGACGGCGACGGGAAAACCGACATCGCGATCTTCCGCCCCTCGACCGGGCAGTGGTTCATCGTCAACTCGAGCCTGGCGAGCGGGGTGGTGCAGACGTGGGGCGGCGGCGCGGACATCCCGGTGCCTGGCGACTACGACGGCGACGGGAAAACCGACATCGCGATCTTCCGCCCCTCGACCGGGCAATGGTTCATCATCAACTCGAGCCTGGCGAGCGGGGTCGTGCAGACGTGGGGCGGCGGCGCGGACATCCCGATCCTGAGGCGTCCGTAAGCCGTGTCCTCCATTCGCGTCGATTTGATGCTGATTCTTTCCGCGCACAGCATGAACAGCGATTGGGTGAACACGGACATCGCCAAGGCGCGCAAGCGGGAACAGCACCAAAAAACGGCAGATGCTGTTCCCAATCCGTCTGGTTGATTTCGACACGCTCCGAAACTGGGAGTGCTTCGACGTGGATACCGGCAAGGATGCGGCGCGAGAGATCGGGAGTATTTCATCCCTGATTTCAGCGAGTGGAAAACGAACCACGACCACTATCAGACCGCTCTCGAGCGGCTGCTGATAGTGTAGAGTTAACGGCGCGCGCGCTCTCCTCTATTGCTCCGAGTCACAAAGGGACGGAATCACCTGAACAGACCCGCGAGTGACCTCCGATGACCAAACTCTCAAGACGCGTCGCCCAGCTTTTGCCGATTCTACTTATCTTGTCGGCTCCCCGGACCGGCGAGGCGGGTCAGCAGACCGCCGCGCAAGGCGCGTCTGGAGCGCGATGGCAAGCCTTTCAGCAAAGAGGCCCCGGCGTGGCTGCCGACGCACAGCCGGGCCTGCCAGTCGACGTGCAATTCGACCAGCTCCGCCCGGCGGCGACTGCTGGCGGCTCCTTGGACCTGCCCCTGACCGGCGACCTCAGCGAACGGGGCAGCGGCGGCGATTTCGACGGTGACCGCATGGCCGACATCGCGATCTTCCGCCCCGCGAGCGGGCAATGGTTCATCGTCAACTCGAGCACGGGGAGCGGGGCGGCGTTCACATGGGGCGGCGAGGGGGACATCCCGGTGGCTCGCGACTACGACGGCGACGGCAAGGCCGACATCGCGATCTTCCGCCCCTCGACGGGCGCATGGTGGATCATCCCGTCGAGTACGGGAACGGGCATCTCGTACACCTGGGGAGGCCAAGGCGATATCCCGGTGCCGCAGGATTACGATGGCGACGGCAAGATCGACATCGCCGTCTTCCGCCCCTCGACGGGCACGTGGTACTTCATCTATTCGAGCACAGGGAGCGGGGCGGCGTTCGGGTTTGGCGGCGGCGGGGACATCCCGGTGCCTGGCCACTACTACGGAGATAGCAAGACCGACATCGCGTTCTTTCGACCCTCGACCGGACAATGGTTCATCGTTAACTCGAGGCCGCCGGGAAATTTCTTCCCGATCACCTGGGGAGGCCAAGGCGATATCCCGGTGCCTGGCGACTACGACGGAGATAGCAAGACCGACATCGCGATCTTTCGCCCCTCGACTGGAGTCTGGGACATCCTCCGGTCGACTACGGGAACGGATTCTCGTTCACCTGGGGAGGCCAAGGCGATATCCCGGTGCCTGGCGACTACGACGGCGACGGCAAAACCGACATCGCGATCTTCCGCCCCTCGACGGGCGCATGGTGGATCATCCAGTCGAGCACGGGGAGCGGGGTTGTGCGGACGTGGGGCGGCGGCTGGGACATCCCGATCCTGAGGCGTCCGTAAGCCGCGTCCTCCATTCGCGTCTACGATCGATTGCTGCTGATTCTCTCCGCGCACGCAAACCGCTGATCACAGCCAGCGCATGGAATCGCCGAGAAGGCGTTTCGGAACGTTTCTGGGGCGGGGGCTCGGGTCGGGGCGCTCATGGCGCCCACCTCGGTTGATGCATCCTCGGAATTCGCCCTGCGCTTCCATCGGTGCTTACCCCAGGCCCGCGGTATGATTCCCCCGGCCATTATGGCTGGGTGCGCTGAAGTTCAATCGATCCGCGACATGTTTGCCGCCGCCCGGGCGACCAACCGTCCGGTGGTGTCGCTCGAGTTCTTTCCGCCGAAGGATGAACACGGGGAGCGCACGCTCTTCGAAGAAACCATTCCTGCGTTACGACAGCTCCAGCCCGACTTTTGTTCGGTGACGTGCGGTGCCGGCGGGAG
Organism: uncultured Acidobacteriota bacterium; assembly: GCA_963771395.1. Taxonomy (GTDB): domain Bacteria; phylum Acidobacteriota; class Vicinamibacteria; order Vicinamibacterales; family 2-12-FULL-66-21; genus DATBJJ01. The sequence continues at coordinate 515,818 of CAVYTY010000022.1, read as the reverse complement.
CGCGAGCCTCTACACCAAGACGCTCCAGACTGTCGACCGGATACAGCGCGAACATCAGCTCACGTCGATGGCGCACCTCACGTGTGTGAACAAGACGCGGGAGCAGCTGGCGGAAATTCTGAACGGCGCCCGCCGGCTCGGGATCAAGAACATCCTCGCTCTACGGGGAGACACGCCCACCGACGACACTGAACCTGTGATGTCGGGCAGCGGTTTCGATTACTCCTGCGAGTTGGTTCTGTTCATACGCGAGACCGGCCCGTTCTCAATCGGCGTTGCCGGCTTCCCTGAAGGCCATGCCGCGTGCACAGAGGGACGGGAAACGGACTGGGAGAGGCTGAGAAAAAAGATCGACAGCGGAGCCGACTTCGTGATCACTCAACTGTTTTTCGAGAACCGCGACTATTTCGAGCTGCGTGATTTCCTGGCCCGTCGCGGGGTGACGACGCCAATCATTCCTGGCATTTTCCCGGTACTCAGCAATCGCCAGATCAACGGGTTCGTCAGGAAGTGCGGAGCGAAATTGCCGCCCGAGCTGAAATCAGAACTGGACGCGCGCGGTGACGACGATAACGGTGTCACGCAATTCGGTATCGAGTACTCGACGAGACAGTCTGAGGAGCTCCTGCGCGAAGGGGCGCCAGGCCTTCACTTCTATACCCTCAACCGTGCGAGATCGACGATTGAGATCGTCAGAAACCTGGCCGCGATGCGTGCCGCGGTTTCGTAAGCCCACGCTTTGAATGGCGTCAGTTCGCGTCCGGTAGTTCCCCCTTCGGTGGTATCATCACCGGCCGGCGGACGCCTGGCAGGAGGCCCCATGTCACCGAGCGAGAACAAATCAATCGTGCTGCGCCGGTGGTGACCGCGCGCTGGACTGTCCGCGGCACCCACAAGGGCGATTCTCAGGGGATCCCGCCGACCGGTACCGCAATCACCCTCTCGGGGGCGACCGTGCACCATCTCTCGGCTGGCAGGATCGCCAAGACGTGGCTCGTCTTCGACCGTCTCGACCTGCTGCAGCAACTGGGCGCGGCGCCGCAGCCGAACCAGGCGTAGCACGTCCGATCGTCGGGCGCCACCCACTGCGGACCGTCACGCTACGTCTGCTTGCCGGAAGGAGCCGTTCCATGGTCCGCAGTTGCTTCCTCATCATGCTGGTCTTCATGTTGCCGGCAGGCATCGCAGGGGAGCCGGCCCAGCGTCAGCCTGTCGTGGAGCTGGCCCTCCGGGAACGCCTCCAACAAGCCGTGGCGCAAACCCAAACCGCCCTCGCGGCGCTGGACGTGAAGAAGCTGGCGGTCGAGCCTGGGAGCGGTGCACGGATAGACGCGGCGAGCGAGCGGGCCCGCCAAGCGGTTCACCTGGTGCTGACAGCAGCTGAATTCGCTCGACAGAATCCTTCGTCGGCGTCGGCGCAACTCATCCTCCTCCTCCAGCTGGATGGATTCCAGGCTCAGGTCGACAGCGTGGCGGTGAATGTGGAGTCCGCCATCGTTCGCTCGCCTGCGGCTGCCGCTGATCGGATGGGCGAGTGGGCCGACGGACTGAGCCAGTCGCTCGACGCGTTGTTCAAGGTGCGGTTGGCCCTCGAAACCGTCGTCTCGGCGATGGTGACGGACGTCGAGACGCGGCTCCGGGAGTGCGGCAAATGACGTCAGGCCACATCTTTGCGGCGCGGACCTTATCGCCAACCGCGGTGTCTGAACCAAGACAATGAGAGGACGGAGGCCAAGGCCTGGCGGTGCTTGTCGGAATCCTGGTGTCGTCTGCGTGTTCTCCGCCGGAGACCGTGTTCGATGGCTTTGGAGATGGCGCTCAGAAGCTGCGCGTAGTCAATCGACAGGTCACAAAAACCGAGGATCGGAACGGCGTGCGCCTGTCGCCCGCGTCGGGTAACGGCGTGGCCTGGGTGGAGGGGACTGATTTCCGGTCTGGCACGATCGAGGTGGATATCCGTGGCAGGGAGGCCATGCAGCAGAACTACGTCGGCGTCGCCTTCCATCGCAAGAACGACGACACCTACGAGGCCGTCTATCTGAGGCCGTTCAACTTCCGCATTCAGGATCCCGTCCGAAAGCAGCACGCGGTCCAGTACATCTCGCTGCCGGACTTCGATTGGCCGCGCCTTCGCGAAGACTTCCCCGAGGAGTTCGAAAACCCCGTCGATGCTTCGATCGTGCCCACCGACTGGGTCAAGCTCCGCGTGGTCGTTGAAGGCAGCAACGTTCAGATCTATGTGGGGCCCGTCAAGGAGGTCACGCTCGAAGTGCGGAAGCTCGGCCAGCTCGATGGCGGCCAGGTCGGGCTGTGGGTGGGCAACGTCAGCGGCGGGGACTTCGCGAATCTCGTCGTCACGCCGACGAAGTGACGATCGAGCCATCGATTTCACGGTTTCCTCAGCCTTCATTCACGACTTCCTCTGCCGGCCCGAGCGAACCTGTCCTTGCTCGCGACGCTGCTCGCCGCGAGTGCCGTAAACATCAGGACCTGGGAGACGATCATGAGTCGATCAGCACCGGCAGCGGCGCTCGTTCTCGCAATGCTCGCCTCGTCGCCGGCCGTCGCGCAGACGGGTGGCGAGCGCATCCCGGACGTCGTCAGGACCGGGCAGAGAATCTCAATCATCGACGACGAGGGTCGGCAGATTGACGGGCGCGTGGAAGGGACGTCCGAGGCGGCGATCCGCGTGTCCCTGCGTAAGGGGAGCGAAGAGATCCCGGTCGATCGGATCGTGCGAATCGACCGTCCGGACAGCCTCAGGAACGGCGCCTATATTGGACTGGGCATCGGTCTCGCTTCTTCAGCGATTCTGGCCGGCTTCGCCACGCAAGCGGAGAACTCGCAGTGGGGCGTCGTCGCCGCGAGCTGCGTGTACAACGTCGTGGGCTACACGCTGCTCGGCACCGGCATCGACGCGCTCGTCAACAACAGGCGAACTCTCTACGAGCGCGGTCGCCGTCCACAGGCCCGCCTGTCGCCCGTCGTCGGGCGCGGCGTCCGCGGCGGCGCGATCTCGTTGACCTGGTAGGCGCTCGCGAGCATCGCACCACAGCCGAAGACCTGATTCAACGCGATCGCGGATACGACCTACTCGAGTCCGAATACGAAAATCGATCGCCCGCCGGCGACGACGACACGTTGTTTGCCATCGACGAGGAACGACATCGGGCCACAGCGGATCGCCCCACCCGTCTGGAACTGCCACAAGGGCTTTCCGGTGCGTGCGTCCACGGCAAAGAAGTTGCCTTCGTTCGATCCGCCGAAGACGAGTCCGCCCGCCGTCGCCATGACGCCGGCCCATGGCGGGGTCGGCAGCGTGAAATCCCACACCGTCTTGCCAGTCTTCACGTCGAGCGCGCGCACGGCTCCCCACGACTCTTCATCGAGCCGCTTCTCGCTACCACCGGTGTAGTACGTGCCCGGCCGGTACTCGACCGACGTTTTGTAGTAGATCGATCCCATCTCGCGCACCGGTACGTAGAGCAGGCCGGTATCAGGGCTGTACGACGGACTGGACCAGTTGGTCGATCCCTGCAGGCTCGGATAGACAAGCGTTCCCTTCTCCGAAGGCTCCATGTCTGGGACGAGAACCGGCCGCCCACGCGCATCCAGACCTTTGGCCCACGTCTGCTTCGCGTAAGGGGTACCGAACAGGTACTCACCTGTCTGTCGATCGAGCACGTAGAAAAACCCGTTGCGGTTCGCTATGACCACGACCGGACGCGCGCGCCCACCGATCTCGACATCCACGAGCACCGGAATCTGGTTCGCGTCCCAGTCGTGCACGTCGTGCGGTGTGAACTGGAAATGCCAGCGCAGCTTTCCCGTATCGACGTCGAGCGCAAGGAGCGAGCACGTATAGAGGTTGTCGCCCTTGCGTGAGTCCCCGTTCCAGTCGGGACCGGGATTGCCCGTGCCCCAGTACAGCAGCTTCAGGACCGGATCGTACGAACCGGTCAGCCACGTCGCACCCGCACCGTGCACCCAGCTGTTGCCGGGCCAGGTCTCACTGCCCGGTTCGCCTGGTGATGGTATCGTCCAGAAACGCCACACCTGTTTGCCAGTCTTCGCGTCGTACGCATCGAGGTAGCCGCGGATTCCGGCCTCGCCGCCGCTGATACCGACGATGATCTTGTCGTCGACGGCGAGCGGCGCCGCCGTAATCGCGTGCCCCGTCGGATTCTCGCCAACCCGTACAGCCCATCGCTGGGCGCCCGATCGAGCGTCCAAAGCCACGAGGTAGCCATCGAGCGTCCCGACATAGACCGAATCGCCGAGAATGGCGACACCGCGGTTCACGCGCGGGAACCCAAGGTTCAGCACGCTCGCCGGAATTGGACGACTCCACTCCCAGATTGGGCGGCCGCTTCGGAGATCCAGCGCAACAACGTTGGCGGGTCCGGACGTCACGTACATGACACCGTCGGCGACGACCGGTGTGGCTTCGAGCGATCCGGCACCAGGGGGCTGATACACCCAAAGCGGCCGGAGCCGGCCGACCGTCTCCGTCGAGACCTGGCGGAGCGGTGAGAAGCGGTGCGCGCGATACGACCCGCTGTACGTCAGCCACTGACCGTTGTCGGTCTCGTCGCTCGCCAGGCGCGACGGCGTGACCTGCGCGAAAGCGACTGGCGCGGGAATCACACAGCACACAACCCACATGAGGGACACGAGGGACCTCGAACGTCGGAGGTTTCCCCTGTGTCCATCACGGCCGTCGCGGGTGAGCGAGTGTTCCTTCATGACGGGCCCCTGAGACTGGCGAGGTAGGCGACTAGATCGTCGAGCTCGGCGGCAGAGAAGCGTGTCGCGTACGACGGCATCAGCGTTGCCTGAAGCTCACGCTGGAGCTGCAACAGGCCGGACTTCTGCAGCACGTGGACGATTCCACTGGCGTCGCGGACGTGTATCCAGAACACGTCTTCGTTCAACCGCACACCGCGAATCTCTCGGCCACCGTTCGTCACGGCACGCACGACGAGATACCCGGGCGGATGGGCGGCGCCAGGGTCGATGACGGACTCGCGCAGGTGCGCCGGACCACGGAGCGCGCCGATCGCGGTCAGCTCGGGCCCGATACCTTGCCCGCGGCCGGCGATGATGTGGCACGTGCCACAGCCGGCGGTCTCGTACAGGGCGGCGCCGCGACGCGGATCGCCGGTCAGCGGACGTGAGACGCGTCCTGCCGAGCGACCTGACGTACGCCGCCGTCTGCCAGGCGGTCCGATGCGTCAGTGCGAAGGCAAACGATGGCATCTCGGTGCCGGGGATGCCGTTGTGCACGATGTCGACGAGAGACCGGTCGTTGGCGGCGTGCCGGAGCGTTGAACGGCCCAGATCGGGGCCGGTTCCGCCGGCGCCATCCGTCCCGTGGCACCACGCGCACTGCGACGCGAACACGCGTCTGCCGGCGGCGATATCCGACGAAGTGGCCGTCTCGAGTGGCGCGATGGGCTCAGAGGTCTGCGCGGCGACGACGGCGAGAGGCAACGTTAGCAGCGAGACGTACGTGGCGACGTGAGCAATCCCTCGCATGCCGACGGATTATACGCCTGCTCGATTTGCCCCGACTCGAGTTCTCCCCGTTCGCCGTCTTGTCCGTGGCTTAGAACAGCTGTCCGACCTCGCCGAGCATCGCCTTCCGGATGAGCGGCAGCGGCAGCGGCCCCAGGCTGATGAACGTGTCGTGGAACTTCTGCAAGGAGTACTGCGCGCCCATCTTCGCCTTGTAGTCCTCGCGCAGCTTGAGAATCATCAGCTTGCCCATCGTGTAGTAGCCGTAGGTCGGGTCTGAGGTGCCGCGCTTGCTCTCGGAAACGGCGACAGGCTTCGGCTGATACCCTTCCTTGACGAAGTAGTCCTCGGCCTGCGCGATCGTCATGCCTTTCGTGTGCATGCGGATGCCGACGATGAAGCGCGCGTTGCGGAGAAGGGCGTCCTGGATCTGCGCGAGGCGATAGCGGGGATCGTCGGCGTGGAACCCTTCGTCGATGACCATCTGCTCGCAGTAGTGCGCCCACCCTTCGCTGTTCGAATTGCCGCGCCGAGCACCTTGCGGATGTCGGACGGAAACTGCTTGGCGTAGAGAAACTGCAGATAGTGGCCCGGCCAGACCTCGTGCACCGACACGTTCGAGATCGCCGCGTAGTACCACTGCCTCATGAACTCGTGCCGGTCTCTGGCCGAGGCCTTTGGATCCGGCAGCGTCATGTTGTAGTACGCCTCGGTCGCAACGGTTTCGAACGGGCCCGGGATCTCCATCGACGCGCTCGTGGTCGCGCGCAGGAAGGGCGGCGTTTCCTGCACTACCGCCGGCGCGGCCTTGGGGACCGTGATCAGGTGATGGTCCGACATGAACCGGCCGAGCGCATCCAGCTCGCCTTGCGTCGTCGACAGCAGCTTCGCGGCGGGTGGATAGTCAGCCTGCACTTTCTCGAGCACCTGCATCGCCGTCCGCTTGGGATCGATGAGGCGGGCGGTCTCGGCAAACGCGGTCTGATTCTTCCGGAGGTCCTTCTCGGCAATTGCCAGCAGCTCGTCGAGAGGCAACGTGAGCATTTCGTCGGCCGCGAGCTTCTTCCTGAACGTATCCTCCCCGATCGCGAAATCTCCCGTCGAGCGCTTCAGCAGGTCATCTTTCAGCCACGTCTTGTAGTCGTTCAGGGCAGCGATGACCGCGTCGTTGGCCTGCTTGAACTCGGCCAGCAGCCCCTTGTCGGTCACGGTGGGGAAGGCCGCGGCGACGGCGGTCTTGAAGAAATCGCGGTTGCCGTCCAGCTGCTCGATCGCGATTTCGGTGTAGATCCGTGGCGGATTCTCGAGGTTCTTGCGCGCTTCGACGAGCGTGGCCGGCATCGCCTTTTCCCGTGCGATCAAGTGCCGGAGCCGTTCTTCGGGCGGCGCGAACGCGCGCTTGATCATGAGGTAAGCCGTGTTGGTAAGGCCGCTGCTGTAGCTGTCGGGGTCCTTCGCCCACAACCTGACGGTGTCGAGCGTCAGGACGCGAGCATCGATGGCGAGCAGCAGCTGTTCCCTGTCGAGCTGATTCGACGGCGACAACGTCGTGGCGTCGATTGCCGCGGCGCGGTCCCGGAACTGGCGCGCGGCGGCCATCTCGTCCATCACTGCCTGGCGCGACGGATCGCGCAGTGTCTCGTTGTATTTGTGAATGCCGAGGAACGTCGCCAGCGTTGGCTGGCGTCGATAGGTGTCTTCGAGATAGGCGCGGGCGACCTCGCCGAACGCCGCATCGCCAGAAGGCTTCGCGGGAGGGGGAGGGGCCGGCGCGGCTGCACGCGACGGCCGTCACCATTCCGGCGAGGGTCAAGGAGGCCAGGAGACGTCGGGTGGACTGAATCCGTGGTCATCGGTCAGATCCTACACAATGCACGACCGAGTCAGTGTCCTGGACCTGGATCTCGTGAGTCGCATCCTGGTGTTCTTCAGTCAAGCGGACGTAGGATGCTTCCGGAGCTGGCAGCGGAGCGTCCCGGACTAGGGAGGACGGCATGCCGGGTCGAGTGTGGCAACGGGGCATGGCGGCAGCGGTCGTTCCGTCGCCGTAGTCGTCTTCAGCCGCGGCCTGCCGGCGGCCGACGAGGGCATGTGGACGTTTGCGAACCCGCCGCTCGCCCAGCTCAAAGAGCGCTACGGATTCGAGCCCACCAAGGCGTGGCTCGATCATCTGCGCCTCTCGAGCATTCGTTTCAACGACGGCGGATCGGGTTCCTTCGTCGGGCCGAACGGCCTGGCGCTCACCAATCATCACGTCGCCATCGGGCAGTTGCAGAAGGCCTCGACGCTGAAGAACGATTACGTCGAAGAACGGCTTCTACGCGCCGACGGCCAGCCGCGAGATGAAGTGCGCGGACCTCGAGCTGAACGTGCTGCTATCGTTCGAGGACGTCACCTCGCGCATCCTCGGCGCCGTGAAGCCCGGGATGGCGCCGCGCGACGCGCTGACCGCGCGCGAGGCGACGCGCGCGGCCATCGAGAAGGACAGCCAGCAGACGACTGGACTGCACTCGGAGGTCGTCACGCTCTATGCCGGCGGCGAGTACTGGCTCTATCGCTACAAACGCTACACCGACGTCCGCCTCGTGTTCGCGCCCGAGCAGCAGGCGGCGTTCTTCGGCGGCGACCCGGACAACTTCACCTATCCGCGCTACGACCTCGACTTCGCGCTGGTTCGCGCCTACGAGAACGGCAAGCCCGCTCAGAACGCCGCACTACCTCAAATGGAACGCGGCCGGCGCGCGCGAAGGGGAGCTCGTCTTCGTGTCGGGTCACCCGGGGTCGACGAGCCGCCAGAACACGGTCGCCCAGCTCGAGTTCGAGCGCGACGTGCAGCTGCCGAAGACGCTGACGCAATTGAAGCGGCGGTTGACGTTTCTCCGCACTTACTCCTCTCGCGGCGCCGAAGAGGCGCGGCAGGCCGCCGAGGAGATCTTCGGCGATCGAGAACAGCCTCAAGGCGCTCGGCGGCCAGTTGGCAGGTCTTCAGAACGCGGCCACGATGGCCCGGAAAGCCGACGATGAGAAGACATTCCGCGATCGGGTCGCCGCGCGGTCCGAGTGGCAGCAGCAGTACGGAAGTGTCTGGGACGACATCGCCGCGGTCGCACGCAGGCAGCGTGAGCTCGCGCCGCTCAGTTATCGGACGATCTTCGGCGGTCAGGCCCTGACCTCGCGCGCCCGCCAGATTCTCCGCATCGTCACCGAGCAGGCCAAGCCGGATGGCGAGCGGCTGGACGGGTATCACGATTCGCAGCTCACCCAGCGCCGGTTCTATGTGCTGTCGCCCGCCCGATCCACCCCGAGTTCGAAGAGGCACTCGCTCGCCGATTACCTCTCGTTGGCGCTCGAGGCAGTCGGACCCGGCGACGAAGTGATCAAAGCGACGCTCGACGGCCGTACACCCGCCGCGGCCGCCGCCGCGCTCGTCGGCGGGACCAGGCTCGGCGATCCGGCGTTTCGAAAGTCCCTGCTCGACGGCGGCCTGCCGGTGGTGACGGCATCCACCGATTCGCTGATCGTGCTGTACAGGAAGATCGATCCGCTGCTTCGGCGGGACATCGCGCGGAACGAGGAGGAAATCGAGGCTCCGCTCAGCACGGCCGGCGAGCTCCTGGGTCAAGCACGGTTCGCGGTGTTCGGCCGGACGACGTACCCGGATGCGGACTTTTCGTTGCGGCTGTCCTACGGGGCGGTCAAGGGCTATCCGATGAACGGCACGCAGGCGCCGCCGGTGACGACGTTCTACGGGCTTTTCGATCGGGCGCAGAGCTTCGGCCGAAAGCCGCCGTACGATTTGACGCAGAGGGTTGCGGCCGCGGGGCCGCGGCTGACGCTCTCGACGCCGCTCAACTTCGTTACGACCAACGACATCATCGGCGGCAACTCGGGATCGCCCATCGTCAACCGGGCCGGCGAGCTGGTCGGGCTGGTCTTCGATGGCAACATCGAGAGCCTCGTGGGCACCTACGTGTACGACGACACCACCAACCGGACGGTGGCGGTGCACAGCGCCGGGATTCTCGAGGCGCTCCGCGCCATCTACGGCGCGGGCGCGCTTGCCGACGAGATTCAGGGACGGCCGGCCGCAAAACCGAAAGTGGCAGCAGGCGCGCGGTAGGGTGCGACCCGCGAGCGGCTCAATTGACCCGGCCTCCGACGGTCATCGTCATCGGTGCCGGCGCCTTCGGCGGGTGGACCGCGCTCGAGCTGCGACGGCGCGGCGCTCGGGTCACGCTCATCGACGCGTGGGGACCCGGCCACGCGCGCGCCAGTTCCGGTGGGGAGACGCGCATCATCCGCGCGACCTACGGCACGCGTGCGGTCTACACGAAGATGGCGATTCGGGCGCTGGAGTTGTGGCGGGCCCACGACGCCGGGCGCATCGGCTGTCTGCACGAAGACCGGCGTGCTCTGGATGTTCGGTGACGACGACGGCTTCGGCTCACGCGTCGGCGCGAGTGCTCCGCGAGAACGGAGCCGGCTCGACTTGCTCTCGCCATCCGAAGCGTCGCGACGCTATCCGCAGATCAACGTCGACGGCGTCCGCTCGGTCTTTTCGAGCCAGACGCCGGGTATCTGTTCGCGCGGCGGGCGTGCGAGGACGTGGTGCAGCGCCTGTCGGCAGAAGGTGCCGAATACCGGCTGGGCGCTGCCGTCAGCCCCGTCGCCGTCGACGGGCCGACGTTGATCGAGCTTCCTCTGGAGGACGGCACGGTCCTCGGGGCAGACGCGTTCGTGTTTGCCTGCGGGCCGTGGCTGGCCGTCGTTGTTTCCGGATGCTGTCGGCGCCAGTGTCAGCGCGACGCGCCAGGAGGTCTTCTACTTCGGCACGCCGGCAGGGGACGCACGATTCACGGAGCCCGCCCTGCCAGTGTGGATGGACTTTGCCGTCGGTTCCCGATCGGGTCAGATTTATGGAATCCCGGCCTCTGGCTCGTCCGGATTCAAAGTCGCAGACGACGCGCCGGGTCCGGAGATCGATCCCACCAGCCGCGAGCGCGAAGCGAGCGCAGACGGGATCGCTCGCGCCCGTGCATTCCTGTCGCTCCGGTTTCCGGCTCTTGCAGACGCGCCTCTGGTTGCCTCGGAGGTCTGTCAGTACCAAAGTACGCCGGACGATCATTTCATCGTCGACCGGCATCCCGGCGCGTCCAATGTGTGGATTGTTGGCGGCGGCTCTGGCCATGGCTTTAAGATGGGGCCGGCCATCGGAGAGATGGTTGCGTCGCTGGTGCTGGACGGCGCGACGCCCGACCCGCAATTCAGCCTGGCGCGGTTCGGTCACGCCAGCCACTGGCGGGTGGCGGAAGAAATGGGCGTGATTGGAGGTTGGCGGTGCACTACCTGCTCCTTCTCTTTGTCGCGCAAGTGGTTTCAGCTGCTCAAACGAAGCCGCCCTCTGGATATCGCGTTCAGGGTGCACATGGTCGATCCCGGCTTCAGCGAGTCCGTCGCCGTCGCGGACTTCAACAAAGACGGCAGGCTCGACATTCTTTCTGCTGAGTATTGGTACGAGGCACCGAACTGGACCAAGCACAAGATCCGCGACATCCCGTTCAACGGCAGCTACATTGACAACTTCAGCGACCTTCCGCTCGATGTGGACGGCGATGGTTACACGGACGTTGTACAGATCGCGTATTTTGCGCGGAGGATCGTGTGGCTGAAGAACCCGGGCAAGGGAAAAGGCCATGGGTCGAGACCGAAATCGACGCGGTCGGCCCGACCGAGTTCGCGTTCCTTGTCGATCTCAACAACGACGGCAACGCCCGGGAAGTGCTCCCGCAGTTCACCGGCGCGGGGAACGCGCCGCTCTCGTGGTACGAGGTGCAGAACGGCAAATGGGTGAAGCACGTCGTCAGCTCGCAGAGCCACGGACATGGCATCGGCGCCGGCGACGTGAACAGCGACAAGCGGAACGACATCATCACACCGCAAGGCTGGTTCGAGGCGCCAGTTGACGTTCAGGCTGCGGGCAACTGGACGTTCCACGCGACCGACTGGTCGCAACTGCCCGCCGCTCCGGCGGCCGGCGCCTTGCCCGCCCCGCAGGCAGCGGCTCCATCAGCTGCTCCTCAGCCTCCACCACGGCCGGCCGAGTACACCTTCATGTACGTGATCGACGTCAACAAGGACGGCCGAAGCGACGTCGTGACGACCATGGCGCACAGCTACGGCGTGCTCTGGTTCGAGCAGACATCCGATGGACAGTGGTCGCGGCGCATGATCGACAGCACATGGGCGAACGCGCACTCGTCGGCGATGGCAGACCTGAACGGCGACGGCCAGCCGGATCTCGTCGCCGCGAAGCGCTACTTCGGGCGCACCGGGAACGACCCGGCCGAGCGTGAGCCGATGGGGATCTACTGGTACCAGTTCCGCCCCGGCCCGAAGGGCAGCATCGAGTGGATTCGCCACATCGTGGACTACGGCGGCCGCGCCGGCGGCGGTCTGCAGATGGTCGTCGAAGATCTGGATGGTGACGGCGATCGCGATGTGGTGACGGGCGGCAAGACCGGGTTGTTCCTGTCCGAGAACTTGACCAGGGCGCAAAAGCGCCAGTGAAGAAACCCCAAACTCATGACTGATCAGATTCGCTTCTACGATCGAGCGCTCCAGGGCCTCACCCGGCGGGAACTATTGAATATCGCCTGGAAAGTCGGGCTCCTGGCGGTAGCGCAGCCGTTCGTGTCTCCGCGTGCGTTCGCGCAGCCGCTCTTCCGCGCCTATCCGTTTCCTCTCGGCGTCGCCTCCGGCGAGCCGTGGCCCGACAGCGTCGTGTTGTGGACGCGCCTGGCGCCCGAGCCGCTCGCGGGCGGCGGGATGCCGATGGCCAACGTCGAAGTCGGGTGGGAGATTGCGCAGGACCGCGCGTTTGCCTCGGTTGCCTCGAAAGGGACGGCAGTGGCGCGGCCCGAGCTCGGGCACAGCGTGCGCGTCGAGGTGAACGGGCTCGACCCGGGCCGCGAATACTTCTATCGCTTTCGCGCGGGCCGTGAGGTCAGCCAGATCGGGCGGACCAAGACCGCGCCGCCTCCCGGCGGAACAGTCGACCGGCTGCGCTTCGCCGTCTGCGGCTGCAGCCATTTCGAAACGGGGTACTTCACCGCCTTCAAGCGGATTGCGGCGGAGCAGTTCGACTTCGTATTTCACACCGGCGACTACATCTACGAAGGGCGGGACGATGGCGGGCGGAATCCGGCGCTGGTGCGACAGCATCAAGGGGAAGAGATCTACACGCTGGTCGACTACCGCAATCGGTACGCCCAGTACAAGATGGACCCGGACCTCAAGGCGGCCCACGCGTCGGCGCCGTTCATCGTGACCTTTGACGACCACGAGGTCGACAACGACTACGCTGGCGACCGCGACGAAAACGATACGCCGCCCGAAGTGTTCCTCCTGCGTCGCGCGGCCGCCTATCAGGCTTTCTTCGAGACGATGCCGCTGCGCGCGGCCGCCATACCGAGCGGCCCGAACATGCGGTCGTATCGCCGGCTGCAGTTCGGCAATCTGGTCGATCTGAATGTGCTCGACACGCGTCAGTTCCGCTCGAAGCAGGCCTGTGGCATGACGTCAGCCACGGGATGCGCGGCGGCGCTCGATTCCTCCCGGACCATTCTCGGGTCCGTGCAGGAACAGTGGCTGTTCGAACAGCTCGCGAGCGCGAAGGCGACGTGGACCGTGCTCGGCCAGCAGGTCCCGACGTTTGCGCGCGACAACCAGCGCGCCGCTCCGAACGGGCGCTACTCGATGGACAAATGGGACGGCTACGTCGCCTCGCGGCAGCGGCTCTACGCGCGGCTCAAGGAAACCAGGGCAGCCAATCCGATCGTGCTGTCGGGTGACGTGCACGTGCACTACGGCGCCGATTTGAAGCTCGACTTCGAGAATCCCCGATCGGAGACGGTCGGCGTCGAGTTCACGAATACGTCTGTGACGTCCGGCGCAGACGGCGGCGAGGTGAGCGCGACCTGGGAACGCATGCGCGGCGACAACCCGCACATCAAGTATCACAGCGCCCGCCGCGGCTACATTGCGTGCACGGCCACGCCAGCCTCGATGCGGGCCGACTTCAAGGTCCTCGACCGCGTGACGGTGCCGGACGCCCCTGAGCGGACGGGAGGGTCCCTTGTGGTCGAGGCGGGGCGACCGGGGGCGTCGGCGGGGTAGCAAACCCGTGCATCGTTCACTGTCCAAGAGCCTCTCACCGCAGAGCGCGCGGAGGTCGCAGAGAAACAACCTTCAAGCTCCGCGTCCTCTGCGGACTGCGGTGAGAAGCTTTTGGACAGCGGACGGCGCTTCGCTAGTTGTCCGTGGCGTGTCGCTTCAGCCGTGTTTTGTTGTTGTCCTGAACTTCTGCAAAATCCGTTGTAAACTTGCGCGATTGGACAGTCGGGCGTCCTTCCCACTGGAGCGGCGACATGAAGAGAACGCGCGTCGGTCGGCGTGAATTCGTCCGCGGAATCGCCGGCTCTGCGGCAGCGATCGCGGCTTTGCCCGCAACCGGATATGGCACTCCGGTGCCCCGGCAGACGGCTCCCAAGATCAAGTTCGGCGTCGTCGGGATCAACCACGGCCACATCAACAGCCAGGTCGAGGCTGTGATCCGGGGCGGCGGCGAGCTCGTCTCCATGTTTGCCAAGGAGCCCGATCTCACCGCGGCCTTCGTGAAGCGGTTCCCGCAGGCGAAGGCCGCCCGGAGCGAGAGCGAGGTGCTCGAAGACAAGAGCATTCAGCTCGTGGTGAGCGCCGCCATCCCCGACGAGCGGGCGCCGCTCGGCATCCGCGCCATGAAGCACGGCAAGGACTTCATGGTCGATAAGCCCGGGATCACGACGCTCGAGCAGCTCGCCGAGGCGCGACGTGTACAGGCCGAGACACGCCGCATCTACTCGATCATGTACAGCGAGCGCCTCGAGAACCGGGCGACGGTCAAGGCGGGCGAGCTCGTGCGCGCCGGTGCCATCGGCCGCGTGGTGCAGACGATCGGCCTCGGGCCGCATCGGATGAACGTCAAGACCCGTCCCGCGTGGTTCTTCGAACGACCGCGCTATGGCGGCATCCTCTGCGACATTGCGTCGCACCAGGCCGACCAGTTCCTGTTTTTCACCGGATCCACACAGGCGGAGGTTCTCTCCTCGCAGGTCGGCAACGTCCACTATCCGCAATACCCCGGGTTCGAGGACTTCGGCGACATGACCGTTCGTGGCGACCGTGGGGCCGGATATATCCGCGTCGACTGGTTCACACCGGATGGTCTGGCGACGTGGGGCGACGGGCGGCTGACGATTCTCGGCACGGACGGCTTCATCGAGATCCGCAAGAACATCGATATCGGTGGGAAGCCCGGCGGCAGTCACCTCTTTCTGGTCGATCAGAAAGAGACGCGGTATGTCGACTGCCAGAAAGTGGCGCTCCCGTATGGCGAGCAGCTCGTGCAGGACGTCCTGAACCGGACCGAGACGGCAATGCCCCAGGCGCATTGCTTCATGGCAACCGAGCTCGTCCTGAAGGCGCAGAAGCAGGCGCAGCGAGTGAACTTCAAGGCGTGATCACGGCGCACGAGGCTGCTCGCGTTCATCGTGATTGGTTTCGTGAGGGTCTGGAAATGGCTGATATGAGGACGGAACGCATGGCTGACAAACGGAGCAGGACGTCGCGGCGCGGATTCCTCCGAGCGGCAGGGCAGGGCGTTGTCGCCTCCTCCGTCGTCGCCGGCTTTCCGGCCATCGTGCCCTCGTCGGTTCTGGGCGCGGCGTCGCCGGGCAATCGCATCAACGTCGGCGCGATTGGCACGGGACGCATCTCGCGCGGCCACGACATGCCGGGCATCTGGAAGCATGACAGCGCCCGGATCATGGCCGTCTGCGACCTCGACAGCAAGCGGGTCGACGAGGCGAAGGTCCTCATCAACGGTCAGTACACCAAGCGGACCGGCAAGCCGTACGACGGCGTGACGGGGTACGGCAACTATCGCGAGCTGCTGGCCAACCGCGACATCGACGCCGTCGTCATCAGCACGCCCGATCACTGGCACGCGATCATCGCCATCGATGCCGTCGAGGCAGGCAAGGACGTATATCTCCAGAAGCCCGCGTCGCTCACGATTGCCGAGGGAAGGGCGCTCAGCGACGCTGTCCATCGTTCCGGACGCATCTTCCAGATTGGCAGCCAGCAGCGGTCCTGGCCGCAGGGCCAGTTCCGCCGCGCGTGCGAGCTCGTGCGCAACGGAC
Organism: uncultured Acidobacteriota bacterium; assembly: GCA_963771395.1. Taxonomy (GTDB): domain Bacteria; phylum Acidobacteriota; class Vicinamibacteria; order Vicinamibacterales; family 2-12-FULL-66-21; genus DATBJJ01. The sequence goes on along the minus strand of CAVYTY010000022.1, from coordinate 500,063 downwards.
GCATCGGCGCATTGAAGGGCGTCGAAGTCGGGCTGCCAGGGGATCCGTCGGGGCCGGTAGAGCCGACGATGCCCGTGCCGAAGAATCTCAACTACGACATGTGGCTGGGGTCCACGCCGGCCGTGCCCTATACCGAGAACCGCGTGCACCCGCAAGAGGGGTACGGCCGCCCCGGATGGCTCAGGTGCGAGCAGTTCGGCGCCGGCATGATCACGGGCTGGGGCGCGCATCATGTCGACACCGCGCACTGGGGAATGGACACCGAGTATACGGGGCCGGTCGAGGTGTGGGGATCGGCGGAGTTCCCGACCAGCGGGTTGTGGGACGTGCACGGGGACTTCAAGACCGAAGCCGTGTACGCCAACGGCGTCAGGATGACCATCAGCGGGGCATTTCCGAACGGCATCAAGTTCATCGGGACTGAAGGTTGGGTCTTCGTGTCGCGCGGCAACGAGACGGTGACCTCGAGCGACCCGGCCGCGAAGCAGTTCGTTCAGCCACTGGCCGCGAGCAATCCGAAGATCCTGGACTCGGTCATCGCACCAGGCGAGATTCATCTGCCGGAAAGCACCGACCACCATGGCAACTGGCTCGCCGGCGTCAAGTCACGCCAGCAGCCCATCGCGCCCGTTGAAGTGGGGCATCGCGCGTGCACGGCCTGCCTCCTTCACCACATCGCCATGCGGGCGAAGCGCAAGCTGTTCTGGGACCCGCTCAAGGAGCGGTTCAGGAACGACGATGCCGCGAACGCGCTGCTGTCGCGGCCGCAGCGATGGCCGTTTGTGGTGGGGTGAGGTCGCGCGCTCGCGGCTCGCTGCTGGCTGTTGCTCGGTCGGGCGACGGGCCAACTGCCAGCCGCGAGAAGCGAGCCGCGAGAACCAGGAGCACTTTGAAATGATCACCCGTCGAGATGTCGTCGTCGCCCTCGTGGCCGTGAGCAGCACTCTGGCTGTCGTTGCAGCTCAGCAGCCCGCCCCCGTCCTCAAGTCACAAGTCTTTGACTGGACTGCGATGACGCCGAAGGAGAACGCCTACGGCTCTTCACGACCAGTCGTCCGGGCGCCGACGGTGACGCTCGATGAGCTCGAGATGCACGTCACGACGCTCAATCCCGGCCAGACGTCACACGCCCCCCATCAGCACGGCAATGAAGAGCTGATCATCCTCCGGGAGGGCACGCTCGAGACGCTCTCCCTCGGGCAGTGGAAGCGCGTCGGTCCGGGCTCGATAATCTTCAACGCGGCGAACGACCTGCACGGCGTGAAGAATGTTGGCACCGTGCCCGCTGTCTACCACGTGGTCAACTGGAAAACTCCCGCGACGCCGAAGTCGGCCGTCGCGCCGAAGTAGGGCGCCCACGTCGTCGTGCCGTAAGCCCGGCGGGCCTCCTGAGCGAATCCAGCTATACTCGATCGCAGGAGGCCCCTGTGGCTGCTAGACGCGGTGTCGTAGTCGTGCTCGTGCTCATCCTCGTGGCTGTCGCCATCTCGACGGCCGGGCTGCTCTTCATGGGCCTCGCGGTGGGGCGCGGACCGCTGATCCCTTCCAACTCGACGCTGCTGCTCGACGTGCGCGGTGGTCTCGAGGAAACCGAGCCGGGGGGCCTCGGTGCATTCCTCGACGCGCCGCCGACGGTGCGATCGGTCGTCGACGCCTTGCGCAAGGCGAGCGTCGATCGGCGCATCTCGAGCGTCATCATCCGGCCGACCGGCGACGCCGCGCTCTGGGGCAAGGTGCAGGAAGTGCGCGATGCCATCATCGACTTCAAGCGGTCGAAGAAGCCGATCATCGCCTACCTCGAGTACGGCGGCGACCAGTCGTACTACCTGGCGAGCGCCTGCGACAAGATCTTCCTCATGCCGACCGCGTCGCTCGACCTCACGGGCATGGCGAACTACGAGGTCTTCCTCCGCGGCGCCCTCGACAAAGTCGGCGCGTTCCCTGACGCTCTCCATGTCGGCGACTACAAGACGGCGTCGAACACGTTCACGGAGCACTCGTTCACGGCGGCTCACCGCGAGATGGCCGAGTCGCTCAACGCCGATCTCTACGAACAACTGATCGCCGGCCTCGCCGCCGGCCGGCACCGGACGCCGGCGGAGATCCGGGCGCTCGTCGACCACGGGCCCTACCTGCCGGAGGACGCCGTGCGCGCGGGGCTCATCGATGACCTCGCGTACGACGACGAGATCGACGACAAAGTGGAGCTCGGGCGTGGCCGTACCAACGCGCTCCGGCAGCACGACTACCGCAGCGTCGGGCTCGGCTCGCTGGGACTCAATCGCGGGCCGAGGATCGCCCTGATCTACGCCGTCGGGATCATCAGCTCCGGCGCCAGCTCCGATTCGGCGGGCACGCAGGTGCTCGGTTCCGACACCATGGTGGAGTACCTGCGCCGCGCGCGCGCGGACAGCTCGATTCGCGCCATCGTGCTGCGGATCGACAGCCCCGGCGGATCCGCCGTCGCATCCGACGTCATCTGGCGCGAGATCATGCTGACGCGCGAGAGAAAGCCGGTCATCGCGTCGATGTCGGACGTGGCGGCCTCGGGCGGGTACTACATCGCGATGCCGGCCCACGCCATCGTCGCGCAGCCGGCCACGCTCACCGGATCGATCGGCGTGGTGCTCGTGCGGTTCGTCATCGACGGCACGCTCGACAAGCTTGGCATCAACCTGGAGACGGTCACGAAAGGACGTTACGCCGATCTGTTCTCACCGGTCAGGCCGTTCTCGCCCGACGAGCGGAAGAAAGTCTTGGAGCTGATGCAGGCGACCTACGATGCCTTCGTCGAGAAGGCGGCCGCCGGTCGCAACACGACGCCCGAGCGCATCGACGCAATCGCGCAAGGGCGCGTCTGGACCGGCAAGCAGGCGAAGGAACTGGGGCTCGTCGACGAGCTCGGCGGCCTGGATCGCGCGCTCGCGATCGCGAAAGAACGGGCGAAGATCGCGCCCGGCAGCGAGGTCGAGCTGGTCGTCTTCCCGCCGAAGAAATCGCTGTTCGAGGTGGTCAGCGATCCGTGGGCCCGCACCGAGGGCGGCGAAGCGCTCGGGGCGATCATCGGCGCGCGGAACGCCAGGGCAGTCGAAGCGGTGACCGCGCCGATGCGTCTGTTCCGGCGCGGCGAGCCTCTCACGCTGATGCCGAATGTGTTCGTGCGGTGACGCGGCTCGCTGTTTGCCGACCTGCGAGCCGCCAGCCGCCAGCCGCCAGCCGCAGATCTACCCAACCACCTGCGCAATGACCTGCGGGTTGGACGTGATGCTCATCCGCTCGCGGGCCTTGGTCATGTACGACCCGTAGAAGCGCTGTTTCTGCTGGTTGAGGAGCTCGCCCTTCACCGCGTCGCGCCCCACCTTCACCTCGTCGGCCGTCGGGCTCTGCTTCTCGAGCACCTTCACGATCACGGCTCCCGTGTCGGTGACGATCGGATCGCTCACGCCACCCTGCGGGAGAGCGAACGCGGCGGCATCCACGGCGGCGCTCATCCCGACATCGGGGATCGCCGCGCCGCGGACCGCGAGGTCGGTCGTCTTGACTTCGAGGCCGGCGGCCTTGGACGTGGCCGTGAAGTCGCCGGTCTTGAGCTGCGCCGCGAGCGCGCTCGCCTTCTGCCTGGCGGCTTCGATCGCCTTGGTCTTCTGGACGTCCTCGCGCACCCGGGCCTTCACTTCATCGAGCGCCGGCAGGCGCGCCTCCTGCGTGCCGGTGACGGTGATGAAGGCCAAGCCGTTCTGCGAGCGGAGCGCCTCGCTCACTTCTCCGGGCTTCATCTCGAAGGCCCGCGCGCCGATCGCCGGCGCCATGCCGAGACCGAGGATTGGTTCGTCACGCGCAATGAACCCACCCTCGCCGACGACGAGGCCGCGCCCCTTCGCGACCGTATCCAGGTCTTCAGGCCGCGTCAGCTTGCCCGCAAGCTCGTTCGAAATCCGTTCGGCCTCCTTCTGCGCGCGCTCGGACTTGATGATGTCTTCGATCTGCGGGCGCACCTCGTCGAGTGCGCGTGTCGACGGCAGTCTCTTGTCGATCACCCGGATGATGTGGTAGCCGAACTGGCTCTTGACGAGGCCGCTCGTCTCGCCCGGCTTCAGCGCGAACGCCGCGTCTTCGAATTCCTTGACCATCCCCGAGCCTCGGCTGAAGAGGTCGAGCTCGCCGCCCTTGCCCGCGCTGGTTTCGTCTTCCGAGAACTTGGTGGCAAGCGCCGCGAAGTCCCCGCCGCCCTTGACTGTGGCGAGCAGGTCCTCGGCCTGTTTCTTCACCGCGGCGTCGTCTTTGCCTTCGGTCTTGAGCAGGATGTGGCTGGCGCGCACTTGCTCGGGCGTGGAGTACTGCGGCTGATTGTCGTCGTAGTAGCGTTGCACGTCCTGTGCGGGGACGGTCGTGCGCTGCCGGATGCTCTGCAGATCGATCAGCGTGTACTTGATCTTCCGCTTCTCGGGAATCCGGTATTTCTCCTTGTTCGCTTCGAAGTGCGAGGCCACGTCCGCATCGCTGACCGCCACGCCATCCTTGAACTTGTCCGCCGGGAACGCGACGACCGCGAGCTTGACCTTCTCGTTGCGCCGGTTGAACTCGGCCGTGACGTCGGCATCCGCAACGGTGATCCAGTCGGTCAGAGCGCCCTGCAGCTTCTCGAGGATGACACTGCGCCGGATCTCCTCTTCGAACTCGCTGGTGTTGAGGGGTGGGTTGAAATTCTGGAGGTACTGGCGATAGCGCTGGTCACCGATGAAATGCCCGTTTTCCTGGAACACCGGCAGCGCGAGAATCCGCGCGCGCACCTCGGCGTCGCTCGCCGATATTCCCTGCCGGCCCGCTTCGGCGAGCGCCGCCTCTTCTTCAATCAGCTGCTGGACGATCCGCTGATCGACGCCGAGCTGGCGCAGCAGGCCGTCGGTCATGCTGGCGCCGGACGCGTTGCGGTAGGCCTGGATCTGCTGGTTATAGACGCGACGGAACTTGGCGACGGTGATGTCGCGGCCCTCGACGCTCGCGACCACCCCGTAGGGGCTGGCGCCATCGAGGTTCTGGTCCCGCATGAAACTTGGTATGTACAGCGCTACGAACGCCACGACCACAATCGCCAGGCTCCACTTGAGCCAGTTCTTGTGCCGGCGCATCCGATCGAGCATCGTCATTTTTCAGCGGGCCTCATGTGATGGCTGGGAAACCTTGATTATGCCAGAGGGCTATGGTTCCTGTCAGGGATCCAGGTCAGGAGCCCAATCACCGGGATCAGGGATCAGGGGTCCAGGGCCGGTGGTTAGAGTACGGCCTGGAAATCACCACCGGCCCTGGACCAAACACCGAACCCCTCGACCCCTGATCCCGATCCCTGGATCCCGATTCTGCCCTGATACCTGGAGCCAGATGGTCCGATACCCTCTAGGACGCCTGTAAAGAGGCCATTCCGACCGTCAAAGAAGCCAGCCCGACCGTCCGGGTGTGGTATATTTGTTCTGAACAGAACGACTTAGAAGGATTCGCCATTCCACATGGGACGCAGAGTCGAGTGACCGGGAGAGCTCGGCAGACTCGCGCCCGTCGACGCTCGAGCAAGGCCGGCGTCCCGGCGTTCCGTTCGGACCTCGCCGACAGGCTCCGTCCGATACAGACGGCGCTCCGGCGCAAGCTGGGACGTGCCGACGTGCTCGCTGACATGATTCGGGCCGTCAATTCCAGTCTCGAACCCGAACGTGTGGCAGACACGCTCATGCAACGGGTGTCCGAGTGGCTGCCCGCTCCGTGCTGGCTGGTGCTCGCCGTCGACGACGCGGGGACGGGTGCGCTCGCTCGCGGCACGCGCGCTGACGTCGAGCCTCAGTGATCCCGCGCAGGCCGTGGGGGAATGGGTGATGCGGACCGGCGAGGTCTTCGCGAGCGCCAACCTGTCCGGCGATCGCCGCGTGCTGCAGGACACGACGAAAGTGCGCGCGGCGGTGATGGGGTTTCCGCTCGAATGTCGTGGCCAGATTGTGGGCGCGCTCGTCGTGCTCGACCGCGCACCCGCGACACGGCTGCCGAAGTTCTCCGCCGGCACGCTGACGAAGTTCCTCGCGGCGCTCGAGCCGGGCGCGATTGCGCTCGACAACGCCCTGCGCGTGCAGCGGGCCGAGGCGCTGTCGGTCACCGACGATCTGACGCAGCTGTACAACTGGCGCTACATGCAGCAGGTGCTGCGGCGCGAAACGAAGCGGGCGCTGCGGGGCAGTCGCCCGTTGTCGCTCCTCTTCGTGGACCTCGACGGGTTCAAGTCGATCAACGACTCGCACGGGCACCTGTTCGGCAGCCGCGCGCTCGTCGAGTCGGCCAGCGTGATCCGCGCGAGCGCGCGCGAAACCGACATCGTGGCGCGGTTCGGCGGCGACGAGTTCGCGCTCGTGCTGCCCGACTCGGCGAGCGACGGCGCCGTCTCGGTCGGCGAGCGTATTCGCGATCGGCTGGCGGCGCACCGGTTTCTCGAGAGGGACGGCCTCAGCATCGCATTGACGGCATCGGTCGGCGTCGCGACTCTGCCCGACGTGGCGGCTACCGCCGAGGAGCTGGTTCAGGCCGCCGACGAGGCGATGTACTGGGTCAAGTCGCACGGCAAGAACGGCATTCACGTGGCAGGCGCTTAGCAATTCTGAATGCTGAATGCTGAGTGCTGAAGTGAATTGAGAAGTTGAATCTCGAGATGAATGAAGAATGGATGCGGCGTTGCCAATGCTGAAATCAAGGTCGAAGCCGGCACCTGAGCGTTTCCTCAGCATTGGCAGGCGCAGTCCGTTCAGCGTTCACTTCAGCATTCAGCATTCAGCATTCAGCATGGCAAAGGATCACCGTTGAGTCTTCGTTCTCTGTTCTCCCTGTTTTCGAGCGATCTCGCCATCGATCTCGGCACGGCCAACACCTGCGTCTACGCGCGCGGCAAGGGCATCGTCGTCAACGAGCCGTCGATCGTGGCGATCAACAAGGTCAACGGCCGCATCGAGGCGGTCGGCAAGGACGCGAAGGACATGCTCGGCCGCACGCCGGGCAACATCGTGGCGATCAAACCCATGAAGGACGGGGTCATCGCCGACTTCGAAGTCACCGAGAAGATGTTGACCTACTTCATCAAGAAGGCGCACAACCGCAACGTCTGGGTGCGCCCGCGCATCGTGATCGGTGTGCCGTCGGAGATTACGCAGGTCGAGAAGCGTGCGGTCAAGGACAGCGCGTACCGCGCCAAGGCCAGCGAAGTCCACCTCGTCGAGGAGGCGATGGCCGCCGCCATCGGCGCAGGCATGCCCATCACCGAGCCTTCGGGCAACATGATCGTCGACATCGGGGGCGGCACGACCGACATCGCGGTCATCTCGCTCGCCGGCATCGTCTACAGCAAGGCGGTGCGCGTCGCCGGCAACGAGATGGATGAAGCGATCATCCAGTACGTCAAGAAGACCTACAACCTGCTCATCGGCGAGCGCACGGCCGAGGCCATCAAGATGGAAGTCGGCTCCGCGTACCCGCTCGAGGAGCGGATGACGATGGAGATCAAGGGCCGGCATCTCATCGAGGGCGTGCCCAAGACGATCACGATTAGCGACGAGGAGATCCGCGAGGCGCTGGCCGAGACGGTCAACGTCATCGTCGATGCGGTGCGGGTGGCGCTCGAGCGCACGCCGCCGGAGCTCTCGGCCGACATCGTCGATCGCGGGATCGTGCTGACCGGCGGCGGGTCGCTGCTCAAGAACCTCGACAAGCGCCTGCGGGAGGAAACCGGCCTGCCGCTCGCGATGGCGGAAGATCCGCTCTCGTCGGTCGTGCTCGGCGCCGGCAAGATGCTGTCGGACTTCAATTTGTTGAGGAAGATCTCGATTGATTAGGAAATGCTGAATGCTGAATGCTGAATGCGGAAGTGAATGATGAATTCAGCATTTCCTTCAGAATTCAGCATTCAGAATTCAGAATTGCTGTGATCGACCTTACCCCCCGCCCGCACTTCCGGCAGCGTACCGGGATTCTCTTCGGCGCCGTCATGATCGGCCACCTCATCCTGATCTCTGCGCAGGTGCAGTCGAAGGCGGGCGTACCCGTGCTCGAGGGCATCACGTTCGGTGTGTTCTCCCGCATTCAGGGCGGCGCGGCCGGGCTCTTCCGCAGCGTGGCCGGCAGCTGGACGAGCTACGTCGCGTTGCGCGGCGTCGGCGCCGAGAACGACGCCCTCCGCAAGGAGATCGCCGCGCTCCAGGTCCGCCTTCAGGAGCAGCGCGCGCTGGCCTCCCGCGCCGAGCGGCTGCAGGCGACGCTGGGCCTCCGCGAGAGCACCACGCTGCCGACGCTCGCGGCCGAGGTGATCGCCGGCAACTCCAACCCGGGACTGATGACGGTCACTGTCAACCGCGGCAGCGCGGACGGTGTCCAGGCCGACATGGCGGTGATCGCGCCGAAGGGCGTCGTCGGCCGCGTCGTCGGCCCCGTGGCCGCCCACGCGGCGCGCGTGCAGCTCATCATCGACCGGACTGCGGCGGTGGGCGCGGTGAGCGAGCGCACGCGGGCAGGAGGGATGGCCGTCGGCGTCGACGGTGATCCGCCGCTCGGCATGGAGCTCGTTTCGAATCAGGCCGATGTCGAGCCCGGCGACGTCATCGTCGCGTCCGGCGTCGACGGCATCTATCCCAGGGGATTCACGATCGGCACCGTGGAGAAGTCCGCGCGCGGCCCCAGTCTCTACCGCTTGATCGCCTTGCGGCCGGCGGTGGACTTTTCGTCGCTCGAAGAGGTGCTGATTGTCCTCGTACCCGCCCGCGGCGCAATCGAGGACACCGCTACCCCTCGCGAAGGCGCGAAATGAGGACAGTCGGCGTGCTCATCGCCCTCGCCGGTGCGCTGGCCCTGCAGACGACGCTGGCCGGCCTGACGACTGGCAGCGCCACGGCGGTCAACCTGGTGCTCGTCGCGGTGATCTACGTCGCGCTGGCGTTTGGCCCCGTGGCCGGGCTGCTGGCCGGCTCCGCCGGCGGCCTGGTGCAGGACGCCCTGGCCGGCGGCATCGTGGGCATCGGCGGGTTCTCCAAGACGCTGGTGGGGTTTCTCGTGGGCCTGCTGGGGGCACAGTTCATCGTGGCGCAGTCGTTTCCGCGCATGGTGATGTTCGTCAGCGGCACGATCGTTCACGAGCTGTGCTATCAGGCCCTCTACGCGCTCGTCGAGACGCGCGTGTTCCGGATGCAGTGGTCTGCCGCGTTGACGCAGGCCATGGTGAACGCCCTCATCGGGATCCTGGCGTTCCAGATCGTCGAGTCCGGTCCTGGTCTGGTGCAGCGCCGCCGCTCACGCGGGGCTACACTTGGTAGACGGCATTACTAGCAGGGGGCGGTTCGCCAACCACCCCTAGGGTCCAAGTCTCAGGAATCAGGGTTATGAGCAGCTCCAACTCCACTTCGCTTCCGCCCGACGATCGACGAAGCCTGAGCGTCAGGCTGTCGGTGCTCCAGGGTGCCGTGGCGGTCGTGTTCGTGGCGCTCGGGGTCGCCTTCTGGGTCTTTCAGGTCGCTCAGCACCAGAAGTTCGACGAGATGGCCGAGAACAACCATCACCGCCGGCTGCCGTTGCCGGCGCCGCGCGGGGTGCTGTTCGACCGCAACGGGAAGGTGCTTGTCGAGAACCGGAACACAACAAACCTCGCGCTCGATCGCGAACAGACGGGCAACATCGACGAGACGCTCCGCCTGCTGGCGGCGGCGACTGGGGCCGACGAAGCGACCATGCGCGAGACGGTCAATCGCCGCCGGAAGGAGCCGACCTATCGGCCGATCGTGCTGGTCGAGAACGCATCGCTGGCGCAGGTCATCGCGTTTCGCGCGCGCCGGCTGGAGCTTCCAGGCATCATTCAGCAGGAAGTGCCGGCCCGCCAGTATCCGCAGAGCGAGATGGGGGCGCACCTCTTCGGCTACGTCGGCGAGGCCAGCGAGGCCGACCTGACGCGACCGGAGTACGCCGGCGCCGAGTCGGGATCAATGGTGGGGAAGGCCGGCGTCGAGCAGTCGTACAACAGTCTGCTGATGGGCAAGGACGGCGACCGCCTCGTCAGGGTCAACAGCCGTGGCCGCGAGATGGGTACGGCGAGCAGGCAGGACCCCGTCGAGGGGCGCCGCATCCAGCTGACGATCGACGCCGATATCCAGCGGGCGACCGAAGAGGGATTTGCCCACTTCGGGTACAACGGTGCCGCCGTGATTCTGGACCCGCGTTCGGGCGAGGTCCTGTCGTTCACGAGCCTGCCGGCGTATAACCCCAACCAGTTCATCGGCGGTATCGGCCAGGCAGACTGGAATTCGCTCCTGACCAACGATCTGAAGCCGATGCAGAACCGTGCGCTGCAGGGACGCTACTCGCCAGGATCGATTTTCAAGATTGCCGTGGCGACCGCTGCGCTCGAGGAAGGGACCGTGACGCCGTCCTTCCGCGTATTCTGTCCGGGCGGCGCCACCTTCTACGGCCGCTTCTTCAAGTGCCACCTCAAGGGCGGCCACGGATCGGTCGACATGCGGCACGCGCTCGAGAAGTCGTGCAATCGTACTTCTATACGCTCGGCAACATCCTGGGCGTCGACAAGATCCACAAATGGTCCTCGATTCTCGGGCTGGGTGAGCGAAGCGGGATCGACCTGCCGGGCGAGCTCAAGGGACTGGTGCCGTCCACGGAATGGAAGGAGAGGGTCATGCACGAACGGTGGTGGCCCGGTGAGACGATCTCGGTCTCCATCGGCCAGGGGCAGGTCAACGTGACGCCGATCTCGCTGGCGACCATGATCATGACCGTCGCCAACGGCGGACGTGTACACCCCGCACGTCGTCAAGGCCGTTGACGACGACGACGGCAAGGGCTGGCAACCCGTTCCGGCGCCACCGCCGCAGTCGGTGGTCAAGATGAAGGATTCGACGGTCGCCGCCCTGCACGAAGGGCTGTGGATGGTCGTCAACGCCGCAGGCACGGGCGGGAGGGCGCGCATCCCCGGGTTCAACGTCGCGGGCAAGACCGGAACGGCGCAGATGATTTCGCTGGAGGGGGCCAAGACCGCCAAGGGCAAGATTGACGTCCGCGATCACGGCTGGTTCGTGTTCTTCGCGCCGCACGACAAGCCGGAGATCGCCGGCGCGATCTTCGCCGAGCGCTCCGAGCACGGGTACCTGGCGGCGCCGATCGCCAAGTACGCGATGGAAACCTATTTCGCGAAGAAGGAAGGCCGACCGCTGCCGACCCTGCCGCCGAAGACCGCGGCGCCGGTACCGTTGATAGTGGCCGCGAATCAGTAAACCCGCGTTACCCGGGGTCAGGAATCAGTAAACCCGCGTTACCTGGGGTCAGATCTCGATTTTCTCATGTTCAGAAATCGGACATGAGAAAATCGAGATCTGACCCCAGGTAACGCGGGTTTAGCCCAGGCAACGCGGGGCGACAGACCAAGACAATGTTCGAACGACGATTGTTCTTTCACGTCGACTGGCTCCTGCTCGGGGCCATTCTCGTCATCACCGGAATCGGGGTGGCGATGATCTACAGCACCACCTACATCCACATGCCGGCGCCGGATCCCGGCCGGCCCGGCCCGCAGTTCTATACCCAGATCTACGCCATCGGCCTCGGGATGGTCGCGCTCGTCGTGTGTCTGGCGCTCGACTACCGCAAGCTCGCCGAAAACTCTCTATTCCTGTACGCCAGCCTCACGGCGCTCCTGATCTACGTCCTCTTCCAGGGGTCGACGCAGTACAACGCCACGCGCTGGATAGACGTCGGGCCATTCAACCTGCAGCCCTCGGAGTTCGGCCGCGTCACCCTGGCGCTGATGCTCGCGATGTACTTCGGGGAGAATCGGCGCGGCGCGCGCAACCCCGGGGACCTCGCCATGGCCGGGACCTTCGCCGCGGTTCCGTTCTTCCTCATCGCCAGGCAACCCGACCTCGGCACGGCCGTGACGCTGATTCCCGTCTGTTTCGGCATTGCCTATTTCGCCGGGCTGCGTCATGAAACTCATCGCTGTTCTCGCCATCGCGCGCTGGTGATGGCGCCGGTCGCGTGGATTTCGCGCTGAAGGACTATCAGAGAACACGAATCATCGACGTTCATCAATCCGGATCTGGATCCGCAGGGCGACGGCTATCAGCAGCGCCAGGCCCGCATCACGGTCGGGTCGGGCGGGCTGATCGGCAAGGGATTCATGAAGGGCACGCAGGGCCAGTACAAATTCCTGCCGGTCGCCCACAACGATTTCATCTTCTCGGTGCTGGCCGAGGAGAAGGGGTTCCTCGGCGTGCTGGTGGCGCTGGGGCTGTATTTGTTCGTGATTCTGAGGTCCATCGAGGCGGCCCGGCTGGCCAAGGACCGCATCGGCGCGTACCTCGTGGGAGGGATCATTTCGGGATTTACGTTCCAGGTGATCTACAACATTACGATGTCTGCCGGCCTGGCGCCGGTCAAAGGCTTGACGCTGCCCCTGATGAGTTATGGGGGCTCGTCGATTATTGCGACGCTTGCAGGGTTTGGCCTCATCCTCAACGTGAGGATGCGGCGGTTCACCAATTAGCATCCGACCCGCCTTGGTGCGGAACGGGCCGCCGGCTTGACTATCCGGGCACGACAACGAATTTTCAGTTCGCGGCCGGATGCCTTGTGTTCGACCCGCTGCCTGCTGTGCTGTTCGCGTGCCTGACTGCCGTTCTGACGGCGGCCGTGCTCGACGCTCGCGTGCGCGCCGCAGCCGGCCTCCCCGCGGCAGAGCGGAGTTTGTTCCATGAACAAGGAGATGATCATCTCCTCGGGCGACCACGAAACGCGTGTCGCCATCCTCGAGGACGATCAGGTCGTCGAGGTTTTCATCGAGCGCGAGAATCAGCGCGGCGTGGTGGGCAACGTCTACAAGGGCCGGGTGAACAAAGTCCTCCCCGGGATGCAGTCCTCCTTCGTCGACGTCGGTCTCGAACGTGACGCGTTCCTCTACGTTTCCGAAGTCGTCAATGCCCTAGACGTTCGACAAGTCTCGAGGAGGGCGACGACGCCGACGACGTCGAGGCGGTCGTCCCGGTGACGCCTCGGCGTCCCGCCGGCGGAAACCGAGGCCGCTCGAAGCGGTGCGAAGCCGTGCAGGCGAGCGAGGCCGCCGCCTCCGCGCTCGGACGTCCCACACGCACGAACCATAGTCGGAGCGCATGCCGGGGAGCGTGACACGACCCGGCCTCGTCTCGGAATTCGAGGCCGAGCGGTACCGCGGATCGCCCCGTTCCGTCGATCCCGCCGACGGTCGAGCCCCCGGCCGAACCACGGCGAGAGCACAAGAGCGGACCGAGGGCAGGAACGGGCGCGACCGCGCGCGCGATGAGCGGCGCGGTGGAAACGGCGCCCGCGGCGGCGCCCGGACCGACCGGGCGAGGGCGCGCGGCGATTGGCCCGAGCCCAAAATCGAAGACCTGCTCAAGGAAGGGCAGGACATCCTCGTCCAGGTCGTCAAGGAGCCGCTCGGCACGAAAGGCGCGCGGCTGACCTCGCACGTGACGATGCCCGGCCGCTTCCTGGTGTTCATGCCGACGGTCGACCACGTCGGCGTCTCGCGCAAGATCGAATCGCGCGAAGAGCGCGGACGCCTGCGCGGCATCGTCCGCGAGTTCCGCGAGCAGCACGGCTTCACCGGCGGCGTCATCATCCGCACCGCCGCCTCCGGCCGCTCCAAGGAAGACATCGTCACCGACCTGTCGTACTTCCACCAGGTGTGGACCGAGATCCGGCAGAAGATGGAGGCGCGGCGCGCGCCGGCGCGTGCTCTTCCAGGAGCAGAGCCTGGTCACCAAGCTGCTGCGCGATCTGCTGACCGACGACTACACGGCGATCCGCATCGACAGCCCGCTCGAACACCGCCGCGTGGTCACGCTCATCGAACGCATCATGCCCAACCTGCTGCCGCGGGTGAAGCTCTACACCAAGGACTACCCGATCCTCGAGGAGTACGGCGTCCAGGCCGAGATCGACAAGGCGCTGCGCAGCAAGGTGTGGCTGAAGTCGGGCGGCTACCTGGTGATCAACCAGACCGAGGCGCTGGTCGCGATCGACGTCAACACCGGGCGCTACGTCGGCAAGCGCACCGGCAGGCTCGAGGACACGATCGTCAAGACCAACCTCGAGGCGGTCAAGGAGATCGTGCGCCAGCTGCGGCTGCGCGATCTCGGCGGCATCATCGTGCTCGACCTGATCGACATGGAAGAGAAGAAGAACCGCCAGCGCGTCTTCCAGGAGGTCGAGAAGGAACTGCGCAAGGATCGGTCGCCGTCGAAGGCGATCCAGGTTTCCGACTTCGGCCTGGTGATCGTGACGCGGAAACGCGTCAAGCAGAGCCTGGAGCGGCAGCTCACCGAGCCGTGCCCGTACTGCTCGGGGTCGGGATCGATCAAATCGAGCTCGACGATCTGCTACGAGATCATGACCGAGCTGAAGAAGATCGGCGCCGAGCTCGACGGCCACGGCGTGGTGGTGCGGGTGAATCCCGACATCGCGCGGGCGCTGAAGGAAGAGGAGCCGCGGCTCTTGAAGGACTTACAGCAGGCGCTCGGCAAGCAGGTGACGATCAAGCCCGATGGTCAACTGCATCACGAGCAGTTCGACGTGATGGCGCTGTAAGGGGGCTCTAGGCTCGAGGCTTCGGGCTCCAGGAAATCACGGAGATCCTGTGGTCTTCCGAAGCCTGGAGCCTGGAGCCCGAAGCCTGCAGCCGGCGCTCAGTTGCCAGCAGCGCCGGTGGGCAGGTGCACCAGGTAGTAATTGCCGGCCTTGTTGAACCAGACCCGGACGTAGTCGTTGCCGCGGAGCGTCTGGACCTTCACGCCATTGGCCGGCGGCGGCGCGTCCTTGGCAACCATTTTTGCCTCGGTTGCGGGGACGATCGAGACGACTTCGCGTCCCTTGACCACCTTGCCCTGGACGAACTCGACCCAGCGTTCGAGGTTCTCGGTCACCCCCACGGCGGGCGGGCCCGCTTCCTGACCGGTCAGGCGCACCTGGTAGGTGCCGGCGGGGAGCGGCTTGCCGTCAGCGGTCACCGCCTTCGGAATTCGGACCGTACCCAGGAGCAGGTCTCCAGCTGGGGCGGACGCGTCGATCGTCTGCGCCGGCTGGTCCTTGGGTGTCTGGTGCTGGGCAACGCGGTCGTCGCAGACAGAGACGACGCGAGCACTCCAACCAGAAGGATTTGTTTCTTCATCAGCCACATTCTCCTGCACGGCTGCGGTGACCGTGCGAGACCTCGAGCTTGCCGCGACCCCGAAAAGGGCGAGGGCGGGCAGACCTGGGCAATTATACCGGCTTTATCGGCACGTCTCCCGCCGCCGGACACAGGCACAGTCCAGCCCAGCAAGGCGAATGCCAGCAAATACTCGCGGTTTTCGTGAGAAGGGCGCGGCTTTCAAGGCGGGGTTTGTCGGGAAACGCTACGCCTGCCTTCGCGCTGCGCGCGCTACGGCGGGGCAGGGCGGGGCTCTAGCGCTTCGTAATGATGATCGACCCGGAGAAGCTCGTGAGATCGAGGATCGCGCTGCCGTTGCCGTAGCGGCCGCGCAGCGAGTTCCTGGAGCGGCGGCCGCCGTCGAGCGTGAGCGGCAGATCCGACTGGATGCCGCCGCTGAACGTGGTGGCTTCGATCTGGAACCCGGTTCCGCTGCCGACAGCGAGCTTCACGCTGCCCGAGTGCGAGGTGAACTCGTAGCGGCCGTTCGGTTCGAAGTCGCCCGCGAACCGCACGTCGCCGCTGACCGACTGCGCGTCGATGCGCTCGCTGTTGACGTCCTCGAGCACGACCGCGCCGCTGACCGACGACAGCGCCAGGCTGCGCGCCTTGATCCGCCTCAACGTGACCGTGCCGCTGATGGTGCCGCCGTTCAGGGTCCCCTCGGCGGTCGTGTCGCTCATCTCGACGTCGCCCGAGATCGACTTGGCCGAGGCGGTGCGGCCGGTGTTGGCGAGCCGGATCGAGCCGCTGATGGTGTCGAGCATCAGCGGGCCGGCGATATCGCGCACCGACAGGCTGCCCGAAATCGAGTGCAGCGACACGCGGGCCTGCGCCGGGACGGTGATATTGAAGTCGACGTTGACGTTGATGTTGCGGCGGTTGCGCCCGCGCAGGTCCTCTTCCGACGGGTAGCGCGTCTTGATCTCGGCCCGCGGCCCGCGCTCCATCACGTCGACGGTGACGAGGCCGAGCAGCGCCTTGGCGTCCTCGGAGGTCTCGGCCCGGGCGGTCTTGACGATCTCGACGGTGGCGCTGGTGCCGCTGCCGCGCGTGACCACCATGTCGCCCGAGATGTTCGAGACGGTGATCTCGCCGTCGGCACCGATGTTCAGCGTCCGCGTCGTCCGCTCGGTCTCCTCGGCGCGGCGGCGCTGCTCGCGCGAGGATCTCGCGGCGTTCGCGCGATTGCTCGACCGTGCGCTGCTGCTCGCGCGATTGCTCGGCGCGGCGCGACTGCGGCGCGGCGGCGGCCGGCACACCCAGCGCCAGCACGGCGATGATGTCAGGACTCTCTGCATGTAACGTCGGTTCCTCTCACCCGATACCTCACGACTTGTTGCCGCTCTCGACCACCTGCGCGACCCCGGCGGCGTTGCCTTTGCGCATCTCGTTCATCAGCGAAATCGTGTCCTGCAGGAGCGAGATCTTGCGCTGCAGGAGATCGAACAGGCCGTTGCGCGCGGCGACGTTCTGCGGTTCCTGCCGCAGGAGCGCCGTGTTGTCGGCGATGGCCTGGTCGAGGATCTGGAGATTGCGATCGAGCGTGTCGGCGACGGCGGGCGGCAGCGCCTGCTTGTCGGCGCCCAACCCGTCCTTCAGCTTGGCGACGCCGCTCTGCAGGAGCTTCTCGGCCTGCCGCAGATCCTCGACACCACTTTGGACGGAGTCGCTTTCCGGGGCGTTGCTCTCGGCGATCGGTGTCGGCGCGGGCGCGGTGGCGCGCGGAATCAGCACGAACAGCGACGCGCCGACGGCGAGCACCAGCGTCGCCGCGATCGCCAGCCACACGTACTGCTGCGCGCTCCGCGACGCCTCCGGCGCCGGCCGATCGTGCACGCGGCCTTCCTGGCGCAGCCGGCCCGCGATCTGCAGCCAGATGTGATCGGGTGGCGTCACCGATCGCATCGTGCCGGCGACGTCGTGGATGCGCTGCAGATCGTCATGGATGGCGCGGCACTCGGCGCACTCGTCGAGGTGCTGGCGCAGCTCCGCCGACCGGATCGCGCCGAGCGTTCCGTCGATCAGTTCCTGGAGATCGGTCCGCGATCGCGTGCACGTCATTTCTGATGACCAGCCGGGCCACGCCGGCTCCCTTTATCACCCGCCGGGTCCGGCACAGCAGCAGCTCCGGAGGCGCAACCGCGCCTTGTGGACCTGAGACTTCGAAGTGCCCTCCGCTATTCCCATGATCTCGCCGACTTCACGATGCTCGAGGCCTTCGACGTCGTGCAGCACGAACGCCGTCCGGCACCCGACGGGCAGCTGCGCGAGCGCGCGCTCGAGATCCATGCGCGTCACCGTCTGTTCCGCCAGCCCGCGGCCGCCCGCATCGGGAAACCCCGATTCGTCATCGAGCGGGTCGGTCACCTGGATCGCCCGTCCGCTCCGGCTGCGCAGGTAATCGAGGCACAGATTCACCGCCAGCCGGTAGAGCCAGGTCCCGAGGCTCGATTCGCCGCGGAAGCTTTCGAGCTTCCGGTGCGCCGACAGGAAGATCTCCTGCAGGAGGTCGTCCGCGTCCGCGGGATTGCTGACCATCCGCAGTGCCACACTGTACAGGCGGCCCGAGTGCGTCCGGTACAGCTCCTCGAATGCGCCCAGCTCGCCCTGTCGGCATCGTTCGGCCAGCGCCAGGTCGCCCTGGCGCAGCGGCGCCGGCCCTGTCACGTTAGACGGCTTTCCTTGCCCGAGCCACGTTGCTTAGCTCCGCCGGATCCACCGTTTGTCCTCGAAGTGCTGCCTCCGATTCTGGAACCGGATACGAGGACGCCCTCGGCGCGGAGGAGGGCCCGCTTCAACTCCAGGTTCCCCCCATAGCCGCCCAGCCGCCCGGCGGCGGCAATCACGCGATGGCAGGGGACCCCGGGCGTCCGGCACTCCCTCATGATATTGCCGACGGCCCGCGCCGCGCGCGGCTGGCCCGCCGCCGCGGCGATATCGCCGTAGGTGGCGACGCGTCCGGGCGGCACGCGCTTCACCGCCGCGAGCAGCGAAACTTGAACGTGCCCATTGTCGACTGCTGAGTGTCGATTGTCGATTGAGAGGGCCGAGTGCGGATTGGGGATTGGGATTGGCGATTGCGGATTGGGGATTGGGATTGACGATTGCTCGGGGCATTCGAGTCTCGATTGTAGCCAATCCGCGCAATCGCTGCAATCCGCAACCTCAATCCTCACTCCGCAATCCCCAATCCCAATCGACATTCCCCAATCGACACTCAGCAGTCGGGAGGTTCAGAACAACAGGCGCAGCCCTCCGCCAACGTAGAACCCGCCCGCATCCACCGACACGCGGCGGTTTTCCGGTGCGTCGAGCTCGACGCTCGACCGGGAGTAGCGCACGATGCCGCCGACGCCGGTCGAGCGATTGAGCATCCACATCACGTCCGCGCCGACGTTGAACGTCGGCGTCGACTTCTTGATTTTCTCGGTCTGCGCGCGCGAACTCCGCGGTGTCGAACGGATACGCCTCGGTGAGCACGACCTCGGTGATGAGCTGCTGCTCGACGCTCACGAACGTCGGGCCGCCGGAAAGCACGATGCGCAGCGGGCCCGACGGGTTGAGGAAGTACATCGCCTGCACGTGCACCGCGGTTTCCACCGCGTGCGAGGCCGGTGGTCTCGCCCGACACGGTCCGGAACTGCTCGAGGAAGAACGGGTGCGGCGATTGCGTTTCCGTCGTGGCGCCGTCCTTGCGCGTGAAGTACGAGAAGGCGACGCCGGCGCCGATGTTCTTCCACAGGCGCACGCCGGCGCCGGCGTCGAAGAGGAAGCCGCCCTTGACGCGATAGTCGGCATCGGTCGATCCGGTCTCGAGGTCTTTCTCGAATTCGAACCGGTCGCTGAAATCGTTGGTCGTCGCCTGGAACGCGCCGTTCACGCTCACGTGCACGCGCTCGCTCCACGTCTGCGCCGACGCGGCGCCGGCGCCCACCAAGAATGCGGCCGCTATCCCGATACGCGACGCATGTGGTCTCCGCTAGAAGCTGTCTCATGAACCTGCCGCTGACGATGGAGCGAGCGAAGCGGCGCGCGAGAGCGCGTGTCGGGGAGTCCGAGGGGCGAGGCCCCTCGAAGATTGACACCCACCGCGGTCCAGGCCTGGGTAATGGCGCGCTCGGCATTGCTGTTGGCACCGAAGAGATCGCGCGCGGCCTGGATGGTGGCGGAACGGGCGACCGCGAACGTCGCGTTGGCCGGCAGCATCTGCGTGAACGCCCGGTAGAACGCGCGCTCGATCTGCTCGCGGTTGCCGCCGCCGACGCCCTGCACCGACAGCCCCGACGTGCGGTTCGTGCCGCCCTCGATTGCGAGGTAGAAGGCGTGGTTGGCGATGCCGGAGTTGATGTGCACGCCGCCGTTGTCCTCGGTTCCGGTGAAGCGGCGCGAGTAGTGATCGGGATCGGCGTAGGCGCTCGGGTTCTCCATCGAGCGGATGCCACCAGGTTTGACGACGTCCTCGCCGATCAGCGTAGTCGGCGCGCAGGTTGCCGCTGCCCGGCCGGCTGGTAATAGAACTCGACCGACGTGCCCATGATGTCGGAGAACGCCTCGTTGAGCGCCCCGGACTCGTTCATATAAATCAGGCTCGACGAGTAGTCGGTCACCCCGTGCGTCAATTCGTGCGCGACGATGTCGAGCGCGCCCGCGACGTAGTCCCAGGACTGGCCGCCGAGCGTGACGTTGGGAGGCAGTCCTTCGCCGTAGACCATCACGCCGTCGCCCGCGTAGAACGCGTTGGTGTAGAACTCGGAGAAGTCGGTCGAACTGCGTGAAGACGTCCGAGTCCGCCGCACCGGGTGCACGAGACTGACGATCGGAATGTCGCGATTGTCGAGGCCGCGGCGGCTGACCGCTTGAAGTAGTAGTCGTACGTCCATCCGGCGTAGACGTGCGCATCGACCGCGGCGACGTCGGTCCAGGTGTTGTCCGCGTCGGCCGCCAGATCGCTCGCCGCGAGCTGTATGAGGTTGTTCAGATAGCGGGTCGTCCGCGTCAGATCGGACTTCATGTCGTAGGTGTTGATCGCGGGCGGCCGCAGCCGATCCGTGGTCGTGAACTGTCCGCCGCTCGACGTGGCGCTGATCTTCTTGCTGTCGCCGAGTACGCCCGTGCCGCGTCCGACGGCGCTCTGCGTCTCTCGAGATCGCTGTACTCGAATGACCACCGAGCCCGACCTCGCGTCGACGAAGTATTCGCGGAGGTCGTTGCCGGTCATCGCGCGCACGCGCCAGGCCAGTGCGTAGCCGCCGCCCTCGCGCGGAAGGACGACGAGCTCGGGCTGGCGCCCGATGTCGACGCCCGTCAGCGTCTCGATCGCGCCCCGCGCCGCCGCGCTGTCGACATCCGGCGAAGGATCGATGTCGATGTCGTCGTAGACGTTGCCGAAGAGCGAGACGACCTGCCCGCGATTCAACTGCTGGGCGACGTCCCCGCCGAACACGCGGACGCCGCGGTAGAACTGATCGAACCGCTCGTGCGTGCGCCCGCGACCAGAGAATCCTCGCGCGCGTTCGCAGCCGCAGTTCCCCGGCCCGGCGCATCGGATCCATCGATCGCGGTGCCGCATCGCGGACCTCCGAGGCGGACTGCGCCGCAAGCTGTGTGCGGCCGCGCACGGCCCGCTGCTGCGCGGCGGCGGGCATGAGCCAGATCGCGATGGTTGCGGCGCCGGCGGTCGCGAGCACGGCATCGCGCAGCCACGGCCGGCCGCGGGCCGCGAATGCACCTCGGCGAGTCCTCGAAGACCTGTCGGGGGAACGGGACATGCTGCCTCCAAACGGGGAAGCGATTCCAAGCGAGGGCAGGCGCGGCGCGATTATTTCTACCGCAGAGCGTCCTTGAGCGCGTGTCCGTCGGTCGAAGCGATCTTCAACCCTGCGACGGCGGCGAGCGACGGCACGAGATCGGCTGGCGTGGCGCGCCCGGAATAGGTTCCCGCGCGCACACCGGCACCGAAGAACATCACCGGCACGCGCTGATCGTAGGCATACTGTGTGCCGTGCGTCGTGATGGCCGTGGACATGATCCACTTTTCGGCCGGTGCGACGATGATGTCGCCGCTGCGGCGGGGTGATGGCTGAGCGCCGCGGCACGGCGAACCGGATCCTCGACGACTGCCGTGCGCCGCTTCGTCGCGAGATCAGGTCCCCAGAACGCGTAGCTGATGCCCTGGACGCCGCGCGCGGCGGCCAGCGCCGCTTCGCGCAGCGCGCGGTCCTTCGCCAGCCGGCGGCGCGCCGCGTCGGTCAGGTAGACGTTGGTGTAGACCGTCGACGCGACGTGCGTGCCCTGGCCCGAGCGCTGGCACGAGGACTTTCTGCAGCGCCTCGGTGACCGCCTTGCTCGCGACGCGCCCGCCGCCGACCTGTTCGGGGATCTCCGCGACGCCGTGATCGGCGCTCAGCCCGAGCACGTAGTTGCCGCGTCCGACGGTTGCGTCGAGATGATCGAGCAGGCGGCCGATCGTGCGATCGAGCCGGACGATCGTATCCTGGATCTCGTGGCTGCGCGGACCGAAAGAGTGGCCGACGCCGTCGACCGCCGAGAAGCTGACGCCGAGGAAGTCCGTGGCCTTGCCCTGTCCGAGCTTCAGCGCGTCGATCGCGGCGCGGCCATCCGCGCGAGGTATTCGTCGGCGTAGGGCGACTTGCTGCCAGCGGCAGTAGATACTCCCAATCGGCCTTGCCGCCGGGCAGGCGAGCACATGCGGGAACGACCGCGTCCAGCCGGCGACCGTGCCTTCGCCCTTCACTTCGTCTTCACCGCGATACGCCGTCGGCGGCAGCGACTCTCCCACACCTTGTCGAAGTCGGCGCGTGAGCGGGTTGGCGGCGATGAACGTCCTGCACGAACGGCACCGGCGCCTTCGTGAACGCGGTCGACGTCGTCCAGCCGCCGCGATCGTCGAACCAGACGACGGCGGTGGCGTTGTGGCCGGTGAGCGTGACGGCCGAGCGCGGCTTCAGCGACATCGCCACGCTGCGGCCGCCGCGCCTCATGATCTGCTCGCCGATCGCCGGCACCAGCAGCTTCGCCGCGCTGTCGCCCTGGACGCTCGACAGGCCGTTGTAGCTGATCTCGGTCATCGTCGGATCGTCGGTGCAGTAGGCGTCTTGCCGGTCTGCCGGTCGTACCAGTTATTGAGGATCATCCCGTGGCGATACGGGAACGTGCCGGTGCCGATCGTCGAGTGGCCGGCGCAGGTAATCGTGTTGAGATACGGATACGCCGCCTCGCGGAACCACGCGCCCTCGCGCATCAGCCGCTTGAGGCCTGCCGAGTAGTTCGCGCGTACCACTCGAGGTAATCGACGCGCATCTGATCGACGACCAGGATGACCACGAGCTTCGCGGCGCCGTCCCTGTGCGGCCGCGGTGCGGGCGCGGCCGCACGGCGCGCACCAGTACGGCCGCGACGGTCAGGCGAGCGACCGCCCCGATACGAGAATCCATTCAGTCGGCCCGTCACGTGGATCGTCATCGTCGGAGAATCGGCAGATAGCATAGGGCACCGATGTAACACATCGTAGGTCGCGCAGCCGATCAGATACCAGCGCGGCGCGATGCCGTCGGCCAGCAGACCGGGTCGATGGGCGACGTCGACGACCGCATGGGCCGCGAAGGCGAGCGCCAGGACCGTCAGCCCCTGCCGCGGATCGCGTGACGAGCGTGCTGGCCGCGATCGACCAGGAACCCGACCGCGAACGCGATATCAAAGCCCACGCCGGCCTGCGCTTCGTGGGCGACCGCGAATCCGACGTAGGCGCCGCCGGTGAGCGAGAGCAGCAGCGCCGCGAATTGCGCCAGCCGCAGCTCCGAGACGAGGCGATCCGGCGACGACGGCGGGATCATGGACCGTGCGGATCGCGTGCCACGCGAAGCCCGCGGCCAGTCCGACGAAGGCCACGCGCTACGGTGCGCAAGCCTTCGCTCACGCCCGCGCCCTTACCCTCGACGTAGTTCAACGGATCGATACCGTATAGTGACGGTTCGACCGGACCGATGACGCTGTCGGCGGGCGACCCGTCGGGCGCTGCGTTCCCAGAGGTTCAGTTCGGGCGGCATGTCGTAGGCGGCTCCGTCGGGGAGAAGAGCACCTTGACGCGCGGCCGATACGGGTCAGGCGCGTGAACGCGCGTCACCACGGCGACCGAGTCGGACTGCAGCTTGACGAGCGTGCCCGGCGGATAAATCCCGAGCAACTGCACGAAGCGCCGGACCAGGTTCGCATCGAAATGCGCGCCGTCGTCTTTTTTCAGCACGGCGAGAACGCGATCGGTCGGAAACGCCTGCTGATAGGCGCGCTGCGATCGCATCGCGTCGTAGACGTCGGCGATGCTGCAGATCATCGTGCCGAGGTTGAGCGCGCTGCGCTTCGCGCCCTCGGGGTATCCGGTACCGTCGAGCCGGAGATGATGCTCGAAGGCCACCACCGGCGCGAGGATCGGCATTTCCGGCGTCCGGCGCAGGATTTCCGCGCCCTCGACCGGATGGCGGCGCATGATGACGAATTCCTGATCGGTCAGACGCTCGGGCTTCTGCAGGATCTCCTTCGGCGTCCGGACCTTGCCGATGTCGTGCATCAGGGCCGACAGTCCGAACTCGCGCAGCAGGCGCCCTTCGATCCCGAGCGCCCGCGCCTGACCCATGGTCAGGATCGACACGTTCACCATGTGCGTGAACGTGTAGTTGTCGTAGTTGCGCATCGCCGTCAGCGCGACGAGCGCCGTCCGGTTCTGCGTGACCGCGTCGGCGAGACCTTCGACGGCGTGGAGCGCCGCGGGCACGTCCGGCTTGCCTTCGCAGCGCCGCTGTCCCCAAGCCGCTTCTGCGGCGGAGACGGCGCTGGTGTACAGCTGCCGGATTGCCGCCATATCGCTGGCGATGCCGTCGCGCCCCTGTTCCTCGGACGTAATCTGTCCGATCCGGATGTGCGGGAATTTCCACGCCGGAGCCTCGCCGCCGCCTTTCTGGCGGGAGTTTGGCCACCGCGAGCATGAGGCCGACGATCTTCCTCCGGCGTGACGCCACGCTCGAACGAGATCCGTTCCATCTTGTTGGCGAGCAGACTTGTCGATCAAGTCCTTCATGGCGGCGCTGGTCTTTGGCAGCGGCGTGTCGGCAACCACGAACTCGTTATCGACGATGCCGACGGTCATCGACAGTTGCTGCTGCTGGAGCGTCTTGAGCGCGGCGAGCAGGCCGTCGACGTTCCGGCCGAGCAGGGGATGGTCGACGCGTAGAGCTGCGCGGCGCGCGTCCCGACGCGAACCGCCGCAGCAGTTCTTCGTAGACGGGCACGCGCCCGCCGGCGATCGGTGGTCGCCATTGGCGGGTCTCCCGTTCCTGCGAGCCGGCGCGGACGGCGGACCGCCCCGGGTGCGCCGCGCGCAGCCCCTCGCCACGGCTTCCGGGTGTCCCGTGCCGATTCGGCTCAGGGCATGGGCGGTGGCGCCGCGTACTTCCGATTCGCGATGGCGCCACCAGTCACCGGTGTGCATCGGCACCTTCAGAGCCTCGATCGCGTCCGCGCCGCCGAACAATCCGAGGGCCTCGATGGCCGTGAGGTAGAGCTGCGGGAACTGTTCGCGACTCACCTGCCGGACGAGATAGCTGTAGAGGGGCGCGGCGCGATGGTCCCGCAGCCGCAGGACTTCGGCGAGCAGCCATTCGCGTGGCTTGCCCTTGCTGGCGGTCAGGGCGTCGAGCAGGATGACGGCCGCTTCCTTCGTGCCGTTCAGCATCAATCCCTGCACCGCCTCGCTCCGCACGAGCGGTTCGGCGTCGGTGAGCAGCGGCACCAGTTCCTTGAGACCTTCGGCCCCGCCCAATTCCCGCAGCAGGAAGCCCGCCGTGCGGCGGATCTCCCATCGCTGCGCGTTGAGCAGCGGCCGTACCGGCTTCCGCGCCCTTCGGTCCGAATCCGACCAGGACATCCCGCAGCTGCTTCCGCGCTCCTTCGTGCTGCTCGATCGCCAGCACCTCGGCGAGCGGCACGACGATCGATGGGCCGATCGCGTGGCAGATGCGCTTGAATCGCTCGTAACGCGCACCGTCTGCCGACCGCAGATACGGGGCGATGTGCTTGATGAGCGATCCTTGCGCGAAGCGATCGAGCGCCGCGGTCGCGTGCGGGCGCCGGAACGGGCTGGCGTTCCCCTGTTCGATGACCGTTTCGATCAGGTGCCACGCCGACTCGAAGTTGCCCACGCGAACCAGATCGTCGGCGTGCGTGGTCACCGTGTCGGCGATGTCGCGCCAGCGGGACGGGTCGTGTTCGATGTGCAGAAGATCCGTCAGCAGATCCTGATCGAGCTTCGCAGCGCCGCGTCGCCGACCGTCGCGAGCCACGCCGCGATCCGCTCCGGAGGGTCGTCGCTGACGCGCTCGACGTCGACCGGCAGCGTGCGGGCGTGCGAGAGCTCGCGCGCGTAGTCCTCCGAGACGTAGCGCGCGTCGGTGTACGACGTCAGCATCTGTTCGACGCCGTTCCAGAGGCCTTTGAACTCCTCCTGATCCTGTTCGCGAGCCATGTCGGACGCGGCCACTTCCTCGCGCGCAAGCGCGAGGAGCTGGCGTTGGCGATCGAACTCCGGCACCAGCGACTTGAACGCGTGCGCGAGACGCTCGGAGGCGCCTCGTTCCGCCACGACCGAGTCGGCGACGAACCCGGCGACCGATTCGTCGTTCATGCTCTCGATGAGCGCGCTCACCACGTTGACGCTGCCCGCCATCGCCTCGGGCCGTTTTCGCTCGGCGAGGAGCGCGATCATCGCCTCGACCGACAGGTGCCTGACGCCTTTCCCGAACTGCTCGAAGAGGGTGTTCAACTGCTGCGGGTCCGTCCGGCTGACGTAATCGACGAGTCCGCGCACGATATTGAGGAGCGCCGCCGTCTGGAGCTCCACGCCCTGCGGGCTCCTGGACGCCGTCAACTCGATCTGCAGCATCAATTGCTCGAGCTTGGCCGAATCCTGGATGATGCCGACGACCGCACGGATCGCCGCGTCGTCCACGGTCAGGGTGGGCCCGGACATCGCCGCCTCGATGATCGAATCGATGGTTGCGGCGAGCCCCTGTTTCTCGCGCAGGACCTCGGCATAGTCGATTTCTGTGATCTCGAGGCTCGGTCCGCCGGCCGTGGCCCAGAGCCGGCCGATTCCACCGTCGGTGCGCACTTCCTCCGGGCTTCGTGCCAGCAGCAGCAGGAGCGTGCGCCATGATTCCGCAGTGGCGCCGGCGTTGAGGGTCAGGCGGCCGATCAGGTGACGGTGGAGGAGGGCGGCGAGCTCCGCTACGGCCGGGTCGGGCTTGGCCATCCGGGCGCCTTCGATGAGCAGGCCGTCGGACAGGACCTTGGACTTTGTAGGGACCTCCGTCCGTCAATCGTTCGGTCGCCTGCTCGAGCCGTGTCAACGACACACCGATCGCGGGGTGCCCTCCCGGGTAGAGCGACACCGCGCGCGCCGCGGCCTTGCAGACGCGGGCGAACTCGGCCAGGCGATTGGCGGCGTCTGGAGTGAGCGGGGGAGTGTCAGGTGCCTGGGACATCAATCAGTCGGACAGAGGAGCCGCCTTGCACGTTACTCGCCATTCCCACTCGATTCGGACTCAGCATGCGGCACTCAGCATTTCCCGCTGCAGGCTGGCCGGAATTCTAGCAAATTCCAATATAGTAGAGTCCTCCTTTGACGGTCTCTTCACCCGAACACATGCGCGCGGTCGACCTGATACGGCAGAAACGTGATGGCGGGGTGCTCGACCGGGCCGCCATCGACTCGTTCGTGACAGGGGTCACGGACGGGTCCCTTCCCGACTACCAGACGTCGGCGTTGCTGATGGCGATCCTGCTGCGCGGGATGACGCCCGAGGAAACCGCCGCGCTCACCGACGCGATGGTGCGATCGGGCGTGCGGGTGACATATCCGGGTCTGCCGGGCACTCCGGTCGACAAGCACAGCACTGGCGGGGTGGGGGACAAGACCTCGCTCGTGCTCGCGCCGCTCGCGGCGGCGTGCGGCGCGTACGTGCCCATGATGTCCGGCCGCGGGCTCGGTCATACCGGTGGGACGCTCGACAAGCTCGAGGCCATTCCAGGCTTTCGCACCGGGTTGTCGCTCGATGAACTGAAGGCCGCCGTGTCGTCGATCGGATGCGCGCTCATCGGTCAGACCTCGGAGATCGCGCCCGCCGATCGGAAGCTCTACGCGCTCCGGGATGTCACCGCGACGGTCGAGAGCATCCCTCTCATCTGCGCGTCGATCATGAGCAAGAAGATCGCCGAGGGTATCGGCGGGCTGGTCCTCGACGTCAAGACCGGCACGGGCGCCTTCATGAAGACTCCGGAGGCCTCCCGTGCGCTGGCCGAGTCGCTCGTGGCGATCGGCCGCGCCGCGGGCGTGCGAACCGAAGCGCTCATCACCCGCATGGACTCGCCGCTCGGCCGCGAGGTCGGGAACGCCAGCGAAGTGATCGAGTCGATCGAGACGCTCAAGGGCCGAGGCCCCGCCGATCTGGAGCAGTTGTCGGTGCTGCTGGCGGCGCGGATGCTGATGGCGGCCGGCGTGGCCAGCGAGGAGGCGGACGCCGAGGATCGCGTGCGCGCCGCGATTCGCTCGGGGGCAGGCGTCGAGAGGTTTCGCCGGATCATCGAGCATCAAGGCGGCGACCCGCGCGTCGTCGACGACTACGCGCGCCTGCCGTCCGCGCCGGATCACGAGATCGTCGCCGCGCCGAGGAGCGGTTTCGTGAGCGGGCTCGAAGCCGAAGCCGTCGGCCGCGCGGCCGTCGCGCTCGGAGCGGGGCGTGGGCGCCTCGACGACGTGATCGATCATGGAGTGGGCATTACCGTCGTCGCGCCGCCGGGCATCGAGGTGCGGGAAGGCGATCGCATCATGGAGATTCGGCACCGGGGCGGGCGCGGGCTCGAGATGGCGCGAGTCCTCCTGCGGCAGGCCGTGCAGGTGTCCGACGCGCCGCCGGCCGTGCGGCCGATCGTCGTCGACCGGGTCTGAAGGGTTCAGAGAGCGGGCGGCTGGTCAGCCGGTCCTGTCATCAGCGAGGATTCATGTCCGATCCGCACGGCACAGTCGAACGCCTGCCTCTGAAACGCGTGCCGTACGACTCGCGGGACGTCGCGGTGCTCGGGGCAGCGGCCGCCGGCGCAGCCGTGTGCGCGCTCATCGCCCAGGACGGTGGCTTTCCCAAGCTGCAGCCGCTCGTCGGCCTCATCGTCATCATGGCGGTGGCGTACTCGCTGTCCACGAATCGGCGCGCGATCGATCGGCGGACCGTCGCCTGGGGATTGGCGCTGCAGGTCGTCTTCGCGCTGCTGGTGCTCAAGACGGCGCTCGGCCAGGCGGTCTTCCAGCGGCTCGGCGCCGCGATCAACCGCCTGCTCGACTTCGCGTTCGTCGGGTCGAGCTTCGTCTTCGGACCGCTCGGTGACAAGGAAGTGTGGCCGCGCATCATGACGACGGTGCTCGGGCCCGAGGGTGCGCGGTATGGCGTGGTCTTCGCCTTTCAGGTGCTGCCCACGATCATCTTCATCGCCGCGCTCTTCGCGATCCTGTACGACTTCGGCGTCATGCAGGTCATCGTGCGGCTGTTTGCGCTGATGATGAATCGGGTGATGCGGGCGTCGGGTGCGGAATCGCTGAACGTCGCGGCGAGCATCTTCATGGGGCAGACGGAGGCGCCGCTGACGATCCGGCCGTTTCTGCCGCGGATGACCGAGTCCGAGCTGATGACGGTCATGACGTCCGGGATGGCGCACATCTCGGGCGGGATCATGGCGGCGTACATCCTGTTCGGGATCGAGGCGCAGCATCTGCTGACGGCCGTCATCATGACCGCGCCCGGGACGTTGATGATGGCCAAGATTTTCGTGCCGGAGACCGAACAGCCCGACACGATGGGGACCGTGAAGCTCCACATCGAGCGGACCGACGTCAACGTGATAGACGCCGCGGGCCGGGGCACGAGCGAAGGGCTCGCGCTGGCGTTGAATGTCGGCGCCATGTTGATTTCGTTCCTGGCGCTCGTCGCCCTGGTGAACGCGATGCTCGGTCTGGCCGGCCTGAGCCTGCAGCAGATTTTCGGTGGGTCTTTGCGCCCATCGCCTGGGCCATGGGGGTGCCGTGGCGGGACGCGCCGACGATTGGCAATCTGCTCGGCACGCGCATGGCGCTGAACGAGTTCGTCGCCTACTCGCAGCTCGGGCCGCTGAAGGCGTCGCTCGATCCGCGGTCGTTTACGATCGCGACGTTCGCCCTGTGCGGCTTCGCCAATTTCAGCTCGATCGGCATCCAGATCGGCGGCATCGGCGCCCTGGCGCCCACGCGCCGCCACGATCTGGCCCGCCTCGGCTTCCGCGCCATGCTCGCCGGCACCCTGGCCAATTTCATCACCGCCACCATCGCCGGGTTCCTGCTGTGACCGAGGTGGCTGGCACCTTTCCCGGGAAGGTGCCAGCCACCTCTTGAAAGTGTGCCGATTGGAGACACGGGGGCGAAGGATTTGCGTACTGGGAACAGCGACTATTTCGACAGCGTGCAGGAGGCCGCGAGGTGGGTCAGCGACCGGATTGGGCGGGCTCCGGACGTGGCGATCGTGCTCGGATCGGGGCTGGGGGACTTCACGGCGGCGATTGGCGACGCGATGTCGTTTGCCTATGCCGACATCCCGAACTGGCCGGCGTCGGCGGTCGTGGGGCACGCCGGGCGACTGGTCGTCGGCTCGATCGCGGGCAAGCGTGTCGCGGCACTCTCGGGGCGCGCACATTTCTACGAAGGCCACGACATGCGGACGGTGACGTTCGCGACGCGGGTCATCGGCACGCTCGGCGTGAAGACCCTGATCCTGACCAACGCGGCGGGCGGCATCAACCTGACCTTCACGCCCGGCACACTCATGCTGATGGACGATCACCTCAACCTCATGGGCACCAACCCGCTCGTCGGCGCCAACGAGGATCGCTTCGGCCCGCGGTTTCCGGACATGTCAGAGGTCTACTCCGCGCGCCTGCGGCTGCTCGCGGGAGACGTGGCGCGCGCGCAGGGGCTCGCATTGGCGCACGGCGTCTACGCCGCGCTGCACGGACCGAGTTACGAGACCCCCGCGGAAATCCGTTACCTCCGGACGATCGGCGCCGACGCCGTCGGCATGTCGACCGCGCCCGAAGCGATCGTTGCGCGTCACATGGGAATGGAGGTGCTCGGCATCTCGTGCATTACCAACATGGCGGCGGGTGTGCTGCCGCAGCCGCTCGTCCACGACGAAGTGATGGACGTGGCACGGCGCGTCCGCAGCGAATTCTGCTCGCTTCTGGAGGGCATCGTTGAGCGACTCTGACACACGTGTCCCGAAGCCGGCCTGGCCGAAGGTCGAGCGTCGCACCCACACCGACCGCAGGACCGGCCGTTCCGCCACCTCCTCCAACCGCCGCACCGGCAAAGGCGCCGAGGATCTCGAGGTGCGAACACCGCCCTCACAACGCGGTGAGCGCCGGTCGGGCCGCGACCGGCGCGACGATTCGGCGTGGAGGCCGTCCCGCTCGAGATCACGATCGCCAGCGAAGCCGATCTTGCGGAGGCGCTCGTTGCGGCCGCGACGTTCGCACGCACGCGCGCGCACGCCCGCTACTCCGGGTTCAAGGTGGGCGCCGCGCTCGAGACGAGCGACGGCGTGGTCGTGACGGGCTGCAACATCGAGAACGCGACCTACGGCCTGACCCTGTGCGCGGAACGCGTGGCGCTGGTCAAGGCGCTCTCGGAAGGACACGGCGTCTTCACGCGCATCGTCGTCGTGGCCGATACCGAGAGCCCGACGCCGCCCTGCGGGGCGTGCCGCCAGCTCCTGTGGGAGGACTGCGGCGACATCGACGTGATACTCGCCAATCTCGAGCGGACCACGGCGACGCTGCGGCTCTCGGCGCTCCTGCCGCTGCCGTTCGACGCCAGGCTGCTAGAATAGCGGGAAGAAAGTGTGAAGAACCACGCACCACGAACGGCGAACCGATCAACATGCTTCCAACAATCGACTGGCAGGGTGACACGATCGTCATGGTCGATCAGCGCAAGTTGCCTGGTCAGGAAATCTACGTACGGTGCCGGACGGCACAGGAGGTCGCACGGGCGATCCGCACCATGATCATCCGCGGCGCCCCCGCGATTGGTGTGTCAGCGGCGATGGGCATCGCCCTCGGGATGCAGCGCAGCACCGCCAAGGGCACCAAGCAGTTCGCCGTCGAGTTCCAGAAGACGTGCGACATGATGGCCGCGACCCGGCCGACGGCGGTGAACCTCTTCTGGGCCATCGACCGGATGAAGCGCGTGTTTGCCGAAGCCGCGCAGGCGGGTCAGTCGACTGAAGAGATCGCCAGCCGGCTCGAGCGCGAATCGCGGCTGATCCACGACGAGGATGTGGCGAGCTGTCGCACGATGGGCGGCTTCGGCGCCGAGGTCGTGCCCGACGGCGCGCGCATACTGACCCACTGCAATGCCGGGGCCTTGGCCACCGCCGGGTATGGCTCGGCGCTCGGCGTGATCCGTGCCGCGGTGGAGCGTGGCAAGAAGATTGCGGTCTTCGCCGACGAGACGCGTCCGTTTCTCCAGGGTGCGCGGTTGACGGCGTGGGAGCTCGTGCGCGACGGGATCGACACGACGGTCATCACCGAGAGCATGGCCGGCCCGCTCATGCGTGCCGGCGAAATCGATCTCGTGGTAGTCGGCGCGGATCGCATCGCCGCAAACGGCGACACCGCCAACAAGATCGGCACCTACACCGTCGCGGTGCTGGCGCGCGAGCACAAGGTCCCGTTCTATGTCGCCGCGCCGCTCTCGACCGTCGATCTCGCCACCCCGGACGGCGACAAGATACCAATCGAGGAGCGCGACCGCCGTGAAGTGACGCATCTCGGATCGGCGCGCCTGACGCCGGAGGGCGCCCACGTCCGCAATCCCTCGTTCGACGTGACCCCGCACCGCTACATCACCGGCATCATCACCGAGAAGGGCATCTTCGGGCCGCCCTACAGCGAAAGCCTGAAAGGGGCCTTCGACACCGGCATCCCTATTCCGTGACGTGAACCTGCTGGCCATCGAGACTTCGTGCGATGAAACCGCCGCCGCGCTCGTTGCCGAAACGGGCGATCCGGCGCGGCCCTGGCACGTCCGGTCCTCCATCGTGGCATCGCAGACAGCCATCCATCGCGAATGGGGAGGCGTCGTCCCTGAGCTCGCGTCGCGCCAGCACGTTCGCGACATCTGCGGCGTCGTGGAGGCGGCGCTCGCGCAGGCCGGCGCGCAGAGGGCCGACGTCGGCGCCGTCGCCGTGACCCAGGGACCAGGGCTCGTCGGGTCGCTGCTCGTAGGAGTCGCCTTCGCGAAAGCGTTCGCGTGGGCACGGGGCCTTCCGATCGTCCCGGTGCACCATCTGGCGGGTCACATCGAGTCGCTCACGCTCGCGCACGGCGAGCTGCCGCTGCCGGCGGCCGTGCTCGTCGTGTCCGGCGGACACACGAGCCTCTACCTCGTGCCCGAGCCCGGCGCCTACCGCCTGATCGGACGGACGCGAGACGATGCAGCCGGAGAGGCGTACGACAAGGTGGCCAAGCTACTGGGGCTCGGGTATCCGGGGGGGCCGGTGATCGATCGGCTGGCGCGCGAGGGTCGAGAGGATCGCTTCAGTTTTCCGGTGACCCGGATGACCCACGCCGACCGTAACGCGCCGCGCGCCACAGGCTCCGATCTGCTGCCGGCCCACGTGGCGCGACGCACCGACTTCAGCTTCTCTGGGCTGAAGACGGCCGTCCTGAGGCTCGTGCAGGAACGCACCGCCTGCCTCACGCCCGGCGCCGCCCTTCCCGCGGAGGATGTCGCGGATATCTGCGCGAGCTTTCAGCGCGTGGTGGTTGACGCGCTTCTCGAGCGGACGTTCGAGGCCGCGCGGTGGCTGGGTGCACGGAGCGTCGGGATTGCCGGCGGCGTCTCTGCCAACAGCAGGCTTCGCGCGGACACCGAGGCGCGAGGCGCGCGGGCCGGAGTGCCGGTCTTCGTGCCGCCGATTGCGCTCTCGACCGACAACGCGGCCATGATCGGCGCGGCCGGTCTGCGGCGCTATCGGGCGGGCCTTGTCGGCACGTGGGAGTTCAACGCCGAAGCGTCGTTGCCGCTTGTCATGATGAAAACCTTCACCGACTATCTCTGGTTCACGACGAACGAGCGTCAGGAGTTCATCCGCATCACCGACGAGGTGGCCGCGATCGTCAAGAAGAGCGGCATCGACGACGGGATGGTGCTGGTGTCGGCGATGCACATCACGGCTGGCGTCTATGTCAACGACTGGGAAGCCGGCCTCATCTCCGATTTTCAGACGTGGCTCGAGAAGCTCGCGCCCGCCGGGTTGCCCTACGAGCATCACCAGACGGGCGAAGACAATGCGGACGCTCATCTGAAGCGCACGATCATGGGGCATCAGGTGATGGTGCCGATTACGAAGAGCAAGCTCGATCTCGGTCCGTGGGAGCAGATCTTCTACGCCGAATTCGACGGGCAGAGGCGCAAGCGGGTGGTGGTGAAGGTGATGGGTCGGCGGATCGCGAATGTGCCTCGACAGCCCGGCCGATCGTCGGCGTCGGCGCCGATCGTGCCGCGTCGGCGCCCATCGTGGGCGTCGGCGCGGTGATTCTGGTCGCCCCGGCCGAGGCGCGAGCGCTTGGATGGTCGACGCCAATCGCACAGACCAGCGTCGTTCTCGTCAAGCGTCTGTACGAGCCGCTGGCGGGGCAGTGGAGCCTGCCGGGCGGGGCCGTCGAAGTCGGTGAAACGCTCGAGGCGGGAGTCATCCGAGAGATTGCCGAGGAAACCGGGCTGACGGTCGACGTCGGGCCAATCGTCGAGGTCTTCGATCGGATCTCGCGCGACGAGGACGCGCGCGTGCGGTACCACTTCGTGCTGATCGATTATCTGTGCCGCGCAACGGGCGGGCCTCTCCGCGCCGGATCCGACGTCGGCGATGTCACCATCGCGGATCCCGATGACCTGGTGCCGTTCGGGCTGACGGCGATAACCGAGCACGTGATTCGCAAAGCCGTATCGGCGAGAAGGGAAATGGGCGGACATGATCTCTCGAGATGATGCCTGGGCATTGATGACGGAGTATACCGAGGGCGAGAGCCTGCGCAAGCACATGCTCGCCGTCGAGGCCGCGGTGCGCGGCTATGCGCGGCTGTGGGGAGAGAACGAGCAGGAGTGGGGAGTGGTCGCGCTCCTCCACGACTTCGACTACGAACGGTGGCCCGATCAGGCCAACCATCCGTTTCGTGGCGTCGAGATCCTGAAGCAGAAGGGCTATCCGGAGTGGGTGACGCGGGCGATTCTCTCGCACGCCGAATATTCCGGCGTGCCGCGCGAGTCGCGTCTCGAGCACACGCTCTTCGCCTGTGACGAGATGTCGGGCATCGTCACCGCGGCCGCCCTGGTGCGGCCCTCGAAGAGCATCCTCGATCTCGAAGCCAGTTCCGTGATCAAGCGGATGAAGGACAAGGCGTTCGCCCGGGCGGTCAACCGGGACGACCTTCGTCGAGGCGCGGAGGAAATCGGCCTCCCGCTCGACGAGCACATCACGAATGTGATTGCGTTCATGCGGGTCGAGGCCGAGGCGCTCGGTCTCAAGGGCATCGCCGAAACTCGCTGAGCCCGTTTCGCGTATAAGCTAACCACTTGGATTCGAACATTCAGACCCCCGGGCCCGACGTGAAGCCGATGCCCCTCGGCCCGCCGGCTGCGGCTCAGCCAGCCGTACTGCTCGAAGGGGTGACCGTCATCTACGGCAAGAACCAGGCGCTCAAGAACATCACGGCGCGCTTCGAGCGGGGCGCGGTGGGACTGCTCGGACCGAACGGCGCCGGCAAGAGCACGATGCTCAAGGCGCTGCTCGGCTTCGTGAAGCCGAACCAGGGGCGCATGCAGGTGCTCGGGCTCGACGTCGCCGCAAAGCCCATGGAGATTCGCGCCCGCCTGGGCTACATGCCGGAGACCGACGGCCACATCCCCGGCATGAATGCCGTCTCCTTCGTGGCCTACTGCGGCCAGCTCGCGGGCCTTCCCGCCGTCGACTCGATGCAGCGCGCGCACGAGGTCCTCTACTACGTCGGCCTCGGGGAGGCGCGCTATCGCAACCTCGAGACCTATTCGACCGGGATGAAGCAGCGCATCAAGCTGGCGCAGGCGATCGTCCACGACCCCGATCTCCTCTTCCTCGACGAGCCCACCAACGGCATGGATCCCAAGGGCCGCGACGAGATGCTCGAGCTCATTCGCGATCTCGGCCACAACAAGAACGTGAGCCTGATTCTCTCGTCGCACCTGCTGCCGGACGTCGAGTTCACGTGCGATCACGTGGTCGTCATGGACAAGGGGCAGATCGCCGCGCAGGGTCCTATCGAGGAGTTGAAGGGGCCCGCCGGCCGCGTGTTCGAGTTGCGCGTGAAAGTCGTCGGCGGCAACCTCCCGGGGTTCATCGAGGTCCTGCGCAAGGCCGGGATGGAGTGCCACTCCACCGATGAAGACGTGATGCGCGTGTTCGTGCCCTCCGGCGTCGGGGGCTCGGACCATCGCGACCAGCAGTTCATCTTTTCGCTGGCCGCAAAAGAGGGCGTGCAGGTCCGCCACCTGCGGCCCAGCGTGCCGACGCTCGAGGACGTGTTCGCAAAAGCGGTGGGCGAGGAATAGTACCCAGGGACGAACACGAACACGGACCGCAGACTGTATCTGTGAGCTAGCAGCGCATGCCTATTCACGACCAGAGTTACCGACGCTACGAGGGCGAGAAAGCTCCGCCCGGACGGGCGTGGCTCGTGATCGCGAAAGCCGGGATCATGACCATGGTCCGCAAGCGGTTGTTCCTCGGCCTGCTGCTCATGTCCTGGTTTCAGTTCGTCGGCCGCGCGGCCCAGATCTACTTCACGGTCAACTTCCCACAGGTCGCGATGTTCGCGCCGACGGCCGAGACCTTCAGAGACTTCCTGGCCCAGCAGGACCTGTTCGTCTTCATCATGACGATCTATGTCGGGGCCGGCCTCATCGCCAACGACCGGCGGGCCAACGCCCTTCAGATCTACCTCTCCAAGCCGCTCGGACGCGCCGAGTACATCGCGGGCAAGGCCGCGGTACTCTTTTTCTTCCTCATGATCATCACGTGGGTGCCAGGCATCCTGCTGCTCCTCGTGCAGGTCATGTTCGCCGGCAGCTTCCAGTTTCTGAGAGCCAACCTGTTTCTCTTCCCGGCCATCACCGTCGCCTCGCTCCTGCAGGTCCTGCTCGCGACGTTCACGATGCTGGCCCTGTCGTCGCTGTCGAAGAGCAGCCGATACGTCTCCATTCTGTATGCCGGCGTGCTGTTCTTCACGGCCGCGATCTATCAGGTCCTCTACGCCATCACCGGCAGTTCCACGTTCTCGTGGATCTCGCCCGTCACCAGCCTCGCTCAGGTCGTGGACGTCGTCTTTCGCATCCCACCGCGCTACATGACGCCGTGGCAGGTCTCGCTCATCGTCATCGTCGCGCTCAT
Source organism: uncultured Acidobacteriota bacterium (assembly GCA_963771395.1). GTDB lineage: Bacteria > Acidobacteriota > Vicinamibacteria > Vicinamibacterales > 2-12-FULL-66-21 > DATBJJ01. Next base: position 463,247 of record CAVYTY010000022.1, on the reverse strand, counting down.
CGTCTTGTCGATTTCGATTCTCGAGCGGCGGGTGCGCGGTGTCGAGGTGGTGACGTGAGCGTGCCTGTGGCCGGCGTGCCGATCGTCACGGCCGAGCACGTCTCGAAGTGGTACGGGCAGGTCATCGGTCTCAACGACGTCACCGTGAACGTTCCGCCGGGCGTGACGGGCCTGCTCGGCCCGAACGGCGCGGGCAAGTCGACGTTCATGAAGCTCATCACCGGTCAGCTCAAGCCGAGCAAAGGCTCGGTCACGGTGCTCGGCGAACCGATCTGGGGCAATCCGAAGCTCTTTTTCGAGATTGGGTTCTGCCCGGAACAGGACGCCTTCTACGAGCGGATGACGGGCCTCGAGTGGGTCACGGCGCTCGTGCGGCTCAACGGTCTCGACGAGAAAGCCGCCGACGAGGCCGCGCGCCGCGCGCTGACGACGGTCGATCTCATGGACGCGGCGGGCAAGAAGATTGGCGCCTACAGCAAGGGGATGCGCCAGCGCGTCAAGCTCGCCCAGGCCATCGTGCACGATCCCGCGCTCCTCATCCTCGACGAGCCTCTCTCGGGCATGGATCCACTCGCGCGCCGGCGCACGATCCGCCTGATTCGTGAGTGGGCCCGCGCCGGCAAGTCCATCATCGTCTCGAGCCACATCCTGCACGAGATCGAGTCGATGACGGCGAACATCCTCCTCATCAACAACGGCCGGATCCTCGCCGAAGGCGACGTGCACCACATCCGCGACCTCATCGACGAACATCCGCACACGGTCTACGTTCGCGCCGCTGATCCGCGCCGCCTCGCCCGCGAGTTCCTCATCCACGATGATGTCCGGAGCCTGCGGTTCGAGCAGGATGCCGTGGTGATCGAGACCGGGAAGCCGGACCGGTTCTATGCGCGGCTGACCGACATGGCCGCCACCGGCGAGTTCGGCGCCATCGACGAGGTCACCTCGCCCGACGACAACCTGCAGGCCGTTTTCCAGTACCTGGTCAAATGACGAACGACTCGTCGCCCAGTCAAATGCGGAACGAGAGCCCCACGGTGCCGGTGGCGGCGCCGATGCGCCGCCCCCCGGGCTTTGTCGCGTCGAGCCTGCGCATCTTCGATCTCTCGATCGGCGAGATGCTGTGGTCCCGGCGGACGATCTTCATGGCGCTGGTGGTCGCGGCGCCCGTGCTCATCGCGCTCATCCTGCGGGCGCTGGTGGCACTGGGGGCGCCGTTCTTCGACCAGCCGAGAGGCGGCGGTGGCAGTTCGTCCATCCGGATGACCGGCCCGGCCATGTTCGGGCTGATCATCTGGGGGATGTACCTGCGCTTCATCGTGCCCGTGCTCGGGGTGTTCTACGGGACCTCGCTCATGGCCGACGAGGTCGAAGACAAGACGATTACGTATCTGTTCACGCGGCCGATTCCTCGCGGGGCCGTGCTCGTCGGGAAATACCTCGCGTATCTCGGCTGCACGGTCTTCGTGGTCCTGCCGTCGGTCGTCCTGGTGTATCTCCTGATCGTGCCGCTCAAGGGCAGCCTGGGGGCCGCATTTCCGGACCTCCTGAAGGACCTGCTGCTGCTCGCCCTCGGCCTGGCCGTCTACGGGGCCGTCTTCGCTTTCGTCGGCGCCAAGTTCAAGCGGCCCTTGCTCATCGGGCTCATTTTCGTGTTCGGCTGGGAACAGGCCGCGCTGGCGTTCCCCGGCTACCTGAAGCAATTCACGGTGATGTTCTACCTCCAGGCCATCGTGCCCCACGCGATGCCAAGCGACGGGGTCGTCAGCATGATTCAGGGGCTGTTCCGGGAGACCCCCGGCCTCGGGACCAGCCTGTTCTGGCTCACGCTGATCTGGGCCGTTTTCCTCGGTTGGGGTGCCCGGATTGTCGCGCGCAAGGAATACGTACTGGAGCAGTAATCCTGTAGGTTCAAGTGGTTCAGAGGGTTCACGAGGTTCATGGGTTCGGGGTTCAGCCCTGAACCTCCTGAACCTCTTGAACCTGCTAAGCACAGTTCCGACGCCCCCCGTCCCACCTAACTGCCGCAGACACTGTTCTTTGCGGAACTTTTTACCCCTTGGCTCTGTATAATCCTTCCAGAGGGCTCACGATGACGAAGAAAACCCGATATTTCCTTACCGGTTCCGCCGCAATCCTCGCTGGAGGGCTCTGCACGGGGCTGGTTGCCTATTACGGTGGTGGATTCCAGGCCCTCGTGGCCTCGTCGGGTCCGAACGAGCTTGCCTATATCGACAAGGAGGCCTCGTTTGTCGGCTACGTGGACGTCCAGAGCATCATGAAGTCGGAGCTCCGGCAGCGATTCAAGCAGTCAATGGGAAATACCCCAATGGGGGAAGACGGGCAGCGGGAGTTCTTCGAGCACACCGGCATCGACCTCGAGAACGACATCGACTACGTGGTCGCGGCGGTCACCGGGATTCCCGGTGGCATGCACCCCAACGGGGTCGTCGTCGCGCGTGGCCGTTTCGATATCGTGAAGCTCGAGGGCCTGGCGCGTGACCACGGAGCGGTGGTCGAGGAATACAAGGGAAAGCGGTTGCTGACGCTCCGTCACACGCCCTCGAACGATGACTCGCCGGACGCCGGCACAGTCACACCCCCCAGGCGGTCGACAAGACCGGCGTCCTGGCCTTTCTCGAGCCGGGGCTGGTCGCTCTGGGCGACGTGGGCAGCGTCAAGGGGGCCATCGACGCGCAGCTGAGCGCGCAGAGCATCACCAGCAACAACGAGATGATGGAGCTCGTGAAGGACATCGCCGCGACGAACAACGCGTGGGCGGTGGGTCGCTTCGACCTCCTCGCCAGCCAGGCGAAGTTGCCCGACGAAATCGCAAGCAGGATTCCGCCCGTCAGATGGCTGGCGGTCGCCGGGCACGTCAACGGCGGCATCTCCGCCCAGCTGCGCGCCGAAGCCAACGATGACCAGGGTGCCGAGAACCTGCGCGGCGTCCTCAACGGGGTGATTTCGCTGGCGCGACTCCAGGGCCAGAACGATCCGAAGCTCACCTCGCTCATCCAGTCGCTGCAGATGTCGGGGGATGGCAAGACCGTCAGGCTGTCATTCGCGCTGCCGGCAGAGCTCTTCGAGCTGATGCATCAGAAGGTGAACGCAATCCATTGAGCTCGAGCTAGCGGCGGTTCGCGAACCGCCCCTCACGCCCTCCACGCGAAGCGGCCGGCTGACATCAGCCGGCCGTTTCCTTTTGCGGCCGACCTTGCAGAGGTTCCCATCCCCCGTGTAGTCTTTTCCGGCGTGTCCACGTGGCTGATCTGGTCTTCTTCTACGGCACGTTGATGGCCGGCTTCGACAGGCGGCGGCGCGCTGGCATCGATGACAGGCTGACGTACGTCGGACGCGGTGCGATTCGCGCGGCGCTTTTCGACGTCGGCTTGTATCCCGCGGCGGTGCCTGCGCCAGATGGGCTCGTGTGGGGCGAAGTCTACGAGATGGCCGGGCGCGAGAGCGTCCTCGCGGCGCTCGACGAGATCGAAGGTTACCGGGTGGAAGATCCCGACAGCAGCCTGTACCTCGTCAGGAAACCGAGGTGCGCCTGGCAGGCGGTTCCCTCGCGACGGCGAGCGTGTACTTCTACAACGCACCTCTCGGGCGTGCATCCCGCATCGCATCCGGTGACTATCTGGAGCATGTGCGAGCGAGATGAGCCACAGACAGCACGAGGCACGGAATCACACGAACAACGCGGACGACACCGGCACGGACGGAGTGAGAGCTGTGGACCGTCGGCAATCAGTGACCGCCCTATGATTGAAGAAACGGAGAAGCGCGCGATGGACCGGATCGCTCCAAAGGGGCAGCTCGAGGGCGCGGTCATGGTGTTTCAGACGATGACCATCGTTGAAATCAGCCACAACGGTGCCCAGATCGAGGTCCCGTTTCCGCTGCAGCTCGACTCGCTCCACGAGTTCCGGTTGTCGCTTGGCGAACGCTCGGTCGTCGTCAAGGGCCGGATCGTCCATTGCTTCGTCGGCGAGTTGAGCAACGACGGCACCGTCTACCGATCGGGCATCGAGTTTGTCGAACCGTCCGAGCCCGTGCGGCACGCGATCGCCGATTTCGTCGACTCGCTGCGCGCCGCGATGCGAATCCCGGTCATCATCGACGCGGAAGTGACGGATGATGGGTTGTAGGACGAAAGCAGGGACCAGGGAGCGGGGACCAGAAGAGCTCATCCGTGACCCTTGAGCCCGGACGCGGTGGATCGGGCTCTGTCCCTGGTGTAGATGGTTGAGGCGCTCCTGATCCCTGATCCCCGGTTTCCGATCCCTGACCTGAGCCATGCGACTGTGCCGCATGGCTCCGACATGACGGCTGGAGTCTGACCCTGGCAGCACGCGTCCGGCACCTGTCGCTCGGGCTGGCCTTCATCCTGGCTTACGCCGTGGTCGGCTGGTCGCTTCAGGGGCGTCCGCTGGCGCAATCGCTCTTCGGCAACGCGAGCCTCCTCGCCTCGGCCACGGTCGTCCTGGTGGTCATTGCCCGGCCGCCGCCGCGTGTGGGCCGGCTGCCAGCGCCTCTTCTGGGACGTCATCGCCGTGTCGATGACGCTCTGGATCGTCGGACACCTGGGCTGGATGGCCGACCAGTTGTGGCTGAAGTGGCACACGCTCTTCAGCCTCTGTGCCGGCATCGGTCCGCTGATCGCCCTGCTGACCCGGCCGCATCGCGGCCCTCGCCCTGGGCTCGTCGCCCCGGCGGCGATGACGATCGGCGCCTACTCGCTGCTCGCGGTCTTCCTGTATTCCTACTTCGTCCTGGTGCCGAGCCTGATTCCGGAGGCGCGGCCCGCGGCACAGGAACGCCTGCTGTCCTTCGTTCAATTCAACAGGATGCTGCTGCTCGTTGGCATGGGGACAGCGGTGTGGTTCACGCGCGGCAACGATTGGCGATGGACGTACCTTCGGATGGCGGTGGGCGTCGGCGTCGGGTTCGTGCTGCGCTTCGACACCAATCAGGCGATCGTGCGCGGCGTGTATCAAGTCGGCAGCATTCACGACCTCGCCTGGATTGCGCCGTGGCTCTGCTACGCGTGGGCCGCCGCCGAAGCCCCAGCGTCGCCGCCAAGGGCGCAGCTGACCGACGATCAGCACGAGACCCTGTCGGTCACCTTGCTGGTCGTGCCTGCCCTCCTGATTCCGCTCATCGGCTACGGTGTGCTCAACCTCGCCTCGGCCGGTGAAACGGTCGACTCGGTCAGGCTGTTCCTGACCAGCCTGTCCACTGTCGTCGGTCTGGGGATCGTGACGCTGCGGCTCGCGGCGCAGGGGACGGAGTTGCAGCGGGCGGATGCGCGACTGCAGCTCCTGGCCGCCGCGACCGAGCATACAGGCGACCTCATCATGATCACCCGACCGGATGGGACGTTCGAGCACGCCAACGCCGCTTTTCTCCGCGCGTTCGGCTACGAGCGTCCGGACGTCAGGTCGCTCAGCTTCGCCGATCTGATCGAGCCCGGGATGGGGCACGTGCGGCGGGATATTCTGGCCGAGGTGATGGCGAACAGCATATGGCGCGGAACCCTCAGGGGACGGCGAAAGGACGGCTCGGTGTTTCCGGCCGCGTGCACGATTACCGCGCTCCGCGATTCGACCGGCCGTGTCACGCACTTCGTCGGCGTCGAACGGGACATGACCGAGGATCTCGCCCTTCGCGACCAGCTGGTACACAGCGAGCGGCTGTCGGCGATAGGCGAGCTCATCGCCGGCGTGGCGCACGAGATCAACAACCCCCTTCAGACCATCATCGGCTGCACCGAGCTCATGCTCGACGAGTCCGGACTCCTCGAATCGGAGCGATCTCGAGATCGTGCGCAAGGAGGCGATGCGCGCCGGGCAGATCGTGCGCAACCTGCTGGCATTCGCGCGCCGCGGCGTGTCGGACCGCGCGCCGATCGACCTCAACGAGCTGGTCCGGACGACCGCCGAGCTGCGCGATACCACTTCAAGCAGGTCAACATCAGGCTCGTCCTCCGCTGTGCGCCGCGCCCGTTGCCGGTGGCGGTCAACCGCGAGGAGATCCGGCAGGTGATCCTCAACCTCCTCATCAACGCCGAACATGCCATCGCGTCCTCATCGGGGAGCGGCACGATCACCATCGAGACATCCGGCAACGGCCTCGCGCAGACGGTCGAGGTGACGGACAGCGGCCCGGGGATCAGCCCCGACCTGCGCGGGCGGATCTTCGAACCGTTCTTCACGACGCGGGAAGTCGGTGAAGGCACTGGCCTCGGGCTGTCGATCTCGCACGGCATCGCCTCCTCCCACGGAGGGGCGCTCGCGCTCGTGGAGTCTCCTTCGGGGGCGCGCTTCAGGCTGACGCTGCCGGCGCACACCGATTCCGTCGCGGTGCGGAGTGCCGAAGGCGTAGCCGTCCGTGCGCTGGTCGTGCACGACGACGCGCCGATTCGGAAGCTGATTGTCCGGCTGCTCGAGAAGCGCGGCTACGAGGTGATGGAGGCGGAGACGGGGGAGTCGGCCCTCGCGATCGCCCTCGATCGCCGGCCGGCCATCGTCATCTGCGACACGGCGGTGCCGGGAATGACGGGCGTCGATCTCTACCGGCAGCTCGCGGGCCAGGAAGCCGCGGGGGCGCCGCGATTCCTCTTCATCAGCGGCGACAAGACGCCGCTGCCGCCCGCCGGCGCGGACGTGGCCGGCATTCCGGTCCTGTCGAGACCTTTCACGGCGACCGACCTGGAGACGGCGCTCATCGAAGCCGGAATCGCGGCGCCGAGGGTCTGATTCGCCGGTGGCGGTCCGGGCCTGGCCTCATTTGGAGCCAGTCAGCTTGGCCTTGATGTCCTGCTTGAGTTGCGGGTGCACTTTGAACCCGGCCTTCTCCGCCAACCTGACCGACTCATCGGCTTCCTTGTAGCGTCCGGTCTGCAAGTACAAGACGGCAAGGTTGTTCAGGGCACCGCCCGACTTGGGGTCCACGGCAATCGCGGCCTTGTATTCGCGCTCCGCATCGGCCCACTGTTCGGTACGGAAGTAGGCAGTGCCGAGATCCGGCATAGACGAACGCAGGCACCGAGTTGTCGACGGTGACGTTTTGGCCGCGCGATATGAAGTCCTGGATCTGGCGTTTCTGATCCTGCAGCTGACGAATGCGGTCCTGCGTGGTGAGGGTTGGAGGGGCGGTCTGAGTCAGTCGAATCTGTTCGTCGATCTCCGTCAGCCGATCCTGCCGATACCGCTGCGCATCCTGGTGGTTCGTGAACTGCTTGCCCGCTTGCGCGCGGTACAAGTCGCGGCACTTCACGTAAGCCTTGATGGCGTCCGCGTACTTCTTCATCCGCATGCTCGAGAGACCGAGGCCGTAATAGGCGTCCTCGTACTCGCGATCGATGTCGATAGCCTCCTGGAAGCTCTTTGCGGCTTCCGGCCATGCTTCGGTGCCCATGAACTTCATACCCTGCTTGAAAGAGGGCGTGGCGCGCTGGCGCTCGATCGAAGTCTGCGCCGCGGCTGTTCCAGATATCAGTGCAACGATGATCGCCAGTACCAGACGCTGTCGCATGACGAATCTCTCCGGGCAAAAAAACCCCGCGGGCTCCGGCCCGCGGGGTCAAGGATAAACTGTTCCAACTCTAGCCTAGAACAGGAATCTCACGCCGAAGCGCGCCGCGATCGGCGCCTGGAACCCGTTGTCCATCAGGAAGCGAGGATCCTGCTCGATTGCCTGTTGCGTGATGAGCTGCGCGAAGTCGAGCTGACCCTGATAGAACGCCGTTTCGTTGATCGACAGGCTCGTCGTCCTCTGGTAGGTCGAGAACTTCGAGACTGCCGAATCCTGGTTGAACGTGTTGAACACGTTGAAGCTGAACTGCAGTCTCTGCTGCCCGAGGCGAATCTCGTGCTGCAGGTAGAGGTCGGTCTGCGAGTACATGTCCGTCCGGCCGTCGCTGTTCCGGCCCAGGTACTGAACCGGGTAGTTGCTGCCGGGGAAGATGCCAATCTCGCGCGAGACGGGCAGACCGCTGGCCAGGTACTGATTGACGCTGAAGCTCGTCCCGAAGGGGAACTGATAGATGAACTGCGTCTTGAACTGGCTTGGTCGATCCGTCGCCAGCGGTCCAAACACGGGCTGACCGTGCTGGTCGAACATCATGGCCGGGTAGTCGAACAGGCGACCGACGTTGGGGCTGGTGCGGCCGTTCTCATCCGACTGCGTCAGGCCCGAGTAGTTGCCGTTGAGCCGGCTCCAAGTGTAACCGACGTTGAGATACCAGTTGTTCGACAGCCGCTTCTCGAACCTCAGCTCGACCGCGTCGTAATCGCGGACGGCCTTGGGCAGGGCCACCTGCGGACTGGTGTACGCGAGCGAGGTAATGCCTTCGCCCGGGTTCGCAATCACGTAACCCTCGCTGCCGTCCGGCAGGAGGAAACCGGTGTCTTCGATCGCCCGGTCGACCTGCTTGTGAACGTAGCGGGCGCTCAACGCCATGTAGTTGTTGAGCTGGTGCTCGACGCCTGCCGAAGCCTCCTGCTGGCGCATCGGCTTGAGGTCAGGTTCGATCGCATCCGAGCCGAACGAGGGGTGACGGAAATCGATCGGTCCGTCGAATCAGCGTGCCCGGGCAGGCCGGCGGGCAACCCGGGGCGTCCACCAGGGTCGTCCAGTTCGGCGTGTCGAGCGTGTAGTAGTACTCGAGCCACTTGTCGCCGCCGAACGAGCCGCGCGGCAGCTCGAGCTTGAAGATGTCGTAGAAGACTCCCCAGTTGCCGAACAGCTTCGTCCGGCCGTCGCCCTTGAGGTCGTAGGCGGCGCCGATGCGGGGCGCGAACTTGTCCGCGAACCCGAACTCGAGACCGAACTCCGGAATATCCGTGCCGGTCGTGTAGGTCGGCACGCGCTCACGCTCGGTGCGGATACCGGCGTTGATGGTCAGGCGGCTCTTCACGGTCCAGGAATCCTGGAAGAAGATGCCGATGTTCGTCGTGCTGATGTCGCCCTCGGTGACGAAGCCTTTCTTCGGGTCGACCCCGTTGCTTCTCACGGAGTAGTGCCCGAACGGCCCCGTCGTGAGAGGAACGCCGCTCGGCAGTTCGGTGCCCCAGTTCATCGTCACGCGATTGCGGACCTCGCCGGTCAGGACGTTGTTTCCAACCTTGTCGACCTGCACGCCGAACTTGAACTGGTGCTCGCCGCCGAACTTGGCGTACACCGTGCCGTCGGCCTGGAAGTTCGCGCGCGTCTGCTGGTCGCGCACCGTTCCGTTGAAGGCTGCTGCCGGAAAGCTCGTGAATCCGGATACACGCTGCATGTCGACCGGGACTCCAGCCAGGCCGATATTCGTGCTGCTGAAGATGTATCGCGGCTCGTTGGTGACGTTGCTGTCGGTCCGGTCGCTGTTGTAGTAGCCGCCGCGAATCCCGAAGAACAGAGTCGGAGTCGCCACCCAGTCGACGTTGCCGGACAGCGTCCAGTTCGGGAACGACGATGTCTTCGTGTAGACGGTGCCGACCGGATCGGATCCACTCTGCGCCGGCAGGAGCCCCTCGGTTTTCCGCCAGCTGCTGTTGTACGAGAGACGCGAGCGGATGTTGTTGGTGATCTGCCCGGTCGTGTTCGCGAGGATGTACTGCTGCTGTTCCTTCTGATCGACCGACGCCGCGTTGGCCCCGGGATTACCGCTGCTGGCGGCATCCACGTCTCGGGTGGTGTCCGTCAGCGCCGGCTGATAGGCACCGAAGAACCAGGCACGATTGCTGACGAGCGGGCCGCCCAGCGAAAAGCCGGGCTCGATCCGCGTATTGTCGTCCTCGGGATAGGTGATGTACTCCGCTTCGCGCGAGTTGGTCAGCTTCTGCCGCAGCGTGGGCGTTGACCCGCCGGTCATCGAGGAGCCCTGGATGAAGAACAGGCCGGAGCCGTGGAAGGCGTTCGATGCCGCTCTTCGTGATCGCGTTGATGACGCCGCCCGTCGCGCCGCCGTATTCGGCCGTGTAGCCGCTCGACTTGACCTGCACTTCGTCGACGAAGTCGACGATCAGGCTCTTGCCGGAGAGGCCGTTCTGCAGGTTGGTCGTCTCGATGCCGTCGATGATGTACCGGTTCTCGCCGGCGCTCGCGCCGTCGATCGAGAGGCCACCGAGCTTGGACTCCTGGTTGGCGCCGGGGGCCTGCGTCACGAGCGTCGTGAAGTCGCGGCCACGCGGCAGCAGGTCGATCTGTTCCGCCCGGATGTTGGTCTGCCGCGCGTTCTGCTTGATGTCGACGAGCGGCGATTCTGCGGTGACCGTGACCGTTTCCTGTACGCCGGCGAGCGACATCGCGAACTCGAGCCGCTTGATCTGCCCGAGGCCGACCGAGACGTCCGTGAACTTCTGCGGCGAGAAGCTCGCCAGCGCCGCGCTCACTTCATACGAGCCGGGGGGCAGCGATGGGAACCGGAATGCACCGTTCACATCGGTTGTCGTGCTCTGCACGACACCGGTAGCGGTCTTGGCTTCGATGGTGACGCCCGGCAGTACTGCGCCAGACGTGTCTTTGACAGTGCCCTCGATGGTGCCACGCTGATCCTGGGCGGCGACCGGCCAGGCCAGCAGCAGAACTGCCATGAGTGCGGCAAGGGTGCGTGCTCGCATTGGTATCTTATCCTCCTGAAGTAGCGCAAATTACTGTCAGCAAGTCGGCCGGCAATCCTACGGAGAATCTCGGTCGAGGCTGACGAATAAAGCCGGCGCAGGGAGCCCCGGGCAGCCACAAATCAAGCACTCTCCATGCCTGAACTGGATATCCAGCGTTTCAGGTTGTTTTATTGACTTCTCGTCACTGAAACGACCTGTTTGGCACCATTCTTCGGAGTATTGGATCCGATGGGTTGAATTGTGGGACGAGCGGCTAAAACCGCTGCTCGCTTCTAGCGGCTCACTGCTCGCAAATTCTCGCTCCTTCGTGCGCCAAGCTGAGCCGCCAGCCGCCAGCCGCGAACCGCGAGCAGCGACTATGATCTGAGTCATCCCATGCGCATCGCACTCATCCCGGGCGACGGCATCGGCAAAGACGTCACGGCCGAAGCACTCAAGGTCCTCAACGCGGTCGGCGACCGGTTCGGACGGCGGCTGGATTTCGAGCACCTGCCGTGGAGCGCGGATCATTACCTGGAGTCGAAGGTGACGATGCCGTCAGGAGGCTACGATTACCTTCGGGAGTTCGACGCGATTTTCATCGGGGCGCTGGGCGATCCGCGCGTGCCGGACAATCGCCACGCCCGCGACATTCTCCTCGGCACGCGCTTCGAGCTCGATCTCTACGTCAACTACCGGCCCGTGCGGCTCCTCGACGAGCGCCTGTGCCCGCTCAAAGACCGCGGCCCCGACGACGTCAACTTCGTGGTGTTTCGCGAGAACACCGAGGGGCTCTATGTCGGCGTCGGCGGGCGGTTCAAGGCAGGCACCGAGGACGAGATCGCCATCCAGGAAGAGCTCAACACCTACAAGGGCGTGCACCGCATCATCCGCCACGCCTTCGAGTTCGCGAAGGCGCGGGGCTTGACCGCAGTCTGCATGGCGGACAAGAGCAACGCCATGACCGACGGCCACGCGCTCTGGCAGCGCGTCTTCCGTCAGCTCGCGCCGCAGTATCCGGGAATCAACGCGACGCACTACTACATCGACGCGCTCGCGATGTACATGGTGATCGACCCGGGCCAGTTTCAAGTCATCGTCACGAACAATCTGTTCGGAGACATCATCACCGATCTCGGCGCGACGTTTCAGGGCGGGCTGGGGATGGCCGCATCGGGCAACCTGCACCCGGGAAAGACGTCGATGTTCGAGCCGGTCCACGGATCGGCGCCGAAGTTTGCCGGCAAGAACATCGCGAACCCCATTGGCGCGATCGCGTCTGCGGCGTTGATGCTCGAGACGCTGGGGCTCGCGGACGAGGCGGCGGCGATCGACGCGGCGGTCCTGAAGGCCGTGCGCGAGCGCCAGGTGACGCAGGATGCGGCGGGACGCTGGGTACCACGTGAGGCTGGGGATTCCATAGCGGCGGCCGTGCGGGCATACACCGATCACGGCGTCACGATGTCCGCGAAGCTCGCGAAGATCCACGTTTTGCGCTTCGCGATCTTCGCGAGCTTCGTGCTCTTCGCGATGAATCCGTGATCGGGAATGCAGTTCGACAGTGAGGGCGATGACCAAGGAGATCTACATCCTCGGCGGCGCCAGAACGCCGATGGCCGAGTACACAGGCAAGCTCAAGGACCTCTCGGCGCTCGATCTCGGCGGCGCTGGCGTCGCGCGCGGCGATGACGCGGACGGGCGTCGCCCCGGAGATGGTCGACCACGTCGTGTTCGGCAACGTCCTGCAGACGAGCGCCGACGCGCGTCTACGGCGCGCGCCACGTCGGGCTGAAGGCCGGCGTGCCGATCGACGTGCCGGCCCTGACCGTCAACCGGCTCTGCGGATCCGGCATTCAGGCGGCCATCAGCGGCGGGCAGATGATTCTGCTCGGTGAAGCCGACGTCGTGCTGACCGGCGGCACCGAGAGCATGAGCCAGGCGCCGCACGTCATCCGCGGGCTGCGCAGCGGCCTGCGCCTCGGACAGGGGCAGCTCGAGGACACGCTCTGGACGTCGCTCCTCGACACGCACTGCGGCTGCACGATGGCCGGCACCGCCGAGAACTGCGCCGCGAAGTACGGCATCTCGCGCGAGGAGCAGGATCGCTACGCGCTTCGCAGCCAGCAGCTCGCCGATGCGCGCGTGGAAGGCAGGCCGCTTCGCCGAGGAGGTCGTGCCGGTGGAGATCAAGTGCCGCAAGGGCGTCGAGCGTGTTCCCAGCCGACGACCACATGCGGCCGGACTCGACGATGGAGGGATCCTGGCGAAGCTGCCGGCGGCGTTCAGCAAGAACGGATGCGTGACGGCGGGCAACGCGTCAGGGATAGTCGACGGCGCCGCCGCGCTCCTGCTGGCCTCCGAACGCGGCGCCAAAGCGCACGGCCTGACGCCGCTCGGCCGGCTGACGCACTGGGCCACGGTCGGCGTCGACCCGTCGCTGATGGGCATGGGGCCGGCGCCCGCGACCCGCAAGGTGCTCGAGAAGGCGGGCCTTGACCTCGACGACATCGACCTCATCGAGATCAACGAGGCCTTTGCGGCGCAGTACCTGGCGGTCGAGAAGGAGCTCGGACTCGATCGCGAGAAGGTCAACGTCAACGGCGGCGCGATCGCGCTCGGCCATCCCCTCGGCATGACCGGCACGCGGCTGCTGCTCACGCTCCTGCTCGAGCTCCGCCGCCGCGGCCTGCGCCGCGGCCTGGCCGCCGCCTGCATCGGCGGCGGTCAGGGCATCGCCGCGATCGTCGAGACGGTCTAAGTTCAGGGCTCAGGCATCAGGGTCATGGGTTCAGGGAGCACGGGTTCAGGGTTCACGGGATCAGACGGGCTTCGGATGTTCTCGGCTCGTCGAGCCATTACCCTGCACCCTGGACCCCCGATCCCTGATCCCCGAGCCCTTGCCGATACCCGTGACCTACTTCCGAACTTGTACGACACGTTGAACCGCATGACGCGCGGCGCGAGCACTGTGGTCGGCGACAGGAACGCCGTGATCGGCGTCGGCGGTGCTGCCGGATCGCCGTCGACACGAATCGTCGCGATGCCCGGTGTTCGTGCGGACGCCGAAGACCGTGTTCGCGTTCGTCGCGTTGTAGGCGTCCACGCTCAGCTCGAGCCGGCCGCCTTTGAATTGAAGAAGCGCCCGGCGCGCAGGTCGAGCGTCGGCAGCCAGTCCAGCTCCACGCTGCCGCGCGGCTCGGCGTTGACCGTCACCGCGCCCTGACGCAGCGTCGCTGCCGCCGATCTGCCAGGTGCGCGTGATCGGCAGGCCCGACTGCAGGCGGAAATTGGCGCCGAACCGATCTGATACGGCAGCTCGTATGTGCCGCTCGCCTTGAAGTTGTGGCGGCGGCCGCCGCTCTCGCCCGAGGCGTTGACGAACGCGGTGTTGGGATTGGAGAGGCTGGTGACGTCCACTCGCGTGCGCGAGTAGGTGTAGCCGGCGAGCAGCGTCCAGCCGCGCGAGTAGCGCTTGCGTGACGACGACGTCGATGCCGTCGTAGCGCGTGGCGAGACGATCGTCGTTGACGTTGATCGGCGAGGTCACCGTGCCGGCGGCGTTCTGGTTGTAGACCGTGATCGGCGTCATCGCTGGCGTGCCCGCAACGCCGTCGCGGCCGGGCTCGGTCAGCGTCAGCGGCGTGAACAGCGATCCCACTGGTCGATGTTCTGATCGACCTGGTCCGGTGATGTCGTGCTCCCGCGTTCGCAGGTAGGTCAGCGCTCAGCAGGAGGTCCGGGGAACAGCTCGTGGTCGAGGCCGACGGTCAGCTCGTTACGGTAGGGCCGCCGCACGCTCTTGTCGAACGTCGCGACCGCGAGGTTGCCGTGTCGCTGGAGCGCGCCGAACTCGCCGCCGACGTACTTGAGCTCCGTCCCACGACGCGTCGCCGGGCTGGAAGACCAGATCGCCGTTGGAGTCGTTCCAGGCATAGGTCTGGTTGATGTTGGCATTCGGGTTCGGCGGCGTTCCGGTGTTGATCTGATCGAGGTACTTGCCCCAGGAGACCTTCGCGACGGTCTTGCCGTTGCCGCGTGACGTCGTAGGTGACCGCGCTGACGCGCGGGCCCCAGTTGTGCCAGAGCGGGTTCTGGTGCACGGCGTCGAACGCTTGCGCACCGTGAAGTCCTGCACGTCACGCCGTTGATGATCACGCCGCGGAAGACCAGGCCGTCGGGGAAGAAGCGGCTGGCGGCGCCTCCTGCGCCGGCAGATAGCCTTCGACGCGCTCCCACCGGATCCCGCCGATCACGTCAGCCGGCCGATCGATGTAGGAGTCCTGCCCGTAGAGCGCGGTGCTCATCACGGCGCGCTCCTGGTGGAGCGGCGTGTTGAAGATCTGCACCGTCGTCGCCGCGCGGCGTCGGCAGGCTCGCGAACGTCAGGTTGACGTCGTCGACGCGCAGCGTATCGACGTCCTCGGGCGTGTAGCCGTTGTCGAAGCCCGCCTTGAACTCGTGCCGGCCGCCGAGGAAGTTCGGCAGGTAGTACTGGAAGTTCGACACCACCTGCACGCGGCGGCGGAACATGAGCTGGCTGCTCTGCGCGGTTTCGGTAAGCGTCGCCGTCGACGCTGTCGGTCAGCGGCTGCAGGTCGGTCTTCTGAAAGAGCGGGAAGTGGGTGTTGTTGTAGCTGACCTTGCTGTCGAGGAACATCCGGTCGCTGAGGACGTCGGTTGTACGACAGCTGCGCGATCGACGAACGTGTCCAGCTCCTTCGAGTCCGAGTCCTGACGTTCGGTTGAGGACCGTCAGACGCCGCCCGCGCCGCGGTTCGGCTTGTCGTAGCGCTGCTTGGCGATGAAGCCCTCGAACCGGTTCTTCGCGCCCGAGCTGATAGCGTCACCTTGCCTTCACCGGCGAGGATGTCGGTCGTGTCCTGGTCGCTCGTGCCGAGAGCGGCGCGGCGATGTACGACGGCACGACGGCACGGGAAGCTCGGCACATTGATGTGCGTCGCCTGATAGTTGAAGGTGCCGAAGTAGAAGAGCCTGTTCCGGAGGAGCGGTCCGCCCGCCTGGAAGTTCGTGTTGTGACCAGCTCGGTCGAGTTCGCGTCGGGACGGAAGCCCGCCGCCGCAGCTCGCGCGTCGATGTTCTTCGACTGCGTCGCCGCTGCCCTGATAGGTCTGCAGCGCCGATGCCCGCGAAGCGGTTGCGTGCCGCTCTTGGTCACCATGTTGATGAACACGCCGCCGGTGCCGACCGCGATGTCCTGTCGCGCCCGTCGACACCTGGATGTTCTCGAGCGTCGTCGGCACGTAGTAGTACATCGCGAAGCCCTGCGCCGCGGGGTCGTTGACGTTGACGCCGTTGAGCACCTGGGTGTTCTGCGCGTTCGGCGTGCCGCGCGCCGAGAGCGAGCGCTGCAGTCCGCCCTGGTTGCCGCCGACGTCGGGCGATTCGACGACCACGCCGGGCGCCTTGTATTCGATGACGTTCCAGATGTCGCGGCCGCCCGGCGTTTTCTCGAGGAGCGCCGTGTCGATGTTGACGCTTGGCGCCGACCGCCTTGGCGTCGACGACGGGCGACTCGCCGCGCACCGTCACCTCTTCGGAGAGGCGCTGACCTTCATCGCGATGTCGATGCTCGCGCGTCTGGCCCTGGCGAACGACGACGTCCTCGCGGATGACCGTCTGGAATCCCTGGAGCGTCGTCTTGATGGTGTAGGTGCCCGACGCTCAGTCCCGGCAGCTGAAAGATGCCGCCGGCGTCGGTGACCCCGCTCAGCTCGCGCGGCAGCACCGGGCTGGAGACGGACGACCGTGGCGCCGGGCATCACCGCGCCCTGGTCGTCCACGGCCCTGACGACGATGCTTCCCGTCTGGATCTGTGCGGCCGCGGCAGCACGCAACACGGCATGACACGCACCGGCCACGGACAATACCGCCAATGCGGCCAGCGACGGTGAAGATCCTGTTCGTCCATTGTGCGTGCCTCCCTCCTCCGAAGCGGCGACGCTGAACGACCGATCCCGGTAGTTGGCTCTCGGTGTATACCGAACAGAATGCCGTCGAGCATACGCTCGAGCCGCTAACTCGGTACAACTATTTGTGACGGATGGAGTTATGAGCGCACAGAAATGACCGAGAACGGCCGGATTCGGACAGAAATGGCCGCTATCTGAGGGTGGAGAGGAGCGCGGCGCGCCTTTTCCTGGAACTCCCGATCCTCGGGCGCCCACTCGGGATCGAGCGGAACGTCGATGACTTTCTGGAGCTCGGCCCGCGCGTCCGCCCTGCGGCCCAAGTCGACCAGCGTTTCGGCGAGGAAGAAATGCGAGGCGCTGCTGTTGGCGTTGTAGGTCAGCGACTTGCGCAGGTGCTCCTCGGACTTCTTGTTCGACCCGCCGAAGAGCCCGGGCACCTTGAAGTACCAACGGCCGAGCGCGCGGTCGGCCGATCCTTCCTGGAACGCCGGGATCGAGCTTGAGGACCACCAGCAGCGTGTCCTTGATCTCGCCGCGATACTTGAGGCCCTGGCGCATGCCGAACGACTCGGCTAGAGCGCCCATGTTGGCGGCGACCCAGAAGTGGCCCTCCGGGCGGTTGGGCTCGAGCGTGGCGGCGGTTCGGCCCGGCCGCGATTCCCGCTTCGAGCAATGCCTTTCGCTCGGCCACGGGCGCGCGTCCACCCAGCCAGTACCGCGCGCGGGCGAGCTTCCACGCCGCCTCGAAGTCCCGCGGGTTCTTCTGGAGCCGCTCTGCCCACACGGCCGCGGCCTCGCGAGCCTTGGCGAGATCCTCTCGCGCCGCGTAGAGGACGTCGGGATCGGGCTCTGGACGGCGTGCAACCGGTTGCGGCCCGACGCCGCTTCGAGCGACGCGGCGTTGCGCGCTTCGCCCGCGAGCGGCTGCAGGCTGGCGCCAACAAGCAGGAGGTAGAATACGGCCATGCAGGACATCATTCGGCAGCTCCTGGCGGAACTCGGGGAAGACCCTTCGCGGGAGGGACTGCTCGACACGCCGAAGCGAGTGGAGAAGTCCCTTCGCTTCCTGACCCAGGGTTATGCCGCCGACGTCGACGTCGTCCTCAATAACGCCTTGTTCACCGTCGATTATAACGAGATGGTGATCGTCAAGGACATCGACTTCTACAGCCTGTGCGAGCATCATCTGCTGCCGTTCTTCGGTAAGTGCCACGTGGCGTACATTCCGCAGGGCCGCGTGCTGGGATTGAGCAAGATACCGCGCCTGGTCGAGATCTTTTCGCGCCGCCTGCAGGTGCAGGAGCGGCTGACGAACCAGATCGCCGAGACGCTCCGCGAGAAAATCCGTCCGCTCGGCGTCGCCATCGTCATGGAGGCGTCCCACCTCTGCATGTCGATGCGCGGGGTCGAGAAGCAGAACTCGGTCGCCGTGACGAGCGCGATGCTTGGTGTCTTCCAGCACGACGCGCGGACGCGGATGGAGTTCCTCGATCTCATCAAGCGCCCCGAGATCGCCGAGCGGTCGCGGCGGGCGACGCCGCCCGGGGTCGCGTGTGTCACGGATGACGCGGGTTTTGCCTAGTCACGCTGATCTGACGGATCTCCTCAGGGCACGCGGGTCACGCGGTTTCAACAGACATTCTCACGGGACACGGATGACGCGGATCTCACAGACGTTCTCACGGGACGCGGATGACGCGGATCTCACAGACGTTTTCACGGGACGGATTACGCGGATCTCACAGGACATTCTCACGGGACGCGGATTACGCGGATCTCACAGACGTTTTCACGGGACGCGGATTACGCGGATCTCACAGGACATTCTCACGGGACGCGGATTACGCGGATCTCACAGACGTTCTCACGGGACGCGGATTCGCCGATCCCGCAGACGTTTTCACGGGACGCGGATTACGCCGATCCCGCAGACGTTTTCACGGCGGCATCAAGCGGGTTTCTCGGAGCTATCGCTTCCAGGCAGCACGTGCGTCGGTCGCTTGCGAGCACTTTCGTAGATGACTCGGGTGAACTGGGGGCGCCGTCCGAAGTTCAGCAGCAGGCCGACCTCGAGGCCGGTCGCCTTGAGGTAATGAAGGACCTGCGCCTTGTTGAACGGGTCGATCTCCGGCCGTGCCTTCACTTCGACGATCACTTGCGATTGCACGACCAGGTCGGCCTTGAACGTCACGATTCGATGGCCCCGGAACCAGACGGGCAGGTGGATCTCCTCGGCGGCGGACAGCCCGGTCTCGCGGATCGCAATCGCCATCGCGCGACATAGCACGAACTCGGGGAAGCCCGCGAGCTCGTTGTAGACATCGAAGAAGGTCTTGATGACCGGTTCTGTGATGTCCTGAAGTTTGAGTGTTGGTTGTTGTGAATCCATGGGGCCGAGGAAGAGCAAGCTCCTCGCCACGCGAGAAGTCCTTGAAATTCGCGGCGTCGGCCACCAGACATTGCAGTTGCTGCAATTTCAGCGCGGGTCAGAGATAGCGATTTCTGCACACGCGAGTCGTCCCGTGAAGACGCCCTTGTGAGATCCGCGTCCCGTGGGAGAGATCCGCGAGACCCCGCGCAATCCGCGTCCCGTGGAAGAGATCCGCGAGATCCGCGTAATCCGCGTCCCGTGAAGATGCGTTTGTGAGATCCGCGTGACCCGCGTCCCGTGGAAGAGATCCGCGAGATCCGCGCAATCCGCGTCCCGTGTAAGAGATCCGCGAGATCCGCGCAATCCGCGTCCCGTGAAGATGCGTTTGTGAGATCCGCGTGACCCGCGTCCCGTGGAAAAGATCCGCGCGAAATCCGGACCGCCGAAGGATGTCCACTCAGCCGCGATCACGGGTCACCGCTCGCGCGGCGTATGCACTCCTGCAACTGCCTCACCCCGTCGGTCAGTGCCGCCGGCCCGGGTTGCAGGATGTAGGTCGACTTGATCTCGTAGACGTGATCGGCGCGCACGGCACTCACGCCATCCCAGCCCGGCCGTTCGACGATCGTCCGCTTCTTCATCGCTTTCCCGCACCACGACGCGATGATGACCTCGGGGTCCCGTGACGCGACTTCGTCCGGCGACACGATCCGGTTTTTCGCCAGACTTTCCTTCCGCAATGCCGGGAAGAGCGGGCGCCCCCCGGCGATCTCCACCAGCTCGTCCACCCAGCAGATTCCCGAGATGAGCGGGCTGTCCCACTCCTCGAAGAACACGCGTGGGCGCCGGGCGAACGCCGCGGCTGTCGCGCGCACCTCATCGAGGCCGCGCTCGAACGAATCGGCAAGCTCCGCGGCGCGGTCGCCGCGGCCGACGAGCGCGCCGACCATCCGGATCATCTGGAGAATCTCGTCGATACTGCGCTGATTGAACGTGACAACCGCATGTCCACGCCGAATCAGCTCGGCGGCAATGTCCGCCTGCAGATCGGAGAACGCCAGGATGAGATCGGGCCGCAGCGCTTCGATCTTGTCGTAGCGCGCGTTGATGAACGCCGATACCTTCGGCTTCTGCCGAGCTTCGGGTGGCCGCACGGTATAGCCGGAGATACCAATAACGCGATCCCCCTCACCAATCAGGTACAACGTTTCTGTCGTTTCTTCGGTGAGGCAGACGATGCGCGATGGGTAGCGAGTGCCCACGGTTCCGCAATTATTGCCCGGCTCAGCGGCTTTTTGTGTAGTTGTTGCACACGCTTGACCCTGCTGAGCTTGCTCGCAACCTCGAGCTCGACTGGAGCGCAACGCAGTAAATAGAAATCATTCTTGCGACGGCGATTGCCTGGCAGCGGTCTTGCCTTGGGCAGTCCATCTGCGAGTTGTTCAACGACGTGCACGTCCGTTCGACCAGCACTGACGTGACGCGCGCCGCAATCTAAGGCGCTCGAAAGTTAACCGGGAGAAAAGTTTTGACGAAAAGGCTCATTCAGGGCGGAGCTCTGTCCGCAGCGGCGATCGTTTGCGCGTTGGCTGTCAACGCTGGTCGAGTGGATGCGCAGGCCGGCCCGCTGCCGACTCCCTGGCTGAGCCAAGACATCGGCGGCCCTGCGCTGGCCGGCAGTGCCTCGGCGTCGGGGGGCACATTCACCGTCACGGGTGCCGGCGTTGATATCTGGGGCGCGAAGGACGAATTTCAGTTCGTCTATCAGCCTGCGCAGGGCGACGTCGAGATCGTGGCGCGCGTCGCGTCTCTGACGCAGAGCGATCCCTGGTCGAAGGCGGGGGTCATGATTCGCGAGACGCTCACGGGTGGATCCAGACATGGGTTCATGCTCGTATCTGCGGCGAACGGCTGGCCGTTCCAGCGCCGCCTTCAGACGGGTGGTTCGTCGTCGTCGACCAGCGGGCCGAGCGGCCCTGCCCCGGGTTGGGTGAGGCTGGTGCGCGAGGGGAATCTGCTGACTGGGTACCAATCAACGGATGGCCAGACCTGGATCCTGATCGGCACCGACACGATTCCGATGGCGGCAACCGTTTACGTCGGCCTCGCCGTGACGAGTCACAATCCGAATGCGAGGTCGGCGGCGACGTTCACGAACGTCACCGTGTCAACGCCAGGCGGCCCGGCGAACCAGCCGCCCACAGTGTCGCTGACGAGCCCGGCCTCCGGCGCGACCTACACGGCGCCCGCGACGATCCCGCTCAGCGCCGCGGCGAGCGACACCGATGGCACCATCACGAAGGTTGACTTTTTCCAGGGCACGCAGCTCATCGCCTCCGATTCGACCAATCCATACAGCGCGAGCCTGACCAACGCGGTGGCCGGAACGTATCAGTTGACGGCCGTCGCGACCGACAGCGACGGTGAGGCGACGACCTCGGTGCCCGTCAGCGTGACGGTCAACGCACCGGCCAATCAGCCGCCCACGGTGTCGATCACGAGCCCCTCGGCGGGCGCGTCGTTCTTGGCGCCGGCGAGCATCACGATCGCCGCATCCGCGAGCGATACGGACGGGACGATTGCCGTCGTCGACTTCTATCAGGGTTCGACGCTCATCGGTTCGGACGCCAGCAGCCCCTACGGCACGACCTGGAGCGGTGTGCCGGTCGGCTCATATCAGCTGACCGCGATCGCGCGGGACGATGACGGCGCCACGCAAACGTCGGCGGCAGTCGGGGTGACGGTCAATGCGGCGCCCAATCAGCCCCCATCCGTGTTTGTGTCATCGCCCGCGTCAGGCTCGTCGTACGTCGCGCCCGCGAACGTCACGATCAACGCGACTGCCGGCGATACCGACGGCACGGTCATGAACGTCGAGTTCTATAGCGGATTCGACGCTCATCGGGACCGACGCGACCAGTCCATATTCGGTGGTCTGGACCGGTGCGATGGCGGGCAGCTATTCGCTGATGGCGCGTGCCGTGGACGATGACGGGGCGACGCTCACGTCGACGGCCGTCAACATCACGGTTACGTCGGCGCCCAATCAGTTGCCGACCGTCTCGATCACGAGCCCAACGGCGGGGCAGTCGTTCCCCGAGCCCGCCTCGCTGACGATTGCGGCCTCGGCGAGCGACACCGATGGCACGATTGTCGGGGTCGACTTCTACGTCGGGACCCAGCTCCTCGGGACGGATACGACGAGTCCCTACACGGCGGCGTGGTCCAACGTCGCCGCGGGCAGTTACTCCCTGACCGCCGTCGCTCGCGACAACGCCGCTGGTGCACGGACCTCGGCGGCCGTCGCGGTGACGGTCACCGGCACCCCGACCGGGCTGCCGGCGCCGTGGGCGAATGGCGACATCGGCGGGCCCGCGCTTAGTGGGTCGGCGTCTGCGTCGGCGGGCACGTATAGCCTGGTTGGTGCCGGTACCGATATTTGGGGCACGTCCGACCAGTTTCATTTCGTCAATCAGCCCCTGCAGGGCGACGTCGAGGTCATCGCTCGGGTCGCGTCGCTTCAGCAGATGGACCCGTGGTCGAAGGCGGGCATCATGATCCGCGAGTCGCTCACGGGTGGTTCGCGTCATACGTCCATGCTGGCCTCTAGCGCGAATGGATGGTCGTTCCAGCGCAGGATCGCCACCGCGGGGACGAGCAGTCACTCGGCCGGCCCTGGCGGTGCGGCCCCAGGCTGGGTCCGCCTCGTTCGCGCAAGGCAATCTGTTCAGCGCCTACTATTCGAGTGACGGAACCACGTGGTCGCTCGTCGCCACGCGATACAGTCGCGATGGCGTCAACGGTCTACGTCGGCCTCGCCGTGACGAGTCACAATGCGGCGCGCGGTCGACGGCGACGTTCACGAACGTCACCGTGTCGACACCGACGGCGGCGAACCAGCCCCCGACAGTGGCCATCACGAGCCCTGCGGGGGGTGCGAGCTTCATCGCGCCGGCGAACATCACGATCGATGCGTCTGCGAGCGACACGGACGGCACGGTGACACGGGTCGACTTCTATCGAGGCTCGACTCTCATCGGGTCGGACACGACGAGCCCGTATTCGGTGGTCTGGACCGGCGCGGCGGCCGGCAGCTACTCGCTGACGGCGATTGCCGTGGACGATGACGGGGCGACACGCACGTCGGCGGCAGTCGCCATCACGGTGACGCCGGCGGGCAATCAGCTGCCGAACGTCTCGATCACGAGTCCCGTATCGGGGCAATCGTTCACCGCGCCGGCGTCGCAGACGATCGCGGCCACGGCGAGTGATACCGACGGCACGATTGTCGGAGTCGACTTCTACGTCGGGGCCCAGCTCCTCGGGACCGATACGACGAGTCCCTATACGATGGCGTGGTCCAACGTCGCTGCCGGCAGCTACTCGCTGACCGCCGTCGCGCGCGACAACTCCGCTGGCGCACGGACCTCGGCGGCCGTCGCCGTGACAGTGACCGGGGGCGGATTTGGTTCGACAACGCTCCTCTTTACTGCGTCCTCGGACCACGCGACCAACGTCACGTCCTACATCGTCAGAATCCATCGCTCGGTGGATCCCGTGACGGCTACCCCCGTCGCGACGAGCGACATCGGCAAGCCCGCCGTCGTCGGCGGCGACATCACGGTCGACATTTCCACGCTGGTCAATCCGTTGCCGGCGGGGTCCTACTACGCCGTCGTCGTCGCAACGGGCCCCGGAGGCACAAGCGCGCCGAGCACGCCTTCGGCCACGTTCACGAGGTAAGAGCAAGGGACGTAGGGGCGGTTCGCGAACCGCCCCTACCCGTTCTTGGAGAACGGCCTGCCGTATACTGCGACCATGCGTCGCGTTGGATTCGTTCTCGTCGTCTTCTACCTCGCCACTACGGCCGCACCGAACGCGACCAATGGGGGCTGGCACCTTTCCGGGGAGGGTGCCAACCCCTTTTTGTCGCGTTCGCGCTCGATCGCTCCCGTGCACGCGCAGCGTGCACGATCGACCACAAAGAAGCCAGCGGCGCCCAAACCGGTCCCGAAGACGGAGCCGGCCGACGTCAAATGTCCCGAGCCGCTGGGCACCGGGCTGAAGACCAAGGCCAGTTTCTGTTTCGTGCTCGCGGGCCGCGACCCGTCAGAGGGCGTGCTCGTGTCGATTCCGCCGCACTCGCAGGCGACGCTGACCTTCGATCTGCACAACCGGCACACCTACTCTGACGAGGAATCCGGGCGGGCCGAGGGTTCGCCAAATACACCGCCGTCATCGGCGTCCTGTCGATGAGCGGCGATCTCCTCGGTCGCGGTGCCGTTCAGACCGAGTTTCGGGCGGTGAAGGACTTGTACGACCGCATCACCGGGGGCGCCGGTCCGGGCGGAATGAAAGCCGTGGCGCCGCTCGGGCGCGAGCAGGTCAGCATCGCCATTCCGCCGGGCGTCGATCAGGTGAGCCTTCTCGGCGAAGTCCTCGAAGCCACGACCCCTGGCGGCCGGGAGGTCGCGACGCCGGGCCGGCCGGTGGCGATCGTCAGCAGCGTGCAGATCACATTTCTTCCCGCGCCGCCACCCAGGAAGAGATAGCGGTCGCGGCTCGCAGTTCGCGGCTAGCAGCTCGCGGGGTTGGCTCTCCAGCTGTGTCCTTGGCGAACCGCAACGAGCCGCGGACACGAACCGCGAGCCGCGTATGATCCCGTGATGTTACTTCGCGACGTTGTCGTTGTCGGCGCGGGACCGGCCGGGCTCGCCACCGCCATTGCCGCCACCACGAGCGGTTTGTCCTGTCAGGTCATCGAAAAGGGTGCGCTCGTCAATTCGCTGCTCCACTATCCGACGGAGATGGTGTTTTTCACCACTCCTGAGCTGATGGAAATCGGCGGGATGCCGTTCGTGAGTCCCTACGACAAACCGACGCGGTTGGAAGCCCTCCGCTATTACCGCCGCGTCTCGGACGCGTTCAAGCTGGACATCCTGTTCGACGAGACCGTTGTCGCCGTGACCCGGGACACGTTGGTGCCAGACGCTGACGGGTCGTTCGTCGTCGACACGCATTCGACTCGGGCGTCCGCCGGTCCATTCACGGACGCACGGTGGTCGTCGCGACCGGCGCGTATGACTTCCCCAATCGTATCGGCGTGCCCGGCGAAGACCTCCCGCACGTTTCCCACTACTACACGCAGCCGCACCCCTTCTTCAGGAAGAAGGTCGTGATTGTCGGCGGGAAGAACTCTGCCGCCGAGGCCGCGCTCGACCTCTATCGCGCCGGCGCAAGGTGACGATCGTCCACAGGGGTTCGGCTACGGGTGACTCGATCAAATACTGGGTCAAGCCCGACATCGACAACCGCATCAAGGAAGGCTCGATCCCCGCGCGCTTCGAGACCCGCGTTGTCGAGATTCGCCCCACGACCGTGGTCGTCGAGCGGGACGGCGTGGTCGACGAGATTGAAGCCGACGCCGTGTTCCTGCTCACCGGCTACGGCGCGGACACGACCCTGATGCGAAGCGCGGGGATCGAGATCAATGCCGGAGACGTGCGGCCCGGTCTTCGACACCGAGACGTTCGAGACCAACGTGCCGGGGCTCTACACCGTGGGGGCAATGGTGGCGGGCGTCCAGAGCGGCCGGATCTTCATCGAGAACGGCCGCTTTCACGGGGAAAAGGCGATTGAGGCGATCAGGGCGCAAAGATCGCGTTCGGCTCGGCTTAAGGGTTCAAGGAGAGGTTCATGAAGCCTTTGAACTCGGAGCCTTGAACCCGTCGAACCCTTTGCTTGAACCTCAGTGTTCCCCCCACCACTTGTTTTGGCGACGATGACCTTCATCTCGAGCAGCTCGATGAGGGATCGGCAGCGGGCGAGGAGCGTGTCGCGTTCGAGGAGCGCCTGTTTTTCGACCGGCTCGAGGTCGAGGTACTGCGCCAGCGCGTTGACGAGATCTTCGTCGGCCATTGACGGCGGCACCTTCGCATCCACGCCCCGGCCGCTGGGCTGCGGGACGAGCAGCGCCTCGAGCTGCCGGCGCGCGAGGCGCATCTCATCACGGTCGTCCTCGTTGGCCCGCTCCTCGATGCCGTCGACGCGAGCCAGGCGATACGCCCGGCTGTCGTCCTCATCGACGACACGAAACTTCTCCAGGCCTTGCAGCACGATGTTGAAACGGCCGTCTCCCAGTCGTTCCGCGTGCGTGATGAGTCCGGCGCACCCCACGGGGTAGATGGGCGGCCTGCCCTCGTAGTGCTCCTCCCAGCCGGGTCGGAGCAGCGCCATCCCGATGATGCGGTCTTCCGCGAGCGCATCCGACACCATGTCCCGGTAGCGGCTCTCGAAGATGTGCAGCGGCAGAAACACGTTCGGGAAGAGCACGACGTTCGGCAGCGGGAAGAGAGGGATGGTCGGTGGCAGCATGGACTGGGAGTGCCTGGTGCCGCCGAGCTAATGAATGGTCCTCGTCTTCTTGTCCATGTAGTCCATCAGCACGTACTTGCCGAGCGTCCGCGGCGTCGTGAAGTAGGCCTTGCCGTGGCAGATTTCAGCGACCTTGCGCACGAAGCTGACGAGGTCGTGGTCGCGCGCCAGCATGAAGGTGTTGATCAGGATGCCGGCCTTGCGGCACGCGGCCACTTCCGCGAACGTCTCGGAGACGATGAAGGGATCGAGCCCGAACGCGTTGCGGTAGATGCGCCCGTCTGGCCGGGTGAGCGCCGAGGGCTTGCCGTCGGTGATCATGACGATCTGCCGCATGTCCTTGCGCTGTCGCTCGAGCAGTCGCCGGGCGAGCCGCAGGCCCTCGCGGGTGTTGGTGTAGTAGGGACCGACCCGCACGCGCGCGAGCTGACTGAGCGGAATCTCCTCCGCCGAGTCGTGGAACAGCACGACCTGAAGAGCGTCGCCGGGATACTGCAGGCGGATCAGGTTGGCGAGCGCCAGCGCGACACGCTTGGCGGGTGTGAAGCGGTCCTCGCCGTAGAGGATCATGCTGTGGCTGCAGTCCAGCATGAGGACGGTCGCGCACGAGCTCTGATACTCGCCCTGGACGACCATCAGATCTTGATAGTCGACCTCGACACCCGGCCGTCCGACGTTCTCCTGCCGCTTGACGGCGTTGAGAATCGTGCTGCTGGCGTCGATGTTCATCGTGTCGCCGAACTCGTAGGCCTTGGGCGCCCCGCTCGCTTCGATGCCCGTAGCCATCTCGCGCGTATCGTGGCGGCCGATGCTGCTCTTGCCGATTGACCCCAGCAGGTCGCGAAGGGCGCGGTAACCGAGGAAATCGAGGCTCTTGTCGGTGATCTCGAAACGGACGCTGCCTTCGCGCCCGCCCTGGCCGCCGCCCTGACCTTCGCGCCCGGGCCGATCCGACGGTTCCTGGCTCTGGGGTTGGCCGGTCAGATACCCCTGATGCTGCAGCTTCTCGATGATCCGTCGGATCAGGTCGTCCAGGCGTTCCTCGGCATCTTCGGCCTGCTGCCAGTCCTTGCCGAGCATCGTCTCGAGGGTTTCGTCCGAGAGAATCCCACCGTTCAGGATTGCGTCCAGGATGGCGTCGTGCAGCGACTGCATCGAATGCCCCGGCGCGTCGTCATCGTCGTACGGCAGCCCGTACGGGTTGTCGAAGCCACTCGAGAGCAGCAGATCGGACAGCCGAGAGAGCAGATCCTCGAGATCGATCTCGTCGAGGTCGTCGCCGGTGAACTTGGAGTAGCGATACTTCATTGCGTAGCTATCAGCTCTCAGCTATCAGCCATCGGCCGTGTGCTGATGGTCGGCCAGGCCCCTTCAGGCTGACAGCTGTCAGCTGATAGCTGATCCTCAGTTGTAGTACTTCTTCTTGTTTCCCGGCACCTGCCCCGGGAGCTGAATGTCGCGCTCGATCATCTGCTCGGGCGTGACCCCTCGCGGCGCGCGCCGCGGCGGCTCGGCTCCCTGGTACTGGAACTCTTCCGAACGGCTGATCTTCTTTTGTGCGTAGAGACCCTCGAGGATGAAGTCGATCGCCGACGCCATCAGCGGTGCCGGGGCGCCAGCCTCGACGCCGGCGTGCGAGGTGAGCTCGCGCACGCCCTGCACCTGGGCGACCCGCGCCAGCAGCTCGGCGGCCGGGAGGGTGTCGTCGATCTGCAGGGTTCCCCCGAGGTCGAACCACTCGGTGACCTGTTTGAGGTCCACGCCGGCGAAGTACCCGCCGAAGACGCTGCCGACCGCGGCGCGGATGATGTCGCGCGCGACGTTGTCGGCTCCGCGCAGCTCGCCTTCGTACTCGAGCTCGAACTTGCCGGTCATCGCCGGCAGCGCGGCGTAGATGTCGGTGATGCGGGGCACGATGACCGGTTCGGCAGCGACGAGCGCCCGGCGCTCCGCGCTCGAGACCACGTTCTCGAGGAGCGAGATGGGCAGCCGCTGGCTGACGCCCGACCGCTTGTCGATCTTCTGATCCTGGCGGGCCTGGAACGCGACTTCCTCGACGACCTCGCGCACGAACGCCGGGACGATGAGCGCGCAGCCGCCGCGCTCGACCCACGCTTCCTGCGCGGTGATGGCCATCGCGTGCTGGCGGGTCGCGGGGTAGTGGGTGCGGATCTCGGAGCCGATGCGGTCCTTGAGCGGCGTGATGATCTTGCCGCGCGCCGTGTAGTCCTCCGGGTTGGCGCTGAACACCAGCATGACGTCGAGCGGCAACCGCACCGGGTAGCCCTTTATCTGGACGTCGCCTTCCTGAAGGATGTTGAAGAGGCCGACCTGCACTTTGCCGGCGAGGTCGGGCAACTCGTTGATCGCGAACACGCCGCGGTTCGCGCGCGGCAGCAGCCCGTAGTGCATCGTCAGCTCGTCAGAGAGCTGCAGGCCGGCGCGCGCGGCCTTGATCGGATCGAGATCGCCGATGAGGTCGGCGATCGTGACGTCGGGTGTTGCCAGCTTTTCGACGTAGCGCGCGTCGCGATCGAGCCAGCCGACGGGCAGGTCGTCGCCCGCCTCCCGCACGCGCGCGCGGCACGCCGCGCAGAGCGGGGCCAGCGGGTCGTCATGGATCTCGCAGCCGGGCACGACCGGGAGGGACTGATCGAGCAGGCCGACGAGCGCTCGCAGGATCCGGCTCTTCGCCTGACCGCGCAGGCCGAGCAGGATGAAGTTGTGGCGCGAGAGGATGGCGTTGACGATCTGCGGTACGACCGTGTCGTCGAAGCCGATGATCCCGGGGAAGAGCGGCGACCGCGACTGAAGCCGCTCGATCAAGTTGCTGCGGATTTCGTCCTTGACGCTGCGACGAAGGATCCGGCCGGCGGCGACGTCCGTGCGGAGCTGGGCGAGTGTGGCCGGCCGTGAGGCCGTGGGAGATTGATGCGAGGCCGAGAAGGACATGTCTGCATCTTACATCGGAGGCCCTGCTAAGATGGGAGCCTTGGCCGAGTTTTCTGAGCGCGGGGTGTCCCGGCCGCTCGTCTTCGCCCACCGGGGCGGCGCGGCGCTTCGGCCGGAGAACACCATGGCGTCGTTCGACCATGGGCTCTCGTTCGGCGCCGATGGTGTCGAGCTCGATGTCCATCTCTCGCGCGACGGCGCGGTCGTCGTTCATCACGACGACACGCTGGACCGCACGACGGATGCGCGGGGACCTCTCGCGGCGCGCACCGCGGATGAGCTCACGCGCGTCGACGCGGGTCACTGGTTCACTCCTGATGCGAAGGCTGCCTCGCCCGTCTATCCGTTCCGCGGATGCGGGATCGGTGTGCCGCGCCTGCGCGAAGTGCTCGATCGGCATCGTCACGCGCAGGTCATCATCGAGCTCAAGACCGCAGAGGCTGAGCTGGCGCGCCGGACGATCGACGACGTCCGCGCCGCGGGCGCGCTCGAGCGGGTGGTGCTGGGCTCCTTTCATGGACGGGCGCTCAACGAGGCGCGCCGCTACGAGCCACGCATTCCGACGGGTGCCGCCAAAGAGGAAACGCGCTGGGCGCTGTACCGCTCGCGCGTGCGCTGGCCGCTCGGCAACACGCCGTTCCGGGAGTTCCAGGTTCCCGAGCGCGCGGGATCGACGGTCATCGTGACCCCGCGATTCATCGCGCACGCCCACCGCGCCGGCCTGCCGGTACGAATCTGGACCGTGGACGATCGCGACGACATGTTGCGGTTGCTCGAGTGGGGCGCCGACAGCATCATCAGCGACCGGCCGGACGTCGCGGTGCGGGTCGTGCGGGAGTGGGCCGCGGCGTCAACCCGGGTCTGACCCCGGCCGGACGTCAGGATAGCTTGGTCCCGAGCATCACGGCGGTCGTGAACTTCGGTTCGATATCGACCGGCACGGCCGTGAGCCGGTCGAGCACCCGCTGCACCTCCGGGCGCACGACGCCGAGCCTGTCGATGAGCGCTTTGGCCTTCTGGTAGCCGCCTTCCGCCTGCAGGGTCATGATCTCGCGCGTCAGACCCGTCACCGCCGCGCTCATCTTTGGTTCGTCGACCGTGAACCGGCCGTCGGGCCCGACGACGAACGCGCCCTGATCGAGAAAGTAGTTGAGCTGGATGGCGATGCCGCGGCCATGTGCCTCGTTGACGCCGAACCGGATCGATCGGAACGACGAGGCGAGGAACGTCGTGTACATGGTGCGTGCGATTTCCTTGTCGATCTTTCCCTGATCTGCGAGCTGCTTGAGCGCCCAGAGACCGGAGACATCGGCCTTGGCTTCTTCAATCGCGCTGTAGGTTTCCTTCAGTTCCTGCCGCACGGTCGTCTGACGTCCGCCCACGCTGATGTTGTGCGGCCCGAGACCGTGCATGAGCTCGTGCATCAGGATGTGGGTGAAGAAGGCGTCGAACGCGACGTCCTTCTGCCGGGCCTCGGGCAGCGCCACCTTCGCAATCGGCTCCAGGACCATCCGGAACTTGGCTTCCTGGACGTTCTTCAACATCACGCGTTTGGTGCCCTTCTCCTTCACGACCCGCTCGTCGTTCGGCAGGTTGAATGCCGCAGTCTGCACGCCGCGGTTGGCGTCGCCGGCCGTGAAGACGACGTTGACGACCTTGATGGGAGCGAGCGCGCCGAGCGTGGGGTTTCTGAGCGCCGGATCGATGGGAAGCGCGTTCTCGAGCCCCTGCAGCTCCGCGCCGAACACCTGCAGCTTCTTCGACTCGGCCTCGTCGCGCACGGTGATGAACGCTTCGAACGCCGCCTTGAAGTTGAACCACTCGTCTTCGTAGACCTCGTAGGGGCCGATCGTCGGTTCGATCGACGCATCGAGCTCCATCCACGCGACGTCGCTCGCGTAGTAGTCGTTCGAGATGAACGCGTCGGCGCGGCTCGTCAGGAATTTCCTGAGCGTCGGTTGCGTCGTCAGCTGCGCGGCCTCGCGCAGGAGCGAGGCCGCCAGCGCCAGCTCGCCCTGGTATTCGACCGAGTACGGCACGGACATGAAGCGGCCGTCGGGGTCGCGCCGGATGGTCGTGAAGAAGCCGGTCGCCGCCGTCCTCGCGGCCCCGGTCAAGGAATCGAGCCACTTCTGGATCTCGTCCTTCGTGGCGCCCGCCGGATAGAAGTTGGCCGACTCGGGCTTGCTGGGCGCGCCGGGGATGAACGGCGCATGATGATCGAGCCGCGACCAGGGGCCCTTGTTGATGAGGAAATAGTGCAGCGCGTCGCTGGCCCAGCCAGGCGACTGGTCGGCGACCGTCCGGCGGGCGAGAGATTCGAGCAGCGCCTCGTTGCCCGACCAGACCTGCCTGAGAAACAGCCCGTCCATGACGCGCGCCGCCTCGATGAGCAGCGCGAGTGCCTGCCGTTCGTTGACCGGAAGCGCGCCGACATCGGCGCCGATGTCCGCCGGGGCAAAGCGCGCGGTCATGGTGCGAAGCGCCGACGGCGGCGCGGCGGCCGTTGCCGCGGGTGGCGCTGCGGGTGGAGCAGTGGACTCCTTCACGGGGGTGTCTCCGGTGCAGGCCGCAGACGCGGCCGAGATGATGAAGATGAGAGCAATCGCGCGTGTGTGTGTCATGTCTCAGTTCCGATCCGAGGTGACGAAGGCAACGGGTTCAACACGAAGGACCGAAGACGAACGATGACGCACGAAGCGCTGGTTGGCCGCGCTTCGCGCGGCTGCGCACAGGAGCATGCCGAAAACGCAAGCATCTCATCGAATCTCCTGATGCTTGCGTTTTCGGCATGCTCCTGTGCGCGACACGCCGGCCGAGCCGGCGTGCGACCAGCGTTCGAAAACCCGTGGTTCCCGAGCAGTTCTTCTTCGTGCGTCTCCGGTCGCTTCGGTCCTTCGTGTTGAACCCGTTGCCTCCGTTCGGCTCCGCCAGAATCCGTATCCACCCCTCGGCTTCCCTCCCGTCCCGCGCTACAATATGAGGATTGTAATCCTGAAGTTTTGAGAGAGAAGGCATAGACCCCCATGAAAAACGTCGCGCCGCGTGACGCCTCAGAGATCGAGGCAATCGAACAGCGGGAATGGCTCGAGTCGCTCGACTACGTCGTCCAGCAGGGCGACCGGGGGCGAGTCCAGCGTCTGCTGGCGTCGCTCCGGCATCGGGCCCGGTCGGCCGGCGTCTCGCTTCCATTCACAGCGGTTACGGCCTACGTCAACACCCTGCGTCCCGTCGACGAGACCCCCATCCCGGGCAGCCAGGAGATCGAACGGCGCATCAAGAGCCTCGTGCGGTGGAATGCGATGGCCATGGTGGTGCGCGCGAACCGACTGTCGGAGGGCATTGGCGGTCATATCTCGACGTTCGCGTCGGCGGCGACGCTCTACGAGATTGGCTTCAATCACTTCTTTCGCGCCAGGAGCCAGGACGGGGAAGGCGACCAGGTGTACTTCCAGGGCCACGCGTCGCCAGGCATCTACGCGCGGGCCTACCTCGAGGGACGGCTCTCCGTCGAAAAGCTGCACAACTTCCGGCAGGAGCTCGCCGAGGGCGGAGGCCTGTCGTCGTATCCGCATCCGTGGCTGATGCCCGACTTCTGGCAGTTCCCCACGGTCTCGATGGGCCTCGGCCCCATCATGTCGATCTATCAGGCGCGCTTCAACCGCTACCTCGAGGATCGCGGGCTGCGCAAGCCGTCGAATTCCAAAGTGTGGACGTTTGTCGGCGACGGTGAGACCGACGAGCCGGAATCGCTCGGTGCGATCAGCCTCGCGGCGCGCGAGAAGCTCGACAACCTGATCTTCGTCATCAACTGCAATCTCCAGCGTCTCGATGGTCCCGTGCGGGGCAACGGGCAGATCGTCCAGGAGCTCGAAGCCATGTTCCGCGGCGCCGGGTGGAACGTCATCAAGGTGCTCTGGGGAAGCGACTGGGATCCGCTCCTGGCAGTCGACCACGACGGCCTGCTCGCGAAGCGGATGGGCGAGATCGTCGACGGGCAGTATCAGAAGTACACCGTCGAGTCGGGCGCCTACTTGCGGGAGCACTTCTTCGGCGTCGACCCGCGCCTGCTCGAGATGGTCAAGCACCTGT
The DNA here is from genome assembly GCA_963771395.1 of uncultured Acidobacteriota bacterium. GTDB lineage: Bacteria > Acidobacteriota > Vicinamibacteria > Vicinamibacterales > 2-12-FULL-66-21 > DATBJJ01. Next base: position 429,936 of record CAVYTY010000022.1, on the reverse strand, counting down.
CCGACGACCAGTTGAAGAAGCTGCGGCTCGGTGGCCACGATCCGGTCAAGGTTTACAACGGGTACAAGGCCGCCGTCGAGCACAAGGGGCAGCCGACGGTGGTGCTCGTCCGCACCATCAAGGGCTACGGTCTTGGAGAAGCCGGCGAAGGCAAGAACGTCACGCACCAGCAGAAGAAACTGAACGAAGGCGACCTCCGCACGTTCAGGGCGCGTTTCGGCATTCCGATCTCGGACGACGACATCGCGGACGCGCCGTTCTACCGGCCGTCGGACGACAGCGCGGAGCTGCAGTACCTCCGCGAGCGCCGCAAGGCGCTCGGCGGGTTCATGCCGTCGCGCGCCGTGCGAGCCGAGCCGCTCAATGCGCCAATCGATCCGCTCTTCGATGAGTTCGCCACCGGCACCGAGGGCCGCAAGGCCTCGACGACCATGGTGTTCGTGAAGATTCTGTCGAAGCTCCTTCGCGACAAGGAGATCGGCGACCTGATCGTTCCCATCGTGCCCGACGAAGCGCGCACGTTCGGCATGGAGGCGCTTTTCCGGCAGGTGGGCATCTACTCGCACATCGGCCAGAAGTACGAGCCGGTCGACATGGATACCTTGCTCTACTACAAGGAAGCGCAGGACGGGCAGATTCTCGAGGAAGGCATCACCGAAGCGGGCTCGATGTCGTCGTTCATCGCCGCCGGCACGGCCTACGCCACCCACGGCATCAACACCATTCCCTTCTTCATCTACTACTCGATGTTCGGCTTCCAGCGCGTCGCCGATCTGATCTGGGCCGGCGCCGATTCGCGCACGCGCGGATTCCTGCTCGGGGCCACCGCCGGCCGCACGACGCTCGCCGGCGAAGGCCTGCAGCATCAGGACGGCCACAGCCACGTGTTCTCGCTGTCGGTGCCCAACTGCATGTCCTACGACCCGGCGTTCGCCTACGAGCTCGCGGTCATCATCCAGGACGGCATCCGCCGGATGTACAAGAACCAGGAGAGCATCTTCTACTACCTGACCGTGATGAACGAGCAGTACGAGATGCCGCCCATGCCCGAGGGCGCCCGCGACGGGATCCTCAAGGGCCTCTACCGGTTCAACACCGCGTCGAACGCCGGGGCCAAGCTGAAGGCGCAACTGCTCGGCAGCGGCGCGATTCTCAACGAGGTCATCGGCGCGCAGAAGCTGCTCGAAAAGTACGGCGTCGCGGCCGATGTGTGGAGCGTCACCAGCTATCAGGAGCTCTATCGCGACGCCCACGCCTGCGAACGCTGGAACATGCTGCACCCGGCGGAGAAGGCGCGCGTGCCCTACGTGACGCAGTGCCTGCAGGACTCGTCGGGCGTCATCATCGCCGCCTCCGACTACTTGAAGGTCCTGCCCGGCTCGCTCGATCGCTGGATGCCGCGCCGGGTGCGATCGCTTGGCACCGACGGCTTCGGCCGCAGCGAGGATCGGACCGATTTGCGGAACTTCTTCGAGGTCGACGCGCGCTTCGTGGCCCTCGCGACGCTCGCCGAGCTCGCCCAGGAAGGGCAGATCGACCGCGGCACGGTGGCGCAAGCGATCATGGATTTCGGCATCAATCCGGAGAAGGCCAATCCGGCCACGACGTAATGCTGAATGCTGAGTGCTGAATGCTGAAGTGAATGTCGAAAGGCGTTCGGCGACGAATGCTGAATTGAATGCTGAAGGACGCAAGCCGGCCGGTAGCTGAGTCAAAGAAAACATGCCAACCGATTTCACACTCCCAGAGCTCGGCGAGAACATCGCCGGTGGCGACGTCGTGCGCATCCTCGTCTCGGTCGGCGACAGCGTGAAGAAGGATCAGCCGGTCCTCGAGCTCGAGACCGACAAAGCGACGATCGAGGTTCCCTCATCGGTGAGCGGCGTCGTCAAAGAGGTCAGGATCAAGCAGGGCGAGAAAGTGAAGGTCGGGCAGGTCGTGCTCACGCTCGACAACGGCGCGGCGCCGGCGAAAGCCGAGGCCAAGGCCGGCAAAGAGGACGCCGGCCCAGAGGAGAAAAAAGACGACAAGAAAGACGAGAAGAAGGAGCAGAGCTCGGCGCAGGAATCCGCGGCTGGCGACACGCCAAAGGCGCAGCCGGCCGGCGCGCCCGAAGAAGGTGGACTGAGCCAGGAGATGCCGGGCGGCGCCGCTGCGACGCCGGCTTCCGAATCCAAGCCCAAGCGCGGCGAGGTCGTCGACATCAGAGGCGGATCCCGCAGTGCTTCGACGCCGCAGCCGCAGACGGAAGCGGAGTCGCAGGGCCCCGCCGCACCTGCCGCCCCCTCGGTGCGGCGTCTCGCGCGCGAGCTTGGCGTTGAGATCCGTCGCGTCGCGGGCACCGGCCCTGCCGGCCGCATCAGCGTCGAGGATGTGCAGGCGTTCGTAAAGAATGCGCTGGCCGGTGGCGGTGGGGCTCCTGCGGGCGCCGGCGCCGCGCTCCCTGACTTCAGCAAATGGGGCGACGTCGAGCGCAAGCCGATGAGCAACATCCGTCGCAAGACGGCCGAGCATCTGGCGCACGCCTGGAACGCCATCCCGCACGTCACGCAGCACGACAAGGCCGACATCACGGCGCTCGAAGCCCTGCGCAAGCAGTACAGCCCGCAGGCGGAGAAGGCCGGCGGCAAGCTCACGATGACCGCCATCGCGCTCAAGATTGTCGCGGCGGCGCTCGGGAAGTTTCCGCAGTTCAACTCGTCGCTCGACAGCGCGCGCAACGAGATCGTTTTCAAGAAGTCGATTCACGTCGGTGTCGCCGCCGACACCGAGCGCGGGCTGCTGGTGCCCGTGATTCGCGACGTCGATCGCAAGGGCATCATCCAGCTGGCCGCCGAGCTCGGCGCCGCATCCGAGAAGGCCCGGTCCGGCAAGCTGTCGCTCGACGACATGCAGGGCGGCGGGTTCACCATCACCAATCTGGGCGGTATCGGCGGCACGTCGTTCACGCCGATTGTGAACTGGCCCGAGGTGGCGATCCTCGGCATCTCCCGCGGCGCGCGCGAGCCCGTCTACGTCAACGACGGGTTCGAACCGCGGCTGATGCTGCCCCTGTCGCTGTCCTACGATCACCGCGTGATCGACGGCGCCGACGCCGCGCGGTTCCTGCGCTGGGTCGCCGACGCGTTCGAACAGCCGTTTGTCATGTCGCTCTAGCCACCACGCCTGTTGGAGTCACGATCATCTCACGATGAGCACGATGGCACGATGCACACGATGAGATCCTGCGATGGTTGGTTTCATCGTGACCATCGTGTCATCGTGCCCATCGTGCGAGGATCGTGGCAGCGTCAGACAGTCAGACTGAACCTGCCCACACTATGCCCCCTTCCACCCAACTCGTCGTCATCGGCGCCGGTCCCGGCGGGTATGCCGCCGCTTTTTACGCGGCCGATCGCGGCATGAAAGTGTCGCTCGTCGACCCCGCGCCGAACCCGGGCGGCGTCTGCCTGTATCGCGGCTGCATTCCATCGAAGGCGCTGCTGCACGTGGCCGAGATCGTCAACGAAGCGAAGCACGCGGCCGCCTGGGGCGTGACGTTCGGCGCGCCGAGCATCGAGATCAACAAGGTCCGGGCGTTCAAGGACAAGGTCGTCACGCAGTTGACCGGCGGCGTGGGGCAGGTCGCCAAGCTGCGCAAGATCGACTACAGACAGGGCACCGCGGCCTTTCGCGATGCCCGCACCCTCGACATCACCAACGCCGACGGCACGACCAGCACCCTCGCCTTCGAGCACGCCGTGATTGCGACCGGGTCCAGGCCCGCGACCGTGCCGGGGCTCTCCATCGACAATCCGCGGGTGATGGATTCGACGTCCGCCCTGGATCTTCCGGACATCCCCAGGTCGCTCCTCGTCGTCGGCGGCGGCTACATCGGGCTCGAGCTCGGGAGCGTGTACGCGGCCCTCGGATTGAAGGTGACGGTGGTCGAGATGACCGACGGCCTGCTCCCAGGCGCAGACCGCGATCTCGTCAACATTCTCGCGAAGCGGATCGAGGCCATCTGCGAGGCGGTGCTGCTCAATACGAAAGTCGCCTCGGTCAAGGACGCCACAGACGGCGTCACCGTGACATTCGAGGGCACGCTGCCTGAGGGGATGGCGAACGAGCAGACGTTCGACCGCGTGCTCGTGTCCGTCGGCCGCCGCCCGAATTCCGCAGTTCCCGGCCTCGACAAGACCAGGGTGAAGGTGAACCAGAAGGGGTTCATCGAGATCGACGAGGCGCGGGCGACGGCCGAGCCGACCATCTACGCGATTGGCGACGTCGTCGGGGAGCCGATGCTCGCGCACAAGGCGTCGCACGAAGCACGCGTCGCCATCGACTCGATCCTCGGCGAGCGCGTGGCCTTCGAGCCGGAAGCGATCCCGGCGGTCGTCTTCACGGATCCTGAAGTCGCGTGGTGCGGCCTGACCGAGAACGAAGCCGCGAAGCAGAAGCGCGAGGTCACCGTCACGCGGTTCCCCTGGGCCGCGTCCGGGCGCGCGATCACGCTCGATCGCACCGATGGCATGACGAAGCTCGTGATCGACCCCACAGTCGGAACGGGTCCTTGGCGTCGGCATCGTCGGGCCCGGCGCCGGCGAGCTGATCGCGGAGGCGGTGCTGGCCGTCGAGATGGGCGCGTCCGCCGCGGACCTCAAATTGACCATCCACGCACACCCCACACTCTCGGAGACCCTCATGGAAGCTGCCGAGGTGTTCTTCGGAGAGTCGACGCACGTCTACAAGCCGAAAAGAAAGTAGCCGCGGCTCGCGGTCCGCTGCTCGCGGCTCGCCAAGAGCATACTGATCCTGAACCTGCGACTGGGAAGCTGTATGTTTGCGAGCAGCGAGCAGCGAGCAGCGCTCTCGCCCTCGCAAACACCGCATCCATCATCGGCGGGGTGAGCTTGCCGGTGTTCGTGTTCTGGCGGCTCGGGTGATAAGACCCGATCACCGTGAACCCCCCTGGTGTCTCGTAGGCTACGTCGTGACCGAAGGGTGGCCGCGGCCGGACGAGGCTGCCACGGTCGGCGAGGAGCCGCCAGGCGGCGTCGAACCCGATGCGGCCGAGGCCGATGATGATCGAGACACGCGGCAGCGCCGAAACCTCGGCGACCAGGTGCGAATGGCAGGCCGCGATCTCGGCAGGTGTCGGCTTGTTGTCGGGGGGAGCGCAGCGGACGGCGGCAGCGATGAACGCATCGGTGAGCGTGAGGCCGTCGCCGGCGTGTCGCGCCGTGGGAATGCTCGCGAAGCCGTGCGCGTGCATGGCGCGCATCAGAAAGTCTCCCGAGCCGAGCGGTCCATCGCCGGTGAAGACGCGCCCGGTCCGGTTCGCGCCGTGCGCCGCGGGCGCCAGGCCGATGACGAGCACCCGCGCCTGCGCGTCGCCGAAGCCCGGCACCGGCCGGCCCCAGTAGACCTCGTGGCGGTGCGCGGCTTTCTTCTCCGTGGCGATGCGCTGGCAGTAGGTGCGAAGCCGTGCGCAGCGGTTGCAGGTGATGATCTGTTCCCTCGCTGCGGAGAGTGCTCCCGCCACGGCATCAACACGCAGCTCACGAGGATCACGAAGGCGAACTGGATTGTTCTTTGCGATCTTCGCGAGCTTCGCGCTCATCGTGGTTGATCGCCGTGACACGCGGTCGGCGTTACTGGACCGCCGCCTCGAAGGACTTAGTCTGCTCGTGGGCATGATACGAGCTGCGGACGAGCGGTCCCGACTCGCAATGTCCGAAGCCCATCTCGAGCGCGAGCCGCTTGAGCTCGGCGAATTCGGTGGGCGCGTAATAGCGCGCCATGGGGAGATTGGCGAGCGACGGTCTGAGGTACTGGCCGATCGTGACGATCTGGCAGCCGGACGAGCGCAGGTCGCGGAGCGTCGCGACGACCTCGTCCCAGTCTTCACCGAGACCCACCATCAGGCCGGACTTCGTCGGGATTTGGCGCATAGGTCCGGGATCGGTCGAGCAGCTGCAGCGCCCTGTCGTATCTGCCGCCGGGGCGCGCCGTGCGATAGAGCCGTGGCACGGTTTCGATGTTGTGGTTGAGCACGTCGGGCCGCGCGTCGAGCACCGCGCGCAAGGCCGATTCATCCCCCTTGAAATCAGGGATGAGCACTTCGAGCCGACAGGACGGAATTCTGGCCCGCGTCTCGGCAATCGTCCGCGCGAAGTGCGACGCGCCGCAATCGGGGAGGTCGTCCCGATCGACCGAGGTGATGACGACGTAGTCGAGCGCGAGCGTGGCGATCGCACTACCGACCTTGACCGGCTCCTCCACATCAGGAGGCTTGGGCGCACCGTGCGTGACATTACAGTACCCGCACGACCGCGTGCACGTGTCGCCGAGGATCATGAAGGTGGCGGTGCCGTGGTGCCAGCATTCGCCGATGTTGGGGCAGTTGGCTTCCTCGCAGACCGTATGGAGGCCGAGCGAGCGCATCAATCCCTTGAGCCGGTGATAGTTCTCCGACCCCGGCGCGCGAACTTTCAGCCACTCGGGCTTGGGCTGCCGCGGCAGCTCGAGCGCGAGCGGCTCGCGCTTCTTGCGGCCGCGGATGAAGTTCAGCGGTGCAGTGGGCATTGTGCTGGGTTTGATCGACCGGGTCTTACTAGCCTCTGGTCTGCATTTATCAGTTAGCTTGGGGCCCCACCCCCAAGCGCTGCCAGCGCTCGCTGGCGCTCGCGCCGCTGGCTAGAAGCCACAGCCTGCTTGGGGCACGTTCTGTCTCTGTCCTGCCCCTTTAATTATACTTCCCTCTATGACTCCTCTTGCCATTACGTGGTACGGGCATTCGACATTCGTCATCAGGACACCGGGCGGCAAGCGCATCGTCACGGACCCGTGGCTCGACGGCAACCCGATGTGCCCGGCGGGTGCACGGATCGACAAAGCTGACGTGATTCTGCTCTCCCATGGACATTCCGACCATTCCGGCGACGTCGTGAGCGTGGCCAGGTCGACCAATGCGCCGGTCGTCGCCATCCACGAGTTGTCGTTGTGGCTCGAACGCAAGGGGCTGCAGAATGTGAAGGGGATGGGGATCGGCGGCACGATCACCGTCGCGGGGCTCGAGATCTCGATGACGCCTGCAGTCCACAGCAGCAGCGTCGTCGAGAACGACGCCATCGTCTATCTGGGGCAGCCCGCTGGCTTCGTCGTGCGCATGGAGGATCGACGGGCGTTCTATTTCGCAGGAGACACTGCGCTCTTCGGAGACATGCGCCTCATCGCGGAGGAGCACGCGCCGGAAATTGCCTTCCTGCCGATCGGCGACCACTACACCATGGGGCCCGACGCTGCCGCGCGCGCCTGCAAACTGCTCCTGGTCCGACAGGTGGTCCCCATGCACTACGGCACGTTCCCGATCCTTACTGGAACGCCCGAGCGCCTGAAAGAGCTCGTCGAACCGAGTGTAGACGTGCTCGTGCTGAAGCCGGGGGAGACGGCCGAATAGGCTCAGGGCGCGGCTGACGGCTCAGGGATCAGGGATCAGGGATCAGGGATCAAGCAAGACCTTCGAGTACTGAAGTCGAAGATCTTCCTGATCCCTGATCCCTGATCCCTGATCCCGATCCCTGATCCCTGAGCCACCAATCATCATGAACGACCTCCGCTATTCCATTCGCACGTTGTCGCGAGCCCCCGGCTTCGCGTTGAGTGCGGTGCTGACCCTGGCCCTCGGCATCGGCGCCAACGCCGCGGTGTTTGCCGTGGTCCACGCGGTCCTGCTCAATCCGCTGCCGTACCGGCAACCCGACCGCCTGGTTCGCATCTGGGAGACGAACCCGGCTCAGGGCATCGAGCGCGGAGATGTCTCGCCTGGGACCTACGTGGCATGGCGCGATCGGAGTCAGACGCTCGAAAGCGTCGGTATCCATCTCTCGTCGCCCCGCGAGTGGCTTCTCAGCTTCGATGGAGAACCGGTAGCCGTGAAGGGCACTGAGGTCACGCCGGGCGTGTTCGACGTGCTGGGCATTCGGCCGATCCTGGGCCGGACGTTTCACGCCGAACGACCGGACGCGCCCGTTCGCGACGCGCCTGAAATCGTTCTCGGCTATGGCCTGTGGCAGCGCCGCTTCGGTGCCGACCCGAGCGTCGTCGGCAAAGCGATAACGCACGAAGGACGCTCCGCGATGACGGTGATCGGGGTCATGCCCGCGGGGTTCGATTTTCCTGGAGGCGTCGAGGCCTGGCGCCAGGACAGATTCGATCGTCCTCCAGGGCCGGCCCGGCGCCTGTACCGCTCCTACGGTGCCGTGGCGCGGCTGCGGGATGGCCGGTCCCTGGGCGATGCGCGGGCCGAGCTCGCCGCCATTGCGGCCGCACTCGAGACCGAGTTCCCGGAATCGAACGCCGGGTACGGTGCTCGCGTCGACGGACTGGAGGAGGCGACGGTCGGCCACGTGAGGGTCGCGCTGATGATGCTCCTCGGTGTCGTCGGCTGCGTGTTGTTGATCGCCTGTGCGAACGTCACGAATCTCATGCTCGCGCAGATCTCGTCGCGACGGCATGAAACCGCTGTGCGCATCGCGCTGGGGGCTGGAACCGGAAGACTGCTGCGGCAACGCTTCGCGGAGACCGCCGTGATCGCGGCCGTAGGCGGCGCATCAGGGATCGCGCTCGGGTACTGGGGCACACGGCTCCTCGTGGCGCTGGCACCTGGCGACATCCCGCGCGTCGAGGAGGTCGCCTTCGGCGGCCCGATTGTCCTGTTCACGACGGCGGTGTCGCTGCTGGCAGCCTTCGGGACGAGCGTGCTGCCGGCGTTGCACGGGCGGAAACTCGACGTGTTCGACACTCTGAAGATCTCCATGCGAAGCACGTCTTCGACCTCCCGGTCGAGGAGCTGGCTGATTGCCGCGCAGGTCGCGCTCACACTCGTGCTGCTCATCGGCTCGACGTTGCTTCTTCGCAGCTTCGTCCGGCTTCGTCACGTCGATCTCGGCTTCGATTCCGCGCGGGTGCTGACGGGAGACCTGCGTCTCGCGACCGGCCGATTCCCACGCATTCGTCGTCCGTGGTTCGCGCTCGGCCAGCACTACGAACATATCGTCCAGGATCTTGCCAGCGTGCCGGGCATCGCGTCCGTCAGCGGGATTACCACCATGCCGCTCACGGGTGAAGGGGACTCGGGGAACTTCTGGATGGATGACGGAAGCGACGTGCGCCCGGACGCGACGGCGCAATTCGAGGTGCCCATCAGCGTCGTCACGCCCGATTACTTCGCGACGATGAGCATTCCACTGGTGCGGGGCCGGTTGTTCGAGCGGGCCGATCGGTTGTCCGAAGAGGCCCTGATCGATCCGGCAGACGACGCGAAGCAGCGTCCGCGCGGCGTGGTGCTCATCAACCAGGCGCTCGCCGAACGGTTCTGGCCCGGGCAGGATCCCGTCGGACGCGCGGTCAGGCTCTTCGATCACTGGGCAGTCTCGTCGAGTGTGGTCGTCGGCGTCGTGGGGAACGTGCGAGCGGCTGCGGTCGCGACGCCGGCCGAGCCGGCCATCTATGTGCCCTGGGCCGAGATACCGGGCTTCCGTCTGGCAATTGCCGCGCGGGTGCGCCCGGGCGTAGAAGGGATAGCGCCGGCCATGCGCGCGCGGCTGCGCGCGCTCGACCCGCAACTGCTGGTGTCGAGCATCCGGCCGATGGACGCCGTGATCAGCGGCGCGCTCTCGCGGCCACGTTTCAACATGATTCTGGTCTCCAGCTTCGCGTTGCTGGCCCTGACGCTGGCCGCTGTGGGGATCCACGCGGTGGTGGGATACCTCGTGATCCAGCGCACCCGCGAGGTGGGCATCCGGATGGCACTCGGCGCCAGGCGTGGAGATGTCCTGCGGCTGGTGCTTCGACAAGGCCTGACGCCCGTGCTGGCCGGCGTCGTGGCGGGCGCGGTGCTCTCAGTGGCTGGTGCGCGTGTGATGCGGACGCTCGTGTTCGGGATTGCGCCGCTCGACCCGCTGAGTTTCGTGCTCGCCGGCAGCGGGCTCTTCCTCGTGGCTCTGCTTGCGGCCTGGATTCCTGCGCAGCGGGCGACGGCCGTCGATCCGCTGGTGGCGCTTCGGGAGGAGTGACGCGGGATTTGACCGACGTCTCGAGATTCGGTACAGTCACGCGCATGCACGCCGTCATGGGTTGCGGGTTCGCCTTTACCGGCACGACTGGCCTGGTCAGGCCGGAGGCTCGCTGCGGGTAGATCGGACGATCAGAACTGATGTTCTTTACGGCCACTGCCCGGCGGGGTAGTGGCCGTTTTCATTTCAGAGCCACGGACCACAACGAACAACAGTGATCGGCTGAGACAGGAGCGGGTGATGAAGATCGCGTTTCAAGGAGCGGCCGGCGCATACAGCGAAGCCGCGGCGCTGCGGGGCTGGCCGGGTGCGGAGACGGTCGCGCTCGATCGGTTCGAGGACGTCTTCGATGCCGTCACGTCCGGGCGCACGTCCCATGGCATCCTGCCGGTCGAGAACTCGATCGGCGGGAGCATTCATCGCAACTATGATCTGTTGCTCGAGCACGATCTGCCGATCGTTGCCGAGGCCGAGCTGCCGGTCGTCCACAACCTGCTGTCGCTGCCGGGCACGACGCTTCCAGGCGTGCGGCGCGTCTTTTCACACCCGCAGGCACTCGCGCAGTGCGAGATGTTCCTCCATACGCTGCCGGGGATCGAGATCGTCGCTACCTACGACACGGCGGGCAGCGCGCGGATGATCCGGGAGGGCAACCTCACCGACACGGCGGCGATCGCGTCGTTGCGAGCCGCCGAGATTTTCGGGCTGAGCGTGCTCCAGGCGGGTATTCAGGACTACGAGGACAACATCACGCGTTTCCTCGTGATCGCTCGCGACGGCAAGGCGCTGGGCCAGCCCGACAAGACGACGCTGGCCTTTGCGCTGCACAATGGTCCGGGCGCACTCTTCAAGGCGCTCAGTGTGTTCGCGCTGCGCGACATCGACATGACCAAGCTCGAATCGCGCCCCGCGCGCGGAAGGCCCTGGGAATACGTCTTCTACGCCGACCTGTCGGCGGGCCGCGATGAGCTGCGCTGCGGACGGGCGATCGTGCAGCTGGCCGAGTTCGCGCGCTGGGTGAAGACGCTCGGCTCGTACCCCCATTCCCAGCCGCCCACGGCCGCGGTAGTCGATAAGTAATACTTATTGAAAATGTAAGATTATAATCTTGACTGATTTGGCCGCCGTGCCCTACGGTAGAGGTATGTCCACGGCCGCCACACCTGACCCGCAGCCGGGCCGCTCGCGTGCTGCCATGTCCGGCAGTCACCGCGCCCCCGCCAGGGCCATGCTCAAGGCGGTCGGGTTCACCGACGAGGATCTGCGCAAACCCCTCGTCGGGATCGCCAACACGTGGATAGAGATAGGTCCCTGCAACCTGCATCTCCGCCGTCTGGCGGTGGCGGTCAAGGAGGGCGTGCGTGCCGCCGGGGCGACGCCGATGGAGTTCAACACCGTCTCGGTGTCGGACGGCATCACGATGGGCACCGAGGGGATGCGGATGTCGCTCGTCAGCCGTGAGGTCATCGCGGACTCGATCGAGCTCGTGGCGCGCGCGAACCAGTTCGACGCGCTGGTGATTCTGGTCGGCTGCGACAAGACCATCCCGGGCGCGGCGATGGCGCTCGCCCGGCTCGATGTCCCGGGGCTCATCCTGTATGGCGGGTCGATCGCGCCCGGCCGCTGGCAGGGAAAGGACGTCACCATCCAGGACGTCTTCGAGGCCGTGGGCGCGTTCGATTGCGGGAAGCTCGGCGCGGCGGATTTTGCGGCGCTCGAGAACGCCGCCTGTCCCGGTGCGGGCGCGTGTGGAGGTCAGTTCACCGCGAACACGATGGCGACCGCATGCGAGTTCCTGGGGCTGTCGCCCTTCGGGAGTGCGGCGGTGCCGGCGATGGACGCGGGCAAAGACGATGTGTCACGGCAGGCGGGGGCGCTCGTCGTCGACCTGCTGGGCCGGAACCTGCGGCCGCGGCAGATTCTGACGCCGGCTGCCTTCGAGAACGCCATCGCCGCGGTTGCCGCGACGGGCGGCTCGACCAACGCGGTCCTTCATCTCATGGCGATTGCCAAGGAGGCCGGCGTTCCGTTGAGCCTCGAAGACATCGACCGCGTCAGCGCCTCGGTGCCGCTCCTGGCGGACTTGAAGCCCGGCGGCCGGTTCATGGCCACGGACCTCTACGCGGCCGGCGGCACGGCCGTTATCGCGCAGCGGCTGGTCGAGGCGGGCCGGTTGCATCACGAGGCCTTCACCGTGACTGGTCGGAGCATCGGCGAGGAAGCCGCGCGGGCGGTAGAAGCGCCCGGGCAGGAGGTCGTCCGGCCGCTCGACGCGCCGCTGCAGGCGGCGGGCGGGCTCGCCATCCTCCGCGGCAACCTCGCGCCGGCCGGCTGCGTGGTCAAAGCCACCAAAACGACACCGAGGCATCATCGCGGGCCCGCTCGTGTCTTCGACAGCGAGGAGGAAACCGCCGCGGCGCTCGCGGCGGGGAAAATCCATGCTGGCGACGTGGTCGTCATCCGATATGAAGGACCAAAGGGCGGACCGGGGATGCGCGAGATGCTGGCGATCACGGCGGCGATCATGGGCGCCGGGCTCGGGGAATCGGTCGCGCTCGTCACCGACGGCCGGTTCTCCGGTGCCACGAGGGGCCTGATGGCCGGCCACGTCGCGCCGGAAGCCGCCTCGCGCGGGCCGATCGCAGCGGTGCGCGAGGGCGACTTCATCACGATTGACGTCGAAGGCCGGCAGCTGTCCGTGGACGTGTCAGACGAGGAACTGCGGACCCGATTGTCGACCTGGACCGTGCCGCCACCGCGCTACGCGTCGGGCGTCATGGCGAAGTACGCGAAACTCGTCTCGTGCGCGTCGATCGGGGCGATTACGGGATAAGTAGGTCGTGCCGGACTGTCGGTGAGTGTTGGGCTGTCCTGGTATCGGCAGCGCCTGCGGCCCGAGCGCGGCGCGACCAGCCTCCGCTAAAGCTACGGCGGTCCGCCGAAGCCTTGGCGAAGGCGGAAGTCGCCGCGCGAGAGCGAGCGGGGGTGGGGCCCCGCGAGCACTGATAAAAGCAGACAGAACCGCCGGGAATTAACACGGGTTGCTCGAGAGCCACTATGAAACGAACCGGATCGCAGATTCTCTGGGAGTGTCTGGTGCGCGAGGGCGTCACCGACATCTTCGGGTACCCCGGCGGAGCCATCCTGCCGGCTTATGACGCGATGCTCGACTTTCCAATCCGACACATCCTCGTGCGGCACGAGCAGGGTGCGACGCACATGGCCGACGGCTATGCGCGCGCGAGCGGCCGGGTCGGCGTCGCCATCGCGACGTCCGGGCCGGGCGCGACCAACATGGTCACCGGCATCGCGACGGCCATGATGGACTCGTCACCGATTGTCTGCATCACCGGACAGGTCGGCAGCCGGCTGATCGGGTCGGACGCCTTTCAGGAGACCGACATCACTGGCATCACGCTGCCGATCACCAAGCACAACTACCTGGTCACGCGCGCCGAGGACGTCGCCAGAGCCGTTCGCGAGGCGTTTGCCGTGGCCGCGTCGGGCCGGCCGGGACCTGTCCTCATCGACATCACGAAGGATGCGCAGCAGGCGTCCTGCGAGTTCGAGTGGGAAACGAGCGCGGCGCCGAACGCCAGGCACGTGGGCGTGCCCCGCGCCACGATTGCCGCCGCGGATCGCCGCGCGGCGCTCGAGCTCATTCACGGCTCGCGCCGGCCGGTCATCCTCGCCGGTCACGGCATCATCCTGTCTGGCGCCATGCCGTTTGTCCGCGAGCTCGCGGAACGCGCGGGAATCCCGGTTGCGATGACGCTGCTCGGCATCGGCTCCTTCCCGGCGTCGCACCCGCTCAACCTCGGCATGATGGGCATGCACGGCGAAGCGTGGGTCAACACCGCGATTCAGGAGGCCGATCTCCTGATCGCGCTCGGGATGCGGTTCGACGATCGCGTCACCGGTAACGTCCGCACCTACGCCCGTCAGGCGAAGAAGATCCACATCGACGTCGACGCCGCCGAGATCGGCAAAATCGTCCCGGTCGACGTCGGAATCGTCGGCGATCTGTGCGACGTGCTCGGCTCGCTCGTGCCGGGCGTCGAGGCCGGGCGGCGTGAAGAGTGGATCGCACGCATCGATTCGCTCAAGGGCGACTCCGCGGTTCGCGACATTCAGAACCTGGTTGACGACGGGCACCTGTACGCCGCGCACGTCATGAGCGACCTCTGGCGCGCCACCCACGGCCGCGCGGTCGTCGTGACCGACGTCGGCCAGCACCAGATGTGGGAAGCGCAGTACTACCATCACGATTCCCCCCGGTCGCTCATCACGTCGGGCGGGCTCGGGACGATGGGCTTTGCGCTGCCGGCGGCGATCGGCGCCAAGGTCTCCCGGCCCGACGCCGAGGTATGGGCGATCGCCGGCGACGGCGGCTTTCAAATGACGATGCCCGAGCTGGCGACGATCAAACAAGAGGGGCTCGACGTCAAAATTGCCGTCATCAACAACGGCTTCCTCGGGATGGTGCGGCAGTGGCAGGAGTTCTTCTACGAGCGGCGCTATGCTGCGACGCCGTTGCTCAGCCCGGACTTCGCCAAGATTGCCGAGGCGTACGGTCTCAAAGCGCTCACCGTCAAGACCCGGGCGGAAGTCGTGCCGGCGATCGAGGCCGCGCGCGCCCATCCGGGAACGGTCCTTCTCGAGTTCCAGGTCGAGCAAGAGGACACCGTGTACCCCATGGTCCCTGCCGGCGCCGACCTCCACGCGATGATTCGCCGGCCGTCCGCGCTCGTGGAGACCGCGATGGATGAGGGGTGAAAGAAAGTGTGAAGTCTGACGTGTGAAATCTGAAGTAGGGAAGTGCGGAAGTCCGAAGTCGGAAGTAGAAGTCGGAAGTAGAAGTCGGAAGTAGAAGTCGGAAGTAGAAGTCGGAAGTACTGAAGTCGGAAGTAAGCGAAGTCGGAAGTAGAAACCAGGAATGAGGAGGCTCACGTGACGTCCGCAGCCGGTTCGCATGTTTTCGTCGTCGATGTCGAGGACGAGCCTGGCGTGCTCACACGGGTGTCTTCGCTCTTCCGGCGCCGCGGGTTCAACATTGCCTCGCTCACGGTCGGGGCGACGGAGCGGCCAGGGGTCTCGCGGATGACGATCGTCGTCGACGCCCCGGAAGTGGCGGCGCGGCGGATTGAGGCGCACCTCTGGAAGCTCGTCAACGTGATCCGGGTCGAAGACGTGACGCACGCCGCCGCCGTCCGTCGTGAGCTGGTCATGGTGAAGGTGGCCGCCGACGCGGAGGCGAGGACGCACGTGATGAAGCTCGCCGAGGTCTTTCGCGCGCGGGTCATCGACGTGGCACCCGAGTCGCTGATTCTCGAGTCCACCGGGACGAGCGACAAGATTGCCGGGCTGCTCGATGTGTTGCGTCCCTTCGGCCTGCTCGAAGTCGCCAGGAGCGGGCATGTCGCGATGGTGCGGGGCATACAGGGTCAGGTAAACGAGGCTGATGCCGAGGTCGCGAACGACGGCGTGACGTACTCGGTCTAGAAGGTTCACAAGGTTCACGTAGTTCTTAGCGCAGGGAGCACAGCGACAATGGCCGTGATGTTTTATGACCGCGACGCCGACCTCGACTTGATTAAGAGCCGCAAAGTGGCGGTGATCGGCTACGGCTCGCAGGGGCACGCGCACGCGCTCAATCTGAAGGACAGTGGAGTCGACGTGAGGGTGGGGCTCCACGAAGGCAGCAAGTCCCGGGCTGCGGCGGAAGCGGCGGGGCTGACGGTCGCGACGCCGGCCGCGGTGAGCGAGTGGGCCGACGTGATCATGATGCTCGTGCCGGACACGAGCCAGTCGCAGCTCTACACCGAGGCGATCGGCCCGCACCTCACGGCCGGCAAGACCCTGATGTTCGCGCACGGATTCAACATCCGCTTCGGCTGGATCGTTCCGCCGAAGGACGTGGACGTCACAATGATCGCGCCGAAATCACCCGGCCACCGCGTGCGCGAGCTGTTCGTGGAAGGCGCCGGCACGCCGGCGCTGCTCGCGATCCATCAGGACGCGAGCGGGCAGGCCCGCGCTCTGGCGCTGTCGTACGGCAAGGGCATCGGCGTGACGCGCGCGGGGGTCATCCAGACGACGTTTGCCGAGGAAACGGAAACCGATCTGTTCGGCGAGCAGGCCGTCCTCTGCGGCGGTGTCAGCGCGCTCGTCAAGGCGGGCTTCGAGACGCTCGTCGACGCCGGCTACCAGCCGGAGATCGCTTATTTCGAGTGCCTCCACGAGCTGAAGCTCATCGTCGACCTGATCTACCGCGGCGGGCTGAACTACATGCGCTACTCGGTGAGCGACACGGCCGAGCACGGCGACTACACCGGCGGGCCCCGCGTCGTCACCGAGCAGACGAAGC
This sequence comes from uncultured Acidobacteriota bacterium, assembly GCA_963771395.1. Classification (GTDB taxonomy): domain Bacteria; phylum Acidobacteriota; class Vicinamibacteria; order Vicinamibacterales; family 2-12-FULL-66-21; genus DATBJJ01. The sequence goes on along the minus strand of CAVYTY010000022.1, from coordinate 413,511 downwards.
AGGAGCTGAGGAAAATGCTGGCCGAGGTGCAGGATGGCACCTACGCGAAGGCGTGGATGGCCGAGCACGCCGCCGGTCGTCCGTGGTTCGACGCGACGCGGAAGGCCGAACGGTCCCACCAGATCGAGCAGGTCGGCGCGAAGCTGCGCGACATGATGCCATTCCTCGATCCGGTCAAGGATCCCCTGCGCAAGTCCGAGAACGCAGTGGGATCGCTGAGCTAGCGCGGATCACGGATGGGTCGCGGGACGCGGATCGCGGACGGGTACGGGACGCGGGTCACGCGGATCACGGATAGGTCACGGGACGCGGATCACGCGGATTGCCGGTCGTTCACGGGACGCGGGTCACGCGGAAGGCTGACACTCAGGGCCCGCGCGTCCCGTCGATGAGAGATCCGCGCAATCCGCGTCCCGTGGGAGAAGAAGATCCGCGTAATCCGCGTCCCGTGAGAAAAGAAGATCCGCGTAATCCGCGTCCCGTGAGAAAAGAAGATCCGCGTAATCCGCGTCCCGTGTGAGCAAACCGCGTAATCCGCGTCCCTGATCTAGCAGCGATCTCAGCCCTCCGTGCGTTCCCGCGACAGCCCGGCGATTTCTTCGACGATCCGATCCACCGGACGGCCGGAGGTGTCGACGGTGTGCGACGCCGAGGCGTAGAGCGGCTCGCGCGTGGCCAGGAGCGACCGGAGATCCGACATCGCCTGCGGGTGGTCGGTCATCGGCCGGCGATCGCCCTGCCGCAGCACACGATTCCAGTGATCTTCTGGCGTCGCGCGGAGCCAGATGGTGAGGGCCGATCGCCTGAGCAGCGCAAACGTGTCGGACGCGGTGACGAGGCCGCCACCGGTTGCGAGCACTATCGGACGGTGGTCGTCGAGGACGGTCTGGAGCACTTCGCGCTCGAGACGGCGATAGTACGCCTCGCCGTGGAGCGAGAACAGCTCGGCCAGGCTCAGGTTGGCGGCCTGCTCGATGCGGCGGTCGAGCTCCACGAAGGGCACGCGCAGGCGGCGGGCGAGACGCCGGCCCACCGTCGTCTTGCCGGCGCCGCGCAGGCCGAGCAGTGCGACGACCGGATCGGAGCCTTCGGCGGGCAGCGCGACCAGCGCCGCCGGCGTAATCTCGAGGGCCCGAGCGACGTCGGCCAGCCGGCGGACCGAAATGTTGCCGCGTCCCGCCTCGAGCTGGACGAGGAAACGCGGCGACACGCCCGAACGCTCCGCGACTTCACGCAGCGTCCAGCCGAGCTCCAGTCGCCGGGCGCGCGCACGCTGCCCGAGCGCTCGCAACAGGTCTGGAGCCATTGCCGCACTATATTACGCGCGCCGCCGCAGCGTCTCGCGAGTGACTTTCCTCGCCGCCGCCTCCGCCGTATACGCGGCCCGCATGAGTGGCATGATCGCGTGCGATGGACCGCCCATGCGCCGTGCGCATTGATGTCATGTGAAAGTTATGCGCGACACGCATGACACCGGGACCTATGATTCGATGTCATGAACCTCACTGAGGCGGGCGTCATCCCCACACGTACCCTCACCATCGTTCTGCCTGAGTCCGAATGGCAGGCCCTGCGGACCGCCGAGCCCGACGCGATCGGCTGGCTTCAAGCCCAGATTCGCCGGCGCCTGGGCCCCGAGACCCAGGGCGAGCCGCCGTCAGCGCGCCAGGACGAATCGACCTTCGACACGTACTAGACAGTCGACTGTCGACGGGCGTGAGTCACAGCGACACTCCGAGTCGACAGCGTGACTCGACAGTCGACGGACGATTGCCGATTGCCGACCGCAATATAGTGCGCGACTGCTGATGAGCACCCGCATTATGCTGCCTTGACTCTCTGTCGGGCCACGGGTACTCTGAGCCGGAGATGGCAGTCGGCAGCCACGCAGTCCAACCTCGGGTGTCTTTCGACACCTCTCCAGAAGAATACAGGCACTGGAAGCTGTCCTTCGACGGGCCGGTGGCGACGCTGTCGATGGACGTGCAGGAAGACGGCGGGCTCTCGCCCGACTATCGCCTCAAGCTCAATTCCTACGACCTCGGCGTCGACATCGAGCTCGCCGACGCGCTTCAGCGGATCCGCTTCGAGCATCCGGAGGTCCATGCCGTCGTCATCACCAGCCTGAAAGAGCGCATCTTCTGCGCGGGCGCCAACATCTTCATGCTGCGCGGCTCCAGCCATGCGTGGAAGGTGAACTTCTGCAAGTTCACCAACGAGACGCGCCTGGCCATGGAGGACGCGAGCGCGCATTCGGGACTGAAGTTTCTCGCCGCGCTCAACGGGATCTGCGCCGGCGGCGGGTACGAGCTGGCCCTCGCCTGCGACGAGATCTTCCTCGTCGACGACGGCAATTCAGCCGTGAGCCTGCCGGAAACGCCCCTGCTGGCCGTGCTTCCGGGAACGGGCGGCCTCACGCGCGTCGTCGACAAGCGCAAAGTGCGCCGGGATCTCGCAGACGTATTTGCCACGATCGCCGAAGGCGTCAAGGGCCGGCGCGCGGTCGAGTGGCGTCTCGTCGATGCGGTGTGCCCGACGAGCCAGTTCAAAGACCGGGTGGCGGCGCGGGCCGCGGCACTCGCGGCCAAATCCGATCGTCCGTCGTCTGGTCCCGGCATCACGCTCGGCCCGTTGCGCCCCACGGTAACAGACGATGCGGTGCACTACTCCAGCGTGTCGCTGACGATCGATCGGCCCGGCCGAGTGGCGACGCTCACGGTCAAAGCGCCGGACACCGACCAACCCACGACCCCGGAAGAGATCCTGAAGGCAGGCGACAGGTTCTGGCCGCTGCGCGCCTTCCGCGAGCTCGAAGCGGCGCTGCTGCATCTCCGCATCGACGAGCCGCTCATCGGGACGGTCGTCGTTCGGACCGAAGGGGATCCGGCCCGCGTGATGGCCGTGGACGAGACGTTGCTCGCCAACGCAGACCATTGGCTGGTTCGCGAGACCGTCCTTTTCATGAAGCGCACGCTGAAACGCATGGACCTCACGGCGCGCAGCTTTTTCGCGCTGGTTGAGCCGGGCAGCTGCTTTGCGGGCTCGCTGTTCGAGTTGGCGCTGGCCGCCGACCGCGCCTACATGCTCGACGATCCCGAACAAGCGAACACGATTGCCCTCTCGGGTATGAACGGTGGCCCGCTGAAGATGAGCAACGGCCTCACCCGCCTCGACACACGGTTTCTCGCGACGCCGGAACGCGTGCAGGAGCTCCTCGGCGAGGCGGAGCCGTTCGATCCGCAGGCCGCGCTCGACGCCGGCCTCGTGTCGTTCGCTCCCGACGAGCTCGACTGGGCGGACGAAGTGCGACTGGCGATCGAATCGCGCGCCGCGCTCTCGCCCGACGCGCTCACCGGAATGGAGGCCAATCTTCGTTTTCCAGGACCGGAAACGATGGAGACCAAGATTTTCGGCCGCCTGACGGCGTGGCAGAACTGGATCTTCCAGCGGCCGAACGCCGTCGGCGAAAAAGGCGCACTGACGACATATGGCTCGCAGGCGCGGCCGGAATTCGATTTCAAGAGGACGTAGGCTCAGGGCTCAAGGCTCAGCAAAAAACTTCGAGACCATACTCGAAGCTCTTGCCTGAGCCTTGAGCCCTGAGCTGAACAGAATTCAGTGTCAGGAACTCCCCATGATCTCGGCCGAAAAAATCCCCAACAACGTCGGCTTGTCCAGCAACAAGCGGCTGCAGCGCGCGCTGGAGCACTGGCAGCCGGCCTACATCCAGTGGTGGCGAGACATGGGACCGCAGGGGTTCCAGGATCTCCACCAGGTGTACGTGCGAACGGCCGTGAGCGTCGAGCCCTCAGGATGGGCGCATTTCGAGTACGTCAAGCTGCCGGAGTATCGCTGGGGCATCTTTCTGGCCGATCCGGTGCACGATCGGCGCATCGGATTCGGCGATTTCTACGGGAAGGAAGTCTGGCAGGAGGTTCCGGGAGAGTTCCGGAACCAGCTCCGGCGCCTGATCGTGACGCAGGGCGACACCGAGCCTGCGAGCGTCGAGCAGCAGCGATGGCTCGGGCAGCGCTGTCCGAGCCTCTACGATCTGCGGAATCTGTTTCAGGTCAACGTCGAAGAGGGCCGGCACCTCTGGGCGATGGTCTACCTGCTGCACTCCCACTTCGGGCGTGACGGCCGCGACGAGGCCGAAGAGCTGCTCGAGCGGCAGAGCGGCAACCGCGACAAGCCGCGCATCCTCGATGCGTTCAACGAGCCCATCGACAACTGGCTCGACTTCTTCATGTTCACCATGTTCACCGATCGCGACGGCAAATCCCAGTTGCTGTCGCTCTCGGAAAGCTCGCTCGATCCGCTGTCGCGAACGACGCGCTTCATGCTCACCGAAGAGGCGCACCACATGTTCGTGGGCGAGACCGGCGTTGCGCGCATCGTCGAGCGGGCGTGCCAGCTGATGAAGGAGGCTGGCTACTCCGGCGACGTGCGAACGCTCGGCGGCATCGACCTCCCGACGATTCAGCGGTTCATCAACCTGTGGTTCAGCCTCAGCCTCGATCTGCACGGTAACGAGATTTCGACCAACGCCGCGTCGTATTTTGCCAACGGCTTGAAGGGACGCGCGCAGGAAGAGAAATGGGACGACCACCTGCTGACCGAGCAGTTCTATGAGCTCGACGTCCCAGCACCGGCCGGCGGCCGCCTCGAGCGCAAGTCGATTCCCATGCGCACGGCGATGAACGAGGTGCTGCGCGATTGGTATGTCGGGGATTGCGAAGCCGGCGTGCAGCGGTGGAACCGCATCCTCGAGCGTCACGGCCTCTCGGATCGCCTGCGGTTGCCGGACCGGAAGTTCAACCGGGGCATCGGCATGTTCTCGTCGCTGCATTTCGATCCGCAGGGAGCGCCGCTGTCGGACGCCGAATGGCACCGGCGCAAGGACGATTGGCTCCCGACGGCACTCGATCGCGAGTACCTCCTCAGCATCATGGCGGAGCCGGTGTACGAGCCGGGGAAGTTCGCCAACTACATCGCGCCGCCGCTTCGGGGCGTCAACAGGATGCCGATCAATTTCGAGTACGTGCGCACGGAGACGTAAAAGAATATCGATTGCCTTCACCGTCACGCTCTAATCACGATGAGCGCGAAGCTCACGAAGGCCGCGAAGAAAGCCTTCCCAAGATCCTTCGCGAGCCTCGTGAGCTTCGCGCTCATCGTGATTGGAGTCGTGGCGATCTCGTGATTCGTTGAGACGTCACACATGCCAGCAACTGTCCTTGAAAAGAACCTCCTCATCAACAATGAATGGCGTCCCTCGTCGTCGGGCAAGACGATGGAGGTCGTGAATCCCGCTACCGAAGAGGTCATTGCGTCGGTCGCCTCGGCCGGGGCGCCGGATGTGGACGCGGCCGTGGCTGCCGCGCGTGCGGCGCTCGCCGGGCCGTGGGGCTCGATGTCGGCGCGCGAGCGGGGCCGCCTCGTGAGCCGCCTCGCCGATCGCCTGATGGAGAGGGCCGACGAGGTCGCGAGGCTCGAGACCATCCACAACGGGAAACCCATCAGCGAGTCGCGCAACATCGAGATTCCTGCGGCGGCCGAATGCTTCGAGTACTTCGCCGGCTGGGCCGACAAGGTGATGGGCGAGACGATTCCCGTCAAAGGGAACCATCTCACCTACACGCTGCGTGAGCCGATTGGCGTGGTCGCGGCCATCGTTCCCTGGAACTTTCCTCTGCTCCTGGCCGCATGGAAGGTTGCCCCGGCACTGGCGTGCGGCAATACGGTCATCCTCAAGCCCGCCAGCCAGACGCCGTTGACGGCCATCGCCCTGGGCGAGATCGCGATCGAGATCGGACTGCCGCCGGGCGTGCTGAACATCATCACTGGCGCCGGCTCGACTGTTGGCCAGGCCCTCGTCGAACATCCCGGCATCGACAAAGTGGCGTTCACCGGCGATACCAGCACGGGCAAGGCAATCATGCGCAGCGCCGCCGAGACGCTGAAGACGATTACGCTCGAGCTCGGCGGCAAATCCCCGAACATCGTCCTGGCGGACGCCGACCTGGATGCGGCGCTGCGGGGTGTCGCGGTCGGCATTTTCTACGGCAAGGGCGAGGTGTGCGCCGCGGGGTCGCGGCTGCTGGTTGACCGGGCGATCAAGAACGAGTTCATCGACAAGCTGGCGGCGCGGACGAGGAAGATAGTCGCCGGCGATCCCATGGATCCGAAGACGCGGTTTGGATCGGTCTCGTCGAAGAAGCAGCTCGAGACCGTGCTCCGATACATCGAGTCCGGCAAGACGGAAGGGGCCACGCTCGTCGCCGGCGGAGGGCGCGCCGATATCGGGACGGGCAAGGGCTACTTCGTCCAGCCGACAGTGTTCGCCGATGTCACGCCGGAGATGACCATCTCGCGCGAAGAGATTTTCGGACCTGTGCTCGCCGCGATCGAGTTCGCGGATCTGGACGAAGCGATCGCCAAAGCCAACGACACGCAGTACGGTCTCGCTGCGGGCGTCTGGACGCGGGACATCAAGAAAGCTCACTACGTCGCGCGGAAGCTCCAGGCGGGCACGGTGTGGATCAACACCTACAACGTCTACGACACGGCCGCGCCGTTTGGCGGCTACAAGCAGAGCGGCTTCGGCCGCGAGATGAGCGCGCACGCGCTGCAGCACTACACGCAGGTCAAGAGCGTTTGGGTGGATTTGAATCTCTAGAGGTTCCAAGGTTCCAAGGTTCCAAGGGTTCAAGAGGTTCAAGGGGGGTTCACACTGCGCTTGGCCCACGTTGACATCATGATGCTTATTGATTAACATCATGATGTGCGCACGACCCTGACGCTCGACGACGACGTGGCGGCCAAGCTTCAGTCCCAGGCGCGGCGCTCGGGTAGGACGTTTCGGGATGTGGTGAACGAGGCGCTCCGGCGCGGACTGATGGCGGCATCGCCGCGCGTGGACCAGCCGCCTTTTGTCGTCAAGGCACGTGACCTCGGCGCGGTGCGCCCCGGCCTCAACCTCGATAACGTCGGCGATCTTCTTGAACAGGTCGAAGGGCCCGGGCATCGATGATCCTTGTCGATGCCAACCTGCTCCTCCACGCCTACAACCCGAGATCGACCGACTACGACAGCGCCCGCGGCTGGCTCGAGGCGACCCTGTCCGGGCCTGAGCTCGTCCGGTTCGCGTGGCTCACCTTCTGGGCCTTTCTGAGAATCTCGACCAATCCCCGGGTGTTCGAGCATCCGCTCTCCATCCACGAGGCGGAGGCCATCGTGTCGTCATGGCTCGCGCAGCCCGTCGCGGGGACGCTCGAACCGGGTGAGCGGCACTGGCCGATCTTCCGGAGCTTGGCCGCGGACGGCCAGATTTCCGGGCCGCTCGTGATGGATGCCGCCCTCGCGGCCATCGCGATCGAACACGGCGCCACGTTGTGCACGACAGACCGGGACTTTGCCCGCTTCGGCGGGCTCTCGTGGAAGAACCCGCTTCGCACCTGAAGCTGCGCTTCACCGCCCCGTGAACTTCGGCTTCCGCTTCTCCAGGAACGCCGTCGTCCCTTCCTGTTTGTCATCCGAGCCGTAGCAGATGGCCTGCGCCAGCGTCTCGATGAGCAGCCCCGAATCGAGATCGACCCGCGCCGACGCGTTGAGCGCCAGCTTGGCCAGGCGCGCGGCGAGGGGGCCCTGCCGCAGGATCTTCTTCGCGAGCTCTCGGGCGCGGAGTTGCAGCTGGCCGGCGGGCGTGAGCAGCGTCACGAGACCCATCGCGAGCGCCTGCTTTGCGTCGACGATCTCGCCAGTCAGGATCAGGTGCTTCGCCCAACCGAGTCCGACGACGCGGGGGAGGCGCTGCGTCCCCCCGGCGGCAGGGATGATGCCGAGGCCCAGCTCGGGCTGCCCGAATTTCGCGGTCTCGGACGCCATGCGGATGTCGCACGCGAGCGCCAGCTCGCACCCGCCGCCGAGCGCGTAGCCGTTGATGGCCGCGATCGTGGGACGCGGGAAGCGCTCCACGGCCGCGCAGAGCGACGAGGCGATGCCCGCCAGTCCGTCGTCGCGAGTGCGCGTCCGGATGTCGCCGATATCCGAGCCCGAGACAAAGGACGACTCGCCCGACCCGGTGATGATGAGTACGCCGGAATCGTCGCTCGAAGCCAGCGTCGACAGCGCCGCCAGACACTCGTCGACCGTCTCGCGATTCAGCGCGTTCTTGACTGCGGGACGATCGATCGTCAGCGTGGCGATCGATTCGGTGACGTCGAGGTGGATGTTGGAATAAGGTGTGGGCATGTCTCACTGCTGGTGCGAGCGGAGTCGTTCTGTGCGCGTATTGTCTGTCACGGTGGCCGACGGCCAGTTCACGAAGCACGATGACACGATGGGCACGATGAATTTCATCGCAGGGTAGTCATGGCGGATAACTACGGTTGGCCCGCATTTCATCGTGCCCATCGTGTTCATCGTGCCATCATGATGTCAAGCCGTCAGCCCGTTCAGTAGGTCGGGCAATCCGGCGTCGTCAATCGTAGACACCCCGCTTGCGCCCGAGTCGCCCACCCTTCGCATACTGCTCGAGCCGGGGGCACGGCGCACCCGAGCACGGCGACCCGTCGAATCACCATCCCGTACGCGCTCCCACCGCAATCACGTCATCGAGCACCTTCATCGCATCGTCCACGTCGTCTTCGTTGTTGTAGAAGTGCGGCGAGATCCGGATGCCGGCGTCCGGCCGGTAGTCGATGATGATGTTCCGTCGCAGCAGGTCTTTCGAGACGGCTTCGCCGTTGGGCACGTCGAGAATCACGGCGCCGCCACGCTCGGAGTCGTCGATGGGCGTGTTGATGGTGTATCCGGCCCGTGTGGCGTGGTCGATGATCCTGCGCGTCAGACGAAGAGACTTCTCGCGAATGGCCGGCACGCCGATCTCCGCGACGATCTCGAACCCGGCGCGCGCGGCGTAGAGGGCCGGGACGTTGGGGGTGCCGCTCTGGAAGCGCTCCGGCCCGTCAGCGTACACGACCGGGCCGGTCGCAAAAGCGAAGGGCGCCGCGTGCGCCGCCCAGCCGACAAAGCCCGGCTCGAGTGTCCGCGCGAGATCGGGCCGGACGTAGAGATAGCCGGCGCCCGGGCCTCCGCACAGCCACTTGACCGACCCGCCGACGGCGAAGTCGGCTCCGAGTGCTTCGATGTCCATGGGCACCGTGCCGGCCGCCTGGTAGACATCGAGGATGACGTGAGCGCCGACCCGATGGGCCTTTTCGATGACGACGCGCGCATCCTGGATGCAGGAGCTTCGGAAGAGCACGAGCGACAGCGGCACGAGCACCGTGCGCTCGTCTATCGCGTCGAGCAACCGGCCGAGGTCGTTTCTGATCGCGTTGCCAGAATCGACGTACGCGATCTCGGCGCCGTAGCGCGCGAAACCCTCGAACAGATACATGTTGGTCGGGAATTCGAGCTCGGTCAGGACGATTTTCCGGCGCGGACCGTCGTAGCGGAAGCACGACGCGATGATCCCCATCGCCACCGTGACATTCTGGTGCATCGAGATCGAACCCGGCGGCACGCCAAGAATCGGCGACAGAAGGTCACCCGTCGTGCGGCCGATCTCCCACCAGCCTTCGTGCCACGCCCTCACGCCGCGACGGGTCCATGTGTCAGCGTACTTCTGCAGATTCGCCGCCGTCCGTCGCGGCATGGCGCCGAGCGAGTGGCTCACGAGATACGTGCAGTCCTCGACAGTCGGGAACTCGTCACGCCAGGCCGCCAACGCGTCACCTGACAACGATCTGACCTTTCAGGCTGTTGTTGTCCGGGTCCTCGTGGTCGTGAAATCCGCACGTGCGGACGGCGACGAGATTGCCGGTCTCACGGTTCTGACCGGGCATCAGGAGCCCGACCTGATTGATCGCCGGACACTCCAGATGATCCGGGTGATCGTCGGACGACATGTCGTGGCGGCGCCCGTCACTGTTCACGAAGAGGACGCGGGCGCCAGGCGCGACGGTGAGTTGCTTGGGTGTGGCGACGCCTCCCGACGCGATAGTGATGACGTTGGGGTTGGTGGGCGGCGGCGTGGGGCCCGTGGTTCCGCTGCCTCCGCCACACGCCGCAAGTCCCAGGCACAGCCCCGCCGCCAACACGCGCCCGAATGTGACTGCCGCCGTAGACATCACCGGCAGTCATTATCGCAGGTTTGGGCCTGCGGCCCGAGCGGCGCGCGACCTTCGATTGGGCTCAGCTCGCCCTGAGCTTGGTCGCTGGGCGGAGTTGCGAGCATCGGAGAAATGACCTGAGGCCTACCGGATGACGATGGAACCTCGCAGGTTGGGGTCGGTGTCGTTGAGATGATCGTGGAACCCGCAGGTCCGCGAGGTCGTCAGCCCGTTGGTCTGGCCACTCTGTCCAGCGGCAAGTGTCGGGAGCGCGTTGATCGGCGGGCAGTCGGTATGGTTCGGATGCGGATCCGACGACATCTGATGGTCTCTGTTGTGGCTGTTGACGAACCTGACGCTCTCGCCGTTGTTGATCGTGACCGAGGCGGGGCTGACGGCGCCGTTCGCCCCGATGGTGATGGTTGCGCCGACTGGTCCTGGGCCTCCGGTGCCGGCTCCGGGGTTCGGCGAGGGACTCGTGCCTCCGCCGCCGCATGCGAACGCCAGCGCCAACCCTGATGCGACGGCGAGGTGCAAAACGATCTGTCTGTATTTGTTCGTTACCACAATGTCCCCCGATGAAGCGATCTCACGAGTGCTCTTCTAAAAGAACTTCCGCGAGATGTTGAATCCGAGATACCAGTCTTCGCTGTCGAACCCGCCACGTGCCATCTGCGCCATGGTGGTTCCGAAGCCATCCGAGAAGTTGATCTGAAACGAGTGTCCGCCCGCGCGCATTTCGACGGCGAAGCTGGCATACGCGATGCCGGGGTCGTACCCGAACCGCGGCGCCGCTTCGGCGACGAAGTAGAGCTTCGGCCGGATGCGGATTCTGCCGCCGAGGCCGATGATGAACGTGTCGTTCGAGTCTCCGGCCACGAGATCGAACGAGTTCGTATTGCCAATCCAGATCGGTTGTGCGTACACCGCGCCGTGCGGCCCGAGCTTCCTGGAGACGACGGCCCCGATCGCGGGCGAGTAGATCTCCTGGAAGTTGTTCCTCCCTTCGATCGTGGCGATGACGTCGATCCCGACCGGCGACGTGTCGCTCTGCCGGAGCAGCTGCTGCTGCCCGAAGAACTGAATCGTCTTGTCGCTCGTGCGGTGGACGCCGACCTGCGTGCCGCTCAGGATCCCGAAGCGGTACTCGAGGCCGATCTGTGCTCCGCCGTCGGTACCGAACCCGTCCGCCAACAGATCGCCGAAGTTACCCTGGCCGAGCGACCGCGTGAACCGATGGGTCACTCTGAAGGCGCTGCCAAATTTCGGCATGCGCAGGGTCGTCGGAAGTCCGATGAGGGTGAAATCCGGCTCGCTCACATCGACGGCGCGATCGCTGGGTCCTGTGGTCGGGGTTGGCTGAGCGGCCGCTGGGCTCGACTGACCCTGGTCCTGTGGATCGCCGGCCGCTGAATGCGTGGCGACCGCCAGCATCAACGTCGCTGCCATGGTGATCCTCGTCACATACACCTTCATCGCACAGTTCTCCCCTCGGCGTTCGCTTGGCGCAAACGCGGTGCCGGCCTGCTATCAGTCACATGTCGTGGGAAATTGCCGCGAACCGGCCTGGACCCTTACGAGAGACGAACGGTCTTACGCGTCACGTAATCAGGGCCGAGGACCACACAAGCACCGAACAGCAGTGTGGGTACTCATGAGGTCGGTTCAGCTGATACGGTGCTTCGCCAGGTAATAGCTCAGCGCGCGTTGACTGATCCCCATCGCTTCGGCGGCGTCCTTCTTCACGCCGTCGGCGTTCTCGAGCGCTCGACGTACAGTCTCGCGCTCGGTCCAGTCGAGATTGTGTCGGAGGCTGAGCGACGGCAGCCCCAGCGGCGGCGCGCTGCTGACGCTCAAGATGCGCACGGCCTCGGGCCCGATGACCGGCGTCTGCGACAGCACGACCGCGCGCTCCATCGTGTTCTCGAGCTCGCGAACATTCCCCGGCCAGTCCGAGGCCTGCAGCGCCTGCATCACGCCGGGCGCGATGCCGTCGATGCGTTTGCCGGCGCGCTGCGCGTGCTTCTCGATGAAGTGCTCGACGAGCACGGGAATGTCCTCGCGCCGCTCGCGCAGCGGCGGAATGTGCACGGGGATGACGTGGAGGCGGTAGTAGAGATCTTCCTGGAAACGGCCGTCCGCGACCATCTGCCGGAGGTCGCGGTTGGTCGCCGCGATGACGCGCACGTCGACCTTCTGCGTGCGCTCCGAGCCGAGCGGTTCGAACTCCCGCTCCTGGATCACGCGCAGCAATTTGGACTGCAGCGCCGGGCTCATGGTGCCGATCTCGTCGAGGAAGATCGTGCCGCCGTCGGCGAGCGCGAACTTGCCGCGCTTGCTCGTCGTGGCCCCGGTGAACGCGCCGCGCACGTGTCCGAAGAGCTCCGATTCGAGCAGCGTTTCCGGAATCGCCGCGCAGTTCACCTTGATGAGCGGCATCTCGCGCTGGGCGCTGTGGTAATGAATCGCGCGCGCGACCATCTCCTTGCCCGTGCCGGTTTCGCCCATGATGAGCACGGTGCTCCTGGACTTGGCGACGACCTCCGCCGTGCGAATCACTTCTTCCATCCGGCGGCTCCGGCCCACCAGACCGTAGTGATTGAACTCGGCGTCCCGCTCGCTGATGAGGTAGCGGTGCTCCGTGCGCAGCCGCTGGTGGTCGAGCGCGCGGCTGGCGACCACGAGCAGCTCGTCGACCTCGAAGGGCTTCTGCAGGTAGTCGAACGCGCCAAGTTTCATCGCCTCGATCGCGCTTTCCACCGTCGCGTGCGCCGTCATCATGACGATCTGCGGCCGGTCCGCCGCGCCGGAGGCGTGCAGCTCGCGGATGAGATCCAGCCCGGTGAGCTCGGGCATCAGGTTGTCGATGACCAGCAGGTCGAACATCCGCTGCGAGAGCAGCCGCTGCGCTTCGCGCGCGCTCGTCGTGGCCACGACCTCGTGCCGCTCTTCGCGCAACGCCTGAGCGAGCGCGTTCAGGATCTTCGCTTCGTCGTCGACCAGAAGAATTGAGCCGGTAGACATAGTCGCTGAAAGTCTGAAGTCTGACGTTTGAAGTCTGAAGTTGTGAAGTCAGAAGCGGGAAGCCGGAAGTGGAAGTTAGAAGGAAGTGCGAAGTGCGAAGTGCGAAGCGGGAAGAACGTCGACCGTCGGTCTTCATACTTACTTCAAGCTTCTACTTCGAACTTCAGACTTCGAACTTCCCCACTTCAGACTTCCCACGTCAGACTTCAAACTTTCTTCATTGCGGTAACTCGATCCGCACTTCCGTTCCCTGCCCCTGGCGGCTGGTCACACCAATGGTGCCGCCGAGGCCTTCGACGATGTTCTTGGAGATCGCGAGCCCGAGTCCGGTGCCCGTACGCCTGGTTGTGAAATAGGGATCGAAGACGCGACCGAGATCATCGCTTGCAATGCCTGTGCCCTGGTCTCGGACCTCAATCCTTATCCGACCTGGCCCCAGCTGCGTGGTGCGCAGCCGGATCGGGTCCCGGCCGTCGAGGGTGCCGGGTCGAGCGGCGACCGCGTCCCGCGCGTTGGTGAGGATGTTGACCAGCGCCAGCCGCAGCCGCTCGGCGTCTGTCACGACGATGGGCAGCGAGCGGTCGAGTTCGAGGCGGATCGGGATTGCCGGCGCGTCGGAATCGGCTGCGCGGGCGGCGTCTTCGCAGAGCGCGTTGAGGTCGGTCGGGGCACGATTGAACTTGATGGGCCGGGCGAAGTCGAGCACCCCGGACACCAGCCGATTGAGGCGCGCGGTCTCCTCGTCGATGTCGGCCACGGCGGCGCGGAGCTCGTCGGGCTTGACGCTCGGTCCCCGGAGCGTCCGGAGCGCGGTCCTGATGATCATCAGCGGGTTGCGAATCTCGTGCGCGACGACCGTCGAGAGCCGTCCGAGCGAGGACAGCCGCTCCCGTTGAGCGGCTTCGCGCTGAAATCGCGTGATCGAGTCGGTCATCGTGTTGAAGGTGGTCGCCAGCAGCCGGGCGTCCTCGTCCTCCCAGGCCGCGCCGCCGGGCGGGGCCTCGATGCGCCGCGTGAGATCTCCAGTCGCCGCCATCTCCCGCATCGTCGCGGTGATCGCGCCGAGCGGGCGCGTGACCGTTCGTGCAATCGCGTAGCTCAGAAGCGTCGCCGCGAGCACGGCGACGACCGCGATGATGCCAAGCCGGCCGTGCAGCGGGTTCAGAAAGCCCAGGCGCTCGGTCCTCGAGCGCAGGATGATGACTTTCGCTCCAGTCCCGTCGGCCGGCCCTGGGGTTTCGGCCGCGTCTGCCGACGCCCCCAGGTCCGCCTGGAGCGCCCGCGTTTTCGCGATGTAGTCCTCCGTGCCGACCGGCATGCTTTGCCGCAGGTCCGAACCGTCGAGCAGGGGCACGAGGGCGGGCCAGAGCGCCTGCGGAAGCGTCGACGCGCGAATCGCGCCGTTCATCCCGAACGCGATGTCGCTGTTGGTCAGCGACCGGAACCGGTTGGCCGCGCCGCTATCGAGGCTGACGCCGACGGTGAGCGTGCCGAGGATCTCCGGTTGCTTCGGATCGATCCAGATCGGCACGGTGACGACCTGGAGGATGCCGCCCGCATGCGGCCAGAAGGAGCTCGACTCGCGTCCCAGCGACGCCAACCTGATGCCCGGCAACGACGCGTACGAGCCGGTCGCGGCGTTCGCCGACGCGGTTTCCGCGAGCGTCTGGCCCTTCCGGCCGGTGACGAGCAGGAGGTCGGCCTTCAGCTCACGCTGGTAGTGCTCGGCGATGGGCTGCATCGTCGTCGGATCGTTGGGATCGACGGTCGCCTTCAGGCGCGGCAGATCCGCGATGAGCCGCGCCTCTCGCGTGAAGTGGTCGACGAGCACCCGGCGGTATTCCTCGATGATCGTGTCGGCTTCGCCGAGGCCGCGGAGAAGCTCCTTTTCGGCCTGGCGGGAGACCGCCACGTTGACGTTGTAGATCGCAATGGCGATCGAGCCGACGGCCAGGAGCGCGCTGCCGAAAAAGATCCGGTTCGTGAGCGAGCTGAACAGGCTCATCTGGCGCTCATGACGCGGTCATCGCCTTCCGAGAGCGAAGTTGGCTTCCACGTCGCCTCCGGATTCCGCCACGGTAACGCGCCGAGACTCGCTCGGCGCCGACTCGTTCCAGGCCATCACGGTGTAGGTGCCCGGCGGCACGTTGTCGAGGCGATACCGGCCATCGTCGTCGGTCACGGCGAAGTGCCGGTGCGTGAAGACGAGAATGAAGGCGCTCATGTGCGAGTGGATGTCGCAGAACACGCGGACGATCCCCGGACGATCGAACTTGACCGACTTCGAGCGGCCTACGGCATACCGCCCGAGGTCGAACGATTTGGTGGTCGAGAGCGAGAACACATTGTGGTACGTCGTGTCGTTGTTGGGGAAGTCCACCGTCGTCCCCGCGACGATTGCCAGGACGTGCGGCACGAATGCCTCATTGCGCTGGTCCAGCCTGGCGCGCGGCTCTTCACGCTGGTCGAACGCGGCTCTCGGCGCCGTCTCGAGGTAGACCACGCTTCGCCGGCGGTCGGTCGGATCGTGCGCGCGAGCCATCGAGACGTCGCCGACACGCGGGCGCGGCGTCAGGTCGGATGGAGACTGCCGCAACTCGACGCGGCCTCGGATGGTGCCGTTCGCGAGTGGGGCGCTGCGCGTGGCCGTGGGGATGACCAGGGTGCTGGCCGCCCACAAGGCGAAGGAGATGAGTCGAATGGACGCGAGCCCGGACGGCATCAGAACCAGTATGCGAGCTGGCCGGAAAAGTAGGTGCGGTGGTGAACGCGGCCGCCGTCCCGATCGTTGTGCTGCACAGCGAACCGCGCGACGAGGTTCCGCTGAATGTAGTAGCCGGCGTCGGCCTCGAGGCGCGTGACGTTCGCGTCCCAGGTCGGCGTGAGACTCCGCCCCAACATCAGGCGTGAAAACCCCAGCCGGTCGGCGCGGCCGGACACGACGATCCGGGGGGTCACGCGGTAGCGCGCCTCTGCCCAGACGCCGAGGGCGTCCACATTCATGGTGGAGGCCGGCGTCGCGAACGGGACGTTCCAGCGGCTCCACACGAGCTCGCTCCGCATCAGCCAGTGTCCGCTGGAGTACTCGACGTCGGCGCCGAGCGCGGTCTGCGCGTGTGAGCCATGTGATTCGGGCAGCGCCCGTGTCACGTCGCGATCGAAGAACTCACCTCGTGCCGCCGACGCGCCGACGATCAGTCCCGCCGCCGGGCGGTATGCCACGCGGCCGGACACCTGCTTGCCGTCGTTGTTGTCCGACGCGAGAGGATCGGCGAGCGTTCCGGTCGTGACGCTGCCGGTGACGTCGACCGCGCGTCCCTCCCAGTGCGCCTGGATGCCGGTGTCCCAGCGGAAGGCGGAGACGAGCGGTACGCCCGGCGCCGGTTCCTGCGCGCCGATGGGTACGAAGCGCGCCAGCCCCGGCCGCGCATGAAGAGCAGATCGGCCACCGTCGCCGGCGCCGCATCGGGGCGCAGCGAGGTCAGGTACTGATAAGCGAGGGGGTAGCCGATGAGGGGATTGTCAGTCCCCTGATAGCCCCGGCGGCCGAAGGCGCCGAAGGATGGAGGGATCCGACCGAACTGGACGTCGAACGGATGGTTGCTCCAGGGCCGCACGCGGACGTACGCCGCGTACGCCCGCACCAGTTCGAGGTCCTCCGACCGGACTTCGCCGACGACCGCCACCCGGCTGACCGGGCGCCAGGACGCCGAAAGGGCGACGCGGAACATCCGGAGCGTGTTGTGCTCGTAGTCCGTATAGTTGAAAAACGCGTCGTCGTCTTCTGCTCCCACGGTACCAACAATTTCGGCGCCGACCGCCAATCGGCCGTCGAACGCGCTCACGGGGCCAGCCGGGAGCGGCTGTGCCAGGGCTGACATCGGCACCAGGACCCACGCGGCCACTGAGGTCAATGCGGCGGCGAGCACGGAGGGATGGGACATGCTGGGCTACACTCGGGGTCACACCCGGAGGGAACGGCAATTATAATCGTGCTGAGATGTCGATGAGCGAAGCCCGGCCAATCTTCTCCCTGGACGAGGCCCGTGCGCTGCTGCCGCGGGTGAAACTCTTGACCGCCGGTGCGGTCCGGGAGGCCGAGCTGCTGGCGGCAAAGCTGCACGGCCTCCCGGAAGGCGACCCTCAGCACGCCACGCTCTCGGCGGCACTCGGCGACGTCGTAAAAGGCTGGGCCGACGAACTGCAGACGCTCGGCGCCGAGCCGAAGGGCCCCTGGCTCGTCGACTTCGACAACGGCGTCGGCTACTACTGCTGGTGCTACCCCGAACCCAGTATCACGCATTATCACGGCTATTCGGAGGGGTTTGCCGGGCGGGTCACGATTCAATGAGGCGGTGCCGGCCATCACGCCGTACGGGCCGAAGCGCCGCCGTTCTCGACGACATGTGGAGGAATAGTTGGCGTATATCATTTGCGAACCCTGCATCGGCACGAAGGACTCCGCCTGTGTAGATGTGTGCCCGGTCGACTGCATCCACCCCAGGAAAGACGAGCCCGAGTTCGAATCGGCCCAGATGCTCTACATTCATCCCGACGAGTGCATCGACTGCGGCGCGTGCGTCCCGGCGTGCCCTGTCGAGGCGATCTTCGCTCTGGACGAAACGCCGGAGAAGTGGAAGAACTACATTCCGGTGAATGCGGAGTACTTCCAGAAATAGAAGACAGATCGCACATATCATCGCTCGATGCTTCCCCCTAAGCGCCCCTCAGACAGCGCCACGGAAATGGTGCAGGTCGTCCTGCCGAACGATGCGAACCCGCTCGGGTACATTCTCGGCGGCACGGTGATGCACCTCATCGACATTGCGGGCGCCATTGCGTGCCACCGGCATACGCGCAGCCTGCTCGTGACCGCGGCGGTCGACGGTCTGCAGTTCTTGCATCCCATCAAGGTCGGCGACCTCATCATCCTCGAGGCGCTCGTCACGGCGGTCTGGAGCACGTCGCTCGAGGTCGAAGTCGAGGTGTTCTCGGAAGAGACGCTGACCGGCGTGCGGCGGTTGACGAGCCGGGCGTTCCTCACGTTCGTGGCGACCGACCGCGAGGGCCATCGTCACGCGATTCCCGGGCTCATCCTCGACACGCCCGAAGAGAAGCAACGCGCGGCCGCCGCGGACGGCCGCCGCGCCGAGCGGCTGAAGGCTCGAAGAGAGCTGGAAGCACGCCTCCCGTAGGCGGTCCGTGAACCGCCCCGACAAACCCGCGGCGGTCCCTGTCAGTGTTACCCGTGCCGTCCGTGGTTCAGTTCGCGCAGTGCTTGTCGATGAATGTCTTGAGCTTGCAGCGGAGCTCTTTGGGTAGATCCTCGTCTCGAATCGAGCGGAGCAGCGACAGCGTCGACTCGTAGGTCTTGAGCTGCGCCACGCACCGCGGGCATTGAGCGAGGTGCTGTTCCAGGTCCTCGTGGACCGCTGGCGGAAGCTGATGCTCGACGTAGTCCGCCAGGAGGCCGACGAGGTCGTTGCAGCGCTTCGGGGGAATCATGGTAATGCTGAATTCTGAATGCTGAACTGAATGCTGAAGTTGATTCCTTCTTACTGACTTCAGCACTCAGCATTCAGCATTAGAAATCGTAGCCGATCCAGACGCTGAACTTCACCTTGCGGAGCCAGGTGCTGCCGGCGTTCGGACCGATGATGCCGTCGACGGCCGCGGGGTAGGCGAACACGACGTCCTCCCATTCCCGGTTGAAGAGCGTGCGCCACGACCAGTCGAAGTGGATCGGGAAGCCGAGCGCGAAGGTTTCGAGCCCCACGCCGTACGACGCGCGGCTGTCGATGAGCCGGAAGCCCGAGACCGGCCTCGGTTGGCCATACACCGGCACGAACTGGCTCGGCGACGTGGGGTCGAAGGCGTAGTCGATGAGCGGCGTTTCGATGGTCGTCGCGGTCGTCCACACATTCGTCGGCACGCCGTCGTATCCGGCGGCGCCGAAGTTGAAGAAGAAGACGCCGCGGAGCCCGCCGACCACGCCGATCGGCGTCAGCGCTGCTTCGAAGATCGGGAACCGCAGTTCGGCATCCGTGAAGAACCCCTTGTTACCGAGGAACTGCAGGTAGTCGTAGCCGCGCATTTCCGAGTTTCCGCCGAAGTAGAGGTATCCGGGATACTCGCCCCAACTCTTGTATCCGCGGGCGCGGAGGGCCAGCACGCCGTTCGTGGCGAGCCGCATGTAGTAGCGCGCGTCGCCGTCGAATGTCTGACGGGACAGCAGGCTGCCCGCGCTCGGGGCGTATTCGTAGCCGAGCGACAGCGTGTGCCCGGCGAGCGGGCCGTACTCGCCGGAAGATCGTCGTCTCGCGCACCAGGTTGAGCCCGAACGGCATGAACTGGCCGTCGACGAACAGCACGCGCCCGTACTGGTCCTGCTGGTAATCGTCGGCGACCTGCTGAAGCCCGGGCTCGTTGTACTCCTGCTGGAACTGGAGGAAGCCGCCGGTCATCTCGAGGCGGGTATACCGGTTGAGCGGATAGATGCCCGAGATCGTCGCGCCGCGCGCCGTCTGCGTCGCGATGGCCTGATCGCGGTCGATGTAGCCGTAATTGATCCCGTAGAAGGCGTACGGGTCGTAGGCGTAGAAGAACTGCGTCTGCGAGTACGCCTGCACCGCGTACTGCAGCCGCCGCGACAGGTTGATGTACGAGAACGACAGCGTGCGATACTGCGACACGGACGCGGCGAAGAAGTTGAACTGCTTGTCGCCGAGGACGTCCGTGAACGTCACCTGCGTGCCTCCGAACAGGTCGCCGCCGCTCGTGACCCCCAGCGCCACCGGCGGCCGGCCTTCCAGGAAGAGCTTCTCGAAGGCCCCCTTCTTCTTCTTGTTGCCGGGGACGATCTCGTGAATCATCGGCGGCTGGAACGGGATCGGCGGGCCGAGCGTGGCATCGCCGAAGTCGCTCGACGCAACGGTGTGCAGCGGCTCCTCGCGTGCCAGCACGTGGATGCCGTACTCACCCTTGTAGTAGGTCACGAACCCGATCCGCGCCGGCTTCGTGTCGCGCAGGACCACGGGCGACGTGTTTCCCGTCAGCGTGTCGGTGAACTGCCGCAACTCCTTCGTCTTCAGGTTCAGGGTCCAGATGTTGTAGATGTTCCCGTTGCGCGCGACTTCGGCCTCGAGGGGCTGGTTGGGATCGGTTGCCGTCGACGGGAAGACGAGCGTGTCTTCGTCGATGAACTGCGCGCCGCCGTCGTCGTGCGTCCCGAACGTGAGCTGGGTCTTCTGCCCCGTCGCCAGGTTCAGCGAGAACAACTTGTCGTTGCCGCTGGCGCGCGCAAGGTAGACGAGGGACTTGCCGTCGAGAGACCAGGTGGGCGCGTAGTCGCCGAAGGCATCTTTCGTGACGTTGCGGACCTCGCGGCTCTCGAGATTCACGATGAAGATGTCGCCCGTGGCGCCAGCGAGGCCCGCGAACGCGACTTCCTTGCCGTCCGGGCTGATATCCGGGGACTCGGGCATGTCGACCGTTTTCAGCTCGATTCGCTGGTCCACCTTTCCGGTGACGACGTTCTGCAGGATGAGCGTCTTCATCTTCTCGGTCCGGGCGAAGTACGCAATCCGATCGCTTGCCGGCGACCAGGACATCCACGGCACGGCGTTGTTGCGAAAGCCCCCCGGCGTCGCGATGTACTCGTAGCCGTGGTCCTTGTTGAAGCCGCCCGTCAGATTCCGGATGACCTTGCTGTCCTTGGTCGACAGCAGGATGATGTCGAGCTCCTGCTCCTTCCGGTTGCCCGCCGCGACGGCGATGAGGTCGCCCGAGGGCGACGGCTCGATCGACACCACGCTGACAAACGGCGTCTTGCCCGGTTTCGGCGCCAGAATCGCGGCCGTAGTCGGCGGGACGCTCCTTGTCGCGGAACGGCTTGAAGCGATCCTTCAGATACTTGTCGAACTGTTCGTCGAACTCCTCTGCCTTGAGCCGGAACGCCTCTTCATACGCGCTCTCGCCCCCGCCGATGACGTTCTTGCGCAGGGCGAACAGGAACTGCCGCAGCCCCTCTTTCCCCCAGCGGGACTCGATGAACTCGAACGCCGCATGGCCCAGGTTGTACGGCAGCCGGCCGTCCACGAACGCTGCGCCCTGGAAGTCGCTCATCGCCGGGACGGTGTCCGCGATCGCCGCGTCCCGCACCGTCATCAGATCGAACGAGTTCCAGTAGCTCGTCATGTAGTCGGCCAGCCCCTCGTCGACCCAGAGGGGAAGCCCCCGGCGCAGGAGCGATCGCGGGATGATGTCGAACTCGAAGATGTGGGTCAGCTCGTGCGTGATCAGGCGATAGAGCGCATCGTCTGGCTCGTCGATCGGGAGCACCATGCGGTCGCGATAGGGCTCGGCAAACGCGAGCACCCCTTCGGGGAGCTCGCTCGGCTCGACGTTCTGCTGCTGGAACTCGCTCTGCGTCTTGTAGAGCATGAGCGGCACCTTGAACGCCAGGTCATGCTTGAGGTCGGAACTGACCAGCTGGTAGGCGCTCTCCGCGTAGCTGACGACGCGTCCGAGGTGCTGCTCGATTTCCGGGTAGTAGTAAACCTCGAAGTGCTCCGTGGTGTAGATGTGCCACCTGAAGTTGTTGTACCGGATCTTGTTCTTGCCGTAGTAGGGGATGTAACCCGTCTGCGCGGACGCCTCCTGCGGAATCCCCGCGCTGAAGACCATCGTCAGAAGAGCAGTCCCCACCAACGCGACGGGGCCGCGCATGTTGCGCGTGCACATGATTCACCTCGGAAGTGGCAGCGTAGGCTGCCGCCGATGTTACTGTAGCTAGGACGGTTGCCGCAACGGTTGGGTCCCGGGAGGCCCTCGGGATGGCGCACGTATCCAGCCACACCAACTTTACACCGTGGGTCTGCTCGCGCGCGAGCAAGCGCGATGCCGCCAGGAAACGAGCCAATTGGCGGTCGAAACGCTCCTCAGGGAAGGTTGTGTCCTCCGATCCGAACGTCCGTCGTCCGTAATTGATTACAATCTGTGGAATAAGCACGGGCCCTGGCGGTGTTCTTTCCACTGGGGCGTGCCGAGCAGCTCCCCATGGTTTTTGGCCGACGTTCGAAGCTGTCCGTGCCCGGTGCGCCTGGAGCCGGTGATGGCGGTGAGGACCGTGCGTTCTCTGACGAGGCGTTGTCGTACATCGACGCCCTTTACGGGACGGCGCTTCGCCTGACCCGCCGGCCGCAGGACGCGGAGGACCTTGTTCAAGACACGTATCTCAAGGCTTTCCGTGCCTCGAAACAGTTTCAGCGCGGCACGAACCTGAAGGCGTGGCTGTTCACGATCCTCCACAACACCTTTCGCAACATGCGCCGGCATGACGGGCGGAATCCCGTCGACGTGAACAGCGAGACGGTCGAGCTGGCGGCAGATCTCGCAGGCGACGAGCGGACGCCCGAGCAGCTCTTGACGCGGGCGACGCTCGACAGCGATCTGCAGGCCGCCCTCGATGGTTTGCCGGACGCCTTCCGACAGGCGGTCTGGCTGCGCGACGTGGAAGAGTTCTCGTATGCCGACATCGCCCGGATCGTCGAGGTGCCGATCGGCACCGTGATGTCGCGGATTTCCAGAGGCCGCCGGATGCTGTACGAGCGCCTGGCCCCGAAACGCAGCGGAGCCGCCTCGCGCGCGGCAGCCGGGTAGAACGTTTTGGTCCGCGCCGGGCGCGGCAGGGTCATGGGTGACCACACGAATCATGGCTGAGTGTCGCGATCTCGAATCGTTGTTTGCGGCCTACGTCGACGGCGAAGCCGGGCCGGGCGACTGCGCCGTGTTGGATACGCATTTTCGGACCTGTCCTGCGTGCCGCGATCGTGTGGCAGGGGAGCGGGTGATTCGTGACACCGTCGTGGCCCGCCGCCAGAGCCTCCGCGTGTGCGCCTCGGCCGACCTGCGGCACCGATGCGAGGCCCGTCGTCAGGCGGCGGCTTCGACACCTCTGGGCGTGTTCTCGAGGAAGTCGTGGATGCCATTGTCGATGGTTGCCACGCTGGTGCTCGCCGTTGCCGGCGTTTTCCTGTGGGGGCTCGGGGGAAGTGTGGAAGCGCTGAGCACACAGCTCGCTGCCGATCACGTCAAATGCTTCGAGTTCGCGTCTCCGCCCACGATCATGCCGGACGCCAAAGCGATCGGCCGCGAATGGGTGCACGCCCGGGGCTGGTCGCTGAAGATCCCGGAAAGCGAGCCGGGCGTTCAGTTGGAACTGCTTGGTGTCCGACGCTGTATCTCGACCGATGGAATGACGGCGCACCTCATGTACAGGTGGCGCGGTCAGCCGCTGTCTGTGTATGTGCTGAACAGCGAGCATCCGCGCGTCGGACCTGCTCCCAAGCTGGTCGAGCGGCTCGGGCAGGAGGAAATCATCTGGTCGAAGGGCGGCCGCACCTACGCGATCGTCACCCGCGGACACCCGTCGGAGATCGAGCACGTCGCGCTGTACGTGCAACGAACTGCTGAATAGCCTTTCAGAGAGCAGGGCAGAGGCCACAGACCGGGGGACAGAACAACATGATCAACACTCGCTGGATGATCGCGGCGGCGGGCGCCATAGGCGTGGGTGTGCTGACGGCGTCGACGCTTGTCGGGCCAACGACCCATGTGCAGGTCGCGGAGTCGGACATCGAGCACGGCGCCGGTGGCTGCCAGGCCGACAAAAAAGCCAATCTCGACTTCACCGTCAAGGACATGAACGGCGCGAACGTACGTCTCGCCGACTACAAGGGCAAGGTCATCCTGATCAACTTCTGGGCGACATGGTGCCCGCCCTGCAAAGTGGAGCTTCCGGGGTTGATCGCCCTGCAGGACGCCTACAAGGACAAGGGTCTGATGATCCTGGGGATCTCGGAAGACGATCCGCCCGAGACGTTACGCACGTTCGCCGCGGAATGGAAGATCAACTATCCCATGCTCATCGGCCTCGGCGAAGAAAAGCTCTTCGACGCCTTTGCACCGCTCTACGGCCTGCCGACGACGGTCATCGTCGGGCGCAACGGGGCCATGTGCGGAAGGCATGTGGGGCCGGCGACGAAAGAGGAGTTCGAGCGGGAGATCAAGGCGCTCCTGTAGTATGATCCTCAGAAGATGTTGAAAGGGTTCACGCACGCGCGCCTGGCCTGCGGCTGCCGGATCAGCTTCAGGGACGGCGTCGAAGGCAGCCCGGTGACCGTCGTGATCGACCAGAAGGGCGCGGCCTGCGCGCTCGCGCTCCACGTTCGCGATCTGCCCGTGTTCGACTATCGCGAAGCGCTCCGCCCCTCGACGCGCCTGGCGCCCCGCAACGAAGAAGAGTACGAAGAGTCGTAGACGCGGTTCGCGAACCGCCCCTACGACTCCTTGTCCGAGTCCGTTTTTTCTCCCCGCCCCGCCTCTTTCAACGCGCGCCTCAAGATGAACTCGATCTGGCCGTTCAGGCTGCGCAGGTCATCGTCTGCCCAGCGCTGAACGGCCTGGAGCACGTCGCGGTCGATGCGAAGCAGGAACGGCTTCCGGTCGGCCACGGGCGTTACTGATAGATCGTGCCCGTGTTGATGACGGGCTGGGTTGAGCGCTCGCCGCAGAGCACGACCAGCAGGTTGCTGACCATGGCGGCCTTGCGTTCGTTGTCCAGCTCGAGGATGTCGCGCTCGGACAGCATGGCCAGCGCCATCTGGACCATGCCGACCGCGCCTTCGACGATCCGCTGCCGGGCCGCAATGATCGCGCCCGCCTGCTGGCGCTGGAGCATCGCCTGCGCGATCTCTGGTGCATAGGCCAGGTGGCTGATGCGCGCCTCGATGTCCTCGACGCCCGCTTTCGACAGCCGATCCTGGATTTCCTTCTTCATGTGTTCCGCCACCGCGGCGGTATTGCCGCGCAGTGACATCTGATCCTCTTCGTGGGCGTCGTACTTGTAGCTGGTCGACAGGTTCCGGACCGCGGCCTCGGTCTGAACCTTCACGAAGTTCTGATAGTCGTCGACTTCGAAGACGGCTTCGGCCGTGTCCACGACGCGCCACACGACAACGGCGGCAATCTCGATCGGATTGCCTTCGAGGTCGTTGACCTTCAGCTTGGTGCTCTCGAAGTTGCGTATCCGAAGCGAGATGCGCTTCTTGGTGTAAAACGGGTTTGCCCATTGCAGCCCCGGCGTGCTGGCCGTGCCGACGTAGTCGCCGAAGAACTGCAGCACGCGGCCTTCGTTCGGATTGACGACGAAGAGTCCGACGAGCAGGAAGCAGACGACCGTGATGAGCACCGACTCGGTGATCATGATCCCCGCCGAGTCTCCGAACGGCTGCGCGATGAGCGCATAAACCAGGACCCCGAGGGCGATGAGCACTGCGAGCAGGACCATGAGTCCCGGCAGGGTGGCGGCCGCGCGTTCACGAATCATGTCACTGACCTCCTGTAAAGGCGATGTCAAAGTGATATCACTCTGAAATCTCGATTGTCAATACGGTTGAGGCAGACGGCTTGTTCGCTGGTCCCTAAAGCCTTGAATACCGACGCTTTAGAGGATAGTCAGCGGTCGAAGCCGATCCGGAGGTTCGCGACCAGGGGGAGGTGGTCCGAGGCCATCATCGCCTGCCGCGTTCGCGGCAGCTCGACGCTCCGCACGTCCACATGGCCTTCGTAGTAGATGTGGTCGAGGTGAAGTACAGGAAAGAAGCCAGGATACGTGCGCCGGCGGCGCAGGTGCTCGTGGATGTCGATGCTGTTGAAGAGGGCGCTGAGCGTGCGGGTCGCGAGCCCTCGCATCCACTCGTTGAAATCGCCGAGGATGATCTTCGGTCCACGCACCCGATGGTCGTGAACGAAGGCGGCCAGCCGCGGTGCCTGATACCGCCGCTCGAGCACGGCGGTTCCGAGGTGCACGTTGTAGATGTGGACGAGCCGGCCGTCGCCGAGGTCCAGGTCCGCCCGCTGGCACCCGCGTTCTTCGCACGTTCGCCAGGAGAGCTCGTACTGCGTGTGGTGCAGGATGGGGAACCGGCTCATGATCACGTTGCCGAACATGTGCTTCCGGAGGTGGCGCACGGGCGCCATCACCCACCCCATGCCGAGAGACGCGCCGATCGCCTCGGCCTGACCGGAGCCTGACGGCCCGGCCCCCACCACCTCCTGCAGCGCGATGATGTCGGCGTTGATCCCGCGGAGGACCTCGGCGATGCGCGATGGAGACACGCGGCGGTCCATGCCCCGCGAGCGGTGGATGTTGTAGGTGGCGATGCGGACTTCCACGTCGCGCCGGCTGCTGCTGCGCGAGTCGCTCACTGCTGGCGCTCCAGGATCCAGCTGAACGGGTCGAGGATTTTCTCCAACACTGGACGCGCCTGCCAGCGGGCCAGAGTCATCTCGGTGCTGTCGGCCACGTCGCGCAGGTGGTCCTCGATCAGACGCGCCGCGACTTCGGCGTCGAACAGCGCCACGTTCACCTCGTCGTTGTGCTCGAAGGATCGGTTGTCCATGTTGGTCGTTCCGAGCACGGTCCAGACACCGTCCACGATGAGCACCTTCGCGTGCATCATCGTGCCGCGATATTCGTGAATGCGGACGCCGGCCTCGAGGAGCCGGCCCCACAGGCGCCGGCTGGCGTAGCGGACCCAGCGCTGATCGGTCGTAGGTCCCGGGAGGACGACGGAGACCTCGACGCCGCGCGATGCGAGCTCGACGAGCGCGCGCCGCAGGGCCCGGTCCGGCAGGAAGTACGGCGTGCTGATGCGCACCTCCCTGTCGGCGCCTTCCATCAGGAGCTGGAATGTCACGCGCGACGCGGTGGCGCGATCCGACGGCGAGCTCTTGACGACGACGGCGGTCACCTCGCCCGCGTGTTCGAGCGGGGGAAAGTACTCGGGCCCGGTGAGAATCTCCCCGCAGCACTCCAGCCAGTTCTCGGCGGCGACGCCCTGCAGCGCCGCGACGACCGGCCCCTCGAGTCGCGCCATGGTATCGCGCCACGGCCGCTCGTGCTTGCCGGGGAATGCCCACCAGTCGGCGATCCCGGCACCGCCGGCGAACGCGACTTTGCCGTCGACGACGAGGAGCTCGCGGTGCGTCCGGTTGTTCAGCCGGGCGAGCGAGTACCAGCGCAGCTGCTGGTACGACTCGATGCGGCAGCCGGCTTTTCTGAGCCGCCGCAGCGGCCGGCCCCACAGGCTCAGACTGCCGATCGCGTCGACGGTAATGGTGACGTTGACGCCGTGCCGCGCGCGATCCGAGAGCGCGGCGACGAACTGGTCACACACCTTCCCCGGCTGGAAGATGTAAAGCTCCATGATGACCGACTTGGTCGCGCCGCGGATGGCCTCGAGCATCGCCGGGTAGAACTGCGGGCCGTTGGTGAAGATCCGGACGCGATTGCCTTGATGCAGCGCCGCCTGGCAGGTCGACTGAATCGCGTAGAGGAAGCCGGGGTCCTGCACCGATGTTCGCTGGCTGAGTCGGTAGTTGATTGCCGGTGTGAACAGCACTACTACCACCAACCAGACGAGAAAGAGCGCGCCCCCGATGGACAGCCAGAACATCAGCGGCCCGAATGCAAACGTGCGTCCACCGTCCGGATGTGGCTCATGGGGATATCATAGGTCCGATGATCCGATCGAGGACCGGTCACGGCCTGATCCTCGGCGTCCTGGCGCTCGCCGCGGCCTGCGACGCCCCGCGCGATTCCGTCGTTGTCGACGAGGGTATGGTGACGGTCGAGAACCAGACACAGCGCGAGTGGCGGAACGTCAAGGTGACGGTCAACGACCATTTCACTGGAGGCGCGGCCGTGCTGTTGCCGGGCAGTCGCCTGACAGCCCCGCTCAGCCAGTTCCAGACCGCCTTTGGTCAGAAGTTCGACCGCGGGCGCCAGAGCGTCCTGAAAGTGGACGTCACCGCAACGGAACCCGATGGGACACCAGTGAGCCTCAACTGGCGCCCCATCGTGCGGCGGTGACGCCGCGCGAGACTGGAGCCAACGATATGACTCTCAAATCCGAGTTCGAAGCGACCTGCCCCTGCTGCCAGTCGACGCTGGTCATCGACACGAACCTGAAACGGGTCGTCCGTCACGTCGAGCCCGTTCGAGCCGATCGGCCCGAGCTCTCGAACGCGACGCGCATCCTTGCCGACGAGGCCGACAGGCGTGAGGCGCTCTTCCAGCAATCGGTGGCCTCAGAGAAGACGCGCGGCGATGCCCTGTCCAAACGCTTCGAGGAAGCGCTCAAACAGGCGCGGCAGGAACCGATCACGAAGCCCACGAGGGACTTTGATCTGGATTGAGAAAGTCTGAAGTCTGACGTGTGAAGTCTGAAGTGGGGAAGTTCGAAGGGTGAAGTTCGAAGTAGAAGTTTGAAGTAGAAGTTTGAAGTTGAAGTTTGAAGTTGACTATGAAGCTCGACGTCTGAGCCTCTTCCCGCTTCTCGCTTTCCGCTTCTCACTTCGCATTTCTCGCTTCCTTCCAACTTCCACTTCCTGCTTCCCGCTTCCCACTTTCCCACTTCAGACTTCACACGTCAGACTTCAGACTTTCCGTCGTCGGCCTTCAGACTTTCTGCCGGTATCTCCGTCCACCGGTCTGTCCTGCGGTAGTAGACCGGCTTCTGCCTGAAGCGGCGACGGTACTCGACGTACCGGCGCCGCAGCCGATCGATGTGCTCATCGGAGCTGCGGATCGAGCGGTGGGGGTAGTCGAGCAGCATGCGCTCGACCTTCCAGACGTTGCGCTCGGACAACCTCCAGTCGTAGTCGCCAAGCGTGCGCAGGTCCACCAGCGCGTAGCCGGTCACGCGCCCGGTGAAGTCGACGTACGGGTCGACATAGCTCAGGGCCAGCGCGCGGGGAGTGGCGAAGACCGCCTTGCGCCCGTGCAGCCCCGGATCGCGCGATCGGGCGACGGATCCCCAGCGGCCGTTCCGGCGATAGACGAAGATCACGTGGTCGAGGTGATCGATCGACTCGAAGCTCAGCACGAGCGGGGGGTAACCGTGCTGTTCCAGGATGACGGCCGCGGCGAGCGCCGCTTCGAGGCAGTGCGCGTTCCGATGGCGAACGACGCCTCGAAAGCTGCGCAGCGTCGCGCGGCCGGGGGGCGGCTCCATGTTGTATGCGAGCGCGTTCAGGAACTGTTGCACGGCCAGCGGCGTGCGCAGCCGCTGGATCAGGCGACGCTCGACCGCATTGAATGCCGACGGCGGCGGCGCGCTACTTCGCTCCACTGGCACGCCTCAGTTCGGCGACGAGCTCGGACGGCTCCCACTGGATGCCGTTGATCACCTTGGCCAGGCGGCCTTTGGCGTCGATCACCGCGGTCTTGAGGTTGTGCACGACATTGGCGGGGTCGGCGCCCTGGCGCATGATCGACACGCCGAAATGGGCGGCGAACGACTCGACGTCAGCCTGCTCGCCGGTCAGGAAACTCCACGTCGCGGGATCGGCTCCCACCTTCTTCGCGTGTGTCGCGAGGACGGGCGGCGTGTCGTACGCCGGATCGAAGCTGATGGACAAGAGCTGCACCCGCCCGCGCAGGTCCGCATCGTCGGTGATGACCTGCTGCACTTCGGCAAACTGTCGATCCATCAGCGGACAGAAATCGGGGAGCGGGCAGCGCGTGTAGATGAAGGTCACGGCGATCGTCCGGCCGCGCCACTCGCTCATCCGGCGCGGGGCGCCGGTGTCATCGAGGAGCTCGACGTCGGGGATCTCGTCTCCCGGACTCAGGGCGTCGACGTGCGGGCGCACCGGCGGACGCTCCGCCAGTGGGGCGTGCCCCGTCCGCTCAATCGACTTGAGATACCCTGTGGAGTCCTCGACGACCAGTCTGGCCCGCACGAGGTCGCCCGGCGTGCGGCCCACGAGGAGCGCGCCATCCCTCACCTTGAACGGCATCGTCATCCCCGGCATGAACCCTTTGATGTCTTCGTGCTTGATGGTGATTTCGCCGCGGGTCGAGTCGACGGCCAGGATCTGCCCACGAAGCTCGTACTCCCGCCCGCGACTGCACGCGGCCGTCAGCGTGAGGACGAGCACTCCGGTCCACGCCCGGCGGCCGGCGGAACACCACTGCCTAAAAAGGATCATGCGTTGCACTGTAGCTGGTTGGTACGGCAGGGGTAAAGCACCATGGCTGAGGTCTTCCACAAACACGTTCGGCACCCGCGGCCGAGAGCGCTCTGGCGACTCCCGTCCGACGTCCGGATCCCGGCACGCATTCTGCTATACTCGCCAGCCATGGGAGCCCGCTCCTTGCCTCCGGCAGGTTCGACGATCCTTCCGCGCAGCAATCCGCGCGCGCCTTCCCAACTGACGCACCGCTTCGGAACGCGCGAGCGCTGCGGTCGGGCCACTCACGCGCGTCAATTCTGGCAGGGGTAGGTGACAGGATGGGCAGGAGACTCTACGTCGGCAATCTTCCGTACTCAGCCACGGAGGAGCAGCTCACCGAGTTGTTCACCCGAGCGGGGAAGGTCGACAACGTACGCGTGATGCGGGACATGGCCACGGGCCGTGCGCGCGGTTTCGCCTTCGTGGAGATGGCCTCGGACGAAGAAGCACTGAAGGCGATCAGCGAGTTCCACGAGCAGCAGATGGAAGGCCGTGCGCTCGTGGTGAACGAGGCGAGGCCCAAGCCGGAGGGTGGCTTCGGTGGCGGAGGCGGCGGCCGCGGCCGCGGCGGCAGTGGCGGTGGACGCAGCTTCGACGATGGAGACTTCTCCGGCGGCCGACGCAAAGAACCGCGCTGGTAAATACGTAGAAAAGGCCGGTCGTCTCGCGAGACGACCGGCCTTTTCTACGTACTGTAATGCTGAATTCTGAATGCTGAATGCTGAAGTGAATTCAGAATTCCGTTCAGCATTCAGAATTCAGCATTTGGTCTATTCA
The DNA here is from genome assembly GCA_963771395.1 of uncultured Acidobacteriota bacterium. Taxonomy (GTDB): domain Bacteria; phylum Acidobacteriota; class Vicinamibacteria; order Vicinamibacterales; family 2-12-FULL-66-21; genus DATBJJ01. The sequence continues at coordinate 382,510 of CAVYTY010000022.1, read as the reverse complement.
TCCACCACCCACCCGTCCCGCAGCTGAATGATGCGGCTGCCGTACGAGGCGTTGGTTTCCGAGTGCGTGACCTGGATGATCGTCGTCCCGGTCTCGTTCAACTTTCTGAACAGCTCCATGATCTCCTTGCCCTGGCTCGTATGCAGGTTGCCGGTCGGCTCGTCGGCGAGGATGATCTTGGGATTTGAAATGACGGCGCGCGCGACCGCGACGAGCTGCTGCTGGCCGCCGGAGAGCTGATTGGGATAGAGATCCTTCTTGCCCACGATCGAGAACTTGTCGAGGATGTCGCAGACCATGCTCTCGCGTTCCGCTTTCCGGATGTCGCGATAGGAGAGCGGGATGTCGAGGTTCTCGTAAACCGTCAGGTGATCGAGGAGGTGATAGCTCTGAAACACGAAGCCGATGTTCTGCTTGTGCAGCCGCGCCCGATCCTTGGCGCCGAGCTTGTGCACCGGCTGATCGAGAAAGTAGTACTCGCCGGTCCAGGCGCTGTCGTGCATGCCGATGATGTGGAGCAGCGTCGACTTGCCGGCGCCCGAGGGCCCCATGATCGAGATGAACTCGCCCTCTTTCACGTCGAGGTTGATGCGCCGCAGCACGTAGGTGCGGCTCGTGCCGTGCGCGTAGGACTTCTCGATGTTTCGCAGGCCGATGAGCGCATTCGGCGCGAGCGAGACATCAGTCGGGAGTGCGTCCACCTGCGGCGCGGGCTGGCTCGATCGGGAGAAAAACGACATGTGACCTCTTCGCGTGACTCGAGGGGCGTGACCTTCGAGGGGTTAGACGGGACGGCGTCCCCGACGGTTTCGACGGTTTCTACGATTATACAGGCCTTGCCCGGTTACTCCTCATTCCGAACGCAGCGCGACCATTGGGTCGACCTGCGCCGCCCGGCGCGCCGGCAGCGTGCAGGCCAGAGCGGACGCGGCCACGAGGGTGCCGGTCATCGCTGCGAACGTCGCCAAATCGATGGGTTGGACGCCGAAGAGCAGCGACCCGAGGCTGATGCTCACTCCGGCCGCCGCGGCGACGCCCAGGAGCACGCCGAGCGCGGTCAGCTTCAGCCCGTCGCCGACGACCAGCGCGAAGACGTCGCGGCGGCCGGCGCCGAGCGCCATCCGGACGCCGATCTCGGCCGTCCGCTGCGCGACGGTGTATGAGATCACGCCGTAGACACCGACAATCGCCAGGGCGAGCGCGAGCACCGCAAACACGCCGGCCAGGACGGCCAGGAAGCGTGGTTGGTCGATCGATTCGGCGACCGTCCGCGACAACGCCGTCACACGCCCGACCGGGATGTTGGGATCCACCTCGCGAACGGCCTGCGCGAGCGTCGCGGCGAGTCGTTCCGGCTGGCCGGCGCTCCGGTCCGACAACTTGAGCACGACGTTCGTGCCGAGCTCCGGGAACTGCCAGTAGGGCAGATACACTTCGCTGCGGCTGTCCCCGCGCGCGCCGCGCACGCGAACGTCACCGGCGACACCGACGACCGTGAACCACGGTGCGGCCGCGTCCTCGCTGAAGCGCATGCGCCGGCCGATCGGATCGGCATCCTTCCAGAAACGGCGCGCTGACGTCTGGCTGACGATGACCGATGGTGCCGCTTCGCCCGGCTGGAACCCGCGGCCGCGCTCGATCGGGATCGTCATCGCCTGGAAATAGGCTGCGCTCACCAACCGGTACCAAACGGCGGGTGTTTCGCCTTCGTTTGTCGGCGGCGGCTGTCCCTCGATGAGCACGCTCATGTCGCTGTCGCCGCCGAGCGGGAGGACCGATGCGAGCGCCGCAGTTTCGACGCCAGGGAGGACCGAGACACGCGCGAGCAGCCGATCGTAGAACGCCACCTGCTGCTCGGCCTTCGCGTAGGTCACGCGTGGCGGCAGAACCGTGCCGGCGATCACCCGGTCCGGCTTGAATCCGAGGTCGAACGCCTGCAGCGCGAGGAAGGTGCGCAGAAGCAATCCACTTCCGACGAGGAGGACCAGTGCAGTGGCGACTTCGAGCACGATGAAGAGACGGCGCGTGCGGTGCGCGGTGGCTCCGCCGCTGCCTCTGCCTCCGTCTTTGAGCGCCGGCGAGACGTTGGCTCGCGACGCCTGCAGCGCTGGCACGATCCCGAACAGCACGCCCGTCACGACTGTCAGGCCGAGCGCAAAGCCGAGCACGGTTCGGTCGAGTCCGATCTCGTCGAGTCGCGGAGCGCCCCGCGGCGCAATCGCCACGAGCGCCGCGACGCCCCAGACGCCGAGCAACACGCCGAACGCCCCGCCGATAGCCGCGAGCAGAAGGCTCTCTGTCAGGAGTTGCCGGACGAGCCGCTTCCGGTCCGCGCCGAGCGCCAGCCGCACGGCGATCTCGCGGGCACGCGCGGAAGCCCGCGCGAGCAGCAGGTTCGCGATGTTCGCGCAGGCGATGAGCAGCACGAAACCGACGGCGGCGAGCAGTACCGAGCACTCCCTGCCGGATGTCGCCGACGACCTGCGTGTGCAGCGAGACGATGGTGGTGCGGACGCCCGTGTTCCATTGGGGATGGGCCTTCTCGAGCTGCTTGGACAGGAGCTCGGCCGACGATGACGCCTGGGCCATCGTCAGCGCTGGCTCGAGTCGAGCGACGACTCTCAGCACGAAGGCGCCGCGGGAGGGATCCGCCAGATTCAAGCGGCGCGGCCGCCAGACCTCGGCCGCGGTCACAATCGCCGGGCGGAAGGTGGCTGGCATCACGCCGATAATCTCGTGCGGCTCCCCGCTGAGCGTGATCGATCGCCCGATCGCTCCGCCGTCCGCACCGAAGCGTCGCTGCCACAGCGCGTGGCTGAGGATGACGACGCGCGGGGCGTTGGGGATGTCTTCGTCGGCGCGGAAGATTCGCCCGCGCGCCGGGCGGATGCCCAGCACGTCGAAATAGTCGACCGTCACCTGCTCGCCGGCCAGCGACTCGGGGTCGCCGGTACCGGTCAGGCTCGGTTGCCAACCCTGGATCGCGGCCGTGGCCGCGAAGAGACCGCTCGCTTTCCAGTCAGCGAAGCTCCCGGGCGTCGCCCATTCCTCGGCCGGACCGCCACGCGCCCGCAGGTCCTGCCAGACCATGACCAGCCGGTCGGCCGCCGGGTAGGGGAGCGGCCTCAGGAGCAGCGCGTTGACGACGCTGAAGATCGCCGTATTTGCGCCGATGCCGAGAGCCAGCGTCGCGATGGAAACGAGCGCGAATCCCGGTGATCGGGCGAGCATCCGGAGGCCGTAGCGCAGATCCTGCGCGAGGGTGGTCATGGACTCTCCGCACGACCATGAGCCAGAGGCGTGCCGTCGGACATGATTGATGTAATGTGCCCCAAATGAGAGAGTTACCCTAGTATTGACGGGACGAGAACACCCGGAGCCTTGTTCGGTACTGGACAATGAGCGTCCCACGGGTGGGCAGAACGACATGACTTCAGCCTCGAGAGGCGGATGCGCCCCCGGTCCATCTGCCCAGCCTCCGCCCCGACTCCGCCTTTCTGGCTTTGTCGCAGTCTCGCCGAAGCGCTTCGCGCGAAGGCGGATGAAGCGGCGGTCCGCCATAGCTTGGCGAAGGCGGAAGGCCGGACACGACGGGCTGACAGGTGTGACGGCTCTCTCATGGAGGTCTCGTGCGCGTTCGGTTCGCTGACTACGACCTCGATACCGGCGCACGCCGGCTCGCCCGCGGGACGCGGCAGATTCATTTGTCGCCGAAGGCCTTCGAACTGCTGAAAGTCCTGGTCGAGAATCGCCCGCGGGCGATGACGAAGCAGGAACTGCTCGACAAGATCTGGCCCGGCGTGTTTGTCTCGGATGCCAGCCTTGCCCGAGCGGTGAGCGAGATTCGTGAAGCGATCGCCGACCACTCGCGATCCGACGGGTTCCTGCAGACCGTGCACGCATTCGGATACCGGTTTGCCACCGCCGGTGTCGTCGAAGCACCGGAACCGGCCGCGTTGTCGGACTGGCCCGTCTACTGGCTGATCGGCCGCGACCTGGAGTTCCGTCTCACGGATGGAGAGCACATCGTCGGTCGCGAGCCCGGTGTGTCGATTCGCCTCGATTCTCCGCGGGTCTCGAGAAACCACGCCCGCGTGACGGCCAGTGGCCGCACGGTGTCGGTCGAGGATCTCGGCAGCAAGAATGGCACCTTCGTGCAGGGCGTCCGCATTCAAGAGCCGACCCGCCTCGAGCCGGGAGATGACGTCCAGATCGGTCCGGTCAAGCTGATACTCAGGATCGTCGAGGGGCCGGGCGCTACTGAGACCGCGGTGTGGAGCGAGGACCCTCACTGAGCCTCGTGAGGCCGGCGTTGTACACTGGGGTCAGTGCACTTGGCCGTGGCACCTTCCTTCTGAGGCCAGGGATGAGCGTCGGTCGTCTAAAGAACAACTCATGAGTTCCACCGCCGTGCTCCTGTTCCTGCTGCTGCAGGCGATGCCTGCGCAGCAGAGCAATGGATCGGCTGGCGCTGACCCGTCTTCCAAACCTCCAACCACGTCGAGCGAGACGCAAGCGGCGACGGCTGCTGAGCTGCCGGTGTCCCTCGCGCGCATCCAGCGGGCGCTCTCGAGCCCCCCCACCTTGAAGCTGCTCGAGCCTCAGATGCGCAACGGCCGTCCCGTGTTCCGCGTCGACGTCGAGGGCGCGAGGATCGACATCCGGACGCTGCTCGCGAAGGACGCCCTGCGCGGTGCGGTCCCGTATGGCGGGATGACACACCAGGAATTCCTCGACCTGGTCACGCCGGACGACGTGCGTGGGTACGCGGCGTTCTCGAACGCGGAAGGGATCACCGTGGCCGCGACCTCCATCGCGCTGCAGTGGGCGGTTCTCAAAGCGATGGACGCGCTCAAGAAAGCGAAAGACGCCCGCGCGCAGGACGCGGCCAGGAAGGAAGTCGAAGAAGCGCTCGAAGCGCTGCGGAAAGCGCGCCGTGCGGCGGGGCTGCCCGAGAAGCATCGCCCGACAACAGAGCCGCGGACAACACGGGAAGTCGATCGTGTTGTGAGAACGATACTTACGCGCCGCTACTTCTTGCCCGCCATGAACCGTTCGATCTCTTCTATCGTTCGCGGCACGCCGCTCGAGAGCCGTTCGAGACCCGCCTCGGTCAGCAGAAACGAATCCTCGATTCGCACGCCGATGTTCCGGTACTTCTGGACCAGCGGACGAACCTTCGCGATGAAGGCCACGTTCTCCGGCGTCTTCGGCAGGTTCTCGAGCGCGGCGTCGCGGATGTAGATGCCCGGCTCGATCACGAAGGCCATCCCCGGGCCGAGCGGCCTCGGGATGGCCACGTCGTGAACCTCCATGCCGATCCAGTGCGACACGCCGTGGGTCGACCAGATCTTGAACTGCTGTCCCCCGGCGTCGGTGACGAGCCCCAGCCGCACCAGCCCCGCGCGCAGCACTACGTCACACGCTGTCTGGATGTCCGCGAATCGATTGCCGGCCTTCGCGGCCGAGATTCCCGCCTCCTGGGCCGCGAGCACGATCTCGTAAATGTCGCGTTGAATGGGGGTGAACGTGCCACCGACAGGGTAGGTGCGTGTGATGTCGCCCGTGTAGCCTTCGTAGTTGCCCGCGGCGTCGACGAGGAGCAGGTCGCCCTGTTCCATGCGCCGGCTGGACTTGTTGTAGTGAAGAATCGTTGCGTTCGGGCCGCTCCCGACGATGGAGGGATAGCCCCAGCTCATCGCTCCGCTGCGAAGATAGACGTGCTCGATCGCCGCTTCGACTTCGTATTCGAACTTGCCCGGCGCCGCTTCTCGCATCCCGGCCTTGTGCGCCTCGTTCGAGATCGCCAGGCTCTTGCGCAGGACGGCCTGCTCGTACGGCGTCTTGATCTGCCGGAGGTCCCACAGAATGGGTGTGGCGTCCTGCACGGCGAAGCCGAAGAAGCGTTCCTTGAGGTTGGCACCAAACTGCCTGACAGGTCCCGGCGATGCCGTCAGGCTGGTCTGGGGTTCGAGCAGCATTGACAGCCTGGCGCGGCCGTCGGTCAACGCGGAAAAGAACCGGTCGTACTCTCCCTGCGCGCCACCCATGGCCCGCTTCGAGAACATGGCGGCGACGAACGCGTCGAAACGGTCCGCCGTCATTACGGTCTGGACACCGCTGCGGGCCGTGGCTTCCTCGGCCGTGAGGCTGTGACCTTCCCAGTGCTCACGCCGGGCGTCGGCCTCGCGGATGAACAGGACCTCGCGTCGCGTGGTGTTGCCGGGCATCAGCAGAAGCACCGTGTCCGGCTGATCGATCCCCGTCAGGTAGAGGAGGTTGCTCTCCTGCCGGTACTCGTAGTCGACGTCGCCCGAGTAGACGCGCGTGGGGGCGCTCCAGAAAATGGCGAGCGTGTCGGGGCCGAGCCGTTCCATGGCCTTCGCCCGGCGGGCCCGAAGGTCATCCTGAAGGGGACCGGCGGTGGCTGAAAGCGGGATGAACAGCGTCAGGGCGAGCAGGGCCGCGAATCGTGTCGTGCGCATGGAGCGAAAATCCTACCAGAGATCCGCCGTTCACCGCCCATTGGCCGGAGTTCGCCGGAAACGACGGCCCGAAGGCGTCGGGGCCGGCGTATTGTGAGGTATGGACACGCCAGGACACACCGAGGAGCGCCGTGTCAGCCAGGCGCGCGTCGTCTTCGGGCTCGTCGTGATGCTCGCCGGCACGCTGCTCCTGCTCGATCGGCTCGACTGGTGGGGCGTGCGGCTGAATGTGCCGCTCTGGCCGTGGGTCCTCGTCGCGCTCGGTCTCGCGCGGCTGAGCGACCGGTCTACCGATGTCGAACGGTTGCACCCGCGGGCGCCGTTCCGCGGCATGGCTGCTGCTCATCGGCGGGTGGGGACTCTTGAACGAATACCGGATCTTCGGCATCCACTACGGGCATTCGTGGCCGATTCTGCTCGATCGGCGCGGGCGCCATGGTCGTGTGGCGTGCCCTGGATCACCCGCCACGGGTGCACGGTCCCGCGCGAGCCCTAGATCCGAGCTCTAATCATGGTTGAATCACGGTCGGCTTCTCACTTCGTCCGGCTTCCGGATCACGCCTCAGCTCATCGCGGGGCTCCTCATCATCTTCGTTGGTGTCGTCTTCACGCTCGACGAGCTCGGGCGTGGCACCGGCCGTCAACTACTTGCGCTTCTGGCCCACGGCGCTCATCGCCATCGGGGTGCTCAAGATGCTGCAGGCGAAGGACGGAGGCGGCGCGTTCGCCGGAGCTCCTCTTCACGCTCGTGGGCGTGTGGCTCCAGGCGGAAGAGCTCAACATCATCCATATCCGGCTCTGGCAGATCTGGCCGGTCGCGCTGGTGCTGTTCGGCGCCTTTCTCGTCTGGCAGGGGCTCGGCGGCCGCGTCCCCCCGCGCGAGACGGCTGTTGACGCGCCGAGTTTCCCACCGAGTTTCGCTCCGAGTGAAGAGCGCGCGTCCCCGCCCGCGTCCGTCACCGATGCCAACGCCAGGCTGAGCGCGATGGCGATCCTCGGTGGGGTGTCGCGCGGAAACAACTCCCGCGCGTTCCGCGGCGCCGACCTGCTGGCGATCATGGGCGGTTGCCAGCTCGATCTGCGGCAGGCCGCGATCCATGGCGAGGCCGTCATCGACGTCTTCACGATGTGGGGCGGGATCGAGATCCGCGTGCCCGAGGACTGGACGGTCGTCAGCGAGATCCTGCCGTTGATGGGCGGCGTCGAAGACAAGACGCGACCACCGCAGGGCGCGACGGCGCACCGCCTGAACCTGCGCGGATTCGCGATCATGGGCGGGGTGGAGATCAAGAACTAAATGCTGAATGCTGAATGCTGAATGCTGAAGGGCATTCTGAATTCACTTCAGCATTCAGCATTCAGCATTCAGAATTTGCCATCGTGACGCAGATCCGCCGTCTCGCGCTGTACCTCGGGCTGTGGGTTCTCGTCTCAGCGCTGCTCGCGCAGCTCACTGCGGGGCGCATGGGACTGACCTGGCTGCAGGCCGTGCTCGTGGCGCTCCCGGTGGCGTCGGTGTATGCCTTTGTCTGCCTGTCGGCGTGGTATGTGGCGCGGAGCCTGCCGATCAAGACGACCGGCACGGCGCGGATCCTGCTCACCGGCCTCATCGCATCCATGCTGTCGAGCGCGGTGTGGCTCGCGGTCGCGGGGTTCTGGCTGTCGCTCCTGGTGACGCGCGGCTGGCTTCCCGAGTCCGCGCGCGGCGGCGGCTACGAGAGCCTCATCTTCGGTTTCGGCGTGCTGCTCTATCTGCTCTCGCTGGCCGTCGGCTATCTGCTGGTGATGTTCGAGGAGAGCCGCGCCGCTGATCGCCAGGCGCTCCGGGTCCAGGTGCTCGCGCGCGAGGCCGAGCTGCGCTCGCTCCGATCCCAGCTCGATCCGCACTTTCTGTTCAACTGTCTCCACTCGATCAGCGCCTTGACGACGGCGGATCCACCAGGGGCGCGGCGGATGTGCCTGCTCCTGGCCGAGTTCCTGCGCGAGACGCTCGCGCTCGGCGCCGAGAGCCGCATCACGATCGCGCGCGAGCTGAAGCTGGTCGATCGCTTCCTGGCCGTCGAACGGATTCGATTCGGCGACCGGCTCGACGTCGTTCTGGCGGCGGACGCGGAGGCGGAGCCCTGCCTGGTTCCGCCGCTGCTGTTGCAACCGCTCGTCGAGAACGCCGTCACGCATGGGATCGCCCACCTCCTCGGCCGTGGAACGATTCGGATTGCCGCGTCGCGCACCCCTGCCCGGCTCTCGATCGTCGTCGAGAATCCGTGCGATCCTGATCGGCCGCGGGGCACCGGCGCGGGCGTCGGCGTGTCGAACGTGCGCGCCCGCCTGCGGGCGCTCTATGGCGCCGAGGCCATCGTCAACAGCAGCGAACAGGGAGGCGTCTGGCGGATGGAACTGTCGTTCCCAGCCACGACGGAACCGGCATGAGCGACGTCGATTCGCTTCGCGTCATCATCGTCGACGACGAGCCGCTGGCGCGCGCGGTGGTGCGCGAGTATCTCGGCGCTCACTCCGGCGTCACGATCGTCGCCGAATGCGGCAATGGGTTCGACGCGGTGAAGGCGGTCACGGAGCTGGCCCCCGACCTGATGTTCCTCGACGTGCAGATGCCGAAGCTCGACGGCTTCGAGGTGCTCGAGCTGCTGGGCCGCACGGTGCCGGTGATCTTCACGACCGCGTACGACACGTATGCGCTGCGCGCCTTCGACGTGCACGCGGTGGATTACCTCCTCAAGCCGTTCAGCGAGGAGCGCCTGGCGGAGGCGTTGTCCCGGGCCCGGGCCCGTCGGGTCGCGGGCCGTGAGGGGGCGGGAGGGAGAGGCACCGCTCGACGTGCCGGCGCTCGCGGCCGCGGCACGGCCGCGTCAGGGGCCCCTCGAACGCGTGCTCATTCGCGACGGGGCGCAGGTGCACGTCATCCCCGTCGATCGGATCGACTATGTCGAGGCCCAAGACGACTACGTCAGCTTTCTGGCGGATGGCAAGTCGTTTCTGAAGGATCAGACGATGGCGGCCGTGGAGGCCTCGCTCGATCCGCAGCGCTTCGTGCGCATCCACCGGTCGTATCTGCTCAACATCGAGCGCATCGCGCGGGTCGAGCTGTATGCGAAGGACAGCCGGATTGCGATCCTGCGCGACGGGCGGAAGCTGCCCGTGAGCCGGGCCGGCTACGCGCGGCTGTCGAAGCTCCTCTGACGATAAAAAGGCTCGCTCAACGGCTCGAAGGCTCAAGGCCGAGAGCCAAAGAGCCGAGTCTTGACACCCCACCACAATTGTTGCTAAATAACTGTTCAGTGAAATTAACTGACCAGTTAGTCAGGCCGTCCGCCGGCCGGACGCGGCGCCGGCGCGGTCCGGCGGCGGGCGCCGACCCGTCGCGCGACCGCGTGTTTGCCGCCGCCGCGACCGCCTTTGCCGCCCGCGGGTTCGCCGGCACGAGCGTCGATCGCATCGCCGCCGCCGCCGGCCTGAACAAGGCGATGATCTACTACCACTTCCGCAGCAAGGCCGCGCTCTATCGCGAGATCCTCCGCGACATGTTCGCCGCCGTCGGCGCCCGGGTACGAGCCGTCGCCGCGTCCGGGCTCGCACCGGCCGACAAGGTCAACCAGTTCATCGACACCTTCGCCACCGAGTGCGAGGCGCGGCCGCACTTCCCACCGATCTGGTTCCGGGAGATCGCCGAAGGCGGGCCCCATCTCGACGAGGCCACGCTCGGCGACATGACCGGCGTCGTCAAGGCGCTCGGCTCCATCATCGAGGAAGGCGTTCGCGCCGGAGTGTTCCGCCCGATCAGTCCTCTCCTCGTGCACGCCGGCATCGTCGGGCCCGTGCTGCTGTTCTTCGCCTCCGCCGGGATCCGGCGCCGCGTTGAGCGCGCCGGCGTCCGCGGCGCCGCGACGCTCACGCGCGACGAGGTCGTGGCGCACGTGCAGCGCGTCGCGCTCGGCCTGCTCGAAGGAACGGACCTGAGCCACGGGCCGCACCGCCCGCGAGCCGCGGGCCGCGGGCCACGGACGACACGAACAACACGGATACCGGACGGAAGGATGCGATGAGGACGGGACTTCGAGGACTGGCGGCCCTGTCCTGACGATCGTCTGCGGAACGTCCGCGGCGCTCGCGTGCAGAAACGGACGCGCACAGGCGGTGCCGCGCGCGTCGGGATATGTCGAGGCGACCGAAGTCCGCGTGTCGCCGGAAGTGGGCGGGCAGATCGTCGAGCTCACAGTCGAAGAGGGCGACCGGCTCGAGGTCGGTGCGCTCATCGCGCGGCTGAGCACGACCGACGCCGAGCTGAACATCCGGCGGGCGGAGGCCGAGCGGGACCAGGCGATCGCGCAGCTCCGCCTGCTCGAGGCGGGTGCCCGGCCGGAGGACATCCGCCAGGCGCAGGCGCAGCGCGACTCGGCCGAGGCGGACGTCCGCGCGACGGCGGCAGAGCTGCAGTCGTCTGAAGCCGACCTGCAGCGCTTCGACGCGCTCCTCGCGGCGAACGCCGGCTCGCGCAAGCAGCGCGACGATGCGCTGACGCGCCGCGACGTGGCGATTGCCCGCCTGGCGTCGGCACGCGACCGCGCGAGGGCGGCAGCGGAGGCCCTGGGACGCGTCAGGTCCGGCGCGCGCAAGGAAGAGATCGCCGCCGCGCGTGCGCGCGTGGCCGTCGTCGACGCGCAGATCGCGTCGCTGCGAAAGGGCGTGTCCGACGCGGTCCTGACGTCGCCGGTCGCCGGGATCGTCACGTCGAAGCTGGTCGACGCCGGCGAGGTCGTCGCGGCGCGGACACCGCTCGTCGTCGTCACCGACCTCGACCACGCCTGGGCGAACGTCTACGTGGACGAACCGATGGTGCCCCGCCTCCGGCTCGGCCAGACGCTGTTCCTGGTGACCGACGCGGGGCAGCGTCTCGAGGGGACCATCACCTTCATCTCGCCGAAGGCCGAGTTCACCCCGCGCAACGTGCAGACGGCCGAAGAGCGATCGCGGCTGGTCTACCGGATCAAGGTGAGCGCCGACAACAAGGACGGCGTGCTGAAGTCGGGCATGCCGATTGAAGCCGAGCTCCCGCAACCGCCATGACCGCAATCGCGTTCGACAACGTCACGAAGAAGTACGGCGCGGTCACCGCGCTCGACGGGGTGTCGATCGACGTGGCGCGGGGAGAGATGTTCGGCGTGATCGGTCCCGATGGCGCGGGGAAGACCACGGCCATCCGCGTCGCGTGCGGTCTGCTCACGGTCGATGGCGGCCGCGTGTCGGTGCTCGGCCGCGATCCCCTCCGGGAGCATCGCGCGGTGACGCGCGCCGTCGGGTATCTCTCGCAGACGATTCAGCCTGTACGGAGACCTCACGATCGACGAGAACATCGCGTTCTTTGCCGAGATTCACGGGTGGCCCGGTATCGGCGCCGCGCGCGACCGTCTGCTCGCGATGACTCAGCTGACGCCGTTCCGGGCGCGCCGCGCGGATCGGCTGTCGGGCGGCATGAAACAGAAGCTGGCGCTCGCCTGCACGCTCGTGCACGAACCGGACGTGCTGCTGCTCGACGAACCGACGACGGGCGTCGATCCCGTGTCGCGGCGCGAGTTCTGGAAGCTCCTGTCGGAGTTCCTGGCCGACGGGCTCACGATCGTGATGACGACGCCGTACCTCGACGAGGCAGAACGCTGTGCCCGCGTCGCGCTGCTGCACGAGGGGCGGGTGCTGGCGATTGATCGACCGGTGGCGCTGCAGGCCGCGCTCGAAGGACGCCTGCTCGAGGTCATTGCCGACACGCCGCGTCCGCCGATCGATGTTCCTCGCGGCGCTGCCTGGAGTGGAGGACGTGCAGACGTTCGGGGAGCGCGCGCACGTCCGCGTGGCGGAGGGCGCGCAGGCGCAGGGCGTCACCGCCGATCACCGGCGCGCTCGAGTCGCGTGGGATTCGCGTGCTGACCGCCCGACCCATGCCCGCGACGCTCGAAGACGTGTTCATCGCCCTCATTTCCCGCGCGCACGCCAGCGCCGAGCAACGCCGAGAGACATTCATGAGACCGACACGCGCAATCATTCTGTCTGGCTGTATTGCTCTGCTGCCGCGGGGACCGGCGTCCTGCGGGCCCGGTCAATCGTCCGCGGCACTGACCCTGGATGAAGCCGATCGCGCAGGGCCTGGCCAACAGCCTGCGTCTGGCCGAGCTCGAGGCGCGGCAGGACTCGGCGGAAGCGCTCGAGCAGAGACGCGCCGCCGATCGCCGTCCGAGTGTCGCCGCGCAGGCTGGCTATACGCGGACCAATCACGTCGACGAGTTCGCGATCGTGCAGCCGGGACAGCCGCGGCAGGTGGTCTATCCCGACATTCCCGACAACTTCCGGACGCGGCTCGATCTGCAGTGGCTGTTCTACACGGGTGGCCGCGTCGACGCGCTCGAGCGCGCGGCTCACGCGGAGCGGCAGGCCTCGGGCGAGGATCTGCGTGGCCGCTCGCGCCGACCTGCGCCTCGAGATCACGCGGGCGTTCTGGGCGCTCGTGACCGCACGCGAAGCCGAGCAGGTGCTGGCTCGTTCGCTCGACAGCATCGGCGCCTACGTGCGTGACCTTCGCGCGCAGGCTCGACCAGGGGCTCATCCCGCCGAACGAGCTGCTGTCGGCCGAAGCGCAGCAGTCCCGCGAGCGCGTCGGTCTCGATCGAGGCGGCCAACGCGCGCGGGATCGCCGAGGCCGATCTGCGCCGCCTGCTCGGCACTCAGGGGTCGGCTGCCGATCGAGCCTGCGGCGCGGCTCGACACGCCTGGCGGCGCCGGCGGCGATGTCGATCGAGCTGATCGCCGACGCGATTGCCGCGCCGCCCCGAACGCCGCGCGCTGGCCGAGCGCGCGGAGGCCGCCCGCGCGCGGACGCTGGCGGCCAAAGCGGGCCTGCGGCCGCAGGTCGGGTTGAGCGGCGGCTACGACTACGCGAGCCCCAACCCGCGCATCTTCCCGCGCAGCGACCGGTGGGAGGACTCCTGGGACGTGTCGGTCAACGCCTCGTGGACCCTCTGGGACGGCGGCCGGACGCGTGCCGAGCGCGCCGACGCCGCCGCGCAGGTGCGTGTCGCCGAAGCGCGCCTGGCCGACTTCGACCGACAGGTCACCTTCGAAGTGCGCCAGCGTCAGCTCGAGCTGGACTCGAGCCGCGCGGCGATCGCCGCCACGGCCGACGGCGTGCGCGCCGCCGCGGAGGCGCGGCGCGTCGTCGCCGAGCGCTTCGCCGCCGGCGTGGTCACGAACACCGAAGTGCTCGACGCGCAGACGGCGCTGCTGCAGGCCGAGCTCGATCGTACGCGCGCGCTCGCGAACGCGCGGCTGGCCGAGGCGCGGCTCGCTCGCGCCGTCGGCCGCTGAGCGCTTCATGCCGACACCGACCGACGTCGACGCCACGAAAGCCATCGACGTCAGGAACCTCACGCGACGATTCGGCGCGTTCCTCGCCGTCGACGGGCTGTCGTTCGACGTCAGTCGCGGCGAGATCTTCGGCTTCCTGGGCAGCAACGGCGCCGGCAAGTCCACCACCATCCGGATGCTGTGCGGCCTCCTGCGGCCGACGTCGGGCACCGCCTCGGTCGGCGGCATCGACGTGTCGGCCGATCCCGAAGGCGTGAAGCGGCGAATCGGCTACATGTCGCAGCGCTTCTCGCTCTACGAGCTGCTGACCGTCGACCAGAACATCCAGTTCTTTGGCGGCATCTACGGATTGAGTCCCGAGCGGCTGGCCGCGCGCCGGCGCTTCGTGCTCGAGATGGCCGGTCTCACCGGACGGGAGGACACGCTGGCGCGCGATCTGGCGGGCGGCTGGCGGCAGCGCCTGGCGCTCGGCTGCGCGATCCTGCACGAACCGGCGATTCTCTTCCTCGATGAGCCGACGGGCGGCGTCGATCCGTTGTCGCGCCGCCAGTTCTGGCGTCTCATCGACACGCTCTCTCAAGAGGGCGTGACGGTCCTCGTCACGACCCACTACCTCGACGAAGCGGAGCGCTGCCACCGCGTCGCGCTGATTCACGCCGGGCGCCTCGCCGCGCTCGGCACCACCGCCGAGGTGAAGCAGATCTTCAAAGGCCGGCCGATCGTGGAAGTGCGGGCGCCTGAGGCGGTGGCCGTGATGCGCGCGCTCGACGAGATGCCGGAGGTGGAGAAGACGAGCCTCTTCGGCACCGCCGTGCACGCCGTGCTCAGAACCGATGCCGCGACACCCGCCGGGCTGCGGCGCCCGCCTCGCGGAGAAGGGCCTTGCCGTCGACGACATCACCGAGGTCCTGCCGTCGCTCGAAGACGTGTTTCTCGACGTCGTCGAGACGCGCTGGGGGAGCGGGCGCGTGAGAAAGGCGCTGGCCGTCTATCGCAAGGAACTGCGCCAGATCCTGCGCGATCGGCGCACGCTGCTCATCCTCGTGTTCATTCCGGCGCTCTTCCTCCTGCTCTATGGCTACGCGCTCAACTTCGACATCCGGCACATCGCGCTCGCGGTCGACGATCGCGACGGCTCGGCCGAGAGCCGCTCGGTCGTCTCGGCCTTCGTGCGTTCCGGATACTTCGATCTGATCGCAACGGTCCACTCGCCGGCCGAGATCGAGCGGCTGGTCAACCTGAATCGGGCGCGGGCCGTGCTCGTCATTCCAGAAGGCTTCGGCAGAGACATCTCGTCGGGACGTCAGGGGCAGGTGCAGGTCATTATCGACGGCGACAACGCGAACACGGCGACGACGGTCCTCGGGTACGCGACCAACCTCCTGCGTACTGTCGGAGCAGAGTTGTCGCCGTCGACCATCGTCCGGCCGCCGCCGTTGGCGGTCGAGCCGCGGATTTGGTACAACCCCGAGCTTCGCAGCACGCTCTTCCTGGTCCCCGGCCTCATCGCCTACATCGGCATGATCACCGCCGTGGCGTCGACGGCGCTGTCGATCGTCCGCGAGAAGGAGTCCGGCACGATGGAGCAGGTGAGGATGGCGCCGATCGGCACGTTCCCGTTCATCGCCGGGAAGACGCTTCCGTATTTCCTGATCTCGCTGACCTCGGCGGCGCTGATCATCCTCGCCTCGATGGTGCTCTTCGGCCTGCCGATGCGCGGCAACTGGCTCGCGCTGCTGCTCGCCATGTCGCTCTTCCTCGTCGGTGCGCTCGGCACGGGTCTCCTCATCTCGACCGTCGCCGAGTCCCAGCAGGTGGCGTTCCAGATGGCGCTCCTCATCTCGCTGCTGCCGACCATCATGCTGTCCGGCTTCATCTTTCCGATATCGGGCATGCCGGCCTTCCTTCGTGGCGTCACCTACGTCGTGCCGGCGCGGTACTTTCTGGTCGCGCTGCGCGGAATCGTGCTGAAGGGGTCCGCGATCGGCGCACCTCACCGTACCGCTGCTGGCGCTGACCGCCTACGCCATTGCCATGCTCGGACTGGCGTCGCTGCGCTTGTCGCGCGAGAAGTCCTGATGCAGCGCCTGCGGTGTCTCGTCCGGAAGGAGTTCCTCGAGCTGCGGATGAATCCGCGGCTCTTCGGCCTCGTCATCATCGCGCCGATTCTGCAGCTCACGATGCTCGGGTATGCGGCCACGACGGACGTCAAGAACGTGCCGCTGGTTGTCGCCGACGGCGATCGGTCGGCGGCGAGCCGCGAGCTCGTCGCGCGATTCGAGGCCTCGCCGAACTTCACCGTGGTCGATACGGTCACGACCGTGAGCGAGATCGAGCCCTACCTCGAGCGCGGCACGGCATCGCTGGCACTGTCGATCCCGGCCGGATATGGCACCGAGCATCCGGGCCCATCGGCCGGTCACGGTGCAGGTGGTCGCCGACGGCAGTGACTCGAATTCGACGACCGTCGCGCTCGGCTATGCGACAAGCCTGATCGGGAGCTACGCGCAGGACCTGGCGGCGGAATTCGCCGCGGAGTCCCCGGTGGCCCCGACTCCATCCCTCCATCGGGCATCGATGCGCGTATCCGCGTGTGGTTCAACCCGCAGCTCGAGAGTCGCCACTTCATGATCCCAGGGGTCCTGGCGCTGGTGCTGCTGATCGTGACCGCCAACCTGGCCGCGATGGCGATCGTGCGCGAGAAAGAGCTCGGCACGCTCGAACAGCTCAATGTCACCCCGCTCAGGCGCTGGGAGCTCATCGTCGGCAAGCTGCTGCCCTACGGGCTCATCGCGCTCATCGACGTGCTCCTCGTGTCCGCCGTGGCCGTGTTGTGGTTCGAGGTCCCGCTGCGCGGGAGCTTCGCGCTGCTCTTTGCGATGAGCCTTCTCTACGTGTTGTCCACGCTCGCCCTGGGACTTTTCATCTCGACGATCTCGGACACGCAGCAGCAGGCGATGATGACCGCCACGTTCTTCTTCCTGACGCCGATGATTTATCTCTCGGGATTCATCTTTCCGATCGAGAACATGCCGGCCGTGATCCAGCCGTTCACCTACCTGATTCCGCTGCGCTACTTCCTGGTGATCGTGCGGGGGATCTTCCTCAAAGGGATCGGTCTGGATCTGCTGTGGCCGCAGGCGGCCGCGCTGGCGGCCTGGGGTGCAGTCGTGCTGTCGCTTGCCGTCGCGCGCAGCCGCAAGAGAGCGGCGTGACGGCGACGGAGCTCGAGGAGCATTCGAGGAAACGGAGAAGTACGGAGGCAACGGGTTCAACACGAAGGAACGAAGCGCGAAAGGAGACGAACGGAGACCGGTCGCGCCGCGCACGATCGAACAGCCTCTGTGCGTCTTCGTTCGCTCCGTTCCTCCGTGGTGAACCCGTTAACTCCGTCTTTCTCTCGCTCTCGAACCGCTCCAGTGTCGGTGGCTTGCAATTCGATGGTGCGGCCAGTAGTTCTACTCCATCCGCAGCGCCACCATCGGGTCCACTCGCAGTGCGCGGCGCGCCGGCAGATACGAGGCGATGAGCGCCGCGACGGCGAGGAGTACCGTCGCCGCCGCGAGTGCCCGGACATCTGTCGGCCGGATGCCGAAGATCATCCCCGAGAGCGCGTACGTCAGCAGGAACCCGGGCAGCACGCCGGCGACGATCCCGCCGGCGGCAAGTCGCGCGGCATCCCCGAGGATCATGCGCACGACGCCTGTCCGGCTCGCACCGAGCGCGACGCGCACGCCAATCTCGCGCGTACGGCGGGTGACGGCGTAGGCCGTGACGCCATAGAGACCAAACGCCGCCAGGCCGAGCGCGAGCACGCCCGCCACGCCGAGCATTCGCGTCAGGCCTCGTTCGCCGTTCATCCGCTCGGCAAGATGTCCGGCCATCGTCATCGGCTCGAACACCGCGAGCGAGCCGTCGAGCGAATGCACCTCGCGCTCGATGGCGCGCAGTGCCATGCCGGGCTCGAGGGCCGTCCAGGCAATGATCGAGAGCTCGCTGACGCGCCCGTCGCGCGGCAGGTAAATGGCGGGCCGTGCCGACTCGCCGAATTCGTCGACGACGACGTCCGCGACGATCCCGACGATCTCGAGCGGTCGAGCGTCGGGCGAGCCGAGGATCACGCGCGCGCCGATGGCGTTTCCATCCGCCGCGACGTCGGCGGCGAGCCTCTCGTTGACGACCGCTACGCGAGGGTCAGCCTGCTCGTCGGCGGCAGTGAGTGTCCGTCCACGCCGGAGCGGCAGCCGCAAGGTGTCGAAGAAGCCCGGCCCGACGCGGTTGACCGCCGTCGCCGGGACTCGTGCTTGCGGGTCGATCGCGCGGCCGGCCGCGTAGAAGGGCGTGAATTCCACCATGCCGCCAAGCGGAATGTACTGCGCCAGCGTGGCGCGGCGTACGCCGGGAAGCGCCTCCACGCGGGCAACGATATCGCGCTCGAATGCTCGCGCCCGCGCATCGGTGTAGCGCTGCATCTTCAGATCGAGCGACATCGTCACGCGACCGTCCGTATCGAAGCCGGGATGCGTGCGCGCGGCCTGCGCGACGCTGCCGACGAAGGTGCCGGTGGCGACGAGCAGCACGAGCGACATCGCCAACTGGCCGACCACGAGCACGCGCTGCGCTCGGAGCGCTCGTGGTCCGCTCATCGCCGCGCCGGGCCCGCCGCGCAGCGACGCACCGGGGACCGCTCGTGCGGCCCGGATGGCCGGTGCCAGGCCAAACGCCAGCGCCGTGATCGTCGAGACGACAATGGTGAACAGGATGACGGTTGCGTCGGGGGTGAAGTCGGCAGAGAGCCCGGCATCGGCCTCGGCGAAGCGTAGGAGAAGATCGGGAGCCCACATGGACAGCAGCAGACTGCCGACGCCTCCGGCCAGCGCCAGCAGCAGGCTCTCCGCGAAGAGCTGCCGCACGAGCTGCCCGCGCCGGGCGCCGAGCGCCGTTCTGACGGCCATCTCGCGTTCCCGTCCGACACCGCGCGCCATCAGCAGGCTGGCGACGTTCGCACAAGCGATGAGGAGGACGACCAGCGGTACCGCTGGCAGTAGCGCCAGCGCGCCGAACTTCTGGCGATCGTCAGGGTTCGTACCGCGAAATGCGTGCACGACGACTCGAGCCCCCTGGTGCGAATCCGGATGCGCGAGGGCAATTGCGTTGGCGACGCCTGTGAGCACGGCTTGCGCTTGCGCACCATCGATGCCGCCGGCCAGCCTGGCGATGCCGGTGAGCCACCACGATGTTCGGTCGTAGGGTCGTACGGACGAGGCCACTTGTGCGGCCATCGAGATCGGCACCCAGACGTCGGCGGTTCGGAGCGGGTCGGCGCCGCCAAAGCCCGGCGGCGTCACTCCGACGACCGTGAACGGCTGCCCGTTGATCTGTAGGGGCTTGTCGACGGCGTCCTGCGGAGAGCCGAAGATTCGCCGTGCCGTTCGGTTCGCGAGGACCGCGACGGCGCGATCGCCAATCGGCGCATCGTCGGCGGCGACCAGAGTCCGGCCGGCGCTGGCGTGCACGCCAAGCACGTCGAAGTAGTTGCCGGTCACGATCTGTCCGGTGACACGCAAGGACTGGTGGCCGGCGCGGATCGCCAAACGCGATTCGGCCAGGCCGGCCACGTCGACGACGGCCGATGTCGCGCCGCGGAAGTCCAGGATATCCGGGTACGTGACCACGCCGAAGCCGTCACCGCCGCCCATGATCCAGACGAGCTCGTCGCCGTGCTGCACAGCTACCGGCTTCAGGAGCAGAACGTTGAGGATGGAGAAGATCGTGACGTTCAGCCCGATGCCGAGTGCGAGCGTGACAACGGCGACGATCGAGAACCCGGGGTTCTTGAGCAGCACGCGGCCGGCGTAGCGAAAGTCAGTCAGTCTGAACATGCGGCCCCTTCGTCGCGCGTCGTCTCTGGTGTTCGTGGCGTTTGCCTCGCCTTTCCATGCCACGACGGTATCGCGAAGATCGCGAAGGCCCGAAGATCGCGAAGCAGACAATTCGAACTAGACATCTGTGTTTTCAGTGTTGTCCGTGGTCTTCGGTCAGGACATCCGTCGTTCTACTCCATCCGCAGCGCCACCATCGGGTCAATCCGCGTCGCCCGTCGTGCGGGAACACTGCACGCGATGAGCGACACGATAATCAGCGTGCCGGCAGATGTGAAGAGCGTCAGCGGATCGGCGGGCGAGACCTGAAACAGCACGCTCTGCAGCCATGTGCCGGCGAGGATCGCCGCGGGCACGCCCAGCAGCAGTCCGGCGCCGACGAGCTGCAGGCCGTTCTTCAGAACGAGCGCGCGGAGATCGCGTGGCTGCCCGCCGAGCGCGAGACGAATGCCGAGCTCCGGCGTTCGCTGAGCGACGTCGTACGCGAGCAGACCGAACACGCCGATCATCGCCAGCGTGAGCGCCACGGCGGCAAATGCGGAGAGGAGCGCCGAGTGCGCGCGCGGTTGCGCGATGGACGAGGCCAGCAGGCCCGAGACCGTTTCGATGTGGCCGACGGGCTGGTTCGGATCGATCGACCGGATGAGATCCCGGACCGGCGCGGCGAGCGCCAGCGCGTCGCCGTTGGTTCTGGCGACGAGCGTCATGTCCGTGATCGACCGTTGAACGTATGGCGTGTACATCTCCGGCACCGGCTGCGTCTGCAGCGAGCTCGACCGGATGTCCTTCACGACACCGACGATCTCCCGCATGCCGCCGGGAATGTTGCGTTCGGGGGCCCGGTCCGGGAAGAAGCGCAGCGTCTCGAGGTCGAGGGCGAGCCGGCGGCCGATCGGGTGCTCGCCCGGCCAGTACATCCGCGCCATCGTCTCGTTGACGATGGCCACCTTGAGGCCGTCCGCGCGATCGTCGGTGGTGAATGCTCGTCCCGTCGCGAGCGGTATGCTCATGACCGTGAAGTAGTCGGTGCTGATGCCGCGATAGTGCACCTGTTGCTGGTCACCGCGCTCGGGCGCGGGCCGGCCCTCGATGTAGAAGCCCGTGCGCCCATCGGGGCCGGCGAAAGGCACATGGTCGGAGGCGGCGGCGCCGGTCACGCCTGGCAGCGCGCGCAAGCGCGACAGCGCTTCGTCGTAGAACGCGGCCTGACGGCCGGGGTTGGAGTACGCGCTGCGAGACAGCGTGACCTGCAGCGAGAGGAGGCCCGAGGGCGAGAAGCCCGGGTCGACGTTCTGCAGCCCGATGAGGCTGCGCGTCATCAAACCGGCGGCGACGAGCAGGACGAGGGACAGTGCGACTTCGGCGACGACGAGCAGCGCCCGCAGCCGCCGCTGCGGACGATCGGCGGTCGCGCGCGTTCCTGCGCGCAGGACATCGTGATGGCGGGGCTGCCGGTGGCGGAATGCGGGCGCGAGGCTGAAGAGAATCGCGCTGCCAACGGTCACCGCCATGGTAAAGGCGAGCGCGGACAGATCGACCCCGATGGTCTCGCGCGCGACCGCATAGGGAACATAGAGGCTGTCCGATCGATAAGGCAGCCGGACGAGCACGTCGACGAGCCAGACGGCAAGCAGGAGACCACCGGCGCCGCCGGCGGTCGAGAGAAGGAGGCTTTCGGCGAGCTGAAGGCGGAGGAGCCGCCAGCGTGACGCACCCAACGCGGCGCGGATGAGGAGGTCGCGATGCTGGCCGGTCGCGCGCGCGAGCATCAGGCTCGAGACGTTCGCGCAGGCGATGAACAGCACGCAGGCGACGGCGCCGAAGAGCGCCAGCGCTCCATTGCGGACGTCACGCGCGACCTGCTCGCCGAGCGGCACGAGCGCGAAGCGCCGGCCGGTATTGAAGAACGGATACGCGGACGCGAGTCCGGCGGCAATCGTGTCCGCTTCGGTGCGCGCCTGGGCAAGATTGACCCCGGGTCGCAGACGGCCGAGCACGCCCATCGAGCGGGCGCCTCTCGCGAAGCGCCGTCCGTCGAACGGATCCGCGCCGAGCGGCATCCACACGTCGGGCTTCACGGGAAACGTCAGAAACGAGAAATCGGCGGGCAGGACGCCGACGATCTCCATGACCCGATTGTCGAGGACGAGCGTGCGTCCGGCGATGTCGGGTGCCGCCGCGAACCGCCGCTGCCAGAAAGCGTGCGAGATGACGACAATCGGCGGCGTGCCCGGTCGATCCTCCTGGGGCTGAAAGGTCCGCCCGATGGCCGGCGAGACACCCAGCACGTCGAAGAGGCTTGCCGTGACGACCGCCCACTGTACCTGCTCGGCGTCGCCCGATCCGGTCAGGTTGCCTTTTCCCGGGGCCCAGCCGCCGATAGCGTCGAAGGCGTGCGCCTGCGCGCGCAGATCGTCGAAGTCCGGTTGCGAGAAGGGCAGTTCGGGTTGGTTCTCGTGGGGCTTGCTGCCCCAGATGAGGACGAGCCGGTCCTGCGCCTTGAAAGGCAGCGGGTTCAGGACGACGCGGTTCACAATCGTGAACATCGCGGTGACGCCTCCGATCCCAATGGCCAGGGTCAGTATGGCGACCACCGGCAGCGCGCCGGCATGACGAAGGCTCCGGGCGGCGTGACGAAGATCCTGCAGCATTCAGTAACTCCAAGCCATCCGTCTGCCAGGTTGGCAAGCGCGAGATAACGTCAGAGCCGGCAACAGGTTATCGCGTTTATCGACGGGACGCGGTCCCGTGGGACTGTCCGGGTGTGGGAAGGCGCGGTCCCATGAGCGCCCGCCCGCATCGCGGTAAACTGACGGTCGTGAGCGATTCTCTTTTTCCCTGATTCCTTGCCCGTTTCGTCGCCTTCTTCCCGTGTGTTTGTCGGAACCTCCGGATACAACTACCCGGAATGGCGTGGGACCTTCTATCCCGAGAAGTTCAGCACCGACAAGATGCTGGCCTACTACGCCGAGCGCTTCCCGACGGTCGAGATCAACTACACGTTCTACCGTCTGCCGACAGAGAAGATTCTGTCGGGTTGGGCTGCGGGCACGCCGGAGCACTTCACGTTCACGTTGAAAGCGCCGCGGCGGATCACGCACGACGCGAAGCTCGAGCGGTGCGAGGACATCACCCAGACGTTCATCAAGACGGCGCAGACGCTGGGCTCCAAGCTCGCCACGCTGTTGTTCCAGCTTCCTCCGACCTACAAGAAGAACATCGAGGCGTTGCGGGCCTTCAGCGAGCTCATGCCCGAGGGCACGCGCGCGGCGTTCGAGTTCCGCCACCCGTCATGGTTCGACGACGACGTGTTCGACGTTCTGCGCGCGCGGAATCTCGCCTTCTGCGTCTCCGACAGCGAGAAGCTGAGCGCGCCGGTGGAGGTCACGGCGGACTACGCGTACTTCAGACTGCGCGATGAAGGCTATCAGCAGGCGGACATCGAACGTTGGGCGGGGTCATCAAGGGCCTGACGGAGGTCAAGAGCGCCTACGTCTACTTCAAGCACGAAGAACAGGGTCTGGGGCCGGAGTTCGCGAAGAGGCTGACGGCGCTGCTGTAGTGCCGGTGTGCGTGGTCGCGAACGCCAGGATTTCCTGCTCGGCCCAGTAGCCGTCGCTCGCCATCGCGCGCATCGCGAGACGAAGGCGCAGTGGCCGCCGTGCGTCGTGATGCTGACGTCGAGCCAGGGGTTCGTCGCCACGCTCGGATCGCGGAAGGGCGCCGCTCGGCACGAACGGGTCATCCTCGGCGGTGATGATTCGCGCCGGCACGCGCATCCGGTCGATCACCCGCATGGCGCTCGCGCGATAGTAGTAGTCCGACGCGTTCTTGAAGCCGAAGTGCGGCGCCGTGTAGACCTCGTCGAACTCGCGCACGGTCCTGATGGCGTCGAGGCGATCGATGGCGAATCGTCCCGGAAAGCACTCGGCTTTGCGCCGCATGCGGCCTTTCAGGCCGCGGACGAAATTCCACTGGTAGATGAAATTCTGACGGCGCTCGAGCGCCTGGACGCATGCCTCGAGCTCGAGGACCGGTGAGACCGCGCAGACGGCACGCAGCTGAGGGGGTGGGGCGTCGCCATGGTCCCCGGCCAGTTTCAGCGCCAGATTCCCGCCGAGCGAATAGCCCGCGACGACGACCTGCTGCACATCGTCTCGGGCGGCGATCTCCCGGATGACGTGGTCCGCGTCCGCCGTCAGGCCCGAATGGTAGAGCCCGGCGGCCAGCCGCTCGGTCCCGCCGCAGTTGCGCTGGTTCAACAGGATGACATTGAAGCCGGCGGCGTATCCCTTGTCCGCCAATCCCCGCATGTAGTGCGCTTGGCTCGACCCTTCGAGGCCATGCAGCACCAGCAGCGCCGGGTGTCGCGCGCGCTCGGCCTGCCAGTGGCAGTGGGCCAGGACCTTCGTGTCCGGAGCCACGTCGAAGAAGCGCTCTGTCGGCGCCGGCAGCCGGGGAAACTGCCGGGGTCTGCCCCAGGCGTAGATAGTCATGAGGTGACCGTTCGTCAGGCCACGTCTTGGTGAATACATTGCAATGCTGAATGCTGAGTGCTGAATGCTGAATTGAATGCTGAACTATTCTCACTTTACTTCAGCATTCAGCACTCAGCATTCAGCATTGCAGAATGACGGGCTGTGCACCGACCGATAGGGTGAGAGAAGCAAGGGGGCTGTGCAAAGATGTGCACGCAATTTTATGAACGGGTGAAGGCGGCGCGTGAACGGCGGGGATTGTCCCTGGTCACGATCGCCCGCACGTGTGGCGTCCGTCAGCAGTATCTCGAGCTCATCGAGCGCGACAGGTTCGAGGAGCTGCCGTCGGGCCTCTACGGCCGCAACGCCATTCGCTTGTACGCGACGGCTGTCGGGATACCGGCTGACGAAGCCCTGGCTGAGGTCGCCGACCGCCTGCCTGCCGTTGAAGATCCACTCGACGGGATGGCCCGCGTCCGCGGCCTGACGCGGCATCCGGAGCGTACGATAAAAGAGATCCTGCACGTGCCAGGACACGAGGTGACGATCAGCTCATCGGCCCGGGCCCACCTCGCCAATCTGATCGACGCCGTCGTCCTGCTCGGCGTCGACTTCCTGCTGCTCGAGCTGACGTCGCGCGTGGCCGGCGTGCGCGCGACAGAAGTGCTTCGCGACGCGGCTCCCTCGATGGTGGCGCTCTTCGTGCTCATCGCCGCGCTCTATTTCGTGCTGCTCGGTGGCCTGGCGCGCGCGACGATCGGATCCAGGGTCGCGCACACGTCCGTCGATCCCGCGGTGGTCGAAGGGGTGGTTCGAATGCTCCGGCTTCGGCTGCGAAGGGTGTAAACCTACTTCAGGCTGTACACCTTGATTGCACCTGAACTGAATGCGAGCGGCAGCTCGAGTGTCTGCTCGGTGACGAGGTAGTCGAGGTCGTACTGCTGCGCGAGCAGTCGTGCGCGCTCGGGCGTCAGCGACGTGAAATCGCCGAGCGCTTCCACGCGCTCTCGTGTCCTCAGCGCCACCGTTCGGTCGTACATCCCGACCGCTCCATCCTTGATGGCTTCCACGAACACATCGCGGTGCGCCGCGACACGCACGCTCGTGCCGTAGCGCGCGGCGTGCCCGGGATCCGCCAGCCAGCCGCTGCCGGGCCGGGACGCGCGCGCCCACGCCATGACGCGCCCCCAGTCGTCGTCTCCGACGGTGACGTGCGCCACGCGACGTTCCGGAAACTCCACCAGCATGATGTACGCGCCGCGCGCCGTCGACAGAAGAATGATCGCCAGCGCGACCAGGCGGGCGCGCCGCGCAACGTTGGTCAGACTGGCGGCTTACACCGCTCGCGCCTTCCGCGGCGGCCCAGACGACGTAGATGACGGCGAGGAAGTCGAGCATCCAGAAGATCCGCGCGGGCTGCAACTGGATGGCGAGGGCGACGCGCGCGGCATTCGGCGCGAGCGTCGCGGCAAAGACCAGCACCAGCGACAGGCATCCTGCCACGAGTGCGCCCTCTCGAGGCACGAGCAGCCCGGCGGCGCGCCGGCGCTGATAGATCCAGAGGATGATCGGCACGTATCCAAGATTGACCAGCCACGCGGCCGCCGGCCAGTTCAGCGGAAAGAGATAATCCTTCGACGCGAGCGTCTCGAGCCAGACGGGGTCCATCCGAACCAGCCGTCCCGCGAGCGGTCCGGCGTAGAGGGCCCACGCGACGGCCACCGCGCCCGCCCCGACGCCGATAGCTGTGGGCAGCCGCAGGCGCGGCTCGGCCAGCACGGTAGCGACGCCGAGCCAGATCGCGAACCAGAGGGCCGTCGTCGGATGGAGCGCGCCCGCGACAGCGACGAGCACCCACATGGCACCGTAGCGGCCGCGAAGGAAGCTCACGATCGCGAGCGCGCCGATCGCGAAGGCCAGCTGCCGCGGGTGGAAGTACCCTTCGAGTGTGTTCGTGCCCGACTTGCTGACCGCGTGGCGCAGCGTGAGCGCCGCCATCAGCGCGACGGCCGCCCAGTCGGTCCGATACAGGCGGCCGGCGATCCGCAGCGCGGCGAACGCGAGCAGCGACAGCAAGACCACCTGCAGCACGACGAACGCCGCCGGCAGGGGCATGCGGGTCGCGCGCGCCAGCGGACCGAGCACGTCGTCGACGAGCGTCAGCTTGGCCTGCGATCGGATCAGTTCCGAGTCGCGCGGAAAGAGCGCGGGATCGATGCGCTTCGAGGATGGCTGGCGCGTAAAACGCCTGGTCCGACGCGCCGTATCGATATCCGGCGGAGTTGAGCGTCGCCAGGAGGACGAAAGGCAGAAGGGATACGGCGAGGATGCCGTATCCCCTGGCCCCGTCAGAACTGTTCATCCGCCGTCGGCCCGTAGATCGGCGGGATCGGGACGTCGTTCAAACGCAGATAGACGCTGAGCTGTCCGCGATGATGAATCGAATGATTCATCACGAAGCTGCGGATCGCCGCGATGCACGGCATCGTGAAGAACTCCTGGTCGCCCTTCTTGAGCGTCCACGGCGACAGGCAGCTGCGGATCGGTCGTCTCGGCGAGCTTTGCGCGCGCTGCCGCGACCTTTTGATCGAACTCCTCGAGCAGCGCGTCGCGCGATGACCGGCGCCTTCGGACGTGCGTCGACCCGGGAGCGTGTCGAGGTCGAGCACCGGGGCGCTCAGCGTCGCCGAGCACCAGTAGGGGATGTTCGCCAGATGACCCGCGAGCTGGCCGAGCGTCATCGACTTGTCGTGGGGCTTCCAGGCGAACTGTGCTTCGGGCACGCGGTCGAGGAGGCGGCGAGTGGTCGCCATCTCGTGGTCGAACTCAGGGAGCAACGCGTCGGTGATAGCCATGCCCCGAGAATATCAAACCTGTTTCTGATTTTGGATGTCAACATTCCGGCGACCTGGCGACCGGTGTCAGATCGAGGTCTGACCCCGAAGCCCCGCGGGGCCTACCTGATGTCGTCCGCTTCGACCTGCACGGTTGTCATCAGTTCCTTGCCGCCGACCGCCAGCTTCACGACGTAGGTACCCGGCTGCGACGGCGTTCTGCGACGTGAACGGCACGCCGCGGCCGGCGCCGCGGCCCTTCCGGCCGCCGCTCACCGCCACCGAAACGTCGCCGGCAGCGCCGAGGACCGGATTCGGGCCGAGGTTCCACTGGACGCGATTCAGCCCCGCCTCCTTCGTGCCGTCCATCTCACGGACCACGCGGCCGGCCGAGTCGCTGATCGTGATCTTCACGTCGCCGGTCGGCCGCCGCCTTGAGGAAGTAGCTGATCGCCGTGCCGCCCTGCGGATTCTGCGCCGCGGAAATGCTTGTCGGCGCCGAGCCCGTTCGCCTTCGTGATATCGGTCGCCCACGCGGTGGCCTGCCGCACGTCGAAGAGGTGCGCGTCGGCCGTGGTGACCGCGTCCGTCATCTGCTGCAGCGGCGTGATGTCGTCGATGATCCAGATGCTGCGGCCGTGCGTGCCCACGATGAGATCGTTGTCGCGCGGGTGCACGAGGATGTCGTCGATCCGCACGGTCGGCAGCCCGGTCATGAACCGCTTCCAGTCCTTGCCGCCCGTCAACGAAATGTAGAACGCGTACTCGGTGCCGAGATAGAGGAGGTTCCGGTTCTTCGGATCCTCTTTGATCACGTTGACGTTGCCCTCCGGCAGGTTCGCCGCGATCGATGTCCAGGTCTGCCCGAAGTCCCGCGTCACGAACACATAGGGCTTGTGATCGTCGGTGCGGTGGCCGTCGAACGAGACGTAGCACGTTCCGGCGTCGAAGCGCCGACGGCTCGACCCGCGACACGTGCGTCTCCGCCGGCACGCCTTTGATGTTGTCGACGACGTTCTTCCACGTCGCGGCGCCGTCACGGCTCACCTGCACGTTGCCGTCGTTGGTGCCCACCCAGACGATGCCCGGCACGAGCGGGGATTCCCCGATTGTGACGATGTTGCTGTAGGACGCTGCGCCGTCGTGCTTCGAGGCCATCGCCGCCGTGCCGGCGACGCCCATGATCGGCCGATCGTTTCTGCCGATGTTCTTCGTCAGATCGGGCGACGCCGTCCACGTATTCCCGCGCGTCGTCGACTTGAACAACCGGTCGCCTCCGAGGTACACCGTGGCTCGGATCGTGGTGCGAGAGCATGAACGGCGTGCTCCAGAAGAAGCGGTAGCTCGTGCCCGGCGGCGGGGGAGGCACGATGTTGCCGGCGCCCGCCCCACGGCCGCCACGGCCGCCGCCCTGTCCGGCCGCGGCTGCTGCGCCGCGGTGCGGCCGGCCGGGCAGCGCCAGCAGGCGCGGTCCCGCGACCCTGTGGCGGGTGTCCTCCGTCGGCGGCGGGAGGCGGAGGCGCAAACGGTGGCGTCGGCCGGATCGATCGCGTCGCGCCGGTGCGCAGGTCGTAGCGATTGGTGTTGCCGTCCTGCGACTCCGAGTAGCCGATCGTCCAATCGCGCGGATCGTTCGCCGTGTAGAAGCCGTCGCCGCCGCCGATGCGATACCAGTCGGCGTTCATGATGCCGGCGGCGCTCCGCACCGCGCTTGGACCGCACCACGAGCCGTTGTCCTGCAGGCCGCCGCAGACGTAGTAGGGCTTCCGCATGTCCACGCTGATCGCGTAGAACTGGCCGAGCGCCGAGAGGCTGATCTCTTCCCACGTCTCGCCCTGGTCGTAGCTGATGTCGAGGCCGCCGTCGTTGCCGATGACGAGGTGCTGATTGTTGCGCGGGTCGATCCAGAGCGCGTGGTGGTCGCTGTGGCTCTGGTCCGCCCATCGTGTTGAACGTCTTCCCGCCGTCGACGGACTTGTAGGCGCTGGCGCCAGTCGTGTACACGATCTCGGGATTGGTCGGGTCGACGCGGATCTTGCTGTAGTACATCGGGCGGTTGTTGTTGTTGCTCATGAACTTCCACGACTTGCCGCCGTCATCGGACCGCCAGACGCCGCTGCGCGTGGGGTCGGGCTTCGGTGCCTCTCCACCCCGGCCACCGCCACCGCCACCGCCTCCGCCGCCGCGACCCTGTCCGGGCTGCGCGAGCGTGCCGTCGTCGTTGACGCCCGCACCCGTGCCACCGCTCGGTCCGACTTCGAGCTGAGCGTAGATGACGGTCGGCTTGGAGCGGCTGTAGTTGAGCCCGATGCGGCCGATGGATCGGGTTGATCGGGAGACCGCTGCCGATGATGCGCGTCCACGTCTTGCCGGCGTCGTTCGTCCGCCAGATGCCGCTGCCCGGTGCCGCCGCCGTTGAATCCCCAGGGCTGGCGCCGGCGCTGATAGGAGGCGGCGAACGAGCGTGTTCGGATCCGTGGGATGCATGACGAGATCGATGAAACCCGTGTCGTTGTCGATGAACTTCGTGTTCGTCCAGGTCTTCCCGCCGTCAGTCGATCTTGTAGATCCCACGCTCAGGATTCGGCCCGAAGAGGTGACCGGCCGCGGCGACGTAGACGATGTTGGGATCCTTCGGGTGCACGACCACCTTCGCGATCGTCTGCGTTTCTTTCAGTCCCATGTACTCGAACTTGCGTCCGCCGTCGGTCGACTTGAAGACGCCTGCGCCGAACGACGAGCTCTGACGGTTGTTCGGCTCGCCCGTGCCGACGTAGATGATGTTGGGATTCGATGGCGCGATCTCGATGTCGCCGATTGACGAGACCGGATACTCGTCGAAGATCGGCGCCCACGTGGTGCCGTTGTTGACCGTCTTCCAGATGCCGCCTGTCGCGTACCCGACGTAGATGACCGACGGGTTGCTTTCGTCGACGGCGATGTCGTCGATACGTCCGCCCATGACGGCCGGGCCGATCGAGCGCCACGTGAACCGCTTGAGCAGCGGGTCGTCCGACTCGTTCACCGGCGGGGGTGCTGGCGGTTCCTGGGCCGGCGGCTGTTCTGCCAGCATGCCCGTGGCTCCACCAATTGCCAACCACCCGATCCCCGCCCAGACCACCAGTCGCGCATGTACGTGTCGCAGCATGCGGGTAATCTACTACATGGGCTAGTGGATTGCTTACCGCTTGAAATCGACTTTCGGAAGTTTCTGCGCGTCGGGCGGCGCTTCGAAGTACTTGTATCCTTGAACCCGAAAATCTTCCCGGTGACGTTGGAAGGGAAGCTGCGCCTGAGGGTGTTGTACTCCCGCGCGGCGTCGTTATAACGCTGTCGAGCGACGGCGATGCGGTTCTCGGTGCCGGCGAGTTCGTCCATCAGCCGCTGGAACGTCGCGTCGGACTTGAGTTGCGGGTAGTTCTCGACGACCGCGAGGAGGCGCGCGAGCGCGCTCGTCTGGGCGTTGGCCGCCTCAACCTGATCGTCCGGTGTCTTGGCGTTCATCATCCGCGCGCGCGAGTCGGCGATGGCGATGAAGATGTCGCGTTCCTGGCTGGCGTATCCCTTGACCGTCTCGACGAGATTCGGGATGAGGTCGTTGCGTCGCTGCAACTGGTTCTGCACTTCTGCGAGCGCCGTCTTGAGCGCCTCTTCCTGTCCCGTGAACTTGTTGTAGGAGCAGCCGGACACGGCGAGCGCCATCGTGACGACCAGCGCGAGATTGAACACGCCGCGAGGTGCGCGACGGACAGCATCGAGATTGCTCGTGAGATAGCTGCTAGTCATGGTCACCATCCTCCAGAGGCGCCGCCACCGCCGCTGCGGCCGCCGCCAAACCCGCCGAATCCTCCTCCGCCCCCACACCACCACCACCGAAACCGCCGAATCCTCCACCGAAGCCGCCCATACCGCCGCCGAAGGGGCCCACGCCACTATTCCAGCCGCTCCACGAACCGCCTCCCCAGTGCCGCCTGACGCCGGCGCGATCTCCGGCTCATCATGAAGATGATGAACAGGATGAACAGCAGCACGCGCACGCCGTCGGAGAAGTTGCTGGACCGGCGGCCTTGTGCGGGCAGCCGGCGGCCGTCTCCGCCGGCACCTCCGTCAGCTGCACTCCTCGTCCCTCGGCAATGCGGTTGATGATGCGCGTCGTGCCCGGCGATCAAGGCCCCTGCCGTACTGCTGCTCGCGGAACTGCGGCAGGATCGCCTCGCGGATCGTCTGGCCGGCGAAGCCGTCGGTGATGAACCCTTCGAGGCCGTACCCCACCTCGATCCCGACCTTGCGATCCTCGACGGCGACGACGATCAGGAGCCCGTTGTCCTTGCCGCGCTCGCCGATGCCCTTGCCGTGGTTCTCGAACATCTTGACGGCGTATTCGTTGATGTCGGCATACGGCTGAAACGTCGGGACCGTGGCGACCACGACGACGTCGCCAGTGGCGCGCTGCAGGGCGAGGATGCGTCGATCGAGCTCGCGCTCGCTGGGCTCGTCGATCACGTTGGCGAAGTCGTTGACGGTGGCCGGTCAGCGCCGGTGGCGGCGGCTGCGCCGCCGCCGGCACCGTCGTCGTGAGCGCCAGGACGCACAGCGCCCAGACGATGGGCGCCCGTGTCATGCGCGCCACCCGTCGACGTAGCGCCAGATGCGCTCGCTCGCGTCGATGTAGCGCGCGAGCAACGCCGTCGGGTCAGCCACCGTGCTCATGTCGGCGCGTGCAGACAGGACCTCCACGATGAGTGACGCGGGGACGCCGACGCTGCGATCGATGGCCGCGGCGAGCTCGTCCCGATCGCAGCTGGGGCGCCGGCTCCAGCTCGAGACGGTCGCCGCCTTCCAGCCGGACGAGATTCGTGAGCAGCGCACGGAACGGACGGCGCCGACGAGGCAATCAACTGCGCCACGCTGCGGGGATCGCCCTCGGTCTCGAGGAATCCCTCACGCAGGTGGATGAGGTGGCTCTTGGCCTGCTGTTCGCAGGCGCGGCGTCGATCGGCCTCCGCGACGCGCGTTCCGGCGAACGGATTGTCGCCAACTATCACGACGTGGCTGGCGATGATGTTTCCGTACTCGAGCGGGAATACGTCGAGCGTCCGCGCGAACTCGTGCCTCGAGAGAAGCAGCGGCACGCCGAGCCCGCGGCGATGCCACTCGCGCCGCGAGCGGCACGGCGTGCGCCAGGTCGTCGAACGTCACGCGTTCGACCAGGCCGAGCGTTCGCACGTGGCGTCTCGCCGTCGCCGTCGAGCGCTGCCCAGGCCATAGACGACGAGCGCATGCAGCCTGGAGGCCGAAGATCGTCCGCAGGTCGCGCACGAGCGTGTCGAGTGCCGTGCGCTGGCAGTCGGTGAGGTCCGCGCGCCGATGCTGACGCCATGAAGGCCATTATACTGACCACATTCCATGCAGCTTCGTACCTTGAACGTCGGATGCTTCGGCGGCGGCACGGGTCTGCCGAGCTTGCTCGGGGGCCTCAAGACCAATCCCTGGTTGCTCGTCCATGCCATCGTGACGATGTTCGACAGCGGCGGCAGCTCGGGCCAGTTGCGCGACGAGCTCGGCGTCCTGCCGCCGGGCGACGTCCTGCGCTGCGCGCTGGCGCTCGCGCGCAACGAGCGCGAAGCGAGAAACGTGCTGCTGGCGCGGCTCTTGATGCCGGAGCACGCGCGGCTGCGCGGCCACACCGGCGGCAATCTCCTGCTGTCGATGATGGAGCGATACAGCGGCGATTTTCTCGCGGCCGTCGATGGCCTGCGCGCGCTGCTCGGCTGCGAGGGGCACGTCTGGCCGATCTCGACCGAGCCGGCGAGTATCTGCGCTGAGTACGGTGACTGGTCGACGACCAGGGGTGAGGTCGAGGTGGACGCGGGTCAGACCGCCGGCCACGCGATCACGCGGCTCTGGCTCGAGCCCGACGTGCGGCTGCACGCGGCGGCCGAGGCGGCCATCAGCGCGCTCGACGCCGTCGTCATCGGGCCCGGCAGCTTCTATACGAGCCTGATGCCCATCCTGCTCGTGCGCGGCGCGCCCGAAGCCGTCCGCGCGGTGGCGGGGCCCATCATCCTCGTCACCAACATGCTGACCGAGGGGCGCGGGCATGTGGGGATTCACCGCAGGAGAGGCCGTGCGCCGGATTGGCGAAGTGCTCGGACGTCCGGTCGACGTCGTGATCGTCGACAACTCGACGCCGTCACAGGCGACGCTGACGCGCTATTTCGAGGAGCACAAACGTCCGCTCGAGCGCGGCGACATTCCCTCGACGTGCGAGGTCGTGGAGGGGGCGTTCTGGTCCGCCGAGATCGCACGGCACGATCGCCGGCGGCTCGCGCAGGCGGTTTGGGCCGTGCTGGCGAAGCGGCTGCTCTAGCTCGCTACTGAATGATCGCGCCTGTCGCCTTCAGTTGATACTGCTGAGACGCCTTCGGGTCGTGCTTCGCGTGTTCCCCGGCCGCTTCTTTCGCTTCCGCCGTGGCGCCGACGGCCTCGAACACACCCTCCGCGGACACCTTGCGGCCCTTCGCCGTCACGGGAAACACGATCACGCCATCGTCGACCTTGAGCCGAACCGTGGCGCCCTTCTCGTCGCCCTCGGCGGCCACGGCCATCCAGCAGCCCATGTGCGTGCAGACAGCGGTCGCAATGCCGTCGACTGCGAAGAGTCTTGCCCACATAAGCCGCCGGTTGCTCGACGAGCACCTTGATCGCGGTCGTATCCTTCAAGGTGACGCCCGCGCCGAGCTTGGTCTCGCCACCCGCACCAAGCGGCGCCACGAGGGCGAGCATTCCGATAGCCAGCCACGCTTTCATCCAGTCCTCCGATCGAGTTCGAAGGTATTATGACCTGATTCGCCATTCGCCCCAGACCCTCACGCGCCGAATTTCGTCCTTGAGCCCCAACTTCAGCCATTCAGCCTTCAGCATTCAGCATTCAGCATTCAGCATTGCCTTTACTCACCCTCGACCGCGTGTCGCTTTCGTTCGGCCACCTGCCCCTCTTCGAGGACGCCAGCTTGCGCATCGACGCGGGCGAGCGGATCTGCCTCATCGGCCGCAACGGGACAGGCAAGTCGAGCCTCCTCAAGGTGATCTCCGGAGACGTTCCGCCCGACGGGGGCTCGATCTGGCGGACGCCCGGGCTCCGCGTGTCCCGGCTCGATCAGGACGTTCCCGATGCGGCGGATCGCACGGTGTTCGATGAAGTGGCCGCGGGGCTCGGAGAGCTCGGCGCGCTCGTCGCGCAGTATCACCACGTTGCCAGGGAGG
Organism: uncultured Acidobacteriota bacterium; assembly: GCA_963771395.1. Classification (GTDB taxonomy): domain Bacteria; phylum Acidobacteriota; class Vicinamibacteria; order Vicinamibacterales; family 2-12-FULL-66-21; genus DATBJJ01. The sequence goes on along the minus strand of CAVYTY010000022.1, from coordinate 348,197 downwards.
TCGCGGATGGCCACGGGGACCTCGAGCGCCTGGGCGATCTCCAGCACCAGCTCGAGGAGCGCGACGGATGGCGGCTCGAACAGCGTGTCGAGACTGTCGTGTCGCGGTTGTCGCTGCCGGCCGAGCGTTCGCTCGGCGAGCTGTCCGGCGGATGGCGCCGCCGCACGCTGCTCGGGAAAGCGCTCGTCTCGCAACCCGACCTCCTCCTGCTCGACGAGCCCACCAATCATCTCGATATCGACGCGATCCGGTGGCTGGAAGACTACCTGCGCGAATTCTCCGGCGCGCTGCTCTTCGTGACGCACGACCGCGCGTTTCTCTCCGCGCTGGCCACGCGCATCATCGATCTCGACCGCGGGACGCTGACGTCCTGGCCAGGCGCGTACTCCAGCTATCTGGACAAGAAAGCGGAGGCCGAGAATGCGGACGCGCGCGCGATGGACCGCCTCGACAAGAAGCTCGAGAAGGAAGAAGCGTGGCTGCGGCAAGGCGTCAAGGCCCGGCGCACGCGCAACGAAGGCCGCGTGCAGCGCGCTCATGGCGCTGCGCGCCGAACGTGCCGCGCAGCGAGCGACGGGCGGTGACGTGCGTCTGACGGTGGACGCGACCGAGTCGTCCGGCCGGCTCGTCTTCGAGGCGGACCACGTCTCCAAGTCTTTCGGCAGCGTTGCCGGTCGTCCGCGACTACACGCAGCGCATCCTGCGCGGCGACCGCATCGGCCTCGTCGGTCCGAACGGATCCGGCAAGACGACGCTGCTCAAGCTGCTGCTCGGCGAGCTCGAGCCCGACGCGGGCACGATTCGGCAGGGCGCGCGCGTGAAGATCGCCTACTTCGACCAGCAGCGCGACGAGCTCGATCCGGAACAGACGGTCGCCGACAGCGTCAACGACGGGAACGATACCGTCGTGATCAACGGACAGCCGCGGCACATCATCGGCTATCTCGCTGATTTCCTCTTCCCGCGCGAGCGCGCCGTTTCACCCGTCAAGTCGCTGTCGGGCGGCGAGCGCAACCGCCTGATGCTCGCGCGTCTGTTCGCGCGTCCGGCCAATGTCCTCGTGATGGACGAGCCGACCAACGATCTCGACATCGAAACGCTCGAGCTCCTCGAGGAGCTGATTGCCGACTTTCCGGGCACCGTGCTGCTCGTCAGCCACGACCGCGCGTTCCTCGACAACATCGTGACGAGCACGCTGGCATTCGAAGGAGAGGGGAGAGTCGTCGAGTACGTGGGAGGGTGGGGAGACTATCTCCGACAGTCTGGCGGGGCTCGTGGCTCGAGCGCGATTCGCGGAGCTCGCCGCGCTGAGCGACGCCGGCCTCGAGCCGCCGCGGAGCAGCGAATCGCGCGCAGGCGAGCAGCAGATAGAAGCAGACCGGACAGCTCCAAGAGACTCGGGCGCTGGCAGAAGCGCAAACTCTCCTTCAAGGAGCAGCGCGAGTTCGAATCGCTGCCCGGTAGCAGATCGAGGCGCTCGAGGCAGAACAGCGGCGCCTGGCGCAGGAAGTCGAGTCGCCCGACTTCTACAAGTCAGGCGCGGATCACATCCGCAAGGTCCTGGCCCGAATCGACCAGATTCCCAAGGACCTCGAGGCGACGCTGGCGCGCTGGCTCGAGCTCGAAGACCGCAGCGCCACGCGCCGGTAGCCTATCGATCGAACGAATTCGTGAAGAGTGTTTCGATCGCGCGGCGGCTGTTCTCCTGGAGTTGCCGCGTGCCGGTGCCGGTGAAGTGCGGGTGGGAGATGACGGGCGCGTCCGCCCCGCGGTTCTTCCAGTCCGCCCCGGTCCACTCGAACCAGCCGTCCTGTTCCTGATCGAAGACGAACAGCGGCTTGTTGCACAGCTTCGCGAACTCGGCGGCCCAGCCCGTTCCGCCCCGCACCGTGCCATCGTCGAGGATGGCGCCGACCACGTAGATCTCCTGGCCGTGGTTCACCTGATACCAGAGCGTCTGCAGCACTTTTCTGATCGTCGGGGCTGTCGGTGTAGCGGCGGTGCATCAGTCTCGAGACGTACTGCGAGGCTGACGTCGCCCGCCTGCAGCTCCTCGTGATTGAGCACGCGGATCCCGCGGCTCCGAACGTCCTTGTGACCGTCGAAGGTGAAGTTCACCTCCTCGATCCCGTGGCGTTCTGCAGCAGGCGCCGAACTCGGCCTCGGCTCCCGCCGCGGCACCGCTGAAGAGAATGAAGTCGGTCTTGTTCATGATGAAGTCAGGACGCGGAACGGGGTTTCCGGGTGGCTTTCTTCGGTTTCGTGGCGGCGGCGCTTCTTCTTCGCGCTTGGGACTCTCGGTGCCGGCGCGACTGGGTGCGGGTTTGACGGGCGGGGTCTCGACTGCGCCCCCGCGCTCGGCCTTGAGCGCCGTCGCCTTCTTGATGATCGCTGCGAGCATCGCGCCTGTCTCTCCGCCCTTGGCCGGACGGTTGCTGACCCAGACATCCGGGTTGTCAGCAGCAAGGATATCCTCGAAGTCGCTGTCGCTCTTGACGCTGCGCGGGGCGAACTCCGTGATGTCGAGCTCGCCGGCCCACTCGTCGCGGTGCTTGATGAGCAGCCAGCTCCGGGCGCCGTCGCCGCCCCCGTAGCGTCCACCGGTCCGCACCAGCACCCACGATCCCTTGAGCTTGTAGCCGTCGAGCGTGAACTTCAGGTCGCCCTTCTTCAACGACGCATCGACATCGTCGCCCTGCGGCGTCCACGTGCCCTGATCCCAGAGCATGACGATGCCCGCGCCGTAGCCCTCGGGAATCACGCCCTCGAACGTGCCGTACTCGAACGGGTGATCCTCGACGTGCATCGCCAGGCGCTTGGTCTTTGGATCGAGCGAGGGGCCCTTGGGCACGGCCCACGAGAGCAGCACGCCTTTGTGCTCGAGCCGAAAGTCGTAGTGGAGGTGGCTGGCGAGATGCTTCTGCACGCAGAAGAAGAGGCCCTTCTCGGCGCGTGCGGTCTTTGCGCGCTCAGTGACGATCGTCGGATCGCCCGCGGGCTCGGGCGTGCTCTTGAAGTTGCGCTTCTGCCGGTATTTTTCGAGGGCCATGGCTCAGTCTATTCGCCCATGAGACGCCTGATCGGCTTGACCACGGCGAACATGATCACTGCCGCTACCGCGAGGGTGCCCGCGACGACGCCGAAGAGCGTCTCGAGCGGCATGGTGCTGATGAAGCCCGCGGCCCAGCCCGCGAGCTTGTTGCCGAAGGCGTTCGACAGGAACCAGACGCCCATCATCAGCCCGAGGATGCGGACGGGTGCGAGCTTGCTCACCGCGCTGAGGCCAACGGGGCTCAGACACAGCTCGCCGAGCTCGGAGATCGCGTAGGCGACCACGAGCCACATCGGACTGACGCGAACGCCCCCGCCTTCCTGCGCCATCGCACCCGCGGGCACGAGCACCAGGAACGACACGGACATGAACATGAGCGCCAGGGCGAACTTGGTCGGCACCGACGGCTCGCGCGAACCGAGCCGCATCCACAGCCACGCGAAGAGCGGCGCGAACAGAATCACGCAGATGGGCTGCACGGTTTGAAACCAGGAGGACGGGAACGAAAAGCCCATGATCTCCAGCCGCGTGTAGCGTTCCGCGAAGAGCGTCAGCGTCGAGCCCGCCTGTTCGTAGCCGCCCCAGAAGAGCGACGCGACGATGAAGAGGATGACGATGGCGCCAATGCGCTTCCATTCGACGCTCGAGAAGCCCAGGACGCCGGCGCTCGGAGACGCGGCAGCGGCTCGCGGGAACGTTCGCGCGGCACGTGGTGCCTTCGGCTGCGGCCGCCATGCGCTCGATCGCCGGCAGGAGGCGCTTCCTCCCGGCGATGTATTGCACCACCCCCAGGGCCATGCCGACGCCGGCACAGGCGAAGCCCAGATGCCAGTCGACGCGTCTGCGCGAGATACCCGGCGACCAGCGGCCCGAGGAACGCCCCGAGGTTGATGCCCATGTAGAAGATCGAGAAGCCGGCGTCGCGGCGGCGTATCGCCGGGCGCATAAAGCGACCCGACGACCGTGCTCACGTTGGGCTTGAGCAATCCGGTGCCGACGACAATCAACGTCAGGCCGCTGTAGAAGAAGGGCAGTGCCTTGAAGGCGAGCGCGAAATGTCCGAGCGCGATGATGATGCCGCCGATGAGCACGCTGCGGGTACTGCCCCAGGAAGCGATCCGCGACGATGCCTCCCAGAATCGCTGCGCCCCAGACGCTGCCGGTGTAGGTGCCGTAGATCGACGCGGCATCCGGATCCGAGAAGCCGAGCCCGCCGCCCGCGACCGGCGTCACCATGTAAAGAATGAGGAACGCCCGCATGCCGTAGTAGCTGAAGCGCTCCCACATCTCGGTGAAGAACAGCGTGGAGAGCCCGCGCGGATGGCCGAAGAAGCCGCGGTCGTCGTCGACGGGAGCGTTCATGGCGTAAAGCATATGACAGTCGGCAGCCGCGGGCGACTGACCTGCACGATGCGTCCCGGAGTCTCCGCCGTGCCACAATGCCATCGTGGTTCTTCTCATTTCCACGTATGACCTGGGACGTCAGCCGTTCGGGCTCGCGTCGGGGGCGGCCGCGCTCCGCGCAGCGGGGTTCGAGGTCGTGTGCGCGGACCTGGCGAAAGAGCGGCTGAGCGAGGAGACCGTCCGCCGGGCCGCCGTGGTCGCGTTCTTTCTCCCGATGCATACCGCGACGCGCCTGGCGATGCCGGTCATCGACCGCGTGCGCGCGCTCAACCCTGGCGGCGCGGCTCGTGGCGTACGGCCTGTATGCCCCGCTCAACGCGCCGATGCTCGCGCGAGCGCGGCGTGTCGGCGATCATCGGCGGGGAGTTCGAAGACGCGCTCGTCGCCGTCGGTCGGCGGCGCACCGGAGCTCGGCCGGCCCGAGCACTCCGGCGCACGGTGGCGGGCGTTCCTCGCGTGCATTTCCTCGTGCCCGACCGCGTCGGGCTGCCGGCGCTCACGCAAGTACGCGACGCTCCAGTGGGGCAGCGAACGCAGGACCGCCGGCTACACCGAGGCCAGTCGCGGCTGCAAGCATCGCTGCCGCCACTGTCCGATCGTGCCCGTGTACGACGGGCGATTCCGCATCGTTCCGGTCGACATCGTCATGGCCGACGTTCGCGCGCAGGCTGGCGGCGGGCGCGCAGCACATCACGTTCGGCGACCCGGACTTCTTCAACGGCATCGGGCACGCCACAGCGATCGTCGAACGCTTCGCCGCCGAGTTTCCTGAGCCTGTCGTACGACGTCACGATCAAGGTCGAGCACCTGCTCGAACATGCCGACGCGCTGCCGCGCTTGCGCGATACGCAGCTGTGCCTTCGTCACGACCGCCGTCGAGTCGATCGACGATCGCGTCCTCGCGCTCCTCGAGAAGGGACACACGCGCGCCGACTTCGAGCGCGTCGTCGAGAGCGCCCGGACGGTCGGACTCACTCTGGCCCCGACGTTCGTCGCCTTCACTCCGTGGACGACGCTCGAGGGCTACTGCGAGTTGCTGCAGACGATCGATCGACTGGATCTCGCCGATCACGTGTCGCCGGTCCAGCTCGCGATTCGCCTGCTCGTGACCCAAAGCTCTCGGCTGCTCGAGTTGCCGGACGTGCGCGCGGTGATTCGGCGAGTTCAGTCCCGCGCTCGTTGAGCTATCCCTGGCGGCACGCGGATCCTTGGGTCGACGATCTGCAGAAGCAGATCGAAGTCGTTCGTCGGCGGCAACCTGTCAGCTTCCGCGGCGCGAGCTCTTCGGCCGCGTCTGGACGCTCGCGCACGAAGCGGCCGGCCTCTCCGTGCAGCGTGACGTCGACTCGGATCGATCGGCCGCCCGGGCGTCGATTCCGTTCATGAGCGAGCCTTGGTACTGCTGCGCGGAGCCGACCTCGGAGCAGATGGCGCTCAATCTAACCTTCTGTCGGCGGCTGCACAGTGTCGAAGCTGCCACGGTCCCATGTGAACAGAGTCCTCCTTCTCTCCACCACCACCGGCTATCAGCTGCGCTCGTTCAACGATGCCGCCGAGGAGCTGGGCATCGAGCTCGTGTTTGCCACGGACCGGTGTCATCAGCTCGACGACCCGTGGCGCGATCGAGCAATCGCCGTCCGTTTCCACGAGGAGGCGCCGTCGCTCGAGAAGATCGTCCGGCCGGGCGCCCTTTGACGGCGTGCTCGCGGTCGGCGACCGTCCCGGCGATCCTCGCGGCCCGCGTCGCCGAGCGGCTCGGACTTCCCGGCAATCCGCCGCACGCCGCGGCGGCGAGCAGCAACAAGCTCGAGGCTCGACGACGGCTGGCGGCAGCCGGGCTGGCCGTGCCGTCCTATTTCACGCTGCCGACTCGGCGTGGACGGGCGCCGCGCGGCGGAAGATCCGCGCGTCGAGTTTCCCTGCGTCCTCAAGCCGCTGGGGCTGTCGGGCAGCCGCGGCGTCATCCGCGCCGACTCGCGCGAGGAGTTCGCGGCCGCGTTCGATCGCATCGCGGCGCTGCTCGCGCGCGTGGACGTGCGCGCCGCCCGGACCGGGCTCGAGAACGTCGTGCTCGTCGAGGGCTTCATTCCCGGACGCGAGTTCGCCGTCGAGGGCGTGCTGACGGCCGGAGCACTGCAGGTGTTCGCGATCTTCGACAAGCCGGATCCGCTCGACGGACCTTTCTTCGAAGAGACGATCTACGTGACGCCGTCCGTCGCTCGACGCGGCGAGCCAGATCGGACTGGCGTCGACCATTCAGCAGGCGACCGATGCGCTTGGACTTCGGCATGGGCCCGTCCACGCCGAATGCCGGATAGGTCCCGACGGGGCACGTTCGTGCTCGAAGTGGCGGCCCGGCCGATCGGCGGCCTGTGTTCGAAGGCGCTGCGGTTCGCCGATGGCGCGTCGCTCGAGCACGTGCTCCTCCGGCACGCGATGGGCCACGACGTTTCGGCGTGGACGCGCGAGGCCGGGGCGTCGGCGGTCATGATGATCCCGATCCCGAAGCGGGGGATGTTGAAACGCGTCGAGGGCGAGGAGTCGGCGCGGGCGGTTCCTCATGTCGAGGACGTACGCGTGACGGCCAGGCTCGGGCAGTTGCTGGAGCCGCTGCCGGAGGCTGGCAGCTATCTGGGGTTCATCTTCGCGCGGGCAGCATCGACTGCGGACGCGGAGGCGGCTGTGCGCGAGGCGCACACGCAACTGAAGTTCACGATCGATTCGACGATCGAGGTGACGGCTGAGCCATCGTAGCTTCCACGCGAATTCGTGAATCCGTATCCGGTATTCAGTATTCGGTCGGAGATGTCGCGGAAGGACCTGAACGCTGAGAGTGGCCGGGAGCTACTTTGCCTGCTGCGGCACGAATCCGGGCGGCAGCGCGGCGCCCTCGCCGAAGAAGAAGTCCTCCATCTGCTTGGTCACGATCTGCTGTGCCTCTTTCTGCCACGGCATCAGCCGGTATTCGTTGAGAATCATCTTCATCCGCTCTTCCCAGAGCTTCCAGGCTTCGGCCGAGATGTTCTCGTAGACGCGCTGGCCGAGCTCGCCCGGCCAGGGCTGCACGTCGAGCCCGGGCATCTCCTTCTGGAACTTCTGGCAGAACACCTTCCGGCCCGTCACATTGCCGGCCGGCGGCTCAGGGGATGTCGGCCCTCCGCATGTGCTCATGCCGGAATCATAGCAGGAAGCGGTCCTTGCATGAGAGCGGCCGCAGAACCTCATGTGTAGTTTCTAGTGTAGGGAAACGCTCCAATCGCGGTTCCCATGTGTGGTGCGCGGGTGCTACTTCAAGCGGCCGGATGCTCAGCCAAGCGTCCTGAGGGCCGTCAGGAGGGCTGCCGAGCCTGGCACAGCGTTTGATAGTGCGTCGTGCTGGGCGACCCGATAGGACAAGTACGCAGCAGCGATTGACCGAATGCCTGACTCAGCCACGAGAATGTGCCACGAGGCCACGAAATGCCGGATCCAGACGCGCCCGAGACGCCGCCCGACGAACCGACACCGACACCCGTGCAAGATCCCCCGGCGGAGCCAATTCAGGTTCCGTATGTCGTACGGGGCGGCGGGCAACTAAGCGAGGGCACCATGCATAGTATTGACGACGGACGAATTGAGGGCGGGACCCGCAAGGAGCGGCGCGGATTTGCGTCGATGTCGCCGGAAAAACAGCGCGAGATCGCGAGCAAGGGCGGCCGGGCGGCGCACGAAAAGGGCACCGCCCACGAATGGACGTCCGAGGAAGCCCGGTCGGCCGGACGGAAGGGTGGACAGATCAGCCGCGGCGGTCGGGGGCGTCTGACCGACGCATTTCCAACTCAGCCGGAGAATCCGGGTGGGGGCACTAGCCATTGATTGCAGGCCATTGATTCTGGTGCGTTTAGCGATCGACAGTAGTATCGTTGGAAGCGTGAGACGTGAGTCACGGAGGCGTGTGCGTATGTTAAAGCGGGTTGCGATGGCGATGGTGGCGGCGCTGGCGGTCGGCGCCGCAGCCTCGGCTCAAACGAGCGGGTCTTCTACCGCGGGGGTTGCCCCGCCGTCTGCGCAATCTCAGACGTCGTCTCAGGCTGTGCAGCCAGCCGCCGGTCACTCCGATCCGTACAGCAGCGAGCTACGGCCGGCGACCACCACCCTCATGGGTGACACCGGCCTGTGGTTCGTGCCCGACGGCCGAGATTCTCCCGGCGAAGCGCTGGTCGGCCAGTGCGTTACCGGGTCAATTTCGACCACCAGCAGGGGTTCACCGACGTATCGAACTGGCCCGTGACGTTCGGATACGGCATCAAGGATCGCGTCGAACTCTTCGGCGCCTGGACGCTGGTGCGCCGCATCGACCGCGACGTGCGGCCGATCTTCCGGCCGACCAATTCGCACCTGGGCGGCCTCGTCAACGAGTATCCCTTCGTCGGTCAGGGCTGGTCCGACAACCAGCTCGGAGACCTGTGGCTCGGCGGCAAGTTCAACCTGCTGTCAGAGTGGAAGCAGAAGCCGATGGCGTTCGCCGTGCGCGGCATGGTGAAGCTGCCGACGGCCAAGGACACCGAGGAAGGCGTCGGCACCGGCAAGGCCGATTTCGCCTTCGATGCGATCGCGAGCAAAGAGATCAACCAGCGCGTCGAGCTCTCGGGCTTCGGCGGGTTCATCGTTCGGGGCGACCCGGATGACGTGGATTTGTCGGACGGCTTCCGGTGGGGCATCGGCGCCGGGTTCCCGACACGCCGCAGCCTGCGGCTGACGGCGGAGCTCCACGGCGAATCGCAGCTCGACGATGTGATCTACACCGGTGTCCGGCCGACTCGTGGGCGAGGACGGCTCGATTCCGCCGATGGTGTCCGACTCGGATACGTCAGACGCACTTCACGCTGGGCCTCACGTGGATCAGCAAGAAGGGCTTCTTCGCCGGCGCGGGCGCGAACTGGCGCTTCGGGATGGACGGGCGCAGCGCCGCCGACCCGAACTTCGAGGACCGCATCGGGAGACTCGTTCGGCTTCCAGGCGCGCATCGGCTATCACCCGGGGGTGCGCATTTACACGCCGCCGCCGCCGCCACCGCCGCCGCCACCGCCGGCGCCAACGGCCAAGCCGGACCACGTGCTCGGCGTGAAGGCGTCCTGCAACCCGTGCACGGTCGAAGTGGGCCGGCAGTCGACGGTTTCGTCGGTTGCCACGAGCTCGATCGGCTGCGTGGTGACCTACAGCTGGTCAGCTCCGTCGGGCACGCTGACGAACCGCACCGCGCAGAACACGCCCTGGACGGCGCCGAACACCGAAGGGACCGTGCCTGTGACGATCACGGTGACGTGCCCGCAGGACGGCAAGACCGCGAGCGATACGGTCAACATCAACGTCATACGACCGGTGGTGAAGCAGATCGTCTTCGAAGACGTGCACTTCGACTTCGACCGCTACTCGCTGCGGCCGGAAGCGACACGCGCGCTCGACGAAGCGATCACCGCGATGAAGCAGAACGCCGGGCTTCGGATCCAGGTCGAGGGCCACACCTGCAACATCGGCACGGCCGAGTACAATCTCGCGCTCGGCGACCGCCGCGCGAACTCGGTTCGCGACTACCTGACGAGCCGCGGCATCGACGCGAGCCGTCTGGGAACGGTCAGCTACGGTGAGGAGCGGCCGAAACACGACAACGCGCGCGAGGAAACGCGGCGGCTCAATCGTCGCGCGGCACTCGTCGTGAATCTGCAGCAACAGCCGTAACCTCCGCCTCGCCGGACGGCCTCAGCGCGAAGAGCGCCGAGGCCGTCCGGTCTTCTCCTTCACTTCCGAGAGGCGAGCATGAAATTCGTCAACATCTACCTCGTCGGATATGTCGTGCTCATCATCGGCGCCCTGTTGGCGTTGTGGAAGGGTGGGGTGCTCGCGCACCTCTCGCCGGTGTGGGTGCTCATCGGTCTCGTCATCGCCGTGGGCCTCGGGATCATGCTCTCTGTCTCCGCGGGCAAGCCAGACATCACCCGCGAGGGATGATTCCCCGCTAGCGACGTGAGCCGCAGAGCGTTTCGGGAAGACGATCTCCGGCTAGTTCATCCCATGCGCTCTTTTCCCCGCCCGCCGCGCTTCCCGCTCCTGCAGTTCATCCTCGTCTTGCTCGCAATCACGCTCGTCGCGTGCAAAGAAGATACAGGCGTCATCGTCAAAGACCTGTCATTCACGGGAAATACCGCGGTCACCACCGCTCAGCTCAAGTCGGTGCTCGCGACCGTCAAGAGCCCGAAGGTTGCCCTGGGGCCCCAGGGAATATTTCAGCCGCGAGGAATTCGAGGCGGACCTCAAGCGCGTCGTCGCGTTTTATCGCGACCGCGGGTATCCGGACGCCCGGGTGCGATCGTTTGACGCGCGCCTCAGCGACGATCAGAAGTCCGTCCGGCTGAGAATCGACATCGAGGAAGGCGAACCGATTCGCGTCGAGCGCGTCGTGCTCACGGGCCTCGAATCCCTTCCTGAAGCGCATCGCCACGAGCTCGAGTCCCGGCTGCCGCTCAAGGCAGGTGCGCCGCTCGATCGTGCGCTGCTGCAGGCCAGCCGCGAGGCGGCGCGTCGACGAGCTCAAGGACCACGGATACCCGCATGCCGGACGTGAACGTCGCGGAGAGCCCGGGTCGTCGGATCGGCAGCGGGTCGTCACCTACAGCGCAGTGCCCGGGCGCCTCGCCTACGTCGGACGGATCGAGATTGCGGGCACGGCGAGCGTCGACGACCGTATCGTTCGCCGCCAGCTCACGTTCAGGCCCGGCCAGTTGTTCCAGCAGAGCAAGCTGCGCGAGAGCCAGCGCCGGCTGTACTCAATGGAGCTCTTCAACTTCGTCAACCTCGAGGCCGTTACGGCGGTCGATATCGCGACGGCCAGCGCCGAGACGGAGGGCGCGGAGAACGCCGCCGACCGGATCCCGACCCGGGTGACCGTCACCGAAGGAAAGCATCGGAAGGTCAACTTCGGCGCGGGCTACGGGACCACCGAGAAGGCTGCGCGGCGAGATCGACTGGCGTCACGTCAACTTCTTCGGCGGGGCGCGCACGGCGGGAGTCTTTGCCCGGTACTCGGCGATCGATCGCGGCGTCCGCCTCAGTCTCCGCCAGCCCTATTTCTTCAGCCCGAGATACTCGTTCGCGATCAGCGGGCAGTCGTGGTTCAGCGACGAGCCGGCGTACGAGCTCACGACCACCGGTGGCCGCGCCACGATCGCGCGTGAGTTCACGCGTGCGAGATCGGTTCTCGCCCCGCGGCAGACGACCACGCTGGCGCTCACGTATGTCAACGAGTGGGAGGACTACACCATCTCCAACGAGGCGCTCAATGATCCGACGTTCCGCGACGAGCTGATTGCGCTCGGCCTCGATCCCCGCACCGGGACCGGCCGCGGCCAGCTGGCGGCGATACTCCTCGATGCCGGCCGCAACACGACCGACAACCTGCTCGACGCAAGGAGAGGCTACGTCGCGAGCCTCCATTTCGAGACCGCCGCCAAGTGGTTGGGCGGGGACTTCGACTACCGCGAGGTGTCGGCAGAGGGCCGCTACTACCAGGCGCTTGGCAAGCGGGTGGTCGCCGCCGTGCGCGGCCGTGCCGGCTCGATCGACTCGTCAGGCTCGGAAGAGGAGCTCGTCCCGTTCTTCAAGCGCTACTTCCTGGGTGGTTCGACCAACCTCAGAGGATGGGGTCGCTACGAGGTGTCGCCGCTGAGCGGCTCAGGCCTCCCCATCGGTGGGCAGACCTTCGTGAATTTCTCGACCGAGGTCCGGTTCCCCGTGGTCGGCAACTTCGCCGCGGTGCTGTTCCTCGACGGTGGCAACGTCTGGACCAACCCGTGGGACTTCAACTTGAACGACCTGCGCTACGACGTGGGGCCAGGTCTCCGCTACAACACGCCGATCGGTCCCGTCCGCCTCGACGTCGGCTTTCAGCTCAATCCGATTCCCGGGCTGCAGGTGAACGGCGCCGAACAGAAGCGCCCCTTGCGGGCGCACTTCAGCATCGGCCAGGCGTTCTGATTCGATGGCCCTCATCCGCCGCTCCGTCCACGTCGTCGCCTGGCTCGGCACACTGGCGGTTGCGCTGGTGTCGGTCGCGCTCATCGTGTCGCAGACGCCGTGGTTCCGCGACTGGATCCGCCGTGCAGTCATTCGCGAAGCCAAGCAGTATCTGAACGGCGAGCTGACCATCGGGGCGGTCACCGGCAGCCTGTTCTACGATTTCGGTCTGTCGGACGTCGCCGTCGATCTCTCCGGCGACCGCGTCGTCGCCGTCAAGGCGATTGCCGTCGACTACAGCATCTTCACGCTCGTCGCCCACGGCATCGTCATCGATCACATCACGCTGACGGAACCCCGCGTGCATCTCGTCCGCGACGGCGAGGGATGGAACGTCCGCCGCCTCGTGAAAGAACGCGCCAGCGAGGCCAATCGTCGCGGTCCCAACCGCACGATCTCGCTGCCGTCGATTGCATTGGTCGATGGCAGCGTCACCCTCGACGATGTCAAAGGTTCGTCGAATTATCGGCTGCCGGCGCGGATGGACGATTTCGATGTGCAGGCCTCGTTCGAGTATGAGCCCGTGCATTTCACCATCGGGTTGAGCCAGGTCAGCTTCCGTGGCGCGGACCCGGAATTCGTCGTCCAGAGCACGACCGGCACCATCGCCGTGCGCGACGACAATCTCTATCTGGAAAAGATGGTGGTGAAGACCGCCGAGAGCGCCTTCAACCTGGGTGGCACCATCGAGAGTTATCTGGCCACGCCGGTGATCAAGCTCGCCATGGACGGGACGCTGTCGCTCCCGGAGATCGGGAGGGTCGTGCCCGCGCTCGCTGGCTATCAACTGCATCCGGTCCTCGTCGTGACCGCGAACGGCACGTCCGATCGGCTGGCGATGGATCTGGACATGAAGTCGGAGGCCGGGCTCGTCCGCGGCCAGCTCATGACGGACCTCCGTGGGCCTGACTTCGCGTTCGCGGGTCCGCTCCACGTCGAGCGATTGAATCTCGCCCCCATCCTGAAGAGCGCCGCACAGCAGAGCGACATCACCGGCGACGTGCGCATCGACTTGACGCTTCCGGCGAACCCGTCGGGCGCGCCGGTGTTCCATCGGCTCGGGGGCACGTTCACCTTCACGGGCCCGCGCGCGCTGGCGCTCGGGTACGCGGCTACCGACGTGCGGGCGAAGGGCTCGTTCAAGGGACCACGAGTCACGCTCGCGGGCTCCGTTGCGCACGCTTACGGCGCGTCGGCGACGGCACGCGGGCTCATCGTCCTACCGGAAGGCCGGCGGCTGGTGTCCTATGACCTGCAGGGCACGGCCGCTGACGTCGACCTGCGGCGGCTCCCCCCGTCGATGAGGGCGCCGAAGCTCGACACCGTGTTGTCCCTGTCCGACTACCACGTGAAGGGAAGCGGGACGACAGTGACCGGCTCGGCCACGCTCAACGAGTCGGTGGTGGAAGGCGCGACGATTGCACCGGGCACCGTCGTCGACTTCGACAACGCGGCCGTCCCATTTGCGTACGCGGCGCGGGGTTCGTTGAGCGGGATGGACGTCCGGCGTCTTGGCAAGGCGCTCGAGATCGCAGTCGCTCGACGACGACCGGTATGCGGGCCGCGTCACCGGGGACTTCGACGTGCGGGCGTCGGGGACCACGCTCGAAGAGCTGACACTCGCTGCGACCGGTACGTTGACGGACTCGGCGATGTGGGGCACGCATGTGAAGGAGATGTCGTTCAAGGCGGACATCGCCGATTCCGCGCTGACGGTCTATTCCAAGGGTGCGTTCGATCAGCTGAATCCGGCCGTCGTCCTGGATCGCGAGGCGCTCGGGGGCAACGTCAACGGCACCGTCGACGCGACACTTCGCATCGCCGACCTGTCGGCGCCACTCACTCTCGCGTCGGTTGACGTGGATGGCCGGGTCACGTTCGACGCCGTCCCTGATTGGCAGCGTTCAAGTCGCCGCAGGAGAAGTCGAAGGTCGGTACGCCGGCGAGATCGCCGACATCACGAAGCTGCAGATCAAAGGACCCGACGTGACGCTCGACGCGTCCGGCCGGTTGGCCCTCGGCCAGGCGTCGACCTCGAATCTCAAGTACCACATCGACGCCGCCGACATCACCGAGCTCGGCAGGATAGCGGGCCAGGCCGGGCTCGAGGGAACACTCATCCTCGACGGCACGATGACCGGAAATGCGACGTCGCTCGAGACGAGCGGCACGTTGAATGGAAACAAACTCGCCTACGGAGAGATCAAAGCGCTCGATCTCGACAGCAAGTACGCCGTAACCGTCACAGACCTGGATTTCGTCAACGCCCGCGTGCAGGCGACGAGCGAGGCGACCTTCGTCGAGGTCGCCGGCCTGCAGATCAACCAGATGACGGCGACGACCACGTATGCGGAGAAGCGCCTCGAGTTCGACACGAACATTCAGGAGCGCGGCCGGGATGTCGCCGCGACGGGCAGCGTGGTGTTCCATCCGGATCACCAGGAGATCCATCTGCCGCGCCTCGCCGTGGCGACGCAGGGGCATGAATGGCGCAACGTCGCCGGGAGCGAGGCCACAATCCAGTATCACGGGGACGAGCTGACCATCAAGGATCTCCGTGTCGCGAGCGGCGATCAGACCCTGGACGTCGCCGGCTCGATGGCGCCGAAGGGCGCCAAGACGACAGGAGCGATCGAAGTCCACGCCAAGAATGTCGATATCGCGCAGCTCGAAGCGTTGCTGCTGCAGAACCGCGGTTTCAGCGGACGGCTCACCGCAGATGCGACGATCTCGGGAAGCTTCGATCACCCGATGGTCGATGGCAAGGTCCAGGTCACCGCGGGCGGATTCCAGACCTACAAGTATGAGTCGCTCACCGCGGACGTCGACTATGCCGACAATCGCATCACGCTCGACGCGACGCTGCAACAGTCGCCCGGCGTGTCGATCACCGCGCGTGGCACTGTGCCGATGAGCGCGTTCCAGGAAAGGACGGCCACTCACGTCGCCGGAACGGCCGACGATGTGATTGACGTCCGCCTGCAGTCGGCAGCGCTCAACCTGGGAGTCATTCAAGGGTTCACCACGGCTGTCACCGCGGCAGGCGGTACGCTCGAGGCCGACGTCCGCGTCACGGGGTCTGGTCGCGACCCGCATCTCGTCGGTTTCATCGAAATCAGGGACGGCGCGTTCGCCGTGCCGCGATTCGGGACGTCCTACTCGGGCCTCGACACCCGTATCGATTTCGAGCCGGACATCGTGCGCGTCCGACGGTTCGAGATCCTCGACGAGAACGGCGAGCAGCTTGCCGTCGCCGGACAGCTCTCGGTGCACGAGCGGCAGGTCGGCGCGGTTGACTTCACGCTCGAGTCGCAGAACTTCGAGATCATCGACAACGAGTTGGGCGACGTGGGGGTGGGGACGAATCTGAAGGTCACCGGCGAGCTCGCGCGACCCAAGCTCGAAGGGGACGTGAGGATTGCCGCGGGACGGCTCGAAATCGACCGGATTCTGCAGCTGTTCTACGACCCCTATCGCCTCGAAGCCCTGCCCGAGGTCGTGTCTGCCGACCGTGGCGCCGAGAGCGCGGGGAGCGCCGCGGAGGCGACGCGCCTGGCCCTGGTCCGAGCCGGTCGAGATCGAGCCCGTTGGAGCACTGCCGGTCGCCGCTGCCACGCCGGCCGCATCGTCGTCGAGCGCCTACCAGAACGTGGCGCTCGACCTGCACGTGCGGATTCCGGACAACCTCGTGCTGCGGGGCCGCAAGCTCAGGCCGGGAGGGCCGACGAGGGCCGCGCTCGGCGATATCAACATCACGGTCGGAGGCGACCTCAACGTCCGCAAGGATCCTGGAGGGCCGATCACCCTCGCGGGAACCGTGAACACCGTTCGCGGCACCTATCAGTTCCAGGGCCGCCAGTTCGACCTCGCGCGTAATGGCACCCTTCGCTTCACGGGGGATTCGGAGCTCAACCCGATACTGGACATCATCGCCACGCGCAAAATCCCCGACACCGGCGTCGAGGCGCGGGTCCGGCTCACCGGCACGCTCCGCAACCCGGGGCTCACGCTCTCGAGCACGCCGCCACTCGAGGAATCCGACATCCTGTCGCTCATCGTGTTCAACCGCCCCATCAACGAGCTGGGCGGGGGCGAACGCGCGTCGCTCGCGGCGACGGCGGGCGGAATCGCGGGCGGCTTCATTGCGACGCCGCTCGGCGAGTCGATCGGCCGGGCGTTCGACCTCGACCTCTTCGAGATCACGACCTCGGGCGACGGCGACACCCTGGGCGCCGGCATCACGATCGGCGAGCAGATTGGCGAACGGACGTTCCTCAAGCTGCGCCAGCTGTTTGGCGAGCGGACCTCCAGCGAGTTCCTGCTGGAGTATCAGATCGCCGACTTCCTGCGACTGGTAGGGGCCGCGGCGCCGGAACCATCCGGGGCCGCGAATCGCGTCGGCCAACGCCGCATCGAGCGCGCCGGATTCGATCTGGTTTTCTTCTTTAGTTATTGATGAGGCTCAAGGCTGTAAGTTAAGGCTCAGGCAAAAGCTTCGAACTACTTACTCCAAGATCTTGCCTGAGCCCTGAGCCTCGAGCCGAGATCCCAGAGTCAGTGCCGCCCCAACGACGCCACCTGCACCCGGGCGTCGTTGAAGCACGCGCCGGCGCCGAGATCGGTCAGCGTGTCGGGCGAGAGCGCGTTCGACGTCGAGCCGTTGAAGGTGCTCTTGCGCCACAGGCCTTTCGAGAGGCTGACCGTCCCGGGCCGGACGTTCGGGGTCACGGCCACGGGGCACTGGACTTCACCGAGCTCGTTGAAGACGCGCACGGGATCGTCTGTCGCGAGTCCCCGGGCCTCGGCATCCGACGGGTGCATCTGCAGCATGCCGGGCCGCTCGCGCAGCTCGCCAAGCGTCGATGACACCGTCTTCTCGCTTGCGGGAGAAATCAGCGCGAGCGGGTACTGCTCGGTGGCCGGGTCGGGCTGGAACGCATAGAGGCCCGCCGGCGCCTGCGCCTCGAGCGCTTCCGGGAACAAATCGATTTTCCGGTCGGGCGTCAGCGGAAACACGTCGACGAACTGAATGGGCCTGCCGCCGAAAGGCGGGGTCGCGGCGCCGCGCTCGAGCAGCTCGTGGCCGGCCACTGACGGCAGCCGGCTCGCGATTCTGAGGAGCGTCTCGGTCTCCTCCTCGCGCTCCCCGATGCCGAGGCGATGGCTGAGGTCGGAAAAGACGGCCGGATTCGGACGTGCTTCGCCGGCAGGCTCGATCGCCGGTCGCACCAGCTGCAGGGTGATCGGCCCGTAGCCTTTGGCGATGTCGTAGTTCTCGACAAATGTCGTGGCGGGGAGGATGACGTCGGCGAATCGGGCAGTGTCGGTGAAGACCTGCTCGAACACCACCGTGAACAGGTCCGGGCGGCGCAGCCCTTCGAGCACCCGATTCTGGTTCGGCATCGTCGCCAGCGGGTTGCAGTTGTAGACGAAGAGCATCTCCACGGCCGGGTCCGAATAGTCGAGCAGCGCATCCCCCAGCTTGTTCATGTTGACGATGCGGGTCCTTGGTTCCGGCGTGTCGTTCATCCACGCGTCGGCCTTGATGCCGAAGGCCGAGGAGTTGCTCATCGAGAAGCCGCCGCCACGCACGCCGAACTTTCCGGCGACGGCCGGCAGCGCGAGTACGGCGGCGACGGCGCTGCCGCCGTTGCGATTGCGCTCGAGCCCCCACCCGCATCGGATCACGGCCGGCGCGCTGGCGACGTAGAGCTCGGCGAATTTTTCGAGATCTGCGAGATCGACGCCGGCGACTTCGGCCGCGCGGGCCATCGGCCACCGATCGGCGCGCGCGCGAAGCTCGTCAACGCCGCGCGCGTGCGCCGAGAGGAACGGCAGGTCCGCGTGCCCGTTGTCGAAGAAGTACCTGTGCAGCGCCAGTGCGACGGCCACGTCAGTTCCGGGCCGCAGCGCGATGTGCAGGTCCGCCTGCCTGGCGAGCGACGTCGCGCGCGGGTCGACGACGATGAGCTGCGCGCCAGCCTTGCGTGCTTCCTTGATATGAGGAATGAGGTGGATGCCCGAGGTCGACGGGTTCACGCCCCAGAGGACTATCAGCCGTGCCTGCACGTAGTCTTCGTAGGTGACGCCGGGCATCTTGCCATAGAGGCCCATGTTGGCCGCGCCGGTCGCCGCCGCACATACCGTGCGCGCGAGGCGCGACGTGCCGAACGCGCGCCACAGCGCGGCATCGTTGGTGTCGTGCGTGAGGAGCCCGTTCGAGCCTCCGTACGAGAACGGCAGGATCGCCTCGGCGCCGGAGCGGTCGCGAATCGTGATCATCCGTTCGGCGATATGGTCGAGCGCTTCATCCCAACTGACGCGCGTGAAGACACCGTCGCCCTTTGGCCCCTTCCGGATGGCCGGGTACAGGAGGCGGTCCTCACCGTAGACACGATCTGCGAACCGCCGGACCTTCGCGCAGATGTAACCGCGCGTGCTCGGGTTCTCCTGGCCGCCATCGATTTCGACGATGCGGCCGTTCTTGACGGTGATTTCGAGCGTGCAGGAGTCGGGGCAGTCGAGCGGGCACGCTGTCTGTACCGTCGAGTGTCCCCAGGATTCCGCTTCCACAGGACGAGGCATATGCCCGAGATTATCTCACGCGCTTCTGCGCGTCGTGACCATCCTGACTTTGGATTGGGCTCTTTCAAGAGGTTCAAAGGGTTCACGAGGTTCAAAGGTTCCAAAGGTTCAGAGCTGGGAGGACGGAATTTGGAGGTGGCGGAGGGAACGGAGACGGAGGGGACGGAGTTAACGGGTTCAACACGAAGGCACGAAGACCAACGAAGACGCACGGAGAGAACGAGCTGCTCAGGGCGACGCGCTGGTTTGGGACCAGCCGAGCTAGTCAATCTAACGCTCTTGGATCGCTCTTGGGATTTGGCCCGCACCTGCCAAGGTTCCGCGGGCTGAGACTGCTTGCACCGCGCGAAGCGCGGACCCCTACGCCGGCCTTTCGGCCGGCGTACAAGCAATCTGCGGCGTGACAGCCTCCGTGCGTCTCCGTTCGTCTTCGTGCCTTCAGGCTTCGATCTCGGCCTGAGCTTGCTCGGCGTCTTGCCGGCTGCCTGGATTTCGTTGATGAGCGGAATCGAGATGCGGCCGTCGGAGCGCACCGCCGGGGTGGCTTCAGACACGGTTCCTCCCGTTCGGCCGGGCCGGCCGGGTGCGCTACACTGTGCGCGCCGGGCGATTCTACTGCGATGGAGGGTGCGATGACTTTTGGAGACCGGGTCGTCGGCGCGATGAAGCTGGACCCGAACGCCTTCGAGGATGTCGAACGCGACCCGACGGCGATCGGACAATCGGTAGGCGTCATCGTTCTTGCCGCCGTCGCCGAAGGTATCGGTTTCATCTACTACGGTGGGCTGACCGGTATTGTCCGCGGGGCCTTTTCCGCGATTATTGGCTTTCTCGTCTGGTCGCTCATCATCTGGCTCGTCGGCACGAAGCTCATGCCGGAGCCGGCGACGAAAGCCGATTTTCCGGAGACCTTTCGCGTGCTGGGCTTTGCTGCCGCACCAGGCCTGGCGACCGTGATCACGATTATTCCGATCATCGGCTGGCTCCTCCTGTTCGTCATCTGGCTGTGGCGGATCGCCGCGATGGTCGTCGCGGTTCGGCAGGTGCTGGACTACTCGACGACGGGCAAAGCCATTGTCGTGGTGCTCATCGGGTTTGTCATCAACCTCATCGTGACGTTGCTGATCCTCGCACCGTTCCTCGGGATGCGCGCGCTATTGGGATGAAAGGGAACCGGCCCGGAGAGTCGGTGTCTATATCGGAGACGGAAGAAGTCTGAAGCGGGAAGTTTGAAGTCTGAAGTGGAAGTTTGAAGCGGGAAGTGGGAGGAAGTGGAAGTGGGAAGGAAGTAAAAGAAGCGGGAAGTTGGAAGTGCTGCTTCCCTACGCACGACTCTCACACTTCGTGCTTCCTACTTCCTTCGCACTTGGACTCCCCACTTCAGACCTCGGACTTCAGACTTTCCACTTCAGCACTTCAGATTTCAGACTTCAGATTTTCTGCGAGGTGTCCCGATGCCTCAGGAATTCTTGCGTGATGTGCTTCGTACGGGAGATGCGACTGGCGCGCAGGCGGCGCGGCTGGTCGGTGTTGCCACTCTCAATCGCGGGCCATGCGGTTGTCCTCACGGTGTTCCTGTTCAGTCCGTGGATGAGCGAGGTGGAGTTGCCCGTGTTGCCTCGCCTCTGCCCGAACAGTCCGTCGAGACCGTCGCGCCGTCTCCGCCTGTCTGCTCCGCCCACCAAGTCCTCCGACTCCCGTGCCGGCGAAGAATCACGAGTGCTCCCACCGAGGCTCCAAGCGACATCATCCGCCGAGAGCCTGGAACCGCCCCGAGGTCACGATCGAGGGTGGCATCCCAGACGGTCCTGGCGTCGCGGCTCCGGTCAGCCGCTGCTCAGCGGCCTCAACGGTGCCGAGCCCGCTACCGGCACCGCCAGCCCCGCCGGTCCCGCCCAAGCCAGCAGCGCGTCGGCGGCGCTCATCCGCGAACCTCAGCAGTTGCTGCACGTCGCGCCGCTCTATCCCGACATTGCGAGGATATCGCGCGTCGAGGGCATCGTCGTGTTGGAGGCCATCCTCGATGCGACCGGCAGAGTCGAGAGCGTTCGAGTGCTCGGCTCACAGCCGTTGCTGGCTGATGCGGCCGTCAGGGCGGTGCGGCAGTGGAGGTACACGCCAACTGAGCTCAACGGCGTGCCCGTCCCTGTGCTGATGACGATCACCGTCCGCTTCTCCCTCGAACGATGACGCTCGGTTCCTTCCTGGCTCTCTTCTCTCTGATCGGTTCTCTGCGGTGCGCGGCCGTCAGGGAACCGACGATCCGAAACTGCGCGCAGCAGTCGACCGCTTCTTCGCGATGCAGCAGGCGGAAGACGTCGCCGGCTATCTTGTCGCTCTGGAGCGCGACGCGCCAAGCGGCCGACCGCCGAACAGCTCAAGTACGTCTTCGAGTCCGGCGACGACACCTTTTCAGACGTTGCCATCGTCGGCACGTTCCCCGCCAGCGATCGGGTCCGCGTGCGTGTGTCGGCAACGCGCGATCGCGTCTCGCCCGCGCGAATTCCCGGCCGCCCGCCCTTTACCTCTCACTCCACGACCGCGTGGAGCCTGACGTACGTGCGCGAAGGCGACGAGTGGAAGCTCGTTCGGGAAGGATCCGCGGTCGATGGCCTCGCCGACCTCCTCATCGAGGCGACGACGCCAGAAGCCCGCGAGGAGCTCCTGCTGGCGGAACCCGAGCTGGTCACCGACGCTCTCCTCATGGCGCTGTCACGACGCGGCGGTCAGGCGGCGCAGGACCGAGCGTACCCGGAGGCGCAGATCGCTTTCGAGCGCATGCGCGACGTCGCCCGGCGGGTCGGCAACAAGAGGCTGGAGGGCGAGGCGCTGCAGAACCTGGCCAACGCGATGTACTTTCAGCGCAACCTGCAGGGCGCTCTGCAGGCGTACGAAGAACGCCTCCCGCTCGAACGCGAACGGGACGACAGCGCGGGCACGGCGGCAGCGCTGCTCGGGATCGCGACCATTCGCTACTCGTTCGCGGAGTACGCGACAGCGCTGACGACCTACCGCGAGGCGCTCGCAATCCAGGAGCGTCTCGACGACGCAGGCGCGATCGCGACGACGCTCATCAGCACGGGCAACGTGCTGTATCTCCAGGGTGAGTTCTCTGGCGCGATCGCTGACTACTCGCGGAGCCGGGATCTCAACCGGAAGCTGCCGAACGCGTGCCGGCGAAGCCGATGCCCTTGAAGGTCTGGGCCGCGTGTACCTCGCACAGGGGAACTACCGTGCGGCGCTCGACGCGCTCAGCGGCGTGCTCGCGGAAGGAAAGGCGCGCAACGATCGCAACGACCAGGGCGCGGCGCTGCTCAGCATCGGCGACGTGCACTTCCGCCTCGGCAACCTGGACAGTGCGCGGGCGGCGCTCGTCGAAAGCCGCACGCATTTCGAGGCGGTCAAGCATCTCTCGCATGCGGGGCGCGCGTGGCAGGGCCTGGCGCTCGTCGATCTCGTCGCCAGCCGGTTCACGCTCGCCGAGGACGAGGTACCCGAAAGAGCAGCGAGACGTGCGGCGTGGCCGGAGACAAGGAGTGCGTGGCGTCGGCCATCGCCGGACTTGCCTTCGCGCAAACGGCGCAGGAGAAATTCAAGGAAGGCATCGCCTCCTACAAGACAGCCATCGAGGCGTTCACCAGCCTCAAGCGGATCGAGCAGGCCGCGCGTGCCGAGGTCGGCCTGTCTCGAGCGCTCGCCCGCAGCGGCGCGCCTGACGCGGCGCTCGCCGCCGCCAGCCACGCCCGCCCGAAGCCGAGAAGCTCGCGCACGACGATGTGCTGTGGCGCGCGCAGGTGGCGGAGGCGGAGGCACTGCGGCGGCTCCGCGATCGGCCGAAGGCCATTGCGGCGGCGACGGAGGCCGTCGCCGCCGTCGATCGGCTGCTCGAAGTTGCGAAGGTCCGCCCGTCCGCGCCCGTCGCGCGCGATTCGTCGTCTGCGTTCGCGATGCTGGCGCTGCTGCAGGCCGAAGACGGCGACGCGGCGGCAGCCTTCGAGTCCGCGGAGCGGATGCGCGCTCACGATCTTCGTGTGTTGCTGGCACCGGGTGAGCGCGACATCTCCCGCGGGATGACGGATCGCGAGCGCGAAGAGGAGCGAACGCTTGCCGGCGAGCTGGTGTCGCTGCACGCGCAGCTCTCGCGCGAGCGCGGCCTGCCCAAGCCCGACGCTGCGCGCATCGCCCGCCTCGACTCTGCCATCACCGATGCCACGCAGAAGCGGACCGCCCAACAGCTGGCGCTCTTTGAACGGTTGCCCGCGTTGCGCATCCTGGCGCGGCCTGATGCCGGCCGCCACGCGCAGCTGACGTCGACCGCCTCCTTCCCGCCGCCGGAACGATCCTGATCGAGTTCGTGATGACCGAGGAGACCCTCCTCGTCATCGTCGCGCGGCGCACGGAGAGCCCCGAAAGCAACGCGGACGGCGTCCGCTTCTCGACCCATTTCGAGAACGCCTCGCGAAGAGCCATCGCGGAGCGCGTGGCGAAGCTGCAGCAGCCAGAGATGGTCCGGGATGCGGCTGCATGGCGCACGGCGGCGCTCGAGCTCATCCCCGGGTCTGCCGGCAGTCTTTGCCGCGGCGCCTCGCGCCATCGTGATTCCGCACGAAGTGCTCTGGCGCGTGCCCTTCGAAGCGTTGCCGGTCGAGAGCAGCTACCTCGCCGATACGACATCCATCACCTACGCGCCGTCGGTCACGGCACTCGTGCGGACTCCGCCGGCCGACCAGCGAGCCGACGCCGTCCAACCCCGACTCCGTCGCCGTTCCACTCCGCCTCGTGGCGGTCGGCGCACCGGAACTCGCACCGCCGGTCGTCGAGGACCTCGCGCGCACGGCGCCGGGCTGGGCGATTCGAAACACGGCGGCGGCCGAGCAGGAGTTGGGCGCGATTGCGACGGGCGCGGAAACGGATCAAGTGCAGGCCATCGCGTGGCGCCGACGCGACGGAGGCGGCCATGCGCGAGCGCCTCGCGCAAGCGGACATCATTCACCTGGGCGCACCGTTTCGCGTCAATGGCGCGAGCCCGCTCTTCTCGCCGATGCTGCTCGCGACCGATGCCGCCAACGACGGCGCGCTCGAGGCGCGCGAGATCATGAACCTGGACCTGCACGCCGGCGTGGCCGTCCTCTCCGACGGCGCGTCGATGACGATGAGGGATGCCGCCGATGAGGTCGGCGCCGTTGGCTGGGCGTGGCGAGCGGCCGGTGTCCCCGCGATTGTGCTCCCGCGGTGGGCCGGCAGACGATCCCGTCTCGACCGAGCTCCTGGCGGCACTCCACAAGCGGCTGCGCGCCGGCGACGCACCGGACGTTGCGCTGCAAGCCGCCAGAGCCGGTAGTCCGCTCGCGCCGCGAGACCTCCGCGCCCGTTCTACTGGGCCAGCTGGATGCTCATCGGCGGGCGGTAGGAGCCGTGATGCTGACGAGGGTATGGAGCTTGATGGGAGCTGAAAGAGCTGACGGAGCAGACGGAGGTAACGGGTTCACAACGAAGGAACGAAGTCGAACGGAGACGCACGAAGAAGAAACTGCCACAGTCGAAGCATCCAGGTCGCTGCAGTTTCTGCCACCCTCTCCTGCCTGATCGTCCAATTGCCAGCAGTTTGCTGCGGCGCCGTAGTTGCACCTAGCACATGACGAAGCGGCTGCTCGCCCGCCGGCCTCCGGCCGGCGGGGGCTGGGTGGGACAGACGGAGATCACAAGCCCCGACCGATCGAGCGGGGCTTGTGATCTCCGTCTGTCCCACCCAGCCTGCCGCGCTGCGCGCGGCGCGAGCAGCCTCGCTCTTCCGAGGTGCGACGATGCTGACTGATCCCGCTGGCACGAACGACATAACACACGACATCATCGGTTGCAGTATCAAGGTTCACAGAGTCCTGGGGCCAGGTCTGCTCGAGTCAGCCTACGCTTCTTGTCTGGCGTTCGAGCTCAGAGAGAGCGGCCACGCAGTCGAAGTGAGGAAGCCCGTACCGCTCGTCTACCGCAGTGTCACTCTGGACGTGTACTGGCTCGACATGATGATCGACGGCGGGCTGGCTGGACATGATGATCGACGGGCGGGTCATCATCGAACTGAAGTCTGTCGATGCCCTCGCGCCGATTCATGACGCCCAGATGCTGACGTATCTGCGGCTGACCAGCTGCCCGGTCGGACTGCTGATCAACTTCAACGCAACAGTAGTGAAGGACGGCATTCGTCGCATCGTCAACCCCATGTGTTGAGTGTTGTGCGGCTGCTCGCCCGCCGGCCTCCGGCCGGCGGAGGATGGGTGGGTACAGACGGAGATCACAAGCTCCCGATTCGAGCGCGCGGGGCTTGTGATCTCCGTCTGTCCCACCCATCCTGCCGCGCTGTGCGCGGCGCGAGCAGCCTCAGCGCGATGCGTTCGGGCTGAGCGATCTTCTTCGTGCGTCTTCGTTCGTCTTCGGTCCTTCGTTGTGAACCCGTTGTCTTCGTCTTCTCCCGTCGTCTTCTCCCGTCGTCTTCTCCATCGTCCTCTCCGTCGCGACTGGAGGACGTGCGTAGTACCATGAAGTGGCTCTCGTGGCACTTCCCAGTGTGGTCATCATCGGCGGCGGGTTTGGCGGGCTGTATGCGGCCCGCGCGTTGCGCCATGCCGACGTTCGCATCACGATCGTCGACCGGCGCAACCATCACGTCTTCCAGCCGCTGCTCTATCAAGTGGCGATGGCGGCGCTTTCGCCGGGGGATATCGCGTCGCCCATCCGCTGGATCCTGCGGCGCCAGTCGAACGTGGAGGTTCTCCTCGCGGACGTGCGCGCCATCGATCAGGTGAATCGTCGGCTGATGCTGGCCGACGGCGAGCTGTCCTACGACTATCTGATTGTGGCCAGCGGCGCGACGCACGCCTACTTCGGGCACAACGAGTGGCGCGCGGTGGCGCCCGGCCTCAAGACGATCGAGGACGCGCTCGACATCCGCCGTCGTGTGCTGCTGGCATTCGAGCACGCCGAGCGTGAGACGGATCCGGTTCGCCGCGAGCGGCTGCTGACGTTCGTGGTGATTGGCGGCGGGCCGACGGGCGTCGAGATGGCCGGCGCGCTCGCCGAGATCTCGCGTCAGTCGCTCGCGCGCGACTTCCGGCACTTCGATCCGAGCTCGGCGCGCGTCATCCTGCTCGAAGCGGGACCACACGTCCTCAGCACGTTTCCGGAGCCGCTGCGCGAGGCGGCGCGCGCCGATCTCGTGCGGCTCGGCGTCAGCGTGCGGACCGGCGCCGCGGTCACGAACGTCGCCAGCGGCCGCGTCGAGGTCGGCACCGAAGTCATTGCCGCCGAGACCGTCATCTGGGCGGCCGGCGTCGCTGCCTCGCCGCTCGGCGCCACGCTCGGCGTGCCGCTCGACAAGGCTGGGCGCGTGCTCATCGAGCCGGAGCTGACCGTTCCTGGTTCACGCAACGTCTTCGTCATCGGCGATCTCGCGTCGCTCGCGGGCGCCGACGGGAAGCCCTTGCCGGGTGTCGCGCAAGTGGCGATTCAGATGGGCAAGCACGCGGCGCGCAACGTGATGCGGGCGATCGAGCAGCAGCCCTACCAGCCATTCATCTACAAGGACCTCGGCAACATGGCGACGATCGGCCGCGCGTCGGCCGTCGCCGATTTCGGCTGGGTGCGGCTCAAGGGCTACATCGGTTGGCTCGCCTGGCTGTTCGTCCACATCCTCAATCTGATCGGGTTCCGCAACCGGCTCGTCGTCATGGTGCAGTGGGCCTGGTCGTACTTCAGCTACCAGCGCGCGATCAGGCTCATCACGGGACCGTTGCCGGAGTCGGACGCCGGCACTGAGAGAATGACGATTCCTTCGGGTCACGCCTGGTCGGGCTGGCGCTCGCCGCGGCGATCGTCCCGCTCCCGCCGCGGCTGGTTGAAGCGTGGTATTCCCGCCGTTTCTATCCTGCGATCCAGGGTGTCGTGACCCCGCTGAGCAACATGGTGCCGGTCGCCCTGCTGGATATCGCCGTGCTCGTGCTGCTCGTGGCCTTCGTGATCGTCTTGTGGCGGCGCGTGCGCGCGGGTGGGATCCGGCGCGCGCTCCTCTCGAGCGCGCTGAGCATCATCACGCTCTCGGCGGTCGTGTTCCTGCTGTTTCTCGCGATCTGGGGACTGAACTATCGGCGCGTGCCGCTCGAGCAGAAGCTCGAGTACGACCAGCGCCGCGTCACGCGGGAGGCGGCGATCAGGCTCGGCACCTACGCGGTCGCGCGAAGTGAATGCCCTGCACGCCGCGGCGAATGAGCTGAGGCAGCGGCCGACAGGGCCGACGCTCGAAACGGCGTTCGCGTCGGCCGAGCGGATGCTCGGCAGCGAACGGCCCGCCGTCACCGGCGTGCCCAAGCGTTCGCTGCTCGAGCGGTATTTCCGGGCGGCCGCGATCGACGGCATGACCGATCCGTTCTTCCTCGAAGTCATCGTCAACCCGGACACGCTGCCGTTCGAACGTCCCATTCGTCCTGGCGCACGAATGGGCGCACCTGGCGGGCTATGCGAACGAGGCGGAGGCGAACTTCGTTGCCTGGCTGGCGTGCACGCAGGGAGACGCGAAGGCGCGATACAGCGGGTGGCTGGCCATCTACGAGCACGTCGCCGCCTCGCTGCCGAGGGCGGATCGCACGGCGCTCGCGGCGCAACTGGCTGCCGGACCGAGGCAGGATCTGGTGCGACGCCGCCGCCCGGTACGCGACAGGCCACGCCGGTCGTCCGCTCAGCCGCGCGCGATGTCTACGACACGTATCTGCGCGCCAATCGTATCAACGAGGGGGTGGCCAACTACGCCGTGGTCGTGCGCCTCATGCTCGGCGCGGGACTGGAGCATGGGGGAAGTCGTAGGCTGCGGTGAAGCGAGCGTATTCCGCCGTGAGGCCGCGCTGCCTCATCGCCGCGATCGGATCGGATCCAGCTCGTCGAGCTCGGTGGGCTTGACCGGCGCCGTGTCGTGTCCGGTTCGCAGGTCGTCGGGCCGGGTTGGCGCCCCATCGCTCTCGAGGATCGTGACCTCGCGCCACTTTCGCCATCCGCACTGATGGCAACGGTGCGGCTGGCGTCCGGTCAACGCGACGCGAATCCGTTCGTACGGAGTTTCGCAGCCTCGAAGGGTAGACGCGTGTCGAACTCGCAGGCGCCGCATTTCATCAAGACGCCTTCGATCGTAGCACACGCGCCTGACGCGAGCTAGCTACCGGGCCGAGATTGTGATGCCGCCGTTCGTTCCGTCGAGGCGGATGGGTGCGCCGCCGCCGTTCAGCCGTCCCTCGAGCCGGCGCCGGGACTTCTCGGTCGTTTCGATCGACAGCCCGCTCGACTCGATGCCGCCGTTGGTGATGCTCGCCGAGATTGACGCTTTCGCGTCGGCGGGCAGCCGCAGCCTGATGCCACCGTTCGTGCACTCGAGCTTCGCGCCGCCCTCGCCGACGCGCGAAGCTCCACGTCCACGCCGCCGTTGGTCGTGCTCGCGTCGATCGTGCCCGAGATATCGCGGGCGGTGACGCCTCCGTTGGTCGTTTCGGCGATGACGCGTCCGGAGAGGCCAGTGACTTCGACGCCGCCGTTGACCGTCGAGAACTTGACCTCGGCTCCGACAGGGACCCGGACGGTGTACTTCGACCTGCGTGTTGCCCATCTGCAACCAGCCGCCGCCCCGGGGCAGTTTGGTTTCGATGCTGATGCTCGACGGGGAGACCTCCTCGCGGATTTCGATCCGCTCGAGCGCTTCCTTCGCGGCCGCCGGATTTGCCGCCTTCGCGATTTTCTGCGCGACGACTTCGACGGTGTTCCCCGTCGACGGTTCGACCTGGATCTTGCCGTTGATGTTGCTGATCTGCACGCGGCCACCGGGGGCGAGATCGTAGGTCTTGCGCCACTCGGCGGTCTCGCTGTGCTTGAGATTGGCGGTGACGACATCGCACCCCTGGAAGGCGACGAGGGTGGCGAGCAGCAACGGCACAGCGACGGCGGCCGGGACGCGGGTCCGTGGGCCGAGCGTTCGAATGGCAGACGGGGTCATGGCGGCGGCACCTCTCGGGCGTTATACGGCCGGCAGGAGAGCCGCGTTCCGCGCAATCAGCAGTGCTGGTCTATAATCGACCCGCCTCCCAGGAACCCGGCTGTGGTGGGAGTGCCCGCGCGGGTGCACAGCCAAGACAGACAAGGCGTTCTCCGAGTAGGCTGTCGCTTGTAACCAATCGGCCCCCCGACGAACTGACAAATGTCCGACGAGCGGAAGTACCGGCAGCGAGGCTATCAGGACGAACCGCGCGAGCCGCGGCGCGACCAGAAGCCTGCCGAAAAGAAGGAGTACGCTCCCCGCGGGCAGCCGCCCCTTGCGCCGAAGACCTTCAACATGCCGGGGTTCCGGGAGGTGGTCCGGTGCGCGCGCTGCGGGAACGAGTTGACCGTTGCCGCGGTCTCGAGTCCCGACGCGACCTGCGCCCGTTGCGGCGCCGACCTTCACGCCTGCGCACAATGCGCGCATTTCGACACGAGCGCGCCGTTCGAGTGCCTGCAGCCCATCCCGACGCGCGTCTCGCCGAAGGATGCGCGCAACACCTGCACGTTTTTCGATCCCCGCAACACTGTCGAGCGCGAGACCAAGTCCGTTGCCCCCACGAGCGCCCGCAAGGCGTTCGACGATCTGTTCAAGTGAGCTTTCAGCTCCAGCTTCCAGCTCTCACGATCCGGACTGAAGGCGTGTGTCATCCCGAGCTCATTGTCTGGAAGTTCTTCGCCTTGAACATGGGCGACCTCAGCTGGCCTTGGCGGGCTCGAGCGCGCGGAAGAAGCGAAGCTGACGGTCGGTAGGGAAGAACTGATGAGTTTCGGATGGACCCGAGCGCTGCCCGTAACTGCCCATGGCTGCACACCGTTACGCGTGGAGTTATGCTGTTTATTCCCTATCGTAACAGGCGCCCCGGTCAAAAACCTTGCGTCGTACACCCCTGTATGCTAGGGTCCGCCTCGGTCTCGGCTAACCTGAACACGTTAGCCGCAAAAGGAGGAAATCGGCCACTGTTGTCGTCTGTTCGGCACTTCCCAGGTCTGCACCCGTTGCGTTTCAAGGGAGGGGATTTGTGAGCGAAGCCCGTCGGCCCATGATCTTCGGCCTACGCCTGTTCGGAGCCACCTGCATCATCCTTGGTCTATGCCTGTCGGCCACGCCTGCCGTCTCGCAGGTGCTGTACGGCAGCATTGTCGGCGCCATCAAAGACGCGCAGGGCGCTTCGGTCCCTGGCGCGACCGTCACTATCGTCAACAAGGAAACCAACCTCACGCGGGATACGGTCACGAACGCGGAGGGTGCGTACAGCCTGATCAACGTCCCGGCAGGGGCGTACGACGTCAAGATTTCTCTGCAGGGCTTCCGTGAAGGCGTCCGGTCCAACGTTCCCGTCACGATTGGCCAGATTTCCCGCGTCGACATGGCGCTCGAGGTCGGCACGGTTACAGAAACGGTGACGGTTGCCTCGGAGGCGCAGCTGCTGCAGACCGACAAGGCGGACGTCAGCACCGAGTTGAAGTCGGCAGAGATCGAGGCAATGCCGCTCAACCGATTCCGAAACTACCAGGCCCTGATCAACCTGGTGCCTGGAACGACGCCGATGGCGTTCGGCAACGCGGAAACGGACACGCCGGCACGGTCGCTGGCGACCAACGTCAACGGCCAGGCGAACACGAACAACTCGACCCGCACCGATGGCGCCACGAACGTGAACATCTGGCTGCCGAACCACAACATGTACATCTCGCCGGCCGAGACGATCGATACGGTCAATATCTCGACCAGCAGCTTCGACGCGGAGCAGGGGATGGCCGGTGGTGCGGCCGTGACGGTCGTCACCAAGTCGGGTACGAATAATTTCAGGGGTTCCGCGTTCGAATTCTTCAACAACGACAAGCTGAACGCGAATCCGTATTTCTTCGGCGCTGGAGACCAAGCCCGACAAGCTGCCGGTCCAGGCGAACACGTTCGGCGGCACCCTTGGCGGGCCGATCGCCAAGAACAAAGTGTTCTTCTTCGGGTCGTTCGAGGGCTACAAGAGGACGAGCAGCCTGACGACCTTTTTCAACGTACCGGATGCGGCCCTTCGCGGCGGCGACTTCAGCAGAGCCACCAACAATGGCGGGCACGCAACAGACAATCTACAACCCGTTCACGGGCGGCGCGAACGGTGTTGGCCGTCAGCCATTCGCCAACAACCAGATTCCCGGCGGCATGATCGATCCGATTGCGCTGAAGGTGCATGCAGCTCTACCCGCTGCCGAATACCACGGGGACAGGCCTGGGCGGCCTGACGAGAAACTATCAGCGCGAGGAAACGCGCACCGTGGACCGCGACAACTACGACCTGAAGCTCAACTGGAACCGCACAACCGCGAACCAGATCTGGGGCAAGTTCAGCTACATGGACGCTGTCGTCGATGACCTGACGAACTACCTCGGACCGCCCACGGACGCTACCGGGGATGGCGGGTTCACGAAGGTGTGGTCGTTCACGGCGGGCCAGACGTATACCATCACGCCGACACTGCTGATGGACATGACCTTCGGCTTCGCGCGGCAGAAGCAGGACGTGCTCGGACCGGACTTCAACGACGGCAACTACGGGCTCGACGTCCTGGGTATTCCCGGCACGAACGACCAGGGAATCGGCGACCAGCGCTACGCGGGGTATCCGCGCTTCGTCACCGGTTTCAGCGATGTTGGCAACCGTGACGGCTGGAACCCGATCTTCCGTGACGAGCGCACGTATTCGATCGCGGCGAACCTCTCGAAGCTGAAGGGGCGCCACGATTTCCGCGGCGGCTATTTCCTGAACTTCCTGTACCTGGACCACTGGCAGCCGGAAACGGACAACCCTCGCGGCGCATTCGCGTTCAGCGGCGCCACGACGGCGCTGGCTGGCGGCCAGACGAACAACTTCTACAATCAGTACGCG
This sequence comes from uncultured Acidobacteriota bacterium, assembly GCA_963771395.1. Taxonomy (GTDB): domain Bacteria; phylum Acidobacteriota; class Vicinamibacteria; order Vicinamibacterales; family 2-12-FULL-66-21; genus DATBJJ01. The sequence goes on along the minus strand of CAVYTY010000022.1, from coordinate 316,154 downwards.
GCGTTTCTGCTCGGTCTGGTCGGGACCCCGAGCAAGAGCGTGCAGAACGAGCTGATGACCACGCGTGAATGGCAGCACGCGCTGTATTTCCGCGATCGGTGGACCCCGACTGGAAAACTGACACTGGATCTCGGGTTGCGGTGGGAGTACTACCCGATCGCGTACCGCGCGGACGGGCGCGGCATCGACCGCCTCGATCTCCAAACGCTCGAGGTCATCATCGCCGGACGAGGCGGGAATCCGCAGACCAACGGGTTGTCGGCCGGCCTGAACAACTTCGCGCCGCGCGTGGGCGGCATATACAGGCTCAACGACAAAACGGTCCTCCGTTCCGGCTACGGTCTGACGTACAACGCCCAGGCCTGGGCACGGCCGATGCGGGGGCATAACGACTATCCGATAACCATCTCCTCGAGCTTCATCAACGCCGACACGTTCGGGTGGGGCCGCACGCTCGCTGAGGGTCTCCCCCTGATCGTCGCTCCCGATGTCAGCAGCGGCCGCGTGCGGCTGGATCGCGCGGCCGGCGTGTGGACGCCCGAACCGGGCAACGTCGACCGGGGTTACGTCCAAACGTGGAACGCCGCGGTCGAACGGCGGCTGGCGTACGACATGTCGGTCGATGTCGCGTACGTCGGAGCGACGGGGTACCGGCGGATATGCCGCCTTGGACATCAACGCACCCTTGACGCTCGGTGGTGGCAACGGGAGCCGCCCCTACGCGCCGATGGGACGCCTCGTGGCCATCAATTCGTGGGGACAGCGGTTGAAGACGCAGTACGACTCGCTGCAGATCGCGCTGAATAAGCCCTTCACGCACGGTTTCCTGGTCAAGGGCGCGTACACGCTGAGCAAGGCGATGAATCACAGCGACGGGGACGGCGCGACAACGCTGACCTTCAACACGCCGAGCGAGCAGGATCGCAATTGGGCGGTGGCGGGGTTCGACCGCACGCACAACTTCCAGCTTGGCTTCGCCTATCAGCTCCCGTGGCAGGGCAGCTACGACAACATCTTCAAGGCAGTCCTGAACGACTGGCAGATCAACGGCGTGTTCGGCGCGTTCAGCGGTACGCCCTTCACGGTAACCGCCAGCGGCACGGCGGTGAACACCCCTGGTAACCAGCAGACCGCCGATCTCGTCGGGAACGTGACAACGATCGGCAAGATCGGCAATTCCGGCACCTACTTCGATCCGGCCGCCTGGCAGCAGCCAACCGGTGTCCGCTTCGGGAACACTGAGCGGAACCAGTTCCGTGGACCGGGGGGCTGGACCCTCGATTTCTCACTGTTCCGCTCCTTCCCGATTGGCGGACAGAAGCGGCTGGAGGCGCGGGTGCAGGGCTCGAACATCCTGAACCACCCGGTGTTCGCGAACCCTGACAGCAACGTGACCAGCGGTACGTTCATGCAGATTGCTGGCCTTCCCGGCGGCGGTGCGTTGACCAACGCCGTCTACGTCGAGCGGCAGATCGTGCTCGGTCTGCGGTTCAGTTTCTAGAGAGCGAAGGAACCTCAGCCCCGCCGCGCGCGATATCGCGGCGGGGCTGAGGCTATACTCGGTCGGCACAGGTCCCAGGGTGATTCGCAGCAGCCTCTTCAGCCAGCATTCCCGTCCCCTCGTCGTAGTTCTCGCCCTCACCGTCTTCCCTGCCCGCGCTTCGGCGCAAGGGGCACTGCCGCCGCTTCCTCATCTGGCCCTTGACACGTACCCATCCTCGGCCCGTGAAGCAATCTCACGCGTACACAAGGACGCGACGGCGCGACCGTCCGATGCTGCCGCGGTGGGTGCGCTCGCGAAAGTGCTGCATTCCTGGGAACAGTGGGAGGGCGCGCACGAGGCCTACGCACGTTGCCAGGCACTCGCGCCGCGCAGCCTGGAATGCCATTACCTCGACGCGCTCGTGCTCCAACGCCTGGCGCGGCACGGGGAGGCCGCGGTCCGATTCAAACAGGCGCTGACGGCCGCGGACTATCTGCCCGCCCGTGTCGGGCTCGCCGACGCATTGGTCGAAGCAGGCGATTTCGAGGAGAGCCGGCGTCTCTTCGAGTCGTTGACCGGCGAACCACGCGCTGCACCAGCGGCCGAGCTCGGCCTCGGCCGACTTGAAGCCGTCGCGGGCCGGCACGACCGCGCGATTCTTCATTTCCAGCGCGCAATCGCTCTATTTCCCGAGTTCGCTGCCGCCCACTACTCGCTCGCGCTCTCGTATCGGGCGGCGGGACGAACGGAGGATGCGCAGAGAGAGCTCGCACAGCACGCGCAATACGGAGCCAGATGGCCTGCGCTCGAGGACCCGGTACGTGACGCCGTGACCGCGCTTCGAGACGACGCGGCAGCGAACCTGCAGCGCGGCGTGAAACTCGCCGAGAGGGGCGATGTGCCCGGCGCGATTGCGGCGCACGAGGCAGCCCTGGCGCGAGATCCGTCGCTCTCCCGGGCACATGTGAACCTCATCTCGCTGTACGGACGTGCCGGCCAGTTGTCGAAAGCAGAGGAGCACTACCGCACCGCCGTTGCCCTGGGCGGGGATCTGAGCGAGGCGCACTACGACTATGGCGTGCTCCTCGGCCTGCAGGAGAAGTGGGATCTCGCCGCGGACGCGTACCGCAAGGTGCTCGCGCTCAATCCAGTCCACGTGCAGGCGCACAACAATCTCGGGCAAATCTTCGAGCGGCAGCGTCAGTTCGAGGCGGCGGCTGACGAATACCGGAAGGCTGTCGAGACTCAGCCGACGTTCCGTCTGGCGCGATTCAATCTGGGACGCATGCTGCTTGCCCTTGGGCGGAATGAGGAAGCCATCGCCGAGCTGGCGAAGCTGTCGCAGCCCCAGGACAGCGAAACGCCACGATATCTCTTTGCGCTGTCGGCGGCGCACGTGCGGGCCGGGCACAAGGAAGAAGGCATCAAGTGGGCCACCGACGGCCAGGCGCCTCGCGCTCGAGTACGGACAGCAGGATCTTGCGGCGATCATCGAGCGCGATTTGGCCAAACTGAAATGACACAGCCGTCAGCCATCAGCCTTACTCTCGTCAGGGGCGGTTCGCGAACTGCCCCTGCGGTGACCGCCTCAGCCATGCTCGCTGCGTGGGTCGCACTCGTCGCCGCACAGTCGCCAGGCCCGGCCTCGCCGCTCTTCGTCGAGTCCGCAGCTGCGGCCAACCTCTCGTTCACGCACGTCAGTGGTGCGACCGGCCAGTACTACATGGCCGAGCAGATGGGCGCCGGCGTGGCACTGTTCGACTACGACGGCGACGGGGACCTCGATGTGTACCTGGTGCAGGGCGGTCCGCTTCGAGCCGGGCGGAAAGATCGGGTCCGCGCATCCAACGAGCCGGCTGTTTCGCAATGACGTCAAGGTTGCTGCCGACGGCCGCCGCGTGCTGCATTTCACCGACGTGACCGAACAGGCCGGCGTCGGCCTGCGCGGCCACGGCATGGGCGCTGCCGTTGGCGACTACGACAACGATGGCGATCTCGATCTCTTCGTGACCTCCTTTGGTCCAGAGATGCTCTACCGCAACAACGGCAACGGCACCTTCACCGACGTGACGAAGCAGGCGGGCGTGAGCGACGCGTTATGGAGCGCGAGCGGTGCGTTCGTCGACTACGACCGTGACGGCGACCTCGATCTCTTCGTGACCAACTACCTCGATTTCACGCTCGCCGGCAGCAAACGGTGCAACGATGCCCTGGGGGCCCGGGACTACTGCAGCCCGCGCGCGTATAGCCCGGTACCGGACAAGCTTTACCGCAATGAGGGCGGCGGCCGGTTCATCGATGCGACGGAGGCCGCCGGCATCAGCAAGGCCGATGGTGCCGGACTGGGCGTCGCGACCGGCGACTACAACGGCGACGGGTGGCTGGACCTCTACGTCGCGAACGACGCGACGCCGAACCAACTCTGGATCAATCAGCGCAACGGCACGTTCAAAGACGACGGGCTGTTGTCGGGATCGGCGTTGAACGCGGCCGGTAATCCCGAGGGCAGCATGGGCATCGCCTCCGGCGATTTCGACCTCGACGGGGACGAGGATCTCTTGATCACGAACATCGTCGGCGAGACCTTCGCGATGTATGTCAACGACGGACGCGGCAGCTTCGACGATGCGCGGAGCAGGGTGGGGCTCGCGGCGCCGACCGCGGCGTTCACCGGATTCGGCACCGACTGGTTCGACTACGACAACGACGGATGGCTCGATCTCTTGATCGCCAACGGTGCCGTCAATATCGTGGAAAAGCAGCGCGGAGAGAAGTTCCCGTTCCGGATGCGGAACCAGTTGTTTCGCAACACCGGTACCGGACGATTCGAGGAGACCAGCAAGGCCGGAGGCCCGGCCTTCGATCGCGCGGAGATCGGCCGCGGGGCAGCGTTTGGCGACATCGACAATGACGGCGACGTTGACGTCGTGGTCACGAACAACAACGGACCGGTGCGGCTGCTCGTGAATCAGGCCGGCGCGCGGAATCACTGGCTGCAGGTGCGTCTGGAGCAGGCGCAGGGCAACCGCTTCGGATTTGGTGCCTGGATCGGTGTGGAGCGCGCTGGACGACCGACCGTCTGGCGTCGCGTCCGGACCGACGGCAGCTATCTGTCGGCGGGCGACGCGCGTGTGCATGTCGGTCTGGGCACGTCGTCACAGGTGCCGTCCGTGAGCGTCCTGTGGCCCGATGGCGTGCGCGAGCGCTGGACGGATGTGCAGGTGGACCGCGTCGTCACGCTGCGCCGCGGAACGGGGAAATGACCCGGAAGCGAAGCTCTACCGTCAGCGCCGCCCAACAGCTCAGCATTTGGTAAGCCCCTCAGCACTTGGAGAATCTCACTGCCGAACCCAACAAGAGCGCCCTCTCTTCGAAAACTGCGAATGGTAGTCGTGCCGCGAACCTTGCGTCGCCCCGCGTCGTGTGCTACGGTCGCATCGCGCCCTCGGCTAGTATGAACAGGTGACTGGTCACTACGACATACAGGCTTCCACCTCGGAGGAGGACGGAAGTCGACCCCACCGTCACCGCCGTTCGGCGCAGTCGGCAAGTTTGAAAGTCCAGCAGCTTTTCGGGAGGAGGAATCTGTGAGCGAACCCCATCGGTCGAAGTCGTCCTATCTATATCTATTCGGAGCCATTTGCACCATCCTTACCATATGCCTGTCGGTCACCCCTGCTGTCTCGCAGGTGTTGTACGGCAGCGTCGTCGGCGCGGTCAAGGACGCCCAGGGAGCTAACGTCCCCGGCGCGACCGTCACCATCGTCAACAGGGACACCAACCTCACGCGAGAAGCCGTCACGAGCGTTGATGGTACTTACAGCGTGGTCAACGTGGTGGCAGGGCAGTATGACGTCAAGATCTCGTTGAGCGGTTTCCGTGAAGGCGTGCGATCCAACGTGCCGGTCAGCGTTGGCCAGATTGCCCGCGTCGACGTGACGCTGGAGGTCGGCACCATTTCCGAAACCGTGACCGTCGCTTCCGACGCCAAGCTCCTGCAGACCGACAAGGCCGACCTCCATACGGAACTGAGAGCGCAAGAGATCGTCAACCTTCCGCTCAACCAGTACCGCAACTACCAGATGCTCATCAACCTGGTGCCCGGCGCGACGCCCGCCGTCTTCCAGAACGACCAGACGGACACGCCGGGCCGTTCGCTGCGCACCTTTGTGAACGGGACGAACCCGAACACCAACAACACGCGCCTCGACGGGGCGAGCAGCGTCAACATCTGGCTGCCGCACCACGTCGGCTATGTGGCACCGGCGGAGACCATCGATACGGTCAACATCAGCACGAACAATTTCGACGCGGGCCAGGGCATGGCGGGCGGCGCTGCGATCACGCTGGTGACCAAGTCGGGGACGAACGCGCTACGGGGCTCTGCGTTCTACTTCCGCAATCAGGACGAGCTGAACGCCCGGCAGTTCTTCGACCCCTCGAAGCTCGATTCGAGCGTCACGATCGGCGGCGGCACCGTCGGCGGTCCGATCGAGAAAGACAAGCTGTTCTACTTCGCGGCGTACGAAGGCAACTACGAGCGCAACAGCCGCTTTGACAGCTACTCCGTGCCGACTGCGCGGATGCGGAACGGGGACTTCAGCGAAGTGCTTGCGGCCGTACCGGCATTTCGGCTGTTCGACCCGGCTACGGGAAATGTCGACGGCACCGGCCGGACAGAATTCGCCGGCGCGGTGATTCCTGCGAATCGCATCAGCAGTATTTCGCGAGAAATTCAGGCGCTCTACCCTGCGCCCAATAATCCGGGCACCAACAACGGCCTCCAGAACAATCTGTTCCTGCCCCGAACACCGACAGCGAATCGCGACAATTATGATGTGAAAGTGAACTGGAACAGGAGCACCAACCATCAGATTTTCGGGAAGTTCTCCACGATGCAGGCCAAGGTGGCGAATCTGTACTTCCTGGGCGTCGACGAGGGCGGGCTTGGCGACACGAACGGCTACGTGGCGACGGTCGGGCACACCTGGAGCCTCAGCCCTACGATGCTCATCGACGGCAACTTCGGCATGAACTGGCAGGACCAGACGGCCCAGGGCTCGGACTTTGGCACCAATTACGGTAGCGAGGACTTTGGCATTCCCGGAACGAACGGCCCGGACCCTCGTCAGAGCGGGATGCCGTCGTTCGCCGTCGGCCTGAGCACTATCGGCAACAGCGCCACGTGGCATCCGCTGGAACGTCACGAGAAGAGCTACACGGTTACGACGAACCTCACGAAGCTCGCTGGCGCGCACGAGTTCCGCGCCGGGTTCGATTTCATCCGCTACCAGCTCGATCACTGGCAGCCGGAGCTCGGGTCGGGCCCACGCGGCAACTTCAACTTCTCGGGCAACATCACGGGGCAGCCCGGCTACACGTCCAACACGTGGAACCAGTACGCAGCCTTCCTGCTCGGTCGGACGAGCGGCTACGGCAAGAGCATCCAGTTCGAAGACATGTCCGGCCGTGAGAATCAGTACGGCCTGTTCGTCGCCGATCGCTGGAACGTGAGCGAGAAACTGACGCTGAACCTCGGTTTGCGCTACGAATACTATCCGCTGATGACGCGTAGGGATCGCGGCCTGGAGCGGCTCGATTTCACCACGTGGGAGTACCTGCTGGGAGGCGTCGGGAATATCCCCCAGGATGTCGGGATCAACGTGAGTAAATCGCTCTTCGCCCCTCGTCTCGGTGCCGCCTACCGTATCAACGAGAAGACGGTGTTCCGCAGCCGGTTACGGCATTACTTACAACCCGTTGCCCTGGTCGCGTCCACTTCGTGGGTTCTACCCTCTCACGATTGGCTTCAGCCAGAACGCCACCGCCAGCAATTTCGCCTCGTTCCCGCTGGCAGACGGCATCCCCCCGGTCCCGCTGCCCGACACCAGCACGGGGCGGATTCCGTTTCCACGCAACGTCGAAACCCGCACGCCCAATCCGGACGATGTGGACCGCGGACGGATCCAGCAATGGAACGTCACCCTCGAGCGACAGTTTCCACTCGACCTCTATATCACCCTGGGCTACGTCGGGACCCGGACTGACGGAGGGTATGCCGACCAGAATCTGAACTATGCGGAGTCAGGCGGAGACACGCAGCGGCAGCTCTTCGCGCAGGCCGGCACCGCGAACATATTCGACTGGGCCGCTCGCACCAGGAGCCGTTACAACGCATTGCAGATGGCGATCAACCGTCCGTTCAAGGGCGGCCTGCTGCTCAAAGGCGCCTACACGTGGGGCAAGGCGATGAACGAAACGGATGAAGACGGCTGGGCGACGCTCGTGTGGAGTCAGCCTTCACAACTGCAGCGCAACTTCGCGCTCGCCGGCTACGACCGGACGCACATCTTCCAGATGGGCTTCGTGTACGAGCTTCCGTTTGCCAAGAACGAGCCGGGGCTGGTGGCGGCTATCATCAAGAACTGGCAGGTCAACGGTATCTTCAGCGCGTTCTCCGGGACGCCGTTCACCATTGCCGGGGACAACACGGCGCTCGCTCAGCGCCAGGGCCAACAGACGATCGACCAGATCTCCGAACCTCGACGCGTCGGCTCTGCCGGTCCCGACGAGGTGTATTACGATCCGGCATCCTTCGCGCAGCCGGGGAACAAATGGGGCAACACGGGGCGCAACTTCCTTCGCGGCCCCGGCCAGTGGAACCTGGACCTGAGCGTGTTCAAGGCGATTCCGTTCGGCCGCTATCGCGCCGAGTTCCGTGTGGAGTCGCAGAATGTCCTGAACCATTCACGATGGGGTAACCCGGTGACCGGCTTTACGGACCTGAACTTCATGCGGGTTCGCAGCAATCAACCGGCCCGCCGGGTGCAGATGGGGATTCGCTTCCAGTTCTGACGCTCGGTCGGGTGGCAAATTCTGGCCGGAAGGGTTTTCCTTCCGGCCTTTTTTTTGGCGCTGTTGGCTTACGATCGACTCCATGATCACGGTTGCGACGCTTCTGCTGGCGCTTCTCACCGCCCCCGCGCGCCGCGCAATCCGCCGATGTCGGCGCCCGCAACAAGGCCGCCGGCCAGGCCATGAGCGAAGGCCGATTCGACGACGCGGCAGCCATCTACCGGGAGATGCTGCGGAGCCTCCCGGACGAGCCCGGACTGCTGATGAACCTGGGCATGGCGCTCGCGATGGGCGGTCACGAAGCAGAGGCGCTCGCACCGCTGGAGCGAGCCATCAAGCTGAAGCCCGATCTGATCCCCGCGCACCTCTTTCTCGGCTCCAGCTATCTCGCGCTGGGGAAGGCCGACAAGGCCGTCGCGCCGCTCGAGCGGGCGGTGGCGGCCCGGCCCGCGGATATCGAGCAGCGCCGAATGCTCGCGCAGGCCTACGCTGCCGTCGACCGTCAAGTCGATGCCGTCGCTCAACTGCGCAAGATCACTGAGCTGGCCCCGAGGCTGCCGGCGGGTTGGTATGCACTTGGCCACGGGTACAACGCTTTGACGCAGAGCGCGCTGGCCAGCTTCGATGCGGAAGCGGAGCAGTCGCCGTGGCGTCAGCTGCTGGTGGCCGACGCCCTCCTGGCCGACGGCCGGTTGACCGACGCTTTTGCCATCTATCGGGCGACTCTCGAGCGGCTGCCCTCGATGGTCAGCATTCATGATTCTGTCGCTCGAATCTACGAGCAGACGGGTCACGCTGACTGGGCGGCGACCGAACGTGCTCGAGGAACGCTTTCGGCCGTCGCGTGCGCGAAGCGGCGGCCGTTGTGCGAATTTCGCTCCGGCCGGTATCGACCCGCGCTGGTCGCGGCGCTTGCCGGAACTGACGCGGAATCTCGTTATTGGCGCGCCCGGGCCGCCACGGAGCTCGCCCTCGAGGTGTTCAAGCGGGTCGAGGCGCTTCCCGATTCGCGGGAGCGGCGTGAAGTGCGCGCCATGCGTGCGCGCGCCGAACGCCGGTTTGCGGACGCGATTGTCGAGCTCGAGGCCGCGTTGAAGTTTGCGCCGGGCGATTCGTCGCTGCTCGACGACCTCGGAACCTCGGTCCTATGCCGCACGCGACTACGAGCGGGCCGTCGCCACGCTGCTGCCGCTTCTCAAGGCCAATCCGGACGACGCTCGCCTCCTGACCGTGTGCGGCGACTCCCTGCTGCAGTTGCAGCGTCTCGATGAGGCAGTGCCGATGCTGCAGCGCGCCATTGCACGCGACTCGTCCGACCCTACTCCGCGCCTGGCGCTAGGCCGTGCCTACGTCCAGAAGGGGGACTTCGCCCAGGCCATTCCATTGATCGAGGCGCAGCTCGCCGGCGACCAGGACGGCAGCCTGCATGTTCAGCTCGCTCGGGCCTACACCGGTCTCGGACAGCGGGAGAAAGGCGCCGCCCTGCTCGAACGGTCGCAGGAGATCCAGCGGGCGGTCCAGGAGCGGAGCGCAGCGGTCGGTCAGAGGACGATCACGCCACCGAAATAGACCTCCTGCCCTCCTACCTCCTACCTCCTGACTCCTGTTCTTTGACCTCGATCACCTGATTCGTCTTCACCTTTTCGACGATCTGGCGCGTGCCGGATGGCCAGTGGACTTCGAGGCGATCGACTTCGGTTGTGGTTCCCAGCCCGAAGTGCACCCCGGCGTGTGAGGATGAGGCGTAGCCGACCGCGGTGGTCATCGTGCGCACCTGATTGCCGACGATGACGCGCGCGCCGATGCCGTCGCGATTGCTCTTGGTGCCCACGAGCCGCACGATCAGCCAGCGGCGATCGGAGGCAGACCAGTTCTGCCATAGCTCCGGCCGCGCCCCGAGCACCAGCACGGCGAGATCCAGACGGCCGTCGTTGTTGAAATCGGCGACCCCGCACCCCCGGTGCACCGCGACGGCGCCGGCGAGACCGGAGTCAGCGGTCGCATCGCGGAAACGTCCCGCACCGCTGTTGAGGAAGAGACTGTTCGGTTGTTTCCAGCCGCTCGCTTCGGACTCCGCGATGCGATCGTTCGCGTGAGAATTGGCGGTGAAGATGTCCTTGCGCCCATCGTTGTCGAAGTCCGCGAGGACGGAGCACCAGCCCGAGGACTTCACCGTCAGCATCGCCAGGCCACTGGCCTGTGTCGTCTCGTCAAACGCACCGCGTCCGTCATTGCGAAAAAGAGGAAATGTTTCACCCGAGAGCGCGGTGAAGTGAATGTCCTCCCACCCATCGTTGTCGTAGTCCTGGAAGTCCGTGCCCATCGCCGAGACGGGACGTCCCGATGAAGGCACGGACACCCCGGCGAGGAGGGCCGTTTCGCGGAACGTGCCGTCGCCGGCATTCCGGAAGAGAAAGTTCGGAACGGTGTCGTTGGTGACGAATGCGTCGACGCGCCCATCGTGATCGTAGTCCGCGAAGGCGACGCTCATCCCCTTGCCGACATGCGCGAGCAGGCCCGCCCGTGCCGATACGTCCTCGAAGCTGCCGCCTCCACGATTGCGATACAGCCGGTTCGCCAGGCCCGGGAAGAACCTGGGATGACAGTAGATCCGAAGACCACGGCTCTGATCGCCGCAGTAGCGATTGGTGTCCGGTGACCACTGCAGGTAGTTCACAACGAAGAGATCCAGCTGGCCGTCGCTGTCGTAGTCGAACCAGCCGGCTGCCACAGCCCAATCGCCGCTGGCGATACCGGCCCGCGCGATCACGTCCTCGAACGTTCCGTCTCCGCGATTGCGCAGCAACTGGTTCGTCTTCACTCCCGCGACGAAGAGGTCGACGTGTCCATCGTTGTCGTAGTCGCCCGCGGCGGCACCCATGGCGTAGCCGACTCCCTTCGTGCCCGAGGCGTCGGTCACGTCGGTGAAGCGCATGCCGCCATCGTTGCGGTACAGCCGGTTGGCGTACGCCGCCGTCGTCTTCTCGAGCGATGGGGTGTGGGCGCCGTTCGTAAAGAAAATGTCCGGCCGGCCATCGTTGTTATAGTCGAAAACTGCCAGTCCGCCGGGAGCGCTCTCGACGTAGTACTTCTCTGGAGTGGGGGAATGCTGGTGGACAAAGTGCAGCCCGGCGGCGTCCGCCACGTTCCGCAATTGCACACGGTCCTTGTCGCCAGTCGACTGGCTCGAGGCGACCCTGAGTCTGCTCGAAACGCCGGATGATCCGCTCGGCACCGCTTCCCGCGGAGTGAGAGCTGCGCCGGTCATCACGATCAGAGTGAAACTGAGTCCAAGGCTGCAGGAGACACCGGCAAGGTTCATCGTGCTGGGATTCTAGTCCTCTCGAGCCGCCATGGCACCAAGCTTGGTCGAGGGCATCAGTTTGCCGCGGGTGTCGGCGGCCGGCACGCGGCAGGATTCCGTGTTTTCCGTGCTGTCCGCAGCTCATTTGCTCGCGTTCCGGTTTCATTGCCGCCAGGCGGGCCTAAATCCGGTATCGTTGCTCTGTGACGCATCCACTGGGCTGGCGTGCGCACCGGGCGGCTGGCAAGGGAGCAATCGTCCTCATCGCCTCGGGCGCGCTCGCGTTTGGGCAGCCGTCCCCGCCGCCGCTGCCTCTCCCCGCGCTGGACACATATCCTCCAGCAGCCCACAAACCATTGGCGACCGCCTACCGCGAGGCAGCCGCGCGTCCGTTTGACGCGGACGCGGTGTGCGGCCTGGCCCGTCTGCTGCATGCGTGGGAGCAGTGGGAAGGCGCGCATCAGGCCTACACCCGGTGCCAGCTGCTCGCCCCTCGCGTGTTCGACTGGTTTTACCTTGACGCGCTCGTCCTGCAGCGCCTGGCCCGGCACGACGCTGCTGCGGGTCCGCTCAGACAGGCATTGACCCTGGTCCCCGGCTATCTCCCGGCCCGCTTGCGGCTCGCCGAGTCGCTGTATGAAGCCGGCGACCTCAGAGAGAGCCGTGATCTGTTCGAGGCGCTCGCCCGCGAGCAGGCGGCCGCGCCGGCCGCGGAGCTCGGCCTCGGCCGCATCGCTGCCGCCGAAGGCCGGCACGACCGCGCCATCGTGCACCTGCAACGCGCGATTCAATTGTTTCCAGAGTTCGGCAGCGCCCACTACGCTCTCGCGCTCTCGTACCGCGCACTGGGACGAACGGAGGAGGCGCGCGGCGCCGCTGCAGGCCATGCGCAGTTCGGGCCGCGGTGGCCGGCAGTCGACGATCCGGTTCGCGCAGCGCTGACCTCGATTCGCGACGATGCCGAGGCGAATCTCCAATTGGGGATCAGGCTTTCCGGGGAGGGCGACCTGGCTGGCGCGATCGCGGCGCACGAAGCGGCGCTTGCCCGTGACGCCTCGCTGGCCAGGGCGCACGCCAACCTCATCACGCTCTATGGGCAGCGCGGCGATTTCGTGAAGGCAGAGGAACACTACCGCGCCGTGGTGGCTCTCGGGGTAAATCTCAGCAGTGCGCACTATGATTATGCCGTGCTGCTCGGCATGCAGGAGAAATGGGATCTCGCCGCCGACGCCTACCGGCGTACGCTCATCATGGATCCCACCTACGTGCAGGCGCGCAACAATCTCGGCCAGGTCCTCGAGCGCCAGCGCCAGTTCGAGGCGGCGGCCGACGAGTACCGGCAGGCGCTGGAGAGTCAGCCAACGTTTCGGCTGGCCCGGTTCAATCTGGGACGCATGCTGCTTGCCCTTGGACGCAATGAGGAAGCCATCGCCGAGCTGGCAAAGCTGTCTCAACCCCAGGACCGCGAAACGCCGAGATACATCTTTCTGCTGTCGGCGGCGCACGTGCGGGCCGGGCACAAGGACGACGGCATCAAGTGGGCCACCGAGGCCAGGCGCCTCGCGCTCGAGTACGGACAGCAGGATCTGGCGGCGATCATCGAGCGCGATTTGGCCAAACTGAAATGAGAAAGCTGTCAGGTGTCAGTGTGGTCGTCGCAGCCCTGCTCGCCGGGTGGGTCATGCTCGGCGCCGCCCAGTCGTCGGCCCCGGCCTCGCCGCTCTTCGCCGAGGTGGCCGCCCAGGCAGGTCTCGCGTTCACGCACGTCAGCGGCGCCAGTGGTCAGTACTACATCGCGGAGCAGATGGGCGCGGGCGTGGCGCTCTTCGACTACGACGGCGACGGGGATCTCGATGTGTACCTGGTGCAGGGCGGTCCGTTCGAGCCGGGCGGGAAGATCGGACCCGCGCATCCGACGAGCCGGTTGTTCCGCAACGACCTCAGGGTCGCCGGCGACGGCGGCCCGAGGCTGCAATTCACGGATGTGACCCAACAGGCCGGCGTCGGTCTGCGCGGCCACGGCATGGGCGCTGTCGTTGGCGACTACGACAACGATGGCGATCTCGATCTCTTCGTGACTTCCTTTGGTCCCGAGACGCTCTACCGCAACAACGGCAACGGCACCTTCACCGACGTGACGAAGCAGGCGGGCGTGAGCGACGCGTTATGGAGCGCGAGCGGTGCGTTCGTCGACTACGACCGCGACGGCGACCTCGATCTCTTCGTGACCAACTACCTCGATTTCACGCTCGCCGGCAACAAGGTGTGCAAGGACGCTGTCGGCGCCAGGGACTATTGCAGCCCGGGCTCGTACCGGCCGGTCCCGGACCGGTTGTATCGCAACGACGGAGGCGGCCGCTTCACCGACGTGACCGAGACCGCCGGCATCAACAAGGCCGATGGCTCAGGGCTGGGCGTATCGACCGGCGACTACAACGGCGACGGGTGGCTGGATCTCTATGTCGCGAACGACGCGACGCCGAACCAGCTCTGGATCAATCAGCGCAACGGTACGTTCAAGGATGATGGGCTGTTGTCGGGATCGGCGTTGAACGCGGCCGGTAATCCCGAGGGCAGCATGGGCATCGCCTCCGGCGATTTCGACCTCGACGGGGACGAGGATCTCTTCGTCACGAATATCGTCGGCGAGACCTTCGCGATGTATGTCAACGACGGACGCGGCAGCTTCGACGATGCGCGGAGCAGGGTAGGGCTCGCGGCGCCGACCGCGGCGTTCACCGGATTCGGCGCCGACTGGCTCGACTACGACAACGACGGGTGGCTCGATCTCTTCATCGTGAACGGCGCGGTCAACATCGTCGAAGCGCAGCGCGGGGAGAAGTTCCCGTTCCGGATGCGGAACCAGCTGTTTCACAACACGGGTGCGGGCAGGTTCGAGGAAACGCCAGCAAGGCCGGCAGGCCCGGCCTTCGATCGCGCGGAGATCGGCCGCGGGGCTGCCTTTGGCGACATCGACAACGACGGCGACATGGACGTCGTCGCGACCAACAACAACGGACCCGTGAGGCTTCTCCTCAATCAGGCCGCGAAGGCAGCACCACTGGCTGCAGGTGCGCCTGCAGCAGGCGCAGGGCAACCGCTTCGGGTTTGGCGCCAGGATCGGCGTAGAGCGCGCCGGACGGCCGACCGTTTGGCGCCGCGTCCGGACCGATGGCAGCTATCTATCCGCCAGCGACGCGCGTGTGCATGTTCGGCCTCGGGACGTCGCTCCGAGGTTGCGGCCGTCGTCGTCGAATGGCCCGATGGAGTGCGCGAACGCTGGACGGACATCGCGTGCCGATCGCGTCGTCACGCTTCGCACGCGGAACGGGAAAATGAACACTGTTGGCTTCAAGGGTTCATCGAGGTTCAGCAGGTTCACAGGGTTCAGCTATTTCGGCGCCGGGAACATCCCCTTCAACTCGTCCGCCGACGCCTGACGGCCGTACTGCCCGAGCTGGAACGCCTCCGCGTACTGGACCTTCTTTCCGCGCTCCGGCCCATAGAGCGCCACGAGCCGATCCCGATACTGGTCGGCGACGGCCATGTTCCGCTTCTTCACGATGTCGAGGAGGTACGCGGCGCGCTCGCGGTCGCCTTTCGGCACGTTTGCCAGTGTGCGCCCCTGCCAGGAATCCTCGTCGCCGAACTGCGACGGCATGGCCGAGACGCACGCCCATTTCTTTTCCGCCACATCGTCAATGCCGACGACGATGCTCGGCGTGAACGGCTTGGGATCCTGGAATCCGTCCGAGTAGTACATGAAGACGGGATTCCTCGGCGTTGGCGGCGTGTCGGGCACGAAGAACGGCGCCACGACGACGACCGCCGAATCGTCCATCAGCACGCCCGTGTAGCGATGATCGGGATGATAGTCGTAAGGGCGGTGGCCCATGACGATGTCGGCCTGCCATTCGCGGATCAGCCTCGCCATCGCCTTGCGGTTCTCGAGCGACGGCACCAGTTCGCCGTCGTGAATGTCCATCACGTCGGTCTCGATGCCGAGAATCCGCGCGCACTCCGCCACTTCCGCCTTGCGCCGCCGCGCCAGCGGTCCGCCGGCGGTTCCGAAATGGCCGACGTCGCCGTTGGTCATCGCGACGAACTTCACCTTGTGCCCGGCGGCGGCCCACTGCGCCGCGACGCCGCTCGCCTTCAACTCGGCGTCGTCGGGATGTGCGCCGAAGGCGATGATCCGCAGGGGTTGGCCCTGCGTGGCCGCCGCAGGTCCGGCCGATGCGGCGATCAAGGCATGGCGCAACCGAAAGAACGAGCAGGCAGTACAGCCGTTTCATGGCAGTCCTCTCAGTCGGGCGATGGAGCGGTGAAGTGCAGTCTCCGAAGGGCCCGAAGCTATCACGGCGGCGCCGATCGCGGCAGTCGTTTGAGCAGGGCCGCGGCCTTGCGAAACCAGGGACGTTCGCGACGACGGACGTATGCGGGCACGGTCGGTTTCTTCGCGAGCACGCGCCCGGCCCACTCGCGCGCTTCCTCCGTGCGCCCGAGCTCGGCCAGCAGGCACGCGTAGTTGTATTGCGTCTCGGAAAGCGTCGATGTCGTCGTGACGTCCGCGAAGAGCTCGGCCGCTTTCTCACGCTCGCCGATCTTGCCGAGCGCATGCGCGCGCAGGCCCGCGGCGCGCTGGTAGTCGTACCTCGGATCGCGCTCGTAGACCTCGTCGAGATCTGCCACGGCCGCCTGAAAGTCGCCCATCGCCACCGCGGCGAGGGCACGGCGGTAGAAGGGATCTGGCGAGCGGTTGCTGGCCGAGACGACACGATCGAGGCACTCCCGCGCCTTGGCGTACTGCTTGTCGTCGAGATACAGGTCGCCGAGCTCTTCGTAGTTGCCGATCGACGGGTTGTCGATGATGGCAACCTGCAGTTCCTTGATTCGCTTTCGGCGCGGGAACGCCTGAAACGCGACGCGCAGGAGGCCGGCGTCGGGAATGACCTCGAACGCGATGTAGGCGAGCGCCCCGACGGCGCCGCCGATCAGGATGATGAACAGCCAATACGACTCCGGCCGTCGTCGCACGAAGTGCACGATCGCGAGCGCCTGAAGGATGATGCCGTATTGAAAGAAGAGGCCGACCACGCTGGCCGTGTAGTGTAGGCCAAGCGCGGAGGCAGTTGGAAGTGGGATCGCGGCGTTCGGGGGTCCCGGATCGCGGATCTCCGCGGATCAGGCTTCAACGGGACGCGGATCTCGCGGATCCGTTTTAACGGGACGCGGATCACGCGGATCACGTTAACGGGACGCGGATCACGCGGATCACGCTTGAGCGGAACGCGGATCGCTCCTTGACGGGGGGCCACCCGTCGAGCCTGCGCGTACGGCGCGCCCGGTCGCCCCGCAGCACCGTTTTTTGGAGCGCCGCTGACTGAATCGCGGGGTCCCGCCCCGTCAAAACGAGATCCACGAGATCCGCGTCCCGTCTAAGGGTGATCCGCGAGATCCGCGTAATCCGCGTCCCGTCCGCGAGGGTGACCCGCGAGATCCGCGTAATCCGCGTCCCGTAAAGGCGTGACCCGCGAGATCCGCGTCCCGTCCACGAGGGTGACCCGCGATCCGCGTTCCCGTGAATCCCGTCCAAAGGGTGATCCGCGAGATCCGCGATGCCGGTCTGCGGTAGACTGCCGCGCCATGAAGATACGAAACCCTGTCACAGGCTGCGTCCGTTTGCTGGCGTGCATCGGGGCTCTCGTTGCCGCGTCGATCGGGATCGTCGGTTCCGTGGTCGGCGGTCAGCAGGCCCAGAAGGGCGCGGCGTTCCAGTTCCGGGCCCAGCAGATTGCCGGCGACTTCGGCATCGGCTACGCCGTGACCACCGGCGACGTCAACGGCGACGGCCGCACGGATGTCGTCGCGATCAACGCGACGGACCTCGTCTGGTTCGAGGCCCCCAGCTGGCAGAAGCGCGTCATCCTGACCGGGGCCACACCGCGCGACAATGTCTGCCTGGCGCTGCACGACATCGATCGCGACGGCCGGCTCGACGTCGCGCTCGGGGCGAGCTGGCAGCCCACGAATACGTCGAGCGGCGGGACGTTGCATTGGGTGAAGCAGGGCGCTCCTGGGGCGGAGTGGACGCTGCACTCGATCGCGGAGGAACCGACGCTCCACCGGATTCGGTGGGCGGACGTCGACGGCGACGGCACTCGCGAGCTCGTCGTGGTGCCGCTGCACGGGCGGGGGACGAACGGTCCGGACTGGCAGGGTCAGGGCGCTCGGATCCTCATCTTCACGCCGCCCGCCAATCCGACGCGCGATCCGTGGCCAGTCGAAGTCGTCGACGACACGCTTCACATCGTCCACAACTTCCTGCCCGTGAACATGGGCGGTACCAAAGCGGAAGAGATCCTGACTGCGAGCCGCGAGGGCGTGACCCTGCTGCAGCGTGCGACGAAAACCACCATCAAGGCCGACTCGCGCATAAAGACCGACGTGACCGTCGCGTGGGTCCGCACGCTGATTGGCGAAGGCGCCCCTGGCGAGATCAAGCTCGGGCGGGTCGCGGGGCGGCGGATGCTCGCGACCGTCGAACCTTGGCACGGCAAGTCCGTCGTCATCTACGCCGAGCAGCCCGGCGTCTGGGCCCGGACGGTCATCGAATCCGAGATCACCGGCGGCCACGCCCTCGGCTGGGCCGACTTCGACGGCGACGGCAACGACGAGCTGGCCGTCGGATGGCGCGATCAGAAGCCTGGCGTCGCCATCTACGCGGTCGATCGCGAGGGCGCACTCACGTCGAAGACCATGGTGGACGACGGCGGCATGGCCACGGAGGATCTGGTGGTTGCGGATCTGAACGGCGACAAGCAGCCGGACGTCGTCGCTTCGGGCCGCGCGACACGAAATGTGAAGATCTACTGGAACGAAACGCGCCGCTAGACCCATCTCACAAGTAACGGCCAACGGTGAGCTTCGAGTCCTTTGCCCGTGATCTGCGGTCGTCGCAGTGCGTGCGGGGCCTGTGCTACTCTGCCCGCATGCACGAGTCCCCCGTACGCCGGCCGTCTTCGCGTCGGCGCCTGCCCGTACTCGCCCTGTTTGGGATCCTGGCAACCGCGTTCCCGCTCGCGGTGCCTGCGCCTCCGCAGCCGGCGACCGCCCGCGCGCAGCCCGCGCAGACGGCGCTCGATCGATATGTCGCGGCGCCCGATTCTCACTTCACGTGGAAGGTCGTACGGGAGCTCCCGGCCGAAGGGGCGACTGCCACGCTCGTCGAGATGACGTCGCAGCAGTGGTTGACGGACAAGGAAGTGGAGCGGCCGCTCTGGACGCACTGGATCACCATCGTTCGGCCGGCCGCCGCGGCTCCGAAGCCGCCTGGCGGCGAAGGCGGGCAGACCGCGAGCGACATCGGCCTGCTCTTCATCGGCGGCGGAAGCAATGAACGCCCAGCCCCGGGGCGTCCGCCGGCCTGGCTCGTCGACGTCGCGCGCGAGACGGGTACCGTGACCGCCGAGCTGCGTCTCATCCCGAACCAGCCGGTGATCTTCAAGGACGACCCCTCGCGGAAGCCGCGTTCCGAAGACGACTTCATTGCCTATACCTGGGACAAGTTCCTGCGCACGGGCGACGAGAAGTGGCCGGCGCGCCTGCCGATGACGAAGAGCGCCGTTCGCGCGATGGACGCGGTGACGGCATTCACCGCAACACCCGAGGGCGGAGGAAAGCCCGTGACGAAGTTCGTCGTCTCTGGCGCTTCGAAGCGCGGGTGGACGACGTGGACCACGGCGGCGACCGACGGTCGGGTCGTCGCCATCGTGCCCGCGGTGATTGACATGCTCAACGTCGAGCCGTCGTTCGTCCACCACTGGCGCGCCTACGGCGCGTGGTCGGATGCGGTCGACGACTACGTCCAGCAGGGCATCATGGACTGGATGGGCACTCCCGAGTTCCGCGCGCTGATGAAGATCGAGGAGCCCTACGAATACCGGGACCGCCTGACCATGCCCAAGTTCATGCTGAACGCTTCGGGAGATCAGTTTTTTCTGCCAGACTCTTCACGCTTTTACTTCGATGACCTGCGCGGTGAAAAGTACCTGAGGTACGTACCGAACACGTCCCACTCACTCGACAAGACCGATGCCCTCGAGAGCCTGCAGGCGTTCTACTCGACGATCGTCCGAGGCACGCCACGGCCGCAGTTCTCGTGGACGTTCGAGCCCGATGGCTCGATCAAGGTGGTGACGAAAGACCGCCCGGAGGAAGTGCTGCTCTGGCAGGCCGTGAATCCGTCGGCGCGAAATTTCCGGCACGACGTGATCGGGTCCGCGTACCGCAGCACAGCGCTGACGCCGTCGGGTCCTAATACGTATGTCGCGCGAGTTCCGGCCAGCGCCGAAGTCAAGAACGATGGCGGAGCCAGCCGCGCCGAAGCCAAGGGCGAAGGGGGGCCGCTGCCGACCGGGTGGACGGCGTTCTTCGTCGAGCTGAAGTTTCCAAGCGGTGGCAAGTATCCGCTGAAGTTCACCACCGCCGTGCGAGTGTTGCCCGATACTTTGCCCTACGGTCCGCCCCCGCGTCGGAAACCGTCGAGCGCGAAAAGGGGTTGAATGAAGGTCTGGAACGGCCTCACTACCGTAGCAGTGGTAGGCCTGACTCTCGCCGTCGTCCACGCGGGCTCGCAGGCACCGCCGCAGCAGACTCCGCCGCCAGCCGTACCCGCGCCGGGTGCTCCCACTCCGCCGCCTGCCGGTGGCAGGCAGGGAGGGCGAGGTAACGCAGTCTTCCTCCAGCAGCAGCGGCCGCCGGGCGACCCGGCGGTGATCGAGCGCGGCAGGGCGTTGTACTCGGTCACCTGCAGTGCGTGTCACGGCGCCGACGCCCGTGGCGGCCAGCTGGGCGGGCCGAACCTTCTCAGGTCGCAGCTGGTGCTGGCCGACCAGGACGGCGAGGCGATTGTTCCGGTCATTCAGAACGGCCGTCCGGACAAAGGCATGCCGCCGATGCCGATCAACCCGGCCGACGCCAAGGCCGTCGCGACGTTCCTTCACAGCCTGCTCGCGGCGGCTGGGAGACAGGGCTCGCCCCCTCCCGTCGAGACGCCGCCGCCGGATGTGCTCGTCGGTGATGCGACCGCCGGTCAGACGTACTTCGCGGCGAAGTGCACGACCTGCCACTCGGCGAGTGGCGACCTCCAGGGCATTGCGGCGCGAGTCCCCGATGCCAAGACGCTCCAGAATCTCTGGGTGTCCGGGGGCGTCGCGGCCGGACGTGGAGGCCGGGGGGGAAGAGGGCGTGGTTCGAGCGCCTCTGCGGTTACCGTCACGGTGACGCTCGCGTCGGGCGAGAAGAGCGAAGGTCAGCTCCGTCGCCTCGATGACTTCATCGTGACGCTGCTGCAGGCCGATGGCACGGAACGAACCTTCCGGCGCGACGGGGATCGTCCGAAAGTCGACATCCGCGATCCATTGCAGGGCCACAGGGATCTGTTGGCCGTCTACACCGAGAAGGACATGCACGACGTTACGGCTTATCTGGTGACCTTGAAATGACGCTCAGAAAACTATTGCTGATTGCGCCGGTCGTGATCGTGCCCATCGTTCTCGGTCTCAGTGCGCAAGGAGAGTTGAGCGCGCAGGGGAAGGGCGTTGCGCCGGCGGAGCTCCTCAAGCCGCTGACTGATTCGTGGCCCACCTACTCCGGCGATTACTCAGGAAAACGGTACAGTGCGCTGAAGCACATCAACAAGACCACGGTGAAAAACCTGACGCTGGCCTGGGTCGCGGAGCTCGCCGAGGGGCCCGGCAGTCCTGGCGGGTTCGGAGGAGGAGGACGCGGCGGCGGTGGGCGCGTCGTGATCGGCGGCGAAGGCACGGGCGAGTTCGTTCCCGGTAGTGGAGGCACCGTCAAGGGCACCGCGCTCGTCGTGGACGGCACCATCTACGTCACGATGCCAGACAACGCATGGGCCCTCGACGCGCGCGATGGCCATGAGCTGTGGCACTACTACTGGAAGACGCGGGGCGGCACCCACATCGCGAATCGCGGCCTCGGGATGTGGAACAGCTACTTGTACATGGAGACGCCCGACAACTATCTGGTGTCCCTCGAGGCAAAGACCGGCAAGGAGCGCTGGCACAAAGTCATCGCCGATTTCAGCCTGCAGTACTTCTCGACCACCGCGCCCATCGTCGTCGACAATCATGTGCTCGTCGGCACGGGCAACGATCTCGATTCGCCGGGGTTCCTGCAGTCGTTCGATGCCGAAACCGGCGACTTGAAGTGGAAGTTCTACACCGTGCCGATGAATCCTGGCGATCCCGGCCTGGACACGTGGCCGAGCCTGGATGCCGCGCGCCACGGCGGCGCACAACCCTGGCTCCCGGGCGTCTATGATCCCGAGACCAGGCTCTACATCATCGGTACGGGCAATCCCACGCCGGCCTATACTCCCGGCCGGGGCGAAGGCGACAATCTCTTCACGTGCTCGCTCGTGGCGGTGAACGTGGATACGGGCAAGATGGCGTGGTACTTCCAGACGTCGCCGCACGACATGCACGACTGGGATTCCGCGCAGACGCCAATCCTGATCGACGGCGTGATCGACGGCAAGAAGAGAAAGCTCGTGTCGACGGCGGCGCGCAACGGATACTTCTTCACGCTCGACCGCGTGACCGGCGAGCACCTGGTCACGAGCAAATACGGGCTCGCGACGAACTGGGTCAAGAGCGTCGCGAAGAACGGCTCGCTGAGGCGAAATCCCGAGAAGGATGCGTCGGTCGGCGGTGCGCTCGTCTCTCCGACCGCCGGCGGTACCATCAATTGGGAGCCGCCGGCCTTCAATCCGGACACGGGCCTCTTCTACGTGTCGGAGAGAAACGGCTACTCGATCTTCTATCTGACCGACCTCGATCCCCGAGGCTCGATGGGCCTCGGCGGGCAGGAACAAGTCAACGTCGGATCGGCAGGCAACTTTCTGACGGCCATCGACTACAAGACCGGGAAGGTCGTGTGGAGACGTCCGTATCCCGGCACGGGCGGCGGCGGTGGTGGGGGTGGCGGTCTGCTGACGACAGCCGGAGGGTTGGTCTTTGCGGGTGATGCCGGCGGCAACATCGTGGCCTACGACGCGACGACGGGTGCGCCGCTGTGGCACTCGCACGTCGGGAACGTCAGCGCGCCGCCGATCACCTACATGCTCGACGGCCGTCAGTACCTGCTCGTCGCGATTGGCGATACGCTGTACGCGTTTACGCTCTACTGATTGGACTCGTCACGCAGAGCCGGTCGAGCGCGCAGCGAACTATTTGACTGGAAGGCGCGCCTGGCTCGCGACGCGCGCGCGCGCCAGGTCGGTGCGCAGGCTGACCATGGTTTTCTGCAGTGATTCTCTCGCGATGCGCTCGACCGTTCCCATCACGAACGGCCGGAGCAGGAGCGGCACGCTCCGGCTGAGGCTCGCCGATTCGCATTCGATGAGCACGCCCCCGTTGATCTGCTCGTAGCGCCAGTAGGCGTTGAGCCGCCAGAGGAACCCCTGGTCGTTGCCGACGGGCTTCTCGCGTTCCTGCGCCGTGCCGGCATTCTCGAGCTCGGCGATCTTCGTGGCGACGCTTCGGCTCGACGCTCGCTCCGCGTTGAGCCTCCGGTACTCGACGGCGTGCTCGGTGTTGTAGGTGACGGTAATCACGCTCTCCCGGCGCAGCTTCATGTAGATCCGCAGGCGGTCACCCTCTCGCGCGATGAGCTTCGAGCTCAGCACGTCGTCGAACGCCTCCGATTCGCGCCCGGCGCGGTCGCGCAGATGCCGGAGGACCTGGTCGAGCGTGACGCCGGGTATGAAGACCGCGCCGGCCCAATGGTGGATGCGGCCGTCGGGAATCGATGGTTCGGCGGCGCCCGGCGCGTACGACGCGACACGCACCATCGAGACCTGCCCGCCCGCCACCTGTGTCCGCCAGCCGGGCGCGAGCTTGAACGCGTCGTGCACGAAGAACGAGGCGGCGGCCGTGGAGCGCTCGTACCGTTCGTCGACCTGCCGTTCGTACTGCTGCCACGCGGCGATGGTCGCCGCGGTCAAATCGGCCAGCACATCCGCGGCGCGTGCGCTCGAGGGCGCGCCGAGTGAGCCCAGCAGGACGATCGCGGCTACTGTCGTCGTCTTGAACACGATTACCTCGCTCGCGACGAAGTTCAACATCGAGCACGTGGCAATGGCCGCGACATTGGCCGCCACCGGGTCCATCCCGAGCGTTCCGCTGAGGACCGCCATCACCGCAAGGTTGCCACCGAGCGACACCGTGCCGTTCAGCATGTGAAACCGCACGAGCCTGTTCGCGACTGCGGCAGCCGATGCGCTGGGCCGGTCGCGCCACGTCCACCGCTGGTGCCAGACGAAATTGTGCAGCACCGCCATCTCCACCGCAATCGCCGTGGACAAGAGATAGTGCAGGTGGATCCCGTGCACGAGGAGCGCCACCACTCCGAGCTGCACCGCGACGCCCATCAGGCCCACGCCATTGAACGTCAGCCACCGCCGACCGAGACCTTTGCCACCCATGCCCTGTAATGTGCAGGAGGGAGGCCTGGAGGCTCATTTTGGGGTTTTGTCTGCATTTATCAGCGCTCGCGGGGTTCGCCCGGTGGCTCGGAGCGACAAACCCTTTGGGCGACTGTGTCCGCATTTCTCAGTTGTCGTGGGGCCCCACCCCCACGACGCTGCCAGCGCTCGCTTCGCTCGCGCCGCCAAATACAAGCGACAGCCTGCTGGGAGCACGGCTGCGCCGCTGTCTGCTCTCTCCGGCCCCCGGCCTTGCTTGAACCTCCTGAACCTTCTGAACCTTCTGCCCGAACCTTCTGAACCTTCTGACTCCTGCTACCCTTGTCCACCGAATGCCAGAGCTACCAGACATCGCGCTCTATCTCGAAGCGCTTGCCGCGCGCATCGTCGGCCAGCCGCTCCAGCGGTTGCGCATTGGCAATCCGTTTGTGGTGAGGACGATTGAGCCCGCCCCGTCCGACGTTGCGGGGCGTCAGGTAATAGGACTGCGCAGGATGGGGAAGCGCATTGTCTTTGCGCTCACGGACGAACTGTTCATCGTGGTGCACTTGATGATCGCGGGCCGGCTGCGCTGGCGGGATGTCGGCGCGGCGATACCCGGGAAGGTCGGCCTCGCCGCGTTCGACTTTCCGTCGGGGACCGTGGTGTTCACGGAGGCGGGATCGAAGCGGCAGGCATCGATTCATCTGGTGCGCGGCGAAGAGGCGCTCGCCGCACTCGATCCGCGGGGCCTCGAGGTGCTGGTCGCGGATCTGCCGGCCTTTGCCAGCCGCCTGCGGCAGGAGAATCACACGCTCAAGCGCGCGCTGACCGATCCGCACATCTTCAGCGGGATCGGAAACGCCTACTCCGACGAGATCCTGCACGCGGCGCGCCTCTCGCCGATGAAGACGGTCGCGTCCCTCACAGACGAAGAGATCGCGCGGCTGTTCGACGCGACGCGCGGCACGTTGGAGGCCTGGATCGCGCGCTTGCGCGAGGAAGCGGCAGGCGAATTCCCCGAAAAGGTCACGGCTTTCCGGGCGGGGATGGCCGTTCACGGCCGCTATGGACAGCCGTGCCCGGATTGTGGCGCGCCCGTGCAGCGGATCGTGTACGCACGCAACGAGGCCAACTACTGCAGCCGCTGCCAGACGGGCGGCCGGCTGCTGTCCGACCGTGCCTTGTCGCGTCTGCTCAAAGATGATTGGCCCCGCACGCTGGACGAGCTCGAGGCGCACAAGGCCAGGCGGCGGCAGGCCTGAGGCGCGGAGGCGCTCTACCCGGCGGGCTTGGCTCTCAGCACGCCGACCTGCACCAGGAGTCCGGTAAAATCGAGGATGCGGCGTTCGTGGG
This sequence comes from uncultured Acidobacteriota bacterium, assembly GCA_963771395.1. Lineage (GTDB taxonomy): Bacteria > Acidobacteriota > Vicinamibacteria > Vicinamibacterales > 2-12-FULL-66-21 > DATBJJ01. The sequence goes on along the minus strand of CAVYTY010000022.1, from coordinate 290,663 downwards.
CGATGAGGCCGTTCTGGATGCGGTAGATGAACGCGCCCGCCACCTCGATCCGCCGCCCGGTCGGCGGCATGCCGAAGAATTCTCCCGCATGGCTGCCCGTCATACGACAGAGCACGCACACGCGGTTCTCGTCGACGAGCAGATCCTCGGTCGTGAAGACGAGGTCAGGGAACGCGGTGAACCAGACACGGTAGATCCGTTCGATCTCCACGCGCCCTTCGAGAACGCCGCCGGTGGGGCTCACCACCACGCCGTCGGGTGCGTGGTCGGCGGTCAGCGCCGGCGCGTCACGAGCGTGCCACGCCGTCTCGCGCCGGTTGAACAGGGCCAAGATTTGGTCGCGGGTCATGTCTCGCTCCGCCAGCAGCCAGACGCCGGGGATTGACGCTACTATAGGCCTGTCACGCGCAATGGACAAGCGCCTGCGGCCCGAGCGCGGCGTCGAGTCGCTGCGCGAGCATTGAGAAGCGCCTGCGGCCCGAGCGCGGCGCGAAGTCGCCGCGCGAGCGCGAGCGGGGGTGGGGCCCCGCGAGCATTGAAAAAGGTAAAGGGGAAAACCAGATGAACGTCCTTCTCCTCTCGATGCCCGACTCCTTCGAGCACACGTCGTCTGTGACGATGCGGATGCCGAACGGCGCGCTCGTGTCCCTGGCGGGCAACGTGGATGGCCATCACCGCGTGGCGATTGCCGACCTGATTCTCGTGCCCAGACACGTGCGCCAGACGGTCGAGCGCCTGATGCGCGAGGTCGATCCCGACGTGGTCGGCCTGTCCATCATGACGTTCCAGCGCGGCACCGCGCGGAAGATCGTCGCCCTCGTGCGCGCGCTCAAGCCCGAGGTCACCATTGTCGTGGGGGGCTACGATCCGAGCCTGGCCTCGGACGTGTACGAGGATGCGGCCTGGGACATCGACGTCATCGTGCGCGGGGAAGGCGATCTGACGTTTCGCGAGCTCCTGCGCGCGCTCGAGGCCGGCCGCGACCTGAGCGGCGTCGCCGGACTGTCCTACCGCCAGGGCCAGGCCATGGTCCGGACGCCCGATCGGACGGTCAGCAGCCTCTCCGGCGAGGAGGTCGCGCTGCCCAAACGCGACGCACGCGTCTTGACGGGCTACACGTTCATCGGCCGGCCGATCGACGTCGTGGAGACGTCGCGCGGCTGCACGTACGACTGCAGCTTCTGCTCGATCATCGAGATGCGCGGCAGGAACTTCCACACGTGGTCGATCGACCGCGTGCTGGCCGACATTGCCGACGCACGGGCGCGGGGCGCACGCGCCATCTTCATCGTCGACGACAACATCACGTTGAACGTCGCACGGTTCGAGGCGCTCTGCCGCGCCATTGTCGGCGCTGGCTTTCACGATATCGACTACCTGGTGCAGGCGATGACCTCCTCGATCGCGGCGCGCGGCGACACGCTCGCGCCGCTCATGCGCGAGGCGGGGTTCCGATACGTGTTCCTGGGCATCGAGAACATCCTCGACGAGGATCTGGCGTTCCTGAAGGCCAGCGCCAAGAACGCGCGTCGTGAGGCCGGACGCACCGTCGGCAACGCGACGACGAAGGCCATCGAGGTGCTCCATCGGCACGGGATGTATGTCGTCGGCGGCCTGATCGTCGGGAATCCGAGCGACACGCGCGAGTCGATCGAGGCCAACCTCGCGTTCGCGCGCGAGTATGTCGACTGGCCCTACATCCAGCATCCCACGCCGTACCCGGGGACGCCGATGACTCGCGACTTCCGGGAGCGCGACCTGGTCGTCAGCGATGACGTCGATGAATACGACGGCACGACGGCCGTCGTGCGAAGCGAGCATCTCGATGCGTTGGAAATCGAGTTCATGCGGTGGCGCGCCGAACGGTGGATGAAGCTGCGGCACCTCTGGCCCGTGCTGGTTCACAGCCCGTGGTTCGTGCTCCGGCACGGCCACGAGATGCTCGGACACACGTTTCGCGGGATCTCCTGGCGGTCGCTGCTCGGGCTCGAGACCGAGCACGACGTGTTCGAGCGATACAAAGGCCTCAGGAGGATGGAGCGGCGGTATCTGTGAAAGTGTGAAGTCTGACGTTTGAAGTCTGAAGTGCAGAAGTCTGAAGTGGGAAGTTCGAAGTGGGAAGTTCGAAGTGGAAGCTGGAAGCCGCGAGCGTGAAACTCCGAAGATCGAGGTGTGGCGTGTCAAGGAAGTGTCGAAGTGTGAAGTGCTCGCGGATCCTCACGCCTGCGGTCGTCTCCGTTCTTCTGTCGTGCCCGGTCCCCTCGGCTGCGCAGGCGCCACATCATCAGCACTACGAGCGGAATGACGCGGCACGCCAGCCGGGCCCTGGTGGTGTGCTGGCGCCACGTCTGCAGAACCTGGGCACGCACACCTTCAAGGTCACGACGAAGTCGTCGCGCGCGCAGCAGTTCATCAACCAGGGCATCAACCTGACGTACGGCTTCAACCATGCCGAGGCGGGCCGCGCGTTTGCGGAAGCCGCGCGGTTGGACCCGGCGTGCGCAATGGCGTACTGGGGGCAGGCGCTGGTGCTCGGGCCGAATATCAACGCGGCCATGGCGCCAGACGACGAGCCGAAGGCGCTGGCGCTGGTGCAGAAGGCCGTGTCGCTCGCGCGCGGGGCCACGCCGCGGGAGCGCGACTACATCGACGCGCTCGCGAAGCGCTACACGGGCAAGGCCGACGGCAGACAGGCGGCCGACCGGGCATTTGCCGACGCCATGCGCACGCTCACGAAGAAGTATCCCCGCGATATCGACGCCGCCACGATCTTTGCCGAGGCGCTGATGGACCTGCGTCCGTGGAACTACTGGACGCGTGACGGGATGCCGCACGATGGGACCGTCGAAGCCGTTGCCGCCCTCGAGCGCGTGTTCGCCGCGAATCCGAAGCATCCGGGCGCGCTGCACTACTGGATTCACCTGTGGGAACCCACCAAGGATCCCGAACGCGCCGAGAAAGAGGCCGACCGCTTGCTGCCGCTGATGCCGGGCGCCGGTCACATCATCCACATGCCGGCGCACATCTACCTGCGCGTGGGCCGCTATGCCGACGTGGTCAGCTCCAACCAGCGAGCGGTCGCGGCCGACGAGGACTACATCACCCAGTGCCGCGCGCAGGGGATGTATCCGCTTGGCTACTATCCGCACAACATTCACTTCGTCTGGCTCGGCTCTACCATGTCGGGGCAGAGCCGCCTGGCGATCGAATCGGCGCGGAAGGCCGCATCGTCGGTGGCGACGGCGACGCCCGAGCAGCAGCCGTTCGTGCAGGGCTTCCTCGTCGTGCCGTATTTTGCGCTGGTGCGGTTCGGCCGCTGGGACGAGATCATCGCCGAGCCGAAGCCGGCATACGAGACGCTCTACACGCGCGCGATCTGGCATTTTGCCCGCGGGTCGGCTTTTGCAGCCAAGGGGCAGATCGAGAACGCCCGGCAGGAACTGGCGGCGCTCGGGACGATCGGTGCGGATCCCGCCCTCGCCAAGATGCCGCAGTTCTCTCTCAATCCGCCCGATGCGATCGTGCGGGTCGCGCTCGAAGTGCTGAGCGGCGATGTCGCGGCGCGGCAGAAACAGTACGACGACGCCATCGCGCACTTCGATCGGGCCGTGCGGCTCGAGGAAGGGCTGACCTACACCGAGCCGCCCGACTGGCATGCCCCGATCCGCCATTGGCTCGGTGCGGCGCTCCTCGACGCGGGCCGGGCTGCGGAAGCGGAGATCGTCTACTGGGAGGACCTCAAGCGCCATCGTGAAAACGGATGGGCGCTCTTCGGATTGCAGCAGGCGTTGCTCGCGCAAGGCAAGAAAGAGGAGGCCGCTCTCGTGGAAAAACGGCTCAAGAATGCCTGGGCACGCGCCGACGTCACGCTGACCTCCTCGCGGTTTTGAGGACCATGGGGCTGAACGTGTGGAACCTCAGCACGCGCGGGTCGGCGATTCTTCCCGCGGCTGTGTTCGGCGTGGTGGCGTGTCTCGCCTGGCCGGCAGCTCAAGTCGCGCCGTACGATTTGCTGCTCCGCAACGCCAGAATCATCGACGGGACCGGCAGCCCCTGGTATCGGGGCGACGTCGGGATTCGCGGTAGCACGATCGCACGCATCGCGCCGTCCATAGAGGAGCCCGCGGCCCGCACCATCGACGTCGGCGGGCAAATCGTGGCGCCCGGCTTCATCGATATCCATACGCATGCCGCGCGCGGCATCTTCCAGATCCCGACCGCCGACAACTACGTCAGGCAGGGCGTGACCACGCTCATCGAGGGCCCGGACGGATCCTCCCCCGTGCCGCTCGCGCCGTTCCTCGCGAAACTCGAGGCGTTGCCGAAGTCCGTCAACATCGGCGCGTTCATCGGCCAGGGGTCGATCCGCTCGCGCGTCGTCGGCGAGGTCAATCGAAAGCCCACGCCAGACGAGCTGCAGAAGATGCGGGCGCTCGTCGAGGAAGGGATGAAGGACGGCGGCTTCGGCCTGAGCACGGGCCTCTTCTACGTGCCGGGCACGTTCACGCCGACCGACGAGGTCGTTGAACTGGCGAAGGTCGCCGCCCGGTTCGGCGGCATCCACATCTCGCACATGCGGGATGAGACCTCCGGCGTTCTCGACAGCGTCAACGAAACGATCGCGATTGGCGAGCGTGGCGGACTCCCGACGCAGGTCACGCATCACAAGATCATCGGCCGCCCCAACTGGGGCAGGAGCCTCGAGACGCTGCGGGCAGTGGACGAAGCGCGGGCACGAGGCATCGACGTGACGCTCGACTCGTATCCCTATACCGCCTCCAGCACCAGTATTCAGGGGGCGCTCTTTCCAGCATGGGCCCAGGAAGGCGGCCGCACGCAGGTGCTCGCCCGGCTCGGTGACCCGGCCACGCGCACGAAGATCAAGACGGAGATCGTCCGCGTGATCAACAACGAGCGCGGCGGCGGCGATCCCAAGAACATCGTCGTCGCGAATTGCGACTGGGACGCGTCGCTGGCCGGCAGGAACCTCGGCGAGATCACGCAGATCCGCGGTCTGCAGCCGACCGTCGACGATGCCGCGGAAGCGGCGATGTGGATCGTGGAGCGCGGCGGCTGTCAGGGTATCTTCCACGCCATCGGAGAAGAGGACCTCGAACGGATTCTCCGGCATCCGGCGACCATGATCGGGTCCGATGGCGAGATCCCGACCTTCGGCAAAGCGAGTCCCCACCCGCGAAGTTACGGCACGTTCGTGCGCGTGCTGGCCGTGTATGCACGGGATCGCAAGGTCATCACGCTGGCCGACGCCATCAGGAAGATGACCGCGTTTCCGGCGCAGCGTCTCGGCCTCGTCGACCGCGGGCTCGTGCGACCGGGGATGAAAGCCGATCTGGTCGTCTTCGATCCCGCCCGCGTCCGAGACCTCGCGACGTTCGAGAAGCCGCATCAGTACGCGGAGGGAGTCGCCCACGTCGTCACCAACGGTCAGGTCGTGTTCGAGCGCGGCGCGATGACTGCCGCCAGGCCCGGCGCCGTGCTGTACGGGGCCGGCCGGCTGACACACCCAGGCTCTCCGAGCGTCGGCGAGATCTTGCCGCAGCCTTCGCGAACGCGACATGGAGGACGATGATGTCCATCCTCATCTGCCGGCATTGCGGCCAGCCGATCCACGAGAGCGCCGAGGTCTGCCCGCACTGCGGTGGAGAGCAGCCTGAAGCGCCTGGACCGCCACCCGAACCGAATCTCGAGCTGGTGCCAGTCTTCCGGACCGGCGATGCGGGGTTGATTGCGCTCGCGAAGTCGCTCCTCGAAGGCGAAGGGATCGAGTACATGGCCAGAGGAGACGGCCTGCAGGATCTGTTCGGTGGGGGCCGTCTCGGGGGCGGCTTCAACTATGTCGTGGGACCGGTCGAGTTCGTCGTGCGAAGCGACGATGCGCTGCGCGTGCGCGCCCTCCTTCGCGACCTGGTCAACGTCGAGGAGCCCGGTCCACCAGAGGACGCCTGAAGCAATGTTCAGAGGAGGATCTCTCATGATGCAGAGCGTAATGCAGGCCCCGGCCGTTCGGGTCGCCCGGCGTCTCGTGGCAGGCGTGGCCGTCGTCGGATTGGCGCTCGCGGCGTCGGCCTCGCTCCGAGGCTCTTACGGGCCCGACCAGACGGGACCCGGAGTAGGCATCGACCATCTGGTCGTGGCCACTTCGAAGACGTCGACCATGGAGAAGGAGCTCAACGCGGCGGCAGAGTCCGGGTTCAGGTTCGAGACGGTCATGGGTGGCGAGACAGCCTTTGGCGGCAACGAAGTCGTCGTCGTGATGTCGCGCGCCTCGGGGACGAAAGCCGGCAGGTTCGGGTATCGGCTCCTCGCGACGTCCAAGACGTCGACGATGCAGAAGGAAATGCAGGATGCCTCGGAAGCCGGGTTTCAGTACCGCGGCCAGACGGTCTTCACCTCCGCGTTCGGTGGCGACGAGGTCGTGTGCATCCTCGAGCGGGACAGCGCGGCAGCGAAGGATCGCGTCGACTACCGCCTGGTGGCCACGTCGAAAACCAGCACGCTGCAGAAAGAGCTCGCGCAGGTCGGGACCGCCGGCTATCAGGTCGTGGGCATGACGGTGGCCAAGACCGCGCTCGGCGGCAACGAGCTCGTGGCCATCACGCGGCGAGTCCGGGCGCAATGACGGGTACAATCCAGATGTCGCGCTGGAGGGATCATGCACGTCACAATCACGTATTGCGGCCGCTGAAACTATCTTCCACGGGCCTCCAGTCTGGGGGCCAGGTTGTCGCGTGAGCTGGGCATCGAGGCCGAGCTCGTCGAGGGAGGCCGCGGCGTGTTCGACGTGACGGCCGATGGAACGCGGGTGTTCTCGAAACACGCAGAGGGCCGTTTCCCCGACGAAGCGGCGGTCGTCGAGACCATCCGCTCGCTCGCGGCGCCGTGAGCGCGACGAACGAGACGCCGGATGCATTGGACCGAGATCGCCGAGCGGCGAAGTGGTGCCGTGGTCATCTTCGACCTGCACGGAGAGATGACGCTCTCGGACGAGGAAGAGCCGCGATTGCTACGTCAGATCCGTCGTGCCGTGCTGGACGGTCACCGCCACGTGCTCCTCAACCTGACACGGGTGTCCTACGTCGACAGCACTGGCATCGGCGAAATCGTCGGCGCCTACACGCGTGTCGTGCGAGAAGGAGGCAGCCTGAAGCTGTTCGGCCTGTCGCCGAGAATAGAGGAGCTGTTCGATACGACCAACATCGGCACGGTCATCGCCTCGTTTCCCGACGAGGCTTCGGCGCTGAGGTCCTTTGACGCGACCGCCTGAACGGACGGGGCGACGCCTTTTCCGCCACATCGCCTGATGACGGTCAGAAACGTCACGACCGTTGCCAGGATCGCCGCGAAGTATGGCCTCGATGCGCCCGTCCGTTCATGATCTCGTTCATCGTCCCGGCCTACAACGAAGAGCTGCTGATCGGCCGCACGCTCGCGGCGATTCACGCGGCGGTGCGCGAGGTGGGCGCGTCCTACGAAGTCATCGTCGTCGATGATGGGTCCACGGACGCCACGGTGAAGGTGGCGGGCGAGCGTGGCGCCCGTGTCGTGCCCGTGCACTATCGGCAGATTGGCAGGACGCGCAACGCCGGCGCCCGCGTCGCCGCTGGCGAGATCTTCGTGTTCGTCGACGCCGACACGCTCATCACGGCGTCGACTCTCCGTGCCACGCTCGCCGTGCTCGACGCCGGCGCGGCGGGCGGCGGCGCCAGCCTGCGGCTCGAGGGCGATATTCCGTGGCACGGCCGGCTGCTGCTGGTGCTGGTCCGCGCGGGCATGCGGCTCGGCAGGCTCGCAGCGGGGTGCTACCTCTTCTGCACCCGCGCCGCATTCGAGGCGGCCGGCGGTTTCGACGAACGGCTGTTCGCGACCGAAGAAATTGCGCTCAGCCGCGCGCTGGCGCGACAGGGTCGTGTCGTCATCCTGCGCGAGACCGTCGTGAGCTCAGGGCGCAAGCTGCGCACGCACACGGGATGGGAGATCCTCAGGCTGATGTCGGCGGTTGCGCGCCAGGGGTCACGTGCCCTGCGGAACCGGGAACGGCTGGAGTTGTGGTACGGAGGCCGGCGTTCCGATCCGGACCACGGACGAGACGAACCACGAACCACGGACAACACGGAATCGCCACGGATAAGAGCTGAAGCCCCATGGGCTGCAGTCGCGCGTGTGAGGGTGACGCTTCGCGCTATTGAGGGAGAGGACGGAGGCAACGGGTTCAACACGAAGGAACGGAGCGAACGAAGACGCGCGGAGGCTGTCACGCTGCAGATGCGCTGGCCGTGTGACCGAGCGACGAGTTTACGTAGGGCGCAAGGCTGGCAGCGTGACAGCCTCTGTGCGTCTTCGTTCGCCTCCGTTGCTTCGTGTTGATCCCGTTATCTCCGTCGCCTCTCTCTACTCGACCCGCTCCGGCGTCTTCGGCCATTCCCTCCGCTCCGCTTCCTCGCTCCCGCCGGACGGTACGCGGCGAGGAGCGTCTCCAAATCACCCCGCACCCAGGATTCGGCGGTGCCCTCGCGGAACACGGCCCAGCTGATGAGCGAGCCGCCGGCCATGGCGCTGATGGCGCGCGCCAGGCGGGAGGTGTCGCAGGGGACGATCTCCTTCGCCACGACCGCTTCGTCGAGGAGCGCTCGATAGCCGGCTTCGGTCCGCTGCGACATGACGAGCATGTGCGGGTGAAACTCCGGGTCGCTGACGTCAATCTGCAGGTACGCGAGATGGTTGGCCATCTCCTCGGGGCTCTTGGTATGGCGCGACATCATCGTTGCGGCAGCGAGGAGCGCGTCGAGGGGAGAGGCATAGGCGGGGCGCAGTTCCTCGAAGCAGGCATCGACGCCTTCGACGGCCGCGGCCCAGAGCGCCAGCATCAGGCCGCGTTTCGAGCCAAATCGCTGGACCAGCGTGGCGGGCGAGAGGCCGGCGTCCTTGGCGACTTCGGCCAGCGTCCAGCGGGCGGGCCCGAGGCGGGACATGGTGCGCTGGGCGGCGCCGAGGATGTGTTCGTCGGGAACGGTGCGCGGGCGCGGACTCATGACTTGACAGATAGTAAATGACCGTTTACTTTATGGCAAAGTAAATGAACGTGCGTTTATAAACAACCTGGTCAGGAGGAGCTGCACATGCCAGCCAAGCCGCCACTGTCGGGACAGGTCGCCGTCGTCGCCGGAGCCACACGAGGTGCCGGGCGCGGCATCGCGCGAGGGCTCGGCGAGGCCGGCGCCATCGTCTACTGCACGGGCCGCAGCGTCCCCGGCAACCCGTCGCCCTACAACCGTCCTGAGACGATTGACGAGACGGCCGCCATGGTGACCGCCGCCGGCGGCACGGCCGTCGCCGTGCGCGTCGATCACACCGTCGAGGCCGAGGTCGAGGCCTTCTTCGCCCGCGTCGCCCGCGAGCACGGCCGACTGGACGTCCTCGTCAACAGCATCGCAGGGGAAGATCAAATCCTTGGCGGCTGGGGGACGTTCTGGAAGACCGACCTCAGTCGCGGTACGGATGCCCTGCGGCAGACACTCCTCTCGCATCTCATAACCGCCAAGCACGCGGCCCCCGCCATGATCCAACGGCGCCGGGGACTCATCGTCGAGGTCACCGAAGGCGACACGGTGTTTGGCGGCGGCGGCAACGCGCTGTCCGACGTGGTGAAGGGTTCGCTCAAGTGCTTTGCGGCGCGGATGGCCGGCGAGCTGCGCTCGCACCGCGTGACTGCCGTCTCCCTCACGCCAGGGTACCTGCGCTCCGAATCGATGCTCCAGCGCTTTGGCGTGACGGAAGCCACCTGGCGCGACGGCGGCAAGAAGGACCGCAACTTCCTCGAGTCCGAGTCGCCGCTCTTCGTCGGCCGCGCGGTCGCGGCATTGGCCGCCGATCCCGGGGTCCTCGACCGCTCAGGAGACATTCTCAGCTCGTGGGAGCTCTCCAGAGACTACGCCTTCACCGATTACGATGGCCGCCGGCCCGACTGGGGTGTGCATTTCGGGACGATCCTGCCAGCCGTCCATTTTGTGGAGCCGCTCCGCCGGCACCGCGACTTTCTCGAGCGCATGACCCGCCGACTGGATCAGTACCTCGAGGCCGCCGACGCACCGGCCGCAACGGCAAAGCGCTCACCAAAGGCCGGCGGAAAAGAAAAGGCGGCGGGGAAGGCTTCGCGCAGGAAATAGGCGGCGGCCGGCGGCACGATCTGCGTGCGCGAATCCGTGTAGATCGCCGTGATGCGTCCGCTCTGCAGCTCGAGTGCCGAGGCGCGGCCGCCCTTGAAGTGCGTCGACAGCATGCCGGTGTCGATCAGGATGAGGCGGTTGTTGAAGCGCGACACGATCCGGCCTCCCTGTGAGGGCGTATGTCCGGTCACGAACCGCTCGACGCCGAACCTCTTGAGGACCGGTGTCACCTGCGTGTCGCTGCTTTCCTGGGTGTCGGGCCAGAGCGCGAACCCACGGAACCAGAGGGGGCCCTCAGGTTCGAACAAGGACGACTTGCCGACGGCGAGCAGCGTCTGGAGCTGCTCGACGAACTCGCGCGTGACGTGATCGCCGGGCGGGGCGCTCGCCTGGAGCGCCGCCGCGATGCGCTGCAACTCCGCCACCGCGGCCTCGACAGCCTCGGGCAGCGTGCAGAACGCCGGGACGATCTGCGCCTTGACCATCATCGCCTTGGTGTCGTCCCACGCGATGATGTCCCGCGTCGCGGTGCGGTTGATGTCGTCGAACGTGGCTGCCATGTCGGGCCGGACCCCCGCGTGCATGAAGGCGGTCCCGGCTTCTGTGAGGACGACCTTGTGCGACCGCAGCCAGCGCCCGTACTTGCCTCTGGGGCCGAGCGCTTCGACGTACTCCACAAACCCCGCAGGGTGGCTCGCCAGCCAGGCGTCGCGGACCGGCGCGGCCTCGCCGGGCGTCGCCCGGCGCTTCACCACCCTGACGTAGTCGTCGAACGCGCGCTGGCGCCGGTTTTCCGACCGGGCGTCCGCGAACGACGCATAGGCAGCCGGCCCGACGTCCCTGAACTCATGCAGGAGGTTCATCACCTCGTGGTTCCCGAGCAGGGACTCCACTCGTCCGCCCGCGCGCCGGGCCTCGTCCTCGAGTCGCATGAGGAGGTCGAGCGCCTCCCGCACCTTCGCGCCGCGGTCGAAGACGTCACCCGTCTGCACGAGGATCGCCGTCCCCCCGACCCATTGCCGCTTGGCGTCGACGAGGCCCGTGGTCTGCAGGATTTCGACGAACTGGTCGAACGCGCCGTGCACGTCCCCGATGGCGACGATGCGCTGGCCTGGCGCCTGGACGGCGGCCGGCGCAGGCGTCTCGAAGGGCGGGAGAGCCTGAGGGAGAAAGGCCAGTGCGGCAGCAGCGAATACGGAGCGACTGAGGGCCATCCGCCGATCATAACGCCTGTGCGAAGCGTGATAGCATCACCCTTTCCCCGGCGGCAGAGCAGGCATGGACCGACGTCCCGCCACAGCCGGATACGAAGCCTCCGGTCCGGGCCGGACACTAGCCACATCCACAGGTGCCTTGATGACCCCGCGACGCTATATGCCCGCGCTGTTGCTGCTGTTTGTCGCCAGTGGCTGCGCCGCCCTCATTTACGAAATCGTCTGGTTCCAGCTTCTTCAGCTCGTGATTGGTTCGTCGGCGGTCTCGCTGGCCGTCCTCCTCGGGACCTTCATGGGCGGCATGTGCCTCGGAAGCTTTCTGCTGCCACGTTATGTCTCGGCGCGTGAGCACCCGCTGCGGGTCTACGCGTTCTTCGAGATCGGCATCGGCGTTCTTGGCCTGCTCATCCTCTTCGGCGTGCCTGCCCTGGCGAACATCTACACGGCGTGGGGCGGTTCGGGTCCGTTCGGCCTGCTCTTTCGCGCCGTTGTCGCCAGCTTCTTCCTGCTTCCCCCGACGATGCTGATGGGCGCGACGCTTCCAGCGATGTCCCGCTGGGTCGAGACGAGCCCGCAGGGCGTCGCGTGGCTCGGCTACTTCTACGGCGGGAACACCGGCGGCGCCGTGGTCGGCAGCCTGCTCGCGGGCTTCTATCTGCTCCGCGTCTACGACATGGCGACCGCGACCTACGTTGCCGTGGCGCTCAACATCCTCGTCGGCGGGCTGGCCCTCCTCGTCGCTCGCGCGGCACCCTACGAGGCCGCCGCGCCCGCACGGGAGAAGGTCGCGCCTGCACCGGGCTCGTGGGCCGTCTACGTCGCGATCGCGCTCTCCGGCATGACGGCGCTCGCCTCGCAGGTCATCTGGACGCGAACGCTCTCGCTGCTCTTCGGGGCGACGGTCTACACCTTCTCCCTGATTCTCGCCGTGTTCCTCCTGGGACTCGGGATCGGCAGCAGCCTCGGTTCGGTTCTGGCCCGCGGGCTCGAACGTCCCCGGCTCGCGCTCGGCTGGGTGCAGATGCTGCTGTGCGGTGCGATTGCCTGGGCGGCCTACACCCTCGCGCTCTCGTTGCCCTACTGGCCGATCGACCCCTCGATCTCGATGAGCCCGTGGTACAACTTCCCGCTCGATCTCGCGCGCGCCTTCTGGGTTGTGCTCCCGGCGTCCATTCTCTGGGGCGCGAGCTTTCCGCTGGCCCTCGCGTCGGTCGCCGCGAAAGGTCAGGATCCGGGCCGGCTGGTCGGCGGCGTGTACGCGGCCAACACCGTCGGCGCCATCGTCGGCGCCATCGGCGGCAGCCTGCTGATGGTCACGTGGCTGGGCACGCAGCATTCGCAGCAGGCCCTCATCATTCTCTCCGGCCTCGCGGCGCTGCTCGTGCTCGAGCCGCTCCAGTCGGGCGCCGAGGCCGGCCGGACCCGTTCGGCGTGGGCCGGCACGCTTCCGATCGTCATCGGCGCCGTCGTCGCGGCCCTCCTCGCGCGCAACGTCCCCCCGCTGCCAAAGCTTCTCGTGGCCTACGGCCGCTACGCGGCGACGCGGGCACGCCAGGACATCGACGTCATCTACATGGGTGAGGGCTGGAACGCCTCGGTCGCCGTCACGCGCCTCCCGGGCGGCGTGCTCAACTATCACAACGCGGGCAAGGTGCAGGCCTCGAGCGAGCCGCAGGACATGCGCCTCCAGCGCATGCTCGGACACATGACGACGCTCATCCCGAAGAGCCCGAAGAAGGTGCTCGTCATCGGCTGCGGCGCAGGCGTGACGGCCGGCGCCGTCTCGATCGACCCGTACCTCGAACACGAGACGATCGCCGAGATCGAGCCCCTGGTGCCCAAGGTCGTCTCGACGTACTTCGCCGAGCACAACTTCAGCGTCATCACCAACCCGAAGGTGCACGTCCAGCTGGACGACGCCCGGCACTATCTGATGACGACGCAGGAGAAGTTCGACGCCATCACGTCTGATCCGCTGGATCCGTGGGTCAAGGGCGCCGCGATGCTCTACACGCGCGAGTTCTTCGAGATCGTCAAGTCGCACCTCAACCCCGGCGGCGTCGTCACGCTCTTCGTCCAGCTCTACGAGAGCAACACCGCCGCCGTGAAGAGCGAGATCGCGACCTTCATGGAAGCCTTCCCGAACGGCGTCGTCTGGGGCAACACGCAGGACGGCCGTGGCTACGACCTGGTGCTGATGGGCACGGTCGAACCCCTTCAGATCAACGTCGATGAGATTGAGGCGAAGTTGAAGCGGCCCGAGTACGCGCCGGTCGCCAAGTCGCTCGGCCAGGTCGGAATGTACAGCGCCATCGATCTCTTCGCCAACTACGCGGGCCGCGGCCCGGACCTGACGGCCTGGACGCGCGACGCCCTCATCAATCGCGACCGGAACCTCAAGCTGCAGTACCTCGCCGGGCTGGGGCTCAACCTCTATGAGAGCGATCGGATCTACTCCGAGATGCTCGTCCACGCGAAGTATCCCGAGGGCCTCTTCACCGGCAGCGTCGCCACCCTCGCGCAACTCAAGGACGCCATCTCCCGCACGCAGGGTAGAGGGATGGCGCCATAGGCGCAGGGTGAGGAGCCCGATCTTCGACGCACAGGCAGCCGGACCTGACGACCAGAACCTGGCCGGCAGGCTGACGACAGCGGAGGCGGTGGCCGCGGCCGTGCTCACGATGCTCGCCGCCGCCGTGGTCGCGTCGGTACATCCTCGATCGACTCGGCGCCACGATCGCCCCGCTACTCGTCCTCGTCGTGTCGCTCGCGTGCGGCGCAGCGACGATCTGGTGGTCCCCCCGGGCGTCGCCTCGTCGAGAATCAAGGGCCGCGCCAGACCTGGTGGGATTCGGCGGGATTGTGCTGTCCACCTTCGCCGCGCTCCTCTGGCTCGCCTGGCCGGAACTGCTTCCGATCGGTGGCGGAAGCGACCTCACGCATCATCTTCAGTTGATCGATTTCATCGAGCGGCAATGGCGCCTCGCCCACAGCGCCGCCGACGCGCTCCTGGTCGGCAACATGATCAACTACACGCCGGGCAGTCACCTGCTGGCGGCCCTGGCTGGCGCATGGATCCGGAGCGACGGCCTCCACGCGGTGTATCCGCTCGTGGCGCTGTCGGTCGCAATCAAGGCCGGGCTGGTGTTTCTGATCGTTCGCCGGATGCTGAGCCGGGCGATCGATGCACAGCGTATCGTCGTGAACGACGGCCTTCGGATGCCGATTGCGATCGGCGCCGTCCTGCTGCTGTTTCTTCCCTACGACTACTTCATCGGGTCGTTCGCCCGGTTTTCGTTCTTTGCGCAGGTCGTGTCCGAGATGTTTGCCGTGGCCATGTGGCTGGCGCTCGCCTTGTGGGACGAACGTCCATCGAGGTCAGCCGCCGTGCTCTTTGGCATTGCCGGCGTGGGCGTGTTCCTGACGTGGCCGGTGTGGATCGGTCCGCCGGTCCTGGTGCTCCTTGCGCTGGCGTTGGCTGGACCTCATGCCTCGTCCGTGACGCGGCTGCGGCACCTTGCGTACGCGCTGGGCCCCATCGCCATCGTCGCGGCGCTGCATACGTTCGGACGCGCCGAGTCGGTGGCGATCGTGCAGACGGGCGGCGCCGCATTCTCGCCGACCGTGTCGCGGTTCGGCTGGCAGTTCGTGCTGCTCTCCGCTGTGGGTGTCGTCCTGGCGGTGCGACACCGCTCGAGTCGAGTCACGGTGTTGCTGCTCGCGGCCGTGGCGGTCCAGGCGCTCGCGCTGCTGGTTGTCTGGCGGGTCGCGCGCGTCAGCAGCGCCGAGTCCCCGTACATGGCGCTCAAGATGCCGCACTTCGCCATTTTCCCGATGGCGGCGGCGGCAGCGCTGGCGATCGCGAGCGCACTTCAGATGGTCGCGCGTGTGGCGGAGACCGCGGCTCCAGAGGGCTGGCTGAAGCAGCACGGAGTGAAAGGAGTGGCGTGGGTGCTCGTCGCTCTGTGCGGCGCGGCCACAGCGGCGAGATTCGTGTCGGTGCCCCGACCTGTGCCCGCGATCACGGAAGACATGTACCGTGCCGGACTCTGGGCACGAGCCCACGCGCAACCGGATTGCATCGAGTACCTCGTCCCGCAGGACTCGACGTCGGTACTGGTTGCACCAGGCCGTCCTCGGCAACCCGATGCAGCCTGCACCTGGGGCGGCGCCCCCTGTGTTCGTGTATCACGACGCGCTGGTGCGCTGGATCACCGGGACGAGCTTTCCGGTGGCGATTGCCGACCTGACGGTGATTCCAAGAGAAGTGCGCGAGGACCTCGACGAGCTCGCGCGGTTCGGTCACGTTGCCGTGGGGCGGCGCCGCGGTGCGACGGCGTGCCCGGGGCACTGACCCGTGTGCAGAGCTGTCCAAGAGCTTTTCACCGCTGAGCACGCGGAGTCCGCAGAGAAAAAACCAGTTTGGCTCTGCGTTCTCTGCGACCTCCGCGATGAGAGGCTTTTGGGCGCCGACGTCAGGACAACTGCGGCGTCTGACTGAAGGTGAAGAGCTGTCCGAGGGCCGTGTTTCCTCACGACGTCGGCGCGTCCACCAGCCGGCCATCGAACAGGTAGATGTGACGCTCGGCGCGGGCGATGTAATCGGGGTTGTGCGTCGCGAGGCACACGGTGGCGCCGTCGGCATGCAGTTCGTCGAGCATCTTCATCACGGCTGCGCCGCTCTTGGAATCGAGGTTCCCGGTGGGCTCGTCCGCGAGCAGAATCGGCGGACGGCCGGCAAACGCGCGCGCGATGGCGACAAGCTGCTGGTGTCCGCCCGACAGCGCGCCGGGACGCTGTTTTGCTCGCGCCGTCAACCCGACGCGTTCGAGCGACGCCTCGACGCGCTGGCGCCGGTCGCTCGCCGACGCGCCGCGCACCGTCAGCGGGTACTCGACGTTCTCGTAAATGGTCATGTCCCCGATCAGGTTGAAGCTCTGGAAGATCAGCCCGACGTCGACGTTGCGCGTGCGCGCGCGTTCCGACGGCGACAGCTCGCCGGTGGCGCGGCCGTTCAGCCAGTAGCGCCCGGACGTCGGGGAGTCGAGGAGGGCGAGAATCGCCAGGAACGTCGACTTTCCGCAGCCCGAGGGCCCCGAGATGGTGACGTACTCGCCGCGGCCGATGTCGACGGTCAGATCCGACAGCGCTCGCGTCTCCTCGTCCGCGTCCCCCTTGAAGACCTTGCTGACGGCCTCGAGCCGGATGAGCGGGAAATCGGGATTGTCGGCCGTGCCCACGCCGCCCGATGTCTGCGTTTCCGCCTTGTTGCGTCGCCACCACGACATGGTGCTCGTGCCTCCCGATCCGAAGCCGCCTCACGCAGGCGCCCCGTGTTGCCCGTGTTGTCCGTGGTTAGGTCTTACGTGTAGTCCGGGGGTTCAAGTTCCGCCGTCCGTGGTTTAGCCTAGCATCGCTCCGCCGCCGGAGCCTATATGAATGGGACGAGCAGCCGAGCCGGCCCCCGGGCTGCCCGGCCGGGGTACTATTGCCAATGTTCATGCCTCGGTTCGTACTCATCTCGATCGCAGTGCTCCTGATGTCGTCGCCCATGTCTGCCTCTACGCCGGCTCAGTCGACTCCTTCTCTCACACCCGACGAGCGCGCCCTCGTCGCCCACGTGGACGCGCACAATGCGGAGGCGCTGACGCTCCTCGAACGGGCGGTCAACATCAACAGCGGCACGCAGAACCATGTGGGCGTTCGCGAGGTCGGCAAGCTCTTCGCCGGCGAGCTCGAGGCGCTGGGATTTACGACGCGGTGGGTCGACGGGGCGCCATTCAAGCGCGCGGGGCACCTCGTTGCCGACCGGGCGCGGCCGGGGCGGCGAGTGCTCCTGATTGGCCATCTCGACACCGTGTTCGAGGCCGACAGTCCGTTCCAGAAGTTCGAGCGGCTGAACGAGCGGCAGGCCCGCGGGCCAGGCGTCATCGACATGAAGGGCGGGGACGTCATCATCGTTCAGACGCTGAAGGCCCTGCAGTCGGCCGGCGCGCTCGACCGCCTGCACGTGACCGTCTTCATGACTGGCGATGAAGAATCGGCCGGCGACCCGCAGGACGTGGCGCGCGCGGCGCTGGTCGCCGCGGCGAAAGGCGTCGACGTCGCCATCGGCTTCGAGGACGGCGCCGGCGATCCGAGGACCGCCGTCATCGGCCGTCGCGGCACCACGGCCTGGACCCTCACGGTGACTGGCAAGCCGGCGCACTCGTCTCAGATCTTCCGCCCCGATATCGGTTACGGCGCGATTTTCGAGGCCGCCCGAATCCTCAATGCCTTCCGGGAGACGCTGGCGGGGGAGCCGCACCTGACATTCAATCCCGCGCTCGTCGTGGGAGGCACGAAGGCCGAGCTCGACACCGTGCAGGCGCGCGGATCCGCCTTCGGCAAGGACAACGTGATCCCCGAACGCGCGATCGTGTCGGGTGACCTGCGGGCGCTGTCCACCGAGCAGTTCGCACAGTCACGGAAGCGAATGGAGGCCATCGTGGCATCGTCATCGCTCGCGCAGACGAGCGCGACGATCGCATTCGATGAGGGTTATCCTCCGCTCGCGCCGACCGATGGCAATCGGAAGCTCCTCGCGCTCTACGACCAGGCGAGCCGCGACGTTGGAGCCGGCCCCGTGACGGCCGTCGACCCCGATCGCGCCGGCGCCGCCGACGTCTCGTTCATCGCCGGTCACGTGCCGATGATCCTCGACGGCGTGGGGCTGATGGGAGACGGGGGGCACACGGCCAGTGAGACGGCCGACCTGACCACGCTGCCGTCGCAGACCAAGCGGGCCGCGCTGCTGCTGTACCGGCTGTCGCGTTAACGTCGTGGTCCCTCTGTCCGTCTGTCCTTCAATCGCGCCATCAACTGATCGAGGAACGGCGCTTGGCCTTTCAGAATCTTCTGTTTCGCCGCGTGGATGTCGAACCATCCGGCCCTGTCGACTTCTGGAAACTGTTGTTGCCGCCCTGACTTTGGTGGCCACTCCATGGAGAACGTATTGCTCTGGAGCGCAGACGGATCGAAGTCAGCAGCGACGGCCCAGGCAAGTACCCGCTTCCCGCTTGGCTGCTTGAGCGGTTCGAGCGGGAGAAAGTCGCCGTCAACCGGGCGACCCATCTCTTCCTCGAATTCCCTCCTCGCCGCCGCCAGCGGTTCCTCATCGTCCGAGAACTCGCCCTTTGGAATCGACCAGGCCCCGTCATCCTTCTTCGCCCAATACGGTCCGCCTGGGTGCACGAGCAGCACCTCCACGCCTTCCGGCGTTTCGCGGAAGAGCAGAAGTCCCGCGCTTTTGTTCTGACGAGGTGTGCCTGCCAACTGCGACCTCCGCCATGGCCGACTGCCGTCCTCACCATCTAGCTCAGCCACTACCGCCACGCGGCGCGACAATTGCGGGAATGGGTTGTCTCCGCACGGCCGATCTCAGGCTGGCGTGGACGTCGACGCTCTTCGCGCCGTGCACTGTCAGTTGCGTAATTGTATGAACAGAACCGTGATTGTCGACCGCCGAGCTCTTCAGTGCCGCAGGACTGTGCGACATTCCTTCGCTCCGAGCGACGGAAACGTCCCCGCGCCGCGCGAACACTCAAAGGACGTCTGATGACGAGCCGGATTAGCCGCGAACCAGGAGGGCGCGCACGTGACGCGCGCGCAAAGAAGGCCGGGAGCGCGCAACGGACCGACACGCGTTCAGATCGCCCGGCGGCACCCAGGAAGATCCCGCATCCCCCCGTTCTCAATTCCGCTGCCGGCACCGCGGAGGGCATCACAGAGGTCCGACGCCAGGAGACGCTGCTCAAGACCGGCGCCTTGCAGAACGCGATCCTCAATAGCGCCAATTTCTCGAGCATCGCGACCGACGCGAAGGGCGTCATTCAGATCTTCAACGTCGGCGCCGAGCGGATGCTCGGTTACGCGGCCGCCGAAGTCATCAACAAGATCACGCCGGCCGACATTTCCGATCCGGACGAAGTGATCGTCCGCGCCAGGGCGCTCAGCGTGGAGCTCGGCACCCCGATTGCGCCAGGGTTCGAAGCGCTGGTCTTCAAAGCCTCGCGCGGGATCGAGGACATCTACGAGCTGACGTACTTCCGCAAGGATGGCAGCCGGTTCCCCGCCGTAGTGTCCGTCACCGCCTTGCGCGACGGCCAGGGCGCGATCATCGGCTATCTGCTCATCGGCACGGACAACACCGCGCGCAAGCAGGCCGAAGAAGCGCTGCTCAAGGCGGGGGCCCTGCAGAGCGCGATCTTCAACAGCGCGAACTTCTCGAGCATCGCGACCGACGCCAAGGGCGTCATCCAGATCTTCAACGTCGGCGCCGAGCGGATGCTGGGCTACGCGGCCGGCGACGTGATGAACAAGATCACGCCGGCTGACATTTCCGATCCCGAAGAAGTGATCGCGCGCGCGCAGGCGTTGAGCATCGAGCTCTCCACGCCGATCACGCCCGGCTTCGAGGCGTTGGTGTTCAAGGCTTCACGCGGCATCGAGGACATCTACGAGCTGACCTACATCCGCAAGGACGGCAGCCGCTTCCCGGCCGTCGTGTCGGTCACGGCCCTGCGCGACGCGCACAACGCCATCATCGGCTACCTCCTGATCGGCACGGACAACACCGCGCGCAAGCAGGTCGAAGCAGAGCAGGAGAAGCTCGATCAGCGCCTGCGCGACCAGCAGTTCTACACGCGCTCGCTCATCGAGTCCAACATCGACGCGATCATGACGACCAACCCGGCCGGCATCATCACGGACGTGAACAAGCAGATGGAGGCGCTCACCGACTGCACACGTGACGAGTTGATCGGCGCGCCTTTCAAGAAGTACTTCACCGATCCGGAGCGGGCCGAAGCGGCCATCAAGCTGGTGTTGAACGAAAAAAACGTCACCAACTACGAGCTCACGGCGCGCGCCAGGGACGGGAAGGAAACAGTCGTGTCCTACAACGCGACCACCTTCTACGACCGGGATCGCAGGCTGCAGGGCGTGTTCGCCGCCGCGCGCGACGTCACCGAGCGCAAGCGCTTCGAGGTGGCGCTCCAGGAAACCAACGTCGAGCTCGAGAGCGCCAAGTCCGCGGCGGAGCTGGCCAACCTCGCCAAGTCCGAGTTCCTGTCCAGCATGAGCCACGAGCTTCGCAGCCCGCTCAATGCCATCCTCGGTTTCGCCCAGCTGCTGGAATCGACCTCCCCGTTGCCGACGGCCGGCCAGAAGGAGAACATCGCCCAGATTCTCCGGGCGGGCTGGCATCTGCTCAAGTTGATCAATGAAGTCCTCGACCTCGCGGTGGTCGAATCCGGGACGTTGTCGATTTCGCCGGAACCGGCGTCGCTGGTCGAGGTGATGTCCGAATGCCAGGACATGATGGAGCCGCAGGCGCAACGGCGCGGCATCAGCATGACCTTTCCCCAGTTGGACGTCCCGTACTACGTCAATGCCGACCAGACCCGGGTGAAACAGGTCCTCATCAACCTCCTCTCGAACGCGATCAAATACAACCGGGAGCGCGGAACGGTCGAGGTGTCGTGCGCCGTCATCAGCCCGAAGCGCATTCGCATCAGCGTCAAGGATACCGGCGCGGGGCTGCCTCCAGAAAAACTGACGCAGCTCTTTCAGCCGTTCAACCGTCTCGGACGGGAGAGCAGCGCCGAGGAGGGCACAGGCATCGGCCTCGTGATGAGCAAGCGGGTGGTCGAGCTGATGAAAGGCGTGATCGGTGTGGAAAGCACGGCCGGCGTGGGAAGCGTGTTCTGGTTCGAGCTCCTCCTGACGTCCGCACCGAAACCGACCGTGGCACGCGCCGAATTCGACGTCGTCGTACAGGGGCGAAAGCCGACCGGCGCACCGCTGCGCACCTTGCTCTATGTCGAAGACAACCCGGCGAACCTGGCGCTGGTCGAGCAATTGATGGCGCGCCGATCCGACCTGTGTCTCTTGACCGCGGTGAACGGAAGGCTCGGGGTTGAGCTGGCGCGCGCCGCTCTGCCGGACGTGATTCTGATGGACATCAATTTGCCTGGGATCAGCGGTATCGATGCTTTGAAGATCCTCCTCGAAGACCCGACCACGGCACACATCCCGATCGTTGCTCTCAGTGCCAATGCGATGCCGCGCGACATCACGAAAGGCCTGGAGGCAGGATTCTTCCGCTATCTCACCAAGCCGATCAAGCTCAACGAGTTCACCGAAGCGCTCGACGTGGCGCTGGAATTCGCGGGGAGAACGTGACGAGACCAGAATCAGGCGCGGCGATCGGCATGATCAGCGCATCCGACATTCTTCACGGCAAAATCCTGATCGTGGACGATCAGCACGTCAATGTCCTTCTGCTCGAGCGGATGCTCGGTGGCGCAGGCTACGTGTCCATCACGTCCACGACCCATCCCGGCGAGGTGTGCCAGCTTCACCGCAAGAATCGCTACGACTTGATCCTGCTCGATCTGATGATGCCGGGTACGGATGGCTTCCAGGTCATGGAGGGCCTGAAGGAGATCGAAACCGAAGGCTACCTGCCGGTGCTCGCCCTGACCGCCCAGCCGGCTCACAAGCTGCGCGCGCTTCAGTGCGGCGCCAAGGATTTCCTCAGCAAACCCTTCGATCTGGCCGAGGTGTTGATGCGGGTTCGCAACATGCTCGAGGTGCGCCTGTTGCACGAGGCCGCCCGCAGTCACGGCAAGATGCTCGAATCCCTCGCGCTGCAGGATCCCCTGACGGGTCTTGCGAACCGGCGGCTGCTCGCCGAACGAATGTCGATGGCCCTGGGCCATGCGCGAAGGAACGCGAGCACCATGGCGGTGGTGTATCTGGATCTCGACGGTTTCAAGCAGATCAACAACACGCTCGGCCACGGCGCCGGCGACGCTCTGCTGCAGATGGTCGCGACACGCCTGGTCGCGACGGTGCGCGAAGAGGATACGGTGGCGCGGGTGGGCGGGGACGAATTCGTCATCGCCCTGTGGCACATCAGCTGCCCCGACGATGCGGCCAGGATGGCGTCACGGGCGATCGGGGCCGTATCGAAACCCTATGACATCGAGGGCCACATCGTCAGCATTACGACCAGCGCAGGTGTCGGCATCTATCCCGTCGACGGCGAGGACGCGGACACGCTCTTGAAGAACGCGGACATGGCACTGTACGAAGCCAAGCGCGCGGGCAAGAACGCCTATCGGATCTCGGAGCGCCCGGTTCTGTCAGCGGCGGCGAGCGGCCACTGCGCCGCGCCCGCATTCAGCGCGGCCTCCCGGCGGACCCCGCGCTGAATCTGCGCGACGGTGTCAGCAGGAGCGGGACTTCGAACGGCAGCGCCTACTTCTCGCTCCGGAGCAACGGCTCTTTCGTGTATTGCGTGGGCACGGACTCGGTTTGATCTGCCAACGTCGCCTGGCCATTCCGGCGGCCCACGACGCGAACGTAGCCGAGGTAGCTGCCGCGATCGGCCTCGAGCGCCGCGATTTCCGCGTGATTGTCTGGACAGATGACCCTGTGCCAGTCCAGCCATCGCTGCCAGCCATCGGGCATGGTGTCGGCGACTTCGATGTCCATGATGCCCGTCCGTTCCCAGTGCCGTTGCCACCACGCGGCGGAATGCAGGCACCACATGTCCTGGGTCCACCACTCGCGAAAGTGTTCTGGAAGCGAGCCGTCGATTTCCTGCACCAGTCCGGCGCCGGCAATGCCGAGCGCGCCTCCTGGTTTCACGAAGCGGGTGAGGTAGTTCAGGTACAGGTCGTCGGTCCCGTAGTAAAAGAAGGAATCGATGGACACGATGGCGTCGAAGAACCCGGCCGCGAATGGCAGCGACCGGGCATCCGCGTGGATCGGAAAGACACCGCCGTCGACGCCGGCATCGCGGATTCGCTCGAAGTTCTGCGCCGCGGCGTACCACAGATCGGTCGCCCACACCTGCACGCCAAATTCCCGATGCAGGAAGATCGACGACGCCGCCAGGCCACAGCCGAGATCCAGCACCCGCATGCCTGGCCGCAAGTCGAGCGCGGTCGTGAGCCACTCGGTCAACCACAGTGAGTTCGCCCCGCCGCCGACGCTGGCCAGGATCCAGTCAGGGTGATATTGCGACGAGCGGGGAAACCGATCCGAAAGGAACCGATTGTCAGAGGCCATACCACTCCCGAATCAGAGCAGGCGGAATGGCGTGCAAGCCCTCAGTGGCTCTGTGGCTTCGCCACGCCGACGTACCCGTTCCGCGCCCGCACCTTGTAGCCGGGCCGCGTGACTCGCACGCGAATGCTGTGATACTTCCCGTCGGTCGCGCGGGGCGACGCGTAGGCCATCACGTACTGGCTGTTCAGCTCCTCGGCGATGCGGGCGGTGGCGGCGTTCAGCTCTTCCATGTCCTGCACGACCTCGGTCCGCCCGCCGCTCTGGCCCGTGATCTCTCCGAGTGCAGCGGCGTTGACCCGGGTGTTGATCGCCTGCCGTTTCGGCGAGTCGATCGCGATCGCGTAGACGAACGCGTCGCTGCGGAGGAGCGAGGTCCGAACCTCGCCGACCGACGCGTCGCTCGCGGTGTCGGCGCCGTCTGAAATCACGAGGAGCGCGGCGCGCTCGCGCGTCCGCTTGCCGATCATCGGCAGCGCCCCGACGACCGCGTCGTAGATGGCGGTGCCGCCCGACGGCTTCACGTCCGCGAGCGCCGCGCGGACGTCTTGTGGCGTGCTCGTCCAGCGCGTGACGATGTGGGGGTAGTGGTTGAACGCGAGCACGAAGAACTCGTCTGAAGCATTCAAGAGATCGAAAAGAAATCGCTCGACCGCGGCCCGCGCGTCGACCATGCGCTGCCCGAACATGCTGTCGCTCATGTCGAGCAGCACCCCGAGACCCACCGGCACGCGCTCGTTCGTGAACTGCGTGATGGTCTGGGGCTCCCCGTCCTCGTAGATCTCGAAGGCTTCACGTGGAAGTCCGAGCGCGAGGCGGCCCTCGGCGTCGAGGACCGTCGCGGTGACGGCCACCACGTCGACGCCCGATCGGAGCACGCGGTCGCTCCGGAGAATCTGCTGAGGCGTGGCCGAGGTGGTGACGATCACCAGTACGAGCAGACAGAGGACCGCGACCAGCCGCGTGGAAAACACACGTTTATCGTAAACCCTCCGCTCTCCTCCGCGGCGTCGCTATGGTGGTCCGCTCGTCGGAAACGTAAGACAATCGGCAATTTGGTAATCTCGAATCGCGCTAACCTGCTTTCACACAGGGTGTTGCGAGCTGCATGCGCCTTGCAGCTCAGACAATCCATGAGTCGAATCCTCGTGCCAGCTCTCGTGCTCCTCCCTATCCTGGCCTGCGGCGGCGGCTCGCCGACGGAGCCTTCGTCGTCGGGAGGCATCCCCAGCCTGGTTCAGGGGCAGACAGTCAACGTCATCGACGGGAGCCCGGTGCCAAACCTCTCGGTCCGGATCGGCACCAACTTCCCGTTCACGAGCGATGGCAGTGGCTTCTTCCAGGTCGACGTCGGGGACCTCGGGACGTATCGCGCGATCGTCGGTGGCAGCTCGGTGGTGGAGCGGGAGACGCGGATGAGCCCCACCGGTTCCCGCACGCGCGTCTCCATGATTCCCTCGAGCTTCGACCTCGTCGCCTTCAACGAGATGTTCCGGTCGAACGCGCAGTTGCAGCGCTGGACTTCGAGACCGGCGCTCGTCATCCTGGCCTCGGTAATGGAGTACCGCGCCAACGCATCGGGGCAGACCTACCACGCCACCGGCGAGCAGCTGACCGACGGCGACGTGGCGCTGCTGAGGACCCACCTCACCGAGGGGCTCGCGCTTCTCACCGGCAACACGTTCACGAGCTTCGCGTCAGTGGAAGTCGAGCGTCCTGCGGCGGGCACGCAGGTGAACACGCTGCGGTCCGGACAGATCGTGATCGGCCGTTACACGGGAATCGTCACCTTCGCCAACACGATCGGCTACGGCCTCTGGTCGGAACATCCCGATGGGACCATCGTCGGCGGCGCCATGTATCTCGACCGCGACTTCGATCGCGACGACGGCCGCCGGCGGTTGCTGCGGATTCACGAGCTCGGCCACGCGCTCGGTTATCAGCACGTCGAATCGCGGACCTCGATCATGAACCCGGCGATTGGCCCCGAGCCCACCGATTCCGATCGAGCCGGTGCCATCCTCGCTTTCGCGCGTCCGGTCGGGAACAAGAGCCCGGACGTCGACCCGGCCACCACCGCGCTGGCGGTGTCGACCGGGGAAGGGCGGTGGTCGGCGCCGACGATCTGCACCGTGGCGAATCGCTAGGGTTCCGAATCAGAGGTGATACGACCGGCTTGGGGTCAGATCTCGAATCAGAGGTGATACGACCGGCTTGGGGTCAGATCTTGTATTTCAACATTCTGCCGAGATCGGGTCAGGTGCGATTCAGGAAATGTTGAAATACAAATCTGACCCCGGGTGCTCGCGCTGCTACCAGCAGGCTGAGACGGGCTCAGATAGCCCGCAGCGCCGTCATCGGGTCGATCGAGGCCGCGCGCAGCGCGGGCAGCAGGCAGGCGAGGGCGGCCACCGCGAGGAGGACCGACGACACCGCGAGGTAGGTGAGCGCGTCGAGCGGTCCCACTCCGAAGAGTACCGTCGACAGCAGTGCTCCGAGGACCACTGCGCCGATCAGGCCAATCGCCAGACCGGCCAGGGCCAGCCGGACCCCTTCGCCAACCACCATCGCGACCACGTCGGACCGCCTCGCGCCGAGCGCCACGCGTACGCCGAACTCCTGCGTGCGCTGGCTGACCGAGAAGGCGACGACCCCGGCGATTCCCGCCGCGGTGATCACGAGCGCCAGCGCTGCGAAGAGTCCCAGCAACGTTGTCGTGAGGCGAGGCGGCGCGAGCGACGCCGCTCGCACGTCGTCCAGTGTCCGGAGCCGGTGGATCGGCTGATCGCGATCCGTCGCGCGCACGGCGTCGCGGACGAGCGGCGCGAGCACGGCGGGATCGACCGGCGAACGGATCGCCCAGTTGG
Organism: uncultured Acidobacteriota bacterium; assembly: GCA_963771395.1. Classification (GTDB taxonomy): domain Bacteria; phylum Acidobacteriota; class Vicinamibacteria; order Vicinamibacterales; family 2-12-FULL-66-21; genus DATBJJ01. The sequence continues at coordinate 264,281 of CAVYTY010000022.1, read as the reverse complement.
TCGTCACATAGGGCATCTGGCGCATCGGCGCGTAGACCTCGTCCACGGGCTCGAGCGCGAGCTGCTGGCGGACGTCGGCGACGACCCCAATCAGGGTGAACCAGGTCCTGCCGCCGTCGGACGAGAGGCGCTGGCCGATCGGGTTCTCATCGGGCCAGTGCCGCGCGGCAAGCGATCGGTTCACGAGCGCCACTCGAGGCGCGTCGATGCCGTCGGAGGGCGCGAAGAACCGTCCCCGGAGCAACGGGATGTCCATCGCGCGAAAGTAGTCGTCGCTCGCAATCATGAGCGCGGCCCGAGGCCCGTCCTCGAGGTGCTCTGCGCTCCGCCCGTCGATCAGAAACGAATCGAAGAAGCCTCCGGCCTGCTCCATGAACGGGATGGAGCCGCTCGCGCCGACCGTCGTCACGCCAGGAATCTGCTGGATCCGTGCGAGCAGACGGTCGAGGTAGGCGGCCCGGTCGGCGACCTCGTGGTACTTCGTGAAATTCATGTCGATCTGCATGGTCAGCACGTGATCCGTGCTGAATCCCGGGTTGACGCCCGTCAGCTTGAGCAGGCTCCGCACCATGAGTCCCGCGCCGATGAGCAGCATGAACGACGCCGCGACCTGCGCCACGATGAGCACGCGGCGCAGATCGCCCCGGCGGACCGCCGTGCGGGGACCGGCCGAGATCGCCGCCCGGCGCGGGCCGAGCCGGCGCGACCCCGCCGGGTTGATCGCTGCCGTGATGCCCGCTGCGGCGACGCCCGTCAGCAGGGATACCGCCAGCGTAAAGAGGAGGACCGTCGTGTCGATCCGGACCTCTGTCGCCCGCAGCGTGAAACGCGCGGCGTACTCGACCAGCAGATCCAGGCCGACAAACGCGAGCAGAAGGCCGCCCGCGCCTCCGGCGAGCGCGAGGATGAGGCTTTCTGTGGTCAACTGGCGCAGCAGCCGCCCGCGGCTCGCGCCGAGCGCCGTGCGCAGCGCCAGTTCCCGGTCACGCCTCATCGTCCGCGCGACAGCCAGGTTGGCGACGCTCGCACACACGATGAGGAGCACGAAGCCGGCGGTGCTCACGAGGATGAGGAGGGTGGGTTCGAAGTTCCGCGTGAACTCGCGGCGCAGCGGTGCCGCGGTCAGCTGGTAGCCGCGGTCCGCCCGGTAGGACGCCGGATAGGCCGCCTGCAGACGCTGCCCGACCTCCGCCAGGTCCGCCTGCGTCGTGTCGACCGACTGGCCGGAGCGGCGCCTGCCGAGTGCCGAGGCCATACCGCTGCCACGCCGGTAACGGTCGCTCGGGCTCGCGCGGAAGGGGCACGCCGTTCGGGGCATGTACACGTCGTTCGGCTGGGGGTACATCGGCACGTCCGGCAGCACGCCGACGATCGTGTGCGGGCGATCGTTCATTTCGACGACACGCCCAACGACATCCCGATTGCCGCCGAAGGCGCGCTGCCAGTACTCGTGGCTCAGCAGGATCGTCGCGGGGGCGTCGTGCCCGTCGTCTTCCGCCCTGAACGTCCGGCCGAGGAGTGGCGTGACGCCAAGCGTCTGGAAGTAATCCCACGAGACGACGCCAGCGGCCACCCGCTCGGGCTCGTCGCGGCCGAGCAGGATGAAGTACATGCTGTGGTACTCGACGACGGCGTCGAGCGAGGCGGACAGGGTCTTGATGTCGTCGATGTCAGTGAGCGAGAAGCCCGTGTTGTCGACGCCGCTTCGCGCCTGTCTCAGGAGGAGGAGATCCTCGCCGCGCTCGTAGGGAAGCGGCTGCAGGACCACGGCGTTCACGACGCTGAAGATCGCCGTGTTGGCGCCAATCCCGAGCGTCATCGTGATGACGACGGCCAGTACGTAGCCGGCCTGCCGGCGCAGGCTGCGGACGCCGTAGCGTATGTCCTGCCCGAGCGTTTCGACCAGGCGGGTCAGCCACGTGTCGCGGACGTCGTCTTTGATGCCCTCGACGCCGCCAAAGTGCTGTTGCGCTGAGCGCCGCGCGGCCTCGGGGGCGGCTCCCTGCCGCACGTACTCGGCGGTGAGCATGTCGAGGTGGAACTGCAGCTCGGCGTCGAGCTCGCGTTCCATCGACGCGCGCCGGAAGATCGTGCGAACGCGCTTCAGCCAGGAAGGCATGTTGACAGAGGAGGGACGCTACGGCGTCCCCTGCTGCTGTGCCTGGAGAATCCTCGTCACGGCGTCGGTCATCCGGGCCCAGTTCTCGCGCTCTTCGACTAGCTGGCGCTTGCCGTTGCGCGTGAGCCGGTAGTACTTGGCCTGACGGTTGTTCTCCGACGCGTCCCATTCCGCATCGATCCATCCCTGCTGCTCCAGGCGATGGAGCGCAGGGTAGAGCGACCCCTGGTTCACCCGCAGCACGTCGCGCGAGATCTGCTGGATGCGTTGCGAGATGCCCCAGCCGTGCATCGGCTCGAGCGCCAGCGTCTGCAGGATGAGCATGTCGAGCGTTCCCTGAAGGAGATCCTGTTTCTGACGAGCCATGCGGATGATTGTGGGGCCGTGACCTGTCGAATGTCAACAAGAGAGGCCGCCGGTGGCGGATCCGTCTTTGACACGGATACCGTCTCTTGACAACGGATACCGTCTCTTGTTGACATTCGACAAGAGTAGCCGTATGCTCGAGGCCTCTTGTCGATTGTCGACAAGTGACGCCGGCCGTCGAACGGGTAGAATGGAGCACCAGATGGAGTCGTTTCGTCAGGACCTGCGCGCGGCGCTCAGAGGACTGGTCAGGAATCGCGGCTTCGCCGCCGCCGTCATCCTGACGATGGCGCTCGGCATCGGCGCCAACGCCGCCATCTTCAGCGTCGTCCATGGCGTGCTGCTCCGACCGCTCCCGTACACGAATGGCGACGACATCCTGATCCTGCGCCAGCAGCGTCCGCTCGCCGGGATCCAGGCGCAGGGGTTCTCCCCGCTCGAGATGGCCGACTACCGCCAGCAATCGAAGACGCTCGAGTCGATCGTCGAGTACCACAACATGTGGTTCGTGCTCCTCGGCAGGGGAGAGCCGGAGCGCGTGGCGACCGGCGTCGTCTCCTGGAACTACTTCGACCTCTTCGGCGTCAAGCCGGTTGCGGGCCGTACGTTCCGGTCGGGTGACGACGAGCACGGAGCCGACGCCGTGCTCGTCCTCAGCAACGCCTACTGGAAAAGCCGCTTCGGCGGCGACCCCGGCGTCGTCGGACAGGTCTTCGAGATGAACGACCGTCCGCATACGGTCATCGGTGTACTGCCGCCGATTCCGCAGTTCCCTGACGAGAACGATGTCTACATGCCGGTGTCGGCCTGTCCCTTCCGATCGTCGGAGGGCGTCCGAACGAACCGCAACGCGCGCATGGTGCAGGCGTTCGGGCGGCTGCGGCGTGGTGCGGCGCCCGACGCCTCGTTGAGCGACCTGGCGATGGTCGCCTCCAATCTCCAGCAGGCCTACCCGGAAAACTACCCGGCGAGCGCGGGGTTCACAGCGACCGCGGTGTCGCTTCGCGACGAGCTGACGCGCGGGTTCCGGCCGACGCTGTGGATTCTGCTCGGCGCCGCGGGATTCCTCCTGCTCATCGTCTGCGCGAGCGTCGCCAACCTGATGCTGGCGCGGCTGTTGAAGCGCGAGCGCGAAATGGCGATCCGGATGTCGCTGGGGGCGGGCCGCTGGCGACTCGTCCGTCAACTGCTGACGGAAAGCACGCTGCTCGCGCTCGCGGGCGCGGTCGTCGGGCTGATTCTCGCCGTCGGTCACGATGGAACTGCTCGTCACGCTCGCCGGCCAGTTCACGACGCGGGCGCAGGAGATCTCGCTGAACGGAACGGTCCTGCTCTTCACTCTCGGCATCGCGACGGCGACGGGCGTTCTCGTCGGCGCCATTCCCGCGCTGCCGGGTCGTATGAGCCTGTCGTCGGCGATACAGGAAGGCGGACGGACCGTCTCGGCCGGCCGCGGTTCGCTCAGGAGCGCGCTCATCGTCGCGCAGGTGGCGGTCTCGTTCGTACTGCTCATCGGCGCCGGGCTGATGCTCCGCAGCGTCATGCGGCTGCAGGCGGTGGATCCCGGCATCCGGACCGACAGCGTATTGAGCATGCGCGTGGCGCTGAACTTTTCCAGGTACACGACGCCGGCACTCCGCGCTCAGTTCCTGACCGAGTTGAGCGAGCGGCTGCAGGGCCTGCCGGGAGTCCGGTCCGCAGGGGGCGCCGGGACGTTTCCGATGAACGACGACGGCGGCTTTCTCGCAGGGGTTCGCGTCGAGGGTCAGCCCGAGATGGAGGCGGCGCGGCTGCCGCGAGCCGAAGTGCAGTCGGCTTCCCCGGGCTATTTCCAGACCGTCGGCATTCCGCTGCTGCGGGGACGATTCTTCGACGGCCGCGACATCGCCGACCGCGAACGGGTCGCGGTCATCAGCGACTCGATGGCCCGGCAGTTCTTCCCGCAGGGCGAAGCCGTGGGCGCGCGGATCTCGACCGACAACGGGCGATCGTGGCTCCGGATCGTCGGCATCGTCGGCGACGTGCGCAGCACGCTGGCGTCGCAGCCGGCGCAGACGTTCTATCGTCCGCTCGCGCAGGCACCGCAGCTGACCGTCATGTTCCTCGCGCGGACATCCGGTGATCCGGCAGCGCTGGTCCAGCAGATGCGCGGAGCGGTGCACGGGATCGATCAGCAGCAGCCGGTCGATCAGTTCCGGACGCTGAACGAGGTGCGCTCGGCGTCGCTGTCGGCCCCGCGCCTCACGGCCACGCTCATTGGCGTCTTTGCCGGCATCGCTCTCCTCATCACCGCCGCCGGCCTTGCCGGCGTGATCGGTTTTTTGGTCAACCAGCGATCGCAGGAGTTCGGCGTCCGCATGGCGCTCGGCGCCTCGCGCGCCTCGGTGCTGCACCTGGTCCTCGCACAGGGTCTGCGCCTGGTCCTCCTCGGCCTTGTGCTCGGCGGTGTCGCGGCCCTCGCTTTGTCGAGTGACCGTCCGTGCGCTGCTGTTCGACACCGAGCCTACGGATGTGCCAACGTTCATCGGGGTCGCCGTTGTGCTCGCGATTGTGGCGCTCCTGGCCTGCCTGCTGCCCGCGCGCCGCGCGTCATCGGTCGATCCGCTGGTCGTGTTGAGAGGGAACTGACGCTCGCGTTGACGGAGGGTACCCAGTGAACCCGTTGACTCCGTCAACTCCGCCAGCGCAAAAACGCTCCACCCTGGCGCATCAGCCTCGTCTCGCGCTATCTTCCCCCCGTGGCCAACCGACATGCCGTGGCGTCGGAGCCGGTGTCCATGACCTCTGGCGCCGTAGACGACATCGTCGGGGCGTGGACATACCTGCACTGTCGAGCATCGGGCGGATGACCCGACTCAAGGAGTGCCTCCATGGGGAAAAACTATTGCCGATCCGGCTTTCGCGCCCTGACGGTGGGCTTCAGTGTTCAGGGCTCGGCGGCCTTTCTCGAGTTTCTCGAGCGCGCCTTCGACGCGCGCGAAGGGGAGATCAACTGGAACCCCGATCTCAGCGTCGGCCACGGCGAGATCCTGATTGGCGACTCGCTCATCGAAGTCAGCGAAGCGCGGCCGCAGTGGCCGGCCAGGCCGTGCTCGGTTCACTACTACGTCCCGGATACGGACGCGTCCTACGACAAGGCCGTCGCCGCCGGGGCGGTCCCGGTCACGAAGCCGGAAGACGCCCCCTACGGCGACCGGACGGCGACCGTCCGGGATCCGGCTGGGAACGACTGGTTCATCGCGACGCGCCTCGAAGGTCCACCGATTCCCGAGGGTCTTCACTCCATCACGCCGTACGTCATTACCGCGGGCGCCGACGCGGTCATGGCGTTCGCCAGGGCTGCGTTCGGCGCGACCGAGCGCGTCCGCGTCCCGGCAGATGACGGGAAGGTGATGCACGCGGAGATGCAGATAGACGACTCGGTGATCGAGCTGTCGGACGGCAGCGCGCAGTATCCGCCGAAGCCATGCAACCTGCACCTGTACGTGCCGGACGTCGATGCGGCCTATCGGCAGGCGCTCGCTGCCGGAGCGTCCTCCATCTACGAGCCGATGGACCAGCCGTACGGCGATCGCGAGTGCGGGGTGATCGACGCCGGCGGCAACTACTGGTTCGTCGCGACGCATCTGTCCTGACGGGGTTCCGGGGGCGCTTGATCGGCTCGACTCTCTATGGTTAACTTGAGTTGACCTTCAAGGATGGCCTTATGAACGTTCCGATCAATGCCAAGCGTCTTCGGGCCTCTCTGCCAGGCGTGGTCGAGCGAGTGCGCAAGGGCACACGTTTCACGGTCATCTACCGGAGCCGGCCCGCCTTTCAGATCGTCCCGATGGACGACGAGGCCCGTGGGACGGTCAGCTTGACGGACGATCCCCTGTATCAAGCGGGGCCAGTTGGCCATTCCCGCGGCGGACGGCGCGCGGCGGACCACGATCCGCTTCTGTACGGCGAATGAAGGCCGTGTTCGTCGATACGGCGGGCTGGATGTCCTGCGCAGACGGCGCGGATCCCCACCACGCGCGATCGAGCGCGGCGCGCGATGCCGCGCTCGAGGCCGGTCAGACGTTGATCACGACGGATTTCGTGGTCGATGAAACGCTGACGCTCATGCGGCTGAGACTCGGGCTGGCCGCCGCCGGACGGTGGTGGGAGCAGGTCGATCGAAGCCCGCGGCTGCGGTGGGAACGGGTCGAGAGCGACCGGTTCGAGAAAGCCCGTCTCCTGTTCTTTCAATATCGCGACAAGGACTTCTCGTTCACCGATTGCACGAGCTTCGTCATCATGCGCGAGCTGAGGTTGACGCACGCGCTCACGACCGATGTGCAGTTCCGCCAGATGGGATTTCAGCTCCTGCCGGGCGCGCGCACCCGGACGACGCGCAAACCACGCCGCCCCTGAGGCGACCGAGCGTGCTGTCGCACACACGGTGGACCTCGCCCAGACAAGATCGAGCCTGGACCGGGCGCGTGAGTGATAGAATCCGGCCCGGAGGCATCCCATGCCCGAATGGCTCGAACGCGCTGTGAACGTTTTCGTTGGGGCGTTGGTCCTGGTGCTCGTGGTCAAGTACCGTGACAAGGGCATCTTGAGGCGCATCGGGGAGTCCAAGTACCGGTTCAGGAACTGGCTCACGGGCAACGCGAAGTAGAGCGACGCGCGCGAGTGCACGGTCAGCTCAAACTGAGACACTGCCGTAGAAGAGAGCCATGAACGAAGTGATCAACGGTCAAATCGTCCCCGCACTTGGTCAGTGGCAAGCCACGGTTCTGATCATCGCCAGCCTGTCTCTGGTGTCCCTGCTGCGGTGGCTCTACGGCCAGATTATCAGGCGGTTCAAACCCGCGCACGCGCCGGCCAGATGACATCGCGCCGAGCTTCTACTGGCGCAACCTCGCCGGCCAGTTCAGGACTACCGTGATTGGCGTGGCGCCCGGCTGGTTGAGGATCTTGATCGCGACGTCACGCCCAAGCTTGCTGTCGCGCGCGCGATAGACCTCGCCCATGCCGCCGGCGCCGAGCGGGGCGGTAATCGTGTACGGTCCCAGCTGACGGCCGATCATCTGGCTCTTGTCTGGTCGCCCCGCCATGTCGCCTGCGTCCAACGCCGCCGGTGTCTCGAGGAATCGCGCCGAGTCGGACTCGTAGCGTAGCAGGGACTCGACCTCCTGCCGCAGCGCGTCATCACCCGCGCACGCCTCCTCCAGAAATGTGCTGCGCTCGTCGAGCGCACGCGCCAGCGCCCCATGATAGGCCTCCGAGATCTGTTTGCGTCGGTCTATCGCCATGGGGGTTTCGGTTCACCGGGGGAGGAGCGCCCGCCAATCCATGACCGTTCTGAGCGGCTCGTGCGCCTCGATCGGAATCAGAAAACGTTGGCCGTCCCTGGTCACCGCGTAGGGGCGGTTGCCGGGACTCCCGAGTTGTGATGGGAAGAGCGGCTGCGGCACGCTGGCCGTGAAGCTCCTGGCGGCATCGATGCGAGCCGCCATCATCGTGCGGTCCGGCGCCAGAAAGAACAGTTCCTTGCCGTCGTCGCGCCAGCGTGCGTGCGATCCTCCATCGCGAGAAATGGGAAAGACTCCTTCCCGGGCAGGAAACGGTCGAACGTACACCTCGTTACGGCCCGTCGCGTCCGAGTCGTAAGCGATCCACCGGCCGTCGGGCGAGAAGACACCGCCGTGTCTGGCCTGCTGCGTACTCAGGAAGATTGTCGGCTTGCGGTCACCTGTCATCCGCAGTGTCCACAGGCCGTCGCCGCTCGCGTAGACGATGACGTCCTTGCGCGACCAATCGGGGCTGCTGGCGTTGACGCCAGACTCCCGCTCCACCAGTGGCACGTCTTTGCCGCTGCTGTTGGACGCGCGCACGAACAGACCATAGGGACCGGGCCTCGGTCGGTTCGAGTTGAACGCGACCTGCGTTCCGTCGGGCGACCACGCCGGGTCGAACTCCCAGGCGGGGTCATCGGTCAGCTTCGACAATATACCGGTGGCGACATCCATCAGCCAGATATCGAACGTTGCGTCGGCGCCAGGTCGTTCGGTGAGCTTGGAAATCGCCACCCGTTGCTGGTCCGGACTCAGGTCGAGATTGAAGAACACGCCCGGATCGCCGACGGTGCCCACAGATCGTCCGCCGCGATCCAGCCACGTGAGCTGCGCCCTCGCTCTCGCGGTGGGGCGGTACACGAGCCGGCCGGTCCTGGAGACCGAGAACATCCCGCGCTGCCAGGGAGGGTCGACGCCAGCTTGGGCCCCGAGATACAAAGGATCGGCCGTTGGGCGCCTGGCGTCAGCGTCGAAGGGTTGCGCCATGAGGTTCCCGCCGCGCACGAAAAACAGATGGCCCGCGGCGAAGGTGACATGCGATTCGGCTGGTGCGAGCGTGACGCTGTCGGGCGATTCCAGCGATCCCACCCGCAGTTCTCCCTTCTCGCCCCTGAGAGCGAGAAACAGGAAATGTCGACCGTCCGGGAGAAACCAGGGCCACCGATGTACCGTGCCGTCCGTCGTCGTCGTGACGGGCGTCGCGGTCCCGGCGTTCGAATCAACCTTGTAGAGCGTCCCCTGTGACGGCCCGAACACGATCACGCCGCTGTTGTTCCATGTCCCGCTGGGGGCGCTCGCACCGGATGTTCCTGGCCCTGGGCACACGTCAACCGGAGATCCACCGGTCACGCGGACAGTCTTGAGTTTGTCATCAGCGAAGTAGCCGATGGACTGGCTGTCGGGGCTCCAGAACGGGTTTCGCGCACCTTCAGTTCCCGCAACGGGGCGCGGCTCCAACGCGGCGACGGAGCGCACCCACAGCGCCGACTCGCGGGTGGAGGACGCGACGAACGCGATGTGGCGACCGTCGGGGGAGATCGCGAATTCAGGCGATGTCCCCGTGAAACGCGAACCGTCAGCCGGAGCAATGGGAAACACCGCCAGCTCGCTCGGGACAATTCGGGGACTCTGGAGATAGATCAGGGTGCCGGCCGCAACCGTCAGGGCCAGGACGGAGGCCAGTGCCCGGATGCGTCGCTTTCTTCTGAGGAAAACGACCGGCGCAACCACCGCGGACGGATCGGTGGCTGACGGGTTTGCGCCAGCCTCGATGTCGATCCGCGCGTCCGCGATGTCGCGGAGCCGCTTGCGCGGATCCTTTCGCAGACAGGACTGCAGGAGGGTGCGGATGGCCGCGCGGTGTTTCACGGGGCAGGAGCGGGCCAGTCGGGATCGTGTTCGAGCAGTTGGGCAAGCGTGTCGGTGATCGTCTTCGCCCTCGAACGGCCGTCGACGCGACAGCATCTCGAAGAGCACGCAGCCGAACGCCCAGATGTCCGTTCGCTTATCGACGGCTCGCCGCGCGCCTGCTCGGGGCTCATGTAGGCTGGCGTTCCGAGAATGCGACCCTCTTCGGTTCCGTCGAGCGAGCCCGGCGGACGCTGGGTCAGGTCACCTTCCACGCCCACGGCCATCGTCTTCGCCAGGCCGAAGTCGAGCACCTTCGCGCGCACGTCACTCGATTGGACACCCGCCGTGTTTGCCGAGCTTTGCAGGACAACGTTAGCGGGTTTCAGATCGCGATGGACGATGCCCTTCTCGTGCGCCGCGTCGAGCGCCTCGGCGATCTGGCGCGCAATCGCAAGCGCTTCGGGTATTGGCAGCGGCCCCCGCGCCAGGCGATCGGCGAGCGTGGGTCCCTCGACCAGTTCGAGGACCAGCGCGGTCACGCCGTCGGTTTCTTCCAGTCCGTAGATCGCGCCGATGTGCGGATGGTTGAGCGTGGCGAGCAGGCGCGCTTCGCGCGCGAAACGGGCGCGGCGCTCGGGGTCGGCGGTGAAGTGCGACGGCAGGATCTTGATCGCGACGTCACGCCCGAGCTTGCTGTCGCGCGCGCGATAGACCTCGCCCATGCCGCCGGCGCCGAGCGGGGCGACGATCGTGTACGGGCCGAGCTGACGGCCGATCATCTGGCTCTCGTCTGGTCGCCCCGCCATGTCGCCTGCGACTAGCGCCGCCGGTCGTTCGAGGAATCGCGCCGAGTCGGACTCGTAGCCGAGCAGGGACTCGACTTCCTGCCGCAGCGCCGTCATCCCCATCGCACGCTTCCTCTAAGAACGCGCTGCGCTCCTCAGGCGTACGCTCCAGCGCCTGATGATACAGGTCCGAGATTCGGTTTCGCGCCGGCCCGGACTCCATGGTCCTCCTTTTTGGTCAGGGGTGTGATCCTCGGTCTGCCCCCCCGAGACAGAGGCGCAAGAACCTCCGTCCAACTGTCAGGCGCCAGCATTCCTGGAGCGCGAAAGCTCCCGCATCAGCCAGTTCTTCGCGAACTTCCAGTCCCGCATCACGGTTTCGGCTGAGATCTTCAAGACCTCCGCCGTCTCTTCAACGCTCAACCCGCCGAAGAACCGGAGCTCGACCACCTGGGCCTTTCGTTCGTACTGCGCCGCAAGCGCCCGAAGCGCGTCGTCGATGGCAATCAGATCGTCGGGGGTATCGCTGGCGACCGCCAGGTTCTGGTCGAACGTTACCCGATGGAGCGCACCGCCGCGCTTCTGGTTGTTGCGCGCCCGCGCGAAGTCGACGAGGACTCGGCGCATCAGCCGGGCGGCCATCGCGAAAAAGTGCGCGCGATCCTGCCACTGGACACGCCGGATGTCCACCAGCTTGAGGTAGACCTCGTTGACGAGGGCTGTCGCCTGCAGCACGTGGTCCGGACGCTCGCCGGCCATGTGCCGCTTGGCGATGCGCTTGAGCTCGCCGTGGACGAGCGGGAGCAACTTCTCGACGGCGGCGTTGTCGCCGGCTCTCCATTCGATGAGAAGGGCGGTTACGTCGCTCGGACCGTGGGCCTTTTCGGCTCGGACATCGGACACGGCACCTCCAGTCCTGACCTGAGTGCGGCGTCCCCCGCAGCCTCTGTGTGCTGCCGGGCTTGCCTTTAACCCCGGCCATTCTACGCCTCTGTCAGGCATGACAGCTGTCTTCCTCGGTTTGCGCCTCCCTCCCCGACACGCGGCTTCGGGCCGCTGGGAGGGACGACGTGAGAATCCGCGTCGGGGCGTTTCCGGTTATCCGGCCGGCGGGACCTCGATCAACACGAACCCTTCCTTGCGCGCGGCCGCCGCGAGTCGATCGTCGAGCGTGACGACTTCGAGCGATAACGGCCGACGTTCCGAGGCGACGAATGCGGCCGCCAGCTGGAGCGCGTCGGAGGTACGAAGCGGATGTACGCGCAGGAATCGAACGGCGGTCTCTCGGACCGCGTCGCTCGGGTCGATCTCGTGCCAGCCAGCGGCGAGCTGCTTCAAGCGGTCGAATGTCGACGCCACTGCGGACGCATCGATCGCGCTGTCGCGTTCGAGCCGCGCAATGGCGGAGGCGCACTCGACTTCCGTCGCCCACCAGACCAGCATGACCGGATCCTGGACAGCGATCGCCTGTATCGCCGACGTCGTTGGTTCCGTCAGGAGCAACGGGACAATCGCGGACGCGTCCCAGAACCTCATCGGCCCTCTCGGCGCTCGTCGAGGAGCGCACGAACACCGGAGGTGCCCTTCTTGGAACGCGGGGGTCTGGTCGTGAAGAGGGCTTTGGGCAGCACGCCACGCGCTGGCCGCACGATTCCCTCGCGCACGAGGTGCGCCAGACGGCTGTCGTCGTCGGACCGAACGCCTGTCACCGGCTCGAGACGGGCCACGGGACGTCCGCGATCGACGATGAGCACCGGTGAGCCGCCCTTGACGCCGTCGATGAGCGCACTGAGATTGTTCTTCGCCTCAGTAATACTGGCCTTCTTCATAATGGCTAGAATAGCCTAATTGTGATGGCTCTTCAAGCCGCCGTCCTTACTCGATGAGCAGGGCGGTCACATCTCTTGGACCGCGGGCCGCGGTCGGTTCGGACCTCGGACACGTCACCTCCAGCACGCACTTGAGTCTCTACTGGGGCAGTCTCGCGGTCCAGTTCGTGACGATCGTAATGGGCCTTGTGCCTGGCGGCTCGCGCGACACGGGAATCAGAAACCGTTGCCCATTTCTGGCGACGTCATACGGGTTGTTGTGGTTCACGGCCGTGAGACCTGTTTGAAAAAGCCGCTGCGGAATCATCTCGGGAGAGCCTTTTGCGGCGTCGAACCTGGCCGACATCAACATGCCGTCCAACGCGAGGAAAAAGATTTCGTGGTCACTCCGCCAGCGTGGAAACCGCCCTCCGTGGAGCGAGATCTTGCGCTCGGGCTCTTTCGATGGGAAGGGCCGGACGTAAATCTCCTGGCGGTCCGTGCGGTCGGAAGCGTAGACGATCCAACGACCGTCGGGCGAGAAGGCGGGGCTAGTCTCGTTGAACGGTGTCGATACGAAGACCGACGGTTTCTGATCGCCCTCGAGAGACTGAATCCACAGGTCCTGCCGGTAGTTGAAGATGATGAACTTGCTGTCCGGCGACCAATTAGGCGCCATCATGCCGCCCGTTCCCGCTTCAGCCACCAGCTCGTCGCTGCCGCTGCCATCTGACCGGCGGCGGTACAAGCTGAAAAAGCCGCTTCTGCTCGAAATGAACGCGAGGTAATTCCCGTCCGAGGACCAGGCCGGGTCGAATTCTCCAGCCGGATCGATGGTGACCTTGAACTTGTCTCTTCCGGGAGCCAGATCGATCACCCAGATATCGGGGCGGCCGCCGGGCTCGAGATGAGGCAGCCACCCGTTCATCATCGGGACTCAGGCCGAGATTCAAGTAGATGCCCTCTTCGCCGACAGTTCCCACCCTGTTACCAGCCCGATCCATCAACGTCAGCAGAACCTGGAATCCCGCGGCCGTGGCGGTATAGCCGAGCAGACCCGTCCCGGACACTGAATACGCGCCGCGACCATACAAGAGGTACATTTGTTGGCTCAGCGGGTACGGTTCGCCGGTCAGTTGTCGCGAGCGCAGGTCGAACGGTTGGGCCATCAGCCCGCCCTCGACGAAGAGGAGGTGGCCTTCGGCATAAACGGCGCTGGACCGGATCGTGCCGACCGGCGTCGAGTCCATGGACGTCAGCGACCCCACGTGGAGTTGAGGAGGACCCGGACCGACCGCGAGGAAGAGAAAATGCTGTCCGTCGGGAAGAAACGACGGCCACAGATGCTCCGTCTCGGCCCCCTTCAGCGTCGTCACCGCCGTCGGCGGTCCACGGGTGGCCGACACCTTCTGCAGAGGACCTGCCCGGGATCTGAACAGGATAACGCCGTCTTGATTCCACGCGCCGCCGCCGCCCCCATAGAATCCCGACGTGGCCTCACCCAGTTCAAAAGGCGCGGCGCCAGTCAACCCGACGGTCTTGAGTTTGCCCTCCGCAAAAAACCCAATCTGGCGGCTATCGGGTGACCAGAACGGATGGACGGCTCCCTGCGTCCCCTGAAGTGGGCGATACTCGGACGACGAGTCCATCCGCTTGACCCACAGCGCCGACCCCCTCTCGGTGAGCGCAACCATAGCCAAGTGACTGCCGTCCGGCGCGACCACGAAGTCGGGAAGGGGACGCTGGAACTGTGATCCCGGAGCCGGCCCTATTTCGAACTCCACCGAATCGCCCACGGTCGCGGCCGTGCGACGCTGCCACACGGCGAGACTGCCGGCAGCCAACACACCGCCAACGAGGAAGGCGGCGGTGATCCACACGAGCCGTTTCCCGCGTCGTCGGGGAGCGGAGGAGCTGTCGTGAACGCGTGCGTCGGGTGAATTCGAGGTCCTGACTGGATCACCGTCATCGATGTCGAGCCGCGCGTCCGCGATGTCACGCAGCCGCTTCTGTGGATCCTTTCGCAAGCATCGTTGGAGCAACGCCCGGATCGACGTGGGTGTGTTCGGGGGGATTGCCGTCCAGTCGGGCTCACGCTCCATGATGCGCGCCAGCGTGTCGGTGATGCCCTCGCCCGCGAACGCACGGCGCCCGGTCAGCATCTCGAAGAGGACGCAGCCAAAGGCCCAGATATCGCTGCGCTTGTCCACGGCGTCACCGCGTGCCTGCTCGGGGCTCATGTACGCGGGCGTGCCGAGAATCCGTCCGTCTGCCGTTCCGTTGAACGTCGTCAGTCCTTGCTGTTCTGTCTCACCGCTGATTGTTTTCGCAATGCCGAAGTCGAGCACCTTCACGCGCGAGTCGCCGGGCGCGGTGCTGGACGTGCCTTCGAGGACGATGTTCGCCGGCTTCAGATCGCGGTGGATGATGCCTTTGAGGTGTGCGGCATCGAGGGCCTCGACCAGTTGCCGCGCAATCGACAGCGCATCGGACAGCGTCAGCGGCCCGCGCTGGAGGCAGTCCGCCAATGTCGGCCCCTCCACGAGCTCGAGGACCAGTGCCGATCGATCGCCAACCTCTTCCAATCCGTAGATGGCGGCGATGTGCGGGTGCTGCAGTGTGGCCAGCACACGCGCTTCACGAGCGAAGCGCCCGCGGCGCTCGGGGTCCGCGGTGTACGCTTGCGGAAGGATCTTGATGGCGACATCGCGGCCGAGCTTGCGGTCGCGCGCGCGATAAACCTCGCCCATTCCACCGGCTCCGAGCAGCGAACTGACTTGGTACAGACCGAATTCACGCCCGATCATTTCCGCAGACGAATCCGCCAGGAGCACGGCGACCGCAACGACGGCCGGGCTTTGGAGGAATGCTCCTGGACCGGTGTTCTGCCGTAGCAGCGACTCGACCTCGAGACGGATCGCATCGTTCCCGTCGCAAGCCTCCCGCAGGAAGGCCGCGCGGTCGCCCTCTGCCCGTGCGAGAGCGGCGTGATAGAGGCCCGTGATCCGGTCTCGTCCTTCGCTCGCCATCGTGTGAATCTGCCGCAGCCGGGTCCCCGGCAGCCTCCGAACGCTGCCAAGCGTGCCTTTAGTCCCGGCCATTCTACGCCTCTGCCGGGCATGACAGCTGTCTTCCTCCCTTTGCGCCTCCCTCCCCGACACGCGGCTTCGGGCCGCTGGGAGGGACGACGTGAGGATCCAGTTTTCGACGTTTTCTGCGGCTTTTCTCACGCTCTCTACCTTGGCGTGCCTGCCGGCGGCGGGCACGGCCCAGCCGGTTCGGCCCGTTGTGCCGGCGATGCTTCAAAACGAGGCGGGCGTGCCCCGTGACCTGGTCGAACGGGCGCAAGCCGAAGTCGTCAGGCTCTTCAACCTTGCCGACGTCGAGATTAGATGGGTCACTGAAGTGCCGGAGCATGGCGTGCGTCTACGCGTTGTATCGGTGACGACGTGGGAACCGAGCGAGAAGAAGGTTCAAGCTTCGGTTCTGGGCTATACACACGGCTCTGAGGGCAAGCGCGGAACCCGGGCGTACGTGTTCTGGCGGCGGGTCGAGCAGGCGTCTCAGAAGTTCACGGCCAGCCGCGACAGGGTTCTCGCTATCGCCATCGCACACGAGCTCGGCCACATGTTGCTGCCGGACGGCAAGCACGCGAAAGCCGGTCTGATGGCCGGGCCGTGGGATGCCAATCACTTTCGATCGGCCTCTGCAGGGCTCCTGGCCTTTTCAACCGACACCGCGCGCTTGATGCGTGTGGAGGTGGAGAAAGAGGGCTCTACGGCAGTGGCCAGTTCGTCGGTACGGTGACGACGTCGGCCGGCGATCTTGTCGTGCCACGCCTGACGTTCCTCGTCCTGGAGAATCCACAGTCCGCCGAGCCCGGCGACGGGCGAACCCGAGATTGAAAATACCTGTTGATCCAGCGCAGCCGGCGCATCAATAATCTGGCGCTCACTTTGGACCACAAGCGTTCACGAGTTCGATCGACTGGTGGCGCGCCTCGCCACTCGGAGGTTGCCATGAAACGGAATCGGTCCGCTCTGAATCGGCGTCAGTTCTTCACACGTTCGGCGATGGCAGCCGGCGCCGGCACACTCGGCGGTGGCCTTTTCGACGCGCTGGTCGCGCGGTCCGCCTATGCGGGAGACCAGCGCGGTCGCGGCCGTTCAGTCGGCTATGGTCCGCTCGAGGCCGCTGGCGACGATCTGGCTTTGCCCGCAGGCTTCCAGTACCGGGTCATCAGCAACGAGGGGGATCCGATGGAGGATGGATTCCCGACTCCGAAGGCTATGGACGGCATGGCGACGTTTCCGCTCCCTAATGGCAACGTGCTGCTCGTGCGCAACCATGAAGACGGACAGGCAGGCAATACGTTGCGCCCGCGACCGGCGGGAAGCACATCCACGAGCGCAGGAATTTTGAGCCATCGACTCGACACGCACTATGGCCCGCGGGCTTTTGCATTCGACACCTATGCCGCTGGTGGCACCGTCACGCTCGAAGTGGAGCCCCACGGACAGCGCCAGCTCGTGCAGCAGCACTGGAGCCTGGTCGGAACGGTGCGCAATTGTGCCGGAGGATTGACGCCGTGGGGCAGCTGGCTGTCTTGTGAGGAGACGCTCGAAAACGCCTCCGCGACCGGATACGCGCAGAATCACGGATATATCTTCGAGGTGCCGATCGATACGGTTCCAGGAAGCCCGGCTCTGCCCGTCGCACTGAGACATCTGGGGCGCTTTGCTCACGAGGCCGTCGCGGTGGATCCTGCGAGCGGAATCGTCTATGAGACCGAGGACCAGGGAGACGGCTCGGGCTTCTACCGCTTTGTGCCTGCGGCGAAACCGACACAGCCGGGCGATCTCGCCGTCCCAACCGGCGCGTTGCAGATGCTGAAGGTCGTCGGCGCGCCCGGGTACGAAACCGCCATCAACCAGACGGTGGGCGTTGCACTGCCGGTGGAGTGGGTCACCGATCACGAATCCCGATCCCTCGCCCGTGAGCGTCGTCGTCTCCGGACAGACCCTGTCGACGGTGTTCGTTGAGGGGCTCGCTGCCGGCGGAGCACGATTCAGGCGGCTCGAGGGATGCTGGTACGGAAATGGGCGAATCTTCTTCATATCCACCAACGGCGGCAACATGGGCTTCGGCCAGGTGTGGGTGTACGACATTGCGGCGCCAGACCCTCACGCTTGTCGCAGAGTCGCCGAATCACGATGCGTTCGACGGCCCGGACAATGTCTGCACCAGCCCGCGTGGTGGTCTGGTGTTCTGCGAGGACGCGACAGCCGCGCAGTTCGTGAAGGGGATCTCTCCATCCGGCGAGGTGTTTGAACTGGCGCGCAACCTGCGCAACAGCATCGAGTTCGCCGGAGCCTGCTTCAGTCCGGACGGAGAGACGCTGTTCGTGAATCTCTATGGCCGGGGCACCGAGCGGACAACGCAGCCGTACCGGAGCCCGGTGCAAATCCCGGTTGGTCCGGAACGGTTCGAGCGGGCCGCCACCGTCGCTATCTGGGGACCGTGGCGCTCGGGTCCACTCTAGACCATCAGGTGAGTATCGCCGACGGCCCATCACGATGGGCACGAACGCCTTGGAGACAGCGTTCAGTCTGAGTCTACGGCCTCGTCCCGAAGTTCAGGTCGTCTGTCGAGACCGTCGTTCGAGAGGCCGCGACGGCCTGTCGTCTTCCCGTCCGCGTCACGGCAGCGTCACATAGGGCGAGAGGAACTGGCGCGCCGAGGCCGTGTCGATACGGTAGACGACGTTGGTTGCGCGGCAGACCGCGTCGCCGGTAATGGTGATCGCCGCCAGCAGCCGCGTGCCGCGGTAATTGAAGAAGTTCGGCCCGCCTGAGTCGCCGAAGCACGTGCCGCCGTCGCCGGTCGAAGTGTTCTGGGACAGGCGGAGGAAGGCGGGGTTCAGGGCATTGAAGGTGGAGAACGCATACATCCGTGACACCGGGTTGGTATCCTGAAAAAACGGCGTTCCGCCGCCGACCACACGATTCTGCACGCCGTAGCCGACCGGTGTGAACACCACATTGCGCAGCCCGTTCTGCGCCGCCAGCTGATCCAGCAGGTCCGCGGACGGGAGCGACGCCGGCGTGATGCCGATGGTGTCGTCCGCGTCCACGAGCAGCACGGCGATATCACCAGGATCGCTCTGGCTCTGGTTGTAGTCCGGGTTCGAAACCACCCCGGTCACGGGGATCAGGCCGGTCGACGGGCTCGTCAGATCGGCGAAGGGAATAGGGTTGTCGAAGCTCACAAATGCCGTGAAGCCGCGGGGAGCGAGGTCATTCTCGAAGAACACCGTGCAGTGGCTGGCCGTGAGGAAGACGGTCGGCGAGATCAAGGCTCCCGAACAGATGGGAAAGATGTTGCCAGTGGTCGGTGACCGGACGATGAACGCGCCCGTATTCGTGAACACGTTGCTCGTGTCGACGAAGCCGTACACGATCGCCTTCACGCGAGGCGCGGCCGCGAAGAGGACGGCGGCGGCAATAAGGATCCCCGCGAACGGGCGGCGGATAGCACGCATGGTCGAAACCTCCTTGCGTCCGGGGACGGGACGTGTGGCTGTCGAAGAGCGGAATGCAGTATAGCAGCCCCGGGGTCAGAGTCTTACCGGCCAGTCCAGGTTGCGGTCCGCCTGAAGGGGTTTCACAGAAGTGATTTCTGTCTACGGCAGTGGCCAGTTCCTCGGTACGGTGACGACGTAGGTGCCGGCGATCTTGTCGTGCCACGCCTGACGTTCCTCGTCTTTGAGAATCCACAGGAAGCCAAGCCCGGCGACGGCGAGAGAGAAGAGGCTCGCGATGCCTCGGACGAGGGCGTCGACGGGCCGCAATGGCGAACCGTCGAGTCGGACGACGCGGAGCTGGCAGACGATGCCGCCGAAGGTGGTGCCCTTCCACGCCCAGAAGCCGATGTGATACGCGAGCAGCGAGAAGATCAGCGGTCCCGGGCTATGGTCCAGGAGATCGAAGATGCCGCACAGGATGAGGACGAAGATCGTGTCGAGCGCAAAGGCCGCGGCACGCTCGAAGAAACCGGCCTTCGGGAAGGCGAGCAGATTCGTTGCGCCTGCCGGGAGGTACGAGGCGGTCGATGTCCCGTTCGGCAGAGAAGCGGCGGGCGGCACGTCGTTCGTAAACACCGGTGTGACGATTGGCGCCGCATCCAGATCCGCGGCGTCGGGTTGTCCTGGCGACGGAGGGGGTGGCGGAGCGGGCTTGGGCCGCGCAGGGTTTTCGCGCCGGTACGCCGACGTGAACGCGAGGGCGGCGGCGCCGAGCCCGGTGACGCCGACGAGTCCCCATGCCATGAATCCCAGTACGGGCACCATGTAGATCAGGGTGACGGCCGCGAACCCGATGGCAAAGGATCTGACCGATTGAAGGCGACTCGCCGGAGAGGTCTGGGCACTCATGCTGTCGCCGAGACGCACCGACACGCCGATCTTCCCGATGATCCACGCGACAACGACGGCGCAGAGCACGAACGGCACGACGAGGATGCCGATGACCGACGCCGCGAGGATGATCGACACGGGGCCTATGAGAAGCAGGACGAGCAGGCCGACCAGGAACGTCGTGAACGGTTTGGCCGCGATGGTATCCGCGCACTTGCGCACGGTATCCATGAAGAGCAGCGTGAGCGCCAGCGACAAGAGGAACACGAAGAGGACGATCAGCCAGACCCAGGAGAGCCGCGGAACAATGGGCCGGCCCAGGAGGAGGCCCTCGGTGATCCAGGGTACGACGCTCCGAATCCGGTCGGCGAGGGCGTTCGCGCCGATCGCAACATGCTGTCCGCCCGGCACGAAGCCGGCCGGCGCGTCGAGCCCGCCTCCGATTACGGCCAGATCCCCTAGAACACCTGCGCCTGGCTGCACGGTCACGTTGCCCCCGACGACGATGAGCGAGCCATCGATGACGGCGGTGCTCGAGATCTGGACTGTGCCGAGGACGACGGTGATGTCGCCCCGCACGTTGCCCTCGATGACTGCGGGGCTGAACACGACGACGACGTCGCGCACGCTCTCGCCCTGCTTGAGGGTGTAGTCCTGGCCCACGCGAAGCACGTTTCGACCCCACGCGCCGCGCTCCCAGTCGGTCTGGGCGATCTCGAGAATCGTCGTGGCCTGAGCCATGGAACCGGCGGTCGTCAGGACGACGCTGGCCCCGGGGCGGGATCGCGCCTGGCTTTGCGCCTGCAGATCTCCTGAGGCCGACCCGAGCAACACGGCCGCACCGAGCGCGACCCTGACGGCAATTGACTTCATGTTTGTGACACTCCTCCAAGGGCGACCCGGCCGAGCGCCGCGCCGAACGTGGCGCACGCCGCGCACATCACGAGAACCAGCACCAGCAGATACCCCACGAGCGGCTGCACGAGCGCATGCCAGACGATGCTCGTCACGTTGGCCACCGCGGACGCCTTGCTCGCGACATCGCCCACAAACGACGCGACGTCGGCGACGACCGTCGGCGTGGACTGCTGAACAGCCGACTGCGCCTCTGGCCACAGCCGCGCAATCTCCACCCCGAGCACGATGAGCGCTGCCACCGAGGCGACCTGCCACGCGAACGGCCAGGCGAGCCATGGCCGCGCGCTCGATGTCCGGGCGCGCTCGGTCTCTATCGCCGCCATGACGCGCGGCACGAGCGTGCGCGGCGCGCGCGGGCCCGGCAGCTGCTTCAGCGCCCGATCGACGACGTCTTCGAGATCACCGGGGAGCATGGGATGTCAGCACGTCTCTCAGGGCCTCGCGGCCGCGATGGATGTCGGTCTTCACTTTTGCCAGCGTGACGCCAAGGAGCGCCGCGATTTCCAGGTAGCTCTTGCTCTCGAAGTGAAAGAGCACGATCGGCACGCGCTGATGAACCGGCAGGTCGCGCAGTGCCTGTTCCAGGCGTTCCTGTTGGCGCGCGGCGTCGAGGTCCGGTTCGGTCGCCGCGATCGCTGGTCCGCCTGCGCGCGCCATCAGGACGTCCACGTGATCACGGTGGTCGGCGTCATCCACGCCCGAGGGGTTGCATCTCGCTGAAGAAACGCCAGCGCGATCGGTAACGGGACAGATGGTTGAGGCACAGGTTCGTCGTGACCGTCTTGAGCCAGCCCGCGGCGGCCGGGCTCGAGCCGATGTCCGCGAAGCGCTCGAACGCCTTCAGGAACACGGTCTGCGCGACGTCTTCCGCCTCGGACGGACTCGACAGCAGCCTGACCGCGGTGGCATACACCATGTCCTGATACTCCCCGACGAAGGCTTCGAACCGCGCGGCGTCGGTCATTGCTTGGTGCTCGCGGGGCCCCACCCCCGCTCGCTCTCGCGCGGCGACTTCGCGCCGCGCTCGGGCCGCAGGCGCTCCTCGTTGCTCGAGCTCGAGGGCCTGAGCGATCGCGCCTCGCTCGGGCCACGGCCGCTGTGCACTGACCACGTGGAGGGATAGACCCGGCAGGGGGGCAAAAGTTGCAGGTGTGCTATTCTGCCCCCCGTACCTAGCGGGGTCCGCTCGTGTGCAGACGGGGCCCCTACCTGCGTGCTCGTTCTCGCCGAGTTCGTGGATGTAGGCATCAGCGAGCACACAATACAGGTGTGCGATGCCCTACGAACTGAAGAAACTCACCGCCAACCTCATCGTCTCTGACGTCGCGCGAAGCGCGGCCTTCTACCGCGACGTCCTCGGCTTCACGGTCCCGGTGACCGTCCCCGAGGCGTCGCCGTACGTGTTCGCGGTTGTGCAATCCGGGCCGGTCGAAGTCTTCCTGAACGCGCCCGATCCGGCGGTCGCGGAATACCCGGCGCTCAAGGATCGGCCGATCGGCGGCACGCTCACCCTCTTCATCGAGGTCGTGGACGTCGCTCGGGCCCACGCCGAGCTCCAAAGCCGCGTGAAGATCGTGATGCCGCTCGAGCACAAGTGGTACGGCTCGACCGAGTTCGCGTTCGAGGATCCCGATGGGTACCTCATCACCTTCGCGGAGCGCGATCAGCCGGCCTGACGCACTGCCCGAGCTGCGGTTCCCGCGTGGTGGGTCGAGTGACCTATCAAGAGGTGCCGCTGATCTATTCCGAGAGCACCCGGCACACGCCATTTGAACAATTGAACAATGGTGGCTGGCACCTTCACCGGAAAGGTGCCAGCCCCCCTCCGACGCGAGTGGACCACTATGCCGATCTTGCGCGCTTACAAAGATGTAACCGGGGACACTCAACCGGGACAGTCCCCGGGGACAGTCCCGGTTGAGTGTCCCCGAGCGCTTGTGGTTCTCTCCGTGGCATTTCTGACGCTCGTGCCGCTCGGGGCCCAGCCAACCGGCGACTATCAGAGGATGGGCCAGGCAATCCTCAAAGAGCTGATCGAGACGGATACGAGGCACTCGACCGGCAGCACGACCGTCGCCGCCGAGCGGCTGGCGGCGCGCCTTCTGGCAGCCGGCTTTCCGAAAGCCGATGTGCAGGTCGTGCGCGGGACCGGGAAGGGCGCTGAGACAAAGGGCAATCTCGTCGCGCGCTACCGCGGCAAGGGCACGCGCAAACCCGTGCTGCTCATCGCCCACCTCGACGTGGTCGACGCGCGGCGCGAAGACTGGTCCATGGACCCGTTCGTCCTGACCGAAAAGGACGGCTACTTCTACGGCCGCGGCACGCTCGACCAGAAGGGCGGGGCAGCCACGCTCGTCTCGGCGTTCGTCCGACTGCGACAGGAGCAGTGGGTGCCCGACCGCGATCTGATCCTGGCGCTGACGGCCGACGAGGAGGGCGGAACCGACAACGGCGTCGCCTGGCTCCTCGCGAACCGCCGCGATCTCATCGACGCCGAATACTGCATCAACGTCGACACCGGCGGCGGCGAGCTGCGTGGCGGCAAAATGACGGCGCTCGACGTGCAGGCCGCCGAGAAGATCTACGCGTTGTACTCGCTCACGGTGAAGAACCCGGGCGGACACAGCTCGCTTCCGACGAAGGAGAACGCGATCTACCGGCTTGCGGCCGGCTTGCAGCGCCTCGCCGCATTAGAGTTCCCGGTCCGCCTGAACGACGTCACCCGCGCCTACTTCGACCGCATGGCGGCACTGTCCGGCGACAGCGCGGCAGACATGCGGGCCGTCGCGGGCAAAGTGCCGGATGCGGCGGCTGCCGCCAGGCTCGCCTCGAAGTCTCCCTTCCACAATGCGCTGCTTCGCACGACCTGCGTGGCGACGATGCTGCAGGGCGGACATGCGGAGAACGCGCTGCCGCAGACCGCGCAGGCGACCGTCAATTGCCGGCTCCTCCCGGATGAGGATGCCGCGGCGGTTCAGCAGACACTCCTCCGCGTCCTTGCCGATCCGCAGATCGTCGTGGCATCGATCGTCACGCCGACCCCGAGTCCGCCCTCGCCGCTCGCGCCAGAGCCCTTGACCGCCATCCAGGCCGCCGCCCGGGCCGTCTGGGGGAGCACGCCGGCCGTGCCCATCATTCCTTTCATGGAAACCGGCGCGACCGACGGCCTCCTTGTCCGCAACGCCGGGATCCCCGTGTACGGCGTCAGCGGCATTGCGCACGATCCCGACGATATACGCGCGCATGGGAAGGATGAGCGCATTCTCGTGAAGTCGTTCAACGAGGGACTGGAATTCGCGTATCAGATCGTCCGGGCGCTTGCGAGCCCCGTCGCGGTAGCCCGGTAGAGGTTCAACGCGGCTGCTTCACGAGGAGCGCGCGTACGTAGAGCACCGCGAATCCGAAGCGCTGCACGTTCTCCGTGGACTTCGATCCCGGCTGCGTCGTCACGACCGCGACGTCGCAGCCGCGGCGCGCCGCGTCGAGCAGGCGATGCCGGAGGAGCGCCGTCTGCACGCCCAGCCGGCGATGCTCGGGCAGCGTGGCGGCTCCGGCGAGCTGAGCCACGCCCTGATGGATTCTGAGGCTCGCGCCGCCGGCCACGACACCAGCGCGCCGCGCGATGCAGCGCTCGAAGCTCGGCGTGGTCAACGTATCGCCGAAGATCTGCTCGATCACTTCCCGGCTCAACGACTCGTGGCTGGCCGGGCCGTCAAACGTGTCGGGATGGAGGAAGCCCCTCGCGACCGCATCCATCCAGGTCTGGGTTTCGTCGGGACCTGCGCGTTGGACGCTGATTGAATCATGTTCGGCTTCCAGGTTCGCGATGTCGAGGGCCAGACCGAGCACGTTCTCGAAGCCGATGAGCTCGTATCCCCGTTGGCTCAGCATCTGCGGGATGATCGGATCGCCGAGGGAGGCGAACTCGACCTGGAGCGGCGCGTGCCGGATCGCGAACGCTTCCTCGATCACCTCGAGGTCAGCCGAGAGCGGCAGGTCCCCGAAGCCAAGCCCGGCCAGCTTGTTCGCCGGCGAGCCGGGGCCCGTGTGCACGGCGACCCCGCCGGCAATCGGCGCGACGACAACCTCGCCGCGCCCCAGCCGCGCCGCCGCGGCCCGCGCGAGCTCCATGAGCATCGTGCACTCCGCGCGTTCGATTCGGGCCGCGAGAGAGGCGGTGGCGAACATGACCGCGGACAGCTTATAGGCCACGGACAACACTGACAACATGGATCTCCGACTACGGACGGCACGGGCCACGGAAAGCACGGCTCAACGCGAGCCACGCGCAACACGGCTCCAGCGGGCCACGCGGCTCGACACTGGCCACGGACAACACGTCAACACCGGGTCCTGGAGCTTCGCCCGGGGGCCGGCCCTGTTCTGGACAGGCAAAGAGGTGTAGATTCTGCATCGAGGGAGTACCAACATGACGACGCGACGGCTGCTGGATGGCATTCTGTTGGCGGTTGGATGTGCGGTTGTTGTCGCCGTTTCCCCGGCGGGAACCGGCGGCGGACAGACGACGGGTCAATCGGTCTCGATCGATGCCGACGATATCGGCGGCGTCGTCACCGGCCCCAAGGGGCCCGAAGCGGGCGTTTGGGTCATCGCGGAGACGACCGATCTGCCGACGAAGTTCTCCAAGATCGTCGTGACCGACGATCGGGGTCGCTACCTCGTGCCCGATCTTCCCGAAAGCGAACGTACAACGTGTGGGTGCGCGGCTACGGGCTCGTCGATTCGCCAAAGTGCAGACCGCGCCGGGCAAGACGGTCAACCTGACGGCGGTGGCGGCGCCCAACGCGCGCGCGGCCGCCGAGTACTACCCGGCCGGCTACTGGTTCTCGCTGCTCCATGTTCCCGCCAAAGGCGAGTTCCCCGGCACCGGTCCGACCGGCAACGGCATCTCGCCGACCATGACGAGCCAGGCCGAGTGGCTGCGCAATCTGAAGTCGGGCGGCTTGCAGGGCGTGCCACCAGCTCGGCACGCAAGGCGACGCGCGAGATCCCGCCAGGCCTGGGCACGTTTCCGATCATCGGCGGCGGCGTGGGAGCGGCGGATGCAGTCCGGCCAGGCCGGCGCGCAGATGAGCGGCGGCCTGAACCAGCTCGGTCGCGAGCGCGCGCTTGCGATGTTCGCGGACTGGACCGACCGGATCGCCGCCGGCGAGGTGCCGCCGGCGCCGCCGCGGCCGCAGGGCTCGAGCGCAACGTCGTCATCACGCAGTGGGACTGGGCGGATCCGAAGGCCTACCTGCACGACGTGGTCTCGACCGACCGGCGCAATCCGACGCTCAACGCCAACGGCCTGATCTACGGTGCGCTCGAGCTGAGCGCCGATTACCTGCCGGTGCTCGATCCCGTGCGCCACACGACGAGCCAGGTCCCGCTGACCGTTCGCGACCCGAACACGCCGCCGACGCCGCCGGCGATGCCGCAGCCATCGCCGTACTTGGGGAGCGAAGTCATCTGGACGAGCAAGAACAACGTGCACAACCCGATGTTCGACGAGAGGGGCCGCGTCTGGATCACCGTCCGCGGTGCGGCCGCCCGACAACCCCGACTTCTGCAAGGAAGGGTCGAGCCATCCGTCGGCGAAGCTGTTCCCGATTCAACGATGCCGGCCGGCACCTCGCGGTCTACGATCCGAAGACGAAGAAGCTCACGCACATCAGCACGTGCTTCGGCACGCACCACCTGATGTTCGCCGAGGACGCCAACAACACGCTGTGGACGAGCGGCGGCGGGCAGGTGGTCGGCTGGCTGAACACGAAGATGTTCGACGAGACCGGCGACGAGGAGAAGTCGCAGGGCTGGACCGCGCTCATCATCGACACCAACGGCAACGGCAAGCGCGACGCGTACGTCGAGCCGAACCAGCCGGTCGATCCGACGAAGGACAAGCGGTATCGGCGGCGGCGTTCTACGCCGTCGCGCCGGCGCCGGACGGCTCGGTCTGGGGATCGGTGCTCGGCTTCCCGGGCGCGGTCGTCCGGCTGAGTCCCGGCGCGAACCCGCCGGAGACCGCGCTCGCCGAGGTCTACGAGCCGCCGTTCAACAACCCGAAGGCGCCGATCCAGGGCTTCTCGCCGCGCGGCATGGACGTCGACCGCAACGGCGTCGTCTGGGCCGCGCTCGCGAGCGGACACCTGGCCAGCTTCGATCGGCGCAAGTGCAAAGGACCGCTGAACGGCCCGACGGCCACGGGCCAGCACTGCCCGGAGGGCTGGACGCTCTACCCCGAGCCGCTGCCGCAGATGAAAGGCGTGACCGACGCCGGCAGCGCCGAGGGCAGCTACTACACGTGGGTCGATCAGTTCGACACGTTCGGGCTCGGCGCGAACACGCCGATCAACACCGGCAACGCGTCCGAAGGCCTGCTGGCGCTGAAGGACGGCAAGTGGGTCGTGCTGCGCGTGCCGTATCCGACTCGGCTTCTACACGAAGTGGCTGGACGGCCGCATCGACGATCCCAAGGCGGGATGGAAGGGCCGGGGCCTCTGGGCGACCATCAGCACGCGCGCGCCGTTCCACATGGAGACGGGCAAGGGCACGACGAGCAAGGTGATCAAGTTCCAGCTGCGGCCGGATCCGCTGGCGAAGTAGGTCGCGGATCGCGGCGAACGGTGCGCGGATCACGGGACGCGGATCGCGGATCACGCGGATCACATCGCAGAGGGGACGCGGATCGCGCGGATCACGCGGATCACGTCGCAGACGGGACGCGGATGACGCGGATCACGTCGTTCGGTAGCGGCCGATCCGATTGGTCGGCCGGCGTTTCTCCACATCGCGCCCGCAGCCCTGGGCACGAAGACGGCATACGCTTCACGTCCGTCACGGCGCTCGTCCCATTCCTCTGGATCTCGCGCGGCGTAACGTGCTAATCCTTTAGCATATCCACACGGCCCCCCGTCTTCGCATCAGGGAGCGCACCCATGCTCGGTCAGGACCTTCGCTATGCTCTCCGGCTGCTCGTCGGCAATCCCGGCTTCGCTCTGGTCGCGCTGGTGACGATGGCGCTGGGGATTGGCGCCAACACGGCGATCTTCAGCGTGATCGATACCGTGTTGCTGCGTCAGGCGCCGGTGAAGGACATCGACGCCCTCGCCGTGGTGTGGGAGACCGATCGCAATACCAGCACCACGCGCGAGCCCGCGTCGCTGCCAGACTTCCTCGACTTCAAGCAGCGCAGCCAGCGAGTGGAACAGATCGCCGCGTTTGCGGGCAACGAAGTCAACTACACCCCCGACCAGGGAGAGGCGATCCGGCTGCAGGCGCTTGCGGTGACCGACGAGCTGCTGCCGATGCTCGGCGTGCGTCCGGTCGCCGGACGCGGGTTCACCGCGGAGGAGGCGCGCGCGGGCGGTCCGGCGGTCGTCGTGATCAGTGACGGATTCTGGACGCGAGCGTTCGGCCGCGACACGTCGGTCGTTGGCCGCACGGTGCGGCTCGACGACCGGCCGTTCACGGTGATCGGGATCATGGAGCGCGGCGCGGACTTCGGCATATTTCAGATCCTGTCGGCGGCCGACTACTCGCGCGCGTTTGCCGACCGCGGGGCGCGCGCGGCGGTGGACGTCTGGCTCCCGTTGCAGCACACGTCCCAGTCGATGCCGCGCTCGACGCATCCAATCTTCATGGTCGCCCGGATGCGGGGAAACGTCACGGCAACGCAGGAAGAGCTCGCGGCGATTTCCGCCGATCTCGAGCGCGCGTATCCAGAGAACATCGCGCGCGGAGTCTTTGTCGAACCATTGTCGGCTGTCGTCTTCGGGCCGGTCCGCCCGGCGCTGCTCGTGCTGCTGACCGCCGTGGGCCTCGTCCTGCTCGTCGCGTGCGCGAACGTGGCCAACCTGCTCCTGGCGCGCGGCACGGCGCGGCGCCGTGAAGTGGCGGTACGCACCGCGCTTGGCGCGACCGGAGCACGGTTGATGCGCCAGTTCGCGGCCGAAGGACTGCTGCTCGCTGTGGCTGCCGCGGCGCTGGGCGCAGGGCTGGCCGTGCTGGGCGTTCGTGTGCTCGTCGCGCTCGCGCCGGCCGACATCCCACGCATTGCCGACGTTTCCGTGGATTTGCGCGTCTTGACGATCACGCTGCTCGTGGCGATCGGCGCCGGCCTGCTCTTCGGCATGGTGCCGGCGCTTCAGGCCCGGCGCGTGGACCTGCAGGGGTCGCTCAAGGGCGAGGGCGGCCACGGCGCATCCGTGGGTGGCGAACGTACCCGGCTCCGCTCTGCCCTGGTGGTGGCGGAATGCGCCCTGGCGGTGATGCTCGTCATCGGAGCGACGCTCCTCATCAAGAGCTTCTGGCGAATCCAGCACATCGACTCCGGCTTTCAGTCCGCGGGCGTTCTCAAGGCGGAGTATCAGCTTCCCGCCAGCCGGTATCCGGTGGACTTCCGTCGATTCCCAGACCTCAAAGAGATCCACGCATTCACGCATGGGCTGCTGCAAAAAGCCGAGCGGTTGCCCGGCGTCGACTCGGCGGCGGTGTCCGGCTACCATCCGCTCGATCCCGGCTTCACGAACTCGTTTCGCATCATCGGCCGCGAGGCTGAGGCGCCCACGCAGCCCGAGATCTCCATCCGGCGGGTGACGCCGGGCTATTTCCGTACGATGGGCGTCCCCCTCGTGCGCGGCCGGCTGCTGACCGACGCGGACACCACGACCGCGCCGCCGGTCCTGCTCATCAACGAGGCGGCAGCCCGGCGATTCTTCGCGGGACAGGAACCGCTCGGCAAGCAGATCAACTTCTGGGGTGCGACGCGCACGATCGTCGGAATCATCGGCAACGAACGGTTTCAGGGGCTGGCGGAGGCGCCGCCGATTGCGGCGTATGCGCCGCTCGATCAGGCGCCGTCCGCCAACGGCGGCGGAGCGCTCCTGGTCCGCACGTCCGGAGATCCCCGCGCGCTCATTACCAGCGTGCGAGGCGTGATTCGCGAGCAGGACCCTGCGCTCGCGGTGTTCGGCCTGGAGCCTTTCGCCGAGACCGTGTCGCGCTCGGTCGCCGAGCGCCGCTTCACGATGCTCGTCCTCGGGCTGCTCGCCTCTGTGGCGCTCATCCTGGCCGCGATCGGCGTGCACGGCGTGCTGAGCTACACCGTCACCCAGCGCGCGCGCGAGATTGGCATCCGCATGGCGCTCGGGGCGCAGCCTTCAGGCGTCCTGCGCCTCGTCGTCAGGCAAGGCATGACGCTCGCCCTGGCCGGCACGGCGCTCGGCCTCGCCGCTGCGTTCGTCCTCACGCGGTCGATGGGGACGCTTCTCTTCGGCGTGTCCCCGACCGATCCGGTCACCTTCATCGTCGTGCCCGCCGGTCTGGCGCTCGTCGCGCTGTTCGCCAGCTACCTCCCGGCGCGGCGGGCGACGAGGGTCGATCCGGTGACGGCGTTGAGGGCAGACTAGCTCCGACAGCAGGGACGCGGAAGGCATCGCCAATTCCCACATGCGCCCAAAAGCCTCTCACCGCAGAGGACGCCGAGTGCGCAGAGAACATGGGGATGGCTCTGCGTGCTCCGCGCGCTCTGCGGTGAAAGGCTCTTGGACGGGTGAGTGACGCCGGTAACAATCTCCTGAAACTACGGACGGGATGAGTTGATTGGCACTCGGAAGGAAGATTGACGGTCGATGAGCTGCGACCATTTATAATCTGCTTATGCTCACGTTACTGTTCATCTCCACGCTGTTCCAGACGCCGGCGCAGACCGAGCTGCCGGCGATACCGAAGTTCCTGCAGGTCAGCCCGCAGTTCTGCACGGGGGCCCAGCCGCGCCTCGAGGCCTTTCCAAAGCTCAAGGCGGATGGCGTGAAGTCCGTGCTCAACCTGCGGCAGCCGTCCGAGCATCGCGCGGCGGACGAGCAGGCGGCGGTCGAGGCGGCCGGGCTGAAGTCCTTCAACATCCCGGTCGTGTATGCGAATCCGACCGATGCCGAGGCGGATGCGTTCCTGAAGATCACCGACGATCCGGCGAACCGTCCGATGTTCATCCACTGCACGGCGGCCATTCGCGTCGGGGCCTTCTGGGCCATCCGGCGCGCGCTTCGCGATGGGCTCACGCCGGACGCGGCCCTCGAAGACGGCCGAAAGGTCGGGCTGGTCAACGCGCCGCACCTCGAAGAGTTCGTGCGCAAGTACATCGCGTCTCATCCACCAAAGAAGTAGTGATGGCGCGGCGGGCGGCTGGTATGACGCTCGCTGGAGTCGTGCTCGTCTTGGCCGGTTGCCGCGCGCCTGGCGACGGCGGCAGTGCTGCGCCAGCTGGGGCGCTCGTCGAGGAACCCTGCACGGGCATTCCGGTAACCGAGGCCCGGTGCCTCCACCTCACGGTCCCGGAGAATCAGACCACGCGTCGCGGCCGCACCATTTCCCTCCGCATCGTCGTGCTCCCAGCCACGGGAACGGATCGGGCAGAGGACGCGGTCGTCTATCTGGCCGGCGGCCCTGGACAGGCGGCGACGGAGCTCATCGCCGACTCGTCTCTGGCCGCAGACGGGTTGCGCGTACGGCGCGACGTCGTGTATGCAGACCAGCGAGGCACCGGCGGCTCGAACCCGCTCACGTGTCAGTTCTACGGTCCGCCCGATCAGCCCCAGGCCTACTTCGACACGTTTCTCCCCATCCAGAAAGTGCGGGCCTGCCGTTCGCGGCTCGAGCAGACCGCCGACCTGGCGCAATACACCACGAGCGCGTCAGTCGAGGACCTGGAAGCGATCAGGGTGGCGCTGAAATACCCGCAGCTCACGCTCCTCGGCGGGTCCTACGGCACGCGCCTGGCGATGGAGTACGTCCGCCGGTACGAGCCGCGCGTCCGCGCGGCGATCCTCGAAAGCGCCGTCACGCCGGCCACGCATGCGCCCGAGGGCTTCGGGCAGTTCGCCGCGGCGGCGCTCGACGGATTGATCGATGAGTGTCTCGCGACGTCCGAGTGCGCGCGCGCATTTCCCGCCATCCGCGAGGAAGCGCAGCAGGTGTTCGATCGGCTGCGTCAGGGGTCAGTGACGGCCACGGTCGCGCACCCGTCATTCTTGGAGGGATCCCGAGAAAGTCCCGAGGGATCTCGAGCGAGTCCCGAGGGATCTCGAGCAAGTCCGAAAGGGCCTCGAGCACGTCGGCGGCCGGCCGAGGTCACGCTCACGCGGGATCACGTCGCCGAAGCCATCCGCTACTTGATGTACTCGTCGCTCGGGGCGTCGCGTGTGCCGCTGTACCTGCACGAAGCGTTCAACGGCAATTTCTCGCCGATTGCCGACTTCCTCATTCGTTGGCGTGCGAAGGGGACATTCGAAGGGCTCTATCTGTCGATTACGTGTGCCGAGGACGTGCCGCTCGTCGCACCCGACGCGGCCGAACGAGACGACTCGACCTATCTTGGCGGCTACCGCGTGCGCCAGCAGCGCGCCGCCTGTGAGGAGTGGCCCCGCGGGGCTCGTGCCGAGGCGAGCGGGACGCCCGTGCAGACCAGCGTTCCCGTTCTCCTCACCTCCGGCGCGCTCGATCCGGTGACGCCGAGCGAGAACGGCGACACGATCGCGCGCACGCTCTCGCACAGCCTGCACCTCCGCGTGCCCTCGAGCGGCCACTCGCCGGTCGGGCTCGCCGGCCTCGACTGCCTCGCCAATCTCAAGCGCGCCTTCATCGAGCGCGCGCGCACGGACGGCCTCGATACGAGCTGTGTGAGCGGTATCGCGCGGCCGGAATTCGCCACCGTCAGGTGACTTCGCAGTGACACGAAGACCGCGACTTTCCTTCGCGAGCTTCGCGATCTCGCGATCTTCGTGATTTCCGTCGTGACCGCGAACACTCGGTAGCTCCCTGCATGTTTGCGGCGATCGCTGCACTCCAGTAAGCTTTCGCCACGATGGTCATCCTCGCGTTCGACAACATCGCGAAGAGTTACGGCGACACGCCCGCGCTTCGCGGCGTGTCCTTCGACGTCCACGCGGGCGAGATCTTCGGGCTGCTCGGGCCGAACGGCGCCGGCAAGAGCACGCTCATCCGGATCCTCATGGACATCATCCGTGCGGACTCGGGCGGGGTGCGTGTCTTTGGCGAGTTGCGGCGGCGCGAGCATCTCGATCGCCTGGGCTACCTGCCGGAGGAACGCGGGCTCTATACGAAGCTCACCGTCACCGACGTGATGACCTACTTCGGCGCGCTCAAGGGCTTGAGCCGTGCCGAGGCGCGCCGGCGATCGGGAGAGTGGCTCGCCCGCGTCGAGCTGCCGCACGTCGCGGGATGGAAGATCGACCGTCTGAGCAAGGGCATGTCGCAGAAAGTCCAGATCGCCGCCGTGCTGCTCAGCGATCCCGAGCTCTGCGTGCTCGACGAGCCGACAACGGGGCTCGATCCCGTCAACGTCAGGCTCGTCCAGGACCTTCTCCTCGAACGCCGGCGCAACGGCCGCACGACGGTTCTCTCGACCCACCAGATGAATCAGGTCGAAGCGCTGTGCGACCGGATTGCGATGATCAATCGGGGCCGGCTGATGGTGTACGGGGAGGTCGACGAGGTCCGCCGCCGTCACTCGCTGCCCGAGGTCCGGGTCCACGCACGCGGCCCGCTGCCACCGGTGCCTGCGGTCGCCAGCGTCATCGATGATGGCGACGGGTCGTGGCGGCTGATGCTGACCGACGGCAGTGCGCCGTCCGACGCGCTGACCACCCTGGTGGGCGCCGGCGCCGTCATCGATCGTTTCGAACCGATGCTGGCGCCCATGGAAGACATCTTTCTTCGGGTCGTTCGAGAGGGGCAGGCGGGATGACGATGATGCGAGGCTGGCACAAAACCTGGACTGTCGCCACGTTCGAATTCCTTACGGCGGTCCGGCGTACCGGCTATCTGATCGCGACCTTCGGCATGCCGCTCTTCATGGCCGCCTACGCCGGGGTTGTGGCGATCCCCGCCTATTTCGCGAGCCGTGCGGTCCGCGAGCCCGCCGTTTACGGCGTCGTGGATTCGGCCAGCGTGCTGCGGCTCCAGAGTGACGTGACGTCATCGCCGTCGCCCGTGCCGGAAGAGGTGAAGAAGCTCCTCGAGGCGACAGGGCAAGGCGGCGCCGCTCAAGCGGGGGTCATGGCGTCGAACTTCGTCTTTCGGCCGTACCCGTCCGACGACGAGGCGCGCGCCGCGCTGGCCGGGCGCAAGATCAAGGGTTACTACGTCTTTCCGCCCGACTACATCGCGAAGGGCATCGTCGACGTCTACACGCAGGACACGATCAACGTCGCGGGCTCCGAGGCGCGCAACGCGTTCTCGAATCTCGTCCGCCAGCGTTTGTTGAGCGGCCGGCTGGACGAGCTGACGAGCGCGCGAGTGGTCAGTCCGCTCAAAGAGACCCGGCGGTTCAGCGTGACGAGGACCGGTCAGATTACCGATGGCGGCCAGGCCGCCGGCTTCGTCCGGGTCGTGGTGCCGCTCATCTTCACGGTGTTGTTCCTGATGTCGGTCCTCATGACGTCGGGCTATCTGATGCAGGGCACCGCGACGGAGAAGGAGAACAAGGTCGTCGACGTGCTGCTGGCTTCGGCCGACCCCGATGAGATCCTCGCCGGCAAGCTGCTCGGGCTCGGCGGAGCTGGTCTCCTGCAGATCGCCGTGTGGATGATCTTCGTTCTTGTTGGTGCGATCGGCGTCGTGCCCCTGCTCATGAGCTCCCGGATCGAGATGCCGTGGGTGGCGCTGGCCCTGGCGATCCCGCTCTTCCTCATGGCGTTTCTATTTTTTGGCAGCCTGATGCTCGGCACCGGCTCACTCGGTTCGAACATGCGCGAGGCGCAGCAACTGGCGATGGTCTGGTCGCTGACCGCGGCGCTTCCCCTGATGATGATGGCGGCTCATCTCGAGAGAGCCGCACGGCATGGTGGCGCGGGTGATGACCTGGCTGCCGTTCTCGGCCGGTCCGCTCATCATGTTTCGCGCGAGCACCGACCTCGACTCGCTCGCCTGGTGGGAAGTCGTCGGATCATTCGCGGTCCTGCTCCTGTCTACGTGGATTGCGATCCGCATCGGCGCCCGCCTCTTCCGCATCGGCCTGCTCAGCTCATCGCGTCCCAAGCTCGGCGAGATTCTACGGCAGGCAAGATTGTCGTCATAGGAACCACCGCCCCGGTCACTTGATAAGAACGCGCCCTCAGGCGGGTCACGATGTTCACGATGGCACGATGGTCACGATGCCGAAGAGAAGATCGCTACTGGTAGGGTGCTCATCGCGACAGCCCTGGCCTCGCTCAGTGGGGCTGCGCGCCAGGCTGCCGGTGCCGTCACTTCCACGTACCACCGCGGCACCGAGGCACCGAGACAGCGAGAAATCATTTGGTCGCGATGGCTCGGTGTTTCGTGGAAGTGAGGGTGGACTATCCGATCGGATAATCGTCTCGCCGACCGGATAGTGTTCCTGGCGTTCGCGCTCCTCCAGTTCGCATGCCCTTATCACCACGTCAGACTTTTTCGTTTCAACGATTTGCGGTCTCGTGGCGCTCGCGCTTCGGCGACGGCACCGCCGTTGCTCTCTCGTCTGGCACGGACATCAAGTCCATAGGATGACGAGAAGAGGAGAAGTCGATCACAACGGGTGTCGGCCCCCGTGGTGTCCCGAGCGAGCCCGTGCTATCTGCGCCGTGCGAAGAGGGAAGGATCCAAGATCAAGGAGCAACTGCCATGCCTGAGAAAATAACTGAACCGTTCCCAGCTATCAAATCGGCCCGCTCGATGTCGAGAGGCCAGGAAGACCCCGGCTTCAAACCAGTGCAGGATTTCCTTCAGCGTTTTGGTTACCTGAAGGCCGACTCCTTCCGCGCTGGCCAGCTCGACGACCCAACAGCAGAAGGCTTAGGCCTTTACCAGAGGAGGCACGGCCTCGCCCCGACCGGCGTTTTCGACGAGCAGACCCGCGCGCAGATGGCTCAACACCGGTGCGGTATGCCGGACCTGGACTCCGGAGTAGCGTTCAGCACGCGTTGCTCCTGGCCAAACCCCAACCTCACCTTCGCCTTTGAAGACGGCACTAACGACGTCGGCGGCAACGGCGAGTTTCAGGCGATGCGTAACGCGTTCAATACCTGGGTCGCCGCTGCGCCGCTGACCTTTACGGAGGTGGGCAGAACCCAGAACCCCGACGTCGCCATCGACTGGCGGCCGGCCAACGACCCCGACCACTCTATGGTCGGCGGTGTACTCGCCCACGCCGACTTTCCGCCAGGCTGCGGCGTCGTCACCAACAGCTTGCCTAAGCCCGTCCACTTCGACGACTCCGAACACCAGTGGGTCGTCGGCGCAGTCGCCAACGGCTTCGACGTCGAGACGGTTGGGCTTCACGAGCTCGGCCACATACTCGGTTTGCAGCACTCCGATGTCGCCGGATCGGTGATGTTCGCCTCGGTCTCTTCGAACTTTACGAAGCGGGTGCTGACTGCCGACGACCTCGGTGGGATTCGCGAGCTCTACCCTCCGAGACTGCTGGCGGCCGGCACCTACACCATCCGCCAGAAGAGCAACGGCCGCTTCGTCGACGCTCACGAAATCGCCGGACAAGGACTTCCGCCTGGTCACTCGCCCGGCGCAGAACAACGACACCCAACGGTGGGATCTTGCGCCGGTGGGAGCCGTGTATGCTATCCGACAGAAAAGCAGCGGCCGCGTTCGTCGACGCTCACGAAATCGACGGAGACGACTTCCGCCTCGTCACCCGCCCAGCGCAGAACAACGCCACTCAGCGTTGGGTGGTTATGGCGGTCGGCGACGGCAGCTCGACTATCCGGCAGCTCAGCAACCTGCGGTTCGTGGACGCGCACGAGATCGCTGGAGAAGATTTCCGCCTGGTCACCCGACCGGCACAGGACAACGACACACAACGGTGGCTGCTCAACAACATCGGTCCGAACTTGTTTACGGTCCGCCAGAAGAGCAATGGCCGCTTCGTGGATGCCCACGAGCACGCCGGAGAAGACTTCCGCTTGGTCACCCGCCCGGCACAGAACAACGACACGCAACGTTGGATCTTCGGCCAGGTCGGAGCTGTTTACACGCCCGCCAGAAGAGCAACGGCCGCTTCGTGGATGCCCACGAGCACGCCGGAGAGGACTTCCGCCTGGTCACCCGCCCGGCACAGAACAACGACACACAACGCTGGCTGATTATGCCGGTCGGCGATGGCAGCTTCACCATCCAGCAGTTGAGCAACGGCCGTTTCGTGGACGCCCACGACTCTGCTGCGGAGGACTTCTGATTGGTCACCCGCCCAGACCAGAACAACGATAGCCAAAGCTGGCTCATCGACAAAGTCTAGCGTGCTCTTCCGAACAGCGTCGGCGTTTCCGAAGCGCGACCGTCAGGGAGCGGTGACCGTGGGGAGCGCTGACCGGAGTGAGCGGTGACCCAGGAGACAGTTGATGCTTCTGTGCAACATCGTGCGCGTCATTGGCGTTGTCTGTATCACTTCACTGACTGGAGGCGACTATCCGGGGGCGCTCAGGCGCCCCCCCGACGAGTTCCTTATGGAGCAATCCAGCACTCAGAAAAGCGACCTCGTTGAGATTCGCATCAGGAATGGTAGCGACCTCCATTTTGATAGTGTCCTGGCCCATTTTCCTGAAGGGCGCGACGTTGACTATGGCCCGGTGCCCAAGGGCGGTATCACCGCCTTTCAGGCGATCGGCCGTGCCTATAGGTATGCCGGCTTTTCCGTCACAGCCGGCAAACAGAAGTTGTCGCTGCAGCCCATCGACTACTTGGGTGAGAAAGAGCTGCCCGCCGGCCGCTATACCTATGCACTCGGTGTGGACAACGGGCGCCTGACCGTGCAACTGGAAAAGGTGAAATAGGACAAATGCGCCGCGAGCTGCTGTACGAGCGGCCGGCGTCAACTGGCCATCGAAGCCAGGGAGTGGCAGGAGATGACCGCGATTGTCACACGCATTCTCGAGGCCGACACCTAATCATCCGAGGGTGAGGCGATGTACCGCATCAGGGAATCACTGGCGCGTCTCGTCGGATACCGCGGCCGGGCGCGTCGCGACCGGGAGCTCGATCGAGAGATTGCGGCCCACCTCCAGATGGCAATAGATGACCGTGCGGGCCGGGATGAGCCACGCCGACGCGCGGGCCGCGGCGATCCGCGACTCGGGGGGCGTGGTGCAGACGAAGGAAGCGTTTCGCGCGCAGCAGGGCACGCTGCGCTCGGCGCGATCAGCGCCTATGGCGCGGCGCGCGCAATGTCGAGCGCGCTGTCGCTATCGAGCCATTCGACCCGCTGAGCTATGCGGCCGCGATGATCGCTCTCGGCGTGATGCCGCTCTCGCGGTCGTCAGTTCCAGTCGTCAGTCGCCTCAGGCTACCTTTGCGCGTCAAGCCATCTTGCGCTTCGGCGGCCGTGACCGATTCTATCTGGGCACGGGCTTGTCGAGGGCGTCCCAGTTGTAGGCGGCCGCGATGCGGGCTTCGACTTCGGGGTTCAAACGGCCGCCGCTGTCGCTGTTCGTCATCACGACGAAACCGTAGCCTTTCAGGCGATGCGCCAGAAGATTGCACTGAAAGCCCCAGTTGCTGCCGCCGTGCCCGAAGTACCATCCCTCGTTGCGCCGTTCGATGCTGAAGCCCACCGCATAGGGCCCCGTCCCGACCGGCGTGACCATCTCCTGCGCCGCCACGCGCGACAGAATCTTCGACTCGCCCCGCAGCGCCTTCTGCAGTTCGATCGCCAGCTTTGCGAGATCCGTCGGCGTCGTCCAGAGACCGGCCGGCGCCTGTTCGGGATACACGTGCCACTTGGCATCCATCGCCCGGCCGCGTCCGTCGTGGGCGCGCGCCGCGTTCGCATCGCGCTCGGGTGGAAGCGGCTGCTCGAACGTGCTGTTCTTCATGCCGACAGGCTCGAGCACCAGCTCGCGCATGAGCTCGTGAAACGGCTTGCCGAGGGCGTCGGTGAGCAGCTGCTGCACGAGCACCGTGCCGCCGCCGGAATACTTGAAGGCGGTAAAGGGCGGGCGCTCCCAGAAGAGGCGCCCGACGTTGGAAGGCTTCTCGCCATTCAGGATCTGCACGAGCGTTGGCCGTCCGGCTGAAGGATGGTACCCGGGGAATCCAAAGCCGTCCCCCGTGCCGGACGTATGGCTCAACAGCGCTCGCAGCGTCACGGGACGGCCGCTGGTGAACTCGTTGTCCGGAACCTTCCACGATTTCAGATAGCGGTTGACGTCCTCGTCGAGCGACAGCTTGCCGGCCTCCACCAGGCGCATGACCGCGAACGCCGTTACCGGCTTGCTGATGGATGCAGCTTGAAACATCGTGTCGGGCGTCACGAGCGATTTGGCAGTGACGTCGGCCTGGCCGTACGCCTTCGCCCAGTCGATCTGAGAACCCTTGATGACCGCGACGCTCAGGCCCGGCACGCCGAAGCGCACCATCAGATCCTGCAGGGCATACGGATCCCAGCCTTGACGATTCGGCGTCTGTGGCGCCTCGATGCGCGCAGCGAGCGCCGCGGAACCATCCTGCGCCTGCGGCGCGACGCCGATCATGGCGCCCGAAAAAGCCAGTACCGCCAGCACGACCTTGCGTTTCACGTTTTCCTCCTCCGACTCCCGACTCGGACCGCCGACCAGGACTGCCGATTGGAACTGCCGACTGAGACTAAGGACTGCGACTGACGACTCCCGATTGCCGATTGCCGACTGGCGGTGCGCGCCGGTGTCCCGTCGCCTGCTCGTACGAGTAGGCGAGCGCGATCAGCCCACCTTCGTCCCACGCGCGCCCGAAAAACGTGATACCCGCAGGCAGCCGGTTGTCGCGCGTATAGCCCATCGGGACATTGATCGACGGGAAGCCCGTTGCGGGCGAAAAGAACTGGCTGTTGTCGCCGTGGGGCGTGTTCAAATCGCCGATCAGTCGCGGCGGGTTGCTCCAGGTCGGATACACGAACGCGTCCAGGTTGTTCGCGTCCATCGTTTTGAGCACCGCCGCGCGCACCTGGCCGCGGTATTCCGATTCAGCCTTGCACGCCGGCGTGTCCGGGCCGTTTTCGGTGCCCTCCTGCGACTGCTCGAGACGCCTCTGCACAGTCGGGTGGAACTGCCGCGACTGGATAATCGCGGCGAGACTCTTCACCGGGATGCTGTCGCCGTGTGAGGCCAGCCAGCGGTTGATGTCGTATTTGAATCCGCCGCACGTGCCGGCACCCTGCGGTCGTGGAGCCTGATTGAGATCGACGCGAACTGGATCGACGATGATGGCGCCGGCTCGCCTGAGGTCGTCAACCGCTGCCGTGAAGACCTTGACGATCTCCGCGTCCGTGGTGTTGCGTTCGTACGCCTGCCGCAGGATGCCGATGCGACGACCCTTCAGGCCGTCTTTCTTGAGCGCCGCGAGGTAGTTGGGAATGGCCGCGGGGTGTCCGCGGGGACTGAAGTCGCGGGCGGCAGGTGTGTCGGCGACGGTGACGGGATCGTCGGGATCGGGCCCCGCGATCACCTGCAGCACCCGAACGGCATCCTCGAGCGTGCGCGTCATCGGGCCGGCGATGTCGGCCAGCAGATTGAGCGGTACCACGCCCGCGCGGCTGGTGAGGCCCATCGTCGAACGGATACCGGCGAGCGCCTGGTGCGACGCCGGTCCACGAATGGAGTTGCCCGTGTCGCTCCCGAGGCCGATGGCGCCGAAGTTGGCGGCGACGGCCGCGGCCGTGCCGCCGCTCGAGCCCGCCGTCACTCGATCGAGCGCGTACGGATTCTTCGTGTAGCCCGGCAGGATCGAGCTGACGGTCTCGTACGGCGTAAACGCGAACTCGGCCATGTTCGACTTGGCCAGCACGATCGCGCCGGCAGCCTTGATGCGCTTGACCTGGAATGCATCACGGGTCGACACGAAGCCTTTGAGCGAGAGCGAGCCTGCCGCGCTCTGGAGGCCGATGGTCTCGAAGTTGTCCTTGACGATTGCCGGGACGCAGTGAAGCGGGCCCGCAGATGTTCCCTGTTTGGCACGGCGATCGAGCTCGTCGGCCTCCGCGAGCGCGTTGGGATTGACCAGGACGATTGCGTTGATCGCAGGCCCGGACTTGTCGTACGCCTCGATCCGTTCGAGGTACTGCTCGAGGAGCGCCCGGCACGTCAGCTGACCGGCTTTGAACGCGGCGTGAATTCCCGCGATGGTCGTTTCTTCGAGTTGGAACGCTGCGGGTCGCTGCTGTCGGGCCGTGGCCGTCATCCCCGCCACGACCAACGCGATGAGCAAAGCGAGGGGCTTGACGGAAAGTGAGCGAGACATAGGGATTGGCCTCAGAAGACCCGTTCGATGAACCAGAAGGCCCCGGCAATCATAACCGCGACGGAGCCGACCGTCGCGATCCGCATGGCGAGCACCGGGTCCCGGCGACGCACCAGCGACAGGGCTGTCGCAACGATCACGACGATGATGGCCTGGCCGATCTCGACGCCGAGATTGAACGAGAAGAGAGACACGCCGAGCGCCCGGTTGGGCAGCCCCGATTCGCGGAGCACGCTCGCGAACCCGAAGCCGTGCACGAGACCGAACATCAACGCCACCCACGCGCGGACGTCGCGTCCCTTCGCGCCGGTCAGCAGGTTGTCCGCGCCCACGTAGACGATGCTCAAGGCAATGGCCGGCTCGATGATGCGGGAGGGCGGATCGACGATCTGCAGCGTGGCGAGGGCCAGCGTGACGCTGTGGCCGAGCGTGAACGCGGTCACGATCGCCAGCAGCCGCGTGAGGCTGCCGCCGAGCAGCAGCAGGCCGATGATGAAGAGGATGTGATCTGGCCCGATGGCGATGTGATGGATGCCCGACGCCGTGAACGTCGTGAACACGGCCAGCAATCCCTGCCGTGTGCCGGTGAAGAAGTCGACGCTCGTGCGGTTGCGGCTCAGGACCTCCTGCCGCATCAGCATGTCGCCTTCGTAGACGTTGATGAACGTCTGGTGCGTGGGGTCGTACGGGAAGAGGTGCGCGCCGATCGTCAGCTTGCCGGTGGCCCCGCTCGCTGGCGCCCGCCAGAGGACCTCGACGGCGTCCTGGCCTTCGACGGGCCGGGCCGCGACGAGTGTCCACGGGACAGGCCGGCCGTCCTTGAAGAACGTCAGGCGCGGCCCGAGGAGCGCCGCGATTGCCGCGGCGTTTTGCTCTACGAAGGAGGCATTGGCGAGCTGCGCCGGCGGCTCGATCGTCAAGTCGTTCGCGAGGTCGAGATCGTGAACCACGAGACGTCCGGTCAGACCGTCAGGCGTCACGTAGGCGTCGAGATAACTGAATGGCGCCGGGTGCGCGATGATCCGTGCCGTTGACGCGACGCACAAGAGAAGGGCGAGCGTCGCCGGAGCGCTTGCGTATTTGATGGAAAACTTGCGGCGAGTCGACAGCACGCCACGAATCTTGTCGCGTCCGGCCCGCGCGACGCAAGCTGCGGGGGTGGGAAGCGGGGAAGGTGCTATGGTGGAGACGTGAGCCGACGAGTGCGCTTCGGTCTGTTCGAGTTCGATCCCGACAGCGGCGCGCTCGCCCGCGAAGGTGTGCCGGTTCGCCTGCAGCCGCAGCCTGGCCGCGTGCTGGCCATCCTGGTGACTCACGCCGGCGAGGTCGTTTCCAGAGACGCGCTGCGGCGGGAGGTCTGGAACGACGGCACGTTCGTGGACTTCGAGCCGGGCCTCAACTTCTGCATCGCGCAGATCCGGTCGGCGCTCGGCGACTCCGCGGACTCGCCCCGATTCATCGAAACGCTCCCGCGACGCGGCTACCGGTTCATCGCGCCGGTCTCGCGGCAAGGCGCGGGTGCGTCGAACAGCGAGCACAGCCCCGCGAACATTGAAAAGCGCCTGCGGCCCGAGCGCGGCGCGGAGGCGCCGCGCGAGAGCGAGTGGGGGTGGGGCCCCGCGAGCATTGATAAAAGGCTACCCACCGCCGGGAATGAGCGGCGCGCCAAATCGCTTTTCCCCAGGCACGTCCCAATCGCAGTTTTGGTAACCCTCGCAGTCCTGACGGCCATCCTCGTCGCCGGCGCCTGGCGGGCGGGATCCGTCGACCGGCGCGTCCGAATCGCGGTGCTGCCGTTCGACAACGAGACCGGCATGGAGGATTTCGACCTGATCGCCCGGGGCGTGGCCGATGCCACGGTGGCGCGGCTGGCGACGCCCGAACGTGTCGCGACGCTCAGTGTCATCGGCAACGCCGCGGCCCTCTTCCGGCCGCGGGCGTTCCGTGACCTCCAGCGGATTGGCACCGAGCTCGACGCCGATTACATCGTGCTCGCACAGATGAAGCGCGACGCGGCCGGCGTTCGCCTGATCGCCCACCTCATCCGCGTCGACGACCAGGCCCACGTCTGGGCGAACACCTACGATCGGCCCGCCTTCACCCTCGACGTGCAGTCCGAGATCGCCGAGTCGATTGCGAGTGCTGTCGCCAGGGCTCTGGCCACGAGCCCCTCACATCGCCCGTGAACCTGCTGATACGACTTCGGTTGCGCGCTTACAAAGAACTCACACGGTCCTCTGTTGCCATCGGGAGCCGCGCACGATACACCTCGCCTCTGGAGGATTTGTCATGGCTGTTGCGCGCCGCACGTTCCTGTGTCTGACACCGCTCCTGCCCCTGGCGCATGCCGCGCCCTTCGCCCAATCGATTCCACCGCCATCGTCATCCCCACCGGCCACGTTTCCTGCCCACGATCCCGACGTCGCGCGCGAGATGGTCTCGGTGTCGCACGGCAATGTCGCGCGCGTCCGCGAACTGCTGGCCGGCAGGCCGGCGCTCTCGAACGCGTCGTGGGACTGGGGCTACGGCGACTGGGAATCGGCATTGGGCGCCGCATCACACGTGGGGAATCAGGAGATCGCCCGGTTGCTGCTCGCCGCGGGCGCGCGTCCGTCGATCTTTTCCGAGGCAATGCTCGGCCATCTCGATACCGTCAAGGCCTTCGTCCTCGCTTCGCCGGGTGTCCAGAAGACGCGAGGCCCGCACGGGCTGACGCTCCTGTCGCACGCGCGCGCGGGTGGCGCGGGCGCCGCCGACGTCGTCAAATACCTCGAGTCGCTGGGCGACGCAGACGTGAAGTACACGAACGAGCCGCTCGCAGACGCGGACCGCGCGGCGATCGTGGGCATCTACACGTTCGGACCTGGGACTGCGGATCGTCTGACGGTCACTGCCGGCGATCGCGGCCCATCGATTCAGCGTGAAGGTGGAGCGCCACGTAACCTGTTCCACCTCGGCGGGCGCGTCTTCCACCCGGCTGGCGCCGACGCCGTGCGCATCCGGTTCGCGTCCGGCGAGCGGGCCGCGACGGTGACGGTCGAAGATGGGCCGGTCGTGGTGAGGGCCCTTCGGGCCTGAGGCAATGCTGAATGCTGAATGCTGAATGCTGAAGTAAATTCAGAATTCAATTCAGCACTCAGCATTCAGCATTCAGCATTGCTACAATCGCCAGTACCATGAGACGACTGCTTCAATCCTTGGTCTGTGCGGCCCTTCTGGTCGTCAGTGCCGTGCCCGTCGGCGTCCAGACAGCGACTGTCGACAGTGCCAAGTTGCTCAGCGATCTCGAGACCCTCTCGGCTGACGCGATGGAGGGGCGCCTGCCCGGCACACCTGGCGCCGCCAAAGCCCGCGCCTACATCCTGCGACGCTACAAGGAAGCCGGGATTCAACCCATCGGCGACTCCTACGAGCGGCCGTTCGTCTTTCGCGGCAGGGGCGATGCGAGCGACCAGAATGGCGTCAACATCATCGGCGTCGTTCGCGGCAGTCGCGAACCGGGGCGCTTCATCGTCCTTACGGCGCACTTCGATCACCTGGGCGTGCGCAACGGCGAGATCTTCAACGGGGCCGACGACAACGCGTCGGGCGTCGCCGCCCTCCTCGCCATCGCGGCAAGAGTGGCCGCCGACAAGCCCGAGCACTCCCTGGTTTTCGCCGCACTCGATGCGGAGGAGTCCGGGCTGAACGGGTCCAAGGCGTTCCTCAGCGACCCGCCGATCGCGCGCGACGCGATCGTGATGAACGTGAACATGGACATGGTCGCCAGAGACGCCAAGAACGTGCTTTTCGCTTCGGGCACGTTCCAGAATCCGTTCCTCAAGGCGTATCTCAAGGACGTGGCCCGTCCGCCGGTGACGCTGCGTCTCGGGCATG
Organism: uncultured Acidobacteriota bacterium; assembly: GCA_963771395.1. Taxonomy (GTDB): domain Bacteria; phylum Acidobacteriota; class Vicinamibacteria; order Vicinamibacterales; family 2-12-FULL-66-21; genus DATBJJ01. The sequence goes on along the minus strand of CAVYTY010000022.1, from coordinate 219,555 downwards.
ACGGCACCAACGCCAAGGAAGACGACTGGAGCCGGGACTCGGATCACTTTCCGTTTCACGAGGCAGGCATTCCCTTCATCTACTTCGGCGTCGAGGACGAAGCACAGCACCACAAGGCGACCGACGATGCCGAGACGGTGACGAAGAAGTTCTTCATCGGTGCCGCGAACACGATTCTCGCCGCCGTCCGCAAGTTCGACGCGAACCTCGAGAAGATCAGCGAAAGGCGCTGAGTCAGGAGACAGGAGTCAGGAGTCACAGGAGTCAGAAGCTTCTGGACCGACTCCAGCGTGTCGGCGTCTTCGGCCTTCTTGTCGGTTCTCCATCGCAGCATCCGCGGGAAGCGGACGGCAATCCCCGATCGGTGCCTCGTCGATTTCGCGATTCCCTCGAAGCCCAGCTCGAAGACCTGGACGGGTTCGACGTGCCGTACGGGGCCGAAGCGTTCCCGCGTGTGCCGCCGGATCCAGCGGTCCATTTGCGCAATCTCCTCGTTCGAGAGCCCCGAGTACGCCTTGGCGATCGGGACGAGCTCGCCCTGATGCCAGACGCCGAACGTGTAGTCCGTCAGGAGGCTGGCGCGGCGGCCGCTTCCGGGCTGCGCGTAGATCAGCACCGCATCGATCGTGAACGGATCGATCTTCCACTTCCACCAGTCGCCGCGCTTTCGGCCGACGCCGTAAGCTGACGTCAGGCGCTTGAGCATGAGTCCCTCGACGCCACGCGAGCGCGATTCGCCGCGCAACGCAGCAAGGTCGGCCCACGACGCGGCCTCGACGATGGGGGAGGCGCGGAGCACGCCGGTCCGGACAAACCCGTCTGCTGGGACTGAGGTCCGGGTGACCTTGTCCGGCGTAGTGTCCGGCGTCAGCCTGACCTCCAGCCGTTCTCGACGCACACCCTGGGGCAACCCCCGAATGTCTTCGCCGTGGTCCTCGAGGATGTCGTAGGTCATGAAGACGACCGGGACCGTGCGCGCGAGCTGCGCGACCTGTTTCTGACGTCCGATCCTTTGCTGGAGGGCGGAGAACGGCAGGGGTCGCTCGTCGCGGAACGCCAGGACTTCGCCGTCGAGGACGGTGCCATCCGGCAGCCGGCTGGCGGCGGCGACGATTTCGGGGAATCGATGCGTGATGAGCTCTTCACCGCGGGACCAGAGGTGCAGCGCTCCTCCGCGCTTGACGAGCTGGGCGCGGATGCCGTCCCATTTCCACTCGACCAGCCAGTCGGCCGGGCTGCCGAGAGTGTCGATCGGATCTTCGAGGGGCGAAGCGAGGAAGAAGGGATAGGGGCGCGAGCGGTCGTCGTCGGTGCGCTCGCGCGACAGGAGCCCCGCGTACCACTCAGGAGAGGGTGTCCATTCGCCCATGATGCGGGCAGCGAGCGTCGCGGCGGGCAGGTCCGCGGCCTGAGCCAGCGCGCGGACGACGAGCGTCTGGGAGACGCCGACGCGCAGCTCGCCGGTGAGGAGCTTGAGGAGGATGAACCGCTGCAGCCGGTCGAGCGCGCGCCACCATGTGGTGACGCGCTGCTGCTGCGCGGCCGGATCCAGACCCTTCAGCGGCAGGATGCGATCCTCGACCCATCGAGAGAGCGCGACATCTTCCAGGGGCGCTGTCGGCAATTGGTCGAGGACGAGGGCCGCGGTTTCCGCGCCGTCGCCGACGACGGCGTAGCATTCGTCGAGCACCCAGGGTGGCAGGCCCGTCGCGGCCAGCGTCCAGCTGTTGATGGACGAATAGGGCAGGAGGCGCTTCAACCTCCGGCCGGTCAGAAAGAAAGCCGCCCAGGCGGCGTCGGCCGGAGGTGCCGAGGCGAAGTACCGCAGCCATCGCCGCGACTTTGGCGTTGGTCGAAGTCGTGCGATCGATGGCGTCGTAGAGGCGGGAGAAGCGCTTCATTTTCCCAGGATCACTGCCGCCACGACGGTCTCACGAAGATCGCGAAGCTGCGAAGATCGCGAAGAAAACCTGTCTGTCCTTCTTCGTGATCGTCGCGGTCTTCGCGCCCTTCGTGATGGGTACCGTGACAGGCTCGGCATTTGACGGCTTCTAGGGTCGTGACGCCGTTCAGTCACTTTCCGGCTCCCCCTCCCAGGCAGTTCGCATGACCCCCGCGTCGATTCCCTGCTCGCGAAGATAGCGCGCGAGCGGCTCGGGGTGCCCGTGTGTGGCGAGCACCCGCGAGGCGCCGGTCTCGGCGATCGTCTCGAGCAGGGCCGGCCAATCAGCGTGGTCGGAGAGTACGAACCCGCGATCGAAGGCGCGCTGGCGCCGGACGCCGCGCACGCGCATCAGGCCAGAGACGTATGCGTCCGAGTGCACGCCCAGGCGGCGCATCCACGTCGTGCCTCGCGCCGAGAGGGGAGCCAGCACCAGCTCGCCCGAGAACTTCCGGCCTTTCGGCTGCTCGGTGACTGATGCCGTCGGGAGCATGTGCACGCCAACCTGGCGATACGCCTCGATCGTCGCCAGCATCGCGCCGTGCACGAACGCCGGCCGATCGCTCAGGCGCGCAAGTTCGGCGAGGAGCCGCTGTGCCTTGCCGGCGATGTAGCAGAAGAGCACCGACGTGCGCTCGTGCTGCCGGTTGTCTTCCCACCACTCCAGGATCTCGGCGATGACCGTCTCTGTCGGATCCCATCGATAGATCGGCAGGCCGAACGTGGATTCGGTGATGAAGGTGTCGCAGGCCACCGGTTCGAACGGCGCGCATGTCGGGTCGGCGGCGCGCTTGTAGTCCCCACCCGCGACCCACACGCCGCCGGCGCCCTCGATGCGAATCTGCGCCGATCCGAGCATGTGACCTGCCGGATGGAAGCTCACGCGGACGTCGCCGAGCCGGATCGCCTCGCCGTAGGGCAGTGTCTCGATGCGCACGTCGGGCCCGAGCCGTCGTTCGAGCAGACGCCGGGACGGCTCGGCGCACAGATACGCCTGACTGCCGGGCCGAGCATGGTCGCCGTGAACGTGTGTGATGAGCGCGCGGTCCGCCGGGCCCCACGGATCCACGTGGAAGCCGCCGGCGGGGCAGAAGAGGCCAGTTGGGCTTTCGGTCAGCATCAGTCTGAGAAGCCCCGCAACTGCGGTTGCCTGGGGTCAGATCTCGATTTTCTGATCGCGTGAGCGGTTTCCGCTCACGCATTAGAAAATCGAGATCTGACCCCAAGCAACCGTGGTTGCGGGCGGGCTGTGATTACGCTCGACGGGCTTTGATGAACTCCCAGGCGACCGGCAGAACCGATATGAAGATGATGATGATCGCGACGGCGGAGAAGTTCTCTTTCACGATCGGGACGTTGCCGAAGATATAGCCCAGGCCGAAGCACGACGCGACCCACAGGAAAGCGCCGAGGACGTTGTAGAAAGCGAACGCGCCGTAGGTCATATAGCCGGCGCCGGCGACAAACGGCACGAACGTGCGCACGATGGGCACGAATCGTGCTATCACGATCGCTTTCCCGCCGTGCTTCTCGAAAAACGCGTGCGCTTTCGTCAAGTGCTCGCGGTTGAGCATGCGGTGCAGGCGGCTGCTCTGGTCGTGCGCGGCGAACACCTTCGGCCCGAGCGAGCGGCCGACGCTGTAGTTGACGGCGTCGCCGATGATGGCGGCCGACACGAGCGTGGCGGCCATGATCCACGGGTTGAGGAGTCCGGCGCCGCAGAGCGCGCCGGCGGCGAAGAGCAACGAGTCGCCCGGCAGGAGCGGGGTGATCACCAGGCCCGTCTCCGCGAAAACGGTGAGAAAAATGACCCCATAAACCCAGGCGCCGTACGTTTCGGTCAGCGCGAACAGTTTCTCGTCTATCTTCAGGATGAAATCTATCGCCGCATGCATCAAGATATTGTGACACACGCACCGCGGCGCCGGTCGACAGGCGCGCCGTTCCACGCCGTGAACAGGCCGGCACAGAGGCCGCTACCGGCGATGCAGAGGCCCTCACCGGCCGTGGCAGGCCGCAACAGAGGCCGGTGCAAGCGGACACAGAATCATGCGTATTGCCGTGACGCGCCCCGTGCCGGAGAGCCTCGCGCGCTGCGAGTTGACGCACCTCGCCCGCGTCTCGATCGACGTCGACGTTGCGGTGACGCAGCATCGTCAGTACGAGGAGGCGCTCCGCACGCTCGGATGCACGGTGCGCCGGGCGCCGCCGGCGCACGACCTGCCGGACTCGGTGTTCGTCGAAGACGTGGCGATTGTGCTCGACGAGGTCGCCATCATCACCCGGCCGGGCGCCGAGTCCCGTCGACGCGAGCGAGACGCCGTGGCTGCCGTGTTGTCGGAATACAGGCCACTCCAGTCGATCGGCGCACCGGGCACGCTCGATGGCGGGGACGTGCTGCGGCTTGGACGGACGGTGTACGTCGGTCTCTCGACGCGCACGAACGAGGACGGCGCGGGTCAACTCGTCCGTCACCTGGCGCCCCTCGGATATTCCGTCGAGTGCGTGCAGACGTCTGCGTGCCTCCACCTGAAGTCCGCCGTCACTGCGATCGACTCGGACCGCGTCCTGTGTAATCCCGAATGGATTGATACGCGCGTGTTCAGTCACGCGGATGTGGACGTGATCACCGTCGACCCTGTGGAGCCCCACGCGGCCAACGTGCTGCGGCTCGGCAGTACGATCGTGTGCGCCGCCAGCCACGAGCGCACCGCTGCCGCGCTGCGGGCGCGCGGCTACAGCGTCTGCATGGTGGATGTCTCGGAGCTGGCGAAGGCCGAGGCGGGAGTGACCTGTTGCAGCCTGATAATAGATAGCTGACAGCTCGTCACTGTTCGCTATCAGCTAGAAAACGTGCTGATGGGTGCTAACTCTCACTGTCAGCCGTCAGTCTTTGCTGAGAGCTGAGAGCTGAGAATCAGAGGGCTGAGAGCTGGGAGCTGACAGCTGGGATCAAAGGAGCGACGTGGCAGCTTATGTGATCGCGATCGTTGAGGTGAAAGACCCCGTGCGCTACGAGGACTACCGCCGGCTGGTGCTGCCGACCATCACGGCATTCGGCGGCCGATTCGTCGTCAGGGGCGGCCGGACCGAGGTCCTCGAAGGCGAGTGGCCCGCCCGGCGGCTGGTCATCGTCGAGTTTCCGACAGTCGACCGCGCGAAGGAGTGGTGGAACTCCCCGGAGTATTCCGAAGCCAAGGCGATCCGCCAGGCGACCTCGGACGGTACGCTCGTCGTCATCGAGGGAGTCTGAGTGTTTCCAACTCTGACTCCCTCGGATGCCTCGAGCGACGACCTCATTCATGTCCTCGAGCGCTATTGGGGCTACACCTCATTCCGTCCCCTCCAGCGTCAGGCGATGGACGCCATCCTCTCCCGACGCGATTCGGTCGTGGTGCTTCCGACGGGGGGAGGCAAGTCGCTCTGTTTTCAGGCTCCCGCGCTGGTGCGGCCGGGGCTGGGAGTGGTCGTTTCGCCGCTCATCTCGCTGATGAAGGATCAGGTCGACACGCTCGTCGGCAACGGCGTGTCGGCGGCGCTCTTCAACAGCACGCTCAGCTCCGACGAGAAGGCGTCGGTCTCGGCCGGCCTGCGGGAGGGCCGTTACCGGCTGCTCTACGTGTCGCCGGAGCGGCTGGCGGGCGACGGCGGCGACGGGTTTCTGGCCCGGCTCTCGAAATGCGACGTGCAGTTCGTTGCCGTGGACGAAGCGCACTGCATCAGCCAGTGGGGGCATGACTTCCGTCCGGAGTACCGGCAGCTCGGCCGACTGCGCAGCGTTATTCCGGGCGTCAGCCTCCATGCGTACACGGCGACTGCGACGGCGCGGGTGCGCCGTGACATCGCGGCGCAGCTCGAGCTCGAGGACCCGATCGAGCTCGTCGGCTCCTTTGACCGTCCCAACCTCATCTACCGCGTGCTCGCGCGCGCGAGCCTGAAGCGGCAGATCCTCGACGTCATGGCCAGACGCAGCGGCCAGGCCGGGATCATCTACTGCACGTCGCGCCGGGAAGTCGATGCGCTCGCGGCGTGGCTGACGGAAAACGGCGTGCGGGCCCGTCCGTATCATGCGGGCCTCTCGGACAGCGACCGGAGCCGGAATCAGGACGCGTTCCTCGACGAGCACGCGGACGTGGTCGTGGCGACCGTCGCGTTCGGGATGGGGATCGATCGCTCGGACGTGCGCTTCGTCGTGCACGCCGGCGCCCCGCAGTCGCTCGAGCACTACCAGCAGGAATCCGGCCGCGCCGGGCGCGACGGCCTCGAGGCCGAGTGCGTGCTGATCTATTCGACGGCCGACTTCCTGAAGTGGCGCGTCATGCTCGAGAGGAACGGCGAACTGACCGACGCGCGGCGCTCGCTCCTGCGGGACATCGAACGCTACGCTTCGAGCGTGGGTTGCCGCCACCGCCATCTCATCGGGTATTTCGGCGAGAGCTACACGAAATCGGACTGCGGCGCGTGCGACTACTGCCTCGACGAGCTCGAGGCGGTTCAAGAGCCGGTGATGCTCGCCCGCAAGATCCTGTCGTGCGTCGCGCGCGTCGGGCAGCGTTTCGGCGCGGCGCACGTCACCAACGTCCTGCGCGGCAGCGAAAGCGATCAGGTCTCGGCCCGGCGCCACGACCAGTTGAGCACGTTCGGGCTGCTCAAGGACATGAGCGTTCCGGAAGTGCGCGGCTACATCGAGCAGCTGTCGGGCAACGGTCTGCTCCGGCAGACCGACTCGGAGTTCCCCGTGCTGGAGCTGACCGAGGACGGCATCGGGCTGTTGAAGGATGCTGCCGCCCAGCCTGGCCTCGCGCTCGCGCGCCAGCGACGTCCGACGAAGGACCGCGCGCCGAAACGCGTGAAAGGGGTCGAGGCGGAGGCGTGGCAGGACGTCGACCGCGATCTGTTCGAGCGCCTGCGGACGGTGCGCCTGGAGATCGCCCGCGCCCGCGGCGTTCCGCCTGTACGTCATCTTCCACGACACGACCCTGCGCGACATGGCGCGGCTCAAGCCGACGACTCTCGATGCCCTGCGCAATGTCTACGGCGTTGGCGAGCGCAAGGCCGCGGATCTGGGGGAGACGTTCCTGGCGGAGATTCAGGGCGTCCGGGCACTAATCATCTCGATGAACGGGCCGACGACTCCCTCACGATGGCCACGATGGCACGATGAACACGATGTTTCCATTAAGTGGTTCTCTTCGTGCTCTTTCGTGTCATCGTGGCCATCGTGATTGAGCCGTCGGCTCGTTCACCTGAAGTACACTCGCCCTCATGAATCACCTCGCATTTCCGCTGTTCATCACGCTGTTCGTCACCGCGTCGTTGGCGGGCGCGAATCCCAAGCCTGAAGAAACGTGGCCGGGGTTCCGTGGCCATGGCATGAGCGGCGTGGCGCCCGGCACGAGTGTTCCCGAGAAATGGTCGGCGACCGAGAACATCCGCTGGAAGGCGTCGGTGCCGGGGCAGGGCTGGTCGTCGCCGATTGTCTGGGGCGACACGGTTTTCCTCACCTCCGGTATCAGCGGCAAACCGTTCAAGCAGCCGGCCCCTGGCCTCTACGGCAACGAGTACATCGCCGAGCTCCAACGGCAGGGCCTCTCGAACGAGGAGGTCATGCGGCGCGTCCGTTCCCGCGACAACGAAACGCCTGAGGAGTCCGACGAGATCCGATACATGGTCTACGCGCTCGATGCGGGCAGCGGCAAGATCAAATGGGAGCGGGAGGCGCACAAGGCCCGGCCCTCCGGCGGCCGGCATCGCAAGAACACCTACGCTTCCGAAACGCCATTCACCGACGGCGAGCGGCTCTATGTGTCGTTCGGGCAGAACGTCGGGCTCTTCTGCTACACGCTGGACGGCACGCTGCTCTGGAAGAAGCAGTGGGCGCCGCAGCCCATCTACCTCGACTTCGGCACGGCCTCGTCTCCGACCGTCCACGATGGACGCGTCTACCTGCTTCATGACAGCGAAGCCGACTCGTACATCGCCGCGCTCGACGCGAAGACGGGCGACGAGATCTGGCGCACGGCGCGGCCCCGCACCGGCCTGCCGCGGTCGTCGTGGACGACGCCGTACGTGTGGACGAACGAGAAGCGCACCGAGATCGTGACGCTCGGGCACGCCATGGTCCTCTCCTACGGCCTCGACGGCACGGAGCTCTGGCGCGTGACCGGCATGTCGATGCCGACGGCATCGCCGCTCGCGTCGAACGGATGGCTCTACGTCGGCAGCGGCTCGCAGGGCGATGCCAACCGTCCGTTCCTCGCCATCAAGCCGGGCGCGTCGGGGGACGTCACCCTCGCCGAGGGCGCCACCAGCAATGCGTTCGTCGCCTGGCGTCAACCGCGCGTGTCGGGCTACACCCCGTCGGCCATCGTGCACGACGGGCGCGCGTATCTCGTCCACGACACCGGTATCCTCGCGGTGCTCAACGCGAAGACCGGCGAGCAGATCTACAAGGTACGGGTCGGCGGCGGTGGGCACACGTTCTCGGCGTCGCCGGTCGCCGCAGGCAGCCGGATCTTTCTTCTGACGGAAGGCGGCATCACCTTCGTGCTCGAGAGCGGCGATGAATACAAGGAGATCGCGAGAAACGATCTCGACGAGATGTCGCTTGCCTCTCCAGCGATCGCCGGCGGCGCGATCTACATCAGGACGGAATCGAAGCTGTACAAGATTGGGGAGTAGACAGGTTCAAGAGGTTCAGAAGGTTCAAGAGAACCCCCTGAACCTTCTGAACCCCTGAACCTGTCTACTCACATTTCAGTGCGACGACCGGATCCACCCGTGTCGCGCGCCTGGCTGGAATCCAGCAGGCGGCGAAGGCGGTCACGGCAAGCGCTCCAATCACGCCGACATACGTCAGCGGATCCAGCCTCGGGATGTCGACCAGCATCGACTCCATCGTGCCCGTAACGAGGACGCTGCCGGCGGCGCCGAGGATGAGGCCGAGGGTTGTCACCAGGCCTCCGCTTCTCAGCACCAGGCCCAGCACGTCGGCGGGGCGCGCGCCGAGCGCCATCCGGATGCCGAACTCGCGCGTGCGCTGCGCAATCGCGTAGGCAAGCACGCCGTAGAGGCCGATGGCAGCGATGAGCACACCGACGATCGCGAACGCGCCCATGACCCACGCGTGGAAGCGCGGCACGTCGAAGAACTCGACGTAGCGCGTCGTCATCGTGCCCAGGTCGGCCAGCGGCTGATCGGGATCGATCGATCGGATCGCCGATCGGATTGCCGGAAGAAGAGCCGCCGGATCGCCGGCGGCGCGAACGACGAGGACATTGCCGTTGTCGTTGGTCTGGGCGAGAGGGTAGTAGTAGGCGAATTGATCGCGCGGCCGGGCGTGCTCGAATTGGAAGACGTTCCCGGCGACGCCGACCACGGTGTACCAGGGGTCATCGGGCGACACGTCCAACCTGAAGCGCTGGCCGACGGGGTTGTCACCCTTCCACAGCTCCCGCGCCATCGCCTCGCTGATGACGACGACCTTCGGCGCGTCCGCGCGGTCGTCGGTCGAGAACCCACGTCCCGCCTTCAGCGGGACGCCCATCACCGTGAAGTAGTCGGGCCCGACGCTGCTGAATGGGACGACCAGCTTCGGATCGTCGAGCACGACGCCGCGGCCTTCGACCTCGAACTTCAACGAGAAGGCGATATTGGTGGCCTCGGGCGGCAGGCCCTGCGTCAGCGTCGCGGCGTCCACACCAGGGATCCCGCGCACGCGCTCCATCGCCGCCCGCACCAGTTCCGCTCGTGCGGCAGCGGTCGGATACTTCCAGCGCGGGAAGCTCAAGCGGGCAGCGGCGACCGACCTGTACGTCGAAGCCGGGGTTGACGGCACTCAGATGCGTGAACGTCCGCATCAGGAGGCCTGCCCCGACGAGCAACATCACCGACACGGCCAGCTGCACGACGACGAACGCGCGGCGCAGACGCTCCTGACCGGGCGTCGCCGTGGCGCTTCGCGTGGCGCTCTTGAGCGCCTCGTGCAGGACCGGATCGCGAACCCCGTACTGCCGGCAGGGTTCCGAACAGCAGGACGGTCGCCATCGCGAGGCCGCCCGCGAACATCACGACGCGGGCGTCGAGCGCGATGGGATTGACCGTGAGGAACGTCATGTCGGACGGGGTGAACCTCTCGAGCAGCCCAATCGCCCAGTGTGCCAGCAGCGTGCCCGCGGTTGCGCCGAGGACGGCGAGCAGCAGCGTTTCAGTCAGGAGCTGACGGATCAGCCGGCCGCGTGATGCGCCGAGAGCGGCGCGCACGGCCACCTCACGCTGGCGATTCGCCCCCTGCACCAAGAGCAGGTTGGCAAGATTCGCACACGCGATGAGCAGGACGAGGGAAACCGCTCCGGCAAGAACGTAGAGCGCGGTGCGCACGGGGGCGTTGACATGCCGTGCGACGAGCGGGCCGAGCCCAAGCGCCCACCCGGCCTTCGCCGGTTTCTCCTGGTCGAGGCGCGAGGCAATCGCATCGACGCGCAGCTGGGCCTGTGCGACCGTCAGGTCGCTCCGGACGCGTGCGACCAGGCGCAGCCCGGGACCCGGCCGTCCGGCTGGTGGCGCCACGACCATGGGCATCCAGATCTGCCGCTTTCCGTACGGGAAGCGAAACGACGGCGGCATGACGCCCACGATCTCATAGGGTTTGCCATCCAGCCTGATCGTGCGTCCGACGATGTCCGGGTTCGCGCCGAACCTGCTGCGCCAGAACGCATTGCTGATACCACGACCTGTTCGCGACCTGGCTGTGCGTCCGATTCGGTGAGCAATCGGCCGAGCTGAGGGGTCACCCCGAGCAGGGTCATGAGGCGCCCGCCGAGCGCCCCCGCAATGGCGACCTCTGGGCTTCCATCACCCGTGAGGAGGGGCGACCTGTGCTCGTACGGCTCGACGCCCTCGAAAACGTCCGCCTGCGCCTGCCACTCGCGGAACTGATCGATGGGCATGGACCGGTTCGACACCGGTCTGATCCCTCCGCGACCGTCCGGCCCGCTGCCGGGGCGGAACTCGACCAGCCGATCCGGATCCGCATAGGGCAGTGGCCGGAGCATGATGGCGTCGACGACGGCGTAGATGGCCGTCGTGGTCCCTATCCCGAGCGCCAGCGTGAGCGTGGCGATGATCGTGAAGCCTGGCGCCGAGCTGAGGCGCCGGGCGGTGTACCGCAGATCAATTACCAGATCGCTCATGCGTTCTAGACGATCGGAATGGTGATGCTGTTGGTTCAATAGGTTCAAAAGGTTCATCAGGTTCAGAAGGTTCAAGGTTCACGCCCTGAACCCTTGAACCCCCTGAACCCTTTGAACCCCCTGAACCAGTACCGTCAGTTCCCTCGACCGCGTCCTTGCGGGAGCGGCGGCATCTCCGCAGCAGGGAAGCGCGGCAGCATCTCGTCGCGCATCGCGAGGTGGTAGAGGACTGCCGCGATGGTCATCGCGGACTGCTTCGCATCCTGTTCGATGATGCGTTCGTAGGTGTCGAGGTTCGTGTGCCAGGTGGCGCTGTTGTACTCGATCGGATCCTGGCTGAAGCCGATGCCGGGGAGGCCCGCGTTGTTGAACGACGTGGAATCCGTGCCGCCCGTGGCGCGGCTGCTCGACGCTGACGCCCCCATGACGCCGATGTCCTCGAACGGCTTCAGGAGCTCGCGAATGATCGCCGCGGTCTGCGGCGGGCCGAACACGCCAGCCCCGCGCGCGCGCCCCGTGCCGGAGTCGATGTTCATGTAGGCGACGAGCTTGGCGTATTCCGGCTTCTGCGCCTCGAACGAGCCGAAGTGTTCCTTCACGTAGGCCCGCGATCCGAGAAGACCCTGTTCCTCGCCGCTCCACAGCGCGACGCGAATCGTCCGCCGCGGCTGGACGCCGATGGCCTTCAGAATCCGGGCGGCTTCCATCATCACCGCGCAGCCAATCGCGTTGTCCGTCGCACCCGTTGCCGAGTGCCACGAGTCGAGGTGGCCGCCGAGCATGACGACCTCGTCCTTCTTGTCCGACCCGGCTATCTCAGAGATCGTGTTGTAGGCGGTCTTTCCGTCCGGGTAGATCGTGTTGACGATCGTGAACTGCAGCTCGACCGGCGTGCCGTCCTCGAGGACACGGGCGATCCGCCCGTAGTCTTCGTTGCGCATGACGACGGTCGGCACGACCTTGGCGATGTCGTAGGTGTTGTTCTGGAACGCGCGAATCTGGCCGTGCTCGCGCGCCGCGTCGTTGACCCGCAGCTTGACCTTGTTGGTCAGCAGAAACTCATTGATCCGCAGGTTCACATCGTTGGTGAGCATCGCGCCTTCGCGAGGCAGTGGCGTATTGCCCCGGCCACGTCCGCCGCGCCCATCTCGCCCTCCGCCAGGAGTGCCGCTGTAGCGCCCCCGCACGACATCATCCGGCGTGCGCTTGGCCGGCGGCTCGAGGTTGACCGGAACGGGCCTGGAGCGTCCGACGAGCACGACGGCGTTCTGCACGCTGGCCTTGACGCTCTCCAGATACTTCTCGAGCTCGTCCTTCGTGGGCTGGTCGGGCGTGATGAGGTTGTAGGCCTTCGCCTTTATCGTGCCATCAGTACTCGGCGTCCACGCCAGCACTTCGAACTCGAGCTTGTCCTTGAACGGCGACAGAACCGCGCCGATAGCCACGTCGTTCGTCCATCCGGGCCGCGCAAAGTCCCATGGTTCGAGGTGACCGTTCGTGAAGCCCCAGGACGCCATCTCTTTGACGACCCACTCGCCGGCAGCCCGCAGGTTGGGCGAACCGGTCAACCGCGGCCCGTACACATCCGTCAGGTAGTGCATCGTCCTGAGGATTTTCGAGTTGTCCTGTGCTTCCTTCCGGATCTTCGCGTTGATGTCGGCGTCGATGCGTTCCTGCGCCCCAACTCGAGCAAAGAATGGCGGGGCGGCTGATACGACGAGGGCGGACAACCCGACGGCGATCGTCAGAGTTCTATGAATCATGCAGGCTCCTGAAAAACGGTGGGGGGATTATACCTGTAGTGTTACATTGCCTTTGTATGCGGACCCGTACCGAGCTCCTCGCCGCGGCGAGCGCACTCCTCATTGCTTTCAACCTGTCGGGGACCTCGGTTTTGAACCTGTCGGTGACTTCGATGGCTTATTTCTCGATGACGCAGCAGAAGAAGGCGCCGGTGTCCGGCTATCGCGTCGTGAAGGTGTATCCCCACGATCGACAGGCGTTCACACAGGGGTTGCAGTATCTCGACGGCGTGCTCTACGAGGGCACGGGGCAGCACGGCCAGTCGGGGATCCGCAAGGTGAAGCTCGAGACCGGCGAAGTGCTGCAGCATCAGCCGCTCGACGCGAAGTACTTCGGCGAGGGCATTACGGTATGGGGCAACACGATCGTCCAACTGACCTGGCAGTCCGAAACCGGATTCGTGTACGACAAGACCACGTTCAAGCAGACGAAGACCTTCAGTTACACGGGTGAAGGCTGGGGCCTGACGCACGACGGCGCCCGGCTGATCATGAGCGACGGATCGGCCGCCATCCGGTTCCTCGATCCCACGTCGTTCAAGGAGACCGGGCGAGTGACCGTCCGCGACAGCGGCGCGCCGGTCCGGAATCTCAACGAGCTCGAGGTGGTCAAGGGCGAGATTCTGGCCAATGTCTGGATGACGTCGCGCATCGCGCGGATCTCACCAAAGACGGGCGACGTGATCGGTTGGGTCGATCTGGCAGGGCTGCTGGACCCGCGCGAGGCGGCGGGCACCGACGTGCTGAACGGGATTGCCTACGACGCGGCGGGAGACCGGCTGTTCGTCACCGGAAAGTGGTGGCCGAAGCTGTTCGAGATCAAGCTCGTTCCGAAACAGCTGTACGCCCGTAGGGCCGAACTTCAGTTCGGCCGAACTGAAGTTCGGCCAACGAGCGTGAGGCGATCTTCGCCGGCTCGACGCCGTACTCGCCCAGCTTGGCCACCATGTCCTCGGCAGACGACTTGGGCGTGACCGCCTTGTCGATTCCGAGAATCTTGCCGTCCTTGCCGATGTAGAACGTCCACCGCCGCGCGAGTCCGCCGGGGTTCAACACGCCGTACGCCGTCGCCGTGGCCTTGGTGGGGTCGCTCAGGAGCGGGAAGTCCGCTTTCTCCTTTTCGGCAAATCCCTTGTTGTCTTCGAGCGCGTCCACGCTGGCCATGAAATAGGCGACGTTGAACTTCCGGATCTTGTCGCCGTTCTCCGCGAGGGACTTGCACTCGATCGTGCAGCCGCTCGTGTAAGCCTTGGGGAACCAGGCGACGACGACCGCCTTCTTGCCCTTGAAGTCGGACAGCTTGTAGGTCTTGCCGTCGGACGCCTGCAAGCTGAAGTCCGGGGCCTGGTCACCGACTTTCAGCTCAGCCGCCGGTGTCTGCCCGTTCGCTCCGCTAGCCATCATCAGCACCGCCGCGAGAATCACTGCATTACGCATTCAAACTCCTCCGTACTCCACAGATAATACTCCCGAACTCCCCGAGACGTTTACCAGGGGGATCGCGGCCTGACGGGACGCGGATTACGGGGATTACGGACTAACGGGACGCGGATCGCGCGGATCACGGACTAACGGGACGCGGATTGCGCGGATCACGGGCTACGGGACGCGGATTACGCGGTCACGGGTTGACGGACGCGGATTACGCAGATCCGGGTTGACGGGACGCGGATTACGCGGATTAACGCGGATCACCGGAGCACAAGAACGCGGATTCCTTGGTCCTCGCCCTTTACTAATCCGCGCCATCCGTGGCCCGTTATTCCGTGTCCGCGTAATCCGCGTAATCCGCGTCCCGTCATATCCGCAACGTCCCGTTCGTAATCCGCGTAATCCGCGTCCCGTCGTATCCGTGATCCGCGTAGTCCGTGATCCGCGCAATCCGCGTCCCGTTAGCCCGTGATCCGCGCAATCCGCGATCCGCGTCCCGTCCGTCCGTGAATCAGCGTCCCGTATATGATCGGGCCAGATGCCCGACTATGCCGACGACCTCCGAGCCACGGTAGCCAGGGCGTCAGCGTCGCTCGCGGCGATGCCAGACGAGGCCGCGGCCCGGCGGCCCGCCCCTGGCAAGTGGTCGGCCAAGGAGATCATCGGACACCTGGTCGACTCGGCCGCCAACAACCACCAGCGGTTCGTCCGGGCCCAGTTTCAGGACGATCTGATCTTTTCCGGCTACGCCCAGGACGCATGGGTGACGGTGCAGCGTTACCAGGACGCCCTGGCAGGATCTCGTGACCCTGTGGGGTTTCTACAATCTGCATATCGCCCGCCTCATCGAGGTGACGCCGGACGAGGTGCGGCTGCGGGAGCACAGGCGCCACAATCTACACGAGCTCGCGTGGCAGACGGTGCCCGAGGACACGCCCGCAACCCTGGACTATTTCATGCGCGACTACGTCGTCCATCTGCATCACCATCTCCGACAGATTGGCCTGACATGACGGCACGACGTGCGGTGGGAGCGCTTCTTCTTGCCGTCGCTGTATTCTGCGTGCCGCCATACGTGAGGTCCGCGCCAGGCGAGGGCTGGCCCGGCTTCCGCGGACCGTCAGCGTCGGGTGTTGCCGACGGTCAGGACCTGCCTGACACCTGGAACGTGGCGACCGGCGCGAACATCCGCTGGAAGATCCCGGTCCCGGGCCTCGCGCACTCGAGCCCGATCGTGTCGGGCGATCGGATCTTCGTGACGAGCGCGGTCAGCAGCCGGAAGGACGTGACGTTCAAGCCCGGTCTGTACGGCGAGGGCACCGCCTCCGAAGATCGCACGTCCCAACAGTGGCTGGTCATGGCGCTCGATAGGCTGACCGGCAACACGATCTGGCGGCGGACGGCGTACGAGGGCGTGCCGAAAGAGAAGCGGCACATCAAAGCGACCTACGCGAACGCGACGCCGTTCACCGACGGCCGCTATGTCGTCGCGTTCTTCGGGTCGCAAGGCCTCTACGCCTTCGACATGGCCGGCCGTCCCGTCTGGCAGAAGGATCTCGGCGTGCTCGACACCGGCGCGTACGACCTGCCGGAGTACGAGTGGGGCACGGCCAGCTCGCCCATCATCTACAAGGACCTGGTGATCGTGCAGTGCGACACGCAGAACGAATCGTTCGTGATGGCGTCGGACGTGAAGACCGGGAAGACCGTCTGGAAGACGGTCCGCAAAGAGCTCCCATCGTGGGGCACGCCCACCGTGTTTCAATCCGAGCGCGGCGGCCCGGCCGAGCTCGTGACGAACGCCTCCAATTTCATCCGTGGCTACAACCCGGATACCGGCGCCGAACGATGGCGGCTCGGCGGCAGCTCGAAGATTACGGCGCCGACGCCCATCTTCTCCAAGGATCTGGTGATCGTGGCCAGCGGCCGCGGGCCGGAGCGGCCGATCTTCGCCATCAAGCCAGGAGGGAGCGGCGACATCACGCCAGCACCCGACGCGGCGTCGAGCGCGCATGTCACGTGGCGCAAGACCGGGAGAGGCTCGTACATGCCGACGCCACTCATCTATGGCGACATCCTCTATGTGCTCGGCAACGCCGGGCTCTTCGATGCCTACGACCTGACGACGGGCGCTGAGATCTACCGCCAGCGGCTCGAGCACGGCGGCAGCGGCTTCAGTGCCTCGCCGGTCGCCGCCGACGGACGGATCTATCTGTCGAGCGAGGACGGCGACATCTTCGTCGTGCGCAGCGGGCCGACGTTCGCGCTGCTGGCGAAGAACGCGATGGGAGAACCGCTGATGTCGACGCCCGCGCTGGCGGGCGGGATGATGATCGTGCGAGGGGAGAGGCAACTGTTTGCGATAGGGGTGATCAAGCGCTAGAGTGCGGCTGAGTTCGCCCTCTCACTGAAGACATCGCGAAGGTCTCGAAGCTCGCGAAGATCGACAAAGAAAGTCCCAATGGTTCTTCGTGGTCTTGGCGGTCTTCGCGACCTTCGTGTGATCCAGCCGTGTCGGCGAGTGTCGCCGGACGCTACTGGTGCACGAGATACGCAACCAGCAGCCCGATCGGCCATAACGCGAAGAGCATCAAGCCGGCACCGGCCGGCCTCGCGATGCGCACCGGGGCCACCATCCCGACTCCAAGTAGAACCGCGACGAGCGACGCGCCGGCGATCCCTGGACCTGTCAGCAGCACCGACGACCACACGAGGGCGGCGACAGGTGTCGGCAGGCCGACAAAGGCGCGCGGGTTGTCGGCGTGCGAGACGTTGTAGCAGGCCAGGCGTGTGAGGGCGCAGCTGGTGTAGCCGATGGCCGCGATCCACCACACCGCTGTCCAGGGCCCGGCGGCCTCGACGGACAGCAGGATGGCGACCGCCACGACTGGCGCCGCGCCGAACGCGACGGCATCCGAGAGGCTGTCGAGCTGAACGCCCAGGGCTTCGAGATCCCTGCTTCGGGTGAAGAGTCTGGCGAAACGTCCATCGAACGTGTCGGCCAGCGCCGCCAGCGCGAGGAACGCGCCCGCGCCCGCAGCGCTCTGCTGAAGAGCGGCCGCAACGCTGCAGATGCCCGCGGCGAGCGACGCATACGTCAGCAGGTTCGCCGGGTGGATTGACCAGACGGGGGCGTTCATTTTTCAGCGCTCGCGGGGCCCCACTTCGATCAGTGCGCTTGGGGCCCCACCCCCAAGCGCTGCCGCTCGCGCTTCGCGCTCACGGCGGCTCAAGGCTGTCGCTCGCTCTCGCGCGGCGACCCGCCTACGCGCTCCGCGCTTCGGCGCGGCCGCGCCGTAGCCTTGGCGAAGGCGGGCTTCGCGCCGCGCTCGGGCCGCAGGCGCTTTTCAGCGCTCGCGGGCCGCGGCAGCGGAAAGCGCTGTACAACCGGCGCCAGGTGCGCACGATCCGTGGCAGGAACGACTGCCGGCGGACGCGGTGGATGAGCGTGTACATCGGTATCCGGTTCAGCATCAGGTCGTAGAGTGCCGCGCGGAAGCCGTGCCGCCAGTCCGCAGGATCGAGCGCGCGGCCGGTCTCGCGCTCCAGGCATTCGCGGTGCCGCTCAATCCAGAAGTCGATGTCGCGGTCCGTGGCATCGGCATCGAGCACGAAGCAGAGGAGTTCGGCGAGGTCATGCTGCGGCGCGCCGATCGAGGCAAGCTCCCAGTCGTACGCTGTCAGCGCGGGCCCATCGACTGTGTCGCGCAGGCAGATGTTCCTGGGGTTGAAATCGTTGTGGATGAGCGTTCGCGGCAGCGTCTCCAGGGGGCGCCACCAGCGCTCGACAGTGTTCACGATCCTCTGCTGGATCGCTCCGATCGCGGGATCCGCCCACGCAGACAAGCGCGGCGTGGCGTGGGCGGCGATCGACGCCCACAGATCGGACATCTCCGCCGTCGTGGCAGTCGATGGCACATGCCCGATCCACGGTTGCTCGAGGAGCGCACGCTCGCGCCCGAACCAGATGGCGTGCAGGGATGCAAGCCCGCGGATCACGCTGTCGATGTCGGCCGCCGTCCACAACTCCGGCTGGTCCACGGAATCCTGCAGGCGCGCGTTCGCAATCTCCTCAAGGACGAGCGTGCACACGCCGCTGACGGGATCCACAGCCGAGCCGAGCGCCGCGGGCGCGTGCCGTGTGAAGCGAGGATCGATTTGCGCGTAGATTGCGAGCTCGCGGATGTCCGCCGCGACGAACCCGATCCGGTCCGCCCAGCGCGTGTAGGCATCGCCGATACGCGCATCGCAGAGTCGCGCGAGGGCGTCACCCACAGCGATCACGTCATGGTCGGGCGCCTTGACCTTCACCACGACGTCGCGGTCGAGATGGTCCCCACGCAGCCGATAGCGGAAGAGTCCCGTGGCGCACCCCGATCTCCACGCCGTCAGCTCGCTCACGATGCTGTGACCGGACAGGCGTCCCAACGGCTGGGCGGCGCTGACCGCGGTGTTCAGGGCGGTCGAGAAGAACGCGGCGTCCAATGGAGGCGGCGATACCGAGCGCCTTGCGCTCGGCGCAGGCGGCAGCACCCCGCCGTCCACGAACGCCGTGAAGTATCGTTCAAGCAGCGAGGCGTCCAGAGCGGGATCAGGATCAGGATCAGGGTCTCGGTCCTGCGCTCCGGCGCGAAAGACACGATCTGACCCCAGCAGGAGCTCGGGTTGCGTCCGCCCTCGGACACCGGCGGGCCGGTTGAAAAAGAACGATCGCAGCGGTCGCAACGGATGCGACCGGCCGTCGCGTTCGGTGTCGTGCGCGAGCTGACGAAGCCAGGCGTGGTACGGGACGAGCCGGACCTCGTATCCGTAGAGCCGCATCCACAGAACGCATTCGCGCCAGTGGCGCGGACGATTGTGCCTCAGATGACTCACGCCCCGGCGCGTCGAGAGCGCGATGATGCGCCGCGCGGCCGTGTCGACGGGCAGGCAATCGAGCGTCCAGTCGAGATCGGGGGCGGTGCCCATCCGCACGCAGCCGCTCACGACACGCGCGAGGATGTCCCCCGGGTTGAACGCGCCGGTCGCGCTGTGGCCGGCGATGAGCGAGGGTCGATAAATCGAGATCGGCAGCCCGCGACGCCCGGCCTCGCGCACGAGCGCCTCGGCGACGACCTTGGTCTGCGCGTAACCGAGATGCAGTCCCGAGAGGTCCGGTAGGGCATCGTAGCGGTCATCCATGACATAGGGGATCGCAGGTCGGCGTGGGAAGGGGGAATTGGAGGAACTGCTCAATGCCGTCGAGTAGCAGACCGACAAGCTCGACACGAAATGGAACGGCAGCGCGCGCCGGCACGCAAGCTCGAGCAGATCTCGAGTGCTGTCTACGTTGGCCGCCTTCAGCGCGTCGTAGGGCCGCGCCCAGTTGACGAGCGCGCCCGCGTGGCAGACCGCGTCGACCTCGTCTGCAAGAGCTCCGAACGCGGTGTGGCTCATCCCGAGCCAGGGCCGGGACAGATCGCCTTCGACCACTCGAACTCTCGCGTCTTCTCCAACGAGGCGGTCGAGGACCGACCGCTCGATGCCGGCCGCTCGGAGCGCGGCGTGCAGACGCTCTCGCGGGTCCACCGATCCTGGCCGCACTACGCAGAGCAGCGTTGCCGGCGACTCGGTCAGCAGCTCTTTCGCGAGCGAGCGGCCGAGAAAGCCCGTGGCGCCGGTCAGCAGCACGCGCCGCGCGTCCCTGAGTCCGCCCGCCTGCGCGCGGCGGTGCCAGGGATCCCGCACCGGCACCATCTCGTCGGGCAGCACGGCGTCCGCGAGCATGCGCTCGAGATCCGACGCGGGATCCTGGACGACGATGTCCGCGATCGGTTCAGAACTATTCATGGTTGACCCCGTTTCTGGCCACGAACACGTCGCGCACTCTCGCGACGTTGGAAACGAGGTCCTCGATGACCCAGTCGCGCGTCTCGATCGTCGGCAGCACGTGCACGGTGACGGCACCCGGCCGCGCGTTGAAGCCACGGCCCGGATCCACGTCGCGCGGAATCTCGAAGTAGAGCGGGACAATCGGCGCTCGCAGACTCGTCGCGAGGTGGAACGCGCCCTTGTTGAAGTGTCCGATCTCGCCGGTTGTGATCCGGCCGCCCTCCGGGCTGAGATAAACCGATTCCCCAGTCCTGCGGAGCACGCGCCCGGCCCCGGCGAAGATCCGCCGGCGCTCTTCCGGGCGATCCTGCGGCACGGTGAAGAACGTGCCCATCATCCAGGTGATCACGCCGAGCGGAACGTACCTTGCGCAGGAAGCCGCTGAGGAAGAAGCGGCAGTTCGGGAGGCCGATGGCGACGAGGACGAAGAGATCCAGCGTGGACGTGTGGTTCGAGACGTAGATCGTCTGGTCGGCGGGAACAGGGCGCCGTCTGCACGACGCGCACCCGGATGCCGTAGAGCAACAGACGGCGCGCGCCGCGCCGCGCGGGCCATCGAGTAGAGGCCCCGCGCGCGGAACAGTGACGAGTCCGAGCGGAATCAGAATCACCGCGGCGCCGGTGATGATGAGGCCCGCCAGCGTGCCGAGCACGCGCGCCCGCGTCGCGCCGATCGACCGGCGTTCGGAGGCAGACGCGCGTCGGTCTGACGCGGTTGCCTCAGCGCTCATGACGGCCTCCGGCAGACGACCGTCTGCATCGCGAGATTCAGCTGCCGTTCGAACAGCGAGCAGCGGCGCCAGCGAGCACCTGCCCGGCGAAGTAGGGCACGACCGCCCGCTTCAGGTCGAGTCCGCGGCCTCGAGCAGCCGGAACGACCACGCCGGTGAACAGGTAGAAGTAAGCCGGGAACGCGCCGTAAGGCAGGTAATCGACCACTTCGAGCCCGGCGCCGCTCGACATCGCCAGGAGATGCGCGCGATCGAAGAGCACAGTGTGCTGCGGCGCCTGCAGCCCCGGCCAGCGATCGCCGAACCAGCGCGAACGTCCGGCTGTCGAGCCGCGGCACCTCGACGACCAGCGTGCCGCCGGGCCGCAGCACGCGCCGCGCCGTCCGCAGGCTGCGCAGCGGATCGTAGTCGTGCTCCAGGAAGTGCCACATCGTCACCAGGTCGAACCGCTCGGCGCCAGCAGCGCCTCGTAGAACAGGCTCTCGGTGGAACTCGACGCCGCCGAGCGACGGGTGCGACGACAGGTCCTTGAAGTCGAGGCCGGCCGACCGTCGACACCGTAGCGCTTCCGGAGCCGCTGGAGAAACGTCCCGATCGCGCAGCCGACGTCGAGCACCGCGCTCGGGCGTCGAGCGCGCGTAGCGCGACGACGATGCGCTCCTTGTCCGCGTCGAGCTTGTCCATGCCGTGCTCGAAGAGCGGCGTCAGCAGTCCCCAGTTCCGCTTCTTCCGGTGCGCGATGTAGCTGTCGTCGTAGTACCCGCCGATGTGGTCGAGCGTCACTCGCGGGTTCTGGTACACGAGGCCGCAGACGCGGCAGGTGACGAAATGGAACGTTCCCGGGCCTGCCGGTCAGGTCGTCCTGTGCGCTGATGAACGGCTCGCGTCGCCGCGCCGCAGAGGTAGCAGCGCACCGCCTCGACGAGAGCGAGCAGGAACCGTTGCACGCGCAGCCGCGCGTCGTCAGGAGCCTTCGGCGGCGACGCCTCAGCGGCGGCCTGCAGCGTCGTGCCAGATCTCGTAGACGCACGCGAGCCGCGTAGGTCGCCGCGGCGTGCCGGACGCACCGAGTGCGACAGAGACACGGTCGGAGCCGACGGCGAGGAGCAAGACGAACGCGGGGTACTTCGCGAGCAGGACGAGATCGGTTGCCGACGCGGTCGCTGCGAGGGCCGCCAGGTGTACCGACCGGCCGCCGACAGTCGACGCGCGACGCAGCAGCCGCGGCGGCAGCCGTGCCGCTCAGCGGCAGCACCGCGAGGCCGATGTCGGCGAGCGCGAGGACCAGGCCGGCGCCACGAAGGGCGCGGTGCCGAGCCGCACGGACCAGCACGCGCCATCGGGTGCGGCGCGCGGTCCCGCGCACGGTCCGCCAGGTCGTCCCAGAGGCGAAACTGACCGAGCAGGAGCAGCGCGCAGACGACGTCGATCGTCCAGCGCCGTCGATGGATCCCGGCGCCCCCCTGGTGCGGCCGTGCCGACGAGAACGGCCACCGGCACGAAAACGAGCGGCCGGAAGCGCTCGAGCCAGTAGGCGGTCCAGGAAATCACGAGGCGCCTCCGCCGCGTGACGCGGACCAGCCCAAGGTCGCCGTCGACTGTACCAGGCGCCGTGGGGGATGAGGCGCGTGGCGTCGGCGACTCCGACAACTGACGGGATCCCGAACTCGCGCGCGATGATGGCGCCGTGCGACAGCATGCCGCCGCGCTCCATCACCAGCCCGGAGATCAACGGAAACACCGCGCCCCATCCCGGATCCGTCTGCCGCGTGACGAGGACGTCGCCAGGCTGGAGCAGGTGCGCCTCGGTCACGTCGGACAGCACGGCGGCCCGCGCGGTTGTCGTGCCGCCGCAGACGCCGAGACCTCTCAGCGCTCCGTCGTTTGCCGCGCCGCCGTCCGCGCTCGAGCGGCGCCCGGCCCGCCAGCCGGGTATTCGCCTGCGGCCAGAGTCAGGGTGTCCGGCGGCGCGGCCGCGCTCAGCTCGGCGTGCGCCTGCCGGCGCGGCGCCACCAGTTGGCGCTGATGATCGGGGAACATCGCGCATCCCGAGACCAGCTCGTCGATTTCCTCCGCGGTCAGGAAGAAGATGTCATCGGCACGATCGAGCCGGCCGTCGTCCACGAGACGTCCGCCAAGGCTCAATGCGACGCGCCGGAGCCGGCTGTAGAGAAGCGCCTGCTTGAGCCGCGCGCGCTCGCGCAGGGAGATCGAGGCCTGGGTCCAGCGAAGCAGAATCGATACGAGCGGGCCCTGAAGCACGAATGGGACGTACCGGAAGAGGCGCCGCCTTCGCAGCTCGGCCGCACGCGCTCGGTGGCCTCGAGCCGCTCGACTGTCTGGCGCGCGAGCACGATCTGCGCGGCGACTCGGCCGTCGCGTCGGACGTAGCCTTGATGATGTCGACCAGCGGAGCCGGATCCTCCTGGAAGCTCGTGCACCGTCAGCATCAGCTCACCGGAGCATCGGAAACCCCAGTCGTCCAGGAAGCGCTCGAGCGCACGCGCGAACGTCTCGAACCGCGGGTCCTGCCGGACCGCCGGCAGCACCTCCGCGGACGACACGGCGGCGAGCGAGGTCGAGCAGCCGGCGGTCCGCGCGCACCGACGGGCGAGAGTTCCCAGAGTTCAAGCGCCGGCATTCCGCTGGCAAGCCCGGGCAGCGCCTTGAGCAGGCTGTTGTGGAGCGCGGCCTGATCTTCTGTCGGGAACGCGCGACGGAGCACGCGCTGCAGCGCGCCGTAGCAGACCATCGACCCGGCGTCCGCCAGCGAGGCGTCGATCCAGCGGTGGCAGCGGATGTCGAGGAACGCGCGCGAAGTCGTCGAGGAGCTCGAGGCGAGCCCTGCGTCGCGAGCAGCCGCGGGTGCGTCCGGGCCGCGAACGCAGTCGACCGCCCGCTCGAACCGCGCGACACGCGTCGGGTAACGAACAGGTACCTGCCACGTCGGTCCTGGCCGCTATCACGCGCGAGCTCGACCGCCTGGCGACGAGCCAGCGCCGTGGCGCCGGGTCGCGCACGGTTCGACGCGGCTCTCCACGACGCCGGCGTGTCCGTGTCTTCGGAGCCCACGAACTGGTCGAAGGAGGCCGCCAGCAGGTCGCCGAACGGCGCCGAGCGGAGCACGGCATGGATGTTCGTCAGGTTGTAGTACATCCGCGCGCCGTGGACGCCGATGATGTGGCCGCAGCGGCTGCTCCATCGCGTCGACCCGGCGGCGCGACAGGCCGAAGGCGAGCGCCGAGGTTCCGGAAGTAGTGGTAGTACCCCATTCGCGCGATCGAGTAGAGCAGCGGCGTGATCGGCTGCGGGAAGTTCTCGTTGACGTTGGCGTTCGACCAGCACACGATGCGCGAGTCCCCGTGAGCGGATTGGGAGTCGCGCGCGCGGCGCCGGCGGCCCGGCGGACGGTAATCGGCCGGGCCTGCACGATCCAGAGTCGTCCTCCCCGTCCATCGCCCATTCGATGTCCTGCGGGCCGCCGGAGCCGCGCTCGATGGCCATCGCCCGGCTGCGAGCATCGAGACGCGGAGGCTGGCAGCCACGATCGAGCTCCCGTCCAGCCTTCAGGTCCGGCAACGCGACCATCGGATTCGTGGCGGGCGATCGTGATGCGTCCGGGATTCATCGTCCGGAGACGAGCGCCTCGCCCATGCCGCCGCAGTACTCCAGCAGCATCTGCGCCGTCATCGTCGGGCGCTACGGTGAAGAGCACGCCGGACACCGCGACGCCGACCTGCCGCTGGACGATGACGCCCATTCCGTCGAGCGTCGCGCCGCGGGCATCCGTACGTCGAGCGCCGCGGGCCGACCAGCGCGAGGCCCAGACGTCGAGGAGCGCACGGCGATCGAGGCCGCCGCCGGACACGTCCGCGATCGAGTCGAGTTGGCCGGCAAACGAGGCGCTGCCGCGAATCCTCTCCGTGCGCCGAACTGCGCACGATCAGGATGGCCGACAGGAAAGGGATCAGGGCCAGGTCGAGGTCAGCCGACAGCGCGAACGGCAGCGGGCAATTGCGGACAAGCGCAGCAACTGTCTCCGCGGCCGACTGGATGCCGCGAGGCGTTCGCACGTCGAGCGCGGCGCACGCCTCGTCCATCGGCGGTGTCAAGTCGTGCTCGTCGAGGAAGCGCGAGAGCGCCGCATCGGTCACGACGAACCCGTCCGGCACAGGGTGACCGAGCCGGATGAGCCGTGACAGGTTGCCTGCCTTGCCGCCCACGTCCGCACCTTCGAGCGCCGGCAAGCGGCACGACCAGGGCGCGATCCGCGTCGATCCGCGCCCCGTGAAGATCCGCGTCGATCCGCGTCCCGTGAAGATCCGTGATCATGCGTGCCTCGGTTTCACGCCCAGGCGGAACAGCACCACGCTGAACGACCAGTGCAGCGTCCACCCGACGAAGAGCACCAACGCCCACGTCCGCTCCGGGCACAGGCACGGCCAGGTTGAGCGCGACGAGCATGCCCAGGCCCGAGTCGAGGCGGTCGGCCACGAGCTGCCACGCGGCCGCGGCACGATGCGGAGAGATGGCTCCGGGCGCGATGTCGAGCTGCCGCTTGATGAACGAGTTGGGAAGCTCCCCGAGCATGAACCCGAGCCCCGCCAGCGCGCCGAGCCACGCGTAGCCACTGGGCGACAACGGCCAGAGGCCGATGGCCTGCGGGTTGCCCGCGTGCGGCCAGCTGGGCCCACGACGATGAACGCCAGCGCGGTGGCGGGCACCATCACCACGAAGCCGCGGACGGTCTTGTTTGCGCCGAAGAGACGGCGGCCCCGGAAGGTCCGCCCTCCGTCGAGCGGCATCATGAAGCGCTGCGACCACGGACTCGCCAGCCACGCCACGTGCGCGCACCCCGCGAGGACGAACGTCGCCATCAAGAACAGCGCACACGCTCCGGCATCAACGGAAGATGTGGACATCAGATCTGAACCCCGGTGTCGTGGCGGTTCTGAAACAGCAGCACCACACCGCGAAGCCGCTTCGACACGCGTACCCATTCGCACCAGCCGATCTCGTGAGATGGCTGATACGGGATGCGCCGCAGGTGGTAGCCGGGCACGAAGGGAAACATGTGGTGCAGCTCGTGCGCATCGAGATGGAGGAGCAGCGTCGATGCCCACGGCGGGAGGCGCAGCGATCGGGTGAAGACTTCCTGGCCGATCGCCGGGACCGGGCTCACCTCGTGCCCGTCGCTGACGTTCTGCGGCACGTGCGCGTGCTGGCTGAGGAGCAGCAGGTCCTCGACCATCAGGCTCAGGATGACGCCCGCTGCGGCGACGCGCGCCAGCAGCGACGGACCGACGATCGCGATGAGAGCGGCGTAGCCGGCCACCTGGAGGACCGCGCTCCTCTGCATCGGCCGGTGGTCGTCGGCGCGGGGAAACATCCGTGCGAGCCGCCTGAGATTCCAGTAGTTCTCGATGCGGTAGAGCGTGGAGAAGAGGGGGATCCAGAGCCGCCAGCAGGCGTTGACCAGCGTGCGCTTGAACAGGCTCAAATGCCTGGGCACCAGCGACTCAGCGGTCGGGTCGAGGTCCTGCCAGCCGGTCCACTTGTGGTGGCGCCCGTGCACCCGGACCCAGCTGCGGTAAGGAATCATCGTCAGGAATCCGGCGACGACGCCGGCGACTGTGTTGAGGCGGCGCCCGCGGAACATCGTCCGGTGCCCGCACTCGTGAAGCACGGCGAACCACTGCACCAGCGCGGCGGCCAGGAGTGCCTGACCGATTCCCCATCGCAGCCAGCCGCCGCTCGACGACAACCAGACGGCGAGCGCCGTCGCTCCCGCGGCGCAGGCGACGAGCGCACTGCCGTCGGCGTTGGTCGGACGAAGGTGCTCGAGCGCCTCGGGGTGCGGCACGATCTGGCTGGTCATAAGGTCTGGATCCCACGATATGCGCCGCGAAGCGGGGTGTAGTGACTGCGGCCTGAACAAAAGCTGAAATAGCGTGAATTCAAGAGGTTCAGGAGGTTCCAAGGGTTCAGGGGGTTCACAGGGTCACGGTCGTATAGACTTCGCGGATGAAGAGGATCGTGATCCGTGTGCTTCTGGTGGCGGCGATGAGCGGGGCGGCGACGGGGTTGGCGCAGAAGGCGGGCAAGACCCATCGTCTCGAAGCCACGCCGGCGACGGTTGCGTACGGTTTCTACGATGCCGCGGCGAAGCCCGTGCTGACCATTGCGTCAGGCGACGTCATCGATGTCGACACGCTGCTGACCAGCACGCCGCCGCGGCTGGAGCGGGCCGGTGTGAAGCCCGAGGATATTCAACCTTCGCTGCGTGCGATCGTCGACGGCGTGAAGGACAAAGGCCCTGGCGGCCATATCCTGACCGGACCGGTCTACGTCGAAGGGGCAGAGCCGGGCGACGCGCTCGAGGTGCGCATACTGTCCATTGACCTTCCAATCGCCTACGGTTACAACGGCTGCAGCGGATTCCTGCCGGAAAACTGCAAGCCGAACGGCACGCGGATAATTCCCTTCGATCGCCAGGCGATGACTGCGACGTTCGCGCCCGGGATCGTCATTCCGCTGCGGCCCTTCTTCGGCAGCATGGGCGTGGCGCCGCCGCCGTCGGCCGGACGCATCAGCAGCAATCCTCCGTGGATTCACGCCGGCAATCTCGACAACAAGGAGCTGGTCGCCGGCACCATCCTCTTCATTCCCGTTCACGTCACCGGAGCGCTCTTCGAGGTTGGCGACGGACATGCCGCGCAGGGTGACGGAGAAGTGGATCAGACCGCCATCGAGACATCGCTCCGCGGCCGGTTGCAGCTCATCGTCCGGAAGGGGATGACGCTCGCCTGGCCTCGCGGGGAGACGTCGACCCACTACATCAGCATGGGGACCGACGAGGACCTGACGAAAGCGACGAAAGTCGCGGTTCAGGAGATGATTGACTTTCTGGTGGCGGCCAAGGGGCTCGACAAGCACTCCGCCTATCAACTGTCGAGCATCGCGGCTGACGTCGCGATCACGCAACTTGTCGACGGCAAGGTCGGCGTCCACGTCAAGATTCCGAAGAGCATTTTTACGAACAAGAAATAGTCGATGGCTTCCGGTACCAGCCGGACCATCGGGAGGACACTGCGCAGATGGGTTCCAGACGATTCACCATACTCTCGGCTCTCCTGATTTCGTTCAGCACCATCGCGCCCGCTGCCCAGCCGTCGTCGAAGGGGGGCATCGATTCCATCCAGCAGGAGCCGCTGAAGGAGTGGCTCACCTACATCGCGTCCGACGAGTTGCACGGTCGCGCGACATACAGCGAGGGCCTCGGCCTCGCGGCGGGCTACATTTCGGCCCACCTCGCGCAATGGGGCGTCAAGCCCGCCGGCGACCACGGCACGTTCCTCCAGGTCGTCAAGGTCCTGGGCGTGCGCACAACGAGCCGCGCAACCGTGACCGTCGAGGTCAACGGGCAGGCGCGGACGTTCAACGACGGTGAAGGAATCACGTTCCCGAAGAACATGGGCGCCAGGCAGAACGTCGTTGCCGATCAGGTGCAGTTCGCCGGCTACGGGTTGACGTTGCCGGCAGGAACGCACGACGACTACGCCAACATCGACGCCAAAGGGAAGGTGGTCGTGTGGCTGGGGTCAGCGGGGCCGAAAACTTCGGAGACGGGATACTTCCGGCTGCTGAGTTCGTCCGCGCGGAGCCGCGCGGCGACCGACAAGGGCGCGATTGCGATCATCGGGCCGGCGGGCGGCGGCGGGGGTGGCGGCCGGGGCCGCGGGGGCGCCGCACCAGCGGCGACTCCAACCCCTTCGGCTACGCCGACCCCGGCGACGCCGCCCGCGGCCGGCGGTCGAGGGCGTGGCGGCGTCGTCGACGACGGCGATTTCACGACCGTTCAGCGCTTCGACGGCAAGGTCACGCCGGCGGTCAGCGCCGAGGATGCGTTCTTCGAGTTCCTCTTCAGCGGGTCCGAGCTGAAGTACGCGGAGCTCAAGGAGAAGGCCGCGAACCGCGAGCCGCTGCCGCCCTTCGCGCTCAAGGGCGTCAAGATCACCTGTCAACGTGGACGCCGAGTACACGGTGGTTCGCACGCGCTTCACCCACAACGTCGTCGGCATCGTCGAGGGCAGCGACCCGAAGTTGAAGGACACCTACGTGGCCTACGGCGCGCACTACGACCACACGGGATACCGGGAGGGCGCTGTCGCGGCCGGGAGGGGCGGACAGGCCCCAGCCAATCCCGAAGACCGAATCAACAACGGCGCCGACGACGACGGCTCGGGGACCGTAGCGATCATGTCAATCGCGCGCGCGTTTGCGCAGGGGCCGAAGCCGAAGCGCTCACTGCTGTTCGTCTGGCACGCCGGCGAGGAAAACGGGCTGCTCGGGTCGGAATACAACGCAGACTATCCCGTCGTTCCGCTCGAGAAGATTGTCGCCCAGCTCAACATGGACATGGTGGGCCGCAATCGCAACGACGATCCGAAGCAGGCGAACACGGTCCTCGTCGTCGGCTCGGATCGCATCAGCACGGAGCTCCACAACATCAACGAGGACGCCAACGCGTCGCTCGCCAGGCCGATGACGATGGACTACGAGATGAACGATCCGGCGGATACCGAGTCGATCTACACGCGCAGCGATCACTACAGTTACGCGTCCAAGGGCATCCCGATCATCTTCTACTTCACGGGCCTGCACCCCGACTATCACCGGCCGAGCGACAGCGTCGACAAGATCATCTTCGACAAGATTCAGCGTGTCGCGCAGCTCGCGTACGAGACCGGACGTCGAGTGGCCAACCTGGACCACGCGCCGGTGCGGGACAACAAGGGGCCACGGGTGGGGAAGACGGTGACGGGGAAGCTGAAGTGAGTCGCCTCTAGGCTCTCGGCTTTAGGCTCTAGGTAGGACCTTCGAGTACGAACTCGAAGATCTTACTAAAGCCTGGAGCCTAAAGCCTAGAGCCGAGAGCCGTGTCTCTCGTCTATCGGACTCTTACGAGCTGGCCGCGAACCACACCGCCAGGATTGAGCGGCGAGTGCATGTTGAAGTAATGGCCGGCCGGGTTGTTGAGGACGGCCTGGGCTTGCGCCTGCGTGATCTGCACGCCTTCGAAGTTGATCGTCCCGGCTCCGCCCGGGAGCGGAATCTGATTGGCCGCGGTCAAACGTGTGTCGACGAAGACGTTCGCGTTGACGCCGACCGGGCCGTTGTGAATGTGCGCCGCCCTGATGAAGCTGTCGTTTGTCAACCCACTGACGGTCGCCTGCACGTTCCAGGTGCCCTCACCGGTCACGTTCCCGGAGCCGTCGCGCGGGACGCTGAAGGTAATCGTGACGGTTCCCTGCCCATTCGACTCGGCGTTGCTGATTGGCGGATTCTCGTTCGAGGCCTTCAGATCGGCAGTGAACACGATGGGTCCGGAGTTCGACGGGCCAATGGGGTTGTCGTCGTCGCACGCAGGTGCGCCCAGGGCCAGCGCCAGGGCGAATAAGGCAAATCGTCGCATAGTGTCTCCTCCTACAAGGGGCTCGAAGCTCGGTTCGACGTCCAATCCAAAATAATATGCCCGGAACCGCGAGCCCGGTCGGGAATACGAAGCGCTGAACTTCCGCGCCGCCTCAGGTGGATCACGATCGGCACGCTGAGGCGACTCGTCCGGGATGATTGCCTGCCAGGCGCGGCGAGTACTCCCCGACAACGTGCGCGGCGGAGTGCTCGTCCTCCTCCGCGGCCTGGCAGACTTCAGTGAGATCGGTGTCTGCAACGGCAAACGATAGCTGAGGCACACGGCACGGAGGCCGGCCGAGCCAACCGCTCAGCCCGACTCAGCGTACGTTGAACCTCGTGTGTCGTTTCGCAATCGCCGTGCCCCGGGGACGACCTCGGCGCTCTGTGATTCGCAAGCCAAACCGGCGGGAATCGGACGATCCTCTACGGTCCAGCCTTACCCTTTCGGTAAGCAGTTTCGTGTCCAGTAACATTCCGATCTAACATCCCGACCTTGGATTCAAGGGTTCGACAGGTTCAAGAGATTCAAAGGGTTCAGAGGTTCAAGGGGTTCAAGAGGTTCATAGGGTTCGCGGTTCAAGGGGTTCAGAGAGCACGTGGGAGCAAAGTCAGCAGTAAGGGAACGCCTGCGCGATCGGATGGAGCTGGCGTTTCTCGTCGGCGGCCTCCTGCTCGTCGTCCTGCTGCTGGGGTTTGCGTGGGTGTCGGATCTTGTGATCGGGGGCGAGACGCAACACTTTGACGATCGGGTGCTGCGCTCGCTCAGGCAGTCGGCCAACCCGTCGCTGCCGGTAGGTCCGGCCTGGCTGCGCGGCGCGGCGCTCGACATCACGGCGCTCGGCAGTGGCTGGGTGCTCGGTGTCGTCGTCGCGGCGATTGCCGGATTCATGCTGCTGCAGGGCCTGCGGCGCACGGCCCTCTTCGTGCTCGTCGCGAGCATCGGCGGGTGGTTGCTGAACTCCGTGCTGAAGGAGCTCTTTCAGCGCGCGCGCCCGGAGGTCGTCCCACATCTCCGCGACGTGATGTCGCTCAGCTTCCCGAGCGGCCACGCGATGACGTCGGCGGCGGTATACCTGACGCTCGGCGCGCTCCTGATGCGGGTGGCCGACCGCCGGGCGACGAAGATCTACTGCATGACGTTCGCGATGCTCCTCGCCGGCCTGGTCGGCATCACGCGTGTATACCTGGGCGTGCATTACCCGACCGACGTCCTGGCGGGATGGCTGGTCGGGCTGTCGTGGGCGCTGTTCTGCTGGCTGCTCGAACGGGCGATCGAGCGGAAAACCGGCCTCAAACGTCGCGCACACCGCGGTCTTGACGCGGAGTAGCCGTGTGGCCCACGCGGACCCCGAACCCGCCTTCGCCAAGCTTCTGCTGGGCCGGCAGACCCGAATACGTGCATACTTGAGTGTCGGCAAACACCAGATGTCCCAGGAAACGATTCTCCTCGTGGAAGACGAACCGGCTGTGCGGCAGCTGTTCGCAACCGCCCTCTCCCGCGCCGGCTACACGGTCTTCGAAGCCCGCAACGGCGAGGAAGCGGTGAAGGTCTTCGACGAGCATGCCGCCGCGATCGACTTGCTGCTGACCGACATGCGGATGCCCTATATGGGCGGCGCCGAGCTCGCGCAGCAGCTCCGCGAGAAAAAAGAGACCCTCAAGATGATCTGCATTTCCGGGTACGGCAGTTCGGTCGCCAGCGCCGTCTCGGCCGATTTCCTCGCGAAGCCGTTCTCGCGGGACGAGATGCTGAACAAGGTCCGGGAAGTCCTCGACAGAAGCTAACTCACGACCAGTTTTCCTGCTGTCCGTGTTGTCCGCCGCTCCAGTGCCGCTCGTCGTTGTCGCCCTCTCGCTGCTGACGCTCGGCGCGTTCGCGGGGCAGGGTCAGGACCGGCCGTCGCCGGCCGACGCGGCGCGGGACCACGACGGCCGCGGCGCGCTCGCCGTTCTGCGACGGGACGGCGTCCTGTTCCCCTTTGCCTCGTTCAGCGGCAACTCCTGGCGGGTGACGTGGCCCGTCAACCCGTCACCGTATCTCGAAATTCCGTTGACGCGGGACGCCATCCCGAAGGGCTGGTGGGGCACGCGCACGCCTGACCAGTGGCGCGCACACCTGACGGGCGGCGATGAGATGTCGCTCGAGCTGCAGGCGCCGACGGTGTTCCAGTCATTCTGCGCCCCGCGGCTCGGCATCCGAACGACGTATCGCTCGGGCCAGCCGATTCCGCCGGTGCGGGTCGACCCGTTTCCCAAAGACGGGCTGGCGATCAGCGGCGGGGTTCCACTCGAACCCATCGAGTCAGTGAGCAGCACCGTCGCCGGAATGGCAGACGATGGCCGTCTCGCTGCTGGAGGATTTCAACCGCGTCGAGGACGAGACCATCAAGAAGGTGAGGCAGCGTTCCGGGTATCGGCACGCGATCCCGGTCGACAGCCGCAAGACCTTTCCCGTTCGCCTCGAGTCCTGGTACCGATCGCCCGCTGGTGAAACCGGGTGGACCGTGTCCTACGTGGAGGCGGTGCGGCAGTACCCGCCCGGTCCCGAGGACAAGGGTTGTGGCCTCGAGACGCTCGTGAGCGGCTGGCTGCACCATCGCGACGGCAAGCTGGTGGAACGCACCGAGCTGCGCGGGAAGCTGACCTACTGCGACCGCGTTGGCGCCACCTACATGTTCCCGTTCGGCCGCATTCGCCCCAAGGACCAGACGTCACTGGGTATTTCAGCTCTCCGGCTGGGAGTCCGAGTGGTACGAGGTCGTGTCGGTCCGTCCGGAAAAGATCCGCTACGTCCTCGAAGTCTACGCGGGGCGCACGCGACCCTGCCCGGTTGTCGTCTCACGCGTGCCCGAGGCCGTCACGGTACCCATCACGAAGACCACGAAGAACACGACGACCACGACGACCACGAAGAACAACGGGTGGGTTGTGGCCCCGGGACAATAGGTCTCCTGCGCTCCAGGGATTGTCACCGAGCGCCGGACCGAGGGACACTACCCACGCGATGCTCCCCTCGCGCGCGCACGCCGCAGCGGGCCTCTCGGCCCTCGTCCTGATCACGCTCGCGGTACCGGCCGTCGTCCCGCTCGCGAACGCGCGGCACACCGCGCGGCCGCTCCCGCCGACCTATCTTCCGGCCCTCGAAGGTCCGCGCGAGCGCGCGCGGTTCGACGAGGCCCGTCTCCCGGATCTCAGGGTGCTTCAGCCCGGGTACGTGGTGATCGGCGACTCGATGGCGGGAACGAGGGTCGATGAGCGGCGGCTCGTCGAGCTGACCGGTGTCCAGGTGGCGCCCCTCCTCCAGGCTGGGTCCGGCTCCGCCTTCTGGTATCTCGTTCTCAAGAACTGGGTGATCGCGAGCGGCATCCGGCCGCGCATGGTTCTCATCTTCTTCCGCGACACGAACCTCACCGACGTGATGTTCCGGCTGGACGAGCAGTTCCGCTGGGCGCTCGACCTCGCCGCGCGCGATCGCGAAGACGAGCTCGACGCCGTCATCGCGCGCCGCCTCGGCCTGCTGCACCGCGCGCACCGCTTCGTCGACGGGATCGTCGGCGCCGAGCAGGCCCGCCAGCGAGTGGAGCCCGCCGTGACGGCCTGGCCCGTCGCCGTGATGATCTCGTCGCGCCGCCGGCAAACGGAGTTCGTCACGCAGATGAACGAGCGCCTCGGGCTCGATCATCTGCGGACGATGGAGGCGGCCGACATTCAGATCGGCGAGGGCCCGGCGTTCGACTTCGCGCGGGACGTCGAGAATTCCGTGCTGCCGCTGATGCTGCGCGACGCGACCAGGGCCGGCCTGACGATCTGTTTCGTGCGGGTGCAGCGCCGGCCGATCGGCCAATCGGCCGCCGC
This sequence comes from uncultured Acidobacteriota bacterium, assembly GCA_963771395.1. Classification (GTDB taxonomy): domain Bacteria; phylum Acidobacteriota; class Vicinamibacteria; order Vicinamibacterales; family 2-12-FULL-66-21; genus DATBJJ01. The sequence goes on along the minus strand of CAVYTY010000022.1, from coordinate 185,255 downwards.
GCACAATCGGCGGCTCTGCGACGGTACGTCGACGAGTTGCGGACCTACGTGACGGCGCGAGGCGCGCTCTTTCACGACGACACGGGAGACCCCGCGCTGACGATCGACATGTACGGAGACGGCGACCACCTGGCGCGCCACGCCCGCCGGCGCTACACCGAGAACCTCTACAACCGGCTGCGTCCGCATTTTCAGTGATCTTTCACAGCCTCGACTTCGTCGCCTTCTTCGTCGTCTTTACCGTCATCTACTGGACGCTCCCGCACCGCGGCCAGAATCTGCTGCTCTTTGCCGGCAGCTACTTCTTCTACGGATACGTCCACCCGTGGTTTCTGATCCTGATCGCGACCTCGACCGCGATCGACTACTGCGCCGCCCGGGGCATGGAGGCCTGGCCCGGCCGTCGCCGCCACTTCCTCTGGCTGAGCGTCATCTCCAATTTCGGGATGCTGGGCTTCTTCAAGTACTTCAACTTCTTCGTCGAGAACGTCGCCGCCGCGCTCGCGGCGTTCGGGTTGACGGTCCACGAGCCGGCGCTGCGCATTCTTCTGCCGGTCGGCATCTCGTTCTACACGTTTCAGGCGATGAGCTACACGATCGACGTGTATCGCGGCGAGCTGCACGCCCGGCGCAGCGTTCTCGACCTGGCCGTGTTCGTGTCGTTCTTTCCCCACCTCGTCGCCGGCCCGATTCAGCGCGCATCGTTCCTGCTGCCGCAGGTCGAGACCCCGCGCCGGTTCTCGGCGGAACAGGCGCGCAGCGGATTCGTCCTCATCTGCTGGGGCTTCTTCAAGAAGCTCGTCGTGGCCGACAACGTCGGCGTCATCGCCAACAAGGTGTTTGCGCTGTCGGACCCCACGTTCTACATCCTGTGGGCCGGTGTGTTCGCATTCGCGATCCAGATTTACGCCGACTTCTCGGCCTACACGGACATCGCGCGCGGGACGTCGCGCTGGCTGGGATTCGAGCTGACCGAGAACTTCGCGCATCCCTACCTGGCGCGCAGCCCGGCGGATTTCTGGCGGCGCTGGAACATCTCGCTCTCGAGCTGGTTCCGCGACTACGTCTACATTCCGCTCGGAGGATCACGCCTTGGCACATGGCTGTGGACGCGCAACGTGCTCATCACGTTCCTGCTCTCGGGGCTCTGGCACGGCGCCAGCTGGAATTACGTGCTGTGGGGGCTGTACCACGGCCTTCTGCTGCTCGTCACGCAAGTCGTGGGGAGGCTGAAGCTTCCGGCGCTGACGCGGTTTTCACCGCAGATCCGGCCCTGGCTCACAGTGCCGCAAATTGCCGCGATGTTCGTGCTGACGAATATCGGATGGCTGTTGTTTCGAGAGACCGAGTTGCCGGCGATCGTTCGTGACCTCACGCTGTCGCCCTTCGGCGTGAGCGATCTCGATCGACAGACTGGAGTGTATCTGTTCCTGCTGGCCCTGGCGTACTCGGTGCCGTTGTGGATTCAGAGCGTGTGGGTGGAGGCGACGCGCGGCGCGGCGGGCGTCGAGCAACCGGAGGCCCGCGCGTTCGCCTCCTGGCCGCGCCTCGTGCTGCAGGGCATCGCGTGCGGTCTGGCACTGGCCGCGATCCTCGTCCTCCGCAGCCGCACGTCGCTCGACTTCATCTACTTTCAGTTCTGAGTTTGAGAGAGAGGGAGCCTCGAATCGGGGACGGAGATTGGAAGACGGAGATTGGAAGACGGAGAGGACGGAGTCAACGGGTTCACCACGAAGGAACGGAGACGACCGGAGACGACCGGAGAGATCCGGGCAGACAGCAGCTTCTCGAGACTGCAAGCAGTCCGCAGCGTGACAGCCTCCGTGCGTCACCGTTTACTCCGTTCCTTCGTTTGTGAACCCGTTATCTCCGTCTACCTCGACTCCTCTCAGCTCTGAGGGCTCGGCGGTGCAGGGCTACTTCACTGTCACCCGGGCCCAGTCCCACCCCTCGAAACCTTTGGCATTGACGGCCTTCACGGCGATCACGACGCCGGGTGCGACGTTAGGCAGGACAGCGGTTGGCTTGTTGACGCGCAGTTGGTGCGCGTCGGGCTTGAGCGGCGGGCCGTATGAGACGAGATATCCCGTGACGCCATTCTCGGGGCTGGGCCTCCACGACACGGTCGCCTTGCCATCTTTCACCCCCTCTACCTTCAGGTCCGTGAGCCGCGACGGGCTCGACGCCAGGAGAACCAGTGTCGCGGCCGTGGTCTTGGCGACCTCGGTGATGAGCTGGTGGTTCATGTTCTCGAGCACGTCGTGCGTCTGGTGGTAGTGCGGGCTGCTCAGGACCGGATACGAACCGATGCCGCCGACGATGTCCCCGAAGGCGTCGTAGTAAGCGGCCGCGTCGGTGCTCTTGTAGTACAGCGCGTCGTAGGTGATGAGGTTGGTGAACTGGATTGCCGCCGCGTGCTGGATGTCGCGAATCCCGGGGTTCGAGTACCGGATCGTGTTGTCGAGGCGCTGATCATTGGCCCAACCGACCATGTCGTTGTTGAGCGCGCCGGCGATCGACAGCTTGGCGGCGACGGCCCGCCGCACGAACTCGCGGCTGCCGAGGAGTCCCGCCTCCTCGCCTGTGAACGATGCAAAGATGATCGTCGCCGGCTGCGGCCGCTTCGCCATGATCCGGGCCGTTTCGAGCAGCGCCGCCGTTCCGGATGAATCGTCGTCTGCGCCCGGCCCGATGGCGACCGAGTCGTAATGGCTGCTGACGACGTAAATGAGCTCGGGGTTGACGGTGCCCTTGAGCGTCGCGACGACGTTGGCGGTCTGGCCGCCGAGCGCGTTGGCGCGTTCGAACCACTGGAACTCCGGCGCGTAGCCGAACGACTTGTAGGTCTCGAAGAGGTAGGCGGAGGCGAGCTTGTTACCCGGCTGCGTGATGTGCTTCGAGTCGAAGTCGAAGAGGGCTTTCTCGTAGCCGTAGATTCTGGCGACCGACGCCTCGGCGACCATCGCCTTGACCGCCTCGGCGATCGGCGCGTAAAGCCGCGTGCCTTTGGCGCGCAGCGCTTCCTCAGCCGCCAGGTTCGAGGCGACGCGCGCGCGCACGTTCCTGTCGGGTCACCGTTCGCGCGAGATCCAGCAGGTACACCCCGCGCTCGGCTGAGACCGTGTCGCCGTCGCGCTCGGCGACGAGCAGTATCTTGCTGCCGTCGGGGCTGATGTCCCAGGAGTACTCCGGCGCGATCGTGCGGACGGTGTTGTTGTGAAACAGGCGCGTGCGCGATCCGGTTTGCAGGTCGTAGAGGAACGAACGGCGATGTCGCGCCTCGCCGATCATGCCGACGAGTCGAGTCTCGGTCAGGAACTGGGGCAGGACATCGTGCTGGATGTCGCGCGTGACGCGCGTCTCGCCGGTGCCATCGCGGTTGACGACGACGATCTCCCAGTCCTCGCGCGTCATCATCTGGAACGCCACGCGACCGCCGCCCGGCGACAGGACAGGGAAGTCGACCCGTTCCGGGCCCTTTCGCACGATCGTCGGCTGCGGCCGCCGGGTCAGCGGTGGCGACGGTCATGAGGCTGGTCTCCGTCGCGGTCCGGCTGACGAAGACGATCGTGCGGCCGTCGGCAGAGAAGGACGGCGAGCTGCCAGTGATCGTCGCGACTTTGCCGTCCGGGATCGACAGCACGCTGAACGTGGCCGGTGTCGCCGGTCCCCCCGTCCCCCGCCGCGCCCGCCCGCTCCGGCACCGCCCCCGCCTCTGCCGCCGCGGCCAGCTCCGGGCACACGCGTCGTGAACAGGAGTGCAGTGCCGGTCGAGTTGATGCCGCCGATAATCTTCTCGTTCGGCTCCGTCGTCATCTGCGCGACGGGACGCGCGGCGCCGACGAAATGGATCTGGCTCAGGCCGGTGCCGCCGAGGGCGGCCGCAAAGATGACGGTGTCGCCGGCGCCGACGACGAGCGATGCGGCGGTAAGGGTGCCGGTGTCAAGGGACACTCTCGCGGCCCGTGGCGATATCGTAGAGCGTGGCCGTGGCCCCGCGCGGCCGCGCCTCGGGCGAGCGGTCGTCGACGGGTCCGGTGCTTTCCAGTACCCGATCTTCGCGCTGTCGGTCGAAAACGACGCGCCACCGCCGCGCAGTTCGACGACGGGGTGCGCGGGATCGGCGACAGAGAGGACGCGGGTGATGCGGGTGGCAACCGGGCCCGTCTCGTAGAGCAAATGGCGGCCGTCGGGCGAGAACTGCGGGACCGCGCCGTCGCGCGTCAGCTCGGTTGACTGGTACAACTCACCCGTGCGCAGGGCGATCGGTTCGAACGACGCTCGCGGCGTCCGGCGAGTCGAGCAGCCGCAGATATCCGGAGAGCGCGGCGGGGTAGTCGCCGCGCTCCCATGCGAGATCTGCCGACCTGCAGTGGCGAGTCAGTAACAAGCGCCCGCGTGTCCGGTCTGTCCTGCCAGGGGCGCGAGAAACGCACACGAGAGGAAGAGTGCTGTGGCGGTCAGCGGTCGTGTCATTCCGGCTATGCTCCGACGGTTTGGCGGAGCATAGCACGCCGCTACTTCTTTGCTTTTACTTCCTTTCGAGCAACCGCCGGAGCTCCTTGAGGTGCGTGTTGATTTCTTCCAACTGGCTCGGATTCAGTGTCACATCCGGCACCTGTCAGGGTTGTCTTCGTCGAGCCGCTGGGTTTCGGGGATGACCTCACCGCTCCGCCGGCCGCCGCCGTCGCGCGCTTCTGCGCTGCTGCCTGAGCCCCGAGGATCACTTCGACGGCTTCGACGTGGTTCAGGAGATCTTTCGCGACGACGGTGACCTGCTGCTCGGGGTTCACCGCGGCCTCGGTGCTGGCGGCGCATCCGGCCTTCCTCGGTCTTGCGGTCCACAGAGCGCCGCCGCGACTGACACGCTCGTCGTCGGCCGGAGCGCGTCGGCGGTGCGGAGGTGTTGCGGGCGGAGGCGTCGTTGCGGCTGCCGTGGCGGCTGCCGCGTCGGGCGTCGCGGCCGCCGGGCTGGGCGGCGCGTCCACTACGGCTTCGAACTGGTCGAGATGCTTTCGGAGCTCGAGTCAGCTTCGCGCGGATCGCCGGATCGAGTGCCTTGGCGATGCCGCGCGCTCCCGCTCGTGCCGACGGCGCCGGCCGTGGCCGATGCGGCGCGCCGGTGCTTCTGCGTCGAGGAGCACGGCGAGGTTGGATTCCACCTTCGCGTACGAGGCGCGCCAGTCGGAGTCCTTGGTAATCAACTCGTTGAAGTTGCTGATCAACTGCTGCACCTGCGTCCGCGCCTCACCCGTCAACTGCGCCGCGGCCGGCAACTGCGTCAGCTCGCTGAGCGCGTTGCGCGCGGCGGTCAGGTGCTGCTTCGCCAGTCCCCTTGCTTGGCGCCCCGGGCGCGGAGCGGCTGAGCTGGCGGTGGCGAGTCTGGGCGAATCCAGACGTCGCGAGCGCGATCGATGCTGCCGCGGCGAGCGTGGTCATCCATCGAGTCTGCGTGTGGTTCATATGTTCATGAATGTGTCCCTCCGGTGTTCGTACTCGTCACCTGGCCCGTAAATGAGCAAGCGAGGTGCCACGTAGACCAAATCGCGGGAAAGGCTGAGGATTTCGCTGGGGACGCGGACGAGCTACATGGCCGAGCGCACGGAGGCGTGCACCAATTACCTACCGCGGCCCCTACAAGAACTGAGCGGTTTCGTGATTGAATGACGGCCGGGAGAATCATGGCCGACACCAAAGCCCAGCTGACCGCCTCGCCCGCATTCCATCATCTGGTCGCGCGCCGATGGCGCGTGTCTCTGATGCTGACGGCGTGCCTGTTCGTTCTCTACTACGGCTACATCCTGCTCATCGCCGTCAACAAGCCGCTGCTCGCGCAGCGGATGGGCGGCGTCACGCCAATCGGCATTCCCCTCGGCGCGGCGGTCATCGTGGGGTCGTGGGTCCTCACGGCGATCTACATCGTCTGGGCGAATCGACACTACGACCCGGAAGTGAAACGCCTGCGGGACACGCTCCTCACTCGACACTGACGTCATGCCGCCTGTCCTCGACACGTCGCTCGGAAGCCCGACGGCTTCGGCCGTCGCGTTCTTTCTCGTCATCGTCGCGCTGACGCTCGCGATCACCTGGTGGGCGGCGCGCCGGACGCGGTCGACGAGCGAGTTCTACGCCGCCGGCCGATCGGTGACCGCGCTCGAAAACGGGCTGGCGCTCGCCGGCGACTACATGAGCGCGGCGTCGTTTCTGGGCATCGCCGGCCTCGTCGCCCTGCGCGGCTACGACGGCATGATCTACGCGACGGGCTGGCTCGTGGGCTGGCCGGCGCTCATGTTCCTCATCGCCGAGCCGGTGCGCAACCTGGGCAAATTCACGTTTGCCGACGTCGTGGCGTTCCGGCTCAGGCAGGTGCCGGTGCGGATCGCGTCGGCGTTTGGCGGCATCCTGACGGTGCTCTTCTACACCATCGCGCAGATGGTCGGCGCGGGAAACCTGATCCGATTGCTGTTCGGCATTCCCTACGAGTGGGCGGTGACCGGCGTCGGCATCGTGATGCTCGCCTACGTGCTGTTCGGCGGGATGATCGCCACGACGTGGGTGCAGATCATCAAGGCGGTGTTGCTGCTGCTGGGGGTCACGCTCCTCACGGGGCTCGTCCTTGCGCAGTTCGACTTCTCGCCCCCGCGGCTGTACGCGGCGGTGGCCGAACGCTATGGTCCGGCCGCGCTCGAGCCTGGAGGGCTCGTCACCGATCCGCTCGACGCGGTGTCGCTCGGCCTCGCGCTGATGTTCGGGCTGCTCGGCCTTCCGCACATCCTGATGCGCTTCTACACCGTGCCTGACGCGCGCACCGCACGCGCCTCGGTCCTGTATGCCACGGGCTTCATCGGCTACTTCTACCTGATCATTCCGATCGTCGGGTTCGGGGCCTCCGCGCTCGTCGGCCGGGAGCTCATCGCGAGCGTCGATGCCGGCGGCAACATGGCCGCGCCGCTCGCGGCGGAGCTGCTCGGCGGCACGGCGTTCCTCGGCTTCATCGCCGCGGTGGCGTTTGCGACGATCCTCGCAGTCGTCGCGGGGCTGACGCTCGCCGGCGCGAGCGCGCTGTCCCACGACATCTTCGTGCACGTGGTTCGCGGCGGCCATGCGCCGGACCACGAACAGGTCCGCGTCGCGCGCGCGTCGACGGTCGTCTTCGGCGCATTGGCGGTCCTCCTGGGCATCGCCTTCAAGGGACAGAACGTCGCGTTCATGGTGGGACTGGCGTTCGCGATCGCGTGCAGCGCCAACTTTCCGCCGCTGCTCCTCTCGATCGTGTGGAGGCGCTTCACGACGGCAGGCGCCGTCAGCTCCATCATCACCGGCGCCGGCCTGTCCGTCCTGCTGATCGTGCTCAGCCCGACGGTCTGGGTCGATCTCTTCCACAACACGACGGCGATCTTCCCCCTGCGCAACCCGGCCATCATCTCGATGCCGGCGGCGTTCCTCGTCGGATTCGTCGCGTCGCTGATGTCACGCGAGCCGACGGCCGAGGCAATGTTCGAGGACGAGAAGATCAGGACCTACCTGGGGGTGGGGGCGGAGTAGCGCAGGGGGCCTCTTGCTTGGAGAGTGCCAAGGGGCCAGGGGGCCATGGGTGCCAACGCCATCGTGCCTGTTCGAGTGGCAGGGCACCAATACACCCTGGCACCCTGGCCCTCTTGCCCCTGGCACCTTGAGCACCAAGGCACAGGGCACCTCGCACCCTAGCACCCTCAGCACCAAGGCACAGGGCAGGCTAGCACCCTCTAAGCACTTGCGGCTCATCGCGGCAGCGGTAGAAACTCCACGGCAACCACGCGTCGGGTGTTGTCCTCGGGTGAGTCGCCCTGCCGCCACGTGATATACACGCGATCGGGTGGTGTGCGGGGACCACACGCGATACCGCCGCGCAAGTCATCGCGATGGCTGATGAACGCGACGGCTTCGAGCGTCGGCGCTCGGAAGCGTTCCGGCGTTCCGCCCACGCCCACGTGCACGACGATGCCCGTCGACCGGCAGTCGATGCGTTCGAGGAGCCCCTCGACGCGATGCTCACCAGGTTCGACCTTCCGGTACAGCGGCACGAGGATGCCCTGACTGCCGGCGGCGCCCGTGGCCGACCCTCGCCCCTCGAGCCTCGCGACATAGTCCGCCGCCTCGCGCTCGAGTCTCGCCACCTGTTCGATGACCGACTGCGCGTTGTCGCGGACACTGGCGGAGTGCGTCGGGCCCGTCAGGGGAACAAGAAGCTGACGCGCAAGGACGTATTCTCCGAGCCGCAGCAGGATGAACGACTCGATCAGGATGTAGTCCGCGCGACCCGGGGAGATTGCGCGCGCGCGGCGAATCGTCTGGAGGGCACGGGGGTCAATGTCGGTGTCTTCCGCCGCATCGAGTCGCGCGCTGAGCGCCATGGCGTTGGCGAGCTCCGGACGCGCGGCCTGGACGCGCTCGAGCGCGGCCCGAGCCGTCTCGATGAGGACGGGGTCCGAGTCGTCCGTGGTCGTGGCGATCCGGGTCAGGCCTGTCGCGACGTGGTACTGGACCAGCCAGTCGGCCTTGTCGTTCGCCGCTTCCAGCAGGAGCGGTCGCGCGCTGTCGGCCTGGTCCTCGTCGAGCATCAGCAGCCCATAGAGCGCACGCACACGGGCCGAGGCGGGCCGCAGGGCCATCGCTTCCTTGAATCGCGCAGCGGTTTCTTCCGGTGGAGCGACGCGCCTCAGGAGATCGCCCAGCACCGCCTGCACGTCGCCCTCGGACACCTCGGACGAGTAGCTCTTCACCGGGGGGATGTTCTGATTGAAGCGGTAGAGGACCCCTTTCATCACCTCCTGCCCGACGTACCGTTCGAGCTGGCGAATGATGTTCTCGTCCTTGAAGACCTGCTGCCACGCGTCGAGGGACGGCGTGCCGCTGGCGACGAGGCGCCCGTACTCCGACAGGAGCGTGGCGCGATTCGCCGTGCCGGCGACGAGCATGTGCACGAGCGCCCAGGACTGCGCGTAGAAGAGTGACTGGCGCTCGCCCTCGTTGTAGGCCGAGGATTTCGAATCGACGGCGAGCAGCTCGGGAATCGACAGCGGGCGACGCTCGCTCAACAGGTGCAGGTGCGCCAGAATTACCGCACCGATGAGCGCGCGTCTGCCGCCCTCTAGCACCTGAAACGTGCTGTAGTACTCCGCGAGTCCCTCGTTGAGCCAGAGCGGCAGGCCCGGGGACACGTTCTCGATGACCAGGTGCACGTACTCGTGGAAGATGGTCCGCAGCGATTGGGTGCGGTTTCCATCCGCGAACGCGACAATGTTCATGTCGTCGCTCGAGAAGAAGTAACCTCCGAGCTTGACGGGTTTGCCGTTGAACCGCGGCACGTAGGGTTGGAAGGATCGCTGCGATCCGAAGACGACGACGACCGTCGGCACGGGCGCGGGCGTCGCCGCGCCGGGGATCACGCGCCCGAGCGCCTCGCGGAATCGCTCGAACTCTTCGGCCACCTCCCGCACGCGGCGCTCGCCGGTTTCCCCATAGACGATGAAGTTGGGCGTCTCGACCCGCACCCACTCGGCGGCCCCGGCAGGGGCCGCGAGGAGCACGCAGGCGAGAAACGGGCTGAGCCGCACGGAGCAATCTTAGTAGGAGTCAGGAGTCAGGAGAAGCGCCTGCGGCCCGAGCGCGGCGCGAAGTCGCCGCGCGAGAGCGAGCGGGGGTGGGGCCCCGCGAGCATTGATAAATGCAGACAGAACGCCGCTAACAAGGGAGCCGACGGAGGGAGCTGGAGGAAGCTCAGCCGAGAGACAGACATTGAATCAGCAGCGCCTGCGGCCCGAGCGCGGCGCGGCTCAAGGCTCAAGGCTCAGGGCTCAAGCAAAACCTTCGACCACGTACCGAAGCTCTTGCCTGAGCCTTGAGCCCTGAGCCGGACAACTCGCGCTCAGAACCGACACTGCAGCCGCACTGACGTGCGCAGCGCGTTGTTGATCTCGTCGCCGATCGAGCCGTAGTCGTAGCGCAGGTCCGGGACGATCGACAGGTGTCGCGTGAGGGCGATGGCGAGATTCGCGCCCACGGTCAGGCCGCCAATGTTGCGCGACGACGATTCGATGCTCCGGATGACCGACGGATGCTGCGGATCGATGCCTTCAGGGATCGACACGGGCGTATAGGTCGTCTGGTCGCGCACGCGCTGGTTGGCGACGCCGATGATGAAGCCTGGCGTGACGCGTCTTCCCGCGGGTGGGTGAAAGATGACGACGCCGGAGAGGCTCGAGGTGACTTCGCGCTCCTTGTCGAAGCGCGTGATCACGCTGAGACGCTCGATCTCCGCTCGCGACGAGCCCGGCGGTGCGAACGAGACGCTTCCGCCGGTGTATGACCGTGTGAACGGATCGGCCGGGAGCATGAGCTCGATCTCGGCGTCGACGAACTTCGATAGCGCAACGCCGCCAAAGAGCCCTGCGGCGACCGAGCCTCCATCGACCGCATCGGCGCTGACGGAGAAGTTGCCGATGCTGGCGCCGGCGTAGAGCCGGGGACCCGTTTGCGCGCTGGCAAATCCCGCGCTGGCCAGGACCGTGGTCAGAAGAGCGGCGGCGACAACGGAAACACTGGCTGTCATGGTGTGAGCTCCTGTGGGAACGCCTTCAGGATGGAATGTGAGAAATCGTCCGCGCCGGGCTCACACGGCTGTTGGGCCCCAACCGTCGTCTGACATGTTGGATCGCCGGGCGCGGGTTGGAAGCCCGGCCGGATTCTGGTGTCTAATGACCAATACGGTGAGGAGCGTGGCCATGGATCGCCTGACCAGCCGGCGGGTATGTCGTCATGCGGGGTTCTTGCTTGCAACGCTTACGTGGGGCCCGGCGTGGTCCAGCGCCCAGGCGGTTCAGCGTGGCGTCGTCGCTAGCCCCCCGGTACCGGTAACGACTCAGAATCCGCCGCGGGATAGCCCACCTCCGCCGCCACGCGTCGGCACTGCCGTCCTCAAGGGCCAGGTCGTCGACGGCGTCACCGGCAACCCGATTGCCCGGGCGCGGGTAAGGCTCATGAACAATCCAGGTCAGAAGCCTGCGGTCCTTGCCGACTCGACTGGCGCTTTCGAGTTCACCGCGTTGCCTCAGGGCCCCCTTAGCGTGATGGTGGAGAAGTCCACCTACCTGACCGGCCGGTTCCCGGAAGCCAATCGATCGCTCAGGGCCGCGGCGCAGCCGTTCCTCGTTCGCGACGGGCAGGTCGTCCAGATTGTCGTCCCGATGTTTCGCGGGGGCGCAATCGCCGGGCGCGTGGTCGACGCACACGGCGATCCGGTCGACTTCGCACAGGTGCGCGTCCTGCGGGCGCCCCGCGGCGGACGCCCGACGAACGCGGGACAAGCGCAGACAAACGACCTCGGGGAGTACCGCGTGCCTCGGCTGCAGCCCGGCCGGTATGTGCTGCAGGTGCGGCCATCGATGCAGTCGCAGTTCAATTCTTCTCAGGACCCGTCCATCGCCGAATCGCCGCTGCCGCAGCCGGTGCCGACCTATTACCCGAACGCCCAGTCGCTGGCTCAGGCGCAGTCGATCACCGTCGGTCGCGGCGAGACGATCTCGGGCGTGGACCTGACGCTCGCCGAAGGCGTGCCCACGCTCGTCACGGGTACCGTTCTCAGAAGCGACGGCGAAGTGGTCAGCGGCGGTAGTATCAGCACGCGCTTCACCGGCCCGGAGGCCACATTCGGATTCGATGGTGGCGGCGGCACGGGTATTCGTCCGGGGGGGACGTTCCGGCTAACGCTCTCACCGGGTGAGTACACATTCGAGGCGCAGGTGGCGTCGCGGCAGGGTCCCGGTGTTGGACCGAACGAGCAGCTTTTCGGCAGCAGCCGGGTCGTAGTGGGCGGCGCGGCAATCGAAGAGGTCACGATCATGGTGGGTCGCGGCGCCACCGCGTCCGGCAAGGTCGTGTTCGACGGGACGTCGCAGCTGCCGCCAAGCCCCGGTCAGACGAGGGTGCCTCTATACAACCCGGGTGTCGCCGGCTGCCGTCCCGCCGAGCTGACGGTCGCGCCCGATTGGAGCTTCAAGATCGAAGGATTGAACGGCTCCTGCGGCGCACAGCCCGCATCGATGTTCGGACGATGGACCTTGAAGGCCTTTACCATCCGTGGCAGGAACCTGATGGACGAGTTGATGACGTTCGAGAACGGCCAGCACTATACGAACGTCCAGATTGTCGTGACCGACAAGCGCACGCTGATGGACCTGCGTGTCAGCGGCGACGACGGTCAGCCGACGCGCGAGTACGTGGCCATCGCGTTCCCGGTCGATAAAGAGAAATGGACCTCGCCGTTGCGGCCGGTCCGTACGTACGTGCCACAGCAAGTACTGACGATTCCTCGCGCCGGCGCCGCGCCGCCCGGCGCTTCCGTTCTCAGCAGCGCCACGCCCGCAACCTACCCGACTGGCGGGAACCAGGGACCGCAGGAACGGTTCCTCGGCCTTGCCGCCGGCGAGTACCTATGTCATCGCCGTCGACGACATCCAGGTCGAGGATTCGCAGGATCCGGGGGTGCTCGAACGCCTCGCTACGAGCGCGTCGCGGGTCAGATTGACCGACGAGGCCCCCCTCGAGGTGCCATTGCGGCGGTTCACCTTCGCCGACCTGATACGGTAGGACCGTGCGGTAGGAATCTGAGCGGTTGGATGAGACACGATGAAGACACACGGCCTCTTCTGGTCCGGGGCGGCGCTGGCGCTTGCCCTGGGTGGCGCCTTGAACGCTGAGCAGCGCGGAGCGACGCCGGACGTTCGCCTGATGACGCTCGATCCGGGGCATTTCCACGCGGCGCTGATTCAGAAGGAAATGTACCCGGGTGTGGCGGCACGCGTGGACGTGTACGCGCCTCTGGGCCCCGACCTTTTCGAACATCTCAACCGCGTCGCCGGATTCAATCGTCGCGCCGAGCGCCCGACCGCGTGGGATCTCGAGGTGCACACGAGCCCGGACTACTTCGAGCGGATGCTCAAGGAGCGTCCGGGCAACGTGGTCGTCCTTTCGGGCCGCAACGGCGTGAAGATGGATCGCATCCTGGCGTCGGTCAAGGGCGGCCTCCACGTCCTCGCCGACAAGCCCTGGATCCTGAAATCCGCCGACCTGCCCAAGGTCGACGCCGCGCTGGCTGAGGCCGATGCCCGTAAGCTTGTCGCCTACGACATCATGACCGAGCGCTTCGAGGTGACGACCATGCTCCAGCGCGCGCTCGTCAACGATCGCGCGACGTTTGGCGAGATCGTCCCCGGGAGCGAGACCGAGCCGTCGGTCTACATGGAGAGCGCGCACCACCTGATGAAGGTCGTGTCTGGCGCACCCAACATCCGGCCGCCGTGGTTCTTCGACACGAACGAGCAGGGCGAGGCGGCCAGTGACATCGGGACCCATCTCGTCGACCTGGTGCAGTGGACGCTGTTCCCGGATCGTGCGATCGACTACCGGGCCGACACCAAGGTGCTCGCCGCGCAGCGCTGGCCGACGTGGATTCCCGAAACCGACTTCCGCCGCGTGACCAACGCTCCGGGCTTTCCCAAGGACCTGGCGCCGCTCGTCAAGGATGGACGGCTCGAGTACCTACTGCAACACGCTCGTCTCGTACACGCTCAAGGGGATCCACACCAAGCTGAACATCATCTGGGATTGGGAAGCACCGGCAGGTTCCGGCGATACGCACTTCGCCTTCTACCGCGGCACGCGCGCGCGCATCGAGATTCGTCAGACGAAGGCCGACCGCTACCTGCCGGAGCTCTATATCGTTCCGGCCAGCGCCGCGGTGAAGGCAGAGGTGCTCGCGGCCGTGCAGGCGAAGATCAAGGGGGCGCAGGCCGACTACCCGGGGGTCGGCGTCGAGGATCGCGGCGCCGAGATCAGGATCACCATCCCCGACGCGCTGCGCGTCGGCCACGAGGCGCACTTCGCTCAGGTGGCGTCGAGTTTCCTCAAGTACGTTCGGGACCGCAGCGCGCTGCCCGCCTGGGAACGTCCGAACATGCTGGCGAAGTACTACGTGACGACGACGGGTGCCGAGTTGAGCCGCAAGAGCGCCCCCCAGCCCGCGCCGCGGATCGCTCCGCGGTAGCGCTGACCGATGGAGTCAGGCTGACGTCATCGTCCGGTCAGTGCTCTCGAGAAGAGCGGTGTTCGACTGCCGCCGAACCGTCGCCCACCACTCCGCCGCCTGTTCGCCGGTCCACGGCTCGACGTCGGCGGCGGCAAGCAGGCGCGCAAGCTCCGCAGCGCTGCGCGGTCGATCCTCGGGCTTCTTCGCGAGGCAGGCGAGGATGACCTGCTCCAGCCTGGGAGGCACGCCGCCCGGTACTCGCTGCGACGGCGGGATCGGCGCCTCCTGCAGATGCTTCGCAATCACCTTCATCGTCGTGTCGCCGTCGAAGACCTGCTGGCCGGTGAGCACGTAGTAGCCGACGCAGCCGAGCGCGTACAGGTCAGCGCGTCCATCGACGGTGTCGCTGACCATCATTTCCGGGGCCATGTAACCGGGCGTGCCGACAACGAGCCCGGCCTGGGTCGCCAGCGTCTCCTCCAGGCTGCGATCGGCGATCGGCTTCACCAGGCCGAAGTCGAGGACCTTGACGAAGTCGTGCACCAGGCCGAGCTGTCCGACATGGATGTTCGCCGGCTTGATGTCGCGATGCACGAGACCGCGAACGTGTGCCTCGTCCAGTGAGGCGCACACCTGGATCAGCAGGTGAGCGGCCCGGCCTGCAGGCATCGGCCCGTGCTGGCGCACCAGCGAGTCGAGGTCCAGGCCCTCGAGCAGTTCCATCACGAAGTAGAGCGTCTGGTCGTCGGTGACGCCGAAATCATAGAGCTCCACGGTATGCGGCGACCGCAGGTTGGCCGCCGCCTGCGCCTCGCGCCGGAAACGCGTGACCGCCAGCTGCGCGGCGGCGGGGTCGCCCGCGCCGATCATCTCGGGACGAATCAGCTTGATCGCCGCGGGCCGGGCGAGCATGCGGTGCGTCGCCTTGTAGACTTCGCCCATCCCGCCGCGCCCGAGCAGTTCGCCAATCTGGTAGCTGCCCATCTCCCGGGCTTTCGCGACCTGCTGGCCGAGCGAAGTGACGATGTGGGAGATGACGACCGCGACGCCGACGAGCAGGTAGTCGGGATAGTGCATCAGCAGGGCGACACTCGCGGGCTCGAAGGGCCAGGTCCCTCGTGCCCGGGCGATCAGCATCGCCATCGGGTTCATCGAGACGGCAATCAGGCCGACGACGAGCGTCTTTGCGCGCGTGCTCGGCACGATCGCGGCAAACATGAGGACGACGGCGCCGATCCACGAGATCTCGGGCGCGATCTGCCTCTCCATCGGCATCGGGTTCCAGTGGAACACCAGGCCAAGCGCCACGGCGGTCAGCACCAGGTACACCAGTCCCAGATCCAGCATCGTCCTTGGGTCGCGATGCGCCCGGCGCGTGTAGAAGAAGAGCAGCAGGGACACCACTATGCTGAACGCGGCGATCGCCTCGGGCATCCCGATCAAGAGCCACTGCGGGTCGCCGTGACTCATCGATCGAGCGGCGATGTGGCTGAGGGCTGTTGCGAGAAACCACAGCCCGCCGGCAACGAGCGAGATGATTCCCAGCCGGCGCGAGGCATCCCTCAGAAGGTCATCGGGAAGGGCCCGAGGGCCGCGCGCGGCACTTGCTTTCGCCGAGGAGGTGCGCGGGACGGGGCCGATCAGGTGCGGGTCGCCCATGTCTCCTTCGTTCGGTGACCGTATGCCGCTCTTGTCATGGATCCCGGTTCCAAGCGTAGCACTTCGCCGGTGCGCAGGGTTTTCCCGCAGGCGGTATCATCTGCCGCATGCACACCGCCGCTCTCATCACATTCATCGTCACGCTTCAGGCGCTTCCCGCGGCTTCGCCGCAGGCGGGGGGGCTCGTCGAGGACGCCGGCCGGTTGGCTGCGGCGACGAGCAACGAAGCGCGATTCGACGCCCTGACGTCGATCCTGAAGGGCCGTGGCCTGACCTTCGCCGTCGAGCCGTTCACGATTGAGAAGCCCATCGGCCGCGAGGCTCGCACCGAAGGGCGGAACGTCGTCGTGACCGTCGGCGACGGTGCGGACGTGATCGTGATCGGCGCGCACTATGACGCGGCGCGGCTGGCCGATGGTTCGCTGAGCCGCGGCGCCGTCGATAACGCGGCGTCGAGCGTGATGCTGGTGCGAGTCGCCGAGACGCTGCGGACCGAGAAGCTCGCGGTCCGGGTCAGGATCGTCTGGTTCGACATGGAGGAGCTCGGCCTCGTTGGGTCCGCGCAGTACCTCGAGCAGCACGCGTCAGAGCGATTTGCCGCGATGCTCAACTTCGACATCAACGCCTACGGCAACAGCATCGTCTTCGGCCCGTCGGAATCCGCGGAGAACGCGGCGCTGCGACGTACGTTCGTGGAGACCTGTGCCGCCGAGAACATCAGCTGCGTCGGGTTTGCCCGGATGCCTCCGGGCGACGACGGCTCGTTCATCAAGGCCGGCGTGCCGACGATTTCGATCGGGATCCTCTCGGCTGTCGAGGCCCACCAGCTGTGGCTGATGATGAATGCGGGGGCCAACTCCGGCCTGGCTCAGGGAACCGCGCCCTCCATCATCAAGACGATTCACACGACCGAAGACACCCCCGACAAGCTCAGCGAGGAGACGATGAGCCGTATGCAGCGCTTCGCGTTGTCACTCGTGCGGAGCGTCGGGCGCCGCTGATTCTTCGTCGCGCGCCTGAGCCGGCGTCGAAGGGTCGATCTCGTCTGGAAGTGCGTACCCCGCCACGATCACGGTGATGTTGTCGCGCCCTCCACCATCGAGCGCGAGCTGCATGAGGGCCTTGCAGGCGTCGCCCGACGTCTGCGTTTCGGTCAGCGTTTTCGCGATCGTGTCGTCCTCGACGAGGTCGGTCATGCCGTCGCTGCAGAGCAGCAGACGGTCGCCATCCTCGAGGTGCAGGAAATCGACGTCGACATCGACGTGCTCGGTGGAACCGCCAAGCGCATTGGTCAGGATATGACGCACGCCCGAGCTGGCGACGTCCGAAGCCTGGAGTTTTCCACTGTCCACCAGCATCTGCGCATATGTGTGGTCCTTGGTCAGACGAAGGAGATGGCCGCCGCGGAACAGATACGCTCGGGAGTCGCCGACGTGGACAATCAGGAAGTCGTGGCCGAAGCTTCGGACGGCCGTCAGCGTCGATCCCATGCCGCGCAGCGCGGCGTCCTCCCGCCCTCGCTCGACGAGGACCGAGCTGACCTGTTCAACGATCCGCCGCGCGCGCCGCTCGATCTCGGGCGCACCTTCCTCGTCCACTTTGAGGATCCAGTCGGGCACGTCCAGGGCCAGGCTGACGAGCGCGCTGATGGCCAGCCGGCTCGCGACTTCGCCGGCGGCGTGGCCGCCCATGCCGTCGCACACCACCATGACGTAGTTGACTTCTTCTGCGCGCTCGGGCACGTCGCCGGACGGGAGGCTGCTGAGCATCGTTTCCAGCGTGCGCGACACTTTGGTGACGAAGAACTGATCTTCGTTGTTCGCCCGGACGTGCCCGGGATGCGACAGGGCGCTCACATCGATGCGGACGAGCGATGAGAATGGCCGAAACGGGTGCACGACGCCTCGCAGTAGCTGGTCCGTTGCTGCAGGTATGGTCTTGGTCACGACGGCGCTCCTCGGTGAGGGCAGGGCTGGGCTGAGGGCTGACCCGGCGAGTGCCCTGCTGCTCGATCTCGCTCGCGTGGACGATATCACCAAAGGCGCGTAAGCTGGTGCCGCAGACGGGGTCGAGACCCGCTGGCGAGGTCACACCGAATCATGAAATCAACGGTCGAGATTGGAGCGCTCGCCGGCGGGTGCGCCGCGATGATCCTGATCGCGCTGGTGCTCCCGCGCGCCCAGGGAAACGCTCAGCCGGGGCCGACCCTCACAGTCCCCCAGGGCTTCGAAGTGGAGCGCGTCGCGGGGCCTCCCCTCGTCGACCGGCCAATCGTCGCGGACTTCGACGAGGCAGGCCGGCTCTACGTCGCGGACTCCTCGGGCTCGAGCGACAGAGTCGAGAAGCAGCTCGCCGACAGGCCTCACCGGATCGTGCGTCTCGAAGACACGAACGGCGACGGCCGCTTCGACCGCAGCGTCGTCTTTGCGGACAGGATGATGCTCCCTGAAGGGACGATGTGGTTCGATGGATCGCTGTATGTGGCCGCTCCGCCGAGCATCTGGAAGTTGACGGACACCGACGGAGATGGCGTCGCCGACCGGCGCGAGGAGTGGTTCCGGGGCGAAACGCTCACCGGCTGCGCCAACGATTTGCACGGACCGTATCTGGGGCCGGACGGCTGGATCTACTGGACCAAGGGCGCGTTTGCGCAGCAGACGCACGAGCGGGCCGGCAAACCTGTCGCTCGTGACGCGTGCGGCGCACATCTTCCGCCGGCGCCCCGGCGATCCCACGATCGAAGTCGGTCATGACCGGTGGCATGGACAATCCGGTCGACGTCGCTTTCACGCCCTCGGGCGAACGTATTCTGAGCGCGACCTTCCTCGAGCATCCGCAAGCTGGCCGGCGGGACGCGCTGGTGCACGCGATTTACGGCGGCGTGTACGGGAAACCTGCACGGCGTCCTCGACGGCCATAAACGGACAGGCGATCTGATGCCCGTGCTGTGCGAGCTCGGGCCCGCCGTTCCGGCCGGTCTCACGCGCTACGCCTCGCGTGTCTTCGGCGCCGAATACCGCGACAACTTCTTCGCCGCGATGTTCAACCTGCGCAAGGTCACGCGCCACGTCCTCGAGCCGAGCGGCGCGACGTTCAAGAGTCGCGATGCCGACTTTCTCGTGTCGGACAATCGAGATTTCCATCCCGACCGACGTCGTCGAAGATGCGGATGGCAGCCTCCTCGTGATCGACACGGGCCCCTGGTACAAGCTCTGTTGTCCCACGTCGCAGCTCGCCAAGCCGGAGGTCCTCGGCGGGATCTATCGCGTGCGCCGGAAAGGGGCGCCGAAGCCTCGCGACCCGCGAGGCAGCGCGCTCGCATGGAACGTGATGCCGCCTGCCGGCCTGACGGCGCTGCTCGACGATGCGCGGCCGGCCGTGCAGGGCCAGGGCCCTTCAGCAGTTCGGAATGGCGGGCACTGCCGCCGTTCCTCTGCTCGCCGACGTCCTGAGCACGTCACGCTCCGTGGAGGCGCGGCGCAACGCTGTCTGGGCGCTGACCCGCATCGATGCCCGCGCGGGCGCGCGAGGCGGTTCGCGTCGCGTTCGGCGATCGTGACGAGAGCGTGCGGCGGACTGCGATCTATTCCGGCCGGCCTCTGGCGCGATGAGGCGGCGCTGCCGCAGCTCGTGGCGGCGCTGAAATCCGGTCTGCCCGCCGTCCAACGCGTGGCCGCCGAAGCGCTCGGACGGGTCGGAGACGCTCGCGCCGTCCCGGACCTCGTCGCGGCCTCGGCGTCTCCGACGGACCGCGTGCTCGAACATTCACTCACCTACGCGGTGATCGAAATCAATGATTCCGCCTCGACCGTCGCCGCCGGGCTGCAGGCGACCGCCTCGCGTTCGAGACGCGCGGCGCTCATCGCGCTCGATCAGATGGATGGCGGTCAGTTGAAGCCCGATGAGCTCGTCCCGCTGCTCGATTCATCCGATCCGGTTCTGAAGGACACCGCCTGGTGGATCGCCGCACGCCATTCGGAATGGGGCAGTGCGCTCGTCGGGTTCTTCAAAGGACGCCTGGCGGTCCGCGATCTCGAGCAGCCGCGGAGCGCGACGACCTGCAGCAGAAGCTCGCGCAATTCGCCGCCAACCAGGCCATCCAGGAGCTGCTCGCGGAGACGGTCGCGACTGACGGGTCAATCGACGCGCAGATCACGGCGCTGCGCACGATGGCCGCCGCAGCCTCGTCGTCGGTCCGCCGCGGCGACACGAGTGAAGGAGTTGCCCGCAGTCTGGGCCGAGGCGTTGGTCGCGCGCGCTGGCGACGACAAACGACGATGTGACCCGGCAGGCTGTGGCGGTCGCGCGCGCGGCGCCGGCCGGGAAGGGCGCCGTCACGGAGCTGCAGACCGCATTGCTGCGCGTTGCCCGCGACAACTCACGGACGAGCGCGGTTCGTCTCGACGCGTTGTCCGCGATCTCGGGCGCGACGACGCTTGATTCGGATCTATTCGAGCTGGTGCGGGCGAGCCTTGCGCCTGACAGCCCCGCGCCGCTCCGCGCTGCGGCGGCCGCCGTCTCTGGAGAAGGCCAGGCTCGATCGCAGCCAGTTGCTCACCCTTGTCCCGGCGCTCGAGGTCGCCGGGCCGCTCGAGCTTCCGCGACTGCTTGCCGCGTTCGGCAATCGGAACGACGCGAGCGCTGGGCCTGGCCATGATTGCCGCGCTCGAAAAGTCGAAGGCCCGGTCGACCGTGCGCGGAGAGACCCTTCGCCCCTTGCTCGAGAACTACCCCGAGTCCGTCAAGAAGGCAGGGGAGGCGCTGCTGGCGTCGGTCCATGTGGACTCGTCGAAGCAGGCGCAGCGTCTCGAAGAGCTCCTGGCGAGCGTTCAAGGCGGCGATGTTGCTCGAGGGCAGACGGTGTTCAATGGCGCCAAGGCGACGTGCCTGTCGTGCCATGCGATTGGCTACATCGGCGGGAGGATCGGTCCGGACCTGACCAGAATCGGCCAGGTGCGCAGCGAGCGGGATCTGCTCGAAGCCGTGGTGTTTCCGAACGCCAGCTTCGCGCGCGGCTTCGAGTCGGTCATCGTCCGGACGCAATCCGGAGCCCTGCAGAGCGGCGTGCTGCGGAGCGACGCGCCGGACGAGGTCGTCTTGTCCACCGTTGCCGGCCCGGACACGCGTATCCCGAGGAAAGACATCGCAGACATCGAGCCCGGGACGGTATCGCTCATGCCGCCGGGATACGGCGAGCTGCTCACGCGGCAGGAGCTGGCGGATCTGCTGGCGTTCCTGAAGGCCGCGCGCTAGTCTGGCCACTCATCGACGTTGCCGCCAAGAGCCTTTCACTGCGGAGTCGCGTTGGCGGTCCGCACCACGGCTGAGTTAATATCGGCCACGTCCCGCGCTCCTACCTGCCGGGGCCGGCGCATTCCAGTTCGAAGATGCTGACCACGGATTCTTCTCGTGTCGTGAGTCGACTCACGGACAGCGTCACCCGGACCGCTCGGGTGTACATCGTCCTGGTGATCGTGGCGATTGCGCCCTTCGGTCTCCTCCTGTACCTCTATCCTTCCGGCGCGCCCGGGTACTGGGCGTGGACCGTCTCCGAGCCGCGCACGGCGATGCTCATCGGCTCGATCTACTTCGTTTCCACGATCTACTACGTGATCCTCTTCCGGCAGCGCGATTGGCTGCGGATCGAGATGAGCCTGCGCAGCCTGTTCATCTTCGCCGGGTGGCTGCTCGTCGCGGCGATGTTTCATTGGGACACCTTCTTCCCGTATCGCGCGACGACGCTGGCGTGGCTGCTGGCGTACTATCTGCCGCTCTTCTTCGTGCCGATCCTGTTCCGTCTCCAGGCCGAGCGGTCTGGAGTCGACGACGATGCGGGAGGCCTTCGCATCGCTCGCGGCTGGCAGGTGTGGCTGCGAGCGCGCGGCGTCGTTTACCTCATCGGTGCGCTCGCGCTCTTCGCGATGGCGCCCGTTGTTGCGAGCTCGTTTCCCTGGCCGCTAGAGCCGGTCAATGCTCGGATGCTGAGCGGGCAAGTGGCGCTCTTTGGCGGATTCCGGGGTTCGCCATGAGGGAAGGTTCGTGGCGCCGCACGCGGCTCTTCATGCTGATTACGGGGATGATGGGAGTCGCGCATCTGGTCGCCCTCACTCTCCCGCTTGGCGGTTACGACTGGGCGAAGCCGCTGGCGATGCCGGTGATGCTGATGCCGCTCGAGTGGGTGGGCACATCGGTGGGGATGTTCCTTGCCCACCGCGCGCGCTGAGACGACTGCAGAGGAGCTCGAGTGTTCATTCGCTACGGAGTGCGGCTCGTCGGGGTGACCTACGTGGCGCTCGGGCTGCTTGGGTTTCTCCCGATCGACGCCATCAATCCACTCCACGCCGAGGGCGTGGGCGCGCACTACCTGTTCAACCTCGTCGCGGTCAACTGGGTACACAACGTCATCCACCTCGCGATCGGTGTGTCGGGACTGTGGGCGTCGGCGGAGCTCGAACGCTGCCGGCTGTGGGGCTGGCTGGTCGGCGTGGTCCTGCTGCTCGTGTTCGCGGCCGGCATGGCGCAGGCCGCACTAGAGGGTTACCCCGCGGACCAGTTGCTCCTGGGGTTGGTGCCGCTCAACTCGCCGGCGCACATGCTCCACCTGGCTACGGGCGGTCTTGCCGTATATTTGGGTGTCGCGCGGCTCGCGCCACGTCGTGCGCCGGCTTGACGACTCGGCTTGTCTCTTCCATCACGGTTCCTGACGATGCGAAAGCACAATCGGCGCGCGTGGCTGGCGTTCATGGGTGCGGGACTGATGATGCCGGCAGCGCCTTCCGGGCGCGCGGGCCAGCAGCCCGCACAACCCGTCTCACGCGCCGCTGGTGTGGGCGACGGCCTTCAGCTGGATCAGTTCCAGCCAAAGAGCATGCTGCACGTCGCCGAAACCCGGGTCACTCGGCCACGATTTCCTGTCATCGATGTGCACACCCACCTCACGAGAAGCGGGCGATCTCCCAAGGGGACCGAAGACATGGAGGCAGTGGCCTCCGCGGCCAGCCCCGCCGACGTCCTGGCGACGATGGAACGGAAGGGCATCGCGACGATGGTGAACCTGACCGGCGGCCGCGGCGCCGGCCTCGAGCAAGTGGTTCGCGAGTTCGATCGTGCGTACCCGGGCCGGTTCATCACGTTCACCGAGCCGTGGTGGTCGCGCGCGAGCGAGTCGGGGTATCCCGCGTTCCAGGCGGCGGAGATCGAACGTGCACACCGGGCCGGCGCCCGGGGCGTCAAGGTCCTGAAGACGCTCGGCCTCTATCTGCGCGACGGCGGCGCGAACGGTCGCCTGGTCGCGGTCGATGATCCAAGATTCGACCCCATGTGGGAGGCGTGTGCGGCGCTCAACATGCCCGTGAGCATCCATGTAGCGGATCCCGAAGCGTTCTTCCTGCCGACCGATCGCTTCAACGAGCGTGTCGAGGAGCTGCAGCACCACCCCAACTGGTCGTTCCACGGGCGCGATTTTCCGTCGTTCCGCCAGATTCTCGAGGCGCGCGATCGACTCTTCGCGCGCCATCCGCGGACGACGTGGGTCGCCTTGCACGTCGGGCATCATGCCGAGGACCTCGGCGATGTGGCGGGGATGCTCGACCGCTTCCCGAACGTGCACGTGGAGCTGGGCGCGAGGATCGGAGAGCTGGGGCGGCAGCCACGCGCGTCGCGGCGCTTCTTCGAGCGCTATCAGGATCGGATCCTGTTCGGGACCGACGCCGTGCCGAACGGGCACGAGACACCGCAGCAGGTTTTCGGGGACGAGCTGTACAAGATCTACTACAGGTTCCTCGAAACCGAGGACGAGTACTTCGACTATGCTCCCGCGCCAGTGCCGCCGCAGGGGCGCTGGCGGATTTACGGCGTGGGTCTGCCGGAGGGCATTCTGAAGAAGATCTACCACGACAACGCCGCACGCGTGCTGCGCCTGAGCTAGAAGCTCGCTCACGAATATCGAGGCTGTCACGGTCCCATCACGAAGCACACCAAGCCCACAATGACCAGGAAGAAGAACGGCTTCGCGATCTTCGTGACGCCATCCGGATCGAAACGCTGGTGATGACGTCCGGATACGCTCGTTGCCACACTCGGAGCGGAGTTCTCATGCGCCGGCGCACAGGCACCGTTCTGGCGCTGCTTTCTCTCATTGTCGCCGCGCGTTTCGATGCGGCTGCCGTTCGCGGCCAGCCGCGCGTCCTCGTTCTGGATCACGTGCGCGTCATCGATGGCACCGGAGGGGCGGCGCAGAACGACATGCGCGTGACCATCCGCGACGATCGCATCCAGAGCGTGGGACCTGGGGGCGAAGGCGAAGTGCCCGCCGGCGCCGAGCGCCTGGATCTCGCCGGCCGCACGCTGATGCCCGGGCTCATCGACCTGCACTTCCACGTCGAGAACGACCCGAAGCTGGCATTGCGGCAGCTGGCGAACGGCGTCACCAGCTTCCGCGACCCGGGGCAATGGATCGAGCAGTACGAGCCGCTGCGCGTGCTGATGACTGCCGAGCACCTGCCGGGGCCGCGGATGGCACTCACGGGGCCGCACATCGACGGCGCGAATCCCGCGTACCCCGCGGATTCGTACGTGGCGCGCGATCCCGAGGAGGCGCGCCGTGCGGCGGAGCGGAACATCGCCGACGGGGCCACCGCCATCAAGGTGTACTTCCGGCTGCCACTGGCCAGCGCACGGGCCGTCATCGAGGTGTGCCGCGCGCGTGATGTCCCATGCACGGCCCACCTCGAGATTCTGGACGCACGCGAGGTGCTGCTGGCCGGCCTCGACGGGATCGAGCACATCACGTCGTTCGGCACGAGCGTCGTGCCGCGGCGGCGCGCCGAGCAGTACCGGCAGAAGGTGCTGCTCGACAGCGCCGCACGACGCGACGGCCGCTATGAGTTGTTCTCAGGCGCCGCCCTCGACGCTCCCGATGCTCGCGCCCTGTACGAGGTCTTGCAGTCTCGCCGTCCATTCGTGAACCCGACACTGGCGGTGTTCGAGGTGCGGAAGGAGCGGAAACGCGAGCAGGCCCGCATCGCGGCCGACATCGACCTGCGCGGATTTGCGGCGATGAAGCAGCTGACGCTCGAGGCCTTCCGGCACGGTGCGCGAATCACCCTTGGCGGGCACAGCACCGTCCCGTTCGCCGACCGCGGCGAGGCGCCGTGGCGGGAACTCGAGCTCCTGGTCGAGTCAGGGCTGACGCCGCTGCAGGCGCTGACGGCCGCCACGTCGACTGGTGCGGCGTCGCTGCGCCGCTCATCAGATCTCGGCACCGTGGCGCCCGGGAAGCTCGCCGATGTAATCGTGCTCGAGCGCGACCCGTCGGCAGACATCCGCGCCATCCGCAGCGTGAGCCGCGTCATGGTGGGCGGACAGTGGATCGACGTGTCGCGCTATCGAACGTGGTAGCGCCTTCGGGTACGCGACACCGATCTGGAGGCCATGTCATGAACATCGCGATGTCCGAGTCGCCTCGGCGATTGGTTGCGATGTGAAAGCCCACCGACAGTGCCGCGGGGCCGCCGCGGCTCGTCGGCTCCTGCCTCCCGTTTCGCGACGCGGCCAAACGTCCCTCCGCGGCGTGTGCTAACGCTGCCGGCGGCGGCTTGGATGGAGCCGTGCGACAGCCGGCATCGGTTGGGCCGCCGGACGGCTCGATCGCTGGTGGCGAAAGAAGCGCCGCCGCCGCGGGGGACCGCTGCGGGGCGTTTGGCGTGATCCTGCGCGCGCCGCTCAAAGGTCGGCAGGACCCGACGAGCCGCGGCGGCCCCGCGATTCTCACGCCGGTTGGCGCGTCGATCGACCGAGGACTCGCGTCTCTCGGTCGGGGCCGTGGCGGCCTGGGCGAGTCGGGCCGACCTTGAGCGCCGTGACGCGGTGATCCGAAAAATGCTCCCGGAGCGTCTCGCGCGACGTCGCCGCCGATTCGCCGCGCGACGCGCGGACGTGCCCGGCTGCCGAACCGATGCCGGCTGTCGCCCGGACGTACGGCAGGCGACGTCGGGATCGTGAGCTCTCCGCGCAGGGAGCATTTTTCCGCGGCGCGAGGCGGGAGGTCCGAATCGCCCAGGCCGACATGGCCCCGATCACGAGACGCGCAGAGCCGAGCGACGTTGCGTGGCCTTACGCGGGAACGCGCCAGTTGCCTTTTCTGAGATGCGCAGTAACCAGAATGTTGCTCTAATGCCTAAGCGCACGACTCGTCCGGGCGAAAACCCTTCGGCGTTTCCCATGGAACCTGCACCCAACACCCCGGTTGTCCCGATGGCGGGATCCTCGTCGATCAAGAACGAGGTGAGATCGACGAACCCGCTCCCATAGGTAGGGAAGAACTGTGGATGGTTGAACGCGTCAAGGAGTCAGCTCCTCTCGCGCGGTTGCTGCTCAGCGCAGTTTCAGCCGCCACTCGGCAGCCTGTTCGGGCTTCTTCCACGCGTCGTAGAGCGTCACCAGTGATGCCACGGCATAGCCAGCTTCATCACGGGTGCGCTCACCTTCGGCGAGGAGCGTCTGATGTGCTTCGGTCAGCAACGTCTCCGCCTCCTCGAACCGTCGGCCAGCAGCGAGACACCGGCCGAGAACCGCCTGGGTGAATGCCAGTCTGGATGGTGCCGGTGGAACCGCGTTGCGCCGAATCTCGAGCGCCTCTCGCGCGAAGGGCTCGCCCTCCTCACGCGCATTCCGTTCGCAGAGGACCTGCCCCAGTTGTTCCATGGACTCAGCCAGCCCGTGCCCCGGCTTCTCACCGGCGGCGCGTCTGATGCCGAGGGCACGGCGAAAGACCGGCTCAGCGTCCGCGATTCGACCCTGTGCGTAGAGCAGGGCGCCTAGTCCATCCCATGCGAAGGCCACAGCACCGGACGGTGCGTTCGCTGCCTTCTCGAAGATGTCGATAGCGGCGCGGTAGCTGTGTTCTGCCTCGGCGTACTTGCGGACGCGGAGCTGGACTGACGCGAGTTCGGCCAGCGCCCAGGCGTGCTGCACGTGCGGAGGCTGCTGACGGGCCACGTGAATGGCGATGCTCTCTTCGAGCGCTCCCTCCGCCTCGGAGAACCGTCCCTGGCCCTGCAGAGCCTCGCCGAGGCTGTAGAGCGCAACGGCAACGTCGAAATGGCCCGGACCGAGCAATTTGCGCCGCACGCGAAGAATCTCCCGCTGCACCTTCTCGGCCTCTTGGTCCTGCCTGGCCCGAATCAGCGCGGTGGCGAGATTGTTCATCGCCACCAGAGTACGTGTGTGCTCAGCTCCCAGCGCCTGCTGGAGGACCGGTATCGCCCCGCGAAGGACGTCGATCCCCTCCACGACTCGGCCCTGGTTGAGCAGCGCCGCCGCGACGCTCACGCGCATCGCCGCCGCGTCGCCGGGGCTCGAGACGCGGTCGGCCATGCTGGCCGCGTCGCGGAAGTACTGCTCCGCGCGATCGAAACGGCCTCGCGAGAAGGCGTCGACGCCCAGGTTGCTCACCGACTGGGCGACCTTGAGGTGCTCCATGCCGTAGACTTCGCGGCGCAAGCGGAGGACCTCAGTGTCCAGGGATTCCGCGCGATCGGGGTCGCCGCGAGCGGTGTAGACCCTGGCGAGCTCATTCATCGTCTCGGCCAGATCGGCACGGTCGCGGCCGGTCGCACCGCGTCTCAATTCGAGTGCCTGCATCAAGACCGTTGCGGCTACGTCGTTCAGATCGAGCGCTCGATAGACGCGGCCGATGGTGTGGAGAAGCACGGCGCGTGTCTGTGGCTGGCCGCCAAGCTCCGAGTCGAGTCGCTGACGGCCCAGATCGAGGAGCTGACGCGCGCTGACCTTCTCTCCCTTCGAGCGATTGGGATCGGACGCCTCGAACAGACTGACGAGGAAGGCCGCCGTAGCGGCCGCGTGGTCGCGCTCCTGCGCGGCCAGATCGCGCTCGGCCGCAACCCGCCGCGACTGGATCGCCAACGTTGCGCCGGAGGCGAGGAGCAGCAGGAGCGCCGCGGCGCTGACTGCGACACCGACGCGATGGCGGCGGACGAACTTCCACCCACGATAGGCAACGCCGGCTGGCCGCGCCACGACCGGCTCGTCGGCGAGGTGGCGGCAGAGATCGGCGGCGAACTCTGACGCCGACGCATAGCGCCGCGTCCGGTCCTTGTCCATGGCCTTGAGCGTGATCCAGTCGAGATCGCCCCGCAGTTCACGCGCGAGAGAGCTCAGATCGGTACCGCGACGCTTCGCGACGTCGCCGGCCGTCGCGCCAAGGGTCGTCAGCCGTGTGCTCGGCTTGGCCGGCTCCTCCTCCCGGATGATGCGCTGGATCTCCGCGTATCCGGCTCGTCGCAATCGCGCCGAATCGAAGGGCAGCACGCCAGCGAGCAGCTCGTACAGCAGCACGCCCAACGCATAGATGTCCGTCGTCGTGTCGACGTCGAGCCCGCTCATTTCCGCCTGTTCCGGGCTCATGTACTCCGGGCGTGCCGACGAGCAGGCCCAGCTGCGTGAAGATCGTCTTCTCGGTCAGCCGCTGGTTCGTCGCCTTGGCCACGCCGAAGTCGATCACCTTCGGCACCGGACTTCCCTCGGCAACCGTGACGAGGACATTCGACGGCTTGACGTCGCGATGGATCACGCCCTTCTGGTGGGCATGCTGGATGGCCGCGCACACATGGAGAAACAGGGCCAGCCGGCCACGAGTCGAGCAGCTGATGCCGGTCGCAGTAATCGGTGATCGGTACGCCGGCGACGTACTCCATCGCAAAGAAAGGTCTGCCGTCGCGGGTCATCCCTGCGTCGAAGACCATCGCGATATTCGGATGGTCCATCATCGCCAGCGCCTGGCGCTCCGCTTCGAATCGGGCCACCACCTGACGCGTGTCCATCCCGGCTTTGATGACCTTGACGGCAACGCGTCTGTGGCGGCGTCTGCTGCTCGGCCAGATACACCGCTCCCATTCCGCCTTCGCCGAGCAGGCTCAGGATGCGATAGGGACCGATTGTCTCTGGAAGGGTGTCGGAGAGGTCACCCCCGGGGGCCGTCGACGCTTCGCCTGGACCGCGCAGCGCAGCGGAACGTGGCAGCTCGACCTGATCGCCAACCCCGGCGCGGAGCCCGGCACAGTCTCGACAGAGACCGTTCGGCAGCGCAGCATTCGGCCTTCCACAACGCCGGCACGAAAATGTAGGGGCGTCCACGCCGGTCAATCTTACGCGATTCGCGTTCGTATCCCCTGACTCGATCCGTAGCGCCACCAGCGGATCGACATGCCTGGCGCGTCGCGCCACTCGACAGCGTGAGCCGCGTCATGGTGGGCGGACAGTGGATTGACGTGTCGCGCTATCGAACGTGGTAGGGCCAGCCAGGACCGGCGATATTAGAAGCATCTCGCCAATACCGTTCTGCTGACTGCAGCAGAATCGCCGTGTCGGTGCGGCGCCGTGAGCCGTGTCGCGCCGCTCCAGGTCGGTCCGACCCGACCAGTCCGACACGGCTGGCGAACGCCGCGCAAGTAGATTTGCGAGGCTGGTCGGGGCACAGGCATCAGCGGCGACCGCAGGTATGAGAGCGCGCCACCAGCGGACCCGGCCGGTCGGATCCGGCCGACCTTTGAGCGGCGCGACACGCGCAGATCCTAAAACGTCCCGGAGCGGTCCCCTCCCGGCGGCGGCGCGGATTCGCCACCGCCGATCGGCGTGCCCGGCGGCCCAACCGATTCCGGCTGTCGTCCGGATCACCCCAGCCGCCGCCGGCAGCGCCAGGACACGCCGCGGAGGGGCGTTTTTCCGCGCCGCGAAACGGGAGGCCGGAGCCGACCGGCCGGGTCCGCACCTCCGCGCGCTTATCGATCGACCGAGATCTCCGAGAGGGTCACTGAGAGACGTGGCCTAGCCGAGCCTCGCTAGAACACGGCTCTGATGCCTAAGCGCACGACTCGTCCGGGCGAAAACCCTTCGGCGTTTCCTATGGAACCTCCACCCAACACCCCGGTTGTACCGTTGGCGGGATCCCCGTCAATCAAGAACGAGGTGAGATCGACGAACCCGCTCCCATAGGTAGGGAAGAACTGTGGATGGTTGAACGCATTGTCGAGCAGGGCCGAGAACTGCAGCCTGAAGTCGCCCTGCATAATGACGTCCTTGTAGAACCCGAAGTTCACCACCCACGTTCCCGGCCCCTTCAGACTGCCCTTCTTCGCGTTGCCGAGTTGTCCCGGTGCGGGAATGGCGTACGCGGCCTGGTTGAAGAACGCATCGCGCGAGCCGCCGCTGTTGGGATCCCCGACCTGATCCGGCCGCCAGGCGCAGCAGAAGAAGTTGCCCAGGCCGTCGAGCGGCTTCCCCGTGTTCCACGGGCTGGTCGTGTAGAACCCGCTGAAAAACGGCGTGAGGTTCTGGCCGCTGCGCGCCTGGACGATCGTCGAGACCGTCCAGCCGCCGAACAGCGCGTCCGCCCACTTCGCCATGTTCGCGCCGTGCGGGCGGCCGCGGCCCACCGGAATGTCCCAGGTCGCATTCGCTACGACCCGGTGCTTGACGACGTTGGGATCGGGACCGCGATCCTTTTCGATGTCGTAGGGGTCGAACTGAACCGGCCCGATCGTGCTGTTGCCGGTATCCGGGGCGTTGCTCTCGGAGTTGGCCAGCGTGTACGCGGCGTTAAAGGCGAGACCGTTCCGCCAGCGACGGAGCAGCTCGAACTGGGCCGAGTGGAACTGGCCGCTCCCGGCGTTCGAGACGATGTCCATGTAGTACCCGTAGAGCGGGAAGGGCAGCCGCGCATAGTCCGCCGGGTTTTCCGGGTCGAAGGGCACCGTGCTGGCCCGCAGCGTGTTGTAGTCGCGATCGACGAGCAGCTTGCGCATCGTCGAGCCGATGTAACTCGCGCGCAGCCCCATGTTGCCTGGCAGCTCGCGCTCGAGCGTCAGGTTGTATTGATAGATGTCGGGGCTCTGGAGGTTGGGGTCGATCCCCTGGTTGCCGAAGGCCGCGAGGTCCGGTGTCGGAGTACCGCCGGAAAAGCCGTTTCGGAGCCGGCCGCCGGTGGTCGTGTTGACGAAGCGGAACTCGTTGGTCGCGAGCAGGTCGCGGATGCCCTGGACCGCCACGGTCGGATGGAACAGCCCGAAGCCGGCCCGGAGCACGGTCTTGTTGCTCTCGTCGAGGCGCCAGGCGAAGCCCACTCGCGGGCTGAAGTTGTTCTTGTCGGTGTTGATCAGCGTCTCGGGCAGGCCCACCTCGGCTGCCGTCCGCGTGCGGTCGAGAGCGAGCAGGCCAGGCGGCAGCAGCGCCGCGACCGTCTCGTTGGCCACGACGTGGTAGCCGCCCTCGAGAGGCTGGAAGTTCGCGAGGGTCAGGTCCTTCTCGTGCCACGCTCCCACGACCTCGTAGCGCAGGCCAAGAAACAGCGTCAGGCTCTTGTTGACCCGCCAGTCGTCCTGCGCGAAGAGCGCGATGTCATTCGAATGGCCCTCGAGCGGTCCACGGTTGGTCACCTGGTCGCGCGCGTCGGCGGGCATCCCCAGCAGGAAATCGCTGAACGCATTGCCGGTGAAGGTGCCGCGAAACCGATACTGCCCGCGGAAATTGACGCCGAACCCAAACCCGTCGCGGGCGGTGTTGTGGGTCCAGAGGCCGCCGCCTTTGAGCGTGTGGCCGCCCCTGATCCAGGTCACGTTGTCGCTCAGCGAGAAGGCATTCTGACGAAGCGTGCGATCGACGTTCCGCGCCGCATCGGCGATGTTGGTGGGCCGGTTCGTTCCCGCCGTGAACTGGAACGATGGGAACCCGCGGCGGTCGGCGCCGAGGCTCGGTGCGTTCTCGATCCCGAGCTGGGCGGCCACGTCCGCCGCCAGGAACGTGCTCTCCCGTCCGGAGTTGTCATAGTTGTAGCCGGCTCGGAACTCATTGACGACCGTCGGCGCGATGATCTTGGTCCAGCCGCCGATCACCGACCCGGTATTGAGCGTGGTATTCAGGATCGGGAGGTTGGTGAAGGCGTTTCCGGCCTCGAAGATGATGTTGTTCGGATTGCGGTGCTGGTAGCTGCCGCGGAGGAACAGCGAATCGTTGCGTGCCGCCTGTTGATCGATTCTGATGTCGGCTCGCTGGCGTTCGCGCGTCTGGGGAACGAACTGCTGGTAGACGCCGTACCCGTTCGCCATCGTTCCCTGATTGGGCAGCGGGTAGAAGAAGTCCATGATCGCGCGCGCCGCCGGATCGACGCGGTCGGTGGGAATCACCTGATTGGCGAAGGGCAGCCCGGTCGCCGGGTCTCGCGGCACGATCGCGGTGCCGCGGAAGTCGCCGATCCGCATCGCCGCCGTAGGAACGGTCGCCCTCGCTCCACCAAATATTGCCTTGTTGTTCGAGCCCTCGTAGTTGCCATAGAAGAACAGTTTTCCGGAGACCAGGGGGCCGCCGACGCTTCCACCCCACCGGTGCTCGTGCGTTTCGGAGAGGGGATCCCCACGCTGGACGCCCGAGAGCTTCTGGTTGTAGGTCAGCGCGTTGAGGGCGTTGCTGTTGAAGTCGTAGAAGCTGGTCCCGCGGTAGCTGTTCGCGCCGCGCTTGGTCGTCACCACGACGCCCGCCAGGCCGCCGTACTCGGCACTGTAGGAGTTCGACAGCACCGTGATCTCCGAGATCGCGTCGAGGCCAGGAGCGGAGTTGCCGATCGTGCCGAAGATGGCGTTCGTCGATGCCTGGCCGTCCTGGATGTACGACACGCCGTAGGTCTTGGCACCCAGGAACTGGATGTCATCGGCACCGCCGACCACGTTGGGGTTGAGGAGCAGGAACGACTGGATATCGCGACTGTTGCGCGGCAGGTCGTGGAGCTGCTGCTCGTCGAGCCCGCGCACGATGGCCTGGCTTTCGAGCATGATGTTGTTGCGCGCTTCGCCCGCGACGGTGACGGTCTCGTTGATGGCGCCGAGCTCGAGGGTGACGTCCACGAGCGCCGTGCCGGCGGCCCCCACGAGAACGCCCGTTCGCTCGAACTTCTTGAAGCTCGTCGTGACGACCTGGACGCGATACGTCCCTGGTCTCAGGTTCGACGCCTCGTAGCGCCCCTCCGCATCGGTCTCGAGCGTTCGGGGCACGCTGGTCGCGTCGTCGATGATGAGAACGGCGGCGCCCGGTACGACCTGTCCCTGGGGATCGACGACGGTACCGCGAATCGTGCCCAGGAAGGATTGCGCGAATGCAGGAGCGCTGAAGGCGAGGATCGCGGCGAGTACCGTGGCGGCGGCGCTCTTCGACATCTGTATCCCCTCCGACAGCGCGGTCGCACGAGGGATTCTGAAGGCTCGCCTTCAGCCTCGCGCCGGCTGTCACGAACCATCCCTTTTTATCTATGATTTGATTGCTGTCAACTGATTTTTGCTCAGCCATAGCTTGAGCTCCCGTTTGCGGTACGCTTCAGAACGGTCTCCGATGCGGCATCTCGTCACTCCCGCTATCGTTTTCGCGATCTTCGTATCAACCGCCAGCTGTCGTGCGGGTAGGTCCGGATCCGGCTCAGCAGATCGGCCGAACGTGCTGCTCGTCACGATTGACACGCTTCGCGCCGACCACGTCGGCAGCTACGGATACCAGGCTGCGTCCACGCCCACGATCGACGCACTCGCCACGCGCGGGGTTCGCTTCGAAACGTCGGTGGTTCATGCGCCTCTGACTGGACCGTCGCACGCGTCGATCCTGACGGGTCAGACGCCCCTCGTTCATGGCTTCCGGAACAACAGCGGCTACATCCTGGCACCGCAGGTGAAAACGGCGGCCGAGGATTTCCGTCAGGCGGGCTACCGCACCGCAGCTTTCGTGTCGGGGTTCCCCCTGGATCGCCGGTTCGGGTTCGATCGCGGATTCGAGATCTATGACGACCGTCTGCCGAAGGGCACCGATCGGCGGCGGACACCCTATGTCGAGCGCTTCGCGGATGCGACGACTGATGCGGTGCTCCGCTGGCTCGCTGCACCCAGTCCGACAACGGCCGAGAAGCGGACGCCATGGTTCCTCTGGGTCCACTACTACGATCCGCACGCGCCATACGAGCCGCCGGCAGACCTGGCTGAACGCTTTCGCCAGTCACCCTACGACGGAGAGATCGCGTTCGTCGATCGCCAACTCGCGCGTTTGATGCAGGCGCTCGACGTCAGGAGCGACACCGCGCGGACGATCGTGCTCGTTACAGCCGACCATGGAGAGAGCCTGGGCGAGCACGGTGAAGGCACGCACGGGATCTTCGTGTACGACGCGACGCTCCGAGTCCCATGGGTCATGGCGGGGCCGCGCATCGCCGTGGGGCGAGTACCCCGGACAGTCGCCCGATCCATCGACGTGCTGCCGACGCTCGCCGACTATGCCGGGCTTCCCCCGCGAAGCGATGTCGAGGGGCGGTCTGTCCGGCCCGCCGCCGATGGGCGCGAGATGGCCGACGATCCGACTTACGCCGAGTCGCTCTATCCCGAGCTGGAACTGGGGTGGGCCCCGCTGCACGCGTGGCGGACGAGGGGCATCAAATACATCAAGGCTCCGCAACCGGAGTTGTATGACCTGGAGAAGGATGTTTCGGAGACGACGAATCGCGCCGGGGAGCAGCGGGCGCAGGCAGAAGATCTGGACCGGAAGGTGGAGGCGGCATTGCGTTTTCCGACGCCCTCGGCCGCAGCACCAACGGTCGACGCCGAGGCCGCAGAGCGGCTGCGCGCGCTCGGCTACGCGAGCGGAGGCCGCGTTTTGCGCCCCCGAGGTACTGTGCTCCGCGACCCCAAGGACGGTGTCCGCTTGCTGCCGCGGCTCAATCGCGGCATGTCCGCGGCGCGATCGGAGCCCGAGCTCGCCATCCGCGAGCTGACCGCCGTCATCAAGGAAGACCCCGGCCTCTTCATGGCCAGACGTACGCGCGCCGTGGCCTATGCCGCCGCCGGACAGCACGATCTCGCCATCGCCGACCTGCGTCTGCTCGACAAGGAAGGACAGCTCACGCCTGAAGACGCGGTCGTGCTCGGCGACAACCTGCGGTCCGCAGGCCGGCTGGAGGAGGCCATCCTCATCCTCGAACGCGCCGGTCGCGAGAACCCGACGTTTCCGCAGCCCCTGATCTCCCTGGCCGAGGTCCGCATCCAGGAACGGAAATACGATGAAGCCGCCGCAGCGTGTGAGCGGGTCCTGAAGCTCGTCCCCGATCACATCGAAGCTCTCCGTCGCCTGGGCGACCTGGCTCTGCTCCGGGAAGATCTCAACTCGGCGGCTGCCCGCTACGCGCGCATCCTCGAGCTGGATGCCGGCGATGTGGCGGCCATGACGCGACTCGGCGTGCTCCGCGTGCGCAGCGGGCGCGCGGACGAGGCGCTCGGTCTTTTCCGTCAGGCCGTCGAACGCGAACCCAGAAACGCTGAAGCTCTTTTGTACCTCGCGGGCGCGCTGTCCTCCGGAGGACGTCCCGCTGAGGCCTTACCCTACTTCGAGCGAGCGCTCGAGGCCGGCCCCCCTTCCCCGATGGTGCTGAACGGGTTGGGCCTGACGCGTCTCGCCGTCGGGGATCGAGCGGGAGCCGCCGCCGCCTTCCGCGAGTCGCTGCGACTCGACCCGACGCAGGCCGACATCGCCCGTACGCTCGCCGAGGTGCGCCGGGGCGGTGCGTCTGACTGAAGCATAGAGATGAAGACACGAGACCTGATCAGGATCGGCATCCCGCCGGGCCGCGCCGCCGAGACGGCCCAGCGGATTCTGCAGAAGGCCGGGACAGCCAAGCGCAGCATGGCGGCCGTCGTGAGCGAACTGCACCTGGTCGCCGCGACACCGGCCGATTTTGTCGACGATCCGCGCTACGGGGAGCTGGCGCGGCTGCTCGTCGAGCAGTCCGCGGCGGAGGGGACGTTTGTTCCGAGAGGCGTCGATGCGCCTTACCGGATCTGGGGCGACAACCTCGAGTCGACAGCGGTCGAGCAGCTCAAGAATGCGTGCAAGCTGCCCGTAGCGGTGGCCGGCGCCCTGATGCCGGATGCGCACGTCGGCTACGGGCTCCCCATCGGCGGCGTGCTGGCGACCAGGGACGCCGTGATCCCGTACGCCGTCGGCGTCGACATCGCGTGCCGGATGAAGCTCACGGTTCTCGACCTGCCGGTCAGCACGCTCGCGACCGATCAGGATCGTCTGGCGAAGGCGATCGAGCGTGAGACGCGCTTCGGCATGGGCGCCGCGTTCCAGGCGCGCCGGCACCACGACGTCATGGACGCCGACTGGCGGGTGACGGGTGTGACCGCGCGCATGAAGGATCGCGCCTGGGCGCAGCTCGGCACGAGCGGGAGCGGCAATCACTTCGTCGAGTTCGGCCTGCTCACGATTCTCGATGCTGCTGCCGGACTCCCGCCGGGGAAGTACCTGGCGCTCCTCAGCCACTCCGGCAGCAGGGGAACCGGCGCGCAGGTCGCCGACCACTACAGCCGGCTGGCGCGCGAACAGCACCCGGAACTGCCGAAGCAGCTCTCGCATCTGGCATGGCTGGAGCTGTCGTCCGAGGCAGGCCAGGAGTACTGGGCGGCGATGGAGCTGATGGGACGATACGCGGCGGCGAATCACGCGCTCATTCACGCGCATATGGCGCGCGCGTTGGGTGTCGAGGTGTTGCTCGACATCGAGAACCACCACAACTTCGCCTGGCGCGAACGGCATCGGCTCGCGGATGGCTACGGACGCCGAGGTCATCGTGCACCGCAAGGGCGCGACGCCGGCGGGCGTCGGCGTCATCGGCATCATCCCCGGCTCGATGGGCACGCCGGGCTACGTCGTCCGGGGAAAGGGCGTCGCGGCCTCGCTGAATTCGGCGTCGCATGGCGCCGGCCGCAGGATGAGCCGCACGAAAGCCAGGGAGATGTTCACGTGGGACGCGGCACAGCGGTTCCTGCGCGAGCGCGGCGTCACGCTGCTCTCGGCGGGACTCGACGAAGTGCCGATGGCCTACAAGGACATCGACCAGGTCATGGCGGCCCAGCGCGACCTCGTCGAGCCCCTGGCGCGGTTCGAACCTCGCCTCGTCAAGATGGCCCCGAGCGGCGAGCCACCAGAGGATTGACGAGCGCACTTTGACGACGACCGCAACTGCTGGGCTGGGGTAGGATGGCGCAATGATTTTCCGCGCTCCGGAGCCTGACGTCGTCATTCCCGACGTCGCGTTGACGCCGTTCCTCCTCGAACGCGCGGCGGCGCTCGGCGACAAGCCGGCCTTCATCGACGGGCCGACGGGGCGGACGCTGACCTACAGCGGGTGGGCCGGGGCGGTGCGAAAGGCGGCGGCCGGGCTGTCCTCGAGGGGCTTCCGCAAGGGGGATGTCTTTGCCATTTACAGCCCCAACATCCCCGAGTATGCGGTCGCCTTCCATGCCGTCTCGCTGCTCGGGGGAATCAACACCACGATCAACCCGGCCTATACAGCGTCCGAGTTGAGCCGGCAACTCGAGGACGCCGGCGCGCGCGCGCTGGTGACGGTTCCGCCCTGCCTCGACAAGGCAGCACACGCCGCTCGTGAGGCCGGATACGCGAGATATTCGTCTTCGGTGAGGGGAACGGCGCCACGCCGTTTGCTTCGCTGCTCGCGGGGGATGGCGATCCGCCGGCCGTCGCGATCGACCCGCGCTCGCAGGTGGTGGTGCTTCCCTACTCGAGCGGCACCACGGGCCTGCCGAAGGGCGTGATGCTCACGCACCGCAACCTGGTGGCGAACATGCTGCAGACGGCGCCCGTCACGAACATCGGCGAACGCGACGTCATGCTCGGCGTGCTGCCCTTCTTTCACATCTACGGCATGGTCGTCATCATGAACCTTGGCATCCACCACGGCGCCACGATCGTGACGATGCCGCGATTCGACCTGGAACAGTGCCTGCAGACGATGCAGCAGTATGGGGTGACGTTCGCCAATGTCGTCCCTCCCATCGTGCTGGCCTTCGCCAAGAGCCCCCTGGTCGACAAGTACGACCTGAGCCGCGTGCACACGTTGTTCTCGGGCGCCGCGCCGTTGTCGGAACACGTGGCGGCCGCCGCGAGCGCACGACTTGGCTGCCTCGTCGTCCAGGGCTACGGCCTCACCGAGACGTCTCCGGTCACGCACACCACGCGCACCCGTGGCGGACCGATCAAGATCGGCGGCATCGGGCCACCCGTCCCGAACACCGAGGCCCGGATGGTGGACGTCACGACCGGCGCGGAGCTCGGACCGAAGGAGGAAGGCGAAATCTGCGTGCGCGGGCCGCAGGTGATGAAAGGCTACCTGAATCGACCGGACGCGACGGCCGCCATGATCGATGCGGACGGCTGGCTGCACACCGGCGACATCGGTTACGCCGACGAAGACGGCTGCTTCTTCATCGTCGATCGGCTGAAGGAACTGATCAAGTACAAGGGGATGCAGATCGCACCGGCCGAGCTCGAGGCGGTGCTGCTGTCACATCCGCTCGTCGCCGACGCAGCGGTGATCCCGATCGCGAACGAGGAATGCGGCGAGGTGCCGAAGGCGTTCGTCGTCCTCCGCGGCGACGTCACGCCGGAGGAGATCATGGGCTACGTCGCGGAGCGTGTCGCGCCATACAAGAAGCTGCGCGCCGTCGAGGTGATCGAGCAGATCCCGAAGTCACCCTCGGGAAAAATCCTGCGTCGCGTGCTCATCGAGCAGGAGAAGGCGCGACCCAATCCTGCCTGAGCAGCGGGACAGGAGAATGGCGATGCGACACGGAATCGCGTTCGCGTTCGCGGGTCTGCTCGCGCTGACGACCGTCGTCAGGGCTCAGGCCCCAGATACTGAGACGAAAGTAGGCACGGCCTCCGCTGCCCGGGGCACGACCGCGTATGGCGAATTGCAGGTACCCCGCGGTTCGGATGCGGCGACGACGATTGCAGTGGCCGTGATCAACGGTGCGAAGCCGGGCAAGGTGGTGGCCTTCGTCGCCGGCAGCCATGGCACCGAGTACGCGTCGATCGTCGCGCTCACCAGGCTCATCGGGCAGATTGATCCCAGGACGCTGACCGGAACGGTCATCGTCGCGCCGCTCCTCAACGTCGCGTCCTTCGAGCAGATGACCGTGCACGTCAACCCGGTCGATCGCAAGGGCATGAACGCCGGCTATCCCGGAAACGCGAACGGGACGCAGAGCGAGCGCGCTCTCGCGCTGGTCGCCGACCAAATCGTGAGACCGGCCGGCGTGGTCGTGGATCTGCACGGGGGTGACATCGACGAGGATCTGCGCCCCTACAGTTATTGGACACGAACCGGCAGCGCGGCGCAGGACGAGGCGTCACACGCGCTGGTGCTGGCGTTCGGACTCGACCACGTCATCCTGCGCGACATCGACGTCTCGAATCCTGCCAGCACCCGCAGCCTGGGCGGCTACTCGCTGGCGCAGGGCAAGACGATGATCGTGGCGGAAGCCGGGCGGAGCGGGCTGGTGCTGGCCGCCGACGTCGACGCGCTCGTGTCGGGGTGTTTGAACGTGCTCGGTTCGCTCGAGATGATCGCGCGCCAGGTGAAGCCGCGCGTCAAGCCGGTGTTCGTCAGCGCCGGCAGCCGCGTCCAGGCCGACGCGCCGGGGATGTTTCATGCCAGCGCGGCGCGCGGCGCCATCGTGCGCGAGAGCCAGGTCGTCGGTTACACCACCGACTACGTGGGCCGAAAGACTGGCGACATCCGCGCCCCTGTTGGCGGGATCGTGACGTTCATCCGCGGTGTGCCGTCGATGTGGCAGGGGGCAACGCTGGTCAATGTTTCGCCAGTGCTGGCACTTCCGCCGCCGTACAAGAAGCCCGAGTAGACTAGAGCGCGAGGTAACCGTCAGCTTCGTTTTGGCACCGGATTTGAGACACTGGTTTCAATACTGACTGATTCGGGCCGAATCGGGCGCTGCGGGCGGCCCCCACCGCGCCGCATCAAGTTCAAGAGTGGGTAGAACTTGCGCACTGTGGCTCGTGAACGGTCAAGATGGCATGTGAATTGAGGATGTCCGGCAAAATGGCCACAGGTCTGATCAGGCGACGGCCCCGAGGCCGAGCTGTCGAGTTCCGGTCAAGCAGACGAGTGTTGACGGTGCTGTGCGTCCTGGCTGGCCTGTCCGGGTTGGTCATCAGCGCGGCGGCCAACCAGGAGGCGGCGACTTCTCTTTCGGAGCGCGCCCGCGGGGCCGAACGCGTGATCGTGGGGCGCGTCGCGTCCGTCAACAGCGAGTGGCGGGTGAACGATTTCGGCGATCGGCTGATCGTTACGGTGGTCCGGGTGACTGTCGACGAGACGCTCAAGGGGCAAGCGCAACAGACGGTGGACGTCGAAGTCGAGGGCGGAACAATTGGGGATCTGACGCTGCGCGTCTCGGATTTGGCGACCTTCACCCAGGGCGAGCGCGCCGTCTTTTACCTGACTCGCAGCCGGCGAGGCACCCTGGTGCCCTACATGCGAGGACAGGGTCTCTTGAAGCTCGATCGATCCGAGCGGGTTGCCGGCAGCAACGTGACGCTCGATGAGATTCGTCGTTCGGCCGCGTCAGCAGCGCCAGTCAGGACGCCGAGGTAACGCGTGACGATACGAACCTCCGTCTCGCTGCTGGTTGCTGCGCTCGCGATTGCCACAGTGCTCTCGAACCACCCGCGCGCCTACACGGCGAGCGGCCTCAAGTGGAGCCAGGGGACCGCTTCTTACGTCATCAACCCGGCCAATCTCGATCTGCCACTCGCCGCAGTCGTTTCTGCTGTCCGGGCGGGGGCCGACACGTGGGCGCTGCAGTCGACCGCTGCATTCGCCTTCAGCTACGCCGGTCCAAGCTCTCAAGTCACCAACACCAATGACGGCATCAACCTGGTGCTGTTCCGCAACGCATCGAGCGGTTCGGCGATTGCCACCACCTACTCGTGGTTCAGCGGCTCCAGGCTTCTCGACACGGATATCGTCTTCTGGGACGGTGGGTTTCACTTCTTCGCAGGCACGACCGGTTGCTCGGACGGATTCTATATCGAAGACATCGCCGCGCATGAATTCGGTCACGCGCTCGGGCTTGACCATTCGGCCTCCGCGAGCGCGACGATGTACCCAACGGTGTCGTCTTGCAGCGCCGCCAATCGGTCGCTCGATGCCGATGATCTTGCGGAGTACCGTTCATTTACGGCCCGCGGACCGGGCCGCCACCTGCCACGCCGACCGGCCTTCGTTTCGTGCGCTGACCCCGTCCGCCTGCTGAATCAGTCCGCCCTCAGAGCGACCACCGGATCAACGCGCGTCGCCCGGCGCGCCCGAAGATTTCAGCCTTGCCGGCTCACCATTGCGGCAATCCAGATCGGGGCGAAGGGTGAGGTGCAACCTTTCGAAACGGGAAAGTCCCGATAGATTCCCAACGTCTCTCCAATGGCGAGCGCCCGCTTGCGGAGTTTTGGGAAGTGGATTCCGATTTCCGCAAGAGTACTGTTCATCGTCCACTGCACCACGGAATCGGCACGGCCCATTTCCGACTCGATGCGATCCAACAGCGCGGTCAGGTCGAGCCCTTCGGGACTCTTCACGACTCGCTCGGCGGTGAGGCTCCATCCCGCGCGTGCGGCCCACCGGTCGTCGGTAACCATCCATTCTTGGCGAAGAGTCTCCTTGTCGGGGTGCTGCTTGACGACATAGGCGTTGAGCCAGTCCGCGACGTGGGCAAAGGTGACGGACCGCACCATTCGATCCATCTCTTCGGCTGACAGGTTCTTTGGCTTGATCAGGAGGGTTGCCAAGAGCTGGGCGTCGACGTTACCAGTCTCCCAGAGAGACATGGCCAACTCATGGTTGGTCTTGATCTTCTTCGCCAGCCCCCGGATGTCTCCGAGCTTGACGCCGAACTGATTGTCGCCGGCACCGTACTTGGTGTTGTGCGCCCGCACCTTCTCGTTGCCGAGCGCTTTGAGCTGCTTGAGAATCTCATTGAGCGTCATGGTCGTGATTCTACGTCGTGATTCTACAAGGGTGAGCCACGTCTCGGAGTGCGGAGCACAAATGCCTCAGCGGCGGCGTTCTCACCGCGAGCGTTACCGACGGACGGGTCCCCTCGTGATGAACACTTCGAGCCCGGTGACGTCCTTGCCTTGTACAAAGTCGATCGGCTTGTCGGTGATGTCCGCGCCGTTGTGGCGAACAGTCTTCACTACCCACCAGGGGGCGTCGATGACGACGCGGATGCGCGCGGGCTGCGGCCACGTCTCGAATGCGAAGGTGAGGTCTTCTTTCGTCGGCTCCACGCGTTGCGGACCGGGATTGCCATCCACCGGGTCAGGGAAGGCGCTGACCCGCACCGTGCGGACATCGAGCGCCGCGCGATCAGCCGCATCCACCACGAGCCTGCCGGTGCCTCGCACCATCTGCAGTGGAAACAACGCCGAGAATCATGGACGCTGCGAGCAGAAGGCTTTTCACCATCGGCATCCCTTCGAAACGGCCGACCGTCCGCGCTTCGGCCGCGCCGCTTCAGGAGGCCGCCGCGCGCCGTCGGCTGCAAGCGCACGTCAGCCAGTTTATGACAGCGGGCGCAGTCCGCGCTATCGTTGACTCGGAGCTGCGTCATGCACAACGAATTCACGGCGAACTCGCCTATTAGCGTGGTTCCTTTGGTCACACGGTAGACGTCTAGAGCGTCCCGTTCTTCCAAGGGCCAGATGATGACATCTTCGGCCTCCGGCAGACCGCCCTCGGCATCTTCAACCATAACCTGGCTAGTTTCTCCTTACGCTGCGTGGGGCGAGCGGACCGCCACTGAAGGCGAGTCTTGCACTCCACGCGACGCCGCGAGCGAGGTGAGTCTGGAGGCGGTTCGGCGAGCCGTGGCGACTAGCGCGGCGGATGGGGGGCGAGCCGCTCGAGCTCCTGGAACCAATTGAGGATGAGGCGCAACTCGATCGGGCCGTCCATTACCCTTGGAGAGAGCATCAGAAAGCGACGTCCGTCAGGCGAAGGCATGATCCTGTGCTGAACATCACGTCGTTCGTTGAGCGGCCGCGTTTGACTCACGCGCAGGTCCGGATGGGTCTGGACGTCGGCGACCATCATTCGACCTGCGCTCAGAAACAGGAGCCGCCCGCCGTTGATCCATACAGGCCTGTCCCCTTCCTCCGTGGAGATAGCGGTCCGAGGGCCGGGCCCCGGAAAAGGCTGCACGTAGACGTGGCTGACACCGCCGTCGTCGGCCTCGAACGCGATGAACCGGCCATCAGGAGAAAACCTCGCCGCCGACTCGTTGGACGGACTGGAGAGGAGTGGCATCGCCTTGCCATCCGCGTAAACCCAGACGTCCGTATCGCCGCGGTTCGTGTACTCGCTGAACAGAAGCGTTCGGCCATCCGGAGACCAGTCCTCGAGTATCAGAGACGGTCGGCCACGCATCAGCAACTCCGCGGCGCCAGTCCCATCCGCACGCTTCCGAAAAACCGAGCTGTTGCCGGGCGTCGACCAGTAGGTGATGAATCGGCCGTCCCGGCTCCAGATCGGCTGAAAGCTGTCGCCCTCGGAGACGAGCAGGCGCTTTGCACCGCGCTCCAGATCGCGGACCCACACCTGCACCTTCGTTCCTTCCACGACATCACCCGCTACCTGCAGGCCGTCCGGCGAGAGGGCAGCGGTCTCAAACGGCACTCGCCCTCCGGGCACGGGAGTGGCGTTCCCGTCGCGGTCCAGCCAGACGAGTCCTGCCTCCTGGACACGATCGGCGGCTACGTAGATAACCGTGCCGTTATCGGACAGCGCCACGTTCGAGTGCCGATAGTCGTGATCGATGCCATGCAGGACGGGTGTGGGATCACCAACGGGCTCGAATCGCTGGTTCACAGGCACGGCCAGTAGCGCGTCGCCGTCCGAGAACACGAGATGGCCCGTCCCGGTGTAGCGCGCCATGACGTTGCTGCCGCCGCGCAGCAATCGTCGTCTCTTTCCCGTCTCACGCGACAGCACATGGAGCCAGGTTCCGCCGTCGCCAGGGCTTGCGACGAGAAGGTCATTGC
Organism: uncultured Acidobacteriota bacterium; assembly: GCA_963771395.1. GTDB lineage: Bacteria > Acidobacteriota > Vicinamibacteria > Vicinamibacterales > 2-12-FULL-66-21 > DATBJJ01. Next base: position 141,574 of record CAVYTY010000022.1, on the reverse strand, counting down.
TACCAGGTACTCGCCCTCGCAGTGAAATCAATTCGCCGTCGGAGCGATCCCGGACGGCGATCGCTTTGGGCGTGCCGCCGCTCGCGGGGATCGACCATAGTTCACCGTGTTGATCGCCGCTTTCGATCACGATCTCGTCGTTCGATGTCCAGAGCGCAACGACCGGTACGAGGGTCTGAGCGATGTCGATCGGAGAACCGCCCGCGAGCGAGACTTTGCGGAGGATACGATCCTCCGCTCGCCAGAAGCCGATCCACTGGCCGTCGGGTGAGAAGAACGGCGTCGTTGCCATCTCGGTACCAGGAATGGGTCTGGTTTCGAACCCAGACAGCTCGCGCAGAAAGAGTTGGGCTCGTCGGTTGCCGCGGGCGCGGAAGACGAGCCGCGTGCCGTCGGGCGAGAGGGCGAACGGCGTGAAGAACCTGTCCACCGCAAGTCGAAGATTCTCGGCCGTGTCCCCCTCGATCTTCAGGGACAGGCGGGCGACAGCGCTCTCGCTGTGCGCGGTCAGCCAGTGTCGTCCGAGCCAGGAAGCCAATCCCGTGGCGATTGCAAGAAGCGCCGCCGCACCCAGGAGGAGGGCAGCGGCAGTCATCCAGCCGAGCCGCTCCCGAGGGCGGGCCGGCGGTTCCGCCGCTCCATCAGCCGCGGTTTTCGTCGATGCGATTGGCTTGCCGGCGTCCTCGAGCTCGATGAGCGCGTCGGCGATGTCGTGAGTGTCGGCCGCGGCCGTAGTCTCGAGGTGCACGGGTTGTCCCGGAGCGGCAATTTCCTGGTCCGCACCACTGGGGGCCACGCGAGCGATCAACCGATAGCCACTTTTCGGGATGGTCTGAATGAAGCGTGACTCTTTGACATCATCACCGAAGACTCGACGCAGTTCCGAGATGGCACGCGTCAGGACGTCGTCGGTGACAAAGGTGTCTGGCCAGACGGTGTGGATCAGGCGTTCTTTCGGAATGACCTGACCTGCATGCCCGGCAAGGAGCACCAACACCTGCATCACCTTGGGTTCCAGGCGAATCGTACCGGCCGGTCCGGTGACGCTGTTCAGCGATGGCTCGACCCGATGGGAATCGCCGACGAGGAAGCCGTTCTGCACAACCGGTGCTCTGTGCCGGAACTATAGCACCGCACCGGATCCGGCCGGTCGCTGCGGCACCGATGGCGACGTCGCTCAACGGGCAGCCTGCGGCTGAATTCCTGCCGTCCGCACGGCGGACCGCTTGCGCGCGCTCTCTGAGGCCATGGTACGCACACGGTGTCGGTGTGGCTTGTCACCGATCACATCGGCGACCGCGACGCGTCCTCAAGGGTTGTGTACGACGCCCACCGAGGATGTTCGGACTACTTCATGCGCTACAACTTTTGGCGTGTATCACCTGCAGGCACCGAGATTGAATTTCTGAACCCTTCACCACGTTCGATTTGGTCGGTCTCTCTCGCCATGACGCTGCCGATCAGGATTCCGGCGCTCGTGATCAGCAGTGCGGCCGACAAGCCTTGAATCGCCGCGCGCCTTCGTAGCATCGACTCCAGTCCCGGATCTGCGGGAGCCGCGTCCCTCGAAGAGCGGCCGAGCCGCGGTCTCATGAGTAGGACGAGAAAAGGCAACGCAAAGGCAAGGCCGTAGCCCAGCCCCGCCCACAATGGCAACAGGCCCAGCGCAGCCAGGAAAAGCGCCCCCCAGCCGACTGCGGCGACGCGGAAAGTAGTGACGATGAGACCCGTATCGAAGCCCCACGCCGACACGGCGACTGTCATGCGGTATCGGCGCAGTAGGCTTCTTGGAGTCTGGCGACGCCAGCTGATTGGGCAGTATGTCGATTTCGCAATAGCGCGCAGGTCGACCGCGGCCAATGGCAGGAGGCCGGCGCCAGCAAGACCAACCCGCCACTCGAACGGCAGCTGCGCGAGACCGAGAGCTGCGCCCACGACGCTGACGATCGCGAAGATGGTCAGTGCCCCACCGAGGAACGCGGCGGCGAATGCCGCGGCAATCCGCAGTTGAAGGGTCCGGCTTGGTCGACCCCTGCACCAGGGGCCCCAGGGTTCCCTGGATTGACACCCCTCAAAGGCTGAACAGCTGGGAGAATCCGGCCACTGAAGCGAGTGTCACCCCAACGACGGCGACGAGTGTGACCTGATCGGTCAGCATGACTGGCCCGTGTGCCACCAGATCGAACAGTCAAACGACCCGGACCAGCAGCTGCTCGGATTCGTCGTGCATTCGGCGCACGCGATCTGCTGCGTTCCCTCGCAACAGTACCACCACTGCCTGTGGTAGCCCGCCGGACAGCTGAAGTTGGACTTACTGTCTACCCAGTGGCACTCCTTGTCCTTGCGCGCGAGACTGCAGCACTTGTCGTCGGGGATCGTGCCACCACCACCGGCTTCACCCTGATGCCACCACGCCGAATAGATTCCGCCGTCGGTACCAGTAACGAACAGATCCAAGTGGTCCGGATAGCGCGAAACCACATCGATTGGCGAACCGAGTGCCGCGGCGCCGCCGGAGACGTTGAACCAGTTTCCCCATCCGGAGGCCGCATCCCACCAGGTCGAGTAGATCCGGCCGTCCGTGCCGGTGACGAACAGGTCAAGGTGATTCGGGTTGCGGGCGACGACATTGATGCGAGAACCGAGTGCCGCGGCGCCGCCGGAGACGTTGAACCAGTTTGCCCATCCGGACGCCGCATCCCACCAGGTCGAGAAGATCCGGCCGTCCGTGCCCGTGACGAACAAGTCGAGGTGATTCGGGTTGCGGGCGATCGCAGTGATTGGCGAACCGGGTGCCGCGGCGCCGCCGGAGACGGTGAACCAGTTTGCCCATCCGGACGCCGCATCCCACCAGGTCGAGAAGATCCGGCCGTCCGTGCCCGTGGCGAACAAGTCGAGGTGATTCGGGTTGCGGGCGACGACCTCGATCGGCGAACCGGGTGCTCGCGGCGCCGCCGGAGACGTTGAACCAGTTTGCCCATCCGGACGCCGCATCCCACCAGGTCGAGAAGATCCGGCCGTCCGTGCCGGTGACGAACAAGTCGAGGTGATTCGGGTTGCGGGCGACGACATTGATGCGAGAACCGAGTGCCGCGGCGCCGCCGGAGACGTTGAACCAGTTTGCCCATCCGGTGGCCACATCCCACCAGGTCGAGTAGATCCGTCCGTCCGAGCCGGTGACGAACAGGTCAAGGTGATTCGGGTTGCGGGCGACCGCAGTGATTGGCGAACCGAGTGCCGCCGTGATGCCGGGGAGGTTGAACCAGTTTGCCCATCCGGACGCCGCATCCCACCAGGTCGAGAAGATCCGGCCGTCCGTGCCCGTGGCGAACAAGTCGAGGTGATTCGGGTTGCGAGCGATCGCGGTGATTGGTGACCGAAGCGCTGCCCTGCCACCTGAAACGTTGAACCAAGGATGCCAGCCCATGTCTCAGCTCCTTCCGATACCTGCTACCTGGCGACCTGAGCAACGCAGTGGTCGCAAGAATGGCCTGATGCTTGCGCGGGCAACCTGCTCCTCGCAGTCCCTCCGGTCCCACCAGTCTTCGTCATACGGGCACCCTCTCCTTCGTTGGCGAGAGAGCGGATCGCTCAAGTCGCACGCGGTTCGGGAGAATCGAGGAGAGATATCTCGTCGACGGAACCGTCGTGGCGCTGACGAGCCGTCCGTTCTCCACGCGAAAGCCCACCGGCGTGGTGCGCAGCCCGATTCTGTCGGCGATCTTGCCGGCCACATCGACCGACAACCGCCCGTCGGTGCTCATGGCGGTCAGCTGATGCGATGCGAGGAATTCCTCGGTCGACTCCGGGCTCCTTGCTACGAGCACGACCCAGAGTCCTGGCGGCAAAGTCCCCTTGAAACCGGCGGCGAGCGCATGGCACGTCCCGCATCGGTCCGAGATGAACACGACGATAGCTGAGGCGATCGAATCGAGAGCCTTTGGGAGTCCATAGCTGGAAGGCATCGTGCCCGCCACATCTCCGAGATCGACCTCGAGAGGGCGGTCGAGGATGCCGTTCACTTCGCGAAGCTGCCGCACGTCGCGGTAGAGCTCGATGACGACGCCGGCAGAGCACGAAAATCAATAACGCGAGCACGCCAACCGCGAGCATTACCGGTTCAGCCATACGAACATCTCGCGCGCGGATCGCCGATCCCCGCGTGCCTCATGGGCCGCGCGCAGGCTGCTGACACCGCGTAAGGTCGCCATCATCAGAGCAACGACGGCTAGCCTCGAAGCGCTCTGCCAGTCGGATGAGTGCGTGGGACCATTCAGCCAAACGAGCGTAACGGCACCGAACCACACCGGGAGGGCTGCCAGCTGGTTCTTCCCGAGGTGTGCGCTGCCGTGCGGTCCAAAACAACCGCATCGGATCTTCTCCTTGCGGCGAAGAGCAATGAGCCCGGAGATCGCGAAGGCGGCGGCGAGGGCCAGAACTCCAGTGAGCGTCGCTATGGAACGAGGACGAAAGATCAGACCGAGAGCGACGCTCAGCTCGACGGCGACGACGAGTGGGGCGACCACTCTCGCGCCGCTCTCCGGCATTCCGAGTTGATGCAACGTCCCCGCGACAGACGACAGGCGGCCCGCTTTCTCCAACCCGGCCCAGAGCAGAGCAGAAGCCATCACGAGCGTCACGGCGAGCACGAGAATTCCCATAGCGGCGCCGCGTTAACGACTACGGCGCACGGCGATCACCTGGTCTGTCGGGTCGCCCTCGGCCCGCTCCACAATCCAGACCTCATTGTCTTCGTCTTCCGACGCTCGCTCTTCCCCTGCAGGTTGCGGCTCGTCGAAGACCGTGCCCTCCTGCAGCTCCAGCCGCCGCCCTTCATGCTCGAGCACGCCGCGCCTGCCCCCGGCCTCGCGCAGCTGTCTCGACGTGATTGCGTGCACGACGCGGACGAGAGGCCGCGCAACGGGACCAGTGGGCTCATCAAACAGAACTACGCGTCCGCCTGGGGCCAGCTTGAATCCAGGAGGAAATCCCCGCATTGGAACCGTCAGCCATTTGCCGTTGTAATCGACCTGGACCCGCTCTCCTTCCTGTGCGATCACTGTCGCGGCACCCGCTCTCTCTTGCGCCATAGACAACCGTCCTTTCTCGAGCGACGTCGAGCGTGCGTTAGGCCGGAGCGTAAGCAGATGAAGGCCCCTTGTCAAGTGCCTCCACGCCGGGCCTCGCGGCGATGTCCCCCAGGCACACGCTTCTCTGCGTGTTGGGTCCGGTTAGTCCGGCCGGGGCAACCCCTTCCGAACCAAACGCTCACCGGGATCGCTCCCCCGGAAGCGGTCGCTGGTTCAATCTTATGACCAAGGGCTTCGAAAGAGTCGCCCTGAATTCTTCCGCGGTCGCAACCCGGTTCTGACTGAAGCGAGCTCCGACCGGCGATAGGGACTCGGGTGGGTTCTTGCACCAGGAAACGAGGGCATATCGGTCGTCGAGATTCTCATAGTACATGGAATCATACTGGTTGGTAACTTCGTTGAACCATGCTTTGACCGACATACAAAGTTGAGCGCCGGGCTCGTTGGCGGATGATTCGATCTTCAGGGGCGGCAGACTGAACTGATTCGTTGCAACGTGTTCGAGGTAGATGTCTGTCCACGCCACCCTGGCATCCGGCACTGCGCTGCTGCTCCGATCCACGATGATTCTTCCCGCCTGTGTCAGCCGGACCTCCCTCCATGCGGGATCCAGCGTGACGCCGTTCACACGGACTTCTTCCGGATTGGAACAGTAGACGGAGAGCACCACACGCCCCACAGTAATGTTGTCTCGCGTGGGTTTGAAGATCAGAGTGTAGCGGGGAAACTCAACCACCTCCCTCGAGGCACTCCGGACCGGAGTGATGCCCTGAGACGCCGGCGCGCAGATCATAAGCCCATCCGACTGCAATTAGGGCAAGGAGCCCGGGAACGAGCACTGAGAAAGGCCGAGCAGATGGAGAAGAAGATCTTGATCTCATGCGAGATTGGATACTCGAGAGAAACGTAGGCGGTCCAAGCGTGTTCCTGCCCGCTCCCCCGGCCGACCGCTAGTCCAGCCGCACAGCTCGCGGCATCGCCAGCATGGCCCGAGTGTAGCGCGCTCGGGGTGGACCGACAAGGGCGGTTGCGGCGTTCGCGGTCTGCTCGACTCGCTGCGACAGGGACTGGAGGAGCGCGTGATCCAGAACCTGTGCCCACATGGATCATCGTGATTGGTGTGTGATCCAGCGCGCAATCGCCCGGCCCGGAACGCTGAATAACCTACGGCCCTGAAAAGGACTTTTGCGTCACTCTCGTCTCGACCACCGCCATCCGCCAAAGGCGAACAGGGGCGTGTGCGAGCAACCGCTTCGACACCGGTGTCCCTCTTCCGTGCGGCCCATTTCACTCTGGCGTTCAGCGACGGAACGTCCAAGGAACGGGTGGTTTTTAGGTGTGCAAGATTGGACAGACTCCGAGCGCGGATACGCCACAATGCAGCTGGTGTGTGGATTTGGCGATTCCAGTCATGATTCCAAAACGGAAACTCCCGATGAGAACTTCACCACTCTTACTAGCGGCGTCAGTCTTTACTGTCGCAACTGCCATCATTCCACTCCATGCTGAACTAGGGGATCAGCATGTCGTCAGAGATGTCGTTGCAGCGCTAAGGGTGGACCTCCATTGTGCCGATGAACATCGACAATACCGGTCCAACCGACCTTGTTTCCTATAACGCAGCGACTGGTCGGGCGGCGTTTTCGATCGGTACTGGTGTCGCGGGGGATCAGCAAGTCGTCAGAGATGTTGTTGCAGCGCAAGGGTGGACGTCGATCGTGCCCATGAACCTCGACGGTAACGGTCTGACCGACCTTCTTTCCTATAACGCAGCGACTGGTCGAGCTGCGTTTTCCATCGGTACCGGTACCGCAGGGGATCAGCAGGTCGTCAGAGATGTCGTCGCAGCGCAAGGGTGGACCTCCATTGTGCCGATGAACATCGACAACACCGGTCCAACCGACCTTGTTTCCTATGACGCAGCGACTGGTCGGGCTGTGTTTTCGATCGGTACTGGTGCCGCGGGGAATCAGCAAGTCGTCAGAGATGTTGTTGCAGCGCAAGGGTGGACGTCGATCGTGCCCATGAACCTCGACGGTAACGGTCTGACCGACCTTCTTTCCTATAACGCAGCAACTGGTCGAGCTGCGTTTTCCATCGGTACTGGTACCGCAGGGGATCAGCAGGTCGTCAGAGATGTCGTCGCAGCGCAGGGGTGGACGTCGATCGTGCCCGTGAACCTCGACGGTAACGGTCTGACCGACCTTCTTTCCTATAACGCAGCGACTGGTCGGGCGGCGTTTTCGATCGGTACTGGTGTCGCGGGGGATCAGCAAGTCGTCAGAGATGTCGTTGCGGCAAACGGGTGGACCTCCATTGCGCCGATGGACATCGACGGTAATGGTCCGACCGACCTTGTTTCCTACAACGCGGTGACTGGTCGGGCTGTGTACTCGATCGCTGTGCCCGAAGCAGCTCACGTCACGCACGCCGCCGCGCTGCACAAGACGTCGACCGTGATTCTCGCGCACGACCACATCATTCAGGCGGCCGAGTTCGACAGCGCCCTCGCGGGGGAGCTTTCCGGCTTGGGCCTCGACATTGTCGCCGGAGACGGGCAGGAGCACGTCAACAGGTGTCGCGAATCACGCACGCCTCTGCAGATTTTTGCCATTTACGAACGCAACCTCGCCGAGCTCAACGCCATCGTCGCCGCCGGCGGTAACAAGTACCGTATTGCAAGAACGGTACAGGATATTCGGGATGCCAAGCGCGCAGGCGCTCTCGCGATCATCATCGGTACGGAGGCGGCCGACCACGTTGTACGACTGAACGCCCCTCCTCCTGGTCCAGCCGATGTCCGCACCGGCGTCAGAGCGCGCTACGCAACAGGCTGGCGAAAGTCGCATCTCTTCTACCCGCCCGTTTCGGACCCTGGGGTGCCAGGGTGTTCACTTGGCGGATCGGGTAGCAGCCAACTCTATTGGTCCGGCCACACCACGCTCACGGAGCAGGGGACGGCACTGATTCAAGAGATGAATCGCACTGGTGTGTTGATCGACGTGACCCACCTGCCGCCGGTACTGCTCACGCAATTGCTGGAAGGGCGGCCGAGCGAGAGTAACAAGAGGAACAACGCGCCAATCGTATCGTTACATGACTTTGCGGTCGGCGGCCCCGGCGATGCGTATTTCAGGGCTGTTGCGGCAAGCGGCGGCGGTTACGGCGTTATCGGGTTCAACTTCATTCCAGATTTCTTTGCCGGGGGCCCGAAGGACGTCACCGCAGCCACCGTGGTGGCGGCCATGAAGGATCTGAAGAACAAGATTGGAGCTGATCACATCGTGCTCGGCGGAGACTATTACGCCGGGCAGTTCCAGTTCGTCCCCGCCACTGTCGCGGGTATGGGCTCGCTGACCCGGGAGTTTGTCGCCCAAGGCTTCACCGACGACGAGGTACGGAAAGTCCTTGGAGAGAACATGCTCACCGCCTACGACCGTGCGTGGGATCCCACGCGCGGATACAGCGGGGGCCCCGCACGCTTTTACACGTGTACGAATGCGTCGACATCCGCGGAGTGCCTCGCGGCGAGGTCGCACAACGGTCAGGGCGATTTCAACCACCGTCCGGTCACCTGCCTCAACACAGTCGCCACGGGCGCCGTCAACCTTCAGCTCACGTACCGAAGCAACCAGTGGAACAGTTGGTCCGTCGCAGGCACACTCGTTCCTTGCATCGACGGAAGTCTCGTCGCAGTCAGCTGGGGGGACGGAGCCCCGAACGGGCAACTCGGCCTCTGCGGCAACAATTCCACGGCACCGATGTGCACGCTCGCCGCGGGTTCCGGTGGAAGCGGTTCGGTCGATGCTCGAGCTATCAACTGTCTTTCACCGGCCGGCCAAGGAGCAATCGGCCTGCACATCCCGTTCTCGAGCGGCACGTGGAAATATTTCAATCTCGATGCAGCACTGAACGACTGCACGCCCGGCTCGCTGTTGGCAGTCCGGTGGGGCGTGAGCTCGGATGCGACCGCACAGGTTCAGCTCTGCGATGACAGAGGCAGCGACGCCTCTGACCCGAGAGCGAATCCCATTTGTGTCCAGGCGGCTGCGAACGGGGGAAGCGGAACAGGCGTTGTGCGCGCGCTCAGTTGTTACAACTCCACCGCCGACGAGGCCGCGCACGGGACTGTAGGCTTGCAGCTCACGTACCTGGATGGGCGTTGGCAGTACTTCAACATTGCCCGCGGCCTCCACCCCTGCGTCCACGGCAGCGTGCTCGTCGCTCGCAATTGACGAGCTGATCCAGAAGCTGGGCTGCGCATTCGTTTCTGCACGCGCCGCGCTGGACAGTCGCGGAGCCGTCCGAGATGCCGTATCTTCCAGCGGCGGCGCCATTCGACACTCGGTCAGATCAGTCCGGTGGCCTGCGGAATCGATTACGTTCGACGGAGAATGGTAACGGTGGCCGTCGATGGTGTTGTCGACGGGGCAGCCATCCAGGCATCGACGCGTGCCGCGGCCTCCCGCAAGGAGACCTCGCAGCGCGGCGACCGATTCCACGTGGGCGTGACCGGATGACCGCGTGCCAGCCGCGGTGAGACCACGTGCTGGCTGACGCTGGGGTCGCGGCACCCAGAGAAGGTGTGCGACGCGCCGGGTGGAAAACGTCCCGCTGTGGACGGGCGGAGGCCCACGCGTCGCTTCCTCCACGCGTTGCCGACGTGGAGCTGAAAGGGTTCTACTTCCAGAAGAATCATCCTCCGCCAACTGGCTGCCCCCACAGCAGTCATCGCCCTTCGCTCCGCAACTTGTCGAGCCCCGCTGTGTACGGGTCCGGCGCTGCGTAGCCAGCCAGCGGTGAGCTGGCGTCGAGCTGGCGTCGATACTCCGCGAGGGCACGGATTTCTTGCTCGACATCGCGGTCGAGAGTCTGTTGCTCGAGGGCGAGTGTCTGCATGCGCTGATAGCGCTGCTCGAACTGCCGCTCGGGCGTCGTGAGCGTCGATTCAGCGGCCCGAAGGGTGGCGAGGCCGTGTTCGTAGGGGTTCGGTGGTGTGTAGTCGTTCCTGCTGTCCTCCTGTGGGTGAATGCTGGTGCGTAGGCTCGCGGTGCGCAGGACGCGCTCGCGGTTTTCTTTGGCCAAGCGGGCGCAGGCTTGCTCGGGTGACTCGTTGAGAATGGCGCGGCAGTAGTCGCAGTGCTCTGGTCCGCCGCAGGTGCTGTAGTCGTGGGTCATCATGTTAGTACCTTTTCGTTCGGTATGCGCTCGCCCGCAAACTGCTCGTCGAGTTGGTTGCGTACGATTCGCAATGGCAATCGGGCAGCACCATGCCGAGGACGCCAGCCAGCGATCCTCCGAGGGGACCGACAGGAGTCCGGCACCCGGCTTGTCAGGGCTCGCCTAGGAATCGACGGTCCGACACGGACCAGGGGTCGGCTGGGTCGAGCCTCCGACCTCCTACACAGGCACCCACGGACCAGTCCTCTGACAGCCAGCCACGCCGGTCTGAAGCTCGATACCGGCGTCGAAAAAAGCTCGCCGTCGATAAGCTAGAGATCAGTGAGAGTGGAGGCGATCCGGCTGCCGTCGTGGCACCACGCCGTCGCCGGATCGTTAAATGTGCTGAGTGTTTGTGGTGCCGGAGGAGGGGGTCGAACCCTCATGACCCGAAGGTCACGGGATTTTGAGTCCCGCGCGTCTGCCAGTTTCACCACTCCGGCCCTGGAGGGGAACGTTCAAGTATAACGGTTCCGCGCACCTCTCGAGCATCTGTCGATGGCTGCAGACCCGGCCGCCTCCTCATCCAGCCGAAACCAACCATCTGGCGCTCGCGCGAGTCTATGCTTGGGACGGGTCGAATCCGATTCGTCAGGCTGTCGAAGAATGACCAGGACCCTCCAGGCGCTGCTCGTGATCGCGACTCTGTCCGGGGCCGAGGCCCTTACACATCCGCAGGACGCGCGCGGCGGTTGGACTGTCCGCCTGCGCTTTCCCGATCGTGTCGACACCACGACGCTGCAGGTCACCTATCAACTCATGACCCTGGCCGGCGGCGGATACCAAACCGTTGGGCACATGGCACCTGGCGGTCGCGAATACGTGGTCGACGCATCCGTGGGAGTGCACAAACATCCGGCGCTGAGCTTCCAGGCGATTGTCTACTGTCCCGGATACCGGCTGGTGCTCGTCAACGAGGCGCCGCCTGCCGACGAGTCGCGCACCAAGACCGTCGCGATCGATTTCCAACCGCTGGAGCGAATCCCGCTCGTGGGCCGGTGGGTCTCCCCGCCGCCGAACCTCGCGGACTTCGACCTCGAAGTCGCGTACCTCGCCCCGTGGAGCCACCAGTTCTTCCGGATTTGGGATGGCGCGATCGCCTCTCTCACTGTCGCGTCGGCAAGGTTCGGCCGGGACGGGGCGTTCGCGCTCCAGGTGCCGGACTTCTCCCGCGACCCGGTGGCCGCGTCCTACGGCACGCGGGGGGAGCTGCGCCTGAGAGCGCGCGAACGGAAGACCGGCAACGTCTCGTTCAGTCTGGACGACGCCCGCACGCCGGCTCAGCCCGTCTCACTCCCGATCGACAAGCCACTTCCCGCCGAACTTCTGCTCGTCGGCGTCGTCAGGTAAGGAAAGGGTTAAACTCCCGGCGCCGGTGCGCCGGGACGCAGTGACCCCACTGCCGGGCGCTATAATCGGATGTTCGACCCATGCACGCACTCGTTGGCACGCGACTCGGCCCTTACGAAATCGTCGCGCCCATCGGCGCCGGCGGCATGGGCGAAGTGTACCGGGCCCACGACTCGCGGCTTGGCCGGGACGTCGCCATCAAGGTGCTGCCCAGCACGCTCGCCGACGATCCCGAAGCGCTGGCACGGTTCGAACGCGAAGCGCGCGCGGTTGCGGCGATCAACCATCCCAATATCCTGGCGCTCCACGATGTGGGCACGCAGAACGGCATCGCCCATGCCGTCATGGAGCTGCTCGAAGGGGAGACGCTTCGGAAGCGCCTCGACAGCGGCTCGCTTCCGCCGCGCAAGGCGCTCGACTGGGCGGTCCAGCTGGCGCTCGGCCTTGCGGCCGCTCACGATCGCGGGATCGTCCATCGCGATCTGAAGCCCGAGAACGTGTTTCTGACGCACGATGGACGCGTCAAGATCCTCGACTTCGGCGTGGCGCGCCGCCGCGAGCCGGCGACCAACGTCGATCGAAATCTGATCACCGCGACCGAACCGGGCGTCTTCGTCGGCACACCGGCGTACGCATCGCCGGAGCAGGTGCTCGGTGAGCCGGCGACGCCGCGGTCCGATCTCTTCGCGTTCGGGGTCGTGCTGCACGAGATGCTGACCGGCACCCATCCGTTCCGGCGCGAGACGGTGGCCGACACGATGACCGCGATCCTGCGCGTCGACCCGCCGCCGCTCGCTGGCACCGTCGCAGGCGTGCCGGCGGCCGCCCTTCGCGTGATCGACAACTGCCTGGAGAAACAGCCATCCGAACGGCCCTCGTCGGCGCGCGATGTCGCGATGTTCCTCGACGCGTCTGGCAAGACGGGCGTTGATGCGGCTCCCGCGCTGAGTGCCCGTGACGTAGGCGCGTCGACCCGTCGGGCGAAGCTCACGGTGCTCGCCGTATCCTGCGGCGTGCTGCTGGCCGTCGTGGCTGCTCTATGGGTCTACCTGTTCACGATGTCCGACCGAGCCGTGAACGCGGCCCTCGCGAAAGACCTGGCGCGGGCGCAGGCGATGGTCACGCGGGCGCACGAGTGGCGTCTCGAGCGTCTGCAGCTCACGGCCCGCCTGCTGGCGTCGTTTCCCGAACTGAAGGCGCTCTTCGAGGCGACCGACGCCGCGACGATTCGCGATTTCCTGGTCACGTATCAGCAGCGGAATCCCGGCACGCCGCTGCTCGTGGCGCTCGGGCCTTCAGGCACACCGCTCGGGCGCACCGACGAGATCATCGGGACCGCCGGCGACGGTTGGCTGAGTGCCCTGGTCGCACACCAGGGCGAGCCCACTATCGTGTCGGTCGGCGGCCGTTCGTATCACGCCGCGACCGCGGCTGCCGAAGCCGGCGAGAAGCTGTTCGGCTACGTCGTCGCGGCGGTTCCCGTGGATCAGGAGTTCGCGCGCGCGATCAGCGAGGCGACCGGCGACGAGACCGTTCTCCTGTCCGACAAGTCCGTGCTGGCGTCCACGTTCACGGGCGGACTGGCGCCGTGGACGTCACTCGAGCAATGGCGGCGGCAAGGCGGGCGAACGGACCGGGCCTCGATGATTGACGTCGGTGCGCGACGCTTTGCCGCGCGGGAAGTGGCGCTGACCGAGGGCCCTGCGGTGTCCGCGATCGTTGCCCGGTCGCGGGACGACGGCCTCGAGCCATTCCGGAGCGTGCAGACCGGACTCTTCGTGATCGGCTTGCTCGTCGCCGCCACGGGACTCGCCGCGGGCCTGTGGCTCTCGCGGCCAGTCGGCCGCGTAGACGGCCAAACCGAATTACCGCTTGTACGCCGCGGCTGGATAGTCCTGGCCGAACTTGTTCTTGTGCTGCGCGTCAATCCATGAGGACTCGTCAAGTGTCAGCACCGGCGCCTCCACCGTGCCCGCGGTGGCGATCACTTCCCCCGACACCGGCCGGCCCGCTGGGATGCCGCGTCCAGCCGGTATCGGCCAGGCGGTAGTTCCAGGACGAAACGGCCATCCGGCCCCGGACGGGCGACATACGGCGTGGGCACTACCAGGATGAGCGCGGTCATCTGCGGATGGATGTTGCAGAACACGCGATATTCACCCGCCTGGGCGAAGGCCTTCGACCGTGACGCCCCCGCGCGATAGAGGCCGAGGTCGAACGGCTGTGGCCCCGACAACGAGAACACGTTGTGGAAGATCGTGTCCTCGTTCGGGAACTCGACGGTGGAGCCAATCGGGACGCCGAGGATGTGCGGCCGAAACGTCTTGTCCTTCTGCGTGAGCGTGAACGTGCCTGCGCTTGCGTTGTGGCGCGGCATCGAGCGGTTCTGCGTAGATGATCGCCGAGGAGGGCGGAGCGCCGGAGCGCGTCGAGCGTCCCGGATGGCTCCCGTGACCGGTCCCGCGCCGGCAACAGTCGGGAACGAGCGCCGCGGCGATCGTCAGGACGATGATGAGGATGCGCATACGTCAGAACTTGTAGGCGAAGACCCAGTCGAAATGATTGTTGCTGCGCTCGGCGGCTCCTCGCGGAGTCGTGGTGAGCCAGCGATACTCGAATGACGTCTCGATCTCCGGCGTGAGGGCGAAGATGACATTGCCGTAGACGGTCTGATTGCGGCGTCGGGCGACGATCGGCAGCGCGGCGCCGCGGATCTCGTCCACGCCCGGCACCTGCCTGAATGGAGAACCGGGTTGTCGGCTTGAATTGAAGTTCGGCCCAGCCGCCCGCCGCGCGTGCATCCAGACCGAGCGCCCCGCCAAACGCGTCGATGTTCTCGCCGGAGAAGGCCTCGCCCGCCACGCCGATCCAGTCTCGACGAACCGCGAAATCGACGGCACCCGCCCAACTGTCGGCGAGCTCGGCTGGCCGACGTTCCCAGCCGTAGTGTCCCGAGACGCCGAAATCGACAAGCCGCGAGGCGGTCGGCTCATCGCTCGCGTAGCCGACGCGCGCCTGAAGACCAGGACGTCGCGACCGCTCGCCGCCAAGCGCCGGCGGCACGAACCGGTAGTCCTCGATGGTGAGGTCGCCGCCGATCGGCGCCACGATCCCTCCTGTCGCGCGGACACCGCGATGTGATCGCGCGTTCGACTCGCACCTGCGGCGTGCGCAAGTACAGATTGCCGGATCGGAAGAGCAGCGGAAACGCCAGCGCCGCGAGCGACGTCGGATCGCGCGGCGACAGAATCATGTGATCCTGCCCGATCTCGGCAGCGGTCTTCTCGCCGTCGAGACGGGCGTACGCCACCAGAAGACGCGGAAGGCCCATCACCTGACCGGTCTGAAAACCGGGAATCCCGCCGAAGAAATCCATGGCCACGACGGCGCTCGTGCGGACGCTGCCGAGTGTCGGCCCATCGGCGGTGAAGCCGAGGCGTGTCTGCCTCAGCGTGGCGCTGAACGTTCCGGTATGGCCGTCAGCCGGTGCTGGATTCACCAGGTTCGGAATGTCGAGCCAGTTCGGCGTCGCCGAGTTGGCGAAGACGTTGGCGTGGACCGTGCCGAAGATCTTCACCGGAAACCGCGACGTCGACTCGACTTTGGTCTGTGCGAGCTCGGCGACTTGTGCCGTCAGGAGCTCGACGGCCGCAGACTGCTGCACCGGCGTCGCGGTCTCTGGCGCCGGCGCCGTCGCTCGAGCCGCCTTCAAAGCCGCGACTTCTGCACGCAGCTGCTGCAGCTCGGCGCGCATCGCCGCCAACTCCTGTCTGACGTCCGGGCTGTCTTGAGCAGCGACCGGTGTGGTCATGGCGCCGCACGTGGCAAGAACGAATACGGCGACGCGCGCATGGAACAAGCTCATCCGCATATTGGTCATCCTTCCCGACAACGCGACGGAACCGCGAGATGATACGTCAGCCCTCAGCGGACAGGCCGTTAAGAAGTGGTGAGGTTTGGGGACGTCGGAATCGAACGCCGGGGTTCGATATGGTAGAGGTGAGCGGCGGGGCGGAGGCGCTCAGGACGCCGCGAGGAACGGCGTGATGTCGAGACCATCCGGCGGACGCAGCGTCTCGACGACGTGGCGCTCGTACTGACCGGACAGCATGCGCCGGCTCGTGTCGATCTCGCCGGGCACTCTCTCGCGGTCGGCGCCGATGAGCGCGATCACCGGATGCAGCGGCTCGCCGGCGGTCGTGCGAACGACGACCCCGAGCTTCGTCGCGATCGGTGCGCACGACCGATCCCAGCGGGAAGAAGCTGATCGCGTTGACGAACGCCTTGACGAGCGCCGTGTTGAGCTTCGTCCCCGCAAGCCGCGCCAGCACGAGGCAGGCCTCCTCCGGCATCGAGGGTTCCTGATAGGACCGCGCGCCCGTCATCGCCTCGTAGATGTCCGCCACCGCCACCACCTGACTGAGGAGATGCGGCACCCCGGCCTCGAGATCCGGATATCCCGTGCCGTCGATGCCGCGATGGTGCTCGAGCGCGACGGTCGGCGTCAGCGGCCGCAGTCCGTCGACGTCGACGAGGATCGCCGCGCCGTAGGTCGTGTGCGCTTCCATCATCCGGCGCTCGCGCTTGTCGAGGGCGCTCGGTTTCTTCAGGATGTCGAGCGGAATCCGCGTCTTGCCGATGTCGTGGAGCAGCGCGGCCTCCGCCAATGCCTGCGTCGCCGCCTGATCGAACCCGATCTGCCTGCCAATCAGCAGGCTCAGGGTCGCCACGTTGACGGAATGGCAATACGTCAGGTTCTCGTACAGCTTCACCGCGAGAATCTGACCCAGCGCGGCGTTGCTCCCCGCGACCTTCTGAATCAGCAGCTGCACGATGTCGCGGATCGTCGACAGGTCGATTCCCTTGCCCGACGCGACATCGTCGAACGTGCGCTCGGTCAGGGCCAGCGAGCGCTCGTACGACGGATCCAGATTGCCGCCTGGCGCTTCCGGCCACTGCACGGACTTCCAGCGCGTGTCGATCGGCAGCAGCCGGCCGAGGCTGATGTGATGAATCTGGCGCGCCGCGAGCTGCGCGTCAATCGGCTCGCCGGTGGGCGCTTCCTTGAGCTGGCAGAGGAACTCCGAGAGCGCGAGCAGCTCCGGCCGCGTGACGCCAGGGCCGAAATGGATGCTGTCGATGCCGAGGTCCGTCAGCTCGCGCAGAATCTGGGCCTGCGTCTCGTTGTCCTGCCGGAAGAGGACGCCGTCGAGATGGGCAGAGCCGTGAATGACGTCGATGCGCAGCGCGGCCGCGGAGCGGATATGCCGCTGGACGCTGTCGTCGAGCTCGGCCAGCTTCTGTTCGATGGCTGGATGTCCGGCGGGATAGAGTCCGGTCAGACGACGCAGGCTGACGACTCCCTTGAGCAGCGCCAGCGGATCGACGCGCTGCAACTCGGCGGTCTCGGGCCGCTTCGGGCCGCGCGGGGGAGTGGGCTGTGATGACGTCATCGGGCCAGCATCGTCCTGGCTTGTCGTGCCACGCGGACAAGCGCGGGATTCCAGAACCGATAGCGGAAAGGCACGAGCGTCTGCAGGATCGGTTCGAGGTGCGTGGCGCCGCTCTCCGCCGCGCGGTCGAGCAGCCGTCCGGCGGCCTGCGGACTGCGCAGGACGAATTCGCGGCGTCCGAGCAGGTGGCGGATCTGACGGTTCGACTCGGTCCGAGGAAACCGCCACAGTGTTTCTTCGGCGGCGGCATCGATCCAGCCACGGTGCGCGCCGACCAGTGCGCTGACGAGCGCGCCCGCGCGCGACGTGCCAATCCTGGCCAGGCTGCGAAGAGCGTCGCGCACGGTCTGCTCATCGCCGCTCTCGAGCAGCTTGCTGAGCGGTCCTTCGTGGCCGTGGCCGGCGAAGCCGAGGACGCGCGCGATCGCGCGCTGCAGCTTTGGCGCGTGGCCGGTGCCGTCGAGCGCCGCCACGAGCGAGGGCGCCACCATCGTCGCGTGATCGCAGAGCAGCTGCACGGCGGTCTGGCTGTCCTTCGTATCCGTGGTCTTCGCGCCGACGAAATCGAGCAGCGGCGGCCCGGCGGCAGGACCGAGAGCCTCGAGGATGGCGCCGGCATCGGCGCGGCCGGCGGCATCACGGCCGGCAAGATCGACGAGGCGAGTCGCCAGGTGCACGGTGCAGAACCCTGCGAGGGTCGCGGCAATGACTTCGGCGACGTCGGGTCGCGACTCGAGATAGGCGGCCGACAGGGCGCGCACGCGGGACAGCCATCGGGCCATCTCCTGCCAGCGCTGCGCGCCTTCCAGAACTTCGAGCAGGCGAGTGGACCGATCCACGAAGCGCTGCACCTTCTCGGGGTTGGGTTCGAGTCGGATCAAGCGCAGCAGGCACTCGAGCTGGACGACCACGATGTCGCTTGCGCCGATGGCGTCGCGGATGCCGTCGAGCGTGGCAACCGTCGCCGGATCCAGCGCCAGATCGAACGCCGAGAAGTGTGCGAAACTTCGCGCTTTCTGTCCGTCGACCCGCGTCAGCTTGCGCGCGTGGGCGTCGAGCCCCGCATCCGTCGTGGTGGTGC
This sequence comes from uncultured Acidobacteriota bacterium, assembly GCA_963771395.1. Classification (GTDB taxonomy): domain Bacteria; phylum Acidobacteriota; class Vicinamibacteria; order Vicinamibacterales; family 2-12-FULL-66-21; genus DATBJJ01. The sequence goes on along the minus strand of CAVYTY010000022.1, from coordinate 123,380 downwards.
CCGTCCGGGCGTCCACGCGCGATTGCACGAGCGGGAACAGCGCCGCATGTCGGTCCGCCGACAGGTCGAGGCGCGCGAGTGCTGTCGTGACCAGCTCCGGCGCGGCCGTTTCGAGATCGAGCAGCAGACAGAGCGAGTCCGCCAGGTCGATGTCGGGGAAGTCCCGGAGCACGGTTCCGTCGACATGTCCATCGAGCAGTCCGGGAAGGATCGTCTTGCGCAGCAGCATCTGCCGCGGTTCCGGCTCGAGATCGAGGACGGCGCGAGCCAGCTTCCCGAACATGACCCGCGAGACGCGGGGATCGAGCGCAGCGAAGAGCGTCGCAACCTCGCTGAACTTCCGGCTCAGGGCGTCACTGCCGGCTGCCTCTTCAGAGACATCGTCCTCGGTCAAGCGGAGGAGCATGCCGGCGAGCGTCGACGGGTCGTGCGCCAGGAGTGCGAGGTCGACGAGCGAGACCTGCTCGAAGCGGGTCGTGGGATCGACGCGGACCCAGCCCTTGTCGGGAGGATAGAGATGAACGACCGGGCCGCCGGCGGCGAAGAGCTCCTCGCGGCGTGCCTTCTGCTGTTCGATCAGGCCGGCGACGGGTGCGGACGGAGCGCTGATCTCGACGACCTGCGGCCGGTGCGCCGGTCCCAGGGAGATTCGGGTGACGCCGTGCTCGTCAAGCAGATCGATGAGGTTGAGTTGCGACCCTTGCCGCGTATCGCATTGGGTCAGATCGAAACAGAACCGCGCGAGCTCGCGCGCCGAACAGCCACGTTCGATCGCCATCTGGGCGATCGAGGCGGCGTGAAGGCGCCGCGCAAGCTCCTGCTCGATGATCGAGCCTTTGCCGACGCCGACGTCGTCAACGAGCACTTCGCGCGGCATGACGCGGAAGACCAGTGGGTCCCGGCCTTCGAGCGACACGAGGACCCGCTGGCAGGCGTCGATGGCCGTCTGGCAGATCTGGCTGGTTGGCGGATAGGTGTGAAACTGCTGGATTGCGCGCCCGAGGAGGAGCAGAAACTCGTCGACCGCCGTCGCGTCGGCGGACCGCGCCACCGAGGGCGGCGTCTGCACCTTCACGGACGCAGCAGGACGGCCGCGGCCGAGACTTGTCAGCCGGCCATCAGAAGTGTAATCGCTTGCGCGTACGTGGACAGACACGGCCTATCGTTCTCGGTTGCCCATACTCGAATGAACGGAGCGACTTAAAGCGGCTGCCCGGGCGCCGGTGGCGGCGGCCGTGCGCGGCAGCCGCCCACGTAGCCAGCGAATGGCAAGAAGCGCGCCGCGGCGAGCTCGGGGAGGTGGCTCTAACCGCGCGCGGGCTGGCACCCTACGGCCAAGGTAGCTGGCACCTTCCCGGGCAAGATGCCAGCCCTGACCCTCGGCGCCGGGTCCGCTTCAGGGAGACTTGCGCGTGACGAAAGGTGGAAGACTCAGCGCGCGGACGAACAGATCGAAGTCGTCGCCACGGTCGGTCGCTCCGAGCGCATGGCGCGAAGAGAACGCGACCACCTGGCCGGACGCGTCCAGTGCCGGACCCACGCTCGCTTCCATCCAGCCGCCGAGCTCGTCCTCGCTCACGCGGACGGTCAGGCCGCTCGGGAATCGAAGAGGAAGGTGTCCCAGAGGAGGTTGATGTCACTCGGCACTCGCGAGTGTGTGCTCGGTCAGCGGGCGCGGCGAGGGTCGCGCGAGGCCGCAGGCGCCGCAGCGGCCTCGCGCAGACGAGATTCGCGGCATCCGACTGGAACGCGACGAACCGGCCGTTGCCCGAGATGATCGGTCCGGTGCTCTCACCGCCCGCCGACGATCCGTCTGCCGCGCGGCTGACCCAGGTCAGCGCGTCGGCGTCGCGATCGTAGAGGAACACGTCGGCCGCGCGGTTGTGATCGTCGTCGAGAAGGTTCGATGCGTCAGAGACAAACGCGAGGCGCCGGCCGTCAGCGCTGAGAGTCGGGAGCCAACTCGTTCCGTTGGGAAGGCCGCCGCTGGCGGCGCGGGTGATGCGGATCGTACGGCCGCCGATGGTGTCGCGCAGGTACACCTGCCGTGCAACCTTCTCGCTGCTCGCTCCCGGCGGCGGCTGGCCATCGTCGAGCGGAGCGGTCGAGGCAAACGCCAGCCATCGTCCGTCGCCGCTGAGGCTCGGCAGGATGCTGTCGCCGCGATCGGGCTGGGCGCCGCCCGAGCTCACGCTCGCGCGGCTGATTGCGCCGCTCGCCACCTGTACCAGGTAGACATCCTCGACCGCGCCGTTGGCATCGGGCCCGTCGGCCAGGGTCGTTGCCGCCGACGAGAACGCGACGACCCGGCCATCGTCGCTGATGTCCGGATTCCGGCTCCACCCGTACGGGGCACGGTTGCTGGTGGTCGTCGTCAGCACGCGCGAGGTTGCCGCGATGCGATCGCGCAGGACGATGTCGGTGCGCGGTGTGAGCGCGTCTTGCCGGGGACGCGATTCGAAGACCACGTAGCGGCCGTCGCCGCTGATCCGCGGGTGCGACTGTTCGGTTCCCTCGCCGAGCCCCTCGCTTTCGAGCGTCACGAGCCGGGTCGTGCGATCGAGCACGTAGATGTCCGGGCGGTCGTCGGTGTCGACAGGGACCAGCCGGGCCAGTGATTCGAACGCCACCGACCGTCCGTCGGCGCTCACGTCGGCGGTGCGGAATGCCCTGGCCGATCTGAACCGTCGCGTTGCGGGACGGTCAGGAGCGCCGGCTGTCCGGCGGCCAGGAGCCAGGTGCCGGCGACGCCGGCCACGGCCACGACGGATGACCTGACGATCACGGCGACGCTCTCATCGTCTACGCTCGAACGCTTCACGCGCGACGCGTTGTCCGGTCACGATCGCTCTCGTCGTCTCGTAGGCTTCGAGATCCGCGATGCGCCGGACCCCGCTGCCTCGCAGTTGTGACTTGGCCCGCAGGTCGACGCCGTCGAGCTGTTCGAGGATGTGTTCGATCTCGTGCGCGATGAGCTCGCCGACCTGTGAAGAATGTGCGATCTGCACGACGGCTTCGACTCGGCCGCCCGGCAGCCGCTTGATCTCGGTCAGCGCCTTCGCCCGCGTGCCGACGGGCGGGTCGCTGCGAATGAGGACAGAGAGGAGCGGGGCCGCGGCGATCCGCGCGCACTGGCGCCGGAAGGTCGCCGAGCGGGTGAGCATCGCGTCGACCAGCGGTTGGTAGGTGGATGACATCGTCAGGTTGGATGCACACGCCGTGCGCTCGAGCGCGGCGTTCTCGCCGGCGACGTAGACGCCGACGACATTCTGGGACGAACGCGCGGCGGCGGGCTCGTCGTTCGTGTCCGTTTGCGTGAATCCGGATACGTGATGGACACCGCAGACACTCATCAGTGCAGCGAGCCCGATTGATCTGAGGAATGTAGTCATACGCACGTCACATGTTCGCTGGAATCCATGGAATATGGACTTGCACATTGGACGGTGCGTGCGGCGCGATGGTTCACCCATCGGATGTCGATGGGACGAATGGCGGAAACGAACGCGAGGATCAGGTGCGGTCGGCGACGGTGACGCGCAGGTCGGTCCGGTCGACGCCGCGAAGGATGCCGAGCGTGATCGTCGTGGCGATGCGGTCCTCGGTGAGCAGGCGATGCAGGTCGTCGAGGCTCGTCACGGCGTGCGTGTCGAGCGACACGATGATGTCGCCGTCGCGCAGCCCGGCCGTGCGGGCGGGTCCGTCGGCCTCGACCGAGATGACGAGCACGCCGGACGCCTGCGCGAGGTGGTGGAATCGCGAGACGCGGCGGAGGAGCGGCACGTCCTGTCCGGCAACGCCCAGGTAGCCGCGCCGCACGCGGCCGTCGCGCAGGAGTGCGGGCAGGATGGCGAGGACCGTGTTGATCGGGACGGCGAAGCTCAGCCCTTGCCCACCGGCGATGATGGCGGTGTTCACGCCGACGACGGCGCCGGTGCTGGTGACGAGCGGGCCGCCGGAATTTCCGGGATTGAGCGCCGCGTCGGTCTGAATGACGTGCTCGATCAATCGGCCGCTCCGCGCGCGAAGGGACCGTCCGAGCGCGCTCACCACACCGCTCGTGACGGTGTGCTGGAAGCCGTAGGGGTTGCCGATGGCGATCGCGAGCTGCCCGGGCCGCAGCGTCTGCGAGTTCCCGAACTCGACGGCGGTGAGGTCTGACGCCGTGATGCGGATGACGGCAACGTCGGTGTCCCGGTCCTGGCCGATCACATCTGCCGGACACTCATGGCCGTCGGGGAGCGTGACGTCGATCGCGGATGCGCCGTCGACGACGTGGCTGTTGGTCAGGATGAGGCCATCGGTCGCGAACACGAAGCCGGATCCGCTGCCCGTCTGTGCGCGCGATCGCTTCGCCGTCCCCGGCGCGCTGACGTTGATGCTGACGACGGCCGGGGCCACCCGCTCGACGGCGTGAATCACCGCCCGGGAATAGGCGTCGAGGAGCTCGTGGTCGGGCGTTTGCAGTCTGGTTGCGGGGAGTCCCATGGTCCTGATGAATAGGACGCACGGGGGCGGGTGCGGGATTCAGCTTCGCTGCGCTCGAGGCTCAGGGCTCAGGGATCGAGGTTTGAACAGCACTATCAGCCTGGTGCAAGAAACGTCCTGTCCTGTACAGTTAGGGTACCCGGATATCTTTCAGGAGTGCTGACTGTGCTTCGCCGAAAACCTGCGCTCGTGTCATTCCTGTTGGCAGTGGTTGTCTCTGGAACGGCGGCCGACTTCACGCGCAAGCCGGCCCAGTCCCCGCCGGCTTCCCAGCCGCGCTTCCGCGCGCTGGTGTTCTCGAAGGTCACCAGCTACTACCACCAATCCATTCCCGCCGGGATTGAGGCCATCAAGAAGCTGGGAGGCGCGCATCGATTCGACGTCGTGGTCAGCGACGATCCCGCCGAGTTCACCGATGCGCGGCTCGCCGCCTTCAAAGTCGTCGTGTTCAACAACACGAACTCGACACCGGAGAAGGGAGCGCTGCTCGGCCCCGCCGAGCGCGCCGCGTTCCAGCGCTATATTCGCGCCGGCGGCGGCTACGTCGGCATCCACTCGGCGTCGGGAACCGAGCGGGACTGGCCGTGGTACGGCGAGCTCGTCGGCGCATTCTTCAAGTCGCACCCCAAGATCCAGAAGCTGACGATCAACGTCGAGGACCGCGACCATCCCTCGACCCGGGGTCTCCCTCAGGCATGGGTGCGCACAGAGGAGCCCTACGATTTCGTCAGCAATCCTCGCCCGCGGGTTCACGTGCTTGCGAGCTTTGACCCCGCATCCTACGAGGGGCACACCATGGGGACGGATCACCCGATCGCGTGGTGCCACACGTTCGAGGGCGGGCGTTCCTGGTACACGGCCCTCGGCCATGACTCATCCGCGTTCACTGACGAGCCGTTGTTCCAGCAACACCTGCTCGGCGGCATCGAGTGGGCCGCGGGCGTGGCGGCAGGCGCGTGCCGCGCCTCAGGCGTGGCTGGCTGAGATCGGCGGCCGATCGTTCGGCTGCTGGAAGGGGCGCCGATGCCATGGCGCGCGACGTGCTACATCGAGTCGTGAAACCGTATCTGTGGATTGCCTTCCATCACGTAGCGAAGCTCCCAGGGCGATTCGAAGAGGAGCACGTCACGCTCCTGACGATCCTTCACTTTCAGGACGCCTGACGTCGTCAACGTCAGGGGCTTTCGATTGGCGGGCTCCGGCACCGGCCACCTGCCGGCGACGTGAGGCAGTGGTTCGAGTGAACAGCGGATCCCGTACTCCGATCGCAAACGCGCTTCGACGACGTCGAATTGCAGCGGACCCACCACGCCGATGATCGGGTGCCGCAGGCCGGTTTCCGGTATGAACACCTGCATCAGCCCCTCTTCTTCGAGCTGTCTGACGGCTTCGTCGAACCGCTTGTGACGCGCATCGGCGGGCCGGAGATAGGCAAAACGCTCGGCCGGAAACTGCGGAATTGGCGGATAGCGGAGTTGGCGACCCGCGTAGAGCGTGTCGCCGATGGCCAGGCGGCCGGGGTTGACGAGACCGACGACGTCCCCCGGGTATGCTTCGGGAACCGTCTCGCGATCGCGGCCGAAAAAGCGATAGACGCGCGACAGGCGGACGGTCGTGCCGAGCCGCGCGTTGACCGCCGACATGTCTTTCGTCAGCCGCCCCGAGCAGATGCGCAGGAAGGCGACTCGATCCCGGTGACGGGGGTTCATGTTCGCCTGCATCTTGAACACGAACCCGGAGAAATCCGGATCCGTCGGCAGAATCAATCCCGCGTCACTCATGCGCGGTGCGGGACTTGGCGCGAGTGTCAGGAGCGCGCGAAGGAACGGCTCGACGCCGAAGTCGTTCAGCGCGCTGCCGAAGAAGACCGGAGTCTGTTTTTCCTGACGATACGCATCCATGTCGAAGTGCGTCCCCGCGCCCTGGATCATCGAAGCGGCCTCGATCAACCGCTGCTGACGGTCGGCACCGATGAGGCGTTCGACAGATGGATCGCGCGGATCGGCCACAGCGACAGGCTCGGTACGGTGGCCGCGCGCGCCCCGCTCGTACAGAGGTACGGCGCGCGCCTCGAAGTCGTACACGCCGGCGAACGCGCTGCCGTCGCCGAGGGGCCAGTTGATCGGCGCCGCGGCAATGCCGAGCACGCGTTCGATCTGATCCAGCAGTTCGAAAGGGTCCAGGGCCGGCTGGTCGAGCTTGTTGATGAAGGTCAATACCGGGAGCCCGCGGGCGCGACACACTTCGAACAGCTTGAGCGTCTGAGGTTCGATGCCCTTCGCCGCGTCGAGCACCATGACGACACTGTCGACCGCGAGGAGGGTTCGGTATGTGTCTTCGCTGAAGTCCTGATGGCCCGGCGTGTCGAGCAGGGTGACGTGGTGTCCGTCGAGCTCGAACTCGAGCGCGGCCGCGCTGATGGAAATGCCGCGCTGCTGTTCCATCTCCATCCAGTCGGAGACGGCGTGCCGTTGGGTCCGGCGTCCTCGGACCGCCCCGGCCAGCTCGATTGCTCCGGCGTACAGGAGCAGCTTCTCGGTCAGCGTGGTTTTTCCAGCGTCCGGGTGGGAAATGATGGCGAACGTCCGGCGCCGCGCAACTTCACGCGCCAGCGCATCGGCGTCGCTCACGAGGGCGCCGCCCGACGCGGGGTAGAGCGAGGCATCTGGTGTCACTGCGGGGGTCGGACTTCCCACAGCCGTGTCGGCACCTGCTGCGCGCTCGCGATCAGGATCGGTCCCGGGAGTTTGCGTGGCCGCGGGAGGGGTTGTCGAAGGGGTCATTCCCCCCTAGTGTACAGCCCGAGCCCTTCGCCGCAGTATCTGGCCCCGCTGCTGCGGCCTGAAAGCGCGGGCGACGCCAGCCAAAAGCCGCAAGACGTCATAATAGATACGACGCCTCCGTGTTCCCAGCGCTGCAGCATCGCAACTTCCGCCTTCTCTGGCTCGGGCTCCTCGTCTCGTTCTCCGGCACGTTCATGCAGACGGCCGCGATTTTGTGGCACGTCTCGCTGCTCGCCCCGGACGGCAAGCGCGCTCTCGCGCTCGGGCTGGTCGGGCTCGTGCGCGTCGTGCCGGTCATCGCGTTCTCGCTCCTGAGCGGGGTCGCGGCCGATGCGCTCGACCGGCGCCGGCTGATGATCGTGACACAGTCGACGATGGCGTGCCTGGCACTGACGCTGGCGATCCTCACCTTCCGGGGCCTCTCGAGCCTCTGGCCCATCTATCTGCTGGCGGCGTGCAGCTCCGCGGCGGGTGCGTTCGACCTCCCCGCGCGACAATCGCTCACTCCCAACCTCGTCCCTCGCGAACATCTGCCGAACGCCATCACCTTGAACACGATCATGGTGCAGGTGGCGTCGGTCGCTGGGCCCGCTCTCGGCGGCGTCGTCATCGCGACGGGGGGCGTGGCGTGGGTGTATGCGTTCAACGCCGCGTCGTTTCTGGTCGTCATCGGTGCGCTCCTCATGATGCGGATGCCACAGGTCCCTGTCGGCGAGACCGATGGCACAGGCAGCCGTGGCAACTTCACGGTGGCCGCCGCGCTCGAAGGGCTCCGCTTCGTCTTTCGCGCGCCGCTCATCCGCTCGACGATGCTCCTGGATTTCTTTGCGACGTTCTTCTCGTCGGCGACCGCGCTGCTGCCGATCTTCGCGCAGGACGTGCTGCATGTGGGCGCGCGGGGCTACGGCTGGCTGTACGCGGCGCCGGCAGTCGGCGCCGTCGTCGCCAGCGCCTTGATGATTCGTGGCGTCGATTGGATCGAGCGTCGCGGCTTCGTCCTTCTGGTGAGCATCGCGGTCTATGGCGCGGCGACGGTCGCGTTCGGGTTGTCGCGCGCGTTCTGGCTGACGTTCGGGTGCCTCGCGGCCACCGGTGCCGCCGACACGGTGAGCATGGTGTTTCGCAACCTGATTCGACAGCTCGAGACGCCGGACCGGCTGCGCGGACGCATGGTCGGCGTCAACATGGTGTTCTTCATGGGAGGACCGCAGCTCGGGGAGCTCGAAGCCGGCCTCGTGGCAAACGCCATGGGGCCGACCGTATCGGTCGTCACCGGCGGCATCGGATGCCTGATCGCGACCGCGTGGGTTGCGGCGAGGACCCCGGCACTGCGCGCCTATCGTCGCACCGTGGTGCCGGATGTGGCGGATGACGTGGTTCCATGAGAAGCGGACTCGCTGCTCGCTTGCGGCTCGCGGCTCGCGGTCCGGGACTCGGGGTTCGGGGTTCGGGGCTCGGAAGATTTTGAGATCCGAATCGTACCGACTCTGAGGTGCGAGTTTTTCCGAGCCCCGAGCTGCGAGCCCCGAACCCCGAGCTGCGAGCCGCGAACCGCGAGCGGCGTTGTTGCGCCCCCGTTTCACGACTATAATTTCGCCACACTGTGGGCACATTGAACGTCGTCGTCCTCTACGACCGGTGGGAGGAGCCGGAAGACTCCGCCGCCAGTGCCTCCGACAAGGCACCGCTGACACGCACGCTCGACAAGAAGGAAGTCGAGGACGAAGTCGCCGATGCGCTCGTGAAGCTGGGGCACAAGCCGACGCTCCACGTGCTCGACGGTTCGCCGAAAGGTCTGCATGCGCTCGCGCGCATGGAGTGCGATCTCGTCTTCAACCTCGCCGAGTCCTTCGCCGGTAACGACACCGCCGACTACGCCATCGCCGCGTATCTCGAGCTCATGGACAAGCGCATCACCGGCGCGGGCTCGCACGGATTGCTCTTCGCTCAGGACAAGGCCGCCGCCAAGAAGATTCTCGAGTTCCACGGGCTCCACACCCCGGTGTTCGCCCGGTCGTTCCGCGGCCGGCTCGACTTCTCGCACGACCTCGAATTCCCCGTGATCGTGAAACCGGCGCGCGAAGACGGGTCGATCGGCATCGAGTTCAACGCCGTCGTCTCGTCCATCCGCGAGCTCATGGAGCGGATCGACTGGCTCCATGCCAACTTCGATTCGCCCGTGCTCATCGAGGAGTACGTCGAAGGCCGCGAGATGTATGTGGGCGTGCTCGGCAACGACAATCCGGTCGCGCTACCCGTCGTCGAGCTCGACCTCTCGAAGCTGCCTGAAGGGACCCCCCGGATCGCGGGGGCAGAGGTGAAGTGGGGCAAGGGAACGGCCGCCTACAAGGACACCAAGTCGGCCATCGCCGAGGACCTGCCGGAGGAAACGGCGGCGCTCCTGCAGACGACCGCCGTCGCGGTCTTTCAGGCGCTGGAGTTGCGCGACTACGCCCGTATCGACATGCGGCTGCGTCCCGACGGACGGGTCGCCGTCATCGAGGCCAATCCCAACCCCTGGCTGGCGTCAAAGGCCGAGTTCGCGATGGCCGCGAGAAAGTCGGGGCGGAACTACACTCAGCTCGTCGGGGAAATCGCCGATCTGGCGATGGCCCGGTACGGCGGTGGAGGCTAGCTCACCAGGGCTACCGGACCTTTCCATCCGCCCTCCAGAAATAGAGCGTCACCTCGTCGCCCCTGGCGCTCGTGAAGTGGTCGACTACGTCAGCGGGCCAGGCGGGCCCCATGCTGAACGCGTGGGAGACGATCCGGGCGCCGGGGCGAAGCTGACGGGTCAGCACCGGCCGGAGCGCCGCGTTGCCAGACCCCAGCATGTACAGCGTGACGACGGTGGCGGGGGACACGTCGGCTGCCAGCACGTCTCCGAGGCGAAACTCGACAAGATGCTCGACGCCGGCGGCCTTGGCGTTGGCGCGCGATTCCTCGATGCGCTTCGGATCGATGTCGATGCCGACGCCGCGGGCGCCGTAGGTCTTCGCGGCGGCGATGGGGATTCGGCCGTCCCCACAGCCAAGGTCGTAGACGACGTCGTCCTTGGTCGTCCCGGCCAGGACGAGCATGCGATCCACCACGTCTTCAGGCGTCGGGACGTAGGGAGCCAGGCTCTGGCCGTCGGTGCCGCCGATGCCCCCGAACCGACAGGAAGTACGAAGAGGATAAGGCCAAGGGCGCCGGGGCCGCAGACCGTAAGAGTGGCGCAGCAACATGCCCCGATCATACTCTCCGGTGTCTCCGGCCGTGGGGCGTCCGACCGCAAACCTTTCCCGGATATGACCTTTAAGAGGGTGTGCCTCCCGGAAAACGCCGCAGGCAAGCTCATGTACACAGTGGACGCCAGAATCGTGAAAAGTGGCCGTTTTTGGCGGGTTTTCCGTTGCCAGTGGCTAGGTGATGCGCTATACTCAAGGGACTGCTCGTCGCTCGCACACCTAACCTACTCAACCTAGCTCTTGTGGGGGACATGTGACATTTCAGGTTGGTGACAAGGTCATTTACCCAAATCATGGACTCGGCGTCGTGCAAGGCATCGAAACCAAAACAATCCTCGGCACCACCTGCGGCTTTTATCACCTCCGAATGGTTGCGAACGAGACAACCGTTCTCGTTCCAGTCGACAACGTAGATGGCGTCGGCCTGCGACGCGCTATCGGAGACCAGGAGATCGAGCGGCTCTTCCTGCTGCTCGGCGATGGCAAGATCGACAACCATCAGAACTGGAAGGGGCGCTTCAAGGACAATTCGGATCGGATGCGCACGGGGTCGATCTACGACGTCGTCGAGGTGCTGAAGAGCCTGACGTTCCTCGCACGTTCGAAGAACCTGTCGTTCCGCGAGAAGCGCATGCTCGACCGCGCGAAGTTCCTCGTGGTGTCCGAGATTTCCGAAGTGTCGCACGAAGTGACGATCATGGTCGAAGAGAAGGTCGATCGTGCGCTCGAGCGTTGCTTCACGATGAAGAACCGCTCGATCGCTCGCGCCAAGGCAGCGAAGGCGACCACTTCGACGCGCATTCCCGCGCGCCGGACCACCGCCAAGGCGTCCTGAACCTCGCGACCGCACGCGAAGATTCTCAGGCCGGAAGCGTAACTCACGCTTCCGGCCTTCTTTTTTGTGTCCCTTCTCGGGCACCTCCTTTTCGTCGATCTTCTTTCCGTGGTCTGATTAGCCGGTGCATTCTCTCGTCCCAGCCATTCGCTCCCTCGCCGCTGTCGTGTCAGTTTCGCTCTACGTCCTGCTCATCGGCTCGCCGTTCGTGCTGTTCGCTATCGCGATACGGAACCCGGCGATCCTTTACACCGTTGGACGTCTCGGCGTGCGGCTTGGCCTCCTGCTGAGCGGGATCAGCTACCGCGTCGAGGGCGGCGAGCACCTTCAACGTGACCGCGCCGCGGTGTATGCGGTGAACCACGCCAGCAACGTGGAACCGCCCATCCTGTTCGACGCCCTGCACCCGCTCTTCCCGCGGCTGCGGATTCTCTACAAGGCCGAGCTCCGCAAGCTGCCCGTGCTGGTCCGCGCCTTCGACCTGGCCGGCTTCGTGCCGCTCGAACGGGGCAACCCCGAACAGAGCCTGCCGGCCATCGATCGCGCCGCCGAAGCGCTTCGCGCCGGCAACTCGTTCCTCATCTTTCCCGAAGGCACGCGCAGCCGCACGGGCGCCCTGCTGCCCTTCAAGAAGGGCGGTTTCATCATGGCGCTGAAGGCCCAGGCGCCCATCGTCCCGGTTGCCATCAGCGGCGCGCGCAACGCCATGCGGAAGGGCAGCCCCATCATTTATCCTGTCGAGGTGCGAATCCGATTCGGCGAGCCCGTCGAGACCGCGGGCGTGCCCGTCGAGGAGCGCGAGCGCCTGATCGCCGAGGTCAGGCGAAGGGTGGAGGAGATGCTGAGGAGGAGTCAGGAGTCAGGAGCTAGGAGACAGGAGGCGGAGCGGAATGCGCCCAAGCAGGCTGTGGCCCAACCACGGCGCGAGCGAAGCGAGCGCTGGCAGCATCGTGGGGGGGCCACGAACCAAGAAATGCCGACAGAGCCGCTGGCAGGCTCAGGCAACCCCGGACGCCCGAATCCGTATATATCTACAGCCATGTTTGAAATCCTTGCCACGCTTGGACGGACGATGGGCTTTTCGTTCGCGGCAGGAATCAACCTGTACGCGACGGTCGCGATTCTTGGCCTGGCGAAGCGATACGGCTGGGTCGACCTCCCCGAGCAATTTCGCGTGTTCGACAACGACGTCGTGATCGTCGTCGCTCTCGTCCTCTACGTCATTGAGTTCGTCGCGGACAAGATTCCCTGGGTCGATTCGGTGTGGGATGCGGTGCACACGGTCATCCGGCCGATCGGCGGGGCGGTCCTGGCCGTCACCACGTTCGGCGATGCCAGCCCGGCGGTGCAGGGGCTGGTTGCGCTGCTCGGCGGAGCGCTCGCGACGGGCACGCACCTCACCAAGGCAGGAACGCGCGCGGCGGCCAACACCAGCCCGGAGCCCTTCTCGAACTGGGCGCTCAGCCTCGCCGAAGACATCTTCGTGATCGGCCTCTCCGCGCTGGCGCTGAAGTACCCGATCGCGGCGGCGTTGGTCGTGATCCTCGGCGTCGTGGTGATGCTCGTCTTCGCGGCGTGGATTGTCCGGGCCCTCAAGCGCCGGTGGGGGACGCCGGCGGCGGCTGGCGGCGGCATAGCAGCGGGCTCGCTATCGCCTTGGCCGCGAACCGCGGATTGCGAGCCGCGAGCCGCGAGCGAGCTATCCGCTACCCGCTCCGCTTGCGCATCCGCAGCTCGCGGCCGCCGTCCTTGAATGCGACTTCGTCCATCAACTGGTTGATCAGGAAGATCCCTCGACCGCTCGCCTTCAACACGTTCTCGCCGGTGAGCGGATTGGGCAACCGTCGTAGCGTCGAAACCGGAGCCGGGGTCGCGCACGACGATCAGCACCTCGCCGTCGGTGTCGCAGTTGACGATGCACTGGACTTTCCGCGAGGGGTCGCCGTTGCACCCGTGGCGGATGGCGTTGGCGAGCGCCTCCTGCAGCGCCAGCTCGACTTGCATGATGCGATCCTCGGGCCACTTCTTGTCCACGAGGACCTGCATGACGCCGTCGGTCACCGTCGGAATCGCGCGCGGCTCCGCCGGAATGATCATGTTGAACTGGCACTCCGAGCAGTAGGGGATGAGGCCGCTCAGCTTGTTGACGTTGTCGAGCGACTCGCGGAGCTCGCTCGACCAGCTTGCCCTGCGCCACCTCGGCGCGATTCCGATCGGCGAGCGCCTGTTCGAGCTCGAAAAGGTTGGCCCGCAGCTCGAGCTGTGCTTCGGCCTGGCGGCGAAGGGCTTCGAGCGCCTCGACCTGGTCCGGCGTCAGCGTGCGCGGCACGTTGTCGAGGACGCACAGCGTTCCGAGCGCGTAGCCCTCCGGCGTCACGAGCGGCGCGCCCGCGTAGAAGCGGATCCCATTCTCGGCCGCGACGAACGGATTGTCGCGGAACGTCGCGTTGTTGCGCGCATCGGGCACGACGAACAGATCCCGCTGCTGAATCGCGTGCGTGCAGAACGACACGCTTCTCGACGTTTCCGCGATCGACAGGCCGACGCGCGACTTGAACCACTGCCGGTCGGCGTCGATGAGGCTGATGAGCGCGATGGGCGTGCCGCAGATGTGCGAGGCGAGCAACGTCAGGTCGTCGAAGGCGCGCTCGGGATCGGTATCGAGGATGCGATACCGGCGAAGGGCTGCCAGCCGTCCCGATTCGTCGTGTCTCATGTCCGGGCTCATGCCAGGTCGACCCAGTCAGCGTCCGGTCGTGAATGTCAGGCTCCACGGCCGGCAGCGGGTCGCCGCCGATCGCCGTGATGCCGTCCATCAGCTCGACCTTCACGGTCTGAAAACGCTCGAGCGGCTTGGTGAACTTGAGCTCGATGCCGCGCGTTCCCACGTTGTAGTTGAACGCGAATGGCGGCGGCACCGGCGGTGGGGTCGCCGCCAGGGGCGGCGGTTGATAACTGACGCGGATGCGGTCCTTGAACGACCGGGCATCCATGTCGCGCGAGAACTGAACCCGCACCACGGCGCCGGCCTCGACATCGGTTTCCTCGGGTACCGGCGTGCTGAAGACCACCGCCGGTGGCGGTTCCGCCGGTGTTGACGGCACCACGACCTCCACCGCCGTTTCGTCGGGCGGCGACGCGAGCTCGATCTCGCGCGCCTCGATCCAGACGCGGCTTCCGTCGCGCCGGACCGTACCCGATGACCTGCACCCACCGGCCCGGTATCGACACGGGCCCCGGGATCGAGCTCGAACCCTCGCCCCCGCGGTCGCAATCCGCTTATCCACAAGGCCGCGTCGGCCGACTGCAGAACGAAGTCCCATTTGCCGGGCGTCGGAATCGGCGTGGCGATGTCACCGAGGAGGTTCCGGCCGCGGAAGCGGCCCGAGATGCTCGCGCTGCGATTCTCGTATTGCTCCGGTGCCAGCGCAATCGCCCGCAGCGTCGGCGCCTGGGGCAGCGTGGCCTCGATGAGGCTCGCGTTCAGGATGACGAACACCTGGTCGCGCGCCGGCCATCGTCCCTGCGTGAGGGCTTCGAGGAGCGGACGGAAATCGACGGATGAGAATCGCGTGTCGCCTTCGGTGAGCCGGCCGAGATCCCAGAACTCGCCGCGAATTTCGCCCTCGGATCGGCGTCGGCCGCTCGCGCCAGTAGAGGTAGATCGGCTTGCTGGTGAGGTCGGGCTCGGCGGCAGGCGCCGCCGCCGCGCCCTGAGGCTCGAGCCGGAACAGATCGCGGGATTCGACCACCGATCCGAGCACTGCGATCTGTTTCCCGTGGAAGAAGACGGGCGAGGCACGCAACGCCGCCGTGGTCGTGGCGACGCGGCCAGGCGCCTGGGCTGACGCCAGCACGGCCGAGCACGCGACGAGCGCTGAGGCGACCAGGATCGCAGGTCTCATGACAGGACGCTGATCACAGATTACGTTTCGTCGCGGAACGCGGATTCGCGCGGATCAATTCTCCTCACGGGACGCGGATTCGCGCGGATCAATTCTCCTCACGGGACGCGGACTCGCGCAGATCACATGTTCTCACGGGACGCGGATTTCGCGGATCACATTCTCCTCACGGGACGCGGATCGCGCAGATTACAGATTTGCACTTCTTCACGGGACGCAAATTGCGCCGGTCTCAGTCCGGCAGGGACAGATCTTCGATGCCGTGAAGACTGTGATCCGCGAGATCCGCGTCCCGCGGATAATGCGATCCGCACCCGCAATCGCGTCCTGAGATTCCGCCTGCAATCCGCGTCCCGTAGAGAATGCGATCCGCGCCATCCGCGCAATCCGCGTCCCGTGGAGAATGCGATCCGCGCCATCCGCGCAATCCGCGTCCCGTAGAGAATGCGATCCGCCCCATCCGCGCAATTCGCGTCCCGTAGAGAATGCGATCCGCGCCATCCGCGCAATCCGCGTCCCGTAGAGAATGCGATCCGCGCCATCCGCGCAATCCGCGTCCCGTAGAGAATGCGATCCGCGCCATCCGCGCAATCCGCGTCCCGTAGATAACGCGATCCGCGCCATCCGCGTCGCGTGAAAAACAATCTGTGCTCCGTCCAGCGATTCACTTCATCTTACGCTGTCCCACCCGCGCCAGGACGATGCCTAGCGCGAAAAAGAGCAGACCCCCGGCGATGAGCCCGCCCGTTCCGTCGTGCAGGAACGAGATGAGGCCATGATTGTCACCAGCGTCGGCTTCGGGAATGATCCCGTTCCCGAACAGGATTGCGTAGAGGATTCCCGCGAGCGATCCGCCGGCGATCAAGCCCGAACTGAACAGCGTGCCCGATCCGACCTCGGATTCCTCGGCCGCGCCGGTCTTGCGCTCGACATACGCGCGCACCAGGCCGCCGGCGAAGATGGGGGCCGTCGTGGAAATCGGCAGATACGAGCCGACGGCGAACGACAGCGAGTGGATGCCGCAGAGCTCGAGCGTGATCGAGATGAAGACGCCCACCAGCACGAGGCCCCAAGGAAGGTTCTGGCTCAGGAGTCCCTTGATGATCGTGCTCATCAACGTTGCCTGCGGCGCCGGGAGCGCTTCCGATCCGATCACCATCGTCTGGTTGAGGTAGAGCGTCGTATAGCCGATGATCAAAGCCGACACGAGCACGCCGATGATGAGCCCGTACTGCTGATAGATGGGCGTCGCGCCGACGATGTAGCCGGTCTTGAGATCCTGCGAGGTGGCCCCGGCGTTGGCCGCGGCGATGCAGACGACGGCGCCCACGCAGAGGGCTATCGGGGAGTACCATTCGCCGACCCATCCGAGCGAGACGAAGATCGTGCAGGTCAGGATGAGCGTCGCGATGGTCATCCCCGAGACGGGGTTCGACGACGAGCCGATCAGGCCGACGATGCGGGAAGACACGGTGACGAAAAAGAACCCGAAGACGATGACGAGCAGGGAGGCGACAACGTTACCCTGCGTCGGGAGCCCAGGCGCGACGGCCAGGAAGACCGCCAGCAGCACGGTGCCGACGAGCACCACCGTCATCGGGATGTCGCGTTCCGTGCGCGTCACCGCCGCGGCGGTGCCCCTGGCCGAGAAGTCCTTCATGCTGTCGCGGAACGACGACACGATGGTCGGGATCGTCCTGGCCAGTGTGATCAGACCCGACGCGAGCACCGCGCCTGCGCCCGTGTAGCGGATGTAGGCGCTCCAGAGCTGGCCGGGCGACATCTGATCGATGCGCAGTCCGCTCGCCGGTACCGGCGGAAACGGTACCGTGAGGTAGTTGCCCATGATGGACAGCAGCGGCAGGAGGACGAGCCAGGAGAGGACGCCGCCGGCGAACATGACGCCGGCGATGCGCGGCCCGATGACGTAGCCGACGCCCATGTACTCGGGCGAGATGTCGAGGTTCAGCGTCGCGTTCGGGAAGATGCTCGTGCGACTGAGCGATGTGCCAATCCCGGTGGGGAAGATCTGCACGATCCAGGAGACGGCTTTCCAGAGTGCGCCGATGCCGAGGCCCTGGAAGACCGTCTTGGCGAGCTCGCCGCCTCGTTCCCCCGCGACAAGGACGTCCGCGCACGCGGTGCCCTCCGGATACGGGAGGACGCCGTGCTCCTTGACGATGAGCGCGCGCCGCAGCGGCACCATCATCAGCACGCCCAGGATGCCGCCGGCAAACGCGAGCATCGTGATCTGGAAGTAGTTGAAGAAGCCCCGCCCACGGTCGCCGAAGAAGAGCAGCGCCGGCACCGTAAAGACGACTCCCGCGGCCACCGACTCGCCTGCGGACCCGATCGTCTGGACGATGTTGTTCTCGAGGATCGTCGAGCCGCCCAGGCGCTTGAGCACCGAGATCGCGAGCACGGCGATCGGGATCGAGGCACTCACGGTCAGCCCGGCCCGCAGCCCGAGGTAGACCGTCGAGGCGCCGAAGATCAGCCCGAAGAGCGCCCCGAGCGCGATCGCCCTGGGGGTGAACTCCGCGGGGGACTGGTTCGCCGGGACGTAGGGCTGAAACGTGCGGGGTGACGCCGGAGGCGTGTGTGCCATACGGGCGAATCATAGCTCAGGGGCGTGGCTTGCGGTTCGCTGCTCGCGGCTCGCTACATGCGGCTCGCGTCGGGCGCCTCGCCCGGAGCTTGGCAGGCACCCGGCACCTGCCGGCCGAGAAAGCAGCTGCAAAGCGCGAACCGCGAACCGCGAGAAGCGAGCCGCGAGAAACGAGCCGCGAGAAACGAGCCGCCTGCCCTGAGCCTGCGCTATCATCGTGAGCTTGTGAAGAAAGCGAACAAGGGGGCGGTTACGCCGCCGCCGCGGGGCGCCTCGGACGCCATTTCGGAGCTGACGACCAACCGGCTGTCGGTCTATCTGCGGTGCCTCACCACGCTCGACGCCGCCGCCGTGCGCACAGTCTCGTCGCGCGCACTGGCGGAGCAGTTCCACCTCAACGCAGCGCAGATTCGCAAAGACCTCGCCTACTTTGGTGAGTTCGGCGTCCGAGGGGTCGGGTACTGACGTCAAGGAGCTCCGGCGCCACCTGCGGCAGATCCTCGGTATCGACAAGTCGGTGCGGGTGGCGATCATGGGGGCCGGGAACCTCGGACTGGCGCTCGCAGACTATCCGGGGTTCCGCCCCGAGGGTTTCGAGATTGCGGCGCTCTTTGACGCCGTGCAGGAGAAGATTGGGCAGTCCTCGCGCAGCGGCGTCGCCATCCACGACATTCGCGAGTTCCGTGCCGTCGTGCGGCGGGAGCAGATCACGATTGCCGTCATCGCCGTTCCCGCAGAATCGGCGCAGATAGTCGTCAATGCCGTCGTGGCGGCAGGGATCAAAGCCGTGCTGAACTTCTCTCCCGGCGCGCTGCAGGTGCCGCCGGACGTCAAACTGAAGAGCGTGGATTTGACCGTCTCGCTCGAGTCCCTCTCGTTCTTCCTCGCACAGGGAGAGGAGCGCCTGCGGCCCGCGCGAGACGCGAAGCCCGCCTTCGCCAAGGCTCCGGCGAGGCCGCGCCGAAGCGCGAAGAGCGAAGGCGGCTCGTCGAGTGCGCCGCGAGCATGAAAAAAATGAGTAAGAGGGCGCCTTCGGCTGTGAGAAAGAGGGCTGCCCGCCCGCCGAAACTCTCTCATGTAGGGCCTCAGGGCCAGGTCCGGATGGTCGACGTGTCCGACAAGCCGATCACGGCGCGCGAAGCGGTCGCGCGCGGGAAAATCACGATGTCGCGAGAGGCGCTCCGACAGATCCGCGCCGGTGCAATCAAGAAGGGCGACCCGCTTCAGACGGCGCGGCTCGCCGGCATCATGGCCGCCAAGCAGACCTCGACTCTCATCCCGCTCTGCCATCCGCTCAACCTGTCGCACATCGACGTGTCTCTTACCGCCGTTCGCGACGGTTACCGCATCGAGGCCAGGGTGCGCACGACGGAGCGCACGGGCGTCGAGATGGAGGCTCTGACGGCCGTTGCCGTCGCCGCGCTTGACGATCTACGACATGGTCAAGGCCGTGGACAAGGCCATGGTGATCGGCGAGGTGAGGCTCATCGAGAAGCGCGGTGGCCGGAGCGGCGAGTACCCGGACGTGACCATCCTGATTTGCATCCACAGTCCGTTCGAGATGTGGACGATCCCGCCCGCGTACATCGACCGCCTCAGGACCCGGTTCCCCGGCCACACGTTCCTTCACGCGCGCACCGACGACGAGGCACTGGCGCTCGTCGCTGACGCCGAGGTCGTCTTTGCCGGGCAGATCACGAGGGAGCACCTGGCCGCCGCGCGGCGCCTGCGGTGGCTGCACAGCCCCGCGGCCGGCGTCGGCGGGATGTTGTTTCCCGAGATGGTCGCAAGTCCCGTCGTCATCACGAACTCGCGGGGGATGTCGGCGGGCACCATCGCGGAGCACGTGCTCGCGGTCACGCTCGCGCTGTTCCGCCGGCTGCCGCATGCGTTCCGGAGTCAGGCGGCACGCGAGTGGGCGCAGGACGCCATCGGCGTGGAGGGCAATCGCCTCATCGCGGGCTCGCGCGTCCTCGTGGTCGGACTCGGCGCGATCGGCGGGGCGGTGGCCCACCGCATGACGCTTCTCGGCGCCCGCGTCACCGGCCTTCGCCGGCGGGCGGCCGGCATGACGCACGGCGAGTGGACTGTTGCCGAGAGCGATCGCCTTCATGACCTGCTGCCGACGGCAGACGTCGTGGTCATCGCCGCGCCGCACACCCGCGAGACACGCGGCCTCATCGGCCGTCCCGAACTGGCGCTGATGTCGGAAGAGGCGATTCTCGTCAACGTGAGCCGCGGGCAGCTTCTCGACGAACCCGCGCTCATCGACGCGCTGCGCGCGCGCACGATCGGCGGGGCCGCGCTCGACGTCTTCGTCGACGAGCCCCTGCCACCCGACAGCCCGTTCTGGACGCTGCCGAACGTCCTCATCACGCCGCACACATCCGGCTTCCGCCCGGATCATTGGGACGCCGCGACGGCGCTCTTTTCCGAGAACCTTCAACTCTTCGACGCCGAGGCAGACGCTCGTCAACGTCGTCGACAAGCAGGCTGGATACTGAGTCTGAAGGCTCAAAAGGTTCAAGAGGCTCAAGAGGTTCAAGGGGTTCAAGGTTCACCGGACCCCAATACCGAGCATCCTGAACCCTGAACCTCCTGAACCGATCTTCTGAACCTCCTGAACCCCCTGAACCCCTTGAACCCTTTGAACCCTCTTGAACCTCCTGAACCCCTTGAACCTAACCAGTTCTATAATCCCGGACGTGACGACACCAGCGAGTGCGGGCGATGTCCCTGAAGTCGCATGTCGACACCATCGCGGACCTGCCGTTCCATGTGACGGGAAGGTTTCAGAATCCCACGGTTCATCGGACGATGCCGGGGGACGGGATTGATTCCCTGTCGAGCAAGGAGTTCTTCGAGCGCATCCGCGACCTCTCGCTCGGGTTTGGCGCGCTCGGGGTGGAGCCGGGCGATCGCGTCGCGATCGCCTCCGAGAGCCGGCCCGACTGGGTGATGGCCGACCTGGCCATCCTCTCGGGCGGGGCGGTCACGGTCCCCATCTATCCGACGCTCTCCTCGGTTCAGGCGCGCTACATCCTGCAGGACGCAGGCGCAAGAGCGGCCATCGTCTCCACGCGATCGCAGCTCGAGAAGATCCAGGAAATCCGGCACGCGCTGCCCGCGCTCGAGGTCGTAGTCCTCATGGACGGGTGGGCGCCGGCCGACAGCCCCTCGGTCATCTCCCTGGAGACTGTCGCCGAGCGCGGGCCACGCGCGCCTCGCCGGCGAGTGGGGGGCCGGCAAGGAGTTCCGCGACCGTGCGCGAGAGGTGCGGCCGGACGCAGCTCGCGACGATCATCTATACCTCGGGCACCACGGGTGAGCCCAAGGGCGTGATGCTGTCCCACGCCAACCTTGCCGTCCAACATGAAGGCCGGCGCGCACGTCCTGCAACTGTCCGAGCAGGACGTGGCGCTCTCGTTCCTCCCATTGAGTCACTCGTTCGAGCGGACGGTCTCCTACATCTACCTGCTGTCGGGCGTCGCGATGGTCTTTGCCGAGTCGTTGGACACGATCGCACGCGACATTGCGCAGGTTCGCCCGACGCTCTTCACGGGCGTACCGCGCATGTTCGAAAAGCTGCACGGCCGCATCATGGAGAAAGGCCAGGCAGAGGCCGGGCTCGAAAGGCTCGATCTTCAGCTGGGCGGTCGGCGCTGGCGCCGCCAGGGGCGGCGCGACGCTGCGCGGACGGTCGGTCGGACTTCTCGGCTCGCTGCAGGCGTCGCTTGCCGACCACCTGGTCTTCGCCAGAATCCGGGAGGGCCTCGGCGGTCGCGTCCGCTACATGGTTTCCGGGAGCGCACCCCTGCCGATCAGCATCGCGGAGTTCTTTCACGGGATCGGTGTGCCGATTGTCGAAGGCTATGGCTTGACCGAAACCTCGCCGATCCTGACCGTCAACCCGCCGGATGCGCCTCGCGCCGGCACCGTCGGCCGCGCCATTCCCGGCGTCGAGCTCCGTATCGCCGAGGACGGCGAGATCCTCGCGCGCGGTCCGAATATCATGTCGGGTTACTACAACAAGCCGGAGGCGACGGCCGAGGCGCTCAAGGATGGCTGGTTCCACACCGGAGACATCGGCGCGATAGACGCGGACGGGTACCTGCGAATCACGGACCGCAAGAAGGACCTGCTCGTGACGTCGGGCGGCAAGAAGATCGCGCCGCAGCCGATCGAGGCCGTCATCAAAAGGAATCCGCTCGTCGCCGAAGCGGTGCTCCTCGGCGATCGCCGCAATTTCGTCGGCCGCGCTCATCGTGCCGAATTTCCCGGTGCTCGAGCGACGGCTCGAGGACCTGGGCCGTCCGCCCGCGCCGCGCGCGGAGCTCGTCACCCGCGCCGACGTGCTCACGCTCTACCAGGAGATCGTCGACGGCGCTCAACCGCGATCTCTCCCAGTTCGAACGCATCAAGAAGATCGCGCTCCTGCCTGCGGAGTTTTCGATCGAATCCGGTGAGTTGACCCCGACGCTCAAGCTGAAGCGGAAAGTGGTCGCGGAGCGCTGGAGCGACGCGATCGAAGCGCTCTACAATTCTGAATGCTGAAGCACGTTAGAACTGCCGTCAAAGAGCTTTTCACCGCGGAGCGCGCAGAACACGCAGAATGAGTTGGGTTTGGTTTTCCTCGAGGAAGCTCTGCGTCCTCGGCGGACTCTGCGGTGAGAGGCTTTTGGACAGCGGTGGCACTGTATTGCTCTGACTAGTGCTGTCGGCATTCAGAAGGACCGATGTCAGCGGGCGGGGGTTCGATGTGAATCACGGCATCGGCGATATGCGGATACCGCGCCATGAGCAGGTCCTTGACCACGTGGGACATGCGGTGCGCCTCGTACAGGGTCGTATCGCCATTGAACCAGACGTGCATGTCGAGAAACGTGTAGTCCGCCGAGCCGCGGGTGCGGATCCGGTGGCACCCTTTGACCTCCGGCACGCCCATCACGACACGCCGCATGTCCTCTTCGCTCATGACGACATGGTCCGAAAGGATGCTCGACGCCTCGCGGGCGATCTTCAAGCCGGTGTGCGCGATGAACACCGCAACGACGAGCCCGCCAATCGCATCGAGCTGGGGAAAGCCGAGCCACACACCGGCGAGTGACACGAGCACGGCGCAAGACGTCAGCACATCGCTGCGCGTGTGCGCGGCATCGGCCAGCAGGAGCTCGCTCTTGAGCGCGCGTCCGCGCTCGGACTCGTATCGCACGACCAGCAGGTTGACGCCCACGGTGAGGAGCATCACCGACGAAGCTGGCCGCCGTCACCTCAGGCACGTCACCGGCACGGAGCCTGCTCGTGGCACCCTGCACCACTTCGATCACCACGAGGAGAAGGAACACGAAGATGCCCGCCGCGGCGAGCGTTTCGTACTTCCGATGGCCGTAGGGATGATCTTCGTCGGGGGGCTTGCGCGCCGCGCGCATGGCCACGATGCCCATGACGTTCGACGCGCCGTCGGTGAGGGAGTGGAAACCGTCGGAAATGATGCTGATCGCGCCGGTCGCGTAGCCAAATGTCAGCTTGGCGCACGCAACGGCGACGTTCAGTGCGAGAACGCGCGCGAGAACACGCGTTAGAACAGACGCGCGTGCGGGAGCGGCCACCAGCGAAGCTGCACTTTGCCGATGATGTACTTCTTCGGCACCCACTTCCAGTGCCGGCTGTCGGAGCTGTTGTTCCGGTGATCGCCCATCACGAAATACTGGCCCTCGGGCACGACTTCGGGGCCCCAGTCGTCGTGGCTGCGATAATCGGTCGGCACGTAGTCGTCGTTGATCGGGACGTCGTTGCGGTAGACGCGGCCATCGACGATTCGCACCTGGTCGCCTTCCTTGGCGATCACCCGCTTGACGAACGATTTATCGGGATTGAGCGGGTAGTACAACATCACGATGTCGCCGATCTGAGGCTCTTCGAAGAACCGGTAGGCGGCCTTGTTCACGATCAACCGATCCTGGTCCGCCAGCGTCGGCGCCATGCTCTGGCCTTCGACCCGCGCCACCTGGAATCCGAACGTGACGATGAGGGTCGCGTAGACGGCAGCCGAGGCCAGCGTCTTGAGCCAGGCCACGACCTCCTCGGCAATCCTGCCGACGACGGTAGGGGCATCGATAGACGATGCGGCCTCGGGCGGTGTCACCACGATTGGAGCGCTCCCCGGAAGCATGCCCGGCAGTGCAACGACCGCGAAGGGCTCGGCTGCCAGCATCGGTTCCGGCGCATGCGACGTTTCGTCGGGGGGCGCCGCGAACATGTCGGGTTCGGGCGCGTTGTACGGCTCGGGCTCCGGCGTCCGAAAGAGGTCCGGCGGCGGTGGCGGCGTATATGGATCCTGCGGATCAGACATGCTCTTACAGCCTCAAATACTCACGTAGCCGCCTGGTCTGCGAGCGGCTGACGGGAATCTCGCTCCCTTTCGCATCCTTCATCTTCAGGATGTAGTTGCGGCTGAACCAGGGGACGATCTCCCGTATTTTGTTGATGTTGACCAAGTGCGACCGGTGAACCCTCCAGAAGACCTCCGGGTCCAGCCGCGCCTGCAATTCATCCAGTGTCCGATAGTTAGACGTCCCTGACAAGCTGTTCGTTACAACCGTGATTACGTCGTCTTCGACCGAGGCGTGTACAACCTCGTCGGTTTGGAGCAGGAGAAAGCGGTCGCCGACCTTGACGGCGAGCTGTTCCCGCCGGTTCTGGCGATCGCCCAACAGCTGCAGCACGCGGTCCAGACCGTTCGGCGGTGCCTGGCTTCCGCCCTTTTCCGGCCCCATCCGCTTGCGCACGCGCTCGACGGCCATCGCCAGCCGTTCGGCCTCCACCGGCTTGAGCAGATAGTCGACGGCGTTGACGTCGAAGGCCTCGATGGCGTGCCGATCGTATGCCGTGACGAACACGAGATGCGAGTCGGTCCCGCCGCGCAGCAATCGCCGCGCGACTTCGAACCCTGTCAGGCCGGGCATCTGGACGTCGAGCATCACGAGATCGGGGGTGTGCTCCGCGATGACGTCGAGCGCGGCGGCACCGTCGCCCGCCTCAGCGACGACGTCGATCCCGGGGATCTGACCGAGCAGGAAACACAGCTCTTCTCGCGCGAGCCGCTCATCGTCGACGACAACCGTTCGAAGCTTCTCGATGGCACTCATGACGTCAGGCCGGGATTCTCGCCGGGACGACCATCTCGGGAATGACGATCCGCGCGCACGTCCCCCCTCCGGGGACACTGTCGAGCTGCAGCTGATAGTTCGCGCCGTAGATGACGCGGAGGCGCTCGTTGACGTTCTGCAGGCCGATGCCGCTGCCTGGCGTCAGTTTCGCGCGCTCGGCGTTGCCCTGCGTCACGCCCACGCCGTTGTCGATGATGTCGATGATCGAATGGCCATCGCTACGCGTGCTGCGGATGAGGATGCGCCCTTCCCCAATCTTCGGCGACAGGCCGTGCTTGATGCAGTTCTCGACGAGCGGCTGGAGCAGCATGCTCGGCACGATGACATCCAGGCTCGCCGGGTCGATCGACTTTTCGATCGTCAGGTTGGGTCCGAAGCGAATCGCTTCGATATCGAGGTACTCGTCGATGGCTTCGAGCTCCTCGCGAAGCGTCACGAAGTGTTCCTGGCTCCGCAACAGCCGGCGCAGGAGCCCCGAAAGCTTGACGATGAGCGTGCGTGCGGTTTCCGGTTGCGACCGGATGAGCGAGGAGATCGACGTCAGCGTGTTGAAGAGGAAGTGCGGGTTGATCTGGCTCGCCAGCGCGGCGATACGCGCAGCGAGCAGCAGCTTTCTCCTGTTCCTGCAGCCGGTGCTCGATCCGGGCGCTGTTCCAGATCTTGATCGGGATGGCCACGCCGAGGACCGTTGCGAAGACCACGAGCCCCACCAGCCAGGCCCTCGGCGGGTTCTGGGAGGCGCGTCGCGGCAGCGGCTCGTCAGGCTGGGATAGAAGATGTGCCCGAATTTGTGACCGAGCCACTGCCGCAGCAGCTCGAGGCTGATCGGCGCCGCGAGCAGAAGGACGACCCAGTCGATCTGCAGCCGCCGCACGAGGCGCCAGACATAGCGGTGGAGGTCGGTGAAGAAGAGCGGCGAAAAGTGCCAGATCGCTTCCTTCGGGCAGATCTCCCGCAGGCCGCCCCCGGCAAATCCGCAACCGATCGCGAAGGGCAGGGCGATCCACTCGCCCGCGAGCATTGCGGGAATGCCGGTCATGGAGCCGACGATGGCGCCGGCGTAGGGCCCGGCCAGGAGACCGGCGAGGAACGAGCCGGAGAGCGTCAGATCCGCCGCCTCGTAGTTCAGGAGCAGCCGCGCGAGCACGCCGGCCGTGAGTGGCACGCCGAGGCTGGCCGCGAAGACGAGCCGTTCGGGCCAGTCGCGCTTCTCGGTGAGGAGGATGCGCCGAAACCACGGAAACCTGACGAGCATCGTGGCGAGCACGGCCACGAGGGCGAGCTTCACCATGAGAGTCACGAGCAGGAACTGCTCGGGCAGGAGAGCCTTGGTTTCGTGCGGCATGCACATGTCCGGCTGACGCCAGGACGCTACCTAACTATAACATTCTCTGCTAGTTGCCATGAGGGGGCGCCCGCCGCGTCTTTCCCTTTTGGCATTTCCGTCTGATATGATGCTTTTCCATGATCCGTCCGTTCATTATCGGCTTCGCGACGACCCTCAAACACTTCTTCAAGAAGAAGATCACGGTCAACTACCCTGAGGAGAAGATTCCCGTCTTCCCGAAGTATCGGGGGAAGCAGGTGTTGATGCGCGACGAGAACGGACTGGAAAAATGCGTCGCCTGCGGCCTCTGCGCGGTGGCCTGTCCGGCCGACGCAATCTACCTCGAGGCGGCCGAGAACGACGGCTCGGTGCAGGCGGGTCCGCGCTACGCCAAGGTCTATCAGATCCACAAGACACGCTGCATCTTCTGTGGCTACTGCGAAGAGGCCTGCCCGGTGTCCGCCATCTTCATGGGCAAGGACTACGAGCTCGCCGTCTACAGCAACAAAGACTTCATCTGGGACAAGAAGGATCTGCTGGTTCCGGCGGGGACGTCCAAGTCCTAGGCGAGTGACGCCTCCTGCAGGTGGCGGGCGGGCGTCGCCTGCCGCACATTCATGGTCAAGCCCTCCTTTCTCGCCAGAGCTCGATCGGCGCGTGCTCGTCTGCGACGGCGCGATGGGCACGATGCTGTACGCCAAAGGCATCTTCCTCAACCGGTCTTTCGACGAGTTGAACCTCACGCAGCCGGACCTGGTCGCCGAAGTGCACCAGATCTACGTGCGCCACGGGGCGGACGTCATCGAGACGAATACGTTTGGCGCCAACCGGATCAAGTTGAGCCATTTCGGTCTTGCCGACCAGGTGCACGACGTCAATGTTCACGGGGCGCGCCTCGCGCGTCATGCGGCGCGGGACCAGGCCTGGGTCGCCGGCGCGATCGGTCCGCTCGGGATCCGCATCGAGCCGTGGGGCAAGACCGGCGTGGACGAGGCCCAGGAGTACTTCGCGGAACAGGCGCGCGCGCTCGCCGAAGGCGGCGTCGAGCTCTTCGTGCTCGAGACGTTCCGGGACGTCAACGAGATCGGCGCCGCGATTCGTGCGGTCCGCTCGGTCTGCGACCTCCCGATCGTCGCGCAGATGACGACCGAGGAAGACGGGAACACCCGCGACGGCGCTGCGCCGGAGACCTTCGTGCCGGAGCTCGAACGGTGGGGGGCGGACGTCGTCGGGCTCAACTGCAGCGTCGGTCCGGCAGCGATGCTCGAGGCGATCGAGCGGCTCGCGCGCGTCGCGACCGTGAAGCTGTCGGCCCAGCCGAACGCGGGACAACCGCGCGAGATCGAAGGCCGCAACATCTACCTCTGCTCGCCCGAGTACATGGCGTCGTACGCGCGCCGCTTCATCGCCAACGGGGTTCGCCTGGTCGGCGGGTGCTGCGGGACGACCCCGGAGCACATCCGCCAGATCAAGCAGGCCGTGCGCGCGCTCTCGGAGAAACCGGTCGGGAAGGGGAGCGCGCGGCTTCACCGACGACGCAAGCGCCGGGGGACCGACCGACGGGCCCGCCGTGGCGGGCGTCGCCGGATCGGCGCCAGCCGTGATCGTCCGATCGGAGAAGTCCCGCATGGGCAACGCGCTCGCCCGGGGGAACTTCGTCGTCAGTGTCGAGCTCGTGCCGCCGCGAGGCTACCGCGCGGAATCGCTCGTCGAGCAGGCGCGCCACCTGCGGATCCACGGCGTCGATCTCGTGAACATCCCGGATGGTCCGCGCGCGACCGGCCGCATGAGTGCGCTCGCCGCCGCCGTCATGGTGCAGCAGCAGGCGGGGGTCGAGACCATCCTTCACTACGCGTGCCGCGACCGCAACATGATCGGCATGCAGTCCGACCTCCTCGGGGCGCACGCGATGGATGTCCGCAATCTCCTGATCGTGACCGGCGATCCGCCGCGGGTGGGGGACTATCCCGATGCGACCGCGGTGTACGAGGTCGATTCCATCGGCTTGACGAACCTGGCCGCGCAGTTGAACCGCGGTCTCGATATCGGCGGCCAGCCGATCGGCCAGGCGACCGCGTTTCACATCGGCGTCGCCGCGAACCCGGGCGCGTTCGATCTCGATCAGGAGGTCCGGCGCTTCGAGTACAAGGTCGAGGCGGGCGCCGAGTTCGCGATCACGCAGCCCGTGTTCGACGTGGCGGCGATGGTCCGGTCTTTCTCGATCGCATCGAGCGCGGGCGGATTCCCGTGCTGGCGGCCATCACCCCGCTCGAGAGCCTGCGTCACGCCGAATTCCTGGCCAACGAAGTGCCGGGCGTCAGCGTGCCGGACGTCGTACTGGAGCGTATGCGATGCGCCGAGGAGCCGGGACGGGCACGCGAGGAAGGCCTCGCGATCGCCCGGGAGATCGTGGTCGAGCTGGCCGGCCGGGTCCAGGGGCTGCAGATTACCGTCGCGTCCGGAGCCGTCGGATACGGCCCTCGCGGTCCTCGAGGCGATCGACTCGGTGACCCACCGGCCGCAGGCAGCACTCGGCCAGCGTCGGCTCGCTGTCCCTAAGTTCTTGCCGCGCCTGTGCTAACGGGTTATAGTCCGGAAGCTCAACACATGGACCATACGAATGTGAGCCGCCAGCGCTGGCACGACCATTGGCTCTTCCTGAATCACTTCAGGAAGAATCCCCGAACGGTCGGAGCGATCGCGCCGAGCTCGCAGCGCTCGCGCGGGCCATGCTCGACGGCCTTTCCCTCGAGTTGATCCCCGCATCCGCGTGGTCGAGCTTGGGCCGGGCACGGGCGCCGTCACTGGAGAGATCGCCCGCCGGCTTCCCGACGACGCCGTGTGCCTGGCGATCGACGTCGATCCGGTGTTCAGCGCGCGCGTTGGAGCCCGATGGCCCCGGATCGACTCGGTGTGCGATCAGGGCCGAGCGACTGGTCGAGATCGCTCGCGCACGCGACCTGCTGCCCGTCGATCACATCGTGTCCGGCCTGCCGTTTGCGAGCCTGCCCGCAGCGAGCGCGCGCGCGATTGTCGAGGCGATCGTCGCCTCGCTTCGGGTGGGCGGCACGTTCACGACATTTCAGTACGCTCACGCCTACAGCTTTCCGTCGGCCGTGACAGTCCGCCGCACTCTGACGCGAGGAAATGCGGTCGACGCCCAGCCACACGCTGCGTCCTTGGCAACCTGCCCCCGGCATTGGTGCTTCGCTGGCGCAAGCATTAAGAGGGAGAGCTCCTTGATCACGCTGTTCAGCCCACGACAAGCCCGCGCCAGACGACGAGTTGCTCACTTCGGCGAGCGGGACCGCGCAGTTGTCGGTCACGGTTGTCGAGAACGACTTCGTCGCGGGGGTCTACGAGAAGCTCGCGTCGGTCTACGACCTGGCGTTCGGTCCGGCGCTGCAGCCCGGCCGGGTGCGGGCGCTCGAGCGGATGGACATTCAGCCCGGCGAGCGCGTGCTCGAGGTCGGCGTCGGCACCGGGATCAACCTGTCGCTCTACCCCAAGACGTGCCGCATGACGGGCATCGATTTCTCGTCCTCGATGCTGGAGAAGGCGCGCGAGCGCGCGGCGCGAGACGGGCTGCGGCAGATGCGGCTCCTGCAGATGGACGCGGCCGATCTGAAGTTTGCCGACGACACGTTCGACATCGTCTACGCGCCCTACCTCATCAGCGTCGTGCCCGATCCGGTCAAGGTCGCGTGCGAGATGCGCCGCGTCTGCCGGCCCGGCGGCCGCATCATCTTCCTGAACCACTTCCTGAGCGCGAATCCGCTGGTGTCCCGGGTCGAACGGCTGATCTCTCCGTTCACGATTCACATCGGCTTCAAGGCCGACCTCGATCTGCCGGCGTTCCTGGCGCAGTCGGCGCTCGAGCCGGTGTCGATCGAGAAGGTGAACGTGCCGCGGATCTGGTCCCTCGTGACGTGCGTGAAGGACTGAGCCGGCCGCTCTGGCTGGCGGTCATTGTGGCGGCATTCGCGGTGCCGCTGTTCGTCGGCCTCGGCGCGCACGGATCTCGGAGAACGACGAGGCCATCTATTCGTACGCCGTCGACAGCGATCCTGGCGACGCGGCGACTGGCTGAATCCCATCCTGCAGTCCCGATCGAGTCGATCCGGTCTTCCTCGAAAAGCCCCCGCTCAAGTTCTGGATCGTGGCCGCGCCGATCGCGCTCGGGTCTGCTGCCGCACAACGAGCTCGGATGCGGCGTCTGGGACGCCGCTGTTCGGCGCGATCGCCTTCCTCTACGTCTTCGCGCTCGGCCGCCGCCTCGCCGGACCGATCTGCGGGTTCGTCGCCGTCTTCGTGCTCTTCGTCTACGGCCCGCTGCTCTTCGAGCACGGCCTGCGCAACAACAACATGGAAGGCCCCGCTGTTCCTCTGCTACTGCGGCGGCGTGTATCACTACCTCGCGTGGGCGACCGCCGGTTCGCCGGCGACGACGCACGCGGCCACATCGTCGCGGTGCATGCTGTATTTCTTCCTCGGCTTCATGACGAAGTTCGTGGCGGCGTCTTTCTGCCGGTCTTCTGGCGTCGGCTACGCTTCTGCATCGCGAGACCCGGTCACGGCTGGCCGGCGAGTGGAAGTGTGGGCCGCGGGCGCCGGGCTGTTCGTCGTGATCGCCGCGCCGTGGTTCGTCTACCAGCAGATCGTCGCCGGCGCCGATCTCTGGCGCATCATGCTCGGCGAGCACGTCGTTGAGCGTTTCACGGCGTCGATCGATCCGAGCCACATCCAGCCGTGGAATTTCTACTTCGTCACCATCTTCCGCGAGCTGGTACCGGACTGGCACGTTCTGGCTGACGCTCGCGGGCGGTGTGCTCCTGCTCATCAGGCTGGTGCGCGAGCGGCGCCTGGAAGAGCTGCTGGTCATTGCCTGGTTTGTCGTGCCGCTCGGGCTCATGTCGATCGGCACGTCGAAGCTCCATCACTACGCATATCCGTTCCTGCCGGCGCTGGCGCTGGCCGCCGGCTATGGCCCTGCGTGGCTCGCGCTCGCCAGTCGCGACCCCGTCGACGTGGTGATGACGCGGATCGAGCGGCGGTTCATCGAGCCGCGAAACTGGGGCGCCCGCGTTCGGCAGGTGCTGCTCGTGCTGGCTGGCGCGGCTACCGTGCTGGCGGTCGCCACACTCGTGTTCGGCCAGGTGCAGCTGCGTCTCGGCGACGTGCAGCTGTTTCGCAACTCGCACGTCTTCCGTCCGGTGTTCGTCGCCTTCGTGCTGGCGACGCTGGCGGGGCGCGGGGTGTTCGCCGCCCGCCTGATGGTGCCGATTGCGATCCTGCTGTCGGTCGTGCCCGCCCAGGCGTACGAGGACACACGCGTGCACCTTCGACGCGAGGATCATCCCATGCGCTCGGCGCGCGATTGCGTCGTGCGCGTGCGCGAACGCGAACGGTCCGCCGGCCGCCCGGCGCCCGGCATCTACGCCGTCGGACAGCAGAAGTGGATGCTGCACTCGCACTTCTACTACTTCCGCCGTCTCGATCCATGGGAGCGCGGCGATGTCCTCGACGATCGGATTGTCTCTGAAGGGCTCTTCGAGCCGGGACACCAGCGGCCGATCCTCATCGACGACGCCGACTATCAGGCCTTCAAAACGGGCCATGCCGAGGCGCTGCTGTCGGTTCCTGCCGTGCGGCTGCGCAGCGTCCTGCTGCTGCTGCCGGGACCTTACGCCGCATGCCGCCCGGCGCCCGCGAGTCGTTCCTCCCGATAAGGCGATGGTGGATACCCGGGTCCGCGTCTCGATCGTGATTCCCGCGTTCAACGAGGAGTCGAGGCTCGGCGAAACGCTCGACGAACTGACCACGTTCCTGGACGCGCAGCCCTGGGACTGGGAAGTACGGGTGGTCGACGATGGCTCGGCCGACGGGACGGCCCGTGTGGTCGAGGAGTGGGCTCGCCGGTACCCGAACGTCGTGCTCCAGCGCGAGCCGCATCGCGGCAAGGGTGGGGCCGTCAAGGCCGGTGTGATGGCCGCGAGCGCACCTTTCAGGTTCATTTGCGACGCGGATCTGGCGATGCCAGTCGGCGAGCTGCCGCGGTTTCTTCCGCCGAACCTCTCCGCGTTCGACGTGGCCATCGGGAGCCGCGAGGGACACGGCGCGCGCCGCGTGGGCGAGCCGCTGATTCGGCACGTGGCGGGTCGCGTCTTCAACTTCGCGGTCCAGCAGCTGACGGTGCGGGGCATCGAGGATACGCAGTGCGGGTTCAAGATGTTCACGGCGGCGGCGATCGAGGCCATCTTCCCGCTCGTCCACGTCGACGGGTGGGCGTTCGACATCGAGGTCCTGTGCATCGCGCGGGCGCGAGGGCTGCGCATCGTCGAGGTGCCGATCGAGTGGCATTACGGCCGGCAGTCGCAGTTGAACCTGCTTCGCGATGGCGTGGCGATGTTCCGCGAGCTGCTCCGCATCCGCTCGCGCGCGAGGAGTGGCGCGTATGACCCGCCCGCGCATCGCGGCTGACGCCGCCGCAGCCGCGCGCTCGCGACGCCTGATCGCGCTCGGCGTGCTCGGCCTCTACCTCATTCTGTCCGCCTGGTACACGAGCCCGCTCGTCGAGCTGAGCCAGTCCAAGATTGCTGTCGACCCCGGCGATCCGGTGCTGGTTGCCTCGGTGCTGTGGTGGAATGCGACGACCGTCCCGCTGACCGAGCAGTGGTGGAACGCGCCGTTCTTCTATCCAGCTCTTGGCATCACCACCTTCACCGAGCACTTTCTTGGCAGCAGTCTCTTGGCAAGTCCGATCTACTGGCTGACGCACAACCCGCTGACCGCCTACAACCTCACGCTCTTTCTGACCTGGCCGCTCTCGGCGTTCGCAGCCTACCTCCTGGTCGTGTTCCTCGCCCGGCGCGAGGATGCGGCAGTCCTGGCCGGCCTGGCGTGGGCATTCACCCCGTACCGCTTGTC
This sequence comes from uncultured Acidobacteriota bacterium, assembly GCA_963771395.1. Taxonomy (GTDB): domain Bacteria; phylum Acidobacteriota; class Vicinamibacteria; order Vicinamibacterales; family 2-12-FULL-66-21; genus DATBJJ01. The sequence continues at coordinate 90,108 of CAVYTY010000022.1, read as the reverse complement.
GGAGGTCGGGCACCTGCATTCACTGTCGGCGTACTGGTTTCCGCTGATGCTGCTCGGCCTGCATGGATTCCTCACGCGGCGTCGCCTGCCCTGGCTCGTGCTGTTTGGCGTCGCGTGGCTGTGCCAGTCGCTGGCCAACGGCTACTACATGCTCTTCGGCGCGGTGCTGGTGGGCGTGTGGCTGGCGTACTTCTGTTCGAGCCGGGACGGGTGGCGGGCGCTCCCTGCGATCCTCGTCGCGTGGGTCGTGTCGAGCCTGCCGCTCGTCCCGATCATGTCGAAGTATCTCGTGGTGCACGACTACTACGCGCTGCGTCGGTCGCTGGTCGAGCGCGCGGGCTTCAGCGCGCCGACGCGCTCGTGGGGCCAAGTGTCGAGTCTGTCGTGGCTGTGGGGCCCGGTTCTTCCAGAAGACGCACACAACCTTTTCCCTGGGGCCACGGCGGGTGTGCTCGTCGTAGTGGCGGTCGTCGTCTGGATTGCGCGCGGTGGGCTCGTGGCCAGGAGCGAGGGGCGCCGCCGGCGGTTCCTTCGCATCGGACTCGGAGTGGCGATTGCCGCAAGCGCGCTGGCAACGCTGGCGATGCTGGTTGTCGGGCCTTGGCGTGTGACCCTCGCGGGCGGCACGATTCGGATGGGCGATCTCAATCGCGCGCTCCTCGTCGGGTTGGCGTGCGGGGCGCTCTTCATCTTGCTGACGCCGGGCACGCGTCGCGCGCTCGGACAGCGAAGTCCGTTTGTCTTCTACGTTGCGGCCACGCTCGCGTTCGCGGTGCTCGCCTGCGGCCCGCTCCTCATCGTCTCGGATCGGGTCATCCTCGACCCGGCGCCCTACGCCTGGCTTCTCGTGCTTCCCGGCTTCGATCGTCTACGCGTGCCGATGCGGCTGTGGATGCCTGGCACGCTATGCCTGTCAGTCGCGGCGGGGCTGGCGTTCTGCAGCATCGCAACCGGACGGCGCGTGGTCCGTGGGATCGGGTTCGCGGTGGTGGCGAGCGGATTGATGCTCGATGGATGGATGACGCACTTTCCGATGGCAGATCCACCGGCGCTCTGGCCGAGAGTGGAGCGGCGCGATCAGATGCTTCCGATCCTCGAGCTGCCGCTTGGGCCGGAGTGGGACGCAGCCGGAACGTATCGCGCAATCTGGCACCGGCGTCGCGCCCTGAACGGCGTCAGCGGCTACGATCCGCCGCACTACGCGCCGCTCCAGGCCGGGCTCAACGCGCACGATCCCGCCATGCTCGCCGCGCTCGCCTCTCTCGGCGCGCTGGATGTCGTCGTGGACGGCGCATTCGATCGCGACGGCGCGTGGGCCCGGTATGTCTCGGCGGCCGCCGGCGCCGCGGCCGTGGCCAGAGACGGCGTGCGCACCGCCTACCGGATTCCGGCTGGTGGGCCACTCGAATCTCCGGTGGGAGCGGCGTTGCCGATTGTGGCCGTCGAGGCGTTCCTGCACGATGCTCGCGTCGTATCAGATGGACGGATCGAAACCGAGTGGGGCGACGATCCGCAGCGCCCGGCGCAGTGGATACGCGCCGACCTTGGCGAGGTGCGCGAGGTTGGCGGCATTACCCATGCGCTCGGCGAGTACGCGCGGGATTTTCCGAGGCTGCTGGCAGTCGATGTTTCGCTCGACGGATCGAGCTGGGAAGAGGTCTGGCGTGGGCCGACCGCGGCGCTGGCGTTCCTGGCCGCCGCGCGCGCGCCGCGCGAAGCGGCCATGCACATCACCTTCCCCCCGCGCCCCGCCCGGTTCGTCCGCCTGCGCCAGCTCGCGCAGCACAAGAACATGTGGAGGGTGGCGGAGCTGACGGTGCATGGGACAGTCGGCAGTCGGTAGTCGTCAGTCGGTAGTCGCAGTCGACAGTGCCGAGTCGGCAGTCTACGGTCGGCACAGTCGACAGTCGACAGTCAACAGTCGACAGTCGACAGTCAACAGGTCGGGTTGATCTTGTGATCGATCATCCCCGCGATCACCTCCGCCCCGTTTGTTGGGGGGCGCTCGGATGGCTGTGGCGACGACGTCACGCTATCGAGCGCGGCGCGCCATCGGCCGGCGAACAGGTCTTCGTGAGCGATGAACCCGCATTTCGTGTAACGCGGCAGCGCGGACACCAGGACGTCATATTCCGCGAACTGTCCGCGCGACGTGTAGAGGATGGCCGTGTCGTTGGCGATGCACTCTGCGATGATGCCGTAGCCGGGCTTCGTTGCCACGACGTCGCAGGCGCCGACGAGGTCTTCGTAACGCAGGCCCGATCCGTACAGGTGATCTTCAGTGAGCTCGTAAAGCCCTGCGACAGCATCGCCGCGGGTCTCGGTTGCATCGCGGCAGGTAAGGACGACCCCATACCTGTCGAGGCAGTCGAGCTGCGCGATGTTCAAGCCGCTGACCCCGTAACCACCGAAGGACGAGAGGACGAGCGGGCGATCGAGCGGGAGGTTCAGCGCGCAGTCGGACCTCCTCTTGCGAGTGCCGCGCGTGCCTGGCCACAAACGGCACGTCCACGATGACGTCGAACGTCGCGAAGCCGCCGTGCATCGGCAGCCGCCACGCCGCGTCAGCCTGACGGTAGGCCGCGCGGATCGCGGGCAGGAGCCCGGGCGCGCCGCCGAGGTGCGCCGCATAGCCTTCGTAGATCCAATCCCATGTGAAGTTGGTGATGACGACCGACGGTATGCTCGCGGCTGCAGCCGCCGCGCAGCCGAGCGGCGGCGCGTCGGAGACGATGAGGCGTGCATCCTCCGCGCGGAGGAGCATCGCCTCTCGACGTGCACGGTCGTCGAGCGTCCCGTAGAACTCGTCCGCGCGCTGAATCGTCAGGCGCTCGTCAAGTCGCAGGCTGTCGATCTGCACGACGCCGGTATCGCATTCACCCGCGACGAGCGTGATCGGGACGCGGGCCGTGCGGTCGAAGAGCCAGCGTGGGGCAGAGGTCCGCACGACGATGGCGAGATCGGGCCGCCGGGCGCCGAGCGCGTTGATGACCTCGATCTGCCGGGACGCGTGTCCAAATCCGTGACCGGAGATGTAGAAGAAGACGGCAGGCACGAACGTGCGGTCAGAAGTGCACCGTGGCGACCGGGATGGCGACCGCCAGCGCTTCTTCGAGCGTGCGGACGGGATGGAACGTCATGTCCTTCCGGACATCCTCCGCGAGCTCGCTCAAGTCCGGTTCGTTCAGCGCCGGCAGGATGATGGTCCGGATGCCCACGCGGCGCGCCGCCAGCATCTTTTCGCGGATGCCGCCGACCGGCAGCACGAGCCCGGACAACGTGATTTCACCGGTCATCGCCACATCCGAACGCACGGGCACCCCGCGCGCCGCCGACACCATTGCCGTCGCCATCGTCACCCCGGCCGAAGGGCCGTCCTTGGGGATGGCGCCAGCCGGCACATGGATGTGGATGTCCTGTTTGCTCAAGAACTCCGGCGCGATGTTGAGGTCGCGGGCGTTCTGCCGGATGTGCGACAGTGCGGCGCGCGCGGATTCCTGCATGACGCTGCCCAATTGACCGGTCAGGATCACCTGACCCGAGCCACCCGGCAGGAGCGCGGCTTCGATGTAGAGGACATCGCCCCCCGATTCCGTCCACGCGAGCCCGGTCGCCACACCGGGGCGCGACGTGCGGAAGGGCGCGTCCGGCCGGATCTTCGGCAGGGCCGAGATACTCGGGCACCCGATCCGGATCCACGCGCGCGGTGTGCGTGGGATCGCCGCGGCGACGCGCACCGCCACCTTGCGCGCGATGGCGCCTATCTGCCGTTCGAGCGTCCGCACGCCGGCCTCGCGCGTGTACTCTCCGATCACGCGGCGGAGCGCGGCCTCCGTGAGCTCGATCTGTCGCGGGGTTCAACCCATGTTCTTCGAGCTGGCGCGGCACGAGGTACTTCCGGGCGATGTGCACCTTCTCGTCCTCCGTGTAGCCGCTGAGCGAGATCATCTCCATGCGATCGAGCAGCGCCGGGTGGACGGTACCGAGCTGGTTCGCGGTGGCGATGAACAGCACGCGCGAGAGGTCGAGCGGGATCTCGAGGTAGTGATCGCGAAAGGCGTGGTTCTGCGCGGGGTCGAGCACCTCGAGCAACGCCGCCGCGGGATCGCCCTGGATGCCGACCGAGATCTTGTCGATCTCGTCGAGCATCAACACGGGGTTCGACGACCCCGCGCTCTTCAATGCCTGCGCCAGGCGTCCGGGCATGGAGCCGATGTAGGTGCGGCGGTGGCCGCGAATCTCGGCTTCGTCGCGCACGCCACCGAGCGAGATCCTCATGAACTTCCGATTCATCGCCCGTGCGATCGACTGGCCGAGCGACGTCTTGCCGACACCCGGCGGACCCACGAAGCACAGGATCGGCCCCTTCATGCGTGCGACCGTCGTGACTGGCGGCGTCGTGACCGGGGGCGCGGCTGCGGAGAGTGCAGTCGCGTCGCCCGGCTCCGCGGACGGCGCCGCAGCCTGGCGCTGCCGGAGTTGCTGGACGGCGAGGTACTCGACGATCCGCTCCTTGACCTTGTCGAGATCGTAGTGGTCTTCGTCGAGCACGCGACGCGCCTCGATGGGATCCAGGCGATCCTCGGTTGGCTTGTCCCACGGGATGTCCAGCACCCAGTCGACGTAGGTGCGGATCATCTGGTACTCCGGCGACGCCGGAGTCATGCGCTCGAGGCGGTCGATTTCCCGCATGGCAATCGTCTCGACCCGCTCGGGCAGGTGCGCATCGGTGATCCGCGTGCGGATTTCCTGGACCTCGCTGTCGCCTTCTCCCAGCTCGGACTGGATCGCCTTCAACTGCTGCCGCAGCACGTACTGGCGCTGGGCGTCGGTCATCTCCTTCTCGGCGCGCGATTCGATGCGGCCCTTCACCTCGAGGATCTCGATCTCGCGAGACAGCGCCAAGGCGACCGCGTCGAGCTTCACCTCGAGGTCGTTCGCCTCGAGAAGCAGCTGCTTGTCCTCCGGCTTCATGTCGAGCAGGCTGGCCAGGAGATAGGCGATGCGCAGCGGGTCATCCATGCTGGTGACCAGCGCTTTGATGTCGGGTGACAGCCCCGTGGCGAGCGACAGCGCGCGATCGACCAGCTCCTGGAGGTGCCGCACGCGCGCGTCGACGGCAATGGTCCGCTCGACAGGCTCCTTGAGCGGTTTGAGCAGCGCCTGCATGACGCCGCGTTCCATCTGGAGAAACTCGGCGCGCGCGCGCGCGACGCCCTCGACGAGCACGCGCATGCCGGACGGCCCCTTGGCCATCTGGCGAATGATGCACACCGTTCCGACCTTGTTGAGATCGTCGGGGCCCGGCTCGTCCGTGTCGTTCGTCTGGAGCAGCGTCAGCATCATGCGATCGCCGGCCAGCGCCCGATTCACCGCTTCGATCGACATCGGGCGGTTCACACCGAGCGGCGAAACGCTCAGCGGCAGCACGACGGCGCCGCGCAACGGGACAACAGGGAGCTCGGAGGGGAATGGGGGGACGAGCGGCTCGGCCATCGGAGACCAGTGTACATCTTTCTGATTTCTGAAAGTCTGAAGTCTGACGTGTGAAGTCTGAAGTGGGGAAGTGGGAAGCTGGAAGGGGGAAGTAGAAGTGGGAAGTAGAAGCGGGAAGTCGGAAGTGCGAAGTAAAGGTGGGACGTCGGCAGTGCGAAGTGTGTGACGTCACGAGACAAACGGTGAAGGCTGAACTGGAGAGGCTCGTCCCCGCTTGCACAGCACTTCCCGCTTCCGACTTCCTCACTTCACTTCCGACTTATACTTCGCACTTCCCGCTTCCGACTTCCTCACTTCAGACTTCACACGTCAGACTTCAAACTTTCTGCCGCCGCTTCAATACACCCACGGGATCATCCGTGTCTTGACGCTGCGGCGGTATTCCTCGTATTCCGGCCCGAACGTTTCGACCAGGCCTCGTTCCTCCCACGGAATCGCGATCATCAGGTACGCGGTGCTGATCATGGCGAAGGCTGCGCGTGTGGCGGTCATGGTCGGGGTGGCGAAAACGAAGAGTGCCCACGAGAAATACAGAGGGTGGCGCACGAACCCGTAGAGCCCGCTGGTGATGAGCGGCGGGTGCTCTGCCGCCGCTTGTGTCCCGCCTTTGTGCGGGACGGAGCTGGCGCCCGCGCGTGAGCGCTGAACAGGGCGAACGCCAGCAAGTTCCAGCACGTCGAGCGGGTTCGACGCACGGACCGTCAGCAGGAGTCCGAGGAGCTGAACAGCCCAGGCGCCCAAGCGCCACGCGCCGTCCAGACGATAGAGGACACCCGGGACCGGCTGCCACCAGGTGCAGACGCCCAGGAAGAGCAGGCTGGCGACCCACGTGTAGAGTGATCGTTCCAGTTCGGCCGGCACGATCCGACGGAACGTCTCCTTGATGCCGCTCCTCGCCAGCAAGCTGTGATGCAGCGCGAACACCGTGAAAAGGAGGAGGTCCACCAACACAGGCGCAAGGACGGCGCCGGATGGCGCCGCCCGTCCGAAGCGCACCAGGTACGCATAGACAAACCAGGCGAGCGACGCCGCGAAGAGCACCGCGCCAGTCCACGCGACGACGAGGGCAGAGCGCATGGGCGGACGCATGGCACCTGAAGGTCACGTAGTGTCCGGCGTCCGCCTTCGCGCAAAGCGCAAAGCGCTACGGCGAGACTCGACGAAGCCCAAAGGGCGTAGTCGGGGCGGCGGCTGGTCAACCGGACTCTACAGTACCGAGTGTAGACGATGTGAGATCGCTTGTAGAATCAGCCCGGCGCGGTGACACATGACGCGGCGCTCCCTGACATGTCCGACACGCGACTTAGATTGGCCGGCCCCGGTTGCGACCGCGTGTAGCCATCCGTCTCGACTGGTTCGCCTTGACGCTCGCCGTCGGGGCGGTGGTGATGGCCTGGACCGGAGGCTTCTACGTCGAGATCGGCGGCATCCGCGCGTCGGCGCGCACCGCCGACCGCGCCCTGATTCCGGCGGCGATCGCGTTGGCCATCCGCTGGTGGTTCGCGCCGGGCGTCAGGCCGTTTGGCGTCGACCGGCCGCAGTGGCAGCGGTGGCGTGCCCGGCTCTTCCAGCCGGCCGCCGATCGAGTAGACGTCTCCACGTGGCGATGGTGGCCTCGGGCGGCGCTCGCGACCCTCGGCATCCTCGTCTTCGGCGCGATTCTGCTCCAGCCGCAGATGCGGCGGATGGACTCGGTACCCGATTTCGGCGATCCGCTGTTCTCGATGTGGCGGATGGGTTGGGTGTACCAGCAGTGGCGTGGCGATCCCCGGCCGCTCTTCAACGGCAATATCTTCTACCCCGAGCCGCTCGCGCTGACGTTCTCCGACTCGATGCTCCTGCCCTCGCTCACGGCTGTCCCTCTGCGGGCGGCGGGCGTCCATCCGGTCGTCGCCTACAACGTCGTGTTCCTGTCGGCGTTCGTGTTCTCGGCGCTCGCCACGTATCTGCTCGTCGAACGACTGACCGGATCGTCCAGGGCCGCGTTCATCAGCGCCCTCATCTACGGGTTCTACCCGTACCGGTTCGAGCACTACAGCCACCTCGAGCTGCAGATGACCTATTGGATGCCGCTCGCCTTGATCTGGCTGCATCGGTTCAGCGAGACGCTGAAGGTGCGTGATGCCGTCGTGGTCGCGCTCCTTACCGCGGCGCAACTCTACTCGTCGATGTACTACGGGTCTTCTTCGCCCTCTACGCCGCCGCCGTCCTCGGCACGCTCCTGCTGGTCGCGCGGCCGCCGCGTCGGCGGCTGCTCGTCCCCGTCGCGTCCGCGCTGGCGCTCGCGCTCGCGCTCGCGGTGCCGTTGGCCCGGCCCTACCTTGCCGCTCAGGGGGTCAAAGGTGACCGCGACGAGGGTGCCATCAGGGTCTACAGCGCCGGACCCTCGGATTATTTCCGCGCGCACCCGCGGAGTGCGACCTACGGCGGCCGGCTGCTCGCCGATCGCTATACCGAGCGCGCGTTGTTTCCGGGCACGCTGCCCCTCGCACTGTCGGCCGCCGCGCTGATTCCGCCGGTCGGGGCGATTCGTCTCGCATACGCGGCCGGACTCCTGGCGGCGTTCGACATCTCGCTCGGTTATAACGGCGTGACCTACAAACATCTCTACCGGTGGTTGTTCCCGGTCCGCGGACTTCGCGTCCCCGCGCGCATGAGCATCATTCTGGCCATCAGCCTGGCCGTGCTGGCCGCGTTCGGTGTGCGGCGGACCCTGGAGCGGTTCCGGACCGCCGCCGCTCGAACGGCCGTGTTCGCCGCGCTCGTGCTCGCGGCCGGCGTCGATGTCTGGCCGGCGCTGGAGCTTCGGAAAGTCTGGTGGCAACCGCCGCCAATCTACGACGCGGTCGCCGGCCGGCAGGTCGTCCTTGCGGAGTTTCCGACCAGTCTCAACATTCCGCTCGTCACCAACGCGGTGCCCTTCATGTATTTTTCGATCTGGCACGGGCGGCCAATGATCAATGGCTACAGTGGCTTTACGCCGCCGACCTACGAGCCGCTGATGGAACGCTTGCGGGACTTCCCGGCGCCAGCGACGATCGATCTGCTGAGGTCCCGCGGCGTCACGCACGTCACGGTCAACTGCGCGTTGTATGTCACGGGATGTGAACCCGTTCTGTCCGGCATCAACGGGTCGCCGGCGTTTCGCCCTGTTGCCGCCGGCGAGTGGGAAGGGCAGGCAGTCAGACTCTACGAGCTCGTCCGCTAGCGCGGTGATTGGATTGTGAATTGCACGCCCGGTTAAGTCCCGGCTGGATGGAGCGGGTGACATGCGAGCTGTGAACTCGCAGATGTCGGCCGATCTTCGTAAGTGGCTTTCTTCGTTCGCCTGGCGTCCGGTCGGGGCAGTCATCATGAAGGCCCCGCTGTCGCCATCACCGGCATCGGCGTGGTCTCACCCTACGGCGTGGGGCGTGAGCGGTTCTGGCAGCACGTCAGGAGCGGCTGCAGCGCCACGCGAACGATCACCGACTTTGACGCGTCGCCCTTCGGGTGCACCGTGGCCGCGCCCGTGCCGCCCGTGTCGATTGACGATGCGGTGACGATCGACGAGCGGGCTGCGGGGGACCCGGGCGGAACGGAGCGGACGGCCGATCCGCGCCGGTATTCGCGCGCGTCGCTCATCGGCGTCATTGCCGCGACCGAAGCCTGGGCAGACGCGGGCCTCCGTACCGGCGAACCCGACGCCGGCGTGCTCATAGGCAGCGGCGCGGGCGGGATCGACGTCGCCGAGCGGCAGTACTACGAGTTCTTCACCGACGGCTGGAAGCGCGTCACCCCCTACGCCATCCCGGTCTCCATCGTCGGCATGCTCTCGAGCGAAATCTCGATTGCGCTCGAGTTGCACGGCATCAGCCACGTGGTGTCGACCGGGTGCACGAGCTCGACCGACGCGATTTCCTACGCCGCAGCGCTCATCCGGACCGGAGAGGCCGACGTCATCCTCTCGGGAGGCGCCGATGCCTGCGTCACGCCGGGAATGATCTTCGGCTTCGCGAAGATGCGCGCGGTGTCGACTCGCTACAACGACATGCCCGCCGCCGCGTCGCGGCCGTTCGACGCCGGCCGCGACGGCTTCGTCCTCGGCGAAGGCGCGTGGATGCTGGTGCTCGAGCGCGAAGATCGCGCGCGGGCGCGCGGCGCGCCCATCTACGCGACGATTGATGGCCACGGATCCACGTGCGACGCCTATCACCGCGTGCAGATGGATCCCGACGGCACCCAGATTGTCCGCGCGATGCGGCTGGCCATCGAGCGATCGGGACGGGCGCTCGAAGAGATCGGCTACGTGAGCTATCACGGCACGTCGACCGTGCTCAACGATGCGGTCGAGTCGCGATGCGTGCGCCAGATGTTCGGCCCCCTGGCCGACCGCGTTCCCGGATCGTCGACCAAGTCGATGATCGGCCATCCCCAGGGCGCGAGCGGCGCTGCCGGAATCGTGACCGCGTCGCTCGCGCTGCGGCACGGATACCTTCCGCCGACCATCAACCAGGACGAAGCCGACCCCGCATGCGACCTCGACTTCATCCCCAACGTCGGCCGCGCGGTCGAAGCGCCTGCGGCCCTCTGCAACTGCCTTGGGTTCGGATCCAAGAACAGCGCCGATTGTGCTGGGGAGAGCTAGGAGCTAGGAGTCAGAGAGGGCAGGAGACAGACAGAGGCCAAACGTGCCCCCAGTAGGCTGTGGTTTCTAAACACCGGCGCGAGCGAAGCGAAGCGCTGACAGCGTCGTGGGGGTGGGGCCCCACGACAAACTAAGAAAAGTTGACAGAGCTCTTTGCCTGAGCAGGACGTCGATGGTCGTCGGGGCCGGCCCTGCCGGTGCGATTGCGGCGCTCGTGCTGGCGCGCGCGGGGTGCGCGTGCGCGTGCTCGACCGGGCGCGGTTCCCGCGGTTCAAGCTCTGTGGCGATTCGGTCAACCCTGGGGCTCTGGCCATCCTCAGCGCCTTGGCCTCGCCGCCGTCGTCGACGGCGCGCTTCCAGTGGATGGCATGATCGTCACGAGCGAGTCGGGGTGCGCGCGGAAGGCCGCTACGGCGGACGGTCGGCAGGGCCGCATGATCTCGCGGCACCGGCTGGACGATGCGCTGCTGTCAGCGGCGCGCGCGGCTGGGGCCTGCGTCGAAGAAGGCGTGCTGGTGCAGGCGCCCATCGTGGACGGCGGCGGGGTCAGTGGCGTGCTGGTCGCGCGTCCCGGCGATCGACCGTGCCGCCTGCGCGCGCCGATCGTGATTGCCGCCGATGGCGCCAGCTCGCGCATCGCGCGCGCGCTCGGCCTCGCGCGGCATGCCCGTCGGCCGCGGCGATGGGCCGTTGGCGCCTATTTCGAAGAGGTTGGTGACGTCGAGGCGCGCGGGCCGGTTCGGCGAGATGCACCTGCGGAACGGACGCTACATCGGCATCGCACCGCTGCCGGGCGAGGTCACCAACGCGTGCGTGGTGACCGCGCGATCGCGCGGCGCTGCGCGATCCAGTCCGGCTGCTCGCGCGACACGCTGCGAACCGATCCCCAGCTCGCCGCCCGTTTCTGCCCGGCGCGAATGATCACGCAGCCCGTCTGCCTCGGCCCTCTCGCCGTCGAGGCCACCGCCTGCGGCGCGCCCGGACTGCTCCTCGCCGGCGACGCCGCCGGGTTCATCGATCCGATGACCGGCGATGGGCTCCGCTTCGCGCTTCGCGGCGGGGAACTCGCGGCGCACGCGGCGCTTGCCGCCCTCGAGCACGGCCGGCCGGATGCCCACCTCGAGCTCGCGCGCCGGCGCCGTCGCGAGTTCGCGGCGAAATGGCGATTCAACCGTGCGCTACGGGCTCTCGCAGGTTCGCCGCTCGCGATGCAGATGGCCTCGCACGGCGCCGAGTGGGCACCCCGATGGCTCGAGCGCACGATCCGCTACGCTGGTGATGCTTCGTAGGAGGTGCCCTTTGAACCTTTTTAAACCGATATGTTCTTCGCCATCTTGACAGCGATCGCCTTCGTCCCGATGCTCGCCGAAGCGCGGCGTTCCGCGGCGAACGAACGCGCGCTTCGCGCGGCGGGCGCGGCCGAGCCCGCCGATGACGTCTACCCCGTCATGCGGCTGGCGTATCCGGCATGTTTTCTCGCGATGGCGCTCGAGGCGTGGATTCGTGGAAGCGGCTTCGGCGGCACGGCTATCGCCGGAGTTGTCGTTTTCACCGGCGCCAAGGCGCTGAAGTACTGGGCCATCGCGACCCTCGGCGATCGGTGGACGTTCCGTGTGCTCGTCCCGCCCGCGTCCGAGCGGACGCTCCGCGGCCCTTATCGAGTCCTCCGGCATCCCAACTACGTCGGCGTGGTCGGCGAGCTCGTGGGGTATGCGCTGCTCGCGCGCGCGCCGGTCGCCGGCACGCTGGCGGTTGCGGGCTTCGCGGCGATCCTGCTGGCGCGCATTCGCGTCGAGGAGCGCGCGCTCGGTTTGCGATCACGATAGAATCCTGCCCGGTCCACTTTGCTGCAGCGATCACGTGCGACGAACTGCTCTCGACTGGCTGGCGCTGGCGCTCGTCGTCGTGGCCGCGGCGATCGCCCTGACAGGCGGTTTCTCTTTCCGGTTTGGCGGCAGCCGCGTGACGGCGCGCAGCCCGGACCGCGCCGCGCTCGCCGCGCTCGCGGTCGTGGCGCTCCGCCTGGCGATCGATCGCCGGACGCGGCCGCTCTCGAGCGCGCCGCGGCTCGTTCGCCGGATCCGCGCTCGCGTTTACAGCCCTCTTCTCGATTCCGTCGCGGCGCGCATCGAGCCGCGCCCGTCCTGGCGGTCTCGCATCCTGCCGGCGATGGGCTTCTGTGTTTTCGCCGCCGTGCTGCTCTTTCCACAGCTGCAGCGCCTGGACTCGGTGCCGGATCTCGGCGACCCGCTGTTTTCCATCTGGCGATTCGGGTGGGTGTATCACAAGCTTGGCGGCGATCCGCGACCCCTCTTCAGCCCGAACGTGTTCCACCCGCACCAGCTGACCCTGACCTACTCGGATTCGATGCTCCTGCCCGCGCTGACGACGGCGCCGTTGCTGGCGGTCGGGATGCATCCGGTCTCGGCCTACAACCTGGTGATGGTGGCGAGCTTCATCGCGTCGGCCCTGGCGATGTATCTCCTGGCCGAGCGCCTGACCGGATCCCGCGCGGCGGCGTTCGTGGCGGGGCTGCTGTTTGGGTTCTATCCCTACCGGTTCGAACACTACAGCCACTTCGAGCTGCAGATGACCTACTGCATGCCGCTGGCGCTGCTGGCGCTCCACCGGTTCGCGACGACCGCGCGCACCAGGGACGCGGTCGCGTTCGGGTTGCTGACCGCCGCACAGCTCTACTGTTCGATGTACTACGCCGTCTTCTTCACGGTGTATGTGGCGGCGCTCTTCGCGTTCCTCTGCGTGCTCACGCGACCGTCGCTGCGGCCCATGCTCGCCCCGGCAGCGATCGCCGGCGCGCTGGCGCTGCTCCTCGCGCTGCCGCTCGCGCGCACGTACAGCTCCGCACGCCTCGGCGATCGTGAGATTCCGACCGTCACGTACTACAGCGCGACCGCCGCCGACTATCTCCGCGCGCACCCGCGGAGCGCCACGTGGGGCGAGCGTACGCTGCCGGGCCGCATGCCCGAGCGCGCGCTCTTTCCGGGCGTGATGATCCTGTTACTGGCCGCGATCGCGTTGATCCCCCCTCTGGGCGTCACGCGCGCGGCGTACGGGGGCGCCCTCCTCGTGGCGTTCGAGCTGTCGCGAGGATTCAACAGCGTGTTCTATCCCTACCTTTATGAGTGGCTGCCGTTCATTCGCGGGCTCCGGGTGCCCGCGCGTGCCAGCATTCTCGTGGGGCTCACGCTCGCGCTGCTGGCGGGGTTCGGCGTGCGCCGCCTGCTCGGCGGGCGTTCAGCGTGGCTGCAGCGAGGGGCGCTGGCGGCGCTCGTCCTGGCCATCACGGTGGACTTGCGGCCGGTGCTGCGGCTCGAACCCGTCTGGCTCGAGCCGCCACCGATCTACGGCGTCGTGTCTGGGGCGCCAGGCGTCGTCCTTGCCGAGTTTCCTTTCGGCGGGAATCCGCGGGGCTTCACGCCAAACGTGCCCTACATGTACTTCTCGCTCTGGCACTGGGCGCAGATCATCAATGGGTACAGCGGGCATTACCCGCCGGGGCAAGTGGACCTCGAGGTTGCGCTGAAGGATTTCCCGGCTGCGCCAACTATCGATCTGTTGCGCGGGCGTGGCGCGACACACGTGACCATCAACTGTGCGCTCTATCGCGGAGGGTGCGACCAGCTGCTCGAGTCGGTCGATGCGTCGCCCGCGTTTCGCGTCGTGGCCTCGGGCAAGTGGCAGGGCGCTCCTGTGCGCCTCTACGAGCTGACGGGACGGTAGAGAGAGCCTTGAGCCTGGAGGCCTTGAGCGGTGTCACGGGCTGGCGGCATCGTCACGAGGGGCACGAAACTATCTCACAAACGACAGGCCAACCGACTACGAACGCTGTCCAAGAGCTTCTTACCGGCGAGGGCCCCGAACGCGCCGAGAAAAATCGTACGGCTCTGCGGTCCTCGGCGTACTCCGCGGTGAAAGGCTCTTGGCGGCAGCGTCGATGAGTGGCCAGCGAATCCACTCGGGAATTTTCTCGCAAGTGTGTCATGAGTGGCCGTGCACACTCGACCAGAGCCAGTCTCCGTTTGTTGCGTAAACAACTATCTCGCCATCGTCACGTAAAGCCAGGAAGGCGCCAGAGCTTGCGGTTTCCGACATCCAGACCGCGTCATTGTATGAATTGGTCACGACGAAGTTGCCGGAAGCCGTCATGGTCGCAGCTCCAGCAAACCCCCAGTTGTTGCACGTATGCCAGCAGTTGCCTGCCCAGACAACCGTTGCGCCCTGATACACCACGATGTTGCCATCGGTTTGATAGATGAGGATGTACCACCCGTTCGGGGAAGCGATCGAGTTCCCCGGGTTCAACACAGCGCCAGAACCGAGGGCGGTGTAGGAGTTCAGGCCGAAGCCGCTGATGCAAGAGGCAGGGCCACTGTGCTCCTCCACCCATTGGCCATCGAAGTACACGTTGCCAGGAATGTTGAGGTTGACGCCGCTCGAACGCTGGGCGCAGATCGAATAGGCGAAATTATTGAGGGCGTAGTACGCCCTCGTGGAGCAGGCGCCGGCGTCTGGCTGCAATCCGACGTCGACGACCTGTGATCCGCCCCACACGGTATTGCCGAAAACATCGGTCAAGCCACCTTCGGCCGACAATTCACACGAAGCGTCGGCCGAGGCGGCTTGCGCAAAAGCGAACATCAGAAAGACCGACAGGCAGATCACATGGGCAACGCGCTTCATACCCTCTCCTCGCCATTGTTGGTTACACGGTCGGGCGTGCGTTCTGTGCAAGAGAAACGCCAGTTTTGAAGGCGTAGAAACTGGGCGAATGGGCTCACAGGTTACGGCCGCGGCAGGTCAACGGCTGGCCGGTGGCCAATATCTCAGCTTGAGCCATCGGCTGACTCTGTAGTGACTCTCCATCACTTGATTTGGACTTTCCGAACAGACGACTCGACCGAGCGAAGGCCCAAGCCGACTCGTGCTGGAAACGCGAGCTCCGCGTGAGCGTCCATCGCGCCGGCTGCGAGTGGCTCCGGGCGCGCCAGCTCGCCGCCGGACTGGTCGACTGCTCGAGACGGTGACACGGTTTCCAGTTCCCGTGCATCTGGCGTCGCAGTTCGTCCCAGATTCCGAGGGAGAACGCCGCTTCCGCAAGCCTTTGGGACGCTGATCGCGTCTGATCTCACCGAGGCGCGTGCTCTATAATCGGGACAGGCCGATGCGACACCTTCGATTGCACCTCTCTCCTCGCGTCTGGAGGCGGGTCCTGTTTGCCACGGCAGCCACCGCTCTGCTGGTCGGCGGACTGACGACAGTGCCCGCCTTTCGCGCGGGCGTTTCGTCGGCCGTCGGCGCGGCTCTTGGTGCAGAAACGTCTCAAGCCGCGGCTCAGGTGCCTGAAACGTTCATTCAGCAGGCGCGCCATGCGCTCGCCCGGGGCCGTCCGGCCGAAGCCGAGGCGCTTGCCAAGGCGCGGCCCGCTGGTGATCCCGAGGCGGCGGCTGTGCTCGCACGCGTGGAGTCGGCGCGCGGCCGGTACGACGAGGCGCTGCGACTGCTCGAGGCGGGCGCCGCGGTCGAATCCGTCGGGAGAGGCCGCGCTCGAGCTGGGAGTGCTGCTCCAGAACCGATACGGCCGCGGCGATGCCGCCGCAGCGCACCTCAACCGGGTCCTTGGACGAAGTATCCAGGCTCCGGACAGCGAAGCGTTGTTCCGCGCCGCGCGCGCCGCGCGCGAGCTCGGCCGTCTTCGGGACGTCGAAGCCCTGTTCCGCGCGATCGGACGGAGCACCGACCCTGCGGTGGAGACCGCGTGGGGCGAGGTGTCGCTCGAGACCGACAATGAAGCCGAAGCGCTGAAGTCGTTTCAGCAGGCCCTGACGCTGGCTCCGGACTGGGCTCCGGCACACCTCGGCGCCGCGCGCACGCTCGCCGGAGAGAATCCGCCGGCCGCCGCCGCCGCGGCCGAGGAGGCGCTCAAGATCGACAAGGATCTCGCCGACGCGCACTTGTTCCTCGCCGAACTCGAGCTCGACAACACACGCTATGCTGCCGCGCGTGAGCGGATCGACCGCGTGCTCGCGCAGAACGATTCGCACCTCGATGCCCGGGCGCTCGTCGGCGCAATTGCCTACGTCCGCGACGACAAGGCGACGTTCGACGCGGAGGTGGCGCGCGTGCTCGCCATCAATCCGGCCTTCGGCGAGGTCTACCGCGTCGCCGGCGATCTGGCCGCGCGCCTCTATCGCTTCGACGAGGCCGTTGCGCTGACGCGGCGCGCGCTCGCGCTGTCACCGTCGAATATCCGCGCGCAGACCGATCTCGGTCTGCACCTCATGCGAACGGGCGACGAGAGCGAAGCGCGGCGCGTGCTCGACGCCGCGTTCAAGGCCTTTCCCTTCGACCGCGTGACGATCAATCTCCTCGGTCTGCTCGACAAGCTCGAGAAGTTCGAGGTCGTGGCGGACGGCGATCTGGTGTTCAAGTTCGATCCGGGCGAGGCGAAGGTCCTGCGCGAGTACGCCATCCCGCTGGCGCAAGGACGCCTTCAAGAAGCTGTCCGCGGCGTACGAGTTCACGCCGAAAGGGCCGATCCTCATCGAGGTCTTTCCGGTCCACGACGACTTCGCGGTCCGCAACCTCGGGCTCCCCGGCCTCGTCGGCGCGCTGGGCGCCTGCTTCGGCCGCGTCGTGAGCATGGACTCGCCGAAGGCCAAGAAGCCGCCCGGGACTTCTCCTGGCAGGAGACGCTCTGGCACGAGCTCGCGCACGTGGTCACGCTGCAGATGTCCAATCAACGCGTGCCGCGCTGGTTGACCGAAGGCATTTCCGTCTACGAAGAACGCCGCGAGAAGCCGTCGTGGGGCAGCGACATGGAAGATCCCCTTCGTGCTGGCGCTCGAGCGCGGGCAGGTGCTGAAGTTGCGCGATCTGAATTCGGGCTTCACCAAGCCGGACACCATCGCGCTCTCGTACTACCAGGCGTCGCTGCTCGTCGAGCACATCGTCGCGACGCGCGGCGAGGCGGCGCTGCGCACGCTCCTGCGCCTTTACGGCGACGGCGTCGAAGGCGACGCCGCCGATCAGCAAAGGCCTGGGCATCTCCATCGACGAGCTACAGGGGACGTTCGACAAGATGCTGGACCAGCGCTTCGGCGCTCTGCGCGCGGCGCTGAAAGACGTGTGCCAAGCCGGCCAAGCCTGCAACCGGTCGACGATCGCCAGAGCGGCGACATCGCGGCGCTCAAGCTGGCCGCGGCGGACCGGCCGGGAAGCTATCGCGCGCAGCTGGCCCTCGGCGCGGCGCTGGCCAAGCAGGGGGACAAAGAGGCGTTCGAGCCGCTCGAGAAGGCCGCGGCGCTGGTGCCGATCGCGACCGGCGCCGACAGCCCGCACGCGATCATGGGCCGCCTCGCGGAGCAGCTCGGCGATCCGGCTCGCGCCATCAAGGAATACCGGGCCCTGCTCGTCCACGATCACAACGCCATCGACGCGGCGCGCCGGCTGACCGAGCTCGCGGCGAAGACCGGCGATCAGAGCGTCCTGGCCTTTGCCAACGATCGGATCGTCGAGCTCGATCCGTTCGACGCGGCAGGCCATACCGGGCTGGGCCGCGTGGCGATCCGGTCGCGCGACGCGGCCGTCGCCATGCGCGAGTTCAAGGTGGCGCTCGCCATCGGTCCGGCCGATCGCGCCTCGGCGCACTGCGACCTGGCCGAGAGCTACCTGCTCGCGGGCCGCGCGGCCGATGCCAAACGGGAGGCGCTCGCCGCGCTCGAGATCGCGCCGAGCTTCGAGCGCGCGCAGGACCTGCTGCTCAAGGCTATCGATGGCGGTCAGGCGCCGGCGTCCAGGGACAAACCCAGGTTGCCATGACGACACGCCGACCGGGTCTCGCGCGACTGGCATCTCGTCCTGGGCGCGGCCAGCGTGCTCTTCTGGGTCGCGACCGGAGTGCTGGCGCCAGACGACGCCGGCGCGCAGAACGCGGCGCGGGTCGACAGCCGGTTTGCCGGTCTGCAGTGGACGTTCGCGCGCATCCGCTACGACGGGTCCAAGCTGCCGGGGCTCTCGGGCTGCGACACCTACGACGAGTGCTGGACGATCGATTACCCGGCGGCCGAGCAGAAC
This sequence comes from uncultured Acidobacteriota bacterium, assembly GCA_963771395.1. Taxonomy (GTDB): domain Bacteria; phylum Acidobacteriota; class Vicinamibacteria; order Vicinamibacterales; family 2-12-FULL-66-21; genus DATBJJ01. Next base: position 71,891 of record CAVYTY010000022.1, on the reverse strand, counting down.
CTCTCGAGACGCGTCAAGACGGTCACGTCGATCCAGGTCAACGAGCCCGCGGTCGTGTCGATCGACGACCCGGCGCTCTTCACCTATCCCTGGATTTACCTCGTCGAGCCGGGCACCTGGATTCCCAAGGACAACGAGGTCGAGATTCTCCGCGAGTTCCTGCTGCGCGGCGGGACGATGACGTTCGACGACTTCCACGGTCCGATCGAGTGGGCGAACCTCGAGCGGCAGATGAAGCGGGTCTTTCCGGATCGCGCCATTGTCGATCTGCCGCCGGAGCATCCGATCTTTCACTGCTTCTACAAGATCGACGAGTATCCGCAGACGCCCGGCCTCGGGTCGTTTCTGCAGGGTCGGACGTGGGAGAAGGCCGGTTTTGTCGCCCGCCTGCGCGCCATCGAAGACGACACCGGCCGCGCGATGGTCCTCATCAACTGGAACACCGACATGGGCGACGGCTGGGAGTGGTCGAACGCGGCCGAATATCCCGGGTACGTCCGGTTCACCGCGCAGGCCTACCGGATGCAGATCAACGAAATCGTTTACTCGCTGACGCATTGATCAATTGATGAACCCGCTGACGACCATCCGCCCACGGCCGGACACGACAGACTCGCCCTCGGGAGACATCGCCGCAGTGGCCGCACGCGTCGCGCAGGGGCGCGAGCGCATCCTCGCCGAGATCCGCAAGGTCATCGTCGGGCAGGACCCGGTGATCGATCAGGTGCTCATCGCGTTGTTCACCGGCGGGCACTGCCTGATCACCGGTGTCCCGGGCCTCGCCAAGACGCTGCTCATCAAGACCGTCGCGCAGATTCTCGACCTGTCGTTCAAGCGCATCCAGTTCACGCCCGACCTCATGCCCGCCGACATCACGGGCACGGAGGTCCTCGACGAGGAGAACGGCCACCGATCGCTGCGGTTCGTGACGGGGCCGATCTTTGCGCAGATCATCCTCGCAGACGAGATCAACCGTACGCCGCCCAAGACGCAAGCCGCGCTCCTCGAAGCGATGCAGGAGTACCACGTCACGGCCGCCGGGCGCACCTATGCGCTCGACCGGCCGTTCTTCGTGCTGGCCACGCAGAATCCGATCGAGCTCGAAGGCACCTATCCGCTGCCCGAGGCGCAGCTCGATCGCTTCATGTTCAATATCGTGATGACCTACCTCGGCGAGGACGAAGAGGTCAGGGTCGTCACGCAGACGACCGGCGTGACGACCGAGACGCCGCTGCGGGTGTTGAGCGGGTCGGAGATCCTCGAGATCCAGCAGCTCGTGCGACAGGTCATCGTCGCCGAGGAGATCGCGCGGTATGCGGTCAGGCTCGTCGACGCGTCGCGGCCGGGACGGCAGGGCGGCCACGCGTTTGTGACCGACTGGGTCAAGTGGGGCGCCGGGCTGCGGGCGTCACAGGCCCTCATCCTGGCGGGGAAGGCCCGCGCGCTCATTCACGGGCGCTATCACGTGTCGGTCGCCGACATCCAGGCGCTGGCGCTGCCCGTGCTCCGGCACCGCCTGATTCTGAACTTCTACGCCGAGTCCGAGCGCGTCACGCCCGACACGATTGTCGAGCGGCTGCTCGAAGCGGTGCCCGTGCCGCAGAGCGGGATGTAGCCGATGCCCGCGACCTCCACCCACGCGAGCTGAGGTTCCTCGATCCGGCCGTCATCGCGCGGCTGGGGACCATGGAGCTGAAGGCGCGGACGGTGGTGGAGGGGTTCCTGTCAGGGCTGCACCGGAGTCCCTACAAAGGCTTCAGCGTCGAGTTCGCCGAGTACCGGCAGTACCTTCCCGGGCGACGACCTGTCCACGCTCGACTGGAAGGTCTACGCGCGCAGCGATCGGCACTACGTCAAGAAATTCCAGGAAGACACCAACCTCGAGTGTCATCTCCTGCTCGACGTCAGCGCGTCGATGGCCTACCGGGGCGCGGCGGCGATGAGCAAGATGGAATACGGCTCGGTGCTCGCCGGTTCGCTGGCGTTTCTGATGAACCGCCAGCGCGACGCAGCCGGCCTCATCGCGTTTGACGACAAGATTGTGTTCCGGCTGCCCGCCAGTGCGCGGCGCGGACACCTGCATAGTCTGCTCATCGCGCTCGAACGCCTCGAGCCCGGCCGACGATCCGATCTCGGGCGGCCGCTGCAGCAGCTGGCCGAGGCGCTGGTCAGGCGCAGCCTCGTGGTGCTCATCTCGGATCTGCTGGACGATCCGGAACCAATCATCAAGGGCCTCAAGCACCTCAGGTCCCGCGGAAACGACGTCATCGTGTTTCAGGTGCTCGATCCGAACGAGCTGACGTTCCCGTTCCACGGCTCCTCGCGTTTCAAGGACCTCGAGAGCGCCGACGAAGTCACCGCGGAGCCGACGAGCATCCGGTCGGCATACCTGCACGCGCTCGAAGAGCTGAGGCGGCGATACGAACGCGATCTGCGGGGTGCCGGCATCGACTACCGGCAGCTCGACACATCGAAGCCGCTCGATTTCGCCTTGCTCGGCGTACCTTGCGGCGCGCGCCCGGCGCAAGTGAACCTCGAACCCGTGAACCTTATGAACCCAATGAACCCCTTGAACCCCTTGAACCTAATGAACCCTATGAACCCCTGAACCATGTCTTTCCTGTATCCAGCCTTCCTGCTCGGCGGCCTGGCCATCGCGATCCCCATCGTGCTGCACCTCCTGCGGCGCGACGTGGCACCAGACGTGCCGTTCACGGCGGTTCGGCTGTTGCACCGGGCGCCGGTCGAGCGCGCGCGATCGCCGCCGGATTCGTGATCTCCTCCTGCTCGTCGCGCGCGTCGTCGCGCTGCTGCTGCTCGCCGCTGCGTTTGCCAGACCCTATGTTCAGGGAGCGGCGCCCGCACCCGTGCGGGTGGTGGCGATTGATCGGTCCTACAGCATGGGCGCGCCGGGCGTCTTTGCCCGGGCACTCGAGCTGGCTCGCGAGGCGATTGACCAGGCCGCCAGCGGCGAACGCATCGCGGTCGTGGCGTTCGATGATCGCGCGGATGTGATCGCCGCGCCCGGCGGCGCTGCAGGACGCCCGTGCGGCGCTCGACGGGCTTGCCCCCGGGTTCGGCGCGACACGCTACGGCCCGGTGTTTCAACAGGCGCTCGACATTGCCGCCGGTGCGCCGGGACGGCTGGTCGTCGTCACCGACCTGCAGCGCGCAGGCTGGGAAGGGGAGTCCTCGTCCTCGCTGCCGGCGGGGTGGGTGCTGGACGTCAAGGACGTCTTCGAACGACGTCAAAGACGTCTCGAAGGACGGCGTCCCCAGCAACCTCGCCGTGACGGCGGCGACCGTTGGCGCCGACCGCGTTGTCGCCACGATCCGAAACGGCGGCGCAACCGCGCAGCACCGGCCGTGTCCGGGCCCTGCTCGACGGACAGGAAGTCGCGGCTGCCGACTATACCGCACCGCCCGGCGCGACGATCGACGCGTCGATCGTGTGGCGTGCCCCGGACGCCGGCACGCTCAGCGTCGCGTCGACGATGCCGAGGGGCTGCCGGCCGACAACGCGCGGTTCGTCGCGCTCGGATCCCGTGGTGCCCCGAAGGCGCTCATCATCACGGCCGATGAGCCGGCGCTGTACAAAGCCAGCGGCAGGCCGGCGGCTCTTGTACGTGTCGCGCGCGCTCGCCACCACGTCGGCCGATGCCGTCGAGGTCGTCTCCGGATCGCGCGCGTTTCGGCCATGTCGGACGACGAGGTGTCGAACTATCGGGGAGTGGCGCTGCTGTCGACCCGCGGGCTCGAGCGGGCCGCGCGCGATCGGCTGATGACCTACGTGAAGAGCGGCGGCGGGCTGTTCGTCGCCGCGGCGTCCGATCTCGAGGTCGCGGTTCTTGCCGAGATGACGGGCTGGCAGCCGGCATTGACGGCGGTCGAGCAGAGCGGGCCGCTGACGCTCGCGGCGACCGACCTGCGCCATCCGATCTTCCGGCCGTTCGGCGCCCTGGCCGCGAACCTCGGTCAGGTGCGGTTCGATCGCGTCGTGGCGCGTGTCGCCCGAGGGCTGGTCCATCGTGGCGCGCTTCTCGAACGGATCGCCTGCGCTGCTCGAGCGGCCGCTTGGACAGGGACGCGTCGTGCTCTTTGCCTCCGACGTCGACCGCCGATGGAACGACTTTCCACTGCACCCCGCGTTCGTACCGTTCGCGATCGAAGCCCTGCGTTACGTGGCCGGCGATCGGCGCGAGCCCCGGGAGTACACCGTAGCCCAGGCGCCCGCAGGGACGCGCCAGGTCCCGGGCGTGTATCGAGCTCCGGACAATCGACCGTTTGCAGTCAACGTCGACGCGCGTGAAAGCGCGCTCGATCGGATGCGGCGCCGATGGATTTCGAGGGCATGGTGCGGCGATCGGGCGAGGCGACGTCACCAAACGCCCGGATAACCAGGCTCAGCAGACCGAGTCGCGACAGAGCTATTGGCAGTACGGTCTGGTCCTGATGATTGCTACACTGGTTGCAGAATCAGTAGTAGGGCGCGCGTGACAGTCCACGACCAGCTCCGCTCGTTGCTCCTCAGCGTCCGGCGCCGATGGCGCGCCGAGGTCGTTCTGCGCGCGGTGGGCCGCGGAGCCGTGCTCGCCGCCGCGCCCGTGCTGGCGGGTGTCGCCCTGGCCGCGTGGCTCGCGCCAGACGATGGCGCGCTGATGGTGCTGGCGTCCACGATGGGCCTGGCTGTGCTGGCAGCCGTCGCCATGACCGCATGGCGGCTCGGCCGGACGCCCCGCAACCGCGCAGATCGCGCGATTCGTCGAAGAGCGCGTCGCGACGCGAACCGATGTGGCCCCGTTCGACGATGTGCTGGTGAGCGCCGTGGACGCCGTGGGACAGTCGGAGTCCGTCGATTTTCGCGACCTGGTCGTGGAATCGGCCGTTCGGCGCCTCGAGGCCATCGGCGCCGCCGGCATCGTGACGGCCCGCGCGCTGCGACGTGCGGGTGCGGAGGCGGTGGCTGGGATGACCGTGCTCGCCGTGTCCATCGCGCTCGCGTGGCCGTGCTGGCGACGGCGTCCGAGGCCGCATGGATCACCGTCTTCCCGAGCTCGATTCACGTGCAGGTCCTGCCGGGCGATGCGCGCGTGCCCGCCGGCCAGCCGCTGACGATCCGGGCGTCGGTGCGCGCGGGCCGCAGCTTCTGACGCGCTTCACGCCGCGCCTGACTGTCGAAGCCGGGCCGGACGCGCGCACCGTGGCGATGACGCCGGACGGCGAAGGCTTTCAGTTTTCGTTCGAGTCGATCGACCGCACCTTCCGATACCGGGTGACCGCCGGCTCGAGGCGCTCGGCGGACTACACCGTCACGGCGCTCTTCGGCCCGCGCGTGGCGCGGATCGACCTGAGGTACGAGTATCCGGCCTTCGCCAACCTCCCGCCGCGCGAGGAACGCGACGGCGGCGATATCTATGCGCCGGCGGGCACGAAGGTCCGCGTGCGTGTGCACACCGACAAGCCGATTGCGTCGGGCCAGATGGTGTTCGCGGCCGGCGTCAAGGCAGGCGGGTCCGGCGCGCTGCAGCCGACGGGCGACCGCGTGCTCGAAGGGGATCTGGTCCTCGCGCGAGACGATTCGTATCGCATCGGGCTCACCGATCGCGATGGTCTCCGCACCTCGGGCGACACGGAGTACTTTCTGCGGGTGATGGACGACCGGCCGCCGGACGTGCGCATCCTCCGTCCCGCGGGCGACCAGCAGATCACGCCGCTCGAGGAGGTGGCGATCGAGGCGCGAGCCGAAGACGACTACGGCATTTCGCGGTTCGAGCTGGTGTACGCCGTAGCAGGACGGGAGCCCAAGGTCATTCCCTTCGATCGAACCAACGGCACTGACCGCGCCAGGGCCGGAACGCACACGCTGGCGGCCGAGGATCTCGGCGTTCAGCCGGGCGACGTCATCACCTACTATGCCCGCGCGCGCGACGTCGGGCGCGGCAAGCGGCCGACCGAGACCAGAAGCGACATGTTCTTCCTCGAGGTCCGGCCGTTCTCCGAGGAGTTCGTGCTGTCGCAGAGCCAGGCCATGTCCGGCATGGCGAGCGAGCAGATCGAGACGCTCGTGGCCGCGCAGAAAGAGATCATCAACGCGACCTGGAACATCGAGCGGCGCGCGGCGTCGGGCGCGGGCCGCTCGGCCGGCGACATCACCGCGATTGCCGCGGCGCAGGCCGAACTGAAGAGGTCGCGCCGAGCAGATGGCGTCCCGCACGGGACGGGGACGCGGAGCGATCCGCTTTCCTCAGCAGCTGACGCCCCCGCGTCAGCTAGGGCGTCCGGCCGTCGTCCGATCCGGTGGGCGCGGCGATCTCGGCGATGACGCGCGCCATCGATCAGTTGGAGGGGCGGCGCACCGACGAGGCGCTGCCGCACGAGATGGCCGCGCTCCAGGGGTTGCTGCAGGCGCAGGCCGAGGTGAGGAGACGCGAGGTGGCGCAGCAGGCCGGGGCCTCGATGGGTGGGCTCGGCCGGCAGGGCCAGGACCTCTCGGCGCTCTTCGACAAGGAGCTGCAGCGGCAGCAGCGCACCAACTACGAGACGCGCTCGCAGACCGACGCGCGCGCCGACAAGCAGGAAGGCGAGAGCGCGCTCGACCGCATCCGCGATCTTGCCCGCCGGCAGGAAGAGTTGAGCCGGCGGCAACGCGAGCTCGCCAATGCGGCGCCGTCCGGCGACGAGCTGAAGCGGCAGCTCGAAAAACTGACGCGGGAGCAAGAGGAGCTTCGCCAACAGGCCGAGGAGCTGACGCGCCAGATGGGCCAGCAGGGCGGCCAACCGCAGCGTGGCGCATCGCCGCAGCCAACTCAGGCCGGGGGCGGCGCGATGCGCGACGCGAGCCGAGCAGATGCGAAGCGCAGCGGGCGGAGCTGCAGCGACAGTCGCCGGCAGCCGCCGCGGACCGGGGCGAGCGTGCGGCGGCCGGCCTCCGTCAGCTCGAACAGCAGATGCGCCGCGACAACCCGGAGGCGCAGCAGCGCGCCGCCGGGTGAACTGCGCCTCGAGGCCCAGCAGATCGCCGACGAGCAGCGGCGCATCGCCGGCGAAGCGGCCCGGCTCGCGAAGGGCGCCGATCGCGGCGAACGCCGATGCCTGGAGGCGGCTCTCCGGGGAGAAAGACAAGCTCGCCGATCGGGTCGATGCGCTGCAGCGCACGGCCGAGCAGGCTCGCGGGCGCCGACAAGCCGTCTCCGCAGGCACCGTCCGGCAAAGAAGCGCCGGCGGCCGCGGCGGCACGAGAGATTGCCCGACAGCAGATTGCCGGCCGCATGCGTGAGACCGCCAGGCAGATGCGCGACCCGGGCGGCGCGGAGAGCGCGGCTGGACGCGCCGCCAAACCCGCGCCTCGGCCGGGAGCGGCGGAGGCCGAACAGCAGATTGCGCGGGCCCTCGACCAGATCGTCGATCAACTGGGCGGCGCCGCGCTGGTGCCGAGGACTTGTCGCGCGAGCTCGAGCAGGCGCGCGCGATGCGCGACCGCCTCGATCGGCTCGAGCGCCAGGTGCGCGAGGCTGACGCCAGGAACTCGGCCGGGCGCCAGGGACAGGGCCAGGGCGCACCGGCAGCCGGGCGGGCGAGGGCACGAGCGCCCGGCGGCAACCCGAACCAAGGGCAAGACGCGCAGCGCCTTCGCGAGCAGTACGCGAAGGAGCTGCAGGGGGCGCGTGAATCGCTATCCCGGCTCGAGCGCGGCTCGCCCGGCACGGCACTCGGCGGGGCGACCCCCGAGCAGCACGAATGGAGTGCCGTCGACAAGGGCACGGAAGCCTTCAAGCAGGACTTTTCGAAGTGGGAATCGCTGCGCAAGGACGTCGACTCCGCGCTCGACAGGTACGAGGCGTCGGTCATCGCCGAGCGGCGCGGAAAAGCCTGCAGGACCGTCTGAACGCCGGCGGAAGCGACCGTGTGCCAGACGACTATCGACGAATTGATCGCCCGATACTACGAATCGCTGGCCAGGAAGAAGTAGGCCGGCGTGTCCTTCGCCAACCCTCTCCCCTGGTGGGCGCTCGGCCTCATCGTCGTCGGCGCCGGCCTCGTCGCGTGGCTCGCCTACAACCGCCGCACATTGCCGCCGGCGCGGCGCACGGTCCTCGTGACGCTCCGCTTCGTCACCCTTCTCGCGCTCGTCGTCTTTCTGCTCCGCCCTGTCGCCCGCGGCACCGACGCCGACGCCCGCGACGCCATCGTGGCGATTCTCGTGGACACGTCCCGGAGCATGAGCATCGAGGACCTGCCGGCGGCCGGCGGATCGATTCGGCGCGGCGGATAGTTGTCGATCGGCTGCTGCCGGCGCTCGAATCGCAGTTTCACGTCGAGGTGCTCGGCTTCGGCGACGCGATCGCGCCCGTGGCGCCGGCGCAGCTTTCCGCCAGCCGCGACGGCGAAGCGATGTCGCGGGGGCGCTCGCCGGGGATTCGCGACCGGTATCGGGGCCGGGCGGTGGCGGGCGTCGTCCTGTTGTCTGACGGCGGGGACACGAGTGGGGCAGGAGAGCGCGCGGCGGAGGGTGGGCCGCCGATCTACACGGTGGCCGTCGGATCACCCACGGCCGGCAAGGATCGCGAGATCCTCGGCGTGACGGCCGCTGAAGCGATCCTGGACGACTCGCGGGTCGACCTGGCGGTGTCCGCGGTGAGCCATGGGCTGGGGAACGCGCCAATCGAGCTGCGCCTGCTCGAGAACGGCCGTCCCATCGACGTGAGGCGCGTGACGCCGGCGGCGGAGGGCTCGCCCGTGCGCGAGGTTTTTCACGTGTCGCCGGGTCGCGGCGCGCCGACGGTGTACACCGTCGAGACTCCCGTCGCGGCAGGCGAGCTCGTGCCGGAGAACAACGCGCGCAGCACCCTCGTTCAACCCCCCTCGAGAACCCGCCGTGTCCTGCTCGTCGAGGGTGCGCCCGGGTTCGAGCACAGTTTTCTCAAGCGCGCATGGACATCCGATCGCGGCATCGAGATCGACTCGGTCGTGCGCAAGGGCAAGAACGAGCAAGGCGCCGATACCTTCTACATTCAGGCCGCGCAGTCGCGGAGCGACAGCCTCGCTGCTGGATACCCTGCGACCCGCGAGGCGCTGTTTCGCTACGACGCGGTGGTGCTCGCCAACGTCGAAGGGCATCAGTTCACGCAAGGGCCAGCTCGAAGCGACGCGAAGCTTCGTCGGCGAGCGCGGCGGCGGCCTCCTCGTGCTCGGCGCGCGGTCGTTCCTGCGCCAGGGACTCGCGGGCAGCTGATCTCGAGGACGTGCTTCCCCTCGACCTCAACGAGCTCGGCGGCAGCGCCGCGGGCAGAACGATCGACGACGGCCGACTCCAATGCGGCGATGGCGATGCCCGCCTCGGTCGGCACGCGGGGGCGAATCGAGTGTCGCTCACGCCGGCCGGCGAAGCACACCCCGTGATGCAGCTCGCCGCGGCAGCCGACGATACGCGGAAGCGATGGGAGCCGTGCCGGCGCTGGCCTCGATTGCGCCGCTCGGCGGTCCTCGCCCGGGCGCCAGCGTGCTGGCCGTGACGAACGGACCCGGCGGCACGCCCCGCGCGCTGGTGGCGGTGCAACGATTCGGCGAAGGCCGGTCGATGGTCTTCGCCGGCGAGGCGTCCTGGCGGTGGCGCATGCTGGCTGCCCGCAACAGATCGCGCGTACGACACGTTCTGGAAGCAGGCGCTGCGCTGGCTCGCGCTTCCGGCGGGCGACCCGATACAAGTGAGCGTCGAGCCGGGTGCCGCGCCAGGGGATACGCTTCCGGTGCGAGTGCTTGCCAGGACTGCGGCGTTCGAGCCACTGAAGAACGTCACCGTAGATGTCCTCGTCACGTCGCCGGATGGTCGCGTCGAGTCGCTCCGGGCTGGACCAGACACCGCCCGGGGAAGTGACGCACACTACGTCGCACACGCACGCGCGGAGCACGCCGGTGTGGTCAAGCTCTCGGTGGACGTCCGACAGGGAACGACACGCGTCGGAACGGCCAGCGCGGCGGTGCTTGTCGGCGGGGCTGATCTCGAGATGACCGACCCGCGCGTGAACCAGGCGTTCCTCGAGCGGCTTGCCGCTCTGTCCGGCGGCCGCGTGCTGGCCGAGGATCAAGCGCCGGGCCTGGCGAACATCCTGAAGGCTGGCGTGCCGGCGGCCGCGCTGGCCGTCCGCCGCGACCTCTGGCACACGGGATGGTCATTTGCGGCGATACTGATGCTGCTCGGAACTGAATGGGTGTTGAGACGGACGTGGGGGCTCAAGTGAGCGACAGGAACATTGACACCGTGGCTTCCGGCTTTCGTCGGAAGGCCGGCCGGGTCTGCGCGGCCGCCGCAGCCGCGCTCCTCACACAGCCGTTGACGGCCGTTGCCGGCGAACGGTATGCCCTCATCGTATCTGGAGCGAGCGGCGGGCCGGAGTACGCGACACAGTACGCCGCCTGGACGCGGGATCTCGCCGCCGTGCTCCTCGATCGGATGAAGATCGATCGGGAGCGTCTCACGGTGCTGTCAGATACGCCCGCCCCGTCCTCGGCCTCCACAGCCGCGAACGTCCGGCAGTATCTCAACGCCGTGCGGCGCGCGATGACGCGCGACGACCTTCTGTTTGTCGTGCTCATCGGTCACGGGACGTACGACGGCGTCGACGCCAAGTTCAACCTCGTCGGGGCCGATCTGGAGTCGTCGCAATGGGCGGAGCTCGTTGCCGGGCTTCCGGGCCGCGTCGTGTTCGTCAACACCTCATCGGCGAGCTTTCCGTTCATCGAGCGCCTGACGGGCGAGCGTCGCGTCGTGATCACCGCAACCGACACGGTGGCGCAACGGTTCGATACGGTGTTCCCCGACTACTTCATCAAGGCGTTCCGGAGCGACGCCGCCGACATCGACAAGAACAATCGGATTTCGATCTGGGAAGCGTTCACCGCGGCGACCGGCGAGGTGCGGCGGCACTACCAGCGCCGGGGCCAGCTCGCCACTGAGCGGGCACTGCTCGACGACAACGGCGACGGCGTGGGCCGGGACGCGGGCGGCAACGGCGAAGACGGATCGCTTTCCAGTCACGTCTACCTCGACGAGCCGCTGCCGGGTGCCCAGCCGACCGACGAAGTCCTGCTGAAGCTCCTGCAGAAGCGCGCCGCGCTCGAGAGCGACTTCGACGAGCTGAAGGTCCGCCGGAGTTTTCTGCGCCCTGCCGAGTACCAACAGGAGTTCGAGCGCTTGATGATCGAGCTCGCCCGCGTCAACAAAGACATTCGGGCTCGCGTGAAGTCGTAGGTTCACCCGATGAACCCTTTGAACCTGTCCGTTCAGTAATCCCACCGTTCCCGCCGACTGCTTTCCACCGTTCTCCAGACGGCCCCGGCGACCGCTCCGACGCCGAACCCGACGATGTGCGCCCAGAACGCCACGCCGCCCAGGGCCGCATCGGAGCCGAGCGAACCGACGCCGCTGAAGAACTGCATCAGGAACCAGATGCCCAGGAAAAAGATCGCCGGAATCTCGATGAGGTCCATGAAGAACACGATGAACACCGCCGTCAGCACGCGCGAGTGGGGGAAGAGGACGAAGTAGGCGCCCATGACGCCGGCGATCGCGCCGCTTGCGCCAACCATCGGCACGAGTGACAAGGGACTCGTCGCGACCTGGCCGAGCGCCGCGGCGGCCCCGCAGCCGAGGTAGAACAGCACGAACAGGCTGTGCCCGAACCGATCCTCGACGTTGTCGCCGAAGATCCACAGGTAGAGCATGTTGCCCAGCATGTGCAGCCAGCCGCCGTGCAGGAACATGCTCGTCACCACGGCCGGCCACGAAAAGTGCGCCGGCACGACACCGTAGCTCTGCACGAACGACTGCAGGCCGGCGTCACTCAACGTGAGCTCGTAGAGAAACGCGACTGCGTTCAGCGCGATCAGGCTGATGGTGACGACCGGAGTCGTGCGTGAGGGGATGACGTCGCTGACCGGAAACATAGTCGGAGTATAACGTTACGGTTCAGGTGGGTTCAGGGGTTCGTGGGTTCAGGGGGTTCAGGAGAGTTCAAAGGTTCAGCAGATGAACCTTGAACCTAAAGAACCCCTTGAACCCCTTGAACCCCACTCCGAACCCCCTGAACCCTCCCCTGAACCTCATGAACCTCATGAACCTCTTGAACCCCCCTGAACCCATTCCGGTATACTGAAAGCGTCATGAACCCGGCCAGGTGCGGCGTTCTCGCGAGGGCACTGCTCGCCGCGTACGTCCTGGCGGCCGCGCTCCTGCCGCTGGCGCATCATGACGTCCTCTGCCACCTCAAGTCCTCGACCCACTGCACGACGTGTGTAGTGGGCTCGTCGGGCGAAACCGCCGCCTGGGCGGTTGGGCTCGACGGTATCGGCCTGCGCGATGCCGGCCGCGCCATTCTCCTGTCGGCTGCCTGGAACCACTCGGCTCCCCTCCGCGCCTCTTCTGGACGATCGCCGCCAGCCATCGGCTGATCGCACCGTCTCTTTCCAACGATCCGGGCCGTGCGCCCGGCCAATTCGTTGCCGTTTCAACGGGAATCCTTATTTCCTATCGCCTGGAGGTACAGGTGGCTTCGACGTTTCCAATCGTCAGGGCGGTGCGCGTCATGACATGCGCCGGAGGCTTGCTGGTACTGTCGCTTCCAGCTGCCGCGCAGGTGCCGGCGCCCCCGGCGCAAGCGCAACAGGCAGCGGTGCGCGACGAGCTCGACACGCTGCGAAAGGAGTTCGAGGCCGTGCGCGACGCCTATGGCGCGAGACTCGCGGCGCTCGAGGAGAAACTCACGGCCATGGGGGCGGCGGCGGCCGCGCCCAGCCAGGCAGCCGCCGCGCCGGCCCCGCCAGCAACTGTGCAGGTCCCGACAGGCGCCGCGGGCGGAGGCGGAGCGACGGGCACGCCTCCGGTCTATGGCAACTCCAGTGCGGCGTCCAAAGTCTTCAACCCGGACATGGCAGTCATCGGCAACTTCGTCGGGGCGGCTGGAGAGAACACCGTCAATCCGATCCCGGCTCTTGCACTTCAGGAGGCCGAAGCGACGTTTCAAGCGGTTGTCGATCCTTATGCGCGCGCGGATTTCTTTCTCGCCTTTTCTCCCGAGGGTGTCGAGATTGAAGAAGGCTTCCTGACGCTCACGGCGCTTCCCGGGGGCCTGCTCGCCAAGGTCGGGAAGCTCAAGCAGCAGGTCGGCAAGGTGAACACGCTGCACGCGCATGCGCTCCCCTGGGTCGATGCGCCGCTCATGGTCAAGAACCTCTTCGGCAGCGATGAGGGGCTGTCGGACGCGGGCGTGTCGGTCGCGAAGCTGATCCCCAATTCGGTCATGTTCCTCGAAGCAACCGGCGAGGTCTACGCGGGGTCGTCCGGCCAGTTCAAATCCTACGAACGGAGCGACGTGAGCTGGGTCGGTCGCGTTCGCGGCTATCGGGACGTGACGGAATCGACCAACGTCGACATCGGCGGGTCTGTCGCTTACGGCACCAACGACGCAGGGCCTGATTTCACCACGCGGCTCGTCGGCGTCGATGCCACCTTCCGCTATCGTCCGCTGCGCCGCGCGATCTATCGCCGGTTCCAGGGGCGAACGGAGCTCTTCTGGAGCCGTCGCGGTCAGGAGGACGGCAACGTCAGCGCCTTCGGTATGTATGCCAGCGGCGAGTACCAGTTCGCGCGCCGTTGGTTCGCCGGCGCCCGCTACGACTGGTCCGAGCGCGCCCACGACGGGTCGCTCGTCGACAAGGGACCGTCGCTGGTGCTGACCTACTGGCCGAGCGAGTTCAGTCAAATCCGCGGACAGTACCGAAGGACGCGGTACGCCGAGGACGTCACGGCGAACGAGGTGCTCTTCCAGTTCCTGTTCTCGATAGGGGCGCATGGGGCGCATGTATTTTGACAGTCGACAGTCGACAGTCGAGCGTCGTCAGTCACAGTCCCCAGTCCGAGTCGGCAGTCGTGAGTCGGAGTCGCGAGTCAGAGTCGCGCAGTCGGAGTGGAAGTCAGGAATCAACGGCGTGAGACAGCTGTCCGACGTTGTGGACGTGCCGGGCTGCCGTCGAAGTTTGCTCCGGCGTTCAGTCGGCAGCTCCTGCAGCATTGAAGAGGTTGACATAAATGAGAAAGCTGATTTGGCTCGGAATCGCCATCCTGATGGCGCTCACACCTGCGGCGCATGCCCAGGGCAAGCTCACCATCGTCGCCACCACCGAGGATCTGGCGTCGCTCGCGCGTGAGGTCGGCGGCGACAAGATCGCCGTTACGGCCCTCGCGAAGGGCTACCAGGATCCGCACTTCGTCGATGCGAAGCCGAGCTTCATCCTGGCCCTGAGCCGCGCCGACGTGCTCATCGCGGTCGGCCGCGAGCTCGAGATCGGCTGGCTGCCTCCGCTCATCAGAACAGCGCTCGCAATGCCAGGATCCAGCCGGGCGGCGCGGGGTTTCTCGACGCCTCGCTGAACGTCCGCATTCTCGAACTGCCGACCGGGCAAATCACCCGTGCAATGGGCGACGTGCATCCGCTCGGCAATCCCCACTACTGGCTCGAGCCGGGGAACGGGCGCCGCATCGCCCAGGCCATCCTCGCCAAGTTCAGCGAGCTCGCTCCGGCCGACAAGGCGTACTTCGCGCAGCGCTACGCCGATTTCGACACGCGTCTCGCCGCTGGTGAGAAACGCTGGGACGCCGCCATGGCGCCCTACAAGGGCACGAAGCTCGTCACCTACCATCGTTCGTGGCCGAACTTCATGGAGCGCTTCGGTCTCGAGGTCATGGGCTACGTCGAACCGAAACCCGGCATCCCGCCGTCGCCCTCGCACACCCTCGAACTGATCGACGAGATGAAGCGGCAAGGGGCCAAGCTCATCGCCGTCGAGCCGTACTTCGATCTGAAAACGCCCCAGGCGATCGCCGAGATCAGGTCGAGGGCAAGGTCCTCGTGATGGCGCCGTCGGTCGGGCGGCGCCAAGGAAGTGACCGACTACATTCAGCTGTTCGACTACGATGTCAACCTGCTGGTCCACCGCGCTCAAACAGACAACGGGAAAGTAGGCGATCGTGGACTGGACCATCGTCTCGTTCCTGGCCCCGGCGTTCGTCGCCAGCCTGATCATCGCGGGCATCCACGCCTATCTCGGCCTGCATGTCGTCGAGCGGGGCGTGATCTTCGTCGACCTCTCGCTCGCGCAGATCGCCTCGCTCGGCGCGCCATCGCGGTGCTGGCAGGGCTATGACGCGCACGCATCCGCGCCGTCTACTGGATGAGCCTCGGATTCACGCTCATCGGCGCCGTGATCTTCTGCGATGGTCAAGGGCCAGGAGGCGCAGATCCCGCAGGAAGCCATCATCGGCATCTCGTACGCGGTCGCCTCGGCGGCCGTCATCCTGGCGATGAGCAAGTCGACGTCGCAGAGCCGAGCACCTCAAGGACATGCTCGTCGGCAACATCCTCGTCCGTGTCAGTGGCCCGAAGTGTGGCATGACGGCCGCGATCTACGTCGCGATCGGCCTGTTCCACTACATCTTCCGGAAGCCGTTCCTGGAGATCTCGCTGAACCCGGACGCGGACGCCGCCAGGGGCATTTCGGTGCGCTTCTGGGATTTCCTGTTCTACGCGTCGTTCGGACTCGTCGTCACGTCGCTCGGTCGCGATCGCGGGCGTCCTGCTCGTCTTCTGCTACCTCATCGTGCCGTCGGTCGGCGGCATGCTCTACGCCGAGGCGCATCGGCCCAGCGCCTGGCGATCGGCTGGGTGATGGGCATGGTCGTGTCGATGCTCGGCATGTACCTTCGCTCGGTCCAGTTCGACCTGCCGACCGGCGCGACGATCGTCTGCACGTTCGGTCTCGTGCTGATCGCTGATGGCAGCAGTGCGAAGCCGCTGTATGAGGGCGACGGCTGACGCGTGCGTCGACGGACTGAGGCAATGACGGATTCGGCGTCGTTTGGTCTTCGCGTCCAGAAGCCTCTCACCGCAGAGCGCGCCGAAGGACGCTCGGCCAGATCCAAGGTAGTTCCTCTGCGCCCGCGGCGGACTCCGCGTGAGAGGCTGCTGGGCTGTGAGACAGGTCTAAGGGTAAAGTTACAGCAATGCAGTGTCGTCAGTGTGGAACCGAGATCGCCGACAAAGCGATCGTCTGTTTTCGTTGCGGGGCCGGGACGAGCGATCCCGTGCGGAAGGCGGTCGCGGTCAAGCCGCGACGAAGCCCGTTCCTGGCGGCCGGGATGCTCATCGTTCTCCTTTTGCTGGCCCTCTACATGGGACAGGTCTCGCGGACGGCCGCGACCCCGAACTCCCCCAACTGGCCGCCGGGCTCGCGATTGGCGCGGCCCTGGTCGTTCTGGTGCTCGGAATCCTCCGGCAGCCGTTGAGGTTTGAGCCAGGAAAGTGCAATAATTTCCGATTCCATGTCCGATGCCCGCCTCGAAGTCACCGACGCGTTGGGCCGACGTATCGTCCCGATTTCGAAAGGGCACTTCGAAATCGGCCGGCGCGAAACCAACGATCTCCGGCTTGCCGGCAGTGAAGTGTCCCGCGATCATGCCGAGATCGACTCGCGAGGACAACCAGTTCCTGATCCGCGACAAGAACTCGCGCTACGGCACCTATGTCAACGGCGAACAGGTGACCGAGCGGCCGCTGGTGCACGGAGACCGCGTCCGGCTCGGCCGCAGCGGCGGAGCCGAGATGGTGTTCCTGCTCGCCGACAGCGCGCCGGCGGTCGACAAGGCCACCACGACCGCCATCGGCGACCTTCGCCAGATTGCCGCGCTCCTCGAAGGCCTGCGCGCGCTCGGGTCGGGCCGCGTCCTCGACGACGTGCTGGCGCTGGTGCTCGATTCGGCGATCGAGGTCAGCGGGGCCGAGCGCGGCTTCATCATGCTGGCGGCGCCGACCGACGAGCTCGAGTTCAAGATGGCGCGCTCGCGCGGACGCAACCCGATTCCCGGCGGCAGCTTCGCCACGAGCCGCAAGATTCCCGAGGAGGTCTTCCGCACCGGCGAGCCCCGCATCGTCGCCGACCTGCTCGACGGCGATCTCGCGAACGTGCACATGGGCACCGTCGCGCTCGGCATCCGCAACGTCCTCTGTGTGCCGCTGAGGCTCGTCAGGTACCTCGATCGCGCCGAAGCCGTGGGCGAGGAGCGCCGGATCGGCGTCCTCTATCTCGACAGCCGCGAAAAGGGATCGCTCCTGTCCAACTCCACGCGTGCCGCGCTCGAAACGCTCGCGACCGAAGCGGCCGTCGCCATCGAGAACGCCCGCCTCTACCGCGAAACGATGGAGAAGGCGCGGATGGAGCAGGAGATGCGGATCGCGGCCGAGATCCAGCAGGCGCTGCTGCCCAAGGCCGGCCGGTCGGGCGCCTACTTCCGCGCCGCGGCCTCGTCGCTGCCGTGCCGTTCGATCGGGGGCGACTTCTACGACTACGTCGATCTCTCCGACGGGTCGTTCGGGTTCGCGCTGGGCGACGTCGCGGGCAAGGGCCCCCCCGCGGCGCTCCTGAGCGCGATGATGCAGGGCATGTTCGCGGCGCAGGCGGCAGGCAGCGATTCGCCGTCGCGCACGATCGGCAAAGTCAACCTCGCGCTCTATCGCCGCGGGATCGAGTCGCGGTTCGTGACGCTGATGTACGGATCGCTGCGCGCGAACGGCCAGTTGCTGTACTGCAATGCGGGGCACAACCCGCCGCTCATCGTCGGCAAGAACGGGTTCCGGCGGCTGGAGTGCGGCGGGCCGATCGTCGGCCTCTTCGAAAGCGCGCACTACGAAGAGGAGACCGTCACGCTGGCGCCACGGCGACTGGCTCATCGTCTTCAGCGACGGCGTCTCCGAAGCGTTGTCGGCCACAGGCGAAGAGTACGGCGAGGGCCGCATCCTCTCGGTCGTTCAGCCCAACCTGGGGCTCGAGCCGCAGAAGCTCCTCGAGGCGCTGTTCCTCGACGTGCGCGAGTTCGCCAAGGGCGCCGCGCAGAACGACGACATTACCGCGATGGTCCTGCGCTACGGATCATGACCGCCGCTCGGACGGCGGGAACGGATCGCCGTCATCCTCTGGCTCATCGTCGCGCTCGTCGTCTGGAACGGCCTGTACGACCTGCTCCTCGCGCGGAGCACCCAGATCTACCTGTTCAGACAGGCCATCCATCAGCTCGGGCTCGGACCGTGGGTGGATCTGACCACGGCGCTCGACATCGCCGTCCGGGACGCGGCCTGGATCTCGACGCTCTGGGCCAGCCTGCTGCTCCTGGCGGGCATGGTGACCATCCGCCTCCTCTGGAACCGTCCGCCGCCATGCACCCGCTGATCTACGACTGGAACAGCGACCTCCGATCCGAAGCCGCCGACCGTCCTCCTCGACGATGAGACGTTGCGGGATGGACTGCAGTCGCCGTCGGTGAAGTGTCCGACGATCGAGGAGAAGCTGCGCATCCTGCATCTCATCGACGCGCTCGGGATCGACACGGCGGACATCGGCCTGCCCGGCGCGGGGCCGCACGTCGCACGGGACGTCGAGCGGCTGGCGCGCGAGATCGTCGATCAGCGGCTGCGCGTGGCGGCCAACTGCGCGGCGCGGACGCTCGTCGCCGACATCGAGCCGATTGCGGAGATCTCGCAGCGGGTCGGGATTCCGATCGAGTGCGGCGCGTTCATCGGCTCGAGCCCGCTGCGGCAGTACGCCGAAGGATGGGGGATCGATCAGCTCCTCGCAGCTGACCGAAGAGGCCATCACCTTCGCGGTGCGCGAGGGGCTGCCGGTTCTGTATGTGACCGAAGACACGACGCGCGCGGACCCGGAGACGCTGCGCCGGCTCTATTCGACGGCGATCCGAGCCGGGGCGGCACGCGTGTGCATCGCAGACACCGTCGGCCACGCGACGCCGGCGGGCGCAGCGGCGGTCGTGCGGTTCGTCGCGCAGGTCGTCGAGGAGTGCGGCGGCGGAGTCGGGATCGACTGGCACGGCCATCGTGACCGCGACCTGGCGGTGATCAACTCGCTCGCGGCGCTCGAAGCCGGCGCGACGCGGCTCCACGGTGCCGGGATCGGCATCGGCGAGCGCGTCGGCAACACGCCGATGGACATGCTGCTCGTGAACCTGGTGCTGATGGGCTATATCGAGCGCGACCTGTCGGCGCTCGTCGAGTATTGCGGGGCCGTCTCGCAGGCGACCGGCGTGCCGATTCCGCCGAACTATCCGGTCGTCGGACGCGACGCGTTCCGCACCGCCACCGGCGTGCACGCCGCCGCCGTGATCAAGGCGTTCCGGAAGAAGGACCAGGCGCTCGTGGACGCGGTCTACTCCGGCGTGCCGGCCAGCCTCGTCGGCCGCGAGCAGGAGATCGAAGTCGGCCCGATGTCGGGGAAGTCGAACGTCGTCTTCTGGCTGGAGAAGCGCGGCCTGCCGGTGACCGACGAGATCGTCGAGCGGATCTTCGCGAAGGCCAAGGGGTCGTCGAGTGTTCTGGAGGAGGCGGAGATTCGAGAGCTCGATAGGATCAGCAGCGCCTGCGGCCGGAGCGAGCTGAAGAGCGGGTTCCCCGAGCACGCAGAGATACGCGAACTCGCGATCGCAGATTTCTCGCGCTCGCGGCCCACTCCGCGCTCAGCTCTTGCGCAGCGCTTCGCGACGCGCTCGGGCCGCAGGCGCTGCCGATCCAACGCCGCGTCACTTCATCGACGTCTCGGCTTCGACCAATCGCTTCTCGATATCCGGCAGCGCCGCCAGCAGCACATCGCCCACGACCTGCAGCGATGCCGCCGACACCTTGTCGAGCGTATCGCCGGCCGTGTGCCACGCGGGGTAGTCGAGGTCGATGATGTCGACGGCGGGCACGCCCGCCTCGAGGAACCGCAGGTGGTCGTCTTCGATCGGCGTTTCGCGATCGAGGAACTCCGGCCGCTTCAGCCGCTTCGCCGCGGCCCAGATGATGTCGGTCAGCCAGGGCGTCGAGCTCGACCTCCCGCGAGATCCGCAGATCCCGGTCGCCGATCATGTCGACGAGGACGAGCGCGCTGATCTGCGAGAGCGTGCCCGCCCTGCGGGCGGCGTCGACGTAGTATCGGCTGCCGTAGGTGTGATCGGTGCCCTGCCACTCGACGACGGCCTCTTCACCATCGAGGAAGAGCAGCTCGATGGGCAGCGCGTTCCTCCGGGTCCTTGAGGACGCGGGCGATCTCGATGAGAAATGCGGTGCTCGATCCCGCCGTCGTTGGCGCCGACGAAGGTGAACTCGCGAAATCGCTTCGTATCGTAGTGGCCGGCAATGATCAGCCGAGCCTGCCGTGAGCCTGTCGAAGGGCCCTGCGATCGGCCGTCGCCGCCCGGGAGGGTCACGCGCAGATTGACCATCCGCGTCGGACCGGCCGGGCGTCGCGGCGTCGAACGCCTGCTCATCGACGGTCAGGCCGATGGCCTTCATCTGCGCGGCGATGTAGTCGCGGGCCTGTTCGGCGCCAGGCGTTCCCGGCGACGCGCGGCCCGATCGCCACCAGTTGTCGCACATGCTCGAGCGCGCGCGCGCCGTCGAACGCCATCGCGGCGGGCGCCGCCGTGGGCGTTTGCGCCGGCACGCACGCCAGGCTGACGAGCAGCACCACGGTCAAGGCCGCGAATGGCCTCAGGACGATGACGTGTGCGCTCCGCTCTGTCATGGAGGCCGAGCGCGCGGTCAGCGCCGCTTCTCGCGCGACACGTAATCACGTTGGGCCGACCCGATGTAGATCTGGCGCGGGCGGGCGATCTTCTGGTCCGGGTCGAGGAGCATTTCCTCCCACTGCGCGATCCATCCCGCCGTGCGAGGGATGGCGAAGAGCACCGGGAACATGTCGACCGGGAACCCCATCGCCTGATAGATCAAGCCCGAATAGAAGTCGACGTTGGGATAAAGCTTCCGCGAGACGAAATACTCATCTTCGAGTGCGATGCGCTCGAGCTCCAGCGCGATCTCGAGCAGCGGGTTCTTGCCCGTCACCTCGAACACGAGGTCCGCGATCCGCTTGATGATCGCCGCGCGCGGGTCGTAGGACTTGTAGACGCGATGGCCGAATCCCATCAGGCGGCCGTCGCCGCCCTTCACCCGCTTGATGAACGCGGGCACGTGCTTGAGCGAGCCGATCTCGGTCAGCATCCGCAGGACGGCCTCGTTCGCGCCGCCGTGCAGCGGACCGTAGAGCGCCGCGGCGGCCCCGGCGAGGCACGAGTACGGGTCCGCCTGCGCGCTCCCGATGTTCCGCATCGTGCTGGTGCTGCAGTTCTGCTCGTGATCGGCGTGCAGGATGAACAGCACGTCGAGCGCGCGCTCGAGGACCGGGTTCACCGTGTAATTGCCCGGTCATCCTGAAGAGCATGTTGATGAAGTTGCCCGAGTAGCTCAGGTCGTTGTCGGGCTGGTTGTAGGGGCGGCCGATCGAGTGGCGATAAGCGTAGGCGGCAATCGTCGGGACCTTGGCGATGAGGCGAATCGTCTGCAGGCGCCGCGACTCGCTCGAGAAGACGTCCTTGGCGTCGAGATAGAACGTCGAGAGCGCGCCGACGGTGCTGATGAACATGCCCATCGGGTGGGCGTCGTACTGGAACCCTTCCATCAGCTTCGAGATGTTCGTGTGCAGCATCGTGTGCTGCGTGATGTCGAGGGTCCACTGCTGGTGCTGGGCTCCGTGGGCAGCTCGCCGAAGAGGATGAGATACGCGGTCTCCAGGAAATCGCTGCGCTCGGCCAGCTGCTCGATCGGATAGCCCCGATAGAGCAGGACGCCCTTGTCGCCGTCGATGTAGGTGATCCGGCTGTGACATGCCGCCGTATTCATGAACGCCGGGTCGTACGTCATCATCCCGAACTCGTCCGGGACAGCTTTGATTTGACGCAGATCCATGGCCCGAATCGTGCCGTCCTGGATAGGGATCTCGTACTGCTTGCCGGTGCGGTTGTCGGTGATCGTGAGCGTGTCGGCCATGCGGAATCTACGTCAGCTCGCGTGATTAACGGTCGTTCTCTCCGTCAGCGTCGTCGTCTGGCACGTCCTGCGGATTGTCGTCCGGCACCCGGTAGTCCTCTGAGAGCCACCGGCCCAGGTCCGCCATCCGGCACCGTTCGCTGCAGAAGGGTTGCCACAGCGGGTCGGCCCGCCGGCGCCGGCAGTGGACGCAGAGGGATTCAGTCTCCGCCAAACCCGGCCATTGTATCAATGGCGGGAGGAGGAAAGGTGGCAGGTAAAAAGGGGGAAAAGAGCCCAGAGCCGAGCCGACTAGGCCCCGACTTCGCCCGCGTGGTGGCGCACGTCCTTGGCCGACACCATGAAGATGACGTCTTCGGCGACGTTCGTGGCGTGGTCGCCGATGCGTTCGAGGTGCCGCGAGATCAGGATCAGGTCGAGCGACGGCTCGATCGTGTGCGGGTCCTGGAGCATGTAGGTCAGGAGCTCGCGGAAGACCTGCGTCTTGAGCGCATCGAGCGTGTCGTCCTCGTTGAGCACGCCGTGCGCGAGCTCGGTGTCGCGGCGCACGAACGCGTCGAGCGCGTTGCGCAGCATCCGCTGAGCGATCTCGGCCATCCGCGGGATGTCGATGAGCTCCTTCACCGGCGGGTTCCGCATGTAGCGACGCACCGCCTCGGCGATGTTGATTGCCAGGTCGCCGACGCGCTCGAGGTCGGTGTTGATCTTGACGGCCGCCACGATCGCCCGCAGGTCGACGGCCATCGGCTGGTGCAGGGCCAGGAGCTTGAAGCACCGGCTGTCGATTTCGATGTGCAGCTGGTTGATCGGGCCGTCGCCGCGCGAGGACGCGATCGATGATCGGGGCATCGCGCTGCACGAGGCCCTTGACCGCCGAGCGGACGCGGTCCTCGGCCAGCCCGCCCATTTCGAGCAGGCGAGTCTTGAGCTGTTCCAGCTCCTCTTGAAAGTGGGGCACGATACGCTCGGCCATGTTCGTGAGTTCAGCTCTCAGCCATCAGCATCAGCCGTCTGCCAGCTGAAGCTGAGCTGACGCTGATACCGAAGCTACCAAATCGCCTGTCACGTAGTCTTCCGTGAGCTTCTCAGCCGGGTTCGTGAAGATCCGGTCCGTCGGGCCGTGCTCGATCAGGCGGCCGAGCCAGAAGAACGCGGTACGGTCGGACACGCGCGCCGCCTGCTGCATGTTGTGCGTCACGATGACGATCGTGTACTGCGTCTTGAGCTGATAGATCAGCTCTTCGATGCGCTGCGTGGCAATCGGATCGAGGGCCGAAGCCGGCTCGTCCATCAGCACGATCTCGGGCTTGACGGCCAGCGCCCGCGCGATGCACAGCCGCTGCTGCTGGCCACCGGAGAGCGCATTCGCGGAGTCGTGAAGCCGATCCTTCACTTCGTCCCAGATGGCGGCCTGGCGGAGGCTCTCTTCGACGCGGCCGTTCAGGTCGGCGCGGCTGGCGGCGAGGCCGTTGATCCGCAGCCCGTAGGCGACGTTTTCGAAGATGGACTTCGGGAAGGGGTTCGACTTCTGGAACACCATCCCGACCCGTCGGCGCAGGGCGACGACGTCGGTTCCGGGCCGGTAGATGTCGTCCCCGTCGATGAGCACGCGGCCTTCGACGCGCGTGCCGGCGATGATGTCGTTCATGCGGTTGAGCGTCCGCAGGAACGTGCTCTTGCCGCATCCCGAAGGTCCGATGAACGCCGTGACGAGCTTGGCGGGAATGCCGATGCTGATGTTCTCGAGCGCCCGCTTGGCCCCGTAAAAGAAGTTGAGGCCCTGGACGTCGATCGAGACGGGGTGATCCGTCGACTGCGGTGACTGGGGACGGACAGTGACGGTCAGGGGGGCGGGGTTGTCTGCACGACAGGTCGATCCGGGGTCAGCCAGCGTTCATGACAGGGCTCATACCGACCCTGTCAGCCTATCCGGTGCCAGTTTCCGGGCAATTTCGCTGGTGTAAATTTCGATGTAAACAGCCAGGCTTTACGGCGTCGCTGCGCCTGCCGGCTCCGCTTCGGCCCGGTGGTGATGTCGCTCTCGGCCAGGAACGCGCCAATCTGACGCCGCAGCTCGTCCTGGATGACGTCGACCTTGCGCCGGGCGTCGAGGACCCGGAACCCGAACTCCTCCGACATCGACCCGTACTCCTTCAAGAGCGCCTTCTGATAGGCCCGGAAGCTCTCGTAGATGTCGTCGCCGAGCTTCATGTCCATGCCCGACTCCCAGTAGTCCATGCCGCGGGCCTGCAGAACCCGGCGGATGAGCGTCTTCTCGTCAATCTTCAGATAGAACACGAGGTGCGGCGCGATGGCGAACCCGTACAGGCTGCGAATCCAGGTGCGGTCGACGCCGCGCACGCCGGCTCGCGCCATGGCCGTGTAGATGTAGCGATCCGACAGCACGATGAAGCCGGCCTTGAGCGCCGGGATGATCTCTTTCTCGAGCCGATCGGCGAAGTCCGTGGCGTAGAGCAGCACGAACGTCAGCTTGTTCAGGGTATTGCTGGACTTGGCCAGTTCGATCGTCGGCTGCATCAGCTCCGACCTCGTCCACCCGGTCTCGATCACGCCGTACCCCTGCACCTCGAGCCATTCCCGGAGGAGCGTGATCTGCGTCGACCGGCCGACGCCGTCGGTCCCTTCGACGGCGATGATCTTGCCGGGGTAACCCGCGATCGGCAGGTACGGGATCCCGTTGCCGTAGTAGCTGCCGGCGCCGCCGTTGGCGCCGTCCTGTCAGCGATCCGTCGCGCCGGTGCGGCGCTCCGTCAGGCAAGCTCGTCGAGCTCGTCATTCGTGTCCTCGATTGCCAGATGCTGAGAAACGATTTTGCGGAAGGTCCGCTGCTGTTCCGTGATGCTGCCGCTCGCGGGGATGACGCTCAGCTCGAACTCGTCCACGATCCGGTCGTACTCCTCGAGCACCTTGCCCTGGAATATCTTGAAGCTCTCGACCGCGTTCGTGCTCCAGCCCATGTCCAGGCCCGCTTCGTAGAACTTGAGCTTCACGCGGCGGGCGAGGAGACGGTCGGCGGAGACCTCGATCGGCACCCGAAAATACACCGCGAGGTCCGGCCGGACCGCAAAGCTGTAGAGCTCGCGCACCCAGCGCCGATCGACGCCGCGCGCCGCGTCGCGCGAGAACGCCGTGTAGGCGTAACGGTCGGCGAGCACGATCATGCCGGCCTTGAGGGGCGGAATGATGTTGTAGAGCAGCCGGTCGGCGAAGTCCGTCGCGTGCAACAGGCTGAACGTCATGGGCGTCAGCGAGTTCTTCTTCTTCCCCGACTTGGTCGCGGCCTTCACCAGCGCCGACGAGTTCCACTCGGTGACGAACACCGGGTGGCCGGCGGCGCTAAGCCACTTCGCCAGCAGCGCCAGTTGCGTCGTCTTTCCGGACCCGTCGATGCCTTCGACCACGAACAGTTTTCCCGGATACTCGTGGCGCGTCGTCAGGTTGTTCAGCATTGGCGTTCTGTAACCGAGTGGTCGGTGTGCCGTCGACCACGCGTCCTTGTAGTTCGTTGCCGGCGACCTCGAAGCGGACCGGTTTGCCGAGCAATCGCTCGAGGGGCGCGACGTGGCGGTTGGCGGCCCAGAGCTCGAGCTCGGCGTCGCCCGTGGCGCGCAGGCGCGCGATGTAGTCGTCGCTGCGCGGATACAGGTCGATGCCCGCGAGCGCCTGCGCGTGGCTGCGATCGAGGCCTTCGGCGAGCCGCACCATGGCCGAGAGGATCTTGACGGTCTTGCGCAGCGGCCCCTTCAGATCGCCGTAGCCCTCGTGCGATTTCTTCGGGGTCGCCTGGCGATGGTAGCGCGCGATGAGCGCGATGACCTCGATTTCCTGCGGGTCGAACCCGCGGAGGTCGCCGTTCTTGATCAAGTAATACGAATGGCGGTGGTGACGCTCGTAGCTGATGTGGACGCCGATGTCGTGGAGGAGCGCACCGTACTCGAGCCACTCCCGCTCCCGGTCCGACAGCCCGTGCACGCCGCGCGTCTGATCGAAGATGTTCAGCGCCAGCCTCGCGACCTGTTGTGCATGCTCCGACCAGTACCCGCACCGCTCTCCAAGCTCGACGATGCTGCGGCGCCGGACGTCGGGGTAGCGCTCGACCTTGCGGATGCGGGCGCTGTTGCTTGTGGATGTAGTCGAGCACGATGCCTTCGCGCAGGGCGAGATCGCACAGCGTGAACTCATTGGTCCCGAGCCGGCGGATGATCGTGTCGAAGAGGACCGAACCGGCCACCGACAGATCCGCGCGCCGGGGATCCATGCCTGGCGTCGCGAGACGTTCCTCGATGTCCGATTCGACGAGGTGCTTTCTGAGACGGTGAAGGGCCTTCGCGCTGACCCGGCGATTGCGCAGATCCTCGGGAGGCTCGCCGTCCTCGGTCGAGGCCATCAAGCCGAGGCTCAAGATCGTGCCGGACGTGCCGATCACCCGAGTGAAGCCTTTACCGACGATCTGATCGATATGGCTGCCCATCTCGCGAGTGAGGTGCTTGACCAGCCGGCGTTCGTCGCCTCCGGCGATCGGGTCGCTCTTGACGAACCGTTCGGTGAGCCGGATGACGCCGACCTTGAAACTGCGGCCGACCGTCAAGTGCGTGGATGTCCCGAGCGTGATCTCGACGCTCCCGCCGCCGATGTCGACGACGACCGCGGTGGTGGCGCCGATGTCGACGCCGTAGCCGGCAGCGAGGTGGATGAGTCGCGCTTCCTCGGTACCGGAGATGACGCGGATGCGGATCCCCGTTTGCCGATCGACCTCCGCGATGAAGTCGCCGCCGTTGTCGGACTCGCGCGTCGCGCTCGTGGCGCAGGCGACGATCTCGTCGACTTTGTGCGATTCCGCGATGCGCCGGAACTTGGACAGCGTCTGGAGCGCCGCGCTCGATCGCGGTGGGCGTCAGGCTGCGGCCGTCGAGGCCGCCGGCGCCGAGCCGGACCATGTCTTTCTCGCGGTCGATGACCTCGAAGGACAGATCGGGGCGCACCTGGACCACGATCATGTGGATCGAGTTGGTTCCGATGTCGATGGCAGCGATACGCATGCGGGAGGCGGCTGGGCTGAGCTCTCCGGGCTTGTTTCGTTACATGGCCGTTATATACTGGCTGAGCCGGCCGCGAGTTTGTTGACTTTACTGGCCGTTTTCTCTCAAGTTGAGTCGCGATCCTACCATGAACCGCAGAAACACTCACTGTCGCGAGCCGATTGCTCGCGCGCCGCGCCGCGGCGCTCAAACGCCATCTCCCTGGCGCCGTCCAGGGCGACGGGCACGGGGTGCATCAGGCACGCGTCGCATCACGGCGTTTACGGGAAGCCGTTCCGGTACTGACCTCAGGCGTCAAGGGCACCAAAGCGGGCAAGGCCCGCCGCAAGATCCGGTCCTTGACGACGGCGCTCGGCACTGTCCGGGAGCTCGATGTCACGATCCAGATCCTCGACGAGCTCGTCGCGGACGAGACACTGCCGCGTCCCGCGCTCGAGGACGTCCGCGGCCGTGTCATCACCGAGAGGGACGCGCGGCGGGCCGTGATGCTCAAGCGTCTCGACCACGTCAATCTCTCGAAGCTCGATCGGCGTCTGGGCGCGATGGCGAGGTGCTGGCGGAGACCGGGTCCGAGGCATGGCGCGACGCGCTCGGCGCGCGGCTGCTCAAGAGGTCCAAGGCTCTCGCCGCCGCGATGGCGGCGGCCGGGCACATGTATGCGCCCGAGCAACTGCACCAGGTGCGCATCGCGGCAAAGAAGCTTCGCTATGCGATGGAGCTCGCATTCGATGCCGGCGTGAAGTCGGCGTCGGCGCCCGTTCGCGCCGTGAAGCGCGCGCAGGACACGCTCGGCCGCCTGCACGACCTGCAGGTGCTGCAGACGCACGTCGCCGCCGTGCAGGCGAAGCCATCCGACCGGTCGCGGCCCGACGGCGGACTCGAGATCATCAGCCTGGCGCTCGAAAAGCAGTGCCGGCACCTGCATGCCCGCTACATTGCTGCGCTGCCGAAGCTGGCGGAGGTGGTCGAGACGACACGGGCGGTGGTGGTGCCGCAGCTGGCGCACCGCGCCCGCGCGTTGAAGATGACGCTCAAAGCGCGCCCTGCCGTGAGGCGCGCACCGGCGCGTTCGATCGGGCCGGCCGCGGGTCAGTAGAGGTAGAACCCGAATGGCGACGTTGGAGCTGTATCTGATTCGACACGGCGTGGCGGCCGAACGCGGCGAAGAATACCCCGACGATTCAAAGCGGCCGCTGACGAGCGATGGTATCGCGCGCCTGCGCAAGGAAGCCAAGGCGCTCGAGGCGCTCGACGTCGGCTTCGATCAGATTCTGTCGAGTCCTCTCGTTCGCGCCCGCCAGACGGCGGACGTGTTTGCCGAGATCATGAAGTCGACGCCGCCGATCGCCAACACCGATGCGCTGACGCCCGCCGGGTCCCCGGCGGCCGTGATGAACGAGCTCGGCAAGCACATGCGGAAGGCCCGCATCGCGCTCGTCGGGCACGAGCCGAACATGGGCGAGCTCGCCGCGTTTCTGATCGGCGCCAAGGTGCCGCTCTCGTTCAAGAAGGGCGCGATCTGCCGGATCGACTTTTCGATCTTCCCTCCGAAGGGCAAGGGCGCTCTCTGCTGGTTCATCACGCCAAAGATGCTGCGCAAGCTCGTCTAGAGTCGCCGACGGTCCAGAAGCCATCTCACAACTACCGGCCGACGGCACATCACGGCCGACGGCGCATCACGAAGACGGCAAAGAACACGAAGCTCGCGAAGGAAAGATTGGGTGAACTCCGTTCGCAGTGGAAGATCTGCCGTTGGCGCACACGACGTCCTCGATGAAGACGAAGGCGGTGCCGCCGCCGGCGAACGCCGCCGGGAGCTGGATGAAGCGGGGCAGCACCGGCGGCAGCTTGATCCGCGCGAACTTCGTCCGTCCCTCGTGCTTGATTGCGACCGCGAAGTTCTTGCTGCGATTGGAGCTGTGCGGAAACGGATGCCCGGGGTCGAACGCCAGCGGCGTCAGCACGGGGGCGATCTCGCGCTGAAAATGGCCGGCGAGGAACAGCGAGAGGTTGTCGTGGTACTCGGTCGGTTCGAGGAAGCGGATGCCCTGCGCCGCAAGCTCGGGCCGCAACGCGTCGGTCCAGCACTTGGCCTGCTCGTCGAGCATCTGCTGCGCTCGGGCGCGGGCCAGCCCGAGCTGCTGCTCGGTCGTGAGCCTGTCGGCGAGACGTGCTCGCGCTGGGTCTGCATCTGCCTTTTGCAGCACCACGCGAACTCCTATCTCCTATCTCCTGAATTCAAACACCAGACTAGCTGGCCAGCTCCCGCCGGACCACGCGGCCGGTGTCGCGTGCGGCCTCGGTGTCGTACGCATGGTCTCCGATGCTCATGTGTCCGATCCGCTCGTACAACCTGACCAGGCTCGTCGAGTCGCGGACCTCAGTGGCCTCGGCGATCTCGAGCGCGTGCTGCAGTTCGTGCCCGATGAGCGCGATGGACTCCTGCCTCGACAGGTCGGCGCGGATCTGCACGCGCAGGTAGCGGAACTCGCCTTTGCCGCGCGGCACCATCGTCAAACGCCCGTTGGTGTCCTTCGGCAGGGTCATCACGGATTCGACATACACGATGACGTCGGTCCGGTTGAGCGCCGTCATGAGCGAGGCGAACGTGCGTGAACGATGCAGCCCTTCGGCCAGCAACAACTGGACGCGGGCCTCGGGCGCGCGCACGCGACGGTCGGGCGCGTTCAGCAGGAGGAAGTGCGCGGGCGAGATCGCCGAGGACGGTGCGGGCGCGGCCGGATCCGCGGGCACGAGTGCGACCACGAGTCCCACAGTCAGCAATGAGAGCATGACGCGTCTCCTCTACGTCGGGCGCTCGGGGCGCGCACGGCACGTTCTGGTGTTATCGCGTGCTTAGACGTGAGCGGCAGCACTCTCGTTTGCAAGTGTGCGCGTGCGAAACGATCGGACACGTTTCGTGACGAACGTGGGGACGACGGGATGAAGGGTGGGATGGTTCAGGTTTCTTCGCTCTCTGGTTCAGGGGGTTCAATGGGGTTCAGAGTCACGGGTTCAAGTGCGGTTTGAAAGGAGGTTCAAGAAGTTCAACCCTTGAACCTCTTGAACCCCTTGAACCCCCTGAACCAGGAGCGAAGACCCCTGAACCAGCAGCGAAGCCCCCTGAACTCAGGAGCGAAGCCGCCTGAACCTGTTCACGCCCAAGTTGCATTCAGTTCTTGCGGCCGTTGCACAAAACCGATAGGTTTTCGCCTAGAGAAACTTCCACTCGAGGTGCATCCATGCGTGTCGGACTTTTCTGTGCATTCGCGGTGCTTTTGACGGCTTCGACGGCGCGGGCGCAGTTTGATTCGGCGACCGTCGTTGGCACCGTCCGCGACGCCACCAACGCGGTCGTCCCTACGGCCAAAGTCACGCTCACCGGCGTCGACACGGGCATTTCCGTCGTCAGGACGTCGAGCGACAACGGCAGCTTCGAGTTTCCCGCGGTGAAGCCCGGTATCTATGTCGTCACCGCTGAAAAGAGCGGGTTCGCGCTGGCACTGGTCGAGAACGTCGTCGTGCAGGTTGGCGCGCGCCTTCGCGTGGATCTGCAGATGCCGGTGGGCCAGGTCACCGAGAAGGTCGAGGTGACGGCGTCGTCGCCGCTGCTCGAGACAGACTCGAGCCAGCGGGGCCAGGTGATCACCGGCGATCAGACGCGCGCGCTGCCGCTGCTCTCGCGCGAGTACTCGTCGCTGGCACTGCTGACGACCGGCGTGAAGCTCGCCGGGTCGTCGCTCACGACCGGCAACACGCCGCGTGAGGGAGCGTTGAACGTGAACGGCCTGCGGAGCCCCTTCAACAACTTCCTGATTGACGGCGTCGACAACAATGCCTATGGCACCAGCAACCAGGGCTTTTCGAACCAGGTCATGCAGCCGTCACCGGACGCCATCGGCGAGTTCAAGGTCGTGACGAACAACTTGAGCGCGGAATACGGCCGCGCCGCGGGAGCGACGATCAACGTGAACTACCGGAGCGGCACGAACGCGCTGCACGGCAGCGGCTGGGACTTCCTCCGCGATACGAGCATGAATGCGACAGGATTCTTCAAGCCGGCGACGGGCAAACCCGAGCTCGATCGGCACCAGTTCGGCGGAGTCGTTGGCGGTCCGATCGTGAGGAACAAAGCGTTCTTCTTCGCTGACTACGAGGGCCTGCGCCAGACGCGGAAGGCGACCGGCTTTGCGACCATTGCCACGCCGGCGCAGCGGCAGGGCATCATGTCGGTCGACGTGCGCGACCCGCGCACCGGCGTCGTGTATCCGGCCGGTGCCTCGATCCCGATGACCGCCTTTGCGCGCGAGGTCCTGTCGGCGCTCCCCGACACGAACGTTTCCGGCACCACGAACAACTACAGCAGCCTGCAGCAGTTCACCGCTGATTCCAACAAGGCCGGGGGCAAGATCGACCTGCAGGCGAGCCCGTCCCTTTCGATGTTCGGTCGCTACGGGTTTCGGAATCTGACCACCGACGATCAGCCGAACATTCCGCTGCCGTCCGGCGGCGCCGGCAACGGGCACATCTACGCGCGCAACCGCCAGTTGGTCCTGGGGAGCACGTGGGTACCGAGTACTACGTCGCTCCTGGAGGTGCGGTTCGGCTATTCGTGGACCGAGGCCGGCAAGGACCCGCCGGCGCTTGGCAGCGAGAGCGCGCTCGATGCGTTCGGCCTGCCCGGTCTGCCCACCGACAGCCGTATCGCGGGCGGTCTTCCGACGCAGCTCATCACGGGTTACTCCGACCTCGGTCGGCAGGCGACCAATCCGCAGTGGCAGTACCCGACTGTCTACAACCCGAAAGTGAACTACACCTGGACGATGAAGGCGCATTCGTTCAAGAGTGGATACGAATTCCAGCGGATTGACACGCAGGTGCAGGACGTGAACCCGCTCTACGGCCGCGATACGTACAACGGTCAGTTCACCCGTCCCACCGGCGCCGCCTCGAGCAACCTCTACAACCTTGCCGACTTCATGCTCGGCCTGCGCGCGCAGTACGCGCTCAGCAGCGTGCTCGTGGCGGACCTCCGCCGGAACATGCACTTTGCCTATGTGCAGGACGACTGGCGCGCCACGAGCCGGCTGACCTTGAACCTGGGCCTGCGCTACGAGTACTCGACGCCCTACTGGGAAAAGAACAACGTGCTGTCGAACTTCGATCCGGCGACGAACTCGATGATCCTGGCGAAGGATGGCTCGGTTTACGATCGCGCGCTTGATCAACCCCGACCGGAACAACTTCGGCCCCCGGCTCGGGTTCGCCTACACGGTGACTCCGGGCACTGTCGTTCGCGGCGGTTACGGCGTCAGCTACGTGCACTTCAGCCGCGCCGGCGGTGGAGACATCCTGCCCATCAACGGGCCACAGGTGGTCAACGCGGTGGTGAACCAGACGCTGCCGACCTCGCCTTCGTTCGTGCCAGCGGAACAGGGTTACCCGGTTGGCCTTGCCGACCCGTCGAAGTTCAACCCGTTGACGGCGAACATCACCTACATGCCACCGGACTTCCATTCGAGCCCGGTTCAGAGCTGGTACATCTCCGTTCAGCGCGAGTTGCGCCACAACATGCTGCTCGACGTCGCATACGTGGGGAACCGGGCCGAGGATCTGCTGCTCTTTGCCAACTACAACCAGGCGTTCCCGAACAATTCCGCTGGGACGATCCAGTTGCAGGACCGCCGCCCCAACCCCAGCTATTCCGACATCACCTACGCGTTCAACGGGGGCAAGTCCCGCTACAAGGCCCTGCAGACCAAGTTCGAGTGGCGTATGAGCCGCGAGCTGACACTGCTGAGCTCGCTGACGCTCTCGGAAACCGAGGACAACGGCGCGCAGTCGCTCGAGAACTCGAATGGCAACTTCCCGGCGCCGCAGGACTTCCGCAACATGGAGGCGGACTTCGGGTTGTCGAACTATCACCAGCCGTACAACAGCACCACGAGCTTCGTGTGGTCGCTGCCGTTCGGGACGGGCCGCCGCTGGGGGTCGGGCGCATCACCGCTGATGGATGCGTTCATCGGCGGCTGGCAGCTCGCGGGCATCAACTCGATGTTCGCCGGAGAGCCGGTCACGTTCACCTACAGCCCCGGTGCGACGGCCGTGGTTTCCGGCATCGTCCAGGACTTCCGCGGCGCGAACAACTACCGTCCGAACGTGACGTGCGACCCGATGGCCTCAGGCGCCGAGCGCACGATCAACAACTGGTTCAACAGGGCATGCGTGGTCGCTCCGACCGATCCCAGCCAGCCGTTCGGGAACGCAACCCGCAACTCCGTGCGCGGCCCGATGTTCTGGCAGTTCGATCTGGCGGCCTCCAAGCGGTTCGCCCTCGGCGGTCCGGCGCAGTTCGAGTTCCGCTTCGAGGCCTTCAACCTGCTGAACCGTACGAACTTCCGCGCGCCGAATGGCAACCGCAGCGCCGCCGCCTTCGGCACGATTACCTCCACCTACGATCCGCGCCAGCTCCAGCTCGGGTTCAAGCTGCTGTGGTAGGGCGCTCCGTCGTACTGGTCCTGCTCTTCGCCTCGGCCTCGGCGGCGACGGCTCCGCCGAGGCCGCTCATCATCGCGCACCGTGGCGCGAGTGGGCATCGTCCCGAGCACACGCTCGAGGCCTATCGCCTGGCGGTAGAGATGGGCGCGGATTTCATCGAGCCGGATCTCGTCTCGACGAAAGACGGTGTCCTCATTGCGCGGCACGAGAACGAAATCAGCGGGACGACGGATGTCGCGGACCGGTTTCCCGAGCGCAAGCGCACCAGGACGATTGACGGCCAGTCGCTGACGGGCTGGTTCAGCGAAGACTTCACGCTGGCGGAGGTCAAAACGCTTCGCGCGCGGGAGCGGTTGACCTTCAGGTCGCACGCCTATGATGGCCAGTTTCAGATCCCCACGTTTGACGAAGTCATCGCGCTCGCGCAGCAGCTCGGCGGCGCCCGTGGGCGGCCCGTCGGAATCTATCCCGAGACGAAGCACCCGACGTACTTTCGCGGCATTCACTTGCCGCTCGAGGAGCCTCTGCTCGCGTCGTTGACCAGACACGGCTGGAATCGCCGTGATGCGCCGGTATTCATCCAGTCGTTCGAGCAGGGCAACCTGCGCGAGCTGCGGCGGAAGACGGAAGTGCGGCTCGTCCAACTCGTCAGCGGCGCCGCGATGGTCGAAGGCAGTGGGCTGAAGAGCATCACCGAGTACGCCGATGCCATCGGGCCGGAAAAGCGTCTCCTCGTGCCGGTGAATCCGGACGGGTCGCTTGGCACGCCCACCGATCTGGTGACTCGCGCGCATGCGCTGGGACTTCTGGTGCACGTCTGGACCATTCGTGTCGACAAGGAGTTCCTGCCGGCGGGCTACCAGGGGAAACCCGAGGCGGAGTTCGAGCAGTTCCGCCAGCTGGGCGTTGACGGTGTGTTCACGGACTTCCCGGACGTGGCGGCGAAGGCCTACGGACCTCTGTCGCGGTAAAGCCCTCGCTACCGCACCAGGGCGCTCTTTATCTTGTCCTCGTCTGGAACATTTCTGCGTGACGCCGAGCACGGGACTGCGATTGCACGCGTCTGCGAGACGCACCCGCCTGCGCGTTCGTTGCACAACGTCATGCTGTGATCATCCGCACGCCCCATACTGCGTGCAGGTAGTCCGTTAGCGACGATCTCCATGGTCGAGGTCAGAAGAATGCGCGACGCATCTCCGGCGCTCACCGAGGGAAGCCAGGGAGAGGACATAGGGACTCGTGGACCCTCCAGCGGACGAGTGCACCGCACGGTGCGCGCTGTTGGCGTTTGCGGAGGCGTGCGAGCTGCACGTGTTCGTGAACGGCGAACTGCTGTTGTCGCAGCGCTGCGAGATCCAGCACGAAGTGTTCGAGCTCGCGGAACGGTGGCGAGGCCGGATGGCCGAACACGGTTGGAAGAAAGCCGACGGTATCACACGACGGTGAGCGGATCGGCGTCGGTCGCCCAGGTCAGACAGGCTCTCTGCTCGTGCCGTGACGTGCGATACCGCGCGCCGGCAACCCCTTGGCCGACATTCCGGTCGTCCGCTCCTCTTCAGCTGACAGGCAAGCGTGTGCAGCGGATTCGTTGACGTGACGAATTCACGCGAGCGCCGCAAACTGAACCGGCACCGGCCAGTGGTACGCTCTCTCCTGCGTCAGGAAGCCGCTCACATTCCAGCGGTCTGTCGAGAAGGGGGAGGGAATCATGTCAGCCGAAGCCTGTCGAGGCGAGCGAGGCGGTTCGAGCCTCGCTCATCGAGGAACTGAATCGCGACGAGCTCGTGGGCGCGCTCCGCACGCTCGACGCCGACGACCTGGCATTTCTCTCCGGCGAAGCTCCTGAGGATGCGGCCGCGCAGGCGGCGAAGGCGTTCGAGAAATACGATCTCGTGTCTGCGCCGGTCGTAGACGATCGCGGGGAGCTCGTCGGCCGGATCACCATCGACCGGGTCATGGACTATCTGCGCGAGTCTTCCGAGCAGCTGGCGCTGACCCGCGCCGGCCTGCGCGGTGCGGAGGGTCTGTTTGCGAGCGTTCGCCAGTCGGTACAGAACCGCTGGCCCTGGCTGGCCCTCAACCTCGTGACGGCGTTCCTCGCCTCCCGCGTCATCTCACAGTTCGAGGAGACGATCGCCAGCGTCGTCGCGCTCGCCGCCCTGATGCCGATTGTCGCCAGTATCGGGGGAAACACAGGTAATCAGACCGTCGCGCTGGTCATCCGCGCTCTGGCACTCGACCAGCTCCGCGAGCAGCACGGGCAATTGATCCGGAAGGAACTGACCGTCAGCCTGGTCAACGGACTCATGTGGGGGGCCGTGACGGGGCTGCTCGCCTTCGTCCTCTACCGGGATGCGGCCTTGGGGGCGGTCATGATGACGGCGGTGCTGCTGAACCTGATCGTCGCTGCCGTCACCGGCATCGCCGTGCCACTGATTCTGCATCGAGCCCGTCGGGATCCCGCCCAGGGCGCGAGCGTGATGCTCACGTTCATCACAGACAGTATGGGGTTCTTCTTGTTTCTCGGGCTGGCTCAGCTGTTGCTGCGGTAAGCGCTTCGGCGCAGGACGGGGAGTACACACAGTTGTTACGCGGGATTCACGTAGTGATCGTGCCCGCCGCGTAGGATGCATGGGTGCAGTTCCGCACCGGAGTCGCTCCCTACGAGGTGTGCCATGGCTGAGTCCCGAGCGGCCGCTCCTGACCGTGATCGAGTGCAGCGTGATATTGGCACGCCGTGGATGTTGAAACGCGGCGAATCCACCGCGCGCTGCGTCCTGCTGGCCCTGGCGGATGGGCTGGAACTGCAGGTGCTGATGGACGGCGATCTCTTGCGGGCCGAACGCTGCGAGCGACATGAGCAGGCGTTTGCGCTGGCAGACCGCTGGCGTACGCGCATGATGGATCGCGGATGGACCTGTCTGCGATCGTGAAGCTGCCGACGCACCCTCAAAGGAGCGTTGTGCGACGCAAGAACGTTCCGCCCGCTGTCCGAACAAGAAAGTCCCGTCGGACCAGTTCGTCGAGCGCCGCTTCGCACAGATCGCCGGGGAGTCCCCACAGTTTTCGCACCTGACGCTCGGTGAGACTCAGTCCGGGCAGTTCACGGTACTCTCGTTCTATTCGTGTTTGCGCCTCTCTGACGTGATCTGGATCCATCGTGGCCTCCTCATTGTGCCTTGTCGCTGTCCGCTGCTCGCTGCTAGCCGTTCGGCCTCCGGAGCTCTTCCGCGCGGCAAGCGAACCGCGAGCCGCGTCGCCCAACTGCACGTCCGACTCTAGGTTCGCCACTTGACGAGCGCGTCAACGAGGTGGAACATCTGCATCACGGTGCGGCGCGTCCCGGCACGCGAGCACGGGTCCGGGAGAGGCTGTACCGTCCTGCTCGGACGGAGCCGGGCCCGGCCGACTGAGGAGCTGACAGGCATGATGCCACTCGTTGCGGTTGGAGTCGCCCGGTCCGGGCGTTCGCTGGGCGCGCTCGCAATGCTTGCCGTCCTCGCGACGATGGCGGGAATGGCGCTGCCTGCTGCCGATCAGACGACGGGGGCGCCGGACAGCCCGTTCATCGTCAAGCCGTACTTGCAGCTCGGCGATCTGCCGAAACTCTCGCCCTCGGAGCCCGTGCGCGTGCTGTGGCAGGCCGCGAACGACGCTGGCGCGAAGTGGAGCGTCGACGTACGGCAGCGGCAGAGCGATCCGTGGCGTTCTGCGATCGTGACCGGTGGACGGCTCGTCGAGACGCCGGATAGTCTCTACCGGCTGTTCAATGTGCCGCTCACGAGGCTCGAGCCGGGCCGCGAGTTCGAATATCGCGTGTCGAGGAACAGTCAGGTCGTTTTCACCGCGAAGGGCAAGACCCGCGCATCTGCGGACCAGCCGTACCGCTTCGCGGTCACGGGTGATACCGGCGCCGATACGGAACAGGAGAGACGCATCGTTCATCAGATGCACCGGGCGCAACCTGACTTCTTCGCCATTGCCGGTGACATCGTCTATTCGACGGGTCGCATGGCCGAGTATCGGGCCAAGTACTTTCCGATTTACAACGCGGACGCGGCGAGCGCGGAAACAGGGGCGCCGCTCATCCGCTCGCGCCTGTCGTTCGGCGCCTACGGCAACCACGACGCCGGTACGGGCGATCTCGATCGCGATCCTGACGGGCAGGCGTATTTCCTGGCGTGGGCACTTCCGCTCAACGGCCCGTATACGCAGCCTGGAATACCGAATACTCCGGTGATCAAAGGCCCGGCGGACCGCCTCAAGACCCACCTCGGGATCATCCGATCGACCTTCCCGCGAATGGCCAACTACTCCTTCGACTACGGCAACTCCCATTGGACGTTCCTCGATTC
Source organism: uncultured Acidobacteriota bacterium (assembly GCA_963771395.1). Taxonomy (GTDB): domain Bacteria; phylum Acidobacteriota; class Vicinamibacteria; order Vicinamibacterales; family 2-12-FULL-66-21; genus DATBJJ01. The sequence goes on along the minus strand of CAVYTY010000022.1, from coordinate 34,058 downwards.
GAACCGACACGTCGACTGGTCGGATGCCTACCTTCGCAACTGGCTGGCGCGGGATCTGGCGGCGGCCCGCAACGCCACGTGGAAGTTCGTTGTCTTTCACCACCCGCCGTTCAATTCGTCTCGCGCGCATTTCACCGAGCAGCAGATGCGGCTCATCAGCGACATACTCGAGCACCGCGGCGTCGACGTCGTGTTCAACGGCCACGTGCACAACTACCAGCGCACGCGCCCGCTCAAGTTCCTCGCCAAGCCGGCGCCTGACGGCAGTTTCAAGGCTGGCAACGCCTACGTGGTCGACGGCGATTTCGAGATCGACGACACGTTCGATGGAGTGGGCGACACCACTCCCGACGGCGTGCTGTACATCGTGACTGGCGCCGGCGGGGCGGGCGCCTATGATCCGGACCAGACCGACAACGTGCCGACGTGGCAGCCCTACACGACAAAGCTCGTGAGTGACGTGTACTCGTTCACGGTGGTCGATGTCGATGGCGGGCGGCTGACGCTGAAGCAGATCTCCGAACAGGGCGACGAGCTCGATCGCATCCTGGTCACCAAGCCCCCGCGGAGCAATAGCACGACGGGTCCGGAACGTTGATGCGGCGGGGCGGTTCTGGAACCGCCCCTACTCAGACGACCACGCCGGGCAGGAGCTGCGCGCCCTTGGGAACGATGATGATGCCGTTCCGGATGTAGTAGCCGTCCCCGTCGGCGTGCTGGACGCCCGATTCGTTCACGAGCCGGACGCCGTCGCCTATCCGCGCGTTCTTGTCCACGATCACGCGATCCAGCACCACGTCGCGGCCAATTCCCAGCGGGATGGCGCGCGCCTCCGCGTCCTCCTCGTAGACGTCGGCGCCGAGCAGCACCGATCGCGTGATGCTCGCGCCGGGACAGATTTTGGTGCGGATACCGACGACGGAGCTCGCGATCGCGCAGCGATCGAGATAACACCCTTCGGCGACGATCGTCGAGTCGAGGCGGCTCTCGAACACTCGCGTGGCCGGCAGGAACCGCGGGTGGGTGTAGATCGGCCAGCGGGGGTGAAAGAAGTTGAACGGCGCCCCGCGCCGGGTCAAGTGGATGTTGGCCTCGTAGAACGAGTCGACCGTGCCGACGTCAGCCCAGTAGCCGCGAAACACGTACGGGCTGACGGCGTAAGTGGAAATCGCTTTCGGGATGATCTCCCTGCCGAAGTCGATGCCGGGCTGGTCGAGTATCTCGAGCAGGACTTCGCGGTTGAACACGTAGATGCCCATCGACGCGACGAATGGCTTCTCGTGCGTAGCGCCGCCCGCGATGACGCCCTTCGGAGTGCTCCCGCCGATCTGGGCCAGGCGCTCGAGTGACGGTTTCTCTTCGAAGCCTGTGATCTCGCCCAGGTCGTCGAACTTGAGAATCCCCATCTGCGTGGCATGTTCGGCCGTGACCGGCTGCGCGGCGATCGTGATGTCGGCATTCCCCTCGATGTGGGACTCGAGGAGCTCGTTGAAATCCATGCGGTAGAGGTGGTCGCCCGCAAGGATGAGGTAATAGTCCGCGTCGAAGCCCTTGAAATGACGCGCCGCCTGTCGCACGGCGTCCGCGCTGCCCTGGAACCAGTCAGAGTTGTCGGGCGTCTGCTCCGCGGCGAGCACCTCGACGAAGCCCTCCGAGAACATGTCCAGCCGGTAGGTCTGCGCGACGTGGCGGTTGAGCGATGCGGAATTGAACTGCGTCAGCACGAAGATGCGTTCGAGGCCGGCGTGCAGGCAGTTGCTGATCGGGATGTCGATCAGCCGGTACTTGCCCGCGAGCGGGACGGCCGGCTTCGAGCGCATGTGCGTCAGCGGGAACAGGCGCGTTCCGCGCCCGCCGCCGAGGATCAGGGTCAACACGTCGTTCATGGCTTCATCTTATCTTGCACGGGAGAAACGCGGCCGTCGTCGGACCGTTACATGCGTGTGTGAATGTAGGGATACCGGCCGTCGGCCGGTGGTCGGCACCGAGGGGGCACGTGACCGTGAGCAGATAGTCTCACGCTGCAGGTGTCGAACGCCCTCGCCGCCCACCGGACGACAGCGCCGGTTTACGAATTCCCGCCCCGTCTATACGTTCTCGGACCTCGTCGACGTCTGGGAAGCGGCGAATCGAGACGACTTGTTTTCCGTCACCAGCCTCAAGCACTATCCCTATGTCGCCAACAGCGACTTTCACAAGCCGAAGCACCTGCACTCGTGGAAGACGCTGCTGAAATGCGACAAGACGTGGCCCGCGATCAAGCAGGCGCTGCGGAGCAACGTTGACGTCGCGCTGACGCTCTTCCGCGACGGCGCCTGGGACGAGTCCTGACGCGAGAGTGGTGATAAGTCCATGAGATTCACGACTGGTGCGGCCTTGTGCGTATGCCTGGGAGTCCTGCCGGCGTCGGCGGCGACGCGGATTCGCATCATGCCGCCGGATGGTGGCGTGCTCGCGGCCGGTCAGCGAGTCGATGTCCGGGTCGAAGCGACCGCGGAGGGGGCCGAGCCTCCGCGAGGCCTGACGGTCTCCATCAATGGCAAGGACGTCACGGGCCTCAACATCCTTGCGGCTGGCGCCGGCGGCGAGCGCGGCGCCGGCGGAACGGGCACCGACGGCAGCGTGCGGCCGGTCCACCGGGCCGGTGCCGCTCCACCGAACACGACCAATTACCTGATGCGCGACTTCGGCGTCGCGGTGGCGGGGCCGCTGGTCATCGAAGCGCGGACGGCCGACGGTGCCCGCGCGACGGTCCGGCTGACCGTCGCCGCCTGGCAGGCCAGGGGGCCGGCCGCCTCGGCGCGCAACGTGATCCTGCTGCTCGGTGACGGCATGGGCATCGCGAACCGGACGGCGGCGCGGCTCGTGTCGCGCGGCCTGCACAACGGAAAGGCCAACGGCCGGCTGGCGATGGACACACTCGACGTCACCGGCCTCGTCATGACCCCGTCGCTCAACTCTGCGATCACCGATTCCTCTCCCGGGATGGCCGCGTATTCGACCGGACAGAAGAACGCCAATCAACAGTCAGGCGTCTTTCCCGACAACACCCCTGACGCTTTCGACAATCCCCGCATGGAGTACATCGGCGAGCTCCTGAAGCGCACCCGCGGCCGCGGCTTCAACGTCGGCATCGTGACGACGGCCGACGTGACGGATTCGACGCCTGCCGCCAACGCAGTTCATACGTCGGATCGGTTCGCCGGATCGGGGATCGCCGATCGCTTCCTCGACGAGCGCGAGGTCAACGGCGTGAGCGTCCTGCTCGGCGGCGGCGCGAAACACTTCATGCCGAAGGACGCGGGAGGCGAGCGCACCGACAGCCGGCGGCTCGCAGACGAGTTCGAGCGCGCGGGATACTCGAGAATTGGCAACGCGCACGACGTCGCGCGCCTGTCAACGGCGGCCGCGCCTCCGGCGAGGATTCTGGGTCTCTTCCATGCGACACACCTGCCTGTCGCCTTCGACAAGGTCGGCGCCGGCCGCTACAGCGACGAGCTCGCCCGGCCGGCCAACGCCCCGTACCGCGACACACCGATGCTCGAAGACCTGGCGCGCCTCGCCTTGCGCAGCCTCTCGGCGCATTCCCCGAGCGGGTTCTACCTGATGGTGGAGGGCGCATCGATCGACAAGCGCGCGCACGCGCTGGACGCGGAGCGAATGATCTGGGACGTGATCGAGTTCGATCGAGCCGTGCAGGTCGCGCTCGACTTCGCGCGGCGCACGAACACCGATCGCGATCCGGCCAACGACACGCTCGTCATCGTGGCGGCCGACCACGAAACCGGCGGTCTCGGCATCGTCGGTGTCGGCAACGAGCGCTACGCGCCAGACGTGCTCGGCAAGGCCGTGCGCGATTATGCGGCCGTGTTCCGGTTCGTGCCGGAGCAGGAGCTGAACTTCTTTCCCAACTATCAAGTGGACGAGCGGGGCTTCCCGGTCGATCCGGATCCGTCGCGCAAGATCCTGCTCGGATGGGCCGCGGGTCCCGATCACTACGAGAACTGGGTGTCGAACCGGCTGCAGCAGGAAGCCGCGGTGGCGGAGGGGAAGCCTGCCGTGAGCGTGGCCAACCCGGCGCGGGACGGGTCCGGCGAGACGAGCGAGAACAGGACAACGCGCGGCGCCGCGATGCCCGGGTTTCTCGTCAGGGGCACGATCGAGAACGGCGAGACACCGTGCCCATCAACCGCGGGATGTCCGGGCGACACGGCCTCGCTCGGTCACACGATCTCGGGTCATACGGCGTCGGACGTGCCGCTGTCGGCCTCCGGCCCCGGCGCGTGGCAGTTCACCGGGGTGTACGAGAACTCCGACGTCTTCCTGAAGGTTCTGCGCGCCACGCGCGGCAGTTACGCGCTGCCGTCCGCGGCACGCCCATCATCAGTCCCCGCGAATCGGGCAGGCCGGCCGCCGGCCGTAGGGCGCCAGTCGACGTGCTGAACAACGCCATGCATGGTGGGTTGCGCCGCGTCGCGTCCGGCGATGAAGCAGTCGCGCGCCTGGCGTCCCGCCCGGCGATGTCGCCACTGTGCGGTCTGTCAGCGGCGAAGGATGTACCTCGCCCGTGAGCGCCGGGCAGGGCGTGCCGTCGCTCCTCGATATCGCTGCACTCTTCTTGCGGCTCGGAACGACTGCTTTCGGCGGACCGGCGGCGCACATCGCGATGATGGAGGACGAGGTCGTGCGCCGTCGGCGATGGCTGTCGCGCGAACAGTTTCTCGACTACCTCGGCGCGACGAACCTCATCCCCGGGCCGAACTCGACCGAGCTGGCGATTCACATCGGCATGGCGCGGCATGGCTGGCCGGGACTCTTCGTGGCCGGGGCCTGCTTCATCCTCCCGTCTTCACTCATCGTCGGCCTCATCGCATGGGCCTATGTACGATACGGGGCCCTTCCTCAAGTCGCAGGTGTGCTGCACGGTATCGCGCCGGTCGTGATCGCGGTCGTCGTCTCGGCGCTGTGGCAGCTCGGTCGGACCGCTGTGAAGTCGGTTGATCTGGCAGCTGCTCGGTCTTGGCGCGCTCGTGGCCCTTCTGGCCGGTGTCCACGAGCTCATCGTGCTGCTGGTCGCGGGCGTGATCAGCGCAGTCTCCGGGAGTGGATTCCAGCGTCGCGCCCGGGCCTCTGCGCTCGTGGGCATTGCTGGCGGATGGACGTCATGGTGGGGATTGGGGTCGGGATTGACGGCCGCCTGTACTCGCGGGCGGCGCTGCCGGCCCAGCGGTCCCGCTGTGGTCCCTGTTTCTGGTTTTTGCCAGGATCGGCGCAGTGCTGTTTGGCAGCGGCTACGTGTTGCTCGCGTTCCTGCGTGCCGATGTGGTCGAGCGTCTTGGCTGGCTGACGGAGCAGCAACTGCTGGACGCGGTCGCGGTGGGGCAGGTCACGCCGGGTCCACTCTTCACGACGGCGACCTTCGTTGGCTATCTTCTCGGCGGGGCAGGCGGCGCGGCGGTGGCGACGGTGGGCATCTTTCTTCCCGCGTTCGTCTTCGTGGCGTTGAGCGGTCCGCTGGTGCCGCGCTTGAGGCGGTCTCGCGTCGCGGGGGCCGTCCTCGACGGCGTGAATGTCGCGTCGCTGGCGATGATGGCCGCCGTGACGTGGCAGTTGGGCGCGGCGACACTTCGCGCGCCGCTGCCCGTTGTGATGGCGAGCCTCAGCCTCGTCGCGCTGACTCGCTACTCGATCAACCCGAGCTGGCTCGTTGCCGGTGGTGCGACGGTCGGCTGGATCCTCTCGCGTTCGCCGTAGTCGCTCGGCGGCAGGCCCCGGCGGCGGCGCGACAGCCGGTTCACGACATCCGCAGGACCGCGTGGCGATGGACTCGGAAGACTGCAACCGGTTTTCTTCTGGAGACGGCCCGTATCCTTGCGAATGGTTTCGAAGTGGCCGAGCGCGGCGGTGACAGACTCCTTGACGGCGCTAACGACAGCATTCTCCGACTCGGCGAGTCGATAGTAGACCCACAAGCCCTCGCGCCGGGTATCCACCAGTCCGGCGCGGCGCAGATACGCCAGATGCCGCGAGGCCTTGGGCTGAGGAATGCGCAGGCTCTCGTGGATGTGGCAGACGCAGACCTCGCCGGTCAGCAGCAGACCCAGGATCCGCAGCCTCGTCGGATCTCCGAGTGCCTGGAACAGTGCGGCCATCCTGTCGAGCGGCTTGTTCATGTATTCGCGTTGACAAATATACCACGGGCGGCCTAGAGTTTGTCATATGCGTGTTAGCGTATACAGTTCAGGCGCCTGAGGAAAACGAGATGGATTCCTACAACGTCCTGTTTCTCTGCACCGGCAACTCCGCGCGCAGCATCATGGGCGAAGCTCTCCTGAATTTCTGGGGCAAAGGCCGCTTCCAGGGGTTCAGCGCCGGGAGTCATCCGAAAGGGGAGGTGCATCCTCTGGCCGTCGAGACGCTCCGCCGCCACCGCCTGGCTACCGATCACCTGCGGAGCAAGAGCTGGAGCGAATTCGCGACCGCCGACGCGCCCCCGATGCAGTTCGTTTTTACGGTGTGCGATGACGCGGCCGCCGAAGTGTGTCCGGTCTGGCCCGGTCAACCGATGACCGCCCATTGGGGAATCGAGGATCCTGCGGCAGTCGTCGGTTCTGACGAGGTCAAGGCGCGGGCTTTCACCAAGGCGTTCGGGGAGCTCGACGCGCGAATCAAGATCTTCACCAGCCTGCGGCTCGAGATGCTCGATCGGATGGCGCTGCAGCGCCACCTGGACTCCATCGGGAAAGCGGACGCCTCGAAGCCCGCCCCAACGGAGTAAGAATTCACAGTTTCGTTTCATCGTCTTCACATCCGCCCGTGCGGGCGTTCTCGATAATCCTCCGACCAGTTGAGAATCCGGAGGATGTCGATGTTGATGATGAAGAATGTGCTCGCGTGTGCGGCCGCGGCAGTTGTCGTGAGCGCCGTTCCGCTGGCGCACGGCGGCCATGGAGATGACGATCGGTTTGGCGTGGGCTCGTTCCGGCAGGTGGGGACGTTCAACGTGCCGGGGGCGACGAGCGCGGAGATCGTGTCCGCGACGCGCGACGGCAAGTATCTGGTTTACTCCGATGCGATCGGCAAGAGGTTCGGCCTGGTCGACATCCGCAATCCGCGCCAGCCGCAGCAGGTCGCCGTGCTCGGCGCCGGGGGCGACCCGACAAGCGTGGCGGTCCTTCCCGTCGGCAATCTCGCCGTGGGCTGCGTGCAACCGGGCAAGCTGATCCTGATCGATCTGTCCACCTTTACAAAAGTGGGCGAGCGGACGATCGGTGAGGGGCCCGACTCTGTGGCCGTCACGAAAGTAGGTGGCCAGCTGGTGGCGGTCATCGCCATCGAGAATGAGGGTGCACTCGGCAAGGGGTACGTCGAGATCGTCCGCCTCAACCTCGCTGACTTCGCCCACTCGCCCAGCGCGACAGTCACGTTCAACGACGCCGCGGCCTTGAGCGCCGCGGGCCTGATCGCCGTCGACGATCCCCAGCCGGAGTTCGTCAGCATTCGTGGCACGAAGGTCGCCGTCACGCTGCAGGAGAACAACGGCATCGCGATCATCGACATCAGGAACCCTGCGGCGCCGAAGCTGGACGAGTTGTTCTCGGCCGGCGTGATCGCGAACAGGCCCGCCGACCTGAGCGACGACTCCCGGATCTCGTTCACCGACACGTACCCGGCGGACAAGCTGCCGTCGGTGCCGAACGCTGGCGCGAGAGTGCCTGACGCGATCGCCTGGAGTGGCGACGGTTCCACGATCTTCACGGCCGACGAGGGCGAAGACAACTTCACCGGCGGACGGGGCTGGAGCGCGCATGCGCCCGGCGGCGCCGTGCTCTTTGACGACGATGGCGAACTGGAAGCGACAGCCGTGCAGTTCGGTCACTATCCCGACGCCCGGTCCGACGCGAAGGGCATCGAAGCCGAATCGCTGGTGATCGACGAATACGGATCGCGCGAGTTCATGTTCGTGGGATCGGAGCGAGGCGCCTTCGTCGCGGTCTACACTCTCGACGGCGGGCACCGTCCGCGCTTTGTCCAGCTCCTGTCCACAGGTCAGGGGCCGGAGGGTCTCCTGACCATCCCCTCGCGCAATTTGTTCGTGACTGCCAACGAGGGCGACGATCAGGACGGCAGCATCTCGATCTTCGAGGGCGTGTCCGGACGCTGGGATCCATCCGCCGATCAGCCGACGATCTTTTCGAGCGGCGTCGACGAACCGTGGGGCGCACTCTCGGGCCTGGCGCCGAGTCTGCACGAGCCGGACGTGCTCTACGCGGTGCCCGACAACGCGTTGCCCTCGAGCATCTTCAGCATACATGTCGGCGACTTCGTTCGCCCGCATTCGTGATCGCATGCCCGTGACACGAGGCGGCGTGCCTGAGTTGTTCGACCTCGAAGGCATTGCCATCGATACGTCCATCGAGCGGCCGAAACGGAACGCAGGCTTCTGGCTGGCCTCGGAGGGCAACGCCAGCGCCACTCGCAACACGCTCATCCAGGTCGATGCGAAGGGCGGGATTCGTCGCGAGATCTTCCTGCCGCCAGACGTGGATGCGCCGGGCGGACGCGTGACGAGCAATGGCTTCGAAGGCGTGACAGTGTCGCGCGACGGCCGCTATCTTCTGGTTGCCGTCCAGCGCCCCTACAGCGGCGAAACGGTTGCCGCCACGGGGCTGCCAGTTCTGCACACGCGCATCGCGCGCTACGACCTCGCCCTGGAAAAGTGGGAAGCGTTCTTCTATCCGCTCGAACCGTCGTCATTCACGATCGGGCTGTCGGAAATCGTGCTGGCCGGAAGCACCAGGCGCGGCGAGGATGTCTACGCGGTGATCGAGCGCGACAATCAGCTCGCCGCCAATGGGCAGATCAAGCGGGTCTACACCTTCACGCTCGAGGGACTCGTGCCCGAGGACATCGCGACGGCGGTGTCGCCGACATCGATCGCGGGTTCGACCGTCACCAAGCGCCTGCTGAGGGACGTGCAGCCGCAGTTCACCCCGTACGAGAAGGTGGAGGGCCTCGCCGTGACGTGGGGAGGGGACCTCTGGGTGGCGCTCGACAACGACGGCGGCGAGTTCGAATCGCGCCTCGTGCGCTACAGGAAGCTGTTGCAGTGAAAAGGGGTGCTGGGTGCGAGCGCGGAACCCACGGGCTCACGGGACGCGGATTCCGCGGATCACCACGGGACGCGGATTCCGCGGATCACGCGGATTTCGTCACCGGTCTTTGAGGGGCACGGCCTCGCTGAGCCCCACGCCAAGCTGGACTCTGCCGGGCGAGATGACATTCTCGCCTGGCAGATAGTCCTGACCCAGTCGGAAGACCCGGCCCCATTCGATCTGGCAGCGAGGCACCGCGCCCGCCGGTGCGCTCGGGATCGCCCGGCACTCCCACTTGAGCGTTGCGGCGCGCGACGGCGCGTGCACCGCGATTCGCACCCAGCCGTTTCGATTGACCGCGAGATCCGCGCGGCCTCGCGTCGAGTCCTTCCAGCCGTCCGCATCGGAGCCGACCTTGACGCTCGCCGCCGCGTGCAGGAGATCGAGCCCGGCCTCGACATAGAGGAACTCGCGCGGATCTTCGATTTGCGTGCCGATGCGCTTCTCCGCAACGAGCTCGCGGGCCATCAGCGGGTAGATCCATGGATTGTCGTCCATGACCGACTCGCGCGTCCGGCGATCGAGGTTGACCTTGCGCGGCAGCGGCCGCACGGTCGCGAGGCTCTTCCCGCGATCGATGAACATGTTGTTCAAGGTGGCGACGAGGAGAACGGGATGTTGCCCCTCGCGCGGGCCGCCGAATGCGCGGACTTCGTGATCGGGCCCCTGGAACCTGTCCTGCACGAGCCGCGCGCCGTCCATCTCGACCTCGTAGATCAGCTCGATGTCGGTCGTACGTCCCCAGCGCGCCATGAGCGCCGGTGCCGGCGTTCCCCCGTCTTCGTGGCTGATGATGACGCTGTAGCGAATCCAGCCCCGGCCATTGCGGCGGTCGTCCTCGGCATAGAGGACGAGCGGCACATCGCTCGCGGTGCCGATGGTGTCGGCGCGGATGCCGAGCGTGGGGGAGTGGCCCAGGACGACGCCGGCTTCCGACGCCGACGCCACGACTCGAGCCGGAGACCTTCGCGATCTCCAGCCCTGCCGGCCAGCTCCAGAGCGGCGAACGTTCGAGCGTGATCCGGTGATCGCCACCGGCGAGCGGTCCGAGCAGCGCGTCATAGGTCGTGCGGCCGGTGCCGGGCGTCATCAGGACGTGCTGCGCGTACTGGCCGTCGACTCTTACCTCGACAGCGCCCACCGCGGCGACGTCGCGCGCTGCACGATCGTGACCTGGATCTCCAGCACGACGTGATCGCCAGCGGCCGTCGAGACGCGTCACGGGCTGCGGCCTCGACGTTTGTGCTGCCGAGCTGAGTTGCCCGAGCTGCCACGCCGCCAAAACAAACGCTGCTGTCAGGTTGAGTCGCATGGCCGGTCAATGCTACGCCAACCCCGCTGCAGCGATATCACGGGAGTCCTTGACTGGTCGTGGGGTGCCCATCGGCGGCCTGTCTCTGAAGGTCAGCCTGAAGCTCGGATCGGCGCTAAGTCGTTGACAGATAAGTAAGTGCAAACGCCCGAAAATCTATTTACATGGAATTTACAGCCCTTCCAGCGTCTAACGGGGTACAAAGAAGGCGTCGGGCAGAGCGGTTCGCAAGCGGATGGAGGGAGATGAAAATGTTCGCCAAGGAACTCAGTCAGGCAGGTCACACGAAGCGGTTCACGATCTCGGAGGCAGGAAGCGAAGGCTGGGAAGTGCGCGTCGAGCAGGACAGTCAAGTGGTGCGGCGCGTGCACTACACCGACTGGCACCGGGTCGAGCGCGCGGTGTTGATGATGTCCCGTCAGGTGTCCGAGCTGGAAGATAGCGGCTGGCTGCAGACCCAGCCGAGCTGAACAGACGTTCTCACGGTCGCGTTCAAGGATCGAGCATGTGCGCTCGACCCTGCCCTATTCCTCGTGCCCCCCAAGCCACAGCCCACGGAATGATCAGTAGGTAAGTTCGTTCTGGAAGCTCTGCCGGCCCAACGATTCACGATTCACTGCCTGACCCCTACAGAGCCGGCTCCTCCACGAACCTGTAGCCGAGTCCGACAACCGTTTCGATCTGTTGCCCCGCGGCGCCGAGCTTGGCGCGCAGCCGGCCGACGTGGACGTCGACCGATCGCGTTTCGATGAAGCGGTCGTACCCCCACACCCGCTCGAGCAGACGGTCCCTCGACAGCACGCGATTGCGGTTCTCGACGAGGAACTTCAGGAGCTCGAACTCACGCCGTGTCAGTCGCACGGCTGCTGCCGTCCACCGAGATGGCCACGGCGTCGAAGTCGGCCGTCAGGTGCGCGCCCGTGTAGATGTTGGCGCCGATCGCTGACCCCTGCTGCCGGCGGCGCAACACGGCTCGCACGCGGGCGGCCAGCTCGCGCAGGCTGAACGGCTTGGTGACGTAGTCGTCTGCGCCGAGATCGAGTCCCGTGACGCGATCGGATTCGCCGGTGCGGGCCGTCAGCATGATGATCGGCACGTTGGCGGTAGCCGGTCGGCCGCGCAGGATGCGACAGACCTCCGTGCCGCTCAGCACCGGAAGATTGAGGTCGAGAATCACGAGGTCGGGTGTGTTCTCTGTCACCGCCCGGAGTGCCGCGTCCCCGCTGCTGACGATCTCCACCTGTCCATCTCCCGACCGTTCGAGCGCGTGCTTGATGAGGCCGGCGATGTCCTGCTCGTCCTCGACGACGAGAACACGGGGGGTTCGGCTCATCGCCGGGCGGTCCCGCCAGCCGCTCTCGTCCACCCGACTTGGCATCAACGCTCTGCTCCATGGATCAACACCCTTCGATCTGACATCCTCCATGGAGGGTATCCAAGGCAGGTTTCTGAGCCGTGACGCGGGGGTTAATTGTGAGTTAACAGCGTGAGGTCGGCTTCCCCCTCTCAACGCGTGTGACGCTGCAGGCGATCCCTGAGCGCGATTGCCGTGGCGTTCATGACCAGCAGCAAGCCGAGCAGCACGAGGATTCCTGCGGCGGCATTTTCAGCGAAGGATGCCTGAGGACGGGAAACCCAGGCGAAGACCTGAATCGGGAGCACGGTGAACGGCGACCAGATGCTGTCTGGTGCGAAGGGCACGTAGGTCAGCGCGCCGATCGTGACGAGCGGTGCGGTTTCGCCGATGGCCCGCGACAGCGAAAGGATGAGGCCGGTGAGGATGCCGGGAAAGGCCGCCGGCAGCACCTGATGCCACATGGTCTGCCATTTCGTCGCGCCGAGCGCGTACGAACCCTCACGGAGCGAACTTGGCACCGCGCGGAGCGCTTCCCGTGTCGAAAGGATCACGACGGGCAGCACGAGCAACGCCAGCGTTGACGCGCCAGCCAGCACGCTCTGTCCCATGCCCATGGTTCGGACGAACAGGCCCAGACCGAGCAGTCCGTAAATGATGGCGGGCACGCCGGCAAGATTCGAGATGTTGATCTCGATGAGGCGCGACAGTCGGCCGCGCCCGCCATATTCCTCGAGGTGCAGGGCGGCCGCCACTCCCAGCGGGATGGCGATGGCGGCCGTCAGGGCGATGACGAACATGCTGCCGACAAGCGCCGCATAGATCCCCGCGTCTTCAGCGCGACGGGAGGTGTAGCTGGTCAGGAACTGCCACGACAGCCGGCCGGCACCGTCGGAGATGACGTCGTAGAGCAGGGCGCCGAGCGCGACGAGGCCGAGCAGCGTCGACAACAGGCCGAACAAGGCGAACAGCCAGTCGCGCGCGCGCCGTGTGCCGGTGTTGAGACTTCTCCGGTCGCCGTCGCCACCGCTGTAGTCGACGTCATTCGTATTCTTCCCGGAAGCGTTCGCGCAACCAGTTCGAGAACAGGTTGAGCACGAACGTGCTGACGAAGAGCAGCATGCCGACGGCAAAGATGGTGCGGTACTCGATCGTGCCGCCCGGCGTGTCTCCCAGACTGACCTGCACGATGTAGGCGGTCATTGTCTCAACAGGCACGCGGGGATCGAGTGTCAGGCGAGGCTGCTGTCCTGCGGCAATCGCCACGATCATGGTTTCGCCGATCGCGCGCGACACAGCGAGCACGCACGCCGCAGAGATGCCTGAAAACGCGGCGGGGAGGACGACACGAAGCGCCGCCTCCATCCGGGTCGCGCCGAGCGCGTAGGCGCCCTCGCGCAGGCCGTTCGGCACGCTTCTCAAGGCATCCTCCGAGAGCGACGACACGAGCGGCAGAATCATGATGCCCATGACGATGCCCGGGCTCAGCGCGTTGAAGCCCGAGAGCCCCGGCATGATGGCCTGAAGCTTTGGCGTGACGAAGAGCAGCGCGAAGTAACCGTAGACGACTGTGGGGACTCCTGCCAGCAGCTCGAGGACTGGCTTGACCGTTCTGCGGACGATCGATGGCGTGTACTCGCTGAGATAGACGGCGGTCATGAGGCCGGCCGGCAGCGCAATCAGCATGGCGATTCCCGAGGCGAGCAGCGTGCCCGTCACCAGCGGGAGGACGCCGAAATGCTTGTCGAAAAGAGCGGCGTCCAGACCGTGCCGAAGAGAAACTCGGTGATCGGCACCTCGCTGAGGAAGGCGGCGGTCTCGAAGAGCAGCACCAGAACGATCCCGGCGGTGACCAGAATCGAGCCTGCGGCGCAGAGAAACAGCATCCGCTCGATGATGAACTCGACCACCCCGCGCAGACGTCGTTTCGTCATCCCGAGCGTCCGTGCGATCTACCGGGACAGCCGTTGCTCGAGCGTCACCTGGCTGTGACTGTCGACGCCTTCGTACATCGACCCCGTCTTGCGATCGCTGAACCGCTTCCGCACCATGCCATATTCGGAATCCGTCAGCGGGATATACCCGACTTCACGGATGAGCGGGATGCCCTTGGTGAGGTAGAAGTCCACGAAGTTCTTCACTTCGGCCCGATCGAGCGCCTTGACCTTGGGGTAGATGAAGATGGGCCTGGAGAGCGGGCGGTAGGTCCCGTTTTTCACCGTCTCCGGCGACGGCGCGATCGGCCCTTGTCCGTTGGTGTCGACGCCATCGTCGATGGCCACGAGTTTGAGCTTGTCGTGATTCTGTTCGTAGTACGCGAAGCCGAAATAGCCCAGCGCGTTCTCGTCGCCGCTCACGCCCTGGACGATGACGTTGTCGTCTTCGCTCGACGTGTAGTCGCCGCGGCTCGCCTTGGTCTTGCCGACGATCGCTTCGGTGAAATAGTCGAACGTCCCGGAATCGACGCCCGCGCCGAACAGGTGGATTTCACGATCCGGCCAGGCCGGGCGAACCTGGTTCCAGCGCATCACCTTGCCTTGGGCTGCCGGCTCCCACAGCGCTTTGAGCTCGGCTACGGTCATCGACGCGGCCCACGTGTTCTTGGGGTTGACGACGACCGCGAGCCCGTCGTAGGCCACCGGCACTTCGATGTACGCGACACCGGTCTTCGCGCAGGCCGCGGTCTCGGCGGGAGTGATGGGGCGGGATGCATCGGAGATGTCGGTCTCGTCGCGGCAGAACTTCTGGAAGCCGCCGCCTGTGCCCGAGGTTCCGACCGTCACCCGCGTGCCAGGATTGGCTTTCTGGAACTCCTCCGCGACCGCTTCGGTCACGGGAGCCACAGTGCTCGACCCGTCCGCGGTGATGACCTTGGCTCCTGGTGCTGCGCCGGGCGTGCCCTCGGTGCCGCTGCCACCGCACGCGACGCTACCCAGAAGACCGAGCGCTACGAGCGACACACTTGCAATCCTCGCTACTGCTGACATGGAATCACCTTTCGCAACCCTTCGCGTCGCCCCAGACCGCCAGGCACATCTGTCGGGCGACGATCCGGCCGCATGTGTGAATGATAGGCGGGGCCGATTTCGGCTCGGTCACACCGATGTTACAGGAGCGTAAAATCAGGGATCGGAGATCAGCGATCCAGGGATCGGGGAATCTCCCTCTGTTCGAGTTACGCCGATCCCCGGATCCCTGCCCCCGATCCCAGGTCTCGGCTCAGAACAAGTAGCGGATCGCGAGCTGTGTCTGGCGCGCGGTTCCGAGTCCGACGGTCCGGTTCAGCGGCCCGAGCATGTAGCCGAACGTCCCGGCCACGGCGTCCGTGAACGGCTGACCTATGGTGCCTGCGGGCAGCGCGGCCGCCGGGTTCTCGTAGTTCAAGCGGTTGATGATGTTGAAGATCTCGAGCCGGACCTGAACCCCCTGGTTCTGGCCAAACCGGAAATCCTTGCTGGTCATCAGGTCGACCTGCCAGAACTCAGGCCCGCGAAGGAAATTGCGCGGCAGGTTGCCGAACGTGCCCGGCAACGGCGCTGCGAAGGCCGCCGGGTTGAGCCAGCGCACGCCGTCCTTCAGATACGGGTCGACGCCGGGGACCAGGTCCGGGCGCAGTGTGCCGCGGGTGTTGCCGCCAGGGACGTTGGTCACTGTGACGCCGCCGACAGTTACCGTATCCGGCCTGTTGATGGTGACGTTGATCGGCACGCCGCTTCGAGCATTCACGATGCCGCCCACGCGCCAGCCGCCGGCCCATAGCCCCTCGAAGGGCAGCATGTAAGTGAGCGAGCCGTTGAAGGTGTGTGGAATATCGGTCGGGTTCCGGCCGAACTCGCTGTTGTAGTCGAACGTGTTTGCCGCGGTTGCCGCTTCGTTCGACCCCTGGGTCGTCCCCTTGTTGCGCGAGTACCTGGTAGTTGAGGCCGCCGCTGAAGCCGGAGCGGAATCTCCGGCTCAACCCGATCTGCAGCGCGTCGTAGCTGGCCTCGCCGCAGCCGCTGATGGGATTTCCATTGATGATGAGGCCATCGAGGCAGCCCGAGGTCTTGTAGTCGACCTGGCCGACCGACGGGACGGGCCGCACGCGCGTCACGTTGTCGAACGTGTTCGCGACGCCACGGAGGAACATGTCGCGGCCCTGGCTGCCGGTGTAGCCGACAGTCAGGTTGATCGCGCCGGGGAGCTCGTGCGAGAGGCTCGCGCCGTACTGCACGTTGTACTCGTCGGGCCGCTCGTGCGTGTAGCCGCGGACCGACAGGAGGTTGCGGTAGATCCCCGGGTCCACGGGATAGGCGAGCCCGCCTCCCGGGACGTCGGTCGACTGCACGCGGCGCCGCTCGATGAAGTTTTCGATCGGCTGGATACGGTCCTCGAACTGCCCGGGGCCGTAGAAGAGTCCGTAGCCGGCCCGGATCGCGGTCTTGTCACTCAACTGGTAGACCGCGGAGAGACGCGGAGAGAAGTTGTTCTTGTCGGGGTTGTAGAAGTTGTCGGGGTCGGTGCCGAACGCGTTCTCTTCGATGAAGAAGGGCTTGGCTTTCTGATCCTTCTCCTTGACCACCGAGTAGAAGTCGTAGCGGAGGCCGAGCTCGAGGGTCAGCCGGCCCCCGACGCGCCACGTGTCCTGAGCAAAGCCGATGAGGTAGTACTGCTCCGGTGTGAAGACGGGCGACTCGAGCGAGACGGCCACCTGCGTCGGCCGATTGTCGATGAACTCGTTGATGCCGCCGTAGGTGATCTCGTTGCTGCCGAGGAACTGGAACTGCGACGCGATGTTCCGGTATTCGCCGCCGAACTTGAACGTGTGCGCGCGGTGCGAGATCGTCACCGTGTCGCTGAGGGCAATCGAGCGTGGGTCGTACGACTGCCCGTTGGTCGACGCGTT
Source organism: uncultured Acidobacteriota bacterium (assembly GCA_963771395.1). Classification (GTDB taxonomy): domain Bacteria; phylum Acidobacteriota; class Vicinamibacteria; order Vicinamibacterales; family 2-12-FULL-66-21; genus DATBJJ01. The sequence goes on along the minus strand of CAVYTY010000022.1, from coordinate 17,352 downwards.
GCTGGTGGCGCGGACGAGCAGCCCGCTCCGCGCGACGCCGGTGGTGCCGCGGGCGTCGATCGACTGCGAGGTCACCGTGCCTGAGAGCGACACCTGCGTGGGGTCGTACCCCGGCGTGCCGAACGCGATCGCGTTGTACCTCGGACGGTTGAATCCGACCCGTGCTTCGTTAATCACGTTCGTGCCGAAGAGCGACTGGTGGTTGAGCACCACGTTGAGCGGCTGCTGCGTAGCGTGCACGCGTCTCGGCGTGACGGTCCGATCCGGCGTGTCGACGTCGCCGTCGCTGTAGAGCACGCGCGCGTACAATGACTGGTTGTTCGTGAAGCGGTGATCGACGCGAGCCGAGATGGCGTGCTCCGTCTGCTCGGCCTGCGTGGTGAGCGTGGCGAGCGCCAGGAGCGGGTTGGCGGTGGCGACCGTGCCCTGCGGGAAGCCGGCAAGCAGCGGAGCCACGGCCTGCGTCCGCGCCGGGCTCTGGCCGGAGCCGCTGCCGACAGGCTCTCCGGCCTGGATGCGGCGAATGGCTTCGGCGCTCGGCACGGCCTCAGTGAACGAGAGGCCGATCGTCTGCTTCAGGCCCTCGTAGCTGCCGAAGAAGAACGTCTTGTTCGCGGCGATCGGGCCGCCCACCGAGCCGCCGAACTGATTGAACTCGAGATCCTGCTTCTGGTCATCGTACTTGCTCGCGGAATCGAGCGCGTCGTTGCGGAAGTAGTTGAAGAGCGAGCCGTTGAACCGGTTGCCGCCGCTCTTGCTGATCACGGTGATGTTGCCGCCCGCGCCGAGACCGCTCTCGGCCGGCGCCAGGCCCGAGTTGACCCTGAACTCGGCGATCGATTCCATCGACGTCTGCAGCCGGAACTGCGAGCCCGTGGCGTTGAGATAGCCCGGGCTCGCGTCCCAGACGTAGCTGCCGTCCACGCCGTCGTAGTTCAGGTAGTTCTGCTGATTGGACTTGCCGTTGAACCGGACGCTCGCCCAGCCGCCGTTGCCGTCGCTCGTGGCCCCCGTCGCCAGCGTCATGAGGTTGGCGAAGTTCCGGCCGTTGACCGGCAGGCTCTTGAGCTCCTCGGGCGATACGTTGACCCCGATCTTCGCCGATGTCGTGTCGATCACCGTGGCATCGGCCATGACGCTGACGGCTTCTGCGACGTTGGCGACGGCGAGCGAGAGGTCGAGCGGCTTGATGTCGCCGGCGCCGACGGCGATCTCGCCGCGGTTCGGGGCGAACCCACTCAAGTCGCCGCGCACTTCGTACTGGCCTGGCGGGAGGTTCGTGACGATGTAGCGGCCCTCGGCGTCGGTCACGACCGATCGCGCCGCTCCGGTCTGGGTCGCTGTAATCGTGACCGTCACTCCGGGTAGCACGGCGCCGCTGGCGTCGGTGACCTTGCCGACGATTCGCGATTCCGTCTGTTGCGCCGCGACGGGCGCGGCAGTCACTAGCGCCAGGGCGCCGTACAAAACCAAACGTGCAATGTTGCGGTGCAGGTTCATGTTCTCCCTCTGATGAGAAATGCTGGCGTCCGATCGGCTGGATGTGCGTATCGCGCGCCATCACAGTAGTGAGCGGCTGTGAACCACCTGCAACGCTCCCGTTTCATCAGAGTTAAATCGTGCCCGGCACGAGAAGTCGAGAGAGGGACCGCAAATGACACTCCGCCACGCTGCACTGACACGGCGAATTAACCTCACCGTAACCTGGGCGTCACTCGCCGATAACATGCAGTCAATAGGCTGCTGAGGTCTGGCCTTACTCGCATCATCCAATCGATCGACAGAGCCGCTGCCGCACTTTGAGCGCACCGACGTGTGCCGCTATGGAGCGAGGACGACGCGCGGGCGAGCGTTTTACGCGGTCGTCGTCGGCTTGGAGACGCATTGAGATACGGTGGTGCGAGCGTTGGGCAGACGGGCACCGGGATTCCGGGAAGGGGCTGAAGGAGATCAGCGCATGAGAGCATCGTGGCGTGGAACGGTCTGCTGGGCTTTGTCGGCGCTATTGGCGGTGCTCGTCGGCGCGCGGTCCGCGGATGCGCAGGGGTTCTACTACAAGGAGATCGCCAAGGACGGACGCATCTACGTCTTCAACATCGCGGAAGAGGCCGACAGATTCGAGAAGACGGGCGAGATGGGCCGGGGCGTCACGAGACCTGGCGTCGGGCCCGAAAGGCGAGACCGTAGTCGGCGACACCGAGCGGGCGCTCCAGCTCTTTTTCTTCAAGCACGGGATTTCTGAGCCCGTTCCCGAGCCTCCCGCGCCGCTCCAGCGCGTCGAGTGGCGCGATGGCAAGACGAGGATTACGACCGATTTCGCCTACCTCGAGATCTCCAACCGTATTCAGCCGAGATACACGCACGAATTCCCGGACGACCTCTCGCCGATTCTGCCAGGAACGGGCGCTGCGGGCGATTCGAAGGGCTCGTTCCGCATCCGTCGTGCCAAGTTCAAGCTCGAGGGGTGGTTCTGGATTCCACCGAAGTGGCTCCCTCGCCGCGGACTCCCAATGCCGAAGCTGTCCTATGAGCTGCAGCTGAACTGGGCGGCCGTTGGCGCCAACGTCGGCGCGCAGCCGGCCAACGTCGGCGCCATTCTCGAGGACGCCAACATCGCGTGGGATCCGCAGGGGATGGGCAAGTTCCGCATCGTCTTCGGACAGTACAAAGTGCCGTTCGGGCGGCAGCAGATGACGTCGTCCGGCAATCAGCAGTTCGTCGATCGCTCGCTCGTGGCCGATGAATACGAGCGCGGGCGAGACATTGGCGTGTCGGTCCAGGGCGCCGTTTGGAGCAACAAGATCGAGTACCGAGTAGGCATGTTCAACGGCAACGGGCTGAACAGGCCGAGCAACGACAACGACAAGTTCCAGTACAACGCCCGCCTGATGTGGCAGCCGAACGGGAACCAGGTGCTGGCGCAGCGCGCCTGGGTCAGCGGCGCGCTGTATTCGGAGGCGGACTTCGAATCGACGACGGCTGCGCTGTATGCCTTCGGCCTCAATTTCGAGAGCAACGACTTCCATGGGACCACGACAGGCATCGACTTGAAGTCGACCGCCGTCGGGATCGACGGCGTCTACAAGTTCAAGGGCTTTTCAACGACCGGGGAGTACTTCTACCGCAGGCGAACGCCCGAGAGCGGGGCGAAGTTCGACTCGAATGGCGGCTATCTTCAGGCCGGCATGATGCTCAATCAGTTCCGCACGTGGGAAGCCGCCGTCCGATACGGCCAGCGCGAGCTCTCGGATCTCATCACCAACGACGACATCCAGGAGATCCGCGGGGGTATCAACTACTACTATCGCCGCCACACGCTCAAGTTCCAGATGGACTTCGGCCGCGTGGAGACCGGTCTCGGCGCAACGAACAGCAACAAGCGGAAGGACAACGAACTTCGCCTGCAGGCGCAATTCATCTTCTGAGGGACGCGGCAACGGATGACAAACCAGCTCGACACGCGCGACAAGGAAGGAACAAACATGAAGCGCGTATTTCTTGCTGTTGCGGCTCTCCTGGCTGTGACGACGCTCGGGACGTCGGCCCGCCAGGTGTTGAAGGTGGACCCGGCGATTGCTGGCTATCAGAAGGCGAGCGGGGTCTCAGGCAACCTGAGCAGCATCGGGTCCGACACGATGAACAACCTCATGACGCTCTGGGCCGAGACGTTCCGGAAGTACTACCCGAACGTCAAGGTGCAGGTCGAAGGCAAGGGGTCGTCCACGGCGCCGCCGGCGATCATCGCCGGCACGGCGCAGTTCGGTCCGATGTCGAGGACGATGCGCTCAACCGAAATCGATCAGTTCGAGCAGAAGTATGGCTACAAGCCGACCGAGCTGAGGACGAGCTTCGATGCGCTGGCGGTGTACGTCCACAAAGACAACCCCATCAAGCAGCTGTCGCTGGCACAAGTCGAAGCGATCTTCGGGAAAAGCCGCAAACGAGGGTTCAAGGCCAACGTCACGACGTGGGGGCAGCTCGGTCTCGAGGGCGAGTGGGCCGCCAGGCCCATCGGTCTCTACGGCCGCAACTCGGCGAGCGGTACCTACGGATTCTTCAAAGAGGTGGTCCTCAAGAACGGCGACTACAAGGACACCGTCAAGGAGCAGCCGGGCTCGGCGTCGGTCGTCCAGGGAATCACCGAGGATCGGTACGCGATCGGCTACAGCGGCAGCGGCTACCGGACGTCTGGCGTGAGAGCCGTGCCGCTCGCGGAGCAGCCCACCGGTCCGTTCTACGAAGGCACGTATGACGAGGTGACCAGCGGGAAGTATCCCTTGGCCCGCTTCCTGTACGTCTACGTCAACAAGGCCCCAGGGAAGCCGCTCGATCCGCTACCGCTGGAGTTCCTGAAGCTCGTGCTGAGCAAGGAAGGCCAGGAGGCCGTGGTGAAGGATGGCTACATGCCGCTGACGGCGGCGTTGGTCAAAGAGGAGCTCGGCAAGATCAGCGGAGTCAAGGGGACGCAGTAGTTAGCGTTTCGCCGGACTACGCCATGAGTGTGTCTGCAGCTCAGAATCAACCGGGTCCCGCCTTCCTTGCCGGCGAATCGTCCGTTCGCCGGCAAATGGCCGGGGCCGCTGGCCGCATCAAGCGGCTCAAGCGAATCGATCGCGCGGCTGTGGGGGTGATCACCTTTGGCGGTATCGCGGTTGTCCTGAGCGTGGTCGGCATCCTGGTGTTCATTGGCGCGGAGGCCGTTCCGCTGTTCAAGCCGGCGTCGACCACGCTTGCGGGCACGCTTCGCCTGGGCGAGAGCGCGGGAGCGGGGACGATGGAGCGCCGGGCGCTTGGCAGCGACGAGTTCGGCCGCTATGTGTACACGGTAGAGTCCAGCGGTAAAGTCGCCTTCTTCAATCGGGGTTCGGGGGCGCGTGAGCTCGAGGTCAGCCCACCGTCGCTCTCTGGCGCGACCGTCATCGCCTCCTCTCGATCGCTGCTGGGTGATTTCGTGGCCGCAGGCGCCGCCGACGGCCGCGTGGCGCTCCTGCAGGTGCGCTTCGTGCCGGTGCATCAGGACGGCGCCATCGCCAGCGTGAAAGTCGATGTCCGGGAGCGAGGCATCGTGTCGCTCGATCCTCAAGCACGTGCCGCCCAACGCGTGTCGTATCTCGAAGAGGGCGAGCGCAAGTTTGTTGCCGGCCAGGTGTCCGACAACGAGGTCGCACTCTGGTGGCTCGACGACGGAGGCGAGGAGCGTCGAGCGCTCGTCCGAGCCGGGGATGGTCACAAGGTCACCGCCGTACGCGTCGGGCGAACGGGAACGGCCATCGCGGGCACGGATCGGGGCGAGGTGTATCACTGGCTGCTGGGCGAAACGGCGACGCTCACCGATGTGTCGCCCGTTGGCGCGTCGCCCATCACGGCCCTCGAATACATCATCGGGAACAATACGTTCATCGCCGGAACCGGCGACGGGCAGGTGAGCGCCTGGTTCCGGGCGCCCGTGACCGAAGAGAGCCAGGCCATGGTCCGGGCGGCGCAGTTCGCTCCGCAGGGCACAGCCGTGGCCGCCATCGCGGCGTCGACGAGGGATCGCACGTTTGCGACCGCCGGATCGGACGGTCCTGTACTCCTGCGCCATCAAACCTCCGGCCGTACGCTCGCGACGATACCGGGCGCAAGCGCAGTGCAGGGTCTGGTGATGACCCCCAAGAGCGATGGCCTGTTCGTTGCCAGGGTGGGCGGCGAGATCGATCGGTTCGCGCTGGCCAATCCCCATCCTGAGGCGAGTCTCCATACCTTGTTCGGCAAGGTCTGGTACGAGGGCTACGCCAAGCCCGAGTACGTCTGGCAGTCGACCGCCGCGACCGACGATTTCGAGCCGAAGATCAGTCTGGCTCCGCTGGTGTTCGGCACGATCAAGGGGACGTTCTATGCGCTCCTCTTTGCGATTCCGCTCGGAGTCCTGGGGGCGCTCTACACCTCGCAGTTCGTGCATCCGTCCCTGCGCGCCCGCATCAAACCGACCGTCGAGATCATGGCGGCGCTGCCGAGCGTCGTCATTGGCTTCGTCGCCGGGTTGTATTTGGCCGCTGTCGTCGAGCGCAACCTCGTGGGCGTGATGTTGCTCGGCATCATGTTTCCGCTGTTCGGCACGTCGGGGCTCCTCGTCTGGAACGTCCTGCCACGCAAGCTGCGGCGTCGCGTCAAGGTGGGGGCGGAGCTGCTGGTCATCCTGCCGATGCTCCTCATCGGCGGCTGGGTGGCATTTGCGATAGCGCCGTTCGTCGAGATCTGGCTGTTCGGCGGCGACGCGCGCCAGTGGCTGTCGACCACGCTCGGCCTCACCTACGACCAGCGCAACAGCCTCGTCGTGGGCGTGGCGATGGGTTTTGCGGTCATCCCGATCATCTTCACCATCTGCGAAGACGCGTTCGGGAGCGTGCCGTCGAACCTGGTCGCTGCCTCGCTCGCCTGCGGGGCGAGCCGGTGGCAGACCGCCGTGCGGGTCGTGCTGCCAACTGCGAGCCCCGGCGTGTTCTCGGCGATCATGGTGGGCTTCGGCCGTGCGGTCGGCGAGACGATGATCGTGCTGATGGCGACCGGCAATACGCCAGTCATGGACTGGTCGATCTTCAACGGCTTTCGCACTTTGTCCGCGAACGTCGCGGTCGAGATTCCGGAAGCGCCGGAGGGCGGCACGCTGTATCGCGTGCTCTTTCTGGCCTCAGCCCTGCTCTTCGTCCTGACCTTCACCGTGAACACGGTGGCCGAGCTCGTGCGGCAGCGCCTGCGCGAGCGGTATAGGGCGCTCTGATGACGCTCCGAGAAACTCTTCGGCGAGGCGACCCGGCAATCTGGTTTACGGGCACCGCGCTCGGCATCAGCCTGCTGATGATCGTCGCCATGATTGGCCTCATTCTGACCAACGGGTTGGGCTTCTTCTGGCCCAAGCCGCTCGTCCGATTGACCCTCGCCGACGGCACCTTGCTGCTTGGCGAGCTCGCGGCGCGCGAGGCGATTCCTCAGAGCGGGTCGCCGACCACCAGGGTCCATCGAATCCAGCTGAAACTGGGGAACCGCGACTTGTCGAGCGCCGACTTCCGCTGGATCGACGAGTCCGACATCAAGAGCCGAAGCCTGCCGCGGGAGGCGGTCTATCTCGAGCGTCGAGAGTATGGGCCGTTCATCGGTGTGCCGGTCCGTCTGACCGACGGAGAGAAGGAGCTCGCCAGCGGTGCGGACGCGGTATGGCTGGCCCTGCAGCCACTGATCGCGAAAGCTGCGGCCGATCGTGACCGGATTCGCGGGATCGAACGCGACGAGATTGGCGCCATCAACGGCGCTATCGAGGAAGAGCGCCTGGCCGTGCGTGCGGCGGAGCTGCGCGCGGGCCGCGGAACCGGCGTCGATCGCTACGGCGCGCGCGGCGATGGAGCAGCGCCTGGACGATCTCAAGGCCCGCTATGCCCAGGCCGAGGCGCGTCTGGGCGAGGTGCTCGCTCAGACATCCACGACGCGCGTGACGCTGGCGGCCGTCGACGGCACGGAGAAGGAACTCCCGACGATCGACATCTTCCGCGCGTATCGAGCCAACGAGCTGTCGTTCGGCGGTCGAGCGGCGGTCTATGCGAGCCGCCTCTGGGAGTTTCTCTCGGGAGACCCGCGCGAATCGAACACCGAGGGCGGCATCTTCCCCGCGATTTTCGGCACGGTGATGATGGTCGTCCTCATGAGCATGCTGGCGGTGCCGTTCGGCGTGCTCGCGGCGTTGTATCTGAGGGAGTATGCGCGGCAGGGTCTGATGGTGCGCGTCGTCCGCATCGGCGTGAACAACCTCGCGGGTGTTCCTTCGATCGTCTTTGGCGTATTCGGTCTCGGATTCTTCGTCTACTTCATCGGCGGCTCCCTCGACCAGGCGTTCTTTCCCGAGCGACTGCCGACGCCGACCTTCGGCACCGGCGGCATTCTCTGGGCCTCGCTGACGCTCGGTCTCCTCACGGTCCCCATTGTGATCGTTGCCTCGGAGGAGGCGCTGGCGGCGGTTCCCCGCGCCATGCGGGAAGCATCGCTCGCCACGGGCGCCACCAAGTTCCAGACGATCCTCCGTGTCGTGCTGCCTGCTGCCGCACCGGGCATCCTCACGGGCTTGATCCTGGCGATGGCGCGCGGCGCGGGCGAGGTGGCGCCGCTGATGATCACGGGCGTCGTCAAGCTGGCGCCTGACCTGCCCCTCGATGCGATTAACCGTTCCTGCATCTCGAGCGCAAGTTCATGCACCTCGGGTATCACATCTACGACGTCGGGTTCCAGAGTCCGAACGTGGAGGCGGCGAAACCCATGGTGTATGCGACGACGATTCTGCTGCTTGATCATCGTGGTGGCGCTGAACCTGACGGCGATTATCGTGCGGAACCACCTGCGCAAGCGGTATCAGACGTCAGCCTTCTAGAGTGACAAACGTGATGCAAGTCCGTTCCAGGAGTCGAGGCCATGAGTGAGCCGATGGCGACGTGCGGGCGAGGGTCCGCTCATCAAGACCGACGTCCAATTCGCCCGCCCGCTCCGGACGCCACGAATCTCCCGCCGGCCATCGTGGTTCGAGATGTCAACCTGTTCTACGACACCAAGCAGGCGTTGTTCGATATCTCGATGGACATCGGCGCGAAGAAAGTGACCGCGTTCATCGGGCCATCGGGGTGCGGAAAGTCCACGCTGCTGCGGTGTCTTCAACCGGATGAATGACCTCATCGACAACGTCCGGATTACCGGGACGTTCAGCGTGCATGGGCAGGACCTCTACGCCGATGCCACCGACGTCATCGAGGTGCGGCGACGAATCGGCATGGTGTTCCAGAAGTCGAACCCTCTGCCGAAGTCGATTTACGAGAACGTGGTCTATGGCCTTCGCATTGCGGGCATCAAGACGAAAGCGACGCTCGACGACGCGTGCGAGCGAAGCCTCAAGGGCGCCGCGCTGTGGGAAGAAGTCAAGGACCGGCTGCATGAAAGCGGCCTCTCGCTATCGGGAGGGCAGCAGCAGCGGCTGTGCATAGCCCGCGCGATTGCCATCGAGCCGGAGATCATCCTGATGGATGAGCCGTGCTCGGCCCTCGATCCGATCGCCACCGCGAAAGTCGAAGAGCTGATCTACAGTCTGAAGGCGGAATATACGATCGTCATCGTGACGCACAATCTGCAGCAGGCGGCCCGCGTCTCGGACAAGACGGCGTTCTTCTGGCTGGGGCGACTGGTGGAGTACAGCGACACGCCGGAGCTCTTCACCAGTCCCAGGCAGAAGCACACGAACGACTACATCACCGGGAGATTCGGCTAATGGAGCGCCACTCTCACGAGAACCTTCGAGCTCTCACCGCCAAGCTCACTGTGATGGGGGACCTGGTCGAGTCACGCGTTCGCGACGCGCTGACCGCGTTGCTCCAGCGTCAAGCCGATCTGGCCGTCACCGTGGCCACCGGCGATGCGGATGTCAACGGGCTCGAGCTCGAGGTCGACGACTTGTGCATCAAGTTCCTCGCCCTCCAGAATCCCGTTGCGTCCGACCTCCGGCTGGTGCGTTCGATCATCAAGGTGAACACCGACCTCGAGCGGGTCGGCGACCAGGCGGTGAACATCGCACAAGGCGTGATCAGACTCTTGTCGAAGCCGCTGTTGAGGCCGGCGTTCGATGTCGGACGCCTCGGCGACACGGCGGTCGGCATGCTGCACGACAGCTTGCGGTCGTTCGTAGAACAAGACGTCGTGCTGGCGCAGTCGGTGCTCGGTCGCGACGACGAGGCGGACGAGTTGCGAGACGGCATCTTCCGTGTCCTCCTCACCCACATGATGGCCGACCCGGGGGTCATCGAGCGCGCGCTCGCGCTCATTCTCGTCAGCCGGTGCCTCGAGCGAGTCGCCGACCACGCGACCAATATCGCCGAAGAAGTCATCTTCTGCGTCGAAGGCCGCGTGGTTCGGCACGGCGGCGGAACGGCCAACCGGGCAATTCCACAGTAAAGAGCGACCCCTTCGGCCGCGTGGCTCCCTCGCTCGCCATCCGGACAGCCGCACGCCCACCGTCTAAGCCGGTAAGGCTCGCCGAAGTAACTGTAACGAACGCGACAAACACGTTAAATCTGAATGAATCTGCTAAGATTCCCCGGCTCGGGCCTCCGACCGAACCTGGCAGGGAGACGGCGTGGCATTCAGACTCATCCCGCGCGAAGAGCGCTTCTTCGACGATTTCGTCGCCCTGGCCGAGCAGATCCAGAAAGGCGCCGCGCTGCTCGAAGAGATGATCGCGCCCGATCGGCCGATCTGGGACAAGGCCGACGAGATCAAGGAAGTCGAGCACAAGTGCGACTTCATCACCCACGAGATCATCCAGCGCCTGCACCGCACCTTCGTCACCCCGCTCGATCGCGAAGACATCCACACCCTTGCCCGCATCCTCGACGACGTGATGGACGCGATCGATGCGTCCGCGGCCATCGTCCGGCTCTACCAGATCGAGCGCGTCCGGCCTGACGCGCGCGAGCTCGCCCGCCTCGTCGCCGTGTCCGCCGAGCAGGTCGTGATCGCCATCAAGGCGCTCGAACGGCGCCACGGCGTCGCCGAGCCGGCGGTCGAGATCAATCGCCTCGAGAACGAAGCGGATCGGGCGCACCAGAACGCCGTTCGCCGCCTGTTCGAGGAGGAGCAGAATCCGGTGACGATCATCAAGTGGAAGGAGATCCTCGACTTCCTCGAGGCGGCCACGGATCGCTGCGAGGATGTGGCCAACGTGCTCGAAGGCGTTGTCGTCAAGCACGCCTGACGCATCGGATGGATTCCAACCTCCTCGCAGTCGTCGCGCTCATCGTCGTCGCGCTCGTCTTCGACTACATCAACGGCTTTCACGACGCCGCGAACTCGATCGCGACCGTCGTGTCGACGCGCGTGCTGACGCCGGGCAAAGCCGTCATCTGGGCCGCCTTCTTCAATTTCATCGCGGCGTTCACGTTCGGCACGGCCGTCGCCAAGACCGTCGGGTCCGGCCTCGTCGATATCTCGATCGTCAGCTTCTCGGTGATCTTCGCCGGCCTGATGGGCGCGATCGTCTGGGACCTGATCACGTGGTACTACGGGCTGCCCGACGAGCTCGTCGCACGCGCTCATCGGGGGCTACGCCGGCGCCGCGGTGACCAAGGCCGGCTGGAGCGCGATCATCCTGGCCGGTTGGACCAAGACGCTCATCTTCATCGTGCTCGCGCCGCTCATCGGGATGAGCCTCGGCTTCGCCCTGATGGTGGCCATCCTGTGGATTTTCCAGCGCGCGTCGCCCGGCCGCGTCGATCAGTGGTTCCGGCGGCTGCAGCTCGCTGTCGGCCGCGGCCTACAGCCTGGGCCACGGTGGCAACGACGCGCAGAAGACGATGGGCATCATCGCCGGGGCGCTCGTGGCCGGCGGTTACCTGCAGCTCGACAACGGTCATCTGCCGATTCCGATCTGGGTCGTTCTCGTCCGCCCATGCGGCGATCGCGCTCGGCACGCTCTCGGGCGGCTGGCGCATCATCCACACGATGGGCTCGAAGATCACCAAGCTCACGCCCGTCGGCGGCTTCGCCGCGGAGACCGCCGGCGCGATCTCGCTCTTCACCGCGACGCACCTCGGCGTGCCCGTCAGCACGACCCACACGATCACCGGCGCCATCATCGGCGTCGGATCCATCAGGCGCCTCTCGGCCGTACGCTGGGGCATCGCCGGCCGCATCGTCTGGGCGTGGATCCTCACCATTCCCGCCTCGGCGTTCATCGCCGCCGTCACCTACTGGCTGGTCGCGATCACGCTCGCTCCCTGACGCGTGCGTTCAGCGGATCGAAGGCTCTTGGGCTTCAGGCGTTCAAGGCTCCAAGCAAGACCTTCGAGCAAGCACCTGGCATCGAAGGTTTTGCCCCCCGCACTCTAAGCCCAGGCACTTTAGCCCTGGCATCCGGCCTCTAAGCCCAAGCCCGAAGCCTGGAGCCAGCACTGTTCATCGCTAGACCGACGTTGCGGCGACGGCAACTCAATCGTGAACACCGCGCCGCCTTCCGGCCGGTTCGCGACCGACGCCTTGCCGCCGTGCAGCTCGATGAGGTGTTTGACGATGGCGAGGCCGAGACCGGTGCCGCCGGGGTCCCGTGTGGCGCGCGTGCGGGACTTGTCGACGCGGTAGAAGCGTTCGAAGATGCGCGGCAGGTCGGCTTCCGGAATGCCGGGCCCCTCGTCTGCGACGGTGAGGCGGACCCGGTGGACCGAGCCGTTCGGCGCCCATGATGATCCGGCTCGATTCGGGCGCGTAGTTGGTCGCGTTCTCGAGCAGATTGCGCAGCGCGTCGTGGAGCTTGGCCGGGTCGCCGATGACGATCGTGGCGTCGCTGGCGATTCTGTGCTCGACGATTTGCTGTCGCGCGTCGAGCGCCGGTGCGAGTTCGGTTTCCACGTCGTCGAACAGCGATTCCACCGGGCACGGCGTGTGGTCGAGGGCCTCCTGGCCGGCGTCGAGCCGCGCGAGGCGCAGCAGATCGCGCACGAGGCGCTCCATGCGCAGCGTGTGGCGCCCGATGATCTCGAGGAAGCGGCGCACTTCGGTCGGTCCGACCTCCGTCTCCCTGCTGGTCGCCTCTGATTCGAGCAGTGCTTCGACGTAGCCGCGCACGGCCGTGAGCGGCGTGCGGAGCTCGTGCGACACGTTGGCGACGAAGTCGCGTCGGATGCGATCCGCGCGGCGGAGGTCGGTGATGTCGTGCATGACGAGCACCGCGCCCGCCACGCCGGGTGAGGCGACCGGCGCGCTGCGCGCGATGATGACGAGCTCGGGCTCGCGCGGCAGGGAGAGCTCGAGGCCCTCGGTCGGCGTCCCGCGGAGCGCCGCGCCGAGCTGCGCGGCGATGTCGGGCTGGCGCACGATCTCGACGTAGTGCCGGCCCTTCCGGGTCGTCCTGCAGTTGCAGCATCGTGCGTGCCGCGCCGTTGACGAGCTGCACCCGGCCGTGCTCGTTGACGACCAGCACGCCTTCGATCATTCCCGCCAGGATCGCTTCCATGCGTGGCGCGATCCGAGGCGAGATCGGTGGCGCGCCGGCCGATTTCCCGCGCCGCTTCGTCCAGCGCGCGCGCCGACGGTTCCGATTTCGTCGTTGCCGTAGTCTCGCGCCGGGCGGGACCAGTCGCCCCTCGCATAGCGCTCGGCGACGGCGGCAATCGCGAGCACGCGCCGGCTGAGCAGCATCGACGTCATCCACGCCAGCAGCAGCGCGGCGACGAGGCCGACGCCAAACGCAACGAACGCGCTCCGCCGGACGGCCGCCAGTTGCTCGGCGACGTCGGTCAGCGGGAGCGCGAGGCGCACGAATCCCAGGGCGGGCATCGCCGGGTTGTTGACGGGCACCGCCACATACAGCAGGTCGGCGCGGACGGTCGTGCTGTAGCGGCGCGCGACGCCGAGGCCCGTCGCGGCGCGCCTGCTGGATCTCCGGCCGGTCGCCATGATTCTCGACCGTGGCGAGCGCCTCGCCATCGAGGTCGGAATCGCCAATGACGACGCCGTCCGAGCGCGACGAGGGTGACGCGCGCACCGACCAGGCCGCCGAGGGCATCCGCCTCGGCATCGAGCTCGGCACCGGCCGCGGCCTGCCGGTGCGACAGCATTTCGGCCGCCAGCCGCGTCTGGCTGACGAGCGAACGCTCGATCCGCTCGCTCGTGGCCCGGCGCACGGACCAGGAGACGAGGACGGTGGCGACGAGCAGCGTCAGCGCCGCCGTCACGAGCGACGCCAGGAAGAGACGAGTGCGGAACGTCACCGGCGGTCGTTCAATTTGTACCCGAACTGCTTGATCGTCTCGATGGCATCGGTGAGCGGCGGGAGCTTTTCGCGCAGGCGCCGGATGTGGACGTCCACCGTGCGTGTCCCGCCCGTGTAGTTGTAGCCCCAGACGTCGCTGAGGAGCAGGTCACGCGAGAGGACACGGCCCTTGTGCTGGACCAGATACTGGAGCAGCAGGAACTCCTTCGCCGTCAGCCGCACGTCGGTTCCGTCGAGGGCGACGGTGTGGCGGTCGGCGTCGATCGTAATCGGCCCGTAGTGGAGCGGCGCGCTCGTGCTGGTGCGCCCGGTGCGGCGCAGCAGCGCCGTCACGCGCGCGCTCAGCTCTTTCGGGCTGAACGGCTTGGTCACGTAATCGTCCGCGCCCAGCTCCAGCCCCGACACGCGATCGGATTCCTCGCCGCGTGCCGTCAACATGATGATCGGGATGCCGGCGATGGATGGATCGGCCCGCATCGCCTGGCAGACGAGGAGCCCATTCATGCCCGGGCAGCATCAGGTCGAGGATGACCAGGTCGGCCGGCGATTTCCGCAGCCTGGGCAGCACATCGGTTCCCGACGTGAGCCGATCGACGCGGTGTCCCGCCTTCTCCAGATAGTGCGCGATGAGCGCGGCGATATCGGCGTCGTCTTCGACGACCAGGATTTGGGACATGAAGCAATGCTGAATGCTGAATGATGAATGCTGAAGTGAATTGAGAACGACAGAAACACGATAACAACCAAACAAGAAACAACGACCGGAGACAGTCAAGAGCTCCTGAAAATCGCGGCTGAGCAGAACGTGCGGTGCAGTATACCCGGCGCGGCGGCTGTCCTCTTTGCGCGCCTGGTGAGCGCTCCAGAGGACACTCGGCGGCGGCGACCTCGACTACGCAAAAACCGTCGAAAATAGTGCCATTTTATTGGGCTTTCTGTCATTGGCATCGCACTTGGAGAGAGGCTTACTACCGGCAGGACGGTGATGCCGGAGGGAGAGCGACATGACGACCACTCAGCCTCGGTTGCAGGCACATTACATGAAGCCCATCGTCGGCGCGCTCGGCGTGAGCGCCCTCTTGGTTACAGTGGGATGCGGTGCGGGCGTCGGTCAGACCGCGTTCGCGCAGCCTGGCACGAGCCAGTCAACCCGGTGCGCCGATCGTGGTGAGCTGCGAGCCGAATCAACGCACGCTCGTCCGCCCGGTGATGATCAACGGCGCGTCGGTGTCGCAGGTCGAGTGCATCACGAACGGGCCCGCTCCGATCGCGGCGCAATCGTTTGCGGCCCCGGTGTCGGATCCGTACCGTCAGGTTCGCGCCGTTCGGCCGCGCGGTGTATGACGTCGGCGATGAGCGCATGATACCGGTGTCGCAGCCGGCGAGCGTCGCGCGCCCGATTCCGGCGCGACAAGTCGTCTACCCGGAGGACCGCCTGTGCTGCGCGCACGGCCGGCAAAGCGGTCATGAAGAAGAGCGCGATCATCATCGGGTCATCGGCCGGCGCCGGCGCCGGTGTCGGTGCGGCAGTCGGCGGCAAGAAGGGCGCGCTCATCGGCGCCGCGATCGGCGGCGGCGGCGCGGCGCTCTGGGATCAGATCACGCGGCGCGATCGATAGACTTCAAGAGGTTCAAGAGGGTTCAAGGGGTTCATAGGGTTCAAGGGGTTCAAGGTTCAGGTGAACCTCTTTGAACCCCTGAACCTTTTGAACCTTTTGAACTTTCTGACTACAATTCCCGTACTCCATGGCTCTTGAAGAAAAAGTAGATCGCTACGAACGATACGAGAGTGCCGTTGATCGCCAGGACAACGGGGGCAGACACGAACGTGGCGGCGAAGCCGCTGGCGAGGCTGCCGAGCGGCATCCCGCCGCGGAACGCCACCATGTAGATGCTGACGACCCGTCCGCGCAGGTGATCCGGGACGATCAGCTGCACGAGTGACGAAGTCATCGAGAAGACCATGAGCAGCGCCACGCCGCAAGGAACAACAGCACGTTGCTCAGCCAGAAGATCCGCGACGCCGCGAAGGCGACAATCAGCCCGCCGAAGATCATCTGCACGACGAGGAGCGTCAGGCCCATGTGCTTGAAGCGGCCCAGCCACGCGATGAGCAGCGCGCCGAGCACGGCGCCCATCCCCGAGAACGCCATCATCCAGCTGTAGCGGCCGATGTCGCCGTGAAAGATCTCGCGCGCGAAGATCGGCATGAACGTCAGCAGCGGAAACCCCAGAAACGTCGTCATCGAGGCAAGCACGGTCAGCGCGAGAATCGCCGGCTCGCTGCCGCGCGTAGGCGAAGCCGCCCTTGAGCGCATCCAGCATCGGCTTGTGCTCGGCTGGCGGAACGTGGGTCACCGAGAGCGACATCAGCGCGACGATCACGACCAAGAACGAGACGCCGTTGAGGCTGAAGCATCCGGCCGCGCCGAGCGTCGGCCATCGTCACGCCCGCGAACAACGGGCCGAAGACGCGGGCGAGGTTGAACTGGATCGAGTTGAGCGCGATGGCGTTCGGGAGATCTTTCTTGTTGATGAGCGACGGGATCATGGCCTGGTACGCCGGCCCCCCGAATGCCTGGGCCACCCCGGCGGTGAAAGACAGCGCGAGGATGTGGCCGATGTGCACGCCTCCTCGATAGACGAGCGCCGCGAGTGCGAACGCGGTGGCCATCTGCACGAACTGCGAGCCGATGAGCAGCTGCTTGCGATCGTGGCGGTCGGCGATGACGCCGCCGAGGAGCGTGAAGAGGAGGATCGGCAGCTGCCCCAGGAAGTCGTCGAGCCCGAGATAGAAGGACGACTGCGTGAGGTCGAACACCAGCCAGCTCTGCGCGACTTTCTGCATCCAGGTGCCGACGGTCGAGGCGAAAGCGCCGAACCACAGCACCCGGAAGTCGCGGTACGTGAACGCGGCGAAGGCGCGCTGGAGGATGGGCGAGCGGAGTGCAGTCGATGTTGGAGGCGGCGTAGACACTTTGTCGGACCATCAATCTTAACAGCCTGCTCTGTCTGAGACTTACGTGAAGGCTTGACTAGGCGAAGAAAAAGCGAAAATACACAGGATGACCGCCCGCGCCGAGCTCGAATCGCTGCTGAGGGCCCGGAAGCTCGATGTCACGCTGACCAGCGCAGTCGCCATTCTGCATGGCGCGTGCTGCCGTCATCGAGCGTGTCCACGCCGGGCGCGATGGCTCAGCCTGGCGCCGACGATCTCGCCGTCACCGGTGTGCCGGCGATTGATGCGGCGCTTGGCGGAGGCCTGCGGCGCGGACACCTGTCGGAGATCGTCGGCGGGCGCTCGTCGGGACGGACTGCCGCCGCCTGTCGTGTGCTTGGTGCGGCCGTCTCCCGTGGCGAGCTGGTGGCGCTCGTCGATACCTGCGATCGCTTCGATCCGGAATCCGCCGCGGCCACCGGCCTCGACCTGTCGCGACTGTTGTGGATTCGCGACACGGGCGACGCCACGCGCGCGCTCAAGGCGATGAACCTCGTGCTGCAAGCAGGCGGATTCGGAGTCGTCGTGCTGGATCTGGCGGATGTCTCGCCCGGTGGTTCGCGCGCTGCCGTTCACGACCAAA